>NZ_JAAIKO010000287.1 GCF_016107395.1 Streptomyces fildesensis
GGTCGCCCGGGGCGGCAGGTCCCGATCAGGAGACCGGCGGCATCAGAACGGTGTCGACGATGTACACGTTGGCGTTGGCGGTCTTGACGTTGCCGCAGACCACGTTAGCGGTGTCGTTGACCATGTAGGACTCGCCGGAGCCCTTGGTCGAGAGGGACTGCTTCTCCAGCGTCGGGAACGTGCCGCTGGTGAGCTGGTTCGGGGTGAGCGGCTGGCCCACGACGTGGTAGGTCAGGATCTTGGTGAGCGTCGCCTTGTCGTTGAGCACCTTG
>NZ_JAAIKO010000288.1 GCF_016107395.1 Streptomyces fildesensis
CTCCAACAACAGAGAACCCGAATGCAGCATTGCCATGCCTACTCTCACTGATTCCGCCTGTACTTCCTCTCTAACTGCTACATCAGTAGATGCAGCTTCCTTCTCAAACCGTCCAGTAAAATGGGATAAAGTGTTGATCAAGTGGGAAGAGAAGAAGCGTTCTACAAGGCGCAAAACAACGTGGAGGGCATCAAGAGTAGGCAAGCCGCGAGCATCAACGGGAATATCGATGGTTGGCTGGTCTTCTGGGATATTCGGAGGTGAACTCTGAG
>NZ_JAAIKO010000289.1 GCF_016107395.1 Streptomyces fildesensis
CTTCAAAACATTGAAGCTTGCGAATGGTTGGCTGGTGCCATACATGCCCTTCAATCTCCCAATTTGGATCCAATTTATGCAAAAATGCATGCCGTGAAGGAGAAACGAGGAGAACTTGAAATACTGAAGGCCAATTTTGGGAGAAGAGCTTCCGAGTTCTTGAGGAATTATTTCTCCAGTTTGGTTGATTTCATGGTCAATGACAAGAGTTACTTTTCCCAGCGAGGGCAGTTGAAGAGGCCTGATCATGCTGATTTGAGATACAAATGCAG
>NZ_JAAIKO010000290.1 GCF_016107395.1 Streptomyces fildesensis
GCTATACGATCTCTTCCTCAACGCCCTGTCGTCGGACCCGGCTCTGATCTCGGCCGTCAATGCTGATCTCCGTGCCGTCCGAGCCCGCGACCCTGCGTGCATATCGTTTTCCCACTGCCTTCTCAACTACAAGGGCTTCTTGGCTTGCCAGGCTCACAGGGTGGCACACAAGCTGTGGACCGAGTCAAGGAAGCCACTGGCACTTGCGTTACACTCCCGCATTGCCGACGTTTTCTCAGTTGATATCCACCCAGCAGCTAGGATTGGGAAGG
>NZ_JAAIKO010000291.1 GCF_016107395.1 Streptomyces fildesensis
GATCCCCGTCAAGGCCGCGAGCGGGGCCGCCACGACACCCATGTAGTACGTGTGCCCCGCGACCGTCCCCGCGCTGAAGACGGCGAGGAACGTCGTCAGCCAGCCACCCCAGAGGAGCAGGGCGGCCCGCTCGGGGTCGCTGCGCGGCCGGCGCCGCAGCCACACCAGGCCGCAGCCCAGCGTCAGGGCCGCTGCCGGATACAGCCAGCCGGTCTGCGAGGCCAGGGGCGCGCGAACCATCTTGGTCCAGCCACCCTCGTCGCCCGTGGCGG
>NZ_JAAIKO010000292.1 GCF_016107395.1 Streptomyces fildesensis
ACGAAGTTGAGGGACGAGATGCCGGAGTGGTTGCATCGTCGGCCGACCATGAATTTTTCTTATTGTGAAAGGTTTGAGTGGGAGCATGCGCGTTGGGACCCGAAAGATGGTGAACTATGCCGGAGCAGGGCGAAGCCGGAGGAAACTCTGGTGGAGGCTCGTAGTGATACTGACGTGCAAATCGTTCGTCGAACTTGGGTATAGGGGCGAAAGACTAATCGAACCATCTAGTAGCTGGTTCCCTCCGAAGTTTCCCTCAGGATAGCTGGAG
>NZ_JAAIKO010000293.1 GCF_016107395.1 Streptomyces fildesensis
GTTTCAATTTCTTCTTGAGGGCAGCTCTCATTTCCAACATTTTCCTACTTTCTACAGAGATCACATTTTCCTTGTGATGAAGCTTTTGCTTCACTTTTACTTCACTATCGATCAAGGACTCCTCTTTAGCCATCCCATTTGTAACACCAGGCTGTGGGTCATCTTGTGAATTGATTGGATTGAGCTCAGTTTCGTGCAATAGCTTAGAATCCGAAACAACAAGATTTTCAACTTCATTGTTCAGGATCTCGGCTAGTGGAAGTGGAAG
>NZ_JAAIKO010000294.1 GCF_016107395.1 Streptomyces fildesensis
GTGCTTGGGAAGCAACGGAACAGAAGAGCCTCCGGGGATGATGGCAAGCAAGTTGTCCCATCCTCCTCGGACATCTCCGCAGTGCATCTGTATCAGATCCTTCAGCGGGATGCTCATCTCCTCTTCGACGGTGCACGGCCTGTTGACGTGACCGGACACGCAGAATAATTTTGTGCCAGAATTGTTCTTACGCCCGAAACTGGCGAACCACTCCGGCCCGCGTCTCAGAATGGTGGGGGAGACGGACACGGTTTCAACATTAGTGACG
>NZ_JAAIKO010000295.1 GCF_016107395.1 Streptomyces fildesensis
CGGTATCGGCGAGCAGCGCGTCACCGGCGCGGGCGCCGAGAGCGCCGGAGGTGTCGAGGGCAGTGTGAAGACCCATCTGGTGGCAGCGGTGGAAGACTTCGGCGGTGAAGTCGGCCTGCAGGAGCGGGTCACCTCCGCTGAGCGTGACTCCCCCGCCGGCGGTGTCGATGAAGGACCGGTATTTCGCGATCTCGTCCATCACCTCGTCGACGGTCATACTGCGCCCGTCGCGCAGTTTCCAGGTGTCGGGGTTGGCGCAGTACGAGC
>NZ_JAAIKO010000296.1 GCF_016107395.1 Streptomyces fildesensis
TTTCTTTTTATGATGGACAATTCGTAAGAGTTGGGTTGAAGAAGATCAATTTGGATAGAAGTAATCAACTAGCTGCCAGGCTTCAGTCCAAGGAAGGAGCTTCTTGGGGAAGCTATGTTAGGAAGTATCATCTAAGAGGGAAGGCAGGTGAAGCTGGAGATGCTACTGACATAGTATCACTGAAAAATTACATGGATGCTCAATATTTCGGAGAAATTGGCATTGGCACTCCACCACAAAAATTCACAGTAATATTTGATACAGGC
>NZ_JAAIKO010000029.1 GCF_016107395.1 Streptomyces fildesensis
CGCGGCCGGCGACCGGGCGGGCAGCCCGGGGCTGTAGAACCCGGAATCCCGCCGGGCAGGCCCCAGGGCCTGTCGTCCGGATCTCCGCGACGCCGCGGAGATCCGGACGACAGGCCCTACCTAGTTCTGCCGCGCCCAGGGCGCCCGGCGCGCGGCCCGCAGGGCGCGGCGGCGGCGCAGCCCGCCGAGGCGGTCGGTGAACAGGCCGCCGTCGAGGTGGTCGCACTCGTGCTGCAGACAGCGGGCGAAGAAGCCGGTGCCGGCGATCCGCACCGGCTCACCGCGGACGTCGAAGCCCTCCACGACCGCGTGGTCGTGGCGGGTGGTGCCCGCGTTGATGCCCGGCAGCGACAGACATCCCTCGGAACCCGTGACGGTGACGCCGTCCACCTCCGCCAACCGCGGGTTGACGACATGTCCCAGGTGCCGCACGTCCTCGTCGTCGGGGCAGTCGTAGACGAACACCCGCAGGGCCGTACCGATCTGGTTGGCGGCCAGCCCGACGCCGTCGGCGGAGTACATGGTGGCGAACATGTCCTCGACGAGACGGGCCAGTTCGGCGTCGAACGCGGTGACCTCGGCGCACGGCGCATGGAGCACCGGGTCGCCGATCAGACGCATCGGACGGATGGTGCCGGTACTGCCGGGGATGGTGCCGCGTCGCATGCCGGCAAGCGTAGAGCCTGTACGTGGCGGGGCGGACAGTGCGGGGGCCGCGCGGGAATGTAGATAGGCTGCTCCGAGACCGAGGCCTCCCGGGTGTTGGATCGGCGTGGAGGGGCGGACACTCGGCCACCGCGAGGCTTGTGCAGGTGTGGGGGCCGGACGCGAGGAGGATGTTAGACGATGGCAGGCAACTCGGAGCCACTGACTCCGCGGGCCAAGCTGGCCGTGACGGCGGGCAAGGCGGCTGCGGCGGTGTCCCGTGCGGCGGGTCGCGGCAGCGGATCGGTGATCGGCGGACGGGTGGCCCTGAGGGTCGACCCCGATCTGCTGGCCCGGCTGGCAGGGCACCTCGATGTCGTGCTGGTGTCCGCCACCAACGGCAAGACGACGACGACCCGGCTGCTCGCGGAGGCGCTGCGGGCCAACGGCCCGGTGGTCTCCAACGCTCTGGGCGCGAACATGCCGGCCGGTATCACCTCGGCGCTCGCCGGCGGCGCGGACGCCCGCTACGGCGTGATCGAGGTCGACGAGAAGTACCTGGCCGGCGTCGCCCGTGATGTCGCCCCCAAGGCCATCGCCCTGCTGAACCTCTCCCGCGACCAGCTCGACCGCGCGGCCGAGACCCGCATGCTCGCCGAGCACTGGCGCGAGGGCCTGTCCGGTACGGACGCCATCGTCATCGCCAACGCCGACGACCCGCTGATCACCTGGGCCGCCTCCTCCTGCCCCACCGTGGTGTGGGTCGCAGCCGGCCAGGAGTGGAAGGACGACGCCTGGTCGTGCCCGTCGTGCGGCGGCGTGCTCCAGCGCCCCTCCGACGACTGGTTCTGCGGTGACTGCGGCTTCCGCCGTCCCACGCCGACCTGGGCGCTCTCCGGCGACCACGTCATCGACCCGTACGGCGCGGCCTGGCCGATCCGCCTGCAACTGCCGGGACGGGCCAACAAGTCCAACGCGGCCGTGTCCGCCGCGGCCGCGGCCGCCTTCGGGGTGGAGCCGAAGGTCGCGCTGGAGCGGATGTACGCGGTGCAGGCGGTGGCCGGACGTTACGACGTCGTCACCTACCTGGAGCGCGAGCTGCGGCTGCTGCTGGCGAAGAACCCGGCCGGCTGGCTGGAGACGTTCTCCCTCATCGACGGCCCGCCCACCCCGGTGATCCTGTCCGTCAACGCCCGCGGCGCGGACGGCACCGACACCTCCTGGCTGTGGGACGTGGACTACACCCGGCTCGCCGGGCACCCGATCTACGTCATCGGCGACCGCAAGCTGGACCTCGCGGTCCGCCTGGAGGTCGCGGGACTGGACTTCCGCGTCTGCGCGGACGTCGACGAGGCGGTGCGCTCCGCGCCCCCCGGCCGGATCGAGACCATCGCCAACTACACGGCCTTCCAGGACCTGCGCCGCCGCGTCGGCAACTGACCCGGACAAGGAGAAGCAAGCATGAGCGATTCCAGCCTTCGCCTGGTGTGGGTCTACCCGGACCTGCTGAGCACCTACGGCGACCAGGGCAACGCCCTGGTCGTGGAGCGGCGTGCCCGCCAGCGCCGCCTCAACGTCAGCCGGATCGACGTCCGGTCCGACCAGCCCATCCCCACCTCCGGGGACATCTATCTGATCGGCGGCGGTGAGGACCGCCCGCAGCGCCTCGCCGCGGAGCGGCTGCGCCGCGACGGCGGACTGAACCGCGCGGTCGCCAACGGCGCGATCGTCTTCTCCGTGTGCGCCGGCTACCAGATCCTCGGCCATGAGTTCGTGAACGACCTGGGCCGCCCCGAGGCCGGCCTGGGGCTGCTCGACGTCGTCAGCGTGCGCGGTGACGGCGAGCGCTGCGTCGGCGACGTCCTGGCCGACATCGACCCGCGGCTCGGCCTGCCGCCGCTGACGGGTTTCGAGAACCACCAGGGCATCACCCACGTCGGCCCGAGCGCGCGCCCGCTGGCGACCGTCCGGTACGGCAAGGGCAACGGGACCGGCGACGGGACCGAGGGCGCGTACAACGACACCGTCTTCGGCACGTACATGCACGGCCCGGTCATGGCCCGCAATCCGCAGATCGCCGACCTGCTGCTGAAGCTGGCGCTGGACGTGAACGCCCTGCCGCCGGTCGACGACCAGTGGTACGAGGCGCTGCGCACGGAGCGGATCGCGGCGGCGGGCCAGCCCGCCTGAGGCGGTGAGCGGTGTCCGCAGTGCGGGCGGCTGTGCGCCGTCCGCCTGCGGCTGGCTAAGGTAACGGGGGTTCCATCCGGACGACGGGGTCCGGCCGTCCGTTTGGAAATCGCGGGAGTGCGAGAGCAATGCGTATTGGTGTGCTGACGAGCGGCGGAGACTGCCCCGGACTCAATGCCGTCATCCGGTCGGTGGTGCACCGCGCCGTGGTCGACCACGGCGATGAGGTCATCGGGTTCCACGACGGCTGGAAGGGCCTGCTGGAGTGCGACTACCGCAAGCTGGACCTGGACGCCGTCAGCGGCATCCTGGCCCGCGGTGGAACGATCCTGGGCTCGTCCCGGGTGCAGCCCGCGCATCTGCGCGGTGGCGTGGAGCAGGCCAGGGGCCACGTACGGGACCTGGGCCTGGACGCGATCATCCCGATCGGCGGTGAGGGCACCCTCAAGGCGGCCAAGCTGCTGTCGGACGCCGGCCTGCCGATCGTGGGCGTGCCCAAGACGATCGACAACGACATCGCGTCGACGGACGTCACCTTCGGGTTCGACACGGCCGTCATGGTCGCCACCGAGGCCCTCGACCGCCTCAAGACCACCGCCGAATCGCACCAGCGGGTGCTGATCGTCGAGGTCATGGGCCGGCACACCGGCTGGATCGCCCTGCACTCGGGCATGGCGGCCGGCGCGCACGCCATCGTGGTGCCGGAGCGGCCCTTCGACATCGGCGAGCTGGCCGATCTGGTCGGCAAGCGGTTCGCGGCGGGCAAGAAGTTCGCGATCGTCGTGGTCTCCGAGGGTGCCAAGCCGCGTGAGGGCTCGATGGAGTTCTCGTCCGGTGCCAAGGACATCTACGGCCACGAGCGGTTCACCGGAGTCGCCACCCAGCTGTCGGTGGAGCTGGAGCAGCGCCTCGGCAAGGAGGCGCGGCCGGTGATCCTGGGCCATGTGCAGCGCGGTGGCACGCCCACCGCCTACGACCGGGTGCTCGCCACCCGGTTCGGCTGGCACGCGGTGGAGGCCGTCCACAACGGTGACTTCGGGATGATGACGGCGCTGCGCGGCACCGACATCAAGCTGGTGCCGCTGGCCGAGGCCGTCGAGCACCTCAAGACCGTGCCGGCCGAGCGCTACATCGAGGCCGAGTGCGTCCTGTAGCCGGGCCCGTCCGCCTTCCGGTGGACGCTGTGCCGGGCTGCCGCCCGCTTCCGACGTAACGGGGCCGCCCCCGGCCGCATCACCGGCCGGGGGCGGCTCTAGTCTGGTGCGGGCGCACGGGTCGAATCGGCACAATGCCGGACGGCGCGGGCGGGGCAGTCGGCACGAACAGGAGAGAGTGACCCATGGACCACGGCGGACACGGCATGCCGATGGACTTGCCGCCGTTCACCCTCGGTCGGGGGCTGGAGTTCAGCGGCGACCCGGTGTTCCTGGCAGGCTGCCTGCTGGCGCTCGGGCTGTACGGGTGGGGCGTGGTGCGGCTGTGGCGGCGCGGCGACCGCTGGCCGGCCGGCCGGATCGTGGCCTTCGTGCTGGGCGTACTGACCGTGGCCTCGGTGATGTGCACCGCGATGAACGACTACGGCATGGTCATGTTCAGCGTGCACATGGTGCAGCACATGGTCATCAGCATGCTCTCCCCCATCCTGCTGCTGCTGGGCGCTCCGGTGACGCTGGCCCTGCGGGCGCTGCCGGCAACCGCGCACGGACGCGGCCGCAAGGGGCCGCGTGAGCTGCTGGTGGTCTTCCTGCACAGCCGGTACATGCGGCTCGTCACCCATCCCGCGTTCACGATCCCGCTGTTCATCGCGAGCCTGTACGCGGTGTACTTCTCGCCGCTCTTCGACTTCCTGATGGGCAGCAGGCTGGGACACATCGCGATGATGACCCACTTCCTCGCCGTCGGCCTGGTCTTTTTCTGGCCGATCATGGGCGTGGACCCGGGGCCGCACCGCCCCAGCCACATCATGCGGATGCTGGAGCTGTTCGCGGGAATGCCGTTCCACGCGTTCTTCGGCATCGCCCTGATGATGGGCACCGAACCGATGGTGACCACGTTCCTGCATCCCCCGGCGTCCCTCGGGGTAGATCCATTGCAGGACCAGAGCGCGGCGGGCGGCATCGCCTGGGCGTTCAGCGAGATCCCGTCGGTCCTCGTGCTGGTGGCGCTGCTGTTCCAGTGGTACACCTCCGATCAACGGCAGGCGCGGCGGTCGGATCGCGCGGCCGACCGGGACGGGGACGCGGAGCTGGTGGCGTACAACGCCTATTTGGCATCCTTGGATGCTCGCGGTCGCGGCTGAAACAGCTGACCAAAGGGAGGCGCGAGATGGGGGACCAGGTGCGGATATCGGGCGGAGCGCTGGAGCTGCCGGGCGGAGTGACGGTGCGGTTCATGCGCACGTTGCGGCTGCCCGAGACCGGGACGCATCCGCTGCCGCCGGGGATCGGCACGTTTCCGCTGCGCCGGGTGGCGGACTATCCGGACCGGGCGCCCGCCGAGTGGCTGACCCGCGGCGGTGTGGTGCTGCCGGTCTACCAGCGCGAGGCGATGTGGCTGAGTTTCTCCTCGCCGGTGCCGGCCGCGCTCCAGGTGGGCGTGGGCAAGGTGTGTGCGGTCTCGGGGCAGCCGTGGAGCGATCGGCTGTCACAGGATCCGCAGAACTACGTGGTGCTGCCCCGGCAGCCCTGGCTGGACGGCATCAACTCCGGATCCGGCACGATCCGGCAGTTCGTGGCGGTTCCGCTGGGCCTGGGGGCGACGGTGGAGGGCCAGGTCTCCGGCGAGGAGGTCTGGGGCGGGGTGCAGCTGCAGGTCTTCGAGCTGCGGGACGAGCCGCTCGCGGTCTGGCGCGCCGAGCAGGAGCGGCGCGCGGTCGCCACCCGCGGGCCCTGGGGCGTCGCCGCCGAGGAGGACGAGGGAATGCCGCCCATGGCGGGCTACGGCGCGGCGATGCCGATGGAGGCCATGGCCGCCCCTGCCGCACCATCGATGGGCCTGGGCGCGGGCGGCCGGATGCGCCAGGAGGTGTACCGCGACGAGCGGCTGCCGGGCGACTGGCGGCCGACCCCGTCGGGCCGGGTCTTCGTCCATCTGGCGACCGCCCCGCAGTGGCGGCAGATCACCGGCGAGGCGCCGCCGCCGTCCCCGGTGGACCGGGCGGCCTACAACGCGGCGGGCCTGCCCTGGTTCGACTACTACGACGCGGACGCCGCCGATCTGGCGGCCGCGGCACCACTGGCGGACGTGAAGCCGGTGGGCGACTGGCTGGGCGACGACCAGCAGCCGTGGGCGCCGGTCCAGCCCGGCCAGGTGAAGAAACTCAAGGACGACGGCCAGGTGACCGACGGCGACTGGTAGCGCCGGAGGCGGCGGCCGGTCACCATGGAGACCGGGCCGCCACCGGGCGGGTCGTCCTGGGATTCTCGGGGAGGAGGGCCTCATGCCGACACCCGCGAAGGCGATGGCGGTGTGCACCGCGGCATCTCTGGTGGCCGTGTCCGCCTATACGGTGGCGCTGGGCGCGAACGGCTGGCTGTGGTTCGCCTGGGTGCTGCTCGGGCTCTGCACCGCCGCGGTGTTCGCCATCCGGCTCCCCCGCTGACCTCTGGGCGCACTCCGCGGCCACCCGGTTCACCCGAAGGGCCCCGCGCCCCGGCACCGCCGATACCGGTACTCTCGCGCCCCGCCCGTATCGGCACTACTGTGCCTGGTCACCGGGGTGCGGGCGCTCCCCGGCGTGGAGGGGGGAAACGGGCCGCGTGTTCTACCACGTGCTCAAATACGTGATCCTTGGGCCGTTGCTGCGGCTGCTGTTCCGGCCGCGGATCGAGGGGCTGGAGCACATTCCGGACGACGGTGCCGCGATCGTCGCGGGCAACCATCTGTCGTTCTCCGATCACTTCCTGATGCCGGCGATCCTGCCGCGCCGGATCACCTTCCTGGCCAAGGCCGAGTACTTCACCGGCGCCGGGCTGAAGGGCCGGCTGACCGCCGCGTTCTTCCGCGGGGTGGGCCAGATCCCGGTGGACCGGGCGGGCGGCAAGGCCTCCCAGGCGGCGCTGAAGTCCGGGCTCGCGGTGCTGCGGCGGGGCCAGCTGCTGGGCATCTATCCGGAGGGCACCCGGTCGCACGACGGCCGGCTGTACAAGGGGCGTACCGGGGTCGCGGCGATGGCGATCACGGCTCAGGTGCCGGTGATCCCGTGCGCGATGGTGGGCACCTTCGAACTGCAGCCGCCCGGCCGCAAGCTCCCCCGGCTGGGCCGGGTCACGATCCGCTTCGGCACGCCTCTGGAGTTCAGCCGGTTCGAGGGCATGGAGGGCGAGCGGTACGTGGTGCGGTCGGCGACCGACGAGATCATGTACGCGATCCTGGCGATGTCCGGGCAGGAGTACGTCGACCGCTACGCGAACGAGGTCAAGGCCGAGCAGGCACGCGGCGTCGCGGCGCTGCTGCGCCGGCCGCCGGGAAAGGGCGAACCGCGCGACGAGCCGCCGTCGCCGCGCTAGCGCCCGTCCCGCCAGGGGTACTTGTAACTGCGCATGACCCGGACATGGCCGAACACGGACCGGCCGGTGATGTGCACCACGGGGCCGTCCTCGTCCCAGTCCTCCTTGGTCCTGTCGTGTCCGCCGAGCTGGGAGCGCTTGCCGAACAGGGCGGTCCCGGTGTCGTAGACCCGCGCGTTGTCGGGGACCAGGATCTCCACCTTGCCACAGAACGAACCGGCCTCGATGACGACTTCACGGCGGGTGAACACCGCCTGCCGCAGGTCGATCACGACGGCGCCGAACCGGGCGCGCGCGACGGTGTGCGGCGGGACCGGCCACTGGCCGCCGCGCCGGATCTTGCTGAAGAGGGCGTCGACGGGATCCGTGTCGGTGGGGGCGACCAGGTGCGCGCCCGCCGCCGGCTCCGGCAGATCGCCGGTGATCGGGGCGAGTTCACCGCGGGTGCGCGCCGAGTACGTGGCTTCGAGCCGCTCGGCGTGCTCGTCCGTGGTGAGCCGGCCGGTCGCGAGCGCGTCGGCGAGAATCGCGGCGGTCTGGTCGCGCTCCTGGTCCGACGCGCGCACGTCGATGTCGGCGGAGCGGGGCTCCGCTGGGGTGTCGGACACCGGGCAACCTCCTGATCGGACGCGGACCAGACTTACGCTATATCGCGACTGTCGCGTTCGCAAGGTCCGCGTCGGGCGACGGGCCGGAGCCGTCCGGAACGCAGCCGAACCCGGTCCACGACCGGGCCCCGCAGGAGGTAAACCGCTGGCTCCGCCGCAGGTGAGGGCCATAGGGTCGGGAGCCGTGAACACCAACAGAACAAGGCGCGCGGCATGAGCGCCCGGCTGCGCGGCATCGCCCGGCACACCCAGGAGATCGTCGCGGCGGGCCGGTATCCGGCGCCCAGCGGCCGGGACGTTTCGATCGCCGCCGGCGTCGCCCGCGCGGTCTCCGGGACCCGGCTGTTCGGGCCCGAGCCGGTGGACGTGCCTCCGCCGTCCGCTCCGCCGGCGGCCACCGCCTTCGGCGTGACCGGTGAGAGCAGCCTCCAGGCCGCGCGCCGGCTGAGGGCGGCCTCGGACGGGCCCGTCGCCGTCCTCAACTTCTCCTCGGCCCGCAACCCGGGCGGCGGTTACCTCAACGGCGCCCAGGCGCAGGAGGAATCACTGTGCCGCGCGTCGGCCCTCTACACGTGCGTGGTGAGCACACCGGACTTCTACGCCGTCCACCGTGCCGACCGCGACCCCTTCTACACGGACCGGGTCATCCACTCCCCCGCCGTACCGGTCTTCCGCGACGACCGCGGCGCGCTGCTGGAGGAGCCGTACGAGGCGGGCTTCCTGACCTCTCCCGCGCCGAACGCCGGGGTGATCACCCGCAATCTCCCCGACCGGGTGGACCTGATCCCGCGGGCGCTGCTGACGCGCGCGGAGCGCGTCCTGGAGGTCGCCGCCGCCCAGGGCTGCCGGCGGCTGGTGCTGGGCGCCTGGGGCTGTGGGGTCTTCCAGTGCGATCCGGCGCAGGTCGCGGACGCCTTCCACCGCCATCTGACCGGCTCCGGGCGCTTCGCCGGCCGGTTCGACGAGGTCGTCTTCCCGGTGCTGGACCGGCGCGAGGACTCCCCCACCCGCGCCGCATTCGCCGCGAGGTTTAATGAGTCATGACCGACACCGAGGACACGGCGGAAACGAACGAGCACGGGACGTACAACGGGCTGATCGCACTGCTCGACGAGCACGGTGCGGTCTACCGGACCATCGACCACGCGCCGCAGGGTGCCACCGAGCTGGTCAGCGAGCTGCGGGGCAACGCGCTGGCGCAGGCGGCGAAATGCATCATCGTCATGGTCAAGCTCGGCAAGAAGACCACCAAGTACGTGCTCGCCGTCGTGCCCGGTGACCGGCGGCTGGACCTCGGCGCGGTGAAGGCGCTGTTCGGCGGGACGTACATCTCGTTCGCGCCGAAGGAGACCGCCGAGCGGCTGGCCGGGAGTGTCAGCGGCACCGTGCTGCCGTTCTCGTTCGACGAGAAGCTGGAGCTCATCGTGGACCCGGCGCTGCTGCACCACGATGAGATCTTCTTCAACGCGGCCCGGCTGGACCGTTCCCTGGCGCTCTCGGCCAAGGACTACGCGGAGATCGCCGCGCCGCGCGTCGAATCCATCACGGAGGCACCGGCCGTCCCGGGCGGGAAGCGCAATATCGACACCGTCATGGACGCCGTCCCCGAGAAGTGGTTGCCGCACGTCCTGGCCCAGGTGAACGACTACGACGTCAAGGTCGCCAACGTCGAGGGCGAGTTCTCCGAGCACCGGCACGCGGACACCGACGAGTTCTTCCTCGTCCTCGCCGGCCGGCTGCGGCTGGAACTGCCGGACGGAACCGTCGAGCTGGGCCCGCACGAGGTGTTCACCGTGCCGCGCGGCACCCTGCACAAGCCGGTGGCCGAGCCGGGGACCCGGATCCTGATGTTCGAACCGCGGGGCACCGTCAACACCGGTGACGGCAACGAGGGAACGACCGGCGTCGTCCTGCCCTGACCATCCGTCCCCCGCGCCGCGCACCGTCCCACGCCCGGTCCCCGCGCCGCCTCCCGCAGCGGTCCCACAGCCGCTTCTCGCGGTGCGGGACCGGCCCGTCGGGGGCTCTCAACGGCTGCCCGCCCCGGCGTCGCCCCGGCCGTGCAGGAACAGGGCGCGGCTCAGGCAGCCCACGGCCACCGTGGACGCCGCCGTACGCACCATGTTGAGCGCGATCCAGGTGTTCTCGAACTTGGCGCGCACCGCGGCCAGATCGCGGATGTGCGCGGGGTCGCCGGCCTTCGCGAGCTCGTCGTTGAGCGGGATGTTCGCGCCCATCGTGACGAGGAGCGCCACGACGTACAGCGCCACCGACGCCAGCACCCAGCCGAACACGGCGCGCCGCCCCAACCGCCGCTGCTGGAAGGCCGCGACGCCCGTCAGCACCAGGGCGCCGAAGAACGCGAGGAAGAACACCGGGTTCTCGATGGCCACGTTGATGTTCTGCATCGCGCCGATGAATGTCCGGTCGTCACCGCGGCCCAGGCCCGGCATAACCGCGACGTCGAAGCTGAAGAAGACACCCGCCATGAGTGCCGTGGCGACGGTGGCGGCGCCCAGCACCGGGCCGGCCGCGCTCTTGCGGGCGGGGACCGGAAGCGCCGGGTGGTGCAGCGGAGCCTGGGGCGTCGGGTGGATGTTCGGGGCGCCGTTGGTGTGGTGGGCAGCACTCATCGCTTCGCTTCTCCCTGCGGGGTGTCGGACGGCTACGTTCGGCTGGTTGCTCATGGCTCCAGTCAAGTCCCCGGCGGGACTACGAACCATCGCTCAGACGCGCACCCGCATAAGCAACCGTCCACGCTCGGGCTCGTGGACGGTTGCCGTCACCCCAGGATCCGCTACGAGGCGGTCGTGCCGTACACCTGCATCTCGTAGAGGGAGTAGCCGTAAGCGGTGCCCCGGGCAGTGCCGTTCACCCGGACGTAGCGGCCGGTGCCGGTGAGCCCGGTCAGGTCGTCGGTGGCACCGTTGCCGGTGGTGGTGGAGTAGATCGTCGTCCAGGTCGTACCGTCAGGGGAGGTCTGGATCGTGTACGCCTTGCCGTACGCGGCCTCCCAGAGGAGCTTGACGTGGCTGACGTTCGCCGTGGCGCCCAGATCGACGCGCAGCCACTGCGGGTCGGTGCCTTCCTTGCTGGCCCACCGGGTGGCGGTGAGGTTGCCGTCGAAGGCGGCCGCCGCCGCGAAGGATGTCGATTCGACCGAGGAGGCCGTCGCCGTCCGGCCCTGGGACAGCAGCACCGGGCCGCCGCCGGGAGCGGTGACGGTCAGTGCGTAACCCGCCGAGTGCGCGGCCGATGCCGAGGTTCCGGTGACCGTGAGCGCCGCGGAGCCGGAGGTGGCAGCGGCGTTGGCCGACACCGTCATCACCGAAGTGCCACCCGCGGTCACCGTCGAGGGCGCGAAGCTCACACTGACACCCGACGGAGCGCCGGTGGCGGAGAGCGTCACCGGCTCCGCCGTACCGGAGGCCACCGGCACGGACACCGTCGAGGTCGTGGACGCTCCCGCGTTGACCGAACCCGCCGCCGGGTTCAGCGACAGCGAGAAGTCGTTGGTGGTGGAACCGGCTGTGAAGGCCCACTGGCTCGCGGTGCCGGAGCAGCTGCCGGCGACCACCTTGGCGCTCGAGGTCCGGAAGCACTTCTGCCCGGTCTGCATGTCGGAGATGGTGCCGTTGGGGTTGACCGACCACTGCTGAGTCGGGCCGCCGGTGCAGGTGTTGAGGACGATGTTGCTGCCGGACGTCGCCGCGCAGAGGTTGTTGATCACCATGAAGGCGCCGTGGAAGGTGAAGCGCTGGGCCGCCGAGCCGTTGCAGGCGGCGGTCTTGAGGGCGGTGCCGGGAGTGGAGCTGTTACCGGGATCCTCCATGCACTGCGCGTTCGAGCCGTTCTTGTACTGGCCGATCGTGGTGTTGGGCTGGGCGCCGCCGTAGCACTTGCCGGTGCTGGTGTTGAAGATCGGCGTCGGGTCGTAGGGCTCGTTGGCGCCGGGGTTGACGACGACCGGTTCCATCGTCGGCGTGCTGTCCGCGTTGTAGTGCGTCAACGCGTCCTCACAGTCGATGGCGTTCATCGCGTTGCCGCCCTTGCCGCCCAGCCACAGGTCGATGTGGTGCAGGCCGGGGCCGCCGTTGGGCCCCTCCTCGCTCCAGTCCGCCTCGCACTCCTGACAGCTGTCCTCCATGATGAAGTACTTCCTGACCCGCTCGACCCACACCTTCGTGCCGGCCGGGAGCTCCGCCTTGGAGGTCGCGAAGGTGATCGGATCCGCGAACGTGCCGGTACCGCCGGCCGTGTCGTGGATCTGCGGGTACGAGATGTCGCCGCCGGGCGGTGTGTTGTCGTACCAGCCGTAGAACGTCAGGAACGTCTGTTGCGTCGTGGCCGCGGGGGCCGCGGAACTCGGCGCCGCGTTCACCAGTCCGGCGAACGCCGAGATGAGGACGAGACAGGCGGTCGCGAAGAACGCGACAAGAGCACGCCGACTCATGGTGCGGCTCATGGTGCCTCCGTTGCCAGGGGGATCCAGCAGGGTCACCGCAGAGTCGGTCCGAGCACCGGCGCAAGTCAATAGTCTGTTAGGAAAGTTATCTAACAATCACTCGGTGTCCGCTGGGGACACCCAGCGGAATCAACTGGCCCGGCCCCGCCCCGTGATGACATCCTGACCGCGTGAACGGACCGGAGATCGACATCATTTTCGCCCCTGAGCTGCACCTCTTCGTCCCCGCGGAACGGCGTCAGGGCCCGAGCACGGTCGTCACCGACGGCACCTCGACGCTCGGCCATGTCGTCGAATCGCTCGGCGTCCCGCTCACCGAAGCGGGGCTGCTGCTCGTCGACGGCAGCGCGGTGCCCGTCTCGCACATCCCCGACGCGGGCGAGACCGTTCACGTCCAGGCGGTCGAGCGCCCCCAGCACGTGCCGGGGGCGCCCCTGCGGTTCCTGCTCGACGTCCACCTCGGCACTCTCGCGCGGCGACTGCGCCTGCTGGGCGTCGACGCCGCCTACGAGAACGAGGACATCGGCGACCCCGCGCTGGCCACGCTCTCCGCGAAGGAGCAGCGCGTCATGCTCTCCCGCGACCGGGGGCTGCTCCGGCGGCGGGAGATCTGGGCCGGGGCGTACATCTACAGCGACCGCCCCGAGGATCAACTCCGCGACGTCCTGCAGCGCTTCGCGCCCGCGCTCACCCCGTGGTCCCGGTGCGTGGCCTGCAACGGCCCGCTAGCCAACGCCGACAAGGAGTCGGTCCAGGACCAGCTGCGGCACGGCACGCAGCGCTCGTACGACGTCTTCGCGCAGTGCGCCGCCTGCGAGCGGGTGTACTGGCGGGGTGCGCACCACGCCCGCCTGGAGGCGATCGTCGAGGAGGCACTGCGCGAGTTCGGCGGCGCGGCCGCCCGAGACCGGCGCTTCGCCTAGGGCGTGTTGCGAAAGTCCCGCCTGGCCCACGACGCCTGGCACGCGCACTCGCCGCGTTGTCGGGCTCGTCCACCTACGTCCAGTACGAGGACGACCCTCCGCCATGCGAGCGCACCCACCAGACGCCGTGGGCCACGCCCTCCGGGCGAACGCCGCTCCTTCCGAAACACGCCCTAGTCGGCCACGCCCCTGACCGCGATGACCTTGTCGATGTGCACGCGTACGAGGAGTTCACCCGGGACGCCGTTGCGGGCGCCGTACACCTCGGCCTGCTCGGGGCCCATGTAGCGATGGGCGATACGGGTCGCCCAGTCGCGGACCTCCGGCAGCTCCTCGCTGATCCGGGCCTTGCCCTCGATGACCACGAACGAGAACGGCGGACGGTCGTCGTCGACGCAGATGCTCACCCGGCCGTCACGGGCGAGGTTGCGGCCCTTGACGGTCGCCTTGCCGGTGTTGAGGACCAGGTCGTCCCCATCGAGGAGGAACCAGACCGGCGCGAGGTGCGGGCGCCCGTCGGCGCGGACGGTGGCGAGCTTGCCGGTACGGGTTCCCTCGCTGATGAATGCGCGCCATTCGGCGTCGATCATGGTGGCCATGCCACCCATGGTGCCCGAAGGGGGCCGGCTCCCGGCACAGGACGCCCCGGCGTCGGGTTCCCGGCAGATCCTGCCCGATGGATTGGAGAGCGCTCTCCAGCGCACTGAGTCGGGACGTGGGCCCGAGATCTCAGGCGGACTGCCGGATGACGAGGGTCGGTTCGAAGATGACGGAGGTGATGCGCTGCTGTGGTGTGGTGATGCGGTCCAGGAGGAGACGGGCCATTTCACCTGCCATGTCTTCCACGGGCTGGCGAATGGTGGTGAGTGCGGGGCGTGACGCGGTGGCGGCGCTGCTGTCGTCGAAGCCGATGACCTTGACGTCGTCGGGAACGTGGCGGCCGTGGTCGCGCAGAACGAGCAGGGCGCCCTGGGCCATCAGGTCGTTGGCGGCGAAGACCCCGTCGAGGCGGGGATGTTCGGCCAGCAGGCGTTCCATCGCGGCCTCGCCGCTGCCCTGGGTGAAGTTGCCCTCCGCGCACGGCACATAGGGGAAGCCGTGGCGGGCCATCGCCTCGCGGAAGCCGGTCAGCCGGTCCTGACTGGCCGGGACGTCCAGCGGACCGGAGATCGTCACCACCTCCCGGCAGCCGCGCTCCACCAGCCGGTCGGCCGCCAGCCGGGCCCCGTCCTGATGCGCGACATCGACATAGCTGATCGGGATCGGCCGGGCCGGCCGGGCGAACAGCACCGCGGGCACCCCCGCCTCGGTGATCTGCTCCGGCAGCGGGTCGCCCGCATGCGTGGACACCACCATCGCCCCGTCGGCGTTGCCCTGCCGCAGATACGCCACCACCTGGTCGCGCGCCGTGCCGGTCTCGGCCAGCATCAGCACCGGATGCATTCCCAACGGCCGCAAGAACCCCACCACACCACTGACCACCCGGCCGAAGAAGGGGTCGACGAACACCTCGCTCCGCACCGCGTCGTCCGGCCCGGGACCGCCCGCACCGGACACCACCAGCGCGATGGCCCCGGTACGCCGGGTCACGAGCGACCGGGCCGCGGTGTTGGGCACGTAGCCGGTCGCGGCGATGGCCTGGCGGACCGTCTCCTGGATGGCCGGGTCGACATTGCGGGTCCCGTTGATGACCCGGGAGACCGTCGCACGCGAGACACCCGCCACGCGGGCCACATCCTCCAGCGTGGGAGGTCCCGAAAGTGCCGGTCGGAGGACTTCGCTCATGTCGGTCTTTATAGCACGCCCGGGAGAGCGCTCTCCAGGAGTCACCACCCGGGAGCCGTCAGCGTATCGAACACCGCACCCCACCGCCCCCGCCTCGGCGCATTGGGACCTCCTCGCGCCGCATGCCGCGTCGATCTTGCACCGCCGCCGCACGGCTGGCAGGGTCGGCAGTCGGTGAACCATGGACACGGGGGCTGGAAACGGTGAGCGGTTCGCAGTGGCCGGCAGCGGTCGAAGAGGGCCTGTACCGCGTGCGCAACGTGGGCAGCGGCCTGTTGCTGGAGGTCGCCGACGGCCGCAGGAACAGCGGCGCCAACGTCCAGCAGGGCGTGGAGAACGGAACCGACGCGCAGCTCTGGCGGGTGCTCCCGATCCACGAAGGCAGCGCGCTCTACCACCTCGAGAACGTCCGGAGCGGCAAACGGCTCGACGTGGCGGGCGCCGCCACCGAGAACGGGGTGAACGTCCAGCAGTGGCGGCCCAACAACTTCGGCGCCCAGGAATGGCTGATCGAGCAGCACCTCGACGCACCCGGCACCGTCACCCTCGTGAGCGGCATCAGCGGCAAGACGCTGGAGGTCGCCGACGGCAGCAAGGAGGACGGCGCGAACGTTCAGCAGTGGGAGGACCAGGACGTCGCCTCCCAGTGGTGGACGCTGGAGCCGCAGTAACCTCCGGGATCTTCGATCACACAAAGTGAACGATCGTCGCTTTGAGCGAGTTCCCGGATCGGGAATGTGCGGGCGGTGGGTCGCGTTGAGACGAGCAGATACCGAATGACAATGACAATCATTACGTTCGGTGTCCTGGAGACCACCGCATTGGAAGGGAATTCCATGGCACGCAATGACGCCCGTCCGGTCATCACTCTGCGTTCGACGGCCGGCACCGGTCAGAGCTACGTCACGCGCAAGAACCGTCGCAACAACCCCGACCGTCTGGTGCTGCGCAAGTACGACCCGGCCGCCGGACAGCACGTCCTCTTCCGCGAGGAGCGCTGACCGCACGGATCAGCCGGATCACGCGAACACCGCGGATCAGGCCGCGCGCATCCCGCCGGCAACGAGGACCGGCCGCCCCACCCGTTCCGCACAACGGAAGGTATCTCCCATGAAGTTCGGCATCCACCCCGTCTCCCGCCCGGTCGTCTTCCGCGACCGTTCAGCGGACTTCGCATTCCTGACGCGTTCGACCGCGGGCAGTGACAAGACCGTGGAGTGGGAGGACGGCAGCACCTACCCCGTCGTCGACGTGGAGACGTCCTCGGCGAGCCACCCGTTCTACACGGGCACGTCCCGCGTGCTGGACACCGCGGGCCGCGTCGAGCGCTTCGAGCGCCGGTACGGTTCGCCCTCGTCCGGCGCGGGCTCCGCGAAGTAAGCACCACGCACCCACGAGGGGGCGGTACCGCCGGTATTCCTGGCGGTACCGCCCCCTCCCCCGTTCGCGGTTCCCTCCGCGGGTCCCTTGCGCGGTCCCTACTTCCGCGGCGCACCGCGGTACGTGCCGAAGAACCACCGGTTTCCCTCGGGGTCACGCGCGGCGAAGTCACGTGACCCGTAGTCGGTATCGGTCAGTTCCATGATGATCTCGGCTCCGGCCGCTCGGGCGCGGTCGTACAGCGCGTCGGGCTCATCGGTGACGACGTAGGCGCCGAAGGTGCCCGGCACCAGGGCGACATGGTCCGCCGCGCCGTCCTCGGGGACGCTGCCGAGCATGATGCCGCCGCCCGGCGGCCAGTCGAGCTGGGCATGGTCGACGCGGTCGCCCTCGCCATACACGACGGTCTCCTCGAAGCCGAACGCCTCGACCAGGAACCGGATCAGCGCGCGCGCATCACGGGCGCGCAGACTGGGCCACACCTGGGGCGCGGGCTCCTTGCCGTCCGTGGCGGCGGTGGTGTCGGTCGTCTCGGTGGCATCGGTGCTCTCGGTGGCGTCCATGCGGGCCGGACCTCCTCGGGTCGGTGCTGCGGCGGAGCGGCTTCAGTGCTGGACGGCCCCGCTGTCCTCGTCCGATGTCCACTCTGCCGCCGAGGGGGCGGCGAAGGCTTGGACGTTTCGGAACTCCTCGGCCAGCCAGCGGCTCGGCGCGCAGCCGGCCAGGGAGCGGAACTCGCGCGCGAGGTGCGCCTGGTCGAAGTAGCCGCAGTCGGCCGCGAGATCCGCCAGACCGTTCGGAGTGCCGGGAGCGTACGTATCCGGCAGGCCGTCGCGACCGTCCAGGACGTCGCGTCCCCGGCCGCAGGCCCGGACGACCAGCAGCCGCCGCGCCCGGTCGAAACGGATGACCCGGGCCGCGGCCTTGGGGCTCAGTCCGATCTCGGTGTGGAACCGGCCGGCCAGATGCCTGCCGCTCCAGCCCACGTCCTTCGCGAGCGCCGACGCGGACAGCGCGCCCCCGGAGCGCAGCAACAGGTCCCAGGCGCGGACCACTTGTGGCGGGACAGCGGATTCCGGGCGCGCGTACCGCCACAGGATCCGGTCGAGGACGGCGAATCGCTGCCGCCAGTCGGGGGCGTCGCGCAGCCGGGCCCGTACCTCGTCGGCGAGCCGTCCCAGGACGGCGTCGGCCGGGATGTCGGCATTGGCGAGTTCACCCGCGGGGAGATGCAGCAGGGCGCGCGCGCCGAGCGGGCTGAGCGCCACCTGGATACCGGACTGCCGTCCGCCGTGGGTGATCAGCGCCGACGTGGTGTGCAGGCCGCCGAGCAGTGCGTCGTAGCGGCCGGGCGGCTGCCGTGGGTCGGGGTGCACTTCCACGGTCAGCGGGTCGTCGAGGGTGAAGATCAACGTCAGGAAGGGCGAGGGCATGCCGCGGTGCCGCGTGGGCGGGACACCGTCCTGCCGGTAACCGCAGTACCCCGCGATGTAGGGCCGCAGGGCGGGCGCGGGCAGGCACTGGACCGCCTCGTCGATCACGCCGGAGGGCGCGGTTGCCGTACGACCACTGTCCACCTGACCAGTATCGGCCGGACGGGACACGGATGCGCGATGGACGGCGGTTCAGGCGCTGCGGGTGTTCTTGCCGGCTGCGGTCTTCGCGGCGGTCTTCTTCGCCGGCTTCGCCGCGGTCTTCTTGGCGGTCGCCTTCGTGGCCGTCCCGCCCGCCGATTTCGTCGCCGTGGTCTTCTTCGCCGTGGTCTTCTTCGCGGTGGACTTCTTGGTGTCGCTGCTCTTGGGTGGCGATTTCTGCGCCGGGGCCGCGCGCTTGGCGGCGGTCTTCTTCGCCGGCTTCTTGATGGGCGTGACGGTCGCGTCGGTGGCGTTGTCGGGGCGGGTGCTCCTGGCCTGGGCGACGCTGGCCTCCAGGGCGGCCATCAGGTCGACGACCTTGCCGCCGCCTCCGGTTCCGTCGGCCGCGGACGGTGCTTCGCCGCCCTCGACCTTCGCACTGACGAGGGCCTGTACGGCTTCGGCGTAGTTGTCCGTGTACTCCTCCAGGTCGGCTTGGCCAAGGGCGTTGATGAGGGTGTCCGCGAGGTCGAGTTCGGCGTCGGTGATGTTCACCTTGCCGGTCGGGG
Organism: Streptomyces fildesensis; assembly: GCF_016107395.1. Taxonomy (GTDB): domain Bacteria; phylum Actinomycetota; class Actinomycetes; order Streptomycetales; family Streptomycetaceae; genus Actinacidiphila; species Actinacidiphila fildesensis. The sequence continues at coordinate 18,648 of NZ_JAAIKO010000029.1, forward strand.
CGGCCTCGGACGTCGACTTGACCTCGTCGGGCCAGCGCAGGGTCTGCAGGATCAGCACGTCGTCGTGGGCGCGCACCAGTGCGAGGTGCTCGCTGTTGTGCATCGCGAGCTTGCCGACGGCCGCCTTGCCGGACCGCTGGAGCGCTTCGCGCATCAGGACGTAGGCCTTGTTGGCGGTGGCATCGGCCGGGGCGAGGAAGTAGGGCGTGTCCAGCTTCAGGAAGTCGACGCTGTCGGCATCGAGGAACCCGCTCACCTCGATGGTCTTGGCCGTGGGGAGCGGCAGGGCCTTCAACTCGTCGTCGGAGATCTCGATCAGCTGATCGTCGGCCGTCTCGTACGCCCTGCCGATCTCGGCCTGGGTGAGGACCTGCTCGTCGAGTGCACAGACCTTCTGGAGACGCACCCGCCCGTGGTCGGCTGTATGGATCTGCCGGAAGCCGAGCTTGTGACTGCTGACGGCCGAGCCGAGCTTGACGGGTACGGCGACCAGGCCGAATGACAGAGTGCCGCTCCAGAGCGATCTCATCGTTTTATCCCTAAATGTGAGAGATTTCATACTATGCCGATCACGGAGATCGAGGGTCGCGAGCTGTCCCTCACCCACTTGGAGCGGATCCTGTATCCGCGGACCGGCACGACCAAGGGCGAACTGGTGCACTACTACGCCACCGTCGCCCCCGTCCTGCTGCCTCACCTGCGCGGCCGGCCCCTGTCGCTCCTGCGCGCCCCCAGCGGGGTGGACGCCACGTCGTTCTTCGCCAAGAGACCGCCGTCAGGTACCCCCAGCTGGGTGACGACGTCGGTCACCGAGCGCAGCGGCGGCGAGGAGATGGAGCAGGTGCAGATCAACGACCTCGCCACCCTCGTGTGGGCGGCGAACCTGGCGTGCATCGAGCTGCACGTCCCGCAGTGGAGGGCCGCCGCGCCCGGAACGGCGGACCGGCTCGTGTTCGACCTGGACCCCGGCGAGGACCGCACCGTGGTCGACTGCTGCGCCGTCGCCCTCCTGCTGCGTGAGCGGATGCGCGCCGACGGCATCGAGTCCTGGGCGAAGACGTCGGGCTCCAAGGGCCTGCATCTGTACGCGCCGCTGACCGGTGCCTCGCCCGAGCAGGCCGCGGCCTACGCCAAGGCGCTCGCGAAGGAGCTGGAGGCGGACCATCCCGACCAGGTGGTGTCGAGGATGACCAAGAATCTGCGCACCGAGAAGATCTTCATCGACTGGTCGCAGAACTCGGCGAAGAAGACCACCGCCGCCCCGTACACCGTCCGCGCCCGCGCCACGCCCACCGTGTCCACGCCCGTGTCGTGGGACGAGATCGAGGAGTGCGACGATCCGGAGCAGCTCACGTTCACCATCGCCGACGTCCCCGACCGGGTGGCCGAACACGGAGACCTGTTCGCTCCGCTCCTGGAGCGCAAGCGGGCCGGGAAGCTGCCGTCATGACGCGGCCCTCATGAGGCGGCCCTTGTGAACCGTCCGGATCCGGTCGTCGTGCGTCCGCAGGTCGACGTGATGCGCCCCCGCACGGAAGCCGGCATCCCGGCCGAGGACGCGCTGCCCGGCGGAGTGCAGTACAGCGTCAAGCTGGACGGATTCCGCACCGTCGCGTTCGCCCTCGGTGGCCGCACGGTCCTGCAGACCCGCTCCGGGCGCGACATCGCCGCCGAGTTCCCCGGCCTCGCCACCACCCTCACCCAGGCGTTGCCCGCCGGGCTCGTGCTCGACGGTGAGATCTGCGCCTGGGCCGACGGGAAGTTCGCCTTCACCGAGTTGCTGCGCCCCGACGCGCAGCGCCGTGCGGCGGGCATCGTCGTGGCGTACGTCGCTTTCGACTGCCTCGCCGTTCCCGGCAGCGACATCCGGGACCTGCCGCTCGCCGACCGCTGGAAGCTGCTGCGCACGGCGTTGCGCGACCTGGCACCGCAGGTGCAGACCGTGCTGGCGACTACGGACCGCGCCGTGGCGCTGGACTGGTACGAGACCCTGGTGCCGCACGGCGTGGAGGGCCTGGTCTGCAAGGGGCTCGGCTCCGCCTACCGGCCCGGCGCCAGGCCGGGGTGGATCAAGGTGCGGCACGCCGAGACCGTCGACGCCCGGCTGGTCGGCGTCATCGGCTCGGAACGGCGCCCCGACTCGGTGCTGGTCGAGTTCGACGACGCGACCCGCGCGCAGACCTCACCCCGTCTCGACCCGGTCACCGCAGGGCGGATCGCGGCGGCGGTCGCCGGCCTGCTCGGTCCGGAGGTCCGGGACGAGGACGGATCGCCCCTGCGACCGGTGCGCGAGGGCCCGTTGGTCGAGGTCCGTGTGCGCACGGGACGGCAGGCGACCGTACGGTTCGTCCGGATCCGGGGCGACGACGCCGTCTGACGGGTGCCCGTCCTCGGTGACGCACACCCGCAGAGCTATGCCTTGTGCTCGCGGAGCTGTTCCTTGTGGTCGCGCCAGCGGTCCATCATCGAATGCAGTTCCTTCTGCAGGAAGGCGAAGAACTCCGCGGTCTCCTCGAGGCGGGAGCCGGCCTGGGTGCCGGAGCCGAGCGCCTCGACACCGGCGCGCAGGGTGTGCTCCCACCGGCCGATGATCGCGTCCCGGCGGCCGCCAGGGCCGCACCGTCGAAACCGGCACCCTCGGTGAACTGCGCCATCTCACCCGCACCGCGATCTCCGCCGAACTCGACGGCTCCCCGCACGGGTTGGCGGACCTGCCCGGAGTGCACGGCCTGGACATCCGGGGCCACCGGGTCAGCCTGCAGGTCGACACCGATCAACTCGACGCCGTTCTGCGGCAGCTCGGCGAGTCCGGGGTACGCGGTCTGACCAGTCGGCCGCCGACCCTCGAAGAGCTCTTCCTGCGCCACTACCAGGCCGTGCCGGACGCGGTGTCCCGATGAGCGCCACCGACGTCGGTGTCCGGGTGGGCAGCGGGGGCAGCGTCACCGGCACCGGTGTGCTGACCCGGCTGGCGCTGCGCCGGGACCGGATCATGATCCCGGTCTGGGTCTACGCCCTGACCGCCGCGGTGCTCAGCACCTGCCTCTCCCTGGGCACGTTGTACGGCACGCTCAAGGAGCGGACGGACTTCGCCCGCAGCATGAACGTCAACAGTTCCCTGCGGGCGCTGTACGGACCGGCGTTCAGCGGGGAGAGCATCGGTGCGCTCACCGCTTGGCGGATGGGGTGTATCGGTGCCGCGCTCACCGGTCTGATGAGCATCCTCGTCGTGGTCCGGCACACCCGCGAGGAGGAGGAGAGCGGCCGCCAGGAACTGCTCAGCTCCGGCGTGGTGGGACGGCGTGCCCCGCTCACCGCGGGACTGCTGACCGCTCTGACGGCAAGTGCCGCCCTCGCGCTGATCGTCGCCACCGCACTGTCGGTGCTCGGCCAGTCGGTCGCCGGATCGGCCGCCCTGGGCCTCGCCCTCGCGGGCAGCGGGCTGATGTTCGCGGGCGTCGCGGCGGTCACCGCCCAGCTCACCGCGAGCGCTCGGGTCGCCAAGGGGCTTGCCGGGGCTCGCGTTCCTGCTCCGCGCCGCCGGCGACGCGGCGGCGGACGCCGCGTCACCCCTCGTGTGGGCCTCGCCGCTCGGCTGGACCGAGAACCTCCGGCCGTTCGCCGGGGACCGGTGGTGGGTGCTCGGGCTCGTCGCCGCCTTCACCGCGGTGATGACCGGGGCCGCCTACGTCCTGGTGGCGAGACGTGACCTGGGCGCAGGGCTGCTCCCGGCCCGCCCCGGGCCGGCCGAGGGCGCGGCGGCACTGAACGGCCCGTTCGCCCTCGCCTGGCGGCTGCAGCGCGGCGCCCTGTACAGCTGGGCCGCCGGATTCGCCGTCGCGGGAGCGCTCTACGGCTCGGTGGGCAACTCGATCTCCGGCATCGTCGAGGACAACGCGCAGCTGGGGGACATGGTCCGCCGGATGGGAGGACCCGGAGCCCTGACCGACTCCTTCTTCGCCACCGCCATGGGACTGCTCGGGATGCTCGCCGCGGCCTACGCCGTGCAGAGCACACTGCGGCTGCGCTCGGAGGAGACCGGCCGACTGGCGGAACCCCTGCTGGCCAACGCCGTCGGCCGCGTGCGCTGGGCCTGCAGCCACCTGGTGTTCCCCGCCCTCGGCACGCTCGTGCTGCTCGCGGTCGGCGGACTGTCCGCGGGGCTGGCCTACGGCGCCACCATCGGCGACATCAGCGGGCAGCTGCCCACGCTGACCGGAGCGGCGCTTGCCCAGGCTCCGGCGGTGTGGGTCACCGCGGCACTGACCCTGGTGCTCTTCGGCTGGCTGCCGGAGGCCTCCGCGGCGGCTTGGGGAGTCTTCGCCGCCCTTCTCCTGTGCGGGCAGCTCGGTCCCGTGCTGCCCCAGCTGATGCTGGATCTCTCACCGTTCACCCACCTGCCCAAGGCGCCGGGCGGACCGCAGACGGCGGCGCCTTACGTATGGCTCGTCCTCGTCGCTGCCGTGGCGGCGGCCGTGGGTCTGACCGGTTTCCGCCGCCGTGACCTCGCCGGCGATTGAGAGGAGTGAAGGGAGTGAACGCAATACGCCACAAGAGATGCGCCGGGCCGCTCGAACGCGCAGCCTAGGGATATGGATCCAGAAGCGCAGCAGGTCGTCGTCTACCCGCTGGAGAACGGCACACGGCGGGTGACGATCGGCGGGACGCCGGTCGGCCGCGCGTACTCGCTCCCGGACATCGTGGAGTTCCTGCGCCGGGCCGGTCTGGACGACGTGGAGGTCGAGGACCATCCGCTCATCGACTGGCGTGGTGGCGGGCCCGAGGTGCAGGCCCGGCCCGAGTGACCGCTGGGGCGCTCTGCCCGGTTTCCGTCCCCGGCCCGGTGAAGACCGCTGCTAGAAGGGCAGTTTGGCCAGCGCCTCGGATCCCCGGTAGCCCTCGGGCACGCCCTCGGCGAAGATGACGTCCATCTCGATGTTGTCGGTCCTGAACGGGAGGATCGCCTGATAGGCCTCCGAGTCGTACCAGGCGCGGGCCTTGGCCCGGTCGGGGAACTCGATGATGATCAGGCCGCCGGTCCAGCTGCCCTCCAGGACCTCCCGCTCGCCGTCGTGCACGAGGAACCGGCCGCCGAAGGGGTCCATGGTGTCGGAGACGTGGCGCAGGTACTCCGCGATCTCCGGACTCGGGTTGACGATCTTGCGGACATAGGCGACGGCGTAGGTGGACATCGATCCTCCAGGGATGCGGTTGCTCCGGCTGTCACAGGTGCCGCTTCCGGCCCCTGCTGCTGAGCCCGACACTACGATCGGCCGCGCCCTGCGGAATCCGTCATCCTTAGGTACTTCCCGACACCCGTCGGCCCGCGCGTCCCCGCCGCGGGGCGTGGCTCTACCCTGAGCTGGTGCGCCACTTGATCAAATCCCCCGCCGCCGAAACCCCTGCCGCCGAGACCTGCGCGGTGCCCCCGCAGCGGTCCGTCACAGCAGCCGGTCCTGTCCGTGGAGCGGCCCGTACGAGGCTGGAGGCCACGGCGCGCATCGTCACCGATGTCCTGCAGCCCCGCAACGTCCTGCTCGCCGGTCTGGTCGGCGTCGGGACGGCCGCGGGGGGCAACGTGAGCGGTGCGGCGTGGGGGCTGTTCGCGGCACTGTGCGCCGGGGTCATTCCGGCCGCTTACATCGAGTGGGAGCGCAAGCGCGGCACCTGGGGCGACCGGCATGTCGTGGACCGTACGCAGCGGGCACCGATCTTCGCCGTCATCCTCGGCTCCATCGGGGTCGGTTCCGCGGTGATGCTGCTGGCCCACGCGCCGGCCGACATCCTCATCGCGATGGTCTCGCTGTGGGCGGTGACCGTCGTCCTGCTGGCCGTGAACACGTTCTGGAAGATCAGCGTGGACTCGGCGGTGGCCTCCGGCGTCGTCGCGCTGCTGGCCGCCGTCGCCTCGCCCTGGTGGCTCCTCGGCTACGTCCTGGTCGCCGCCGTGTGCTGGTCGCGCGTCGCGCTGACCTACCATTCCGTCGCCCAGACCGTGGCCGGCGCGTCGGTCGGCGCGGCGAGCGCCGCGATGTTCGTACTGCTGTAGACGCAGCCGATCCGCCGGGCGCACCGACCGCCGCGGTGGCTAGACGACCTTCACATTCAGCGCGTGCGGGCCCTTGGGGCCGTCGCCGAGCTCGTACTCCACCGCTTTGTCGTCGGCGACGTTGCCCTCGATGTTCTTGCCGTGGACGAAGACGTCAGGGCCGCCGTCGGCCGGGGTGATGAAACCGAAGCCCTTCCCCGGGTTGAACCACTTGATCTTGCCGTTGAGCTTCGCCATCGATGTGCCTTCGCCTCGCCTGGATGATCCAGCCAAGTTACCCGCTCCGCCGGGGTCCCCCGCGACACGCGGGCGTCCGCCCGCCCGCCGGCCTGCCCGATTCGTCGTATCGCCCCACGCGGACCTGCGCCGTGGAAGGATTCCGGTCCATCGGCGCTCAGGGGGCGACATGGATGCCAGCAGCAGGAATGTGCACGTCGATTTCGACGGTGAGCAGGTGACGATCCAGCGGCCCGGCCTGCTCAGCAAGCGGGTGGAGCGGCTTCCGGTCGCCCGGATCGGAGCCGTCCGCTGGAAGGCCGCCGGCTGGACCGGCTACGGGAGCATCCGCTTCATCCTGCTGGGCGGAAACACGGGAGGCACCGGCAGCGGCCCTGCTCCGAGAACCGACTCTTCGGTGTCCTTCGGCAAGGAGCAGCAGGCGGACTTCGAGGTGCTGTGCAGGGCCGTCGAGGCCGCGATCGGCAAGCAGTCCCGGGCCCCCAGAACGCCCGCCGCGCCGCCGCCCGTCTCACTGGCGGACGAGTTGGAGCGGCTCGCGGGTCTGATGAAGCGCGGCCTGCTGACCCGGCCGGAGTTCGAGCGGGCGAAACGCAAACTGCTCCGCTGACCTGGCCCGTCACGGCTCCCGGAAACGCCTCGCCCCGGTCCACGAGGACCGGCGCGAGGCGTTTCCGACCGAGCCGGGAGACCTAGGAAGCAGCGGGCACGGGAACGGCGTGCGGAGTGCACACGACGTCGTGACCGTCGAGCTTGCCCTTGATCAGGTAGTCGTCCACCCGGCTGTTGATGCACGGGTTGACCAGACCGGTGACGCCGTGCGAGCCGGCGCCGTTCTCCGTGATGAGCTCCGAGCCCTGCAGACGCCGGTGCATCTCGAGCGCCCCGGTGTACGGCGTGGCCGCGTCACGGGTGCTCTGCACGATGAGGACACCGGGCAGCCCGCGGTGCGACCGCACGTCGACCGGGGTCTGCTGCTTGACGCCCCAGGTGGCGCACGGCAGGTTCATCCAGGCGTTGGACCAGGTCAGGAAGGGGTAGTTCTTGTGGAGCTCCGTGTTGTCACGGTCCCACTTCTTCCAGCTGGTCGGCCACTTGGTGTCGGTGCACTCCACCGCGGTGTACACCGCGGTGCCGTTCTCCGACGAGATGTTGCCCGCGGTGTCGGACATGTCCGGCCCCGCGGCACCGACGAGCGCCTGGGTGTCACCCGCGCGGTACTTGCTCCACACGCCCGCGACACTGGCCCACGACGAGTCGTAGTACGCAGCGCCCTGGAAGAAGCCGAGCAGCTCGGCCGGGCCGACGACCCCGCCGATCGGGTTCGCCTTGGCGGCGGCGCGCAGGGCTTCCCATTGCGTCTGCACCTTCGCCGGGGTGTCACCGATGTGGTAGACGGAGTCGTACTTGGCGACCCACGCCTTCCAGTCGTCCCAGCGACCCTGGAAGGCCACGTCCTGGTCCAGGTTGTTCTGGTACCAGACCTGGTCGTCGTCCGGGTTGACCACACTGTCGATGATCATGCGGCGCACGTGGGTCGGGAAGAGCGTGGCGTACACACCACCGAGGTAGGTGCCGTAGGAGACGCCGATGTAGTTCAGCTTCTTCTCGTGCAGGGCGGCGCGCACCACGTCGATGTCGCGGGCCGTGTTGGCCGTCGTCATCTGCGAGAGCATCTGCGCGCCGGTGCGCTCCAGGCAGCCCTTGGCGTACGCGGCGGCGAGCTTGCGCTGCGCGAGCTTGTCCGCCTCACCGCTGGGCACCGGGTCGGCCTTGGGGGCCTTCACGTACTCCTGCGGGTCCTGGCAGGAGATCGGCGCCGAGTGGCCGACGCCGCGCGGGTCGAAGCCCACGAAGTCGTACGCCTTGGCGGTGTTCACCCACAGCGCCGACTTGTTGGTGATCCGGAGCGGGAACCGCATACCCGAACCGCCGGGGCCGCCGGGGTTGTAGAGCAGTGCGCCCTGGCGCTCGGCCGGGGTGCCGGTGCTGCCGGCCCGGTCGACCGCGATCTTGATGGTCTTGCCGAACGGCTTGGCGTAGTCCACCGGAACGGTGACGTAGCCGCATTGGACAGGGGCCGGGAAGCCCCAGTCGGCCGGACACGTGGCCCAGTCGATGCCCTTCTCGGCCGCACGGGCGGCCGCGATCTGCACGCCGATGGACTCGGCGAGTCCGCTCGGCCGGTGCTGGCCGGTGGGCCGCTTGTCTCCGGCGGTGGCCGCCGGAGCGGCGGCTATGGCGCCCGCTATGAGGGCGCCGGTGGAGACGAGCACAACAGTGCGTCTCAAGGAAATTCCTCCCCCTACTGACCCGCGACTTGTGGCCACGGTGATCACAGAGATTCGAAAGGATCCTTTCGGCTGTGAGGTGGCTGTGAACAGGTCACACCGGCGATTCTTTACCAACCCGTGACATGGTGTGCGACCTGGCGGCCTCGGCGAGCCCGCGGATGTAGGGATGCGGCACCGAGCCGTCCCCCGCGAGTTCCGGCTGGAAGAGCGTGGCCAGGAAGAAGGGGTGCCCCGGCAGTTCGGCGATCCTCGGCTGCCCGTCGGTGTCATGTCCGGTGAACCGCAGCCCGTGCTCCCGCAGTCGCGGCAGCAGGTCGGTCACCGGCCCGTAGTCGCAGTGGAAGCGCTCCTGCGTCCCGCGGCTGCCGAGCAGCCGTTCGGCGAGCGAGCCGGGCGTGGTGTGCACCGCTCCCTCATGGCCCACGAGGGAGCAGGCGAGCGGCGCGATGAGCAGATCACCGTCCCCGTCGGGGTTGTTCTCCGCGTGCCGGGCGTCGCCGAGGCCGCAGACGGTGCGGGCGAACTCCAGCAGCGCGTGCTGGAAGCCACCGCAGGTCCCGAGGAACGGGATGCCGTTCTCCCTGGCCGTGCGGACGGCCGCCAGCGCGCCCGCCTCACTGCGGTACGGGCTGCCGGGCAGCAGCCAGACGGCGTCGAAGCCGGCCACGGCGCCAGGCCGGGCGGCCTCCTCCGTCGGGATCCAGTACGCGTCGGCCGGCAGCCCATGACGCTCGCGCAGCGCGTCCAGCAGGACAGGGACCCGTTGGTGGGAGCGGACGGACGGAGAGCGGTCGCCGACCAGGGCGATCCGCGGGGCGGGGTACGGGGCGGGGTGCGCGGCAGGAACGGCGGCAGTGGCGGCGATATCCGCAGGTTCGGTGGTCATGGAGTTCATCCTGCGACCGGCCGGGCATCACGTCCAACGATGATGAGTGGTCCCCCCATCAGTGATACTGATGCTCATGGATCCGCATCTGCTGCGCACCTTCACGACCGTCGTCCGGCTCGCGTCGTTCTCCGCCGCCGCACGGGAACTGGGCTACACCCAGTCCGCCGTCTCGCAGCACATCGCCGCCCTGGAGTCCGATCTCGGGGTGGAACTGCTGGGCCGCCGGCCGGTGGCGCCCACCGAGGCGGGCACCCGGCTGCTGGAGCACGCGGGTCCGCTGCTGCTGCGGATGGCGGCGGCCCGCGCCGAGGTGGTGCGGGCGGCGCACTTCCCCGCGGCGCGGCTGGTGCTCGGCGCGTCCCCGCTGGCGTTCGGCGACCGTACGGCACTCGCTCTCGCCCGGCTCCGGGCCGCGGCGCCGCGCACCGACGTGACCGTACGGCTGCTGGAGCGGGCCGGAGTCGTCGCCGGGGTGGCCTGCGGTGACATCGATCTCGGCCTGGTGGACGGCGCGGCGGCGCCCAGCGATCCGCTGCGGCTGCCCGACGCCGGTCCGCTGCACACGGCCGGCGTCGGCGAGGAGCCGCTGGCCGTCCTTCTGCCGGACGGTCATCCGCTGGCCGCACGGGACGGCCTGCGGCTGACCGACCTGATCGACGCGCTGTGGCTGGACGCCCCGGACGCCGCGATCCCGCTGGGTGAACTGCGCGCGGCGTGCGGCAACGGCTTCCGCCCCGGGCCGCGTTACAACGGCGCGGACGTGCGGGCCGTGCTCGCCCTGGTGCGGGCCGGGCACGGACTGGCGCTGCTGCCGGCGTCGGTCGCCGGGGCCGGCGGCGTGCCGTTGTCCGCTCCGCGGCTGGTGCACCGCACGGAGTCGCTGCACCGGGGTGACCCGGGCCCGGCGGCGCTGCACCTGACGGAACTGCTCAGCGCGTCGGAGTGAGTGCGACCTGGCAGGGGCGCCCATGCGGGAGGGTCAACTCGCGGGCGCGGTCAGCTCCACCCGTAGCGCTCCGTCAGCCGTCCCACCACGCGGTCGAAGCGCGGACGGTCCAGCGCGCAGGCCTCCCGGCGCATCCCGTCGGGGTGCACGCGCAGCACGCGGTCGAGGTCGACCCAGGACTCGCGGCCGGCCGCGTCCCAGGAACCGGTGCCGATCGGCACCCATTCGCGGTCCTCGTCATGGCGCTTGCTGGACAGCTGGACCGCCAGCAGCGTGCCGGCCGACTCGCGGGCCACCACCAGCACCGGCCGGTCCTTGCCGCGGCCGTCGTTCTCCTCGAACGGCACCCATGTCCAGACGATTTCGCCGGGATCCGGGTCGCCGTCGCGGTCGGGCGCGTACGTCGTGCGTACCGGTCCGACCTCGTGGGGCTGTGCCTCGCGCGTCGCGGTCGGGCCTTCGCGGCCGGGGGACGGGGCCGGTACCGCTGCGTCGTTGATCGAAGTGCTCATCCGGCCACGCTAACGCGTCCTGCCGCGGCCGTCTTCGGGTGATGGGCACCGGAACCGTCACCGTTCGGCATCACCGTGCGTATCGCCGTGTCGAGCAGCCGGCGCAGGCACAACGCGTCGGGTGCCACGGCCGTGACCAGGACGGCGGGGCCGGCGAGCGGGGTGCTGACGGCCTGGCCGCTGTCCGGGTCCGCCGCGAGGATTGCGGCTGTCGGCGGCTCATCGCCGAAGTCGGGTGACACGACGAGCAGTTGGCCGACGGCACGGTACCGGTACAGGACCGCAGGACCGTCCCAGCCCGGGATGCCGGGACCGAACGACAGCTCCTGGTCCAGCAGGGGCTCCCCGGCGCGGTGGACGGTCAGCCGGGTGGTGAGCCGCCCCGGCCGCTCCCCCGCGCGGCCGAGGACCTGCTCGTCGCGGTAGACGAGCCGGGCGTCCGCCGCGAGCTCGACACGAGTGGTCATCCGCAGGTCGCTGCCCGCGGCCGCGATGACCTGCTCGGGCAACCAGCGCAGGACCGCGTCCTCGCCGACGTCCAACCGCACGTCGTACGTGGCGGGTTCACCGGACGTGCCCGGCAGCGAGATGGTCGCGGCCGCGCTGGTCACCGTCAGCTCGGCGCCCGCGCCCACCTCGGCGGACAGCTCCAGCCGGTCGCCACCCAGCGGGGCGCTCATCGCGCCGATGACCGTGACCTGGGCGCCGCGGCCGGTGGCCCGGGTGCGGCGCAGCGCGAACGGACCGTCGCCGGCGAGCACCGGCAGGGCGGTTCCGCCGCGCCCGTCGGCCACGGCGGTGATGCGGGCGGCGGCGCGGACTCCACCGGCGCGCAACCCGCCCGCGACAGCGGCGGTCATGCCCGGTCCGCGGTCCAGGCGGCGAGCCGCTCGCGGATCCAGTCGGCGACCGGGGCGATACCGCCCTCGGCGGTCAGCGCGGTGAAGACGACCGGGAGGTCGCCGCGCTGGGCCGCGGCGTCGCGCGCCATGACGCCGAGGTCGGCGCCCACCAGCGGGGCGAGGTCGGTCTTGTTGATGACCAGCAGGTCCGAGGTGGTCACGCCGGGCCCGCCCTTGCGCGGGATCTTGTCGCCGCCCGCGACGTCGATGACGAAGATCTGCGCGTCCACCAGTCCCTTGGAGAACGTGGCCGTGAGGTTGTCGCCGCCCGACTCGACCAGGACGAGGTCCAGCGGCCCGACCGCGTCCTCCAGGTCCTCGACGGCTTCGAGGTTGGCGGAGATGTCGTCACGGATCGCGGTGTGCGGGCAGGCGCCGGTCTCCACGGCGCTGATGCGCTCGGGGGGCAGGACCGCGTTGCGCAGCAGGAACTCCGCGTCCTCGCGGGTGTAGATGTCGTTGGTGACGACCGCGATGGACAGCTCGTCGCGCAACCGGCGGCAGAGCGCGGCGACGGTGGCGGTCTTGCCGGAGCCGACCGGTCCGCCGAGGCCGACCCGCAGGGCCCGGCGGGTGCCGTCGGGGCGCCGGGCGGGGGTGCCGTAGGTGTAGCGCTCGGGATAGGTGTCCGGGTGGTCGAGGTGCATGGTCGGCTCCGGGGTCGGTCGGACGGCGGTGGACGGTCGGGAGGTTCGCGGTCGTCCCGGGGTCAGGAGGCGAAGAGGCGGACGGGCCAGGCGGCGTGCTGCTCGGCGTGGATGTCGAGCAGCGGGGCGGACGCGGCGGGCAGCGCTTGGAGACCCTCCGTCGCGGCGCGGACGGCGGCCAGGGCGGCACGTTCGGCCACGGCGTCGAGTTCGGGAGCGAGGCGGGCCAGGACGGCGCCGACGGAGAAGGGGTCGAGACCGAGCAGCCGGACGGCGGCGGTGGTCGGGCCGGTGACGGATTCGTAGGCCGCCACGTGCGCCGCGTCCAGTGGGGTCAGGCCCGCGGCGCGGGCGGTGACGCCGAGCACGATCGGCTGATGGGCGCCGCGCGGCCGGGCGGCGGCGAGCCGGTCGAGTTCCGCGGCGGGCCAGGCGGCCCGCGCGGCGCGCATCAGTTGCCGGCCGAGTTTGCGGGCGGTGGCGCGCAGTACGGGTGACGGGGTGCGGGCGTCGGCCGCGGCGTCGAGCAGCAGCGGATCGAGGCCGGTGGTGGCCGCCGCGGCGAGCGCGGCGGCCACCAGCCCCGAGGTGTGCAGCCGGCCCCGGCAGAAGGCGGCGAGACTGGCCGGGTCATGGATGAGACCCGCCGTGACGGCTGCCTCGCCGCCTCCGGAGTGGGCGTGGCCGCCGGCCGGGAACCGTCCGTCGGCCAGCATCAGCAGCGCGGCCCTGGCGGCGGGGGCCGGTGCCGTCGCGGTCACCGTGGCACTCGGCGTCATCAGAAGAGGAAGTAACGCTGGGCCATGGGCAGTTCGGCAGCGGGTGCCGGTTCGACGACCTCGCCGTCGATGCGCACGGTGAAGGTGTCGGGGTCGACCTCGACCCGCGGCAGGGCGTCGTTCTCCCGCATGTCGGCCTTGGTCAGCGCCCGGGTGCTGCGGATCGGCAGGAACCGCTTGCCCAGGCCGAGCCGGTCCGGGAGGCCGTCGTCGAGCGCGGTCTGCGTGGTGAAGTTGAAGGAGTTGGCGGCCGGTGCCCGTCCGACGGCGCCGAACATCGGCCGCGGCAGCACTGGTTGGGGGGTGGGAATGGAGGCGTTGGCGTCGCCCATCTGCGCGTAGGCGATCTGGCCGCCCTTGATGACGAGCAGCGGCTTGACGCCGAAGAACGCCGGTTCCCACAGGACGAGGTCGGCGAGCTTCCCGGTCTCGACGGAGCCGATCTCCTGGTCCAGGCCCTGCGCCACCGCCGGGTTGATGGTGTATTTGGCGACATAGCGACGAGCCCGGTGGTTGTCGGCGCGCCCGTCCCCGGGCAGTGATCCGCGGCGCTTCTTCATCACGTGCGCGGTCTGCCAGGTCCGCAGCACGACCTCGCCGACCCGTCCCATGGCCTGGGAGTCGGAGCTGATGATGCTGATCGCGCCGAGGTCGTGCAGGAAGTCCTCGGCGGCGATGGTCGAGGGCCGGATGCGCGATTCGGCGAAGGCGAGGTCCTCGGGGACGGCCGGGTTGAGGTGATGGCAGACCATCAGCATGTCGAGGTGCTCCTCGACGGTGTTGACGGTGTGCGGCCGGGTGGGATTGGTCGAGGACGGCAGGACGTTGGGCCGGGAGACGACGGTGATGATGTCGGGTGCGTGCCCGCCGCCCGCGCCTTCCGTGTGGTAAGCGTGGATGCCGCGGCCCGCGATGGCGGCGAGGGTGTCCTCGACGAAGCCGGCCTCGTTCAGGGTGTCGGTGTGGATGGCGAGCTGGGCTCCGGTGGCGTCGCACACCGTCAGACAGGCGTCGATCGCGGCCGGGGTCGCCCCCCAGTCCTCATGGATCTTGAATCCCACCGCTCCGCCGCGCAGTTGGCTGTACATCGCCTCGGACGACACGGTGTTGCCCTTGCCGAGCAGTCCGATGTTGACCGGATACGCCTCCAGCGCCGCGAACATCCGGGCCAGGTGCCAGGGTCCGGGGGTGATGGTGGTCGCCCTGGTGCCCTCGGCGGGGCCGGTGCCGCCGCCGACGATGGTCGTCACCCCGGCGGACAACGCCTGGTCGACGACGGTCGGCGAGATGAAGTGGACATGCGCGTCGACCGCTCCGGCGGTGAGGATCCTGCCGTTGCCCGCGATGATCTCGGTCTCGGGTCCGATGACCAGGTCCGGATGCACACCGTCCATCGTCTCGGGGTTCCCGGCCTTGCCGATCGCGGCGATACGGCCGTCCCGGATCCCGATGTCCGCCTTGACGACGCCCCAGTGGTCCAGGACGACCGCGCCGGTGATGACGGTGTCGGGGGTGCCTTCCGCGCGGGTCGCCCGGGACTGGCCCATGGACTCGCGGATCACCTTCCCGCCGCCGAAGACCGCCTCGTCGCCGGAGCCGGCCGGGCCGCCGGACAGATCGCGTTCGACCTCGATCAGCAGGTCGGTGTCGGCGAGCCGGATCCGGTCGCCCGCCGTCGGGCCGAACAGGTCGGCGTATACGGCTCGGGTGAGTTCAGCCATCGAGGGCTCCCGCGGTCTCGCCGCGCAGCCCGGCGACGATGCGCGCACCGCCGATGGGCACCAGCTCCACCGCGACCGGGATACCGGGCTCGAAGCGCACGGCGGTGCCGGCGGCGATGGACAGCCGCAGGCCGTGCGCGGCCGCGCGGTCGAAGTCCAGACCGGGGTTGGTCTCGGCGAAGTGGTAGTGGGAGCCGACCTGGACCGGACGGTCGGCGGTGTTGAGCACCGTCAGCCGGGTGACGGGCTTTCCCTCGTTGAGCGGTACGGGCTCGTCGGCGTGGAGGATCTCTCCGGGAATCATCGGTGGGCCTCCTCGTCAGACGATCGGGTCGTGCACGGTGACCAGCTTGGTCCCGTCGGGGAAGGTGGCCTCGACCTGCACGTCCGGGATCATCTCGGGGATGCCGTCCATGACGTCGGTCCGGCTCAGCACCGTGCGGCCCGAGGCCATCAACTCGGCGACGCTGCGGCCGTCGCGGGCACCTTCGAGGATGTGCGCGGTGATCAGCGCGATGGACTCGGGGTGGTTGAGCCGCAGACCGCGCGCGCGGCGCCGGTCCGCCACATCGGCGGCGACGTGAATGAGCAGGCGCTCCTGCTCATGGGGGGTCAGTTGCACGGCCACACCTCACAGTCGATCGGGTGCGGAACGGTAGTTCGGCGGCGTTTCACCCGCGTTAACTCACGTTACGCGCAGTGCCCAGGTCGGAGCCGGCACCATGGTTCGGGCGGCCTGCCGTGTCGTGGGTCCCTGGAGCGTCTTTGCGGTTCCTTTGCAACGCCTTTGCCTGGCTTCGTCCGTTCACCGGAACTTCCTGTCCGGTTATCGCCCTTGACGCCTCATCCGGGACCGCCGGATCATCATGTCCGCATCAAAGAGACTTCTGGCCAGAAGACGCTCCTGCGCGCCGTGGTCGACGCCGCGGCGTGCCTCGTTCGTTCCGCGCCCCCACCACGGAAAACGGAGCACCACGTGTCCACAAGACTGACGCTGCGCCATGCCCTGACCGCCATCGGCGCGGTCACCGCGCTCTCGGCGGCCCTCATCGGCGCATCGCCCGCGGCCACTGCCGCGGCCCCGGCCGCCCCCGCGCCGACCGTCGCCGCACCGGACATCCCGGTCGCGAACGTCAAGGCGCACCTGACCCAACTGCAGTCCATCGCCACCGCGAACAGCGGCAACCGCGCCCACGGACGGCCCGGCTACAAGGCCTCACTCGACTACGTCAAGGGCAAGCTGGACGCGGCCGGCTACACCACGACGATCCAGCAGTTCACCAGCAGCGGCGCCACCGGCTGGAACCTCATAGCCGACTGGCCGGGCGGCGACGCCAACCATGTGGTGATGAGCGGTGCGCACCTGGACTCCGTCACCGCGGGACCCGGTATCAACGACGACGGGTCGGGCACCGCGGGCACCCTGGAGGTCGCCCTCGCCGTCTCGCGCGCCGGCCTGCAGCCCACCAAGCACCTGCGGTTCGGCTGGTTCGGCGCCGAGGAGCTGGGGATGATCGGCTCCAAGTACTACGTCAACAACCTGCCGGCCGCCGAGCGGTCGAAGATCGACGCCTATCTCAACTTCGACATGATCGGCTCGCCCAACCCCGGGTACTTCGTCTACGACGACAACGGGCCGCTCGAGACGGTCTTCAAGGACTTCTTCGCCACCAGGGGCATCCCGACCGAGATCGAGACCGAGGGTGACGGCCGTTCCGACCACGCCCCGTTCAAGAGCGCGGGTGTGCCGGTCGGCGGGCTGTTCAGCGGCGCGGACTACACCAAGACCGCGGCACAGGCACAGAAGTGGGGCGGCACCTCGGGCCAGGCGTTCGACGCCTGCTACCACCGCTCGTGCGACACCTCCGCCAACCTCAACGACAGCGCGCTGGACAACAACAGCGACGCCATCGCGTACGCGGTCTGGAACCTGAGCACCGGGACCACGACACCGCCGACCGGCACGGTCTTCGAGAACACCACGGACGTCGCCATCCCGGACGCGGGCGCGGCCGTCACCTCGTCGGTCACCGTCAGCGGTATCGCGGGCAACGCGCCCAGTGCCCTGCAGGTAGGCGTCGACATCGTCCACACCTACCGCGGCGACCTCGTCATCGACCTGGTCGCCCCCGACGGCAGCACCTACCGCCTGAAGAACTCCAGCGGCTCGGACTCCGCCGGCAACGTCGTGACCACGTACACCGCCAACGCCTCCAGCGAGGTCGCCAACGGCGTCTGGAAGCTCAAGGTCCAGGACGTCGCCCGCGTCGACACCGGCTACATCAACAGCTGGAAGCTGACCTTCTGACGCACTGAGCGCGCGCTGCACGGGCGCGCGAGCGCACACCGCACCACCTGTACGACGACCGCTCCGACCGTCTCATTCGCGGCCCGGACGCCGATCTCCGGCGTCCGGGCCGCGGTGTTCCGCGGCGATGCCGAAGCGGCGGCGTTCGCCCGTGGCGGACGCCCGGGAGCCGAACGAGGAGACCGTGCTGATCACCGGCTCCTCGGTCGCCGCATCAAGATCGCGCAGTCGCTGCAGGTCAGCGGCGGAGACCAGAGCAACGAGCGGCTTGCCGTGGCGCGTCAGCACCACCTGCTCACCGCCGTAGACAACGCGGTTGATCAGTTCCGCGAGCTCCGCACGCGCTTGTGTCACCGGTACTTCATGGGCCATGCTCCCCATCATATCGAGATGTACGTCCTGTACATTTTTTACATGGAGGTGCCGCCATGATCCGACCCACCGCCCGCTACGTCCTGCCCGAGTTCACCGAACGCACCAGCTCCGGGACCCGCACCATGGACCCGTACTCCAAGCTGCTGCAGGAACGCGTCGTCATCCTCGGGACCCAGATCGACGACACCTCCGCCAACGACGTCATGGCGCAGTTCATCCATCTGGAGAGCTCGGCACCCGGGCAGGACATCTCGCTGTACATCAACTCCCCCGGCGGCTCGTTCACCGCCATGACCGCGATCTACGACACGATGCAGTTCGTCACCTGCGACGTGTCCACGGTCTGCATCGGCCAGGCGGCCTCGGCCGCCGCCGTGCTGCTCGCCGCCGGCGCCCCCGGCAAGCGCATGATCACTCCGGGCGCACGGGTCCTCATCCACCAGCCGTCGTTCGGGCAGGCAGTGCAGGGCACCATCGCGGACCTGGAGATCCAGGCCCGGGAACTGCTGCGCACCCGGGAGAAGTTGGAGGAGCTGCTGGTGCGCCACACCGGACAGGAGCCCGAGCGGGTCAGCGCCGACATCGAGCGCGACATGATCCTCGACGCCACGCAGGCGCTGGCCTACGGCATCGTCGACCGCGTCACCCTCAGCCGGAAGACCAACGGCACCGCACACGGCATCCGGTGACACCGGTGGTGCCGGAACTGCCGCCGCTGCCGGCCCTGACGCGCTCCGAGGGCGAACTCGTCGACCGCTATCTGGAGATCGTGGACCTGCTGGGACGGATCAACCCGTCCCGCTCCCGCGACACCTACGGCGCGCTGCGCGCCGCCCAGGCCTTGGTCGGCAGGGCGACGGCGCTGCGCGAGGCGCTGGCGGTGATGCACGACCGCGGCGAGACCGAGGTGCACACCGGCACGCTGGGCAGGGCGCTGCGCGTCCTGGACGGTGAGCGGCGGACGTCCCTGGTGGTCGTCCCGCCTCCGCCGGGCCACTGAACGGCCCATCGGGGGCGACATCCGGCCGCACGTTCGGAGTAGTCACCCTTGCGCGTGACGGGTGGATGTTGCAGCACCGACTTGCGACGTCCGCCCGTCACGGTCGGTGCTTCCGCCCCAGGTCAACCGGCGTGCGCCAGGGCGGAAACGGCAGCGGTCGGCGTTCCGTCCACCCAAATAGGTGATTGGTGACGAGAATCACATAAAGCCGTTTGTGTACCGATCCGAGCGCATTCGTGAGTCATGCTCCCTTCGACGACAAGACCCCGCCGCCGTGGTGGGGCGGTCCGAGCGGACGCCCAATCCTGCCGCCGCCCGGATGCCCGGTCGACACTGCAACGGCAGGAACGGAGGACCCAGGCACGACGGGGCCGGCCCAGCGGTATCCAGGCCGTCCCCTTGGGGTGAAGCCGCGTCAGCGGCCGGGATTCTTCGCCTGCCCGAACCCGACAGGTCATCCTTCGCAAGCGGACGACGAAGGGTTTCGCATGGCCACGTTCGGCATGTCCACACGTCTGTCCCGTTTGGGGGCCGCCTCGGTCCTCACCGCCGCCGCTGTCGCGGTCCCCGCCCTGTTGCCGGCCACCGCCACCCACGCCGACGCGGCCACCGCCTCCGCCAAGGCCCTGAGCGTCGCGGCGTCGAAGAAGGGCTCTCCGTACCAGTACGGCGCCGCGGGGCCGAACCGTTTCGACTGCTCCGGACTCACTCTGTACTCGTTCAACAAAGCCGGCAAGAAGCTGCCCCGCACCACCGGCGCCCAGTACAACAGCACCAAGCACATCGCGGCTTCAAGCCGCCAGGCCGGCGACCTGGTGTTCTTCCACACCGGCAGCAGCGTCTACCACGTGGGCATCTACGCCGGCAGCGGCAAGATCTGGCACGCCCCCAAGACGGGCACCCGGGTCCGGCTGGAGAAGATCTGGACCGGCAGTGTCTGGTACGGGCGGGTCCGCTGACGCACCGCGGGGCCCGGCCGTCCGGGCCCCGCTCGGCCGTTGGGCGACGCGGGCGGAGCGGCGGAGCGGGCGGATAATCCCGGCAAGGACGCCTGCCGGACGGATATGTTGACCCCGCTCGGGACCAACCCTCCGGCCGGGAGCCGTATATGACCTATCTCAACCCCGTCCACCACATCACCTTCGACGCCGCCGATCCGTACCGTCTCGCCGTGTTCTGGTCCGAGTTGACCGGCTACGTACTGGAGGACTCCGACCCGGGTGACTCCGAGGTGCTCATCGATCCGGGCCAACCGGGTGTCCCCGGAATGCTGTTCATCCGGGTGCCCGAAGGCAAGTCGGCCAAGAACCGGGTGCACCTGGACATCCAGCCGCCCACCGGTACCCGCGACGAGACGGTCGCGCGGCTGACCGGGCTGGGCGCGACAGTGGTCAGTGACCAGCGGAGGCCGGACGGAACGGGATGGGTGTACATGGCCGACCCGGAGGGCAACGAGTTCTGCGTCGAGCGCAGCGCCCCCGAACGCGCCCGGGCGGCGGCCGGGACGACCCAGGCGGCTGAAGCACCTCAGGCATGAGCCTGCCGCGGATCCTGGCCGATGTGGAGAAGGGCGTCCTGCCCGCCCCGGACGGCGGGGTGACCCTCGTGCCGCAGCCCTCGGAGCGCGACGCCGGAGTCTTCTCCTTCGCCGCGCACGCCGTCGTGTTCACCGATACCGACCACGACTGGATGCGCGGTCTGCTGACCCCCGGCGATCTCGCCGCGCCGCTCAGCCCGGCGTTCCTGGACGCCCTGGGCCGGCGCGTCGGCCGGCGGGTGGAGAACATCGACATGATGGTGCTCGCCCAGCCGCTGCCGGGGCCGCCGGATCTGCGACTGGAGCCGGCGACCGACCGCGCCCATCCGCGGATCGTCCGGGCGCTGCAGCGCCGTGACGACGTACGGGCCTGGACGACACCTGGCGGCACCGTGCTGATCGGCCGCGGCGTCGGCGGCCGCTGGGAAGCGGCCCTGGAGGTCGACCCCGGCGCGCGCGGAACGGGCCTGGGCCGCCGCCTCGCCCGCGCCGCCCGCCACCTGGTGCCCGGCGGCCGTCCGCTGTGGGCCCAGATCGCCCCGGGAAACGCCTCCAGCGTGCGCGCCTTCCTGGCCGCCGGATACGTCCCGGTGGGTGCGGAGGCGCTACTGGTCGCGGACCACGGCTGACGTTCCCGGGCCGGGCTCCCACACCTCGATCACGGCACACCGGTCGCGGCGCCCCGATCACGGCACACCGCTCGCGGCCACACCGGTCACTGCACCGGGACCGCCCAGGGGAGCATGATCCAGACGGTCTTGCCGCCGTCCGGCGTGGGGGTCACCGAGAGCCGGCCGCCGGACTCCGCGGTGAGATGGCGGATGATGACCATGCCGCGCCCGTTGTCCTGCTGGACGGCGGCCGGCAGCCGCTGCGGCCAGCGCGGATGGCTGTCGGTGACCCCGATCCGCAGGTGTTCGGACCGCTCCAGCTGGACGTCCACGGTGAAGGTGGGTGACTGGCCGAGGGTGTGCAGCACGGCGTTGGTGGCGAGTTCGGAGACGATCAGCCGGACAGCGTCGACTGCGGGCGCGTTCTCGGGCATCCCCCAGTCCGCCAGCAGCCCGCAGACGTACCGGCGGGCCGTGGTGACCGAGGCGGGGTCGCTCGGCAGGGTGACGGATGCTTCCTGGAGGTCTGCCATGGCGACGCTGTCCCTTTCCCGCCGTGCCCCGAGACTCCGTCGTGCGGTCTGCCCGCAGGGAGCCGCGGACGGCTACTTCGCGCCAGAGTGCCACCTATGGTGCCGCTATTGCGGCCGATCCACAGCGATATGCATATATCTGTCGCTCAAAGCGGTGAACCCTGCTACGCGAGAACGTATTCAGGCGCAGACTGTCGCACTGGTGACGGTCTGAAAAGTTCCTTCAGGAAGGGCGGCGCGCGATGCAACGGATCCCCGCGGTACGACGCCGAAAGCTCGGAGCGGAACTCCGGCGGCAACGCGATCTGGCCGGGATGACGAGCGGCGAGGCCGCCCGCAGGGCCGGCTGGCACCAGCCGAAGGTGAGCCGTATCGAGACCGGCCGCAGCAGCGCGCGGCCGGAGGACGTGGCCTGTCTGCTGGACATCTACGGGGTCCGCGACCGTGAACTGCGCGACCTGTTGGCGACCTTGGCCGGGAAGGGTACCCAGCGCGGCTGGTGGCACGACTTCCGCGACGTACTGCCCCCGGAGTACCGCGACTTCATCAGTCTGGAAACCGGCGCCGGCCGGGCGCGCACCATGGAGAACAGCGTGGTGCCCGGCCTGCTGCAGACCCCGGCGTACGCCCGCGCGCTCACCCGCTCGGTCCTCCCGCAGCTCGGGGCACGGGAGGTCGACGCCCTGGTCGAGGTGCGGACGGCCCGGCAGGCCGTGCTGGAGCAGGATTCCCCGCTGGAGCTGCACGCTCTGCTCGACGAGGCGGTGCTGCGGCGCAATGTCGGCGGAGCACAGGTCATGGGGGCGCAGTTGCGACACCTCGCGGAAGCCGCCAGGATGCCGCGGATACGGCTGCAGGTTCTGCCCTTCGCCGCGGGCGGCCACATAGGTGTTACGGGATCTTTCGTAATCTTCTCCTTCCCGCTCATTGCCGATCTGGACGTTGTTGTTATCGACCATTTGACGAGTAGTCTCTATGTGGATCGACAAGAGGATCTCAGGGCCTACAGCGCCGCGTTCGACCGATTGCGCTCCCACGCCCTGTCGTACGACGACTCATTGGCGTTCATTTCCGGGATCGGCTCCGGGAACGACTCCTGGATCGGCTCCGGGAACAGCAAAGGCGCGTAAGGAGGCACCATATGCCGGTACTGCCTCGGTACGTTTCCTCCAGCACAACTCCTTGTGCGACGCGGTGGCAACGCAGCAGCTACAGCACCGCGGCCAACAATTGCGTCGAAACGGCCCGGTTGTCCGCAGGACAGCTGGCCGTGCGCGACTCCAAGAACCCCGAGGGACCGGTGCTGCTGTTCGCGCCGGCCGCCTGGGACGACTTCGTACGGGCGCTACGCGCCGGTGAGTTCGCCGGACCGGGCTGAGTCGCGAGGCGCGGTGCGCACGATCACCCCGACCGCCTCGGCGATCTGCTGATCCGTCAGATCGCCGCGGGCGGTCAGCCGCAGCCGCGAGATGCCGTCGGGCACCGACGGCGGGCGGAAGCACCCCACCGCCAGGCCTGCGTTCCTGCAGTCCGCCGCCCACTGGAGCGCCTCCCCGGCCGACGGGGCACGCACCGCGACCACACAGGCGTCCGGCCGGGCCGACCGCAGCCCCGCCGCGGTCAGCCGGTCGTACAGCTGCAGGGCCACCGCACGGGCCCGCTCCGCGCGCTCCGGCTCACCGCGCAGCAGGCGCAGCGCGCCGAGCGCCGCGCCCGCCGCGGCGGGCGCGAGCCCGGTGTCGAAGATGAAGGTGCGGGCGGCGTTCACCAGGTGCTCGATCACCCGGGCCGGGCCGAGCACCACTCCGCCCTGGCTGCCGAGCGATTTCGACAGCGTGGCGGTGACGACCACGTCCGGCGCGCCGGCCAGGCCCGCCGCCCAGGCCGCGCCCCGGCCGCCCTCGCCCAGGACGCCCAGTCCGTGGGCGTCGTCCACGAGCAGTGCCGCGCCGTGCTCGCGGCAGGCGGCGGCCAGTCCGGTGAGCGGGGCCGCGTCGCCGTCGACGGAGAAGACCGAGTCGGAGACGACGACGGCGGGCCCGTCGTGCGCGTCCAGCGCCTTGCGCACCGCTTCCGTGTCGCGGTGCGCGACGACCTCGGTGTCGGCGCGCGACAGCCGGCAGCCGTCGATCAGCGAGGCGTGGTTGGAGGTGTCGGAGACGATGAGCGTGCCGGGCCCGGTCAGCGCGGTGACAGCGGCCAGGTTCGCGGCGTAGCCGGAGGCGAAGACCAGGGCGGCCTCGAACCCGCAGAATTCGGCGAGCTCCGCCTCCAGTTCGGTGTGCAGCTCGGTGGTGCCGGTGACCAGCCGGGAACCGGTGGAGCCCGCGCCCCACTGCAGGCAGGCGTCGGCCCCGGCCCGGGTGACCTGGGGGTGCCGGGCCAGTCCGAGGTAGTCGTTGCCCGCCAGGTCCAGCAGTGTCGACTCCGCCTGCCGCGGTCGCAGGGTGCGGACGAGGCCGGCCTCGCGGCGCCGCTCGGCGTGGGCGTCGATCCAGTCGAACGGGTCGCGGCTCATCGGGGTCCCTGGGGTCGGCGGGGCGGGCTCTGGCGGGTCCGCCGGGGGGTCCGGCGGTGCGGTGCGGAGGTGCGGGTGGGCCTGGCAGCAACGTACTGGTCGGGCCGCCCGGACAGGGTGTGGCGATACACACACCTATAGCCACCCCTGTTGTGCGGTCCATCATTGGCTCTCGGCCCCTCGGTGGGCCAGGATCGCCCCTATGGATCTGCTGAACACGCTGGTGGACAAGGGGCTGCGCCGAGAGCTGCCCACCCGGGATGAGGCGCTTGCCGTACTGGCGACCTCCGACGATGACCTGCTCGATGTGGTGACCGCGGCCGGCAAGGTGCGGCGCCAGTGGTTCGGGCGCCGTGTGAAGCTCAACTACCTGGTCAACCTCAAGTCCGGGCTGTGCCCGGAGGACTGCTCGTACTGCTCGCAGCGGCTCGGCTCCACGGCCGGGATCCTGAAGTACACCTGGCTCAAGCCGCACGAGGCGGCGGCCGCCGCGACGGCCGGTGTCGCGGGCGGGGCCAAGCGGGTGTGCCTGGTGGCCAGCGGGCGCGGTCCCACGGACCGCGATGTGGACCGGGTCTCCCGGACCATCGAGGCGATCAAGGAGGAGAACGAGGGCATCGAGGTGTGTGCGTGCCTGGGCCTGCTCTCCGCCGGTCAGGCGGACCGGCTGCGCGAGGCCGGCGCGGACGCGTACAACCACAACCTGAACACCTCCGAGGCGACGTACGGGGGCATCACCACCACGCACACCTACGCCGACCGGGTGGACACCGTGCAGCAGGCACAGGCGGCCGGGCTGTCCGCGTGCTCCGGTCTGATCGCGGGCATGGGCGAGTCCGACGCCGACCTCGTGGACGTGGTGTTCGCGCTGCGTGAGCTGGACCCGGACTCGGTGCCGGTCAACTTCCTGATCCCGTTCGAGGGCACCCCGCTGGCCGAGGAGTGGAACCTCACCCCGCAGCGCGCCCTGCGGATCCTGGCGATGGTGCGGTTCGTCTGCCCCGACGTGGAGGTCCGGCTCGCCGGCGGCCGCGAGGTGCACCTGCGCTCCCTGCAGCCGCTCGCGCTGCACCTGGTGAACTCGATCTTCCTGGGCGACTATCTGACCAGCGAGGGCCAGGCCGGCCAGGCCGACCTCGACATGATCGCCGACGCCGGCTTCGAGGTGGAGGGCGCGGGTACGGTCACGCTCCCCCAGCACCGCGCGGACGTGGCGCACGCCGGCGGCGGCTGCGGCTCGCACGAAGCGGGCGGCGGCTGCGGCTCGCAGAACGAGGACGCGGGCTGCGGTTCGCACGCCGACGGCGGCGGCTGCGGTCCCTGTGGCGGCGCGGCGCAGGGCGCACCCGAGCCGGTGGCGGAGCCCGCGGGCGCACCGGACCAGGAGCCGGTCCCGGCGGGTGCCGCCCGCACCGGACTGGTCGCCGTCCGCCGGCGCGGAGCGGGAACGGACCTGCCGCCCAATGCCTGAGCCTCTCATCACGCCGCCGGCTCCGGTGGCGCTGACCCCCGATGCGCTGCTGGCGCTGGACCGGGAGCACGTCTGGCATCCCTACGGGCCGATGCCCGGCCGTCAGGAGCCGCTGATCGTCGCATCGGCGTCCGGGGTCCGGCTGCGGCTGGCCGCCCCGGCGGAGGGCAGGACCGAGCTGATCGACGGCATGGCGTCCTGGTGGTCGGCGATCCACGGCTACAACCACCCGGTCCTCAACGAGGCCGCGCGCGGCCAGCTCGACCGGTTCAGCCATGTGATGTTCGGCGGGCTCACCCACGAGCCCGCCGTCCGCCTCGCGGCGCGACTGGTGGAGATCACCCCGGAGCCGCTGCGCCATGTCTTCCTCACCGACTCCGGCTCGGTGTCGGTCGAGGTCGCGGTCAAGATGTGCCTGCAGTACTGGCGTTCGCTGGGCCGGCCGGCCAAGCAGCGGCTGCTGACCTGGCGCGGCGGCTACCACGGGGACACCTGGCAGCCGATGTCGGTGTGCGACCCCGACGGCGGGATGCACGAACTGTGGTCGGGGGCGCTCCCCCGGCAGGTCTTCGCCGACGCGCCGCCGTCCGGTTTCGTCGCCGAGCCCGACCCGCGTTACGTGGCCCATCTGCGGGAGCTGATCGGCCGTCACGCCGATGAGCTGGCGGCGGTGATCGTCGAGCCGGTGGTACAGGGCGCCGGCGGGATGAAGTTCCACTCCCCCGCCTATCTGCGGGTGCTGCGCGAGGCGTGCGACGAGCACGACGTGCTGCTGGTCTTCGACGAGATCGCCACCGGCTTCGGCCGCACCGGCGCTCTCTTCGCGGCGGAGCACGCCGGGATCTCGCCCGACGTGATGTGTCTGGGCAAGGCGCTGACCGGCGGTTATCTGACGATGGCGGCGACGCTGTGCACCACCCGGGTCGCCGACGGCATCTCGCGCGGTGAGGTCCCGGTTCTCGCGCACGGCCCGACGTTCATGGGCAACCCGCTCGCGGCGGCCGTCGCGTGTGCCTCGATCGACCTGCTGCTGTCGCAGGACTGGGCGGGCGAGGTCAAACGCATCGAGGCCGGACTGCTCGACGGACTGGCGCCCGCCGCCGCGCTGCCGGGCGTACGGGACGTCCGCGTGCTCGGGGCGATCGGGGTCGTCCAGCTCGACCATCAGATCGACATGGCCGCGGCCACCCGGGCCGCGGTGGGGGCGGGTGTGTGGCTGCGCCCGTTCCGTGATCTGGTGTACATCATGCCGCCCTACGTCACCGGGGACGAGGACGTGGCGCGGATCTGTGCGGCGGTCCTGGCGGCCGCGCGCGCGGGCTGACAACCGGGGGCGGACGGCGCGGAGCGGTCGGCGCGCCGTCCGGCATCGACACGAGGAGGAAGCGGTCACATGGCGGTACTGGCGGTCACGGGGACGGGCACGGAGATCGGGAAGACGGTGGTGACCGCGGCGGTCGCCGCGGCCGCACTGGCGCAGGGGCTGAGCGTCGCCGTGCTCAAACCCGCCCAGACGGGCCTGGCGGAGGGTGAGCCGGGTGACGCGGCCGAGGTGGCGCGGCTGGCCGGCGGGGTCACCGCGGTCGAACTCGCCCGCTACCCGGAACCGTTGGCGCCCGCGACCGCGGCCCGGCGGGCAGGACTGCACCCGGTGCGTCCGACCGAGATCGCCGAGGCGGCCGCGAAGCTGTCCGCCGTGCACGACGTGGTGCTGATCGAGGGCGCGGGCGGACTGCTGGTGCGCTTCGACGACGGCGGCTCGACCCTGGCCGATGTGGCGAAGCTGCTCGGCGCCGCCGTACTCGTGGTGGTGCCCGCCGGTCTCGGCACGCTCAACACGGCCGCGCTGACGACGGAGGCGCTGGCCGCGCGGGACCTGCGGTGCGCCGGACTCATCGTCGGCAGCTGGCCGGCCGAACCGGACCTGGCGGCCCGCTGCAATCTGACCGACCTCCCGGAGTCGGCGGGGGTGCCGCTGCTCGGGGCGGTCCCGGCCGGTGCGAGCACCCTCACCCCGGAGGAGTTCCGAGCCGCCGCGCCGGGCTGGCTGGCCCCGCAGCTCGGCGGTGTCTGGGACGCCGAGGAGTTCACCCGGACCGAGGGACGCGGCTAGGGCGTGTTGCGAAGTCCCGTCCGGCTATCCGGCTATCCGCCCCAGCCGCGCAGCTCGTCCGCGATCCGGCCGACGCCGGCGGAGCCGTCCTTGACCAGCCGGGCCAGATCGCGGACCTGCTCCGGTGAGGTGGTGACCTTGAGTCCGCTGGCGACGAGGTAGGCGTACGCGACCGCCGAGGCGAACATCGCGTTGGACCGCTCCAGGGCGGGGACGTGCACGAGTATCTGCAGCAGTGCGGCGGCGCGGTCGTGCGGGTCGGGGTAGACGGGGGTGCCGAAGATCTCCGCCTGGTGCCGGCTCACCGCCGCGAGCAGCGCGCCCCAGTCGGTGACCTGTGGGTCGCCCGGGGTGTTGTGCTCGGCGACCATGAGCAGCCAGGCCAGGTCGATACGCAGGCTCAACGGCTGCCTTCGCGCTCCGTGCCGAACTCCTCCGCGAACACCGACTCGTAGCTCTTCATGAAGTCGGCCGCGGCCTCGACGAAGGTGCGTCCGCGTTCACCCGCGTCCTGCTGGACGAGCTCTTCGATGTACCGGTTCACGCTGATGCCCCGGCGCGAAGCCCGGTCCCGGGCCGTTTCGGCGGTGGACTCTTCCACCCGCACGTTCAACTGGGTCTTGGCCATACCTACAAGCTAGCGCCGATCCGCTAGTAGCGGCAAGTGGGCCACGGCGGATCCCGCCGGCCGGCGGCTACCTCAGCGGCTTGGTCCAGCGCCGCCACGGCTCCTCGGGGCCATAGCCGGCCGCCTTCCAAGCGTGGTGCGCCAGCTCGTTGCGCTGCAGGACCATCGCGTCCGCCCGCCGCCCGCCCAGCGCGACGAAGCGTTCCTCCGTCGCCGCCAGCAGCGCCGCGGCGATCCCCTGGCGCCGGGCGCCGGGGTGCACGGCCAGCCGGTAGATATGGCACCGCCAGCCGTCGAATCCGGAGATCACCGACCCCAGGAGCACACCGTCGCGTTCGGCCAGGAGCAGCGCCTCCGGGTCCCGGGCGATCAGCCGGGCCACGCCCTGCTCGTCGTCACTGATGCTGGCGCCCTCGGCCGCCACCTGCCAGAAGCCGAGTACGGCCGCGATGTCCGAGGGGGCCGCCGCGCGGATGTGAAGGTCGTTCATGCGGCGCAGTCAAACAGCCGGCTCGCCCCCGCGGCCAGTGGTTTCCGTCCCGTCAGCCCGGAAGCGGACGGGACGGAAACCACTCGCGGGTCATGCCACGCCCAGCCAGCTCTCGGCGCCGAAGGAGCCCTTGATGTCGGAGGCGATGGTCTCGTGGTTCACCAGGAACCCCAGCTCGAAGACGGTGGTCTTCTCCGGCCCGCGGACCCGCATGCGCACCGGGCTGTCGCCCGGGTGGGCGCGCAGGATCCGCTTGAGCTCGTTGATCGTCGGCTGGTTGAGCTTGTGGGCCCGCATGAACAGCTGGACGGGAGGCTTGCCGCCGTACTCGGCCGACGAGATGTCCAGCTCCATCAGTTCCTGACCGGCGATGTTGATCGTTCCGTCGCGGTCGTTGATCCGTCCGGTCACCGCGACCACGGTGTCCGGGATCAGGGCGTGCTGCACGAGCTGGTAGGAGGCGGGGAAGAAGCAGATCTCCATGTTCGCGTCACGGTCGGCGAGGTGCACGATCGCCCACGCGTTGCCCTGCTTCGTCATCCGCCGCTCGACGGTGGTGATCAGCCCCGCGAGTTTCACCACGCCCTGGGTCTGCCCGGAGGCGACCAGATCGGCGATGGAGGTGTCGCGGTTGCGGGCGAGGATGTGCTCGGCCCCGTCCAGCGGGTGCGCCGAGACGTACAGGCCCAGCATCTCGCGCTCGGTCGACAGCAGCTGCTTGCGCGGCCACTCGTCCTCGCCGATCTTGAAGTCCAGACCGAAGCCGCTGCCGCCGCCGTCGTCCCCGCTGTCGAGCGCGCCGAACAGGTCGTCCTGCCCGTACGCCTCGGCCTTCTTGACCGGGATGATCGCGTCGATGGCGTCCTCGTGGACCGCGGACAGTCCCTTGCGGGTGTGTCCGAGCGAGTCGAAGGCGCCGGCCTTGATCAGGGATTCCACGGCGCGCTTGTTGAGCGTGGTGATCTCGGCCTTGTCGAGGAAGTCGCTGAACGCCGTGTACTTGCCCTTGGACTTGCGGGAGGCGACCAGCGACTCGATGACGTTGGTGCCCACGTTGCGCACGGACTTCAGACCGAACCGGACGTCGTCGCCGACGGCGGTGAAGTCGGCGGTGGACTCGTTCACGTCCGGGGGCAGCACCCTGACGCCCATCTTGCGGGCGTCGGCCAGGTAGATGGCGGCCTTGTCCTTGTCGTCGTCCACCGAGGTGAGCAGCGCCGCCATGTACTCGGCGGGGTAGTTCGCCTTGAGGTAGGCGGTCCAGTACGAGACGAGTCCGTAGCCGGCGGTGTGCGACTTGTTGAAGGCGTAGCCGGAGAACGGGAGCATGACGTCCCACAGCGCCTTGATGGACTCCTCGCTGTAGCCGTTGGTCTGCATGCCGCCGTGGAACTTCTCCCACTCGGCCGCCAGCACCTCGGGCTTCTTCTTGCCCATCGCGCGGCGCAGCAGGTCGGCGCCGCCGAGGCTGTAGCCGGCCAGCTCCCGGGCGATGGCCATGATCTGCTCCTGGTACACGAGCAGATGGAACGTGGTGCCCAGGATCGGGTCGAGCGCTTCGCGCAGCTCGGGGTGGATCGGTTCGATCTCCTGGCGGCCGTTCTTGCGGTGCGCGTAGTTGGTGTGCGCGTTGGCGGCCATCGGGCCCGGCCGGTACAGGGCGAGGACGGCGGCGATGTCCTCGAACCGGGTGGGCTCCATCAGCTTCAGCAGGGCGCGCATGGCGCCGCCGTCGAGCTGGAAGACGCCCAGGGTGTCGCCGCGGGCCATCAGTTCGTAGGTGGTGGCGTCGTCCAGCGGGATGGTCTCGGTCTTGAGGTCCACCCCCCGGTTCTCCTTCACGATCTTCAGGGCGTGATGGATGATGCCCAGGTTCCGGAGACCCAGGAAGTCCATCTTGACCAGCCCCATGTTTTCGCAACTGGGGTAGTCGAAGCCCGTGATGATCACGCCGTCCTTGTCCCGGCGGTGCATCGGGATCAGGTCCAGCAGGGGTGTCTTCGAGAGGATCACCGCGGCCGCGTGCACACCGGTGCCGCGGACCAGGCCCTCGATGCCCTTCGCGGTGTCGATGACGCGCTTGACGTCCGGCTCGTTCTCGTACATCTGCCGGATCTCGCCCGCCTCGCCGTAGCGGGGGTGCGAGGGGTCGAACATGCCGGTGAGCGGGACGCCCTTGCCCATCACGTCGGCGGGCATCGCCTTGGTGATGCGGTCGCCCATCGCGAAGGGGTAGCCCAGGACCCGGGAGGAGTCCTTGACCGCGGCCTTGGCCTTGATGGTGCCGAACGTGTTGACCTGGGCGGTGTACTCCTCCCCGTACTTCTCGGTGACGTAGCGCACCATCCGGTCGCGCTGGCGGTCGTCGAAGTCGAGGTCGACGTCGGGCGGGTTGATGCGCTCGGGGTTCAGGAACCGCTCGAACAGCAGCCCGTGCTCCAGGGGGCACAGCTCGGTGATGCGGGTGGCGTACGCGACGATGGAACCGGTCGCGGAGCCACGGCCGGGGCCGACGGGCACGTCGTTGTCACGGGCGTACTTGCAGATGTCGGCGACGACGAGGAAGTAGCTGGAGAACCCCATCGGACCGATGATCTTCATCTCGGTCTCGAAGCGCTCCATGACGGCGTCCGGGATGGGGTCGCCGTACCGCATCGCCAGGCCGCGCATGCACTCCTTGCGCAGCCAGGACTCCTGGTCCTCGCCCTCGGGCACCACGAACTGCGGCATCTGGTTGACCTCGGCGAAGACCTCGTCGTAGTCCTGGATGCGCTCGGCGATCAGCAGCGTGTTGTCGCACGCCTCGGGCAGTTCGGAGAACAGCTCCCGCATCTCGGCCGCGGTCTTGATGTAGTAGCCGGTCCCGTTGAACCGGAAGCGGCCCGGGTCGTCCTTGTTCTTGCCGACGCCGACGCACAGCAGAGTGTCGTGCGAGTCGGCCTCGCTCTCGTGCACGTAGTGCGAGTCGTTGGTCGCCAGGAGCGGGATCTTCAGCTCCTTGGCGATCTTGAGGAGGTCCTCGCGGACGTTGCGCTCGAGGTCCAGGCCGTGGTCCATCAGCTCCAGGAAGTAGTTCTCCCGCCCGAACATGTCCTGGAAGTCGGAGGCCGCCTGGAGGGCCGCGTCGAACTGGCCGAGCCGGATCCGGGTCTGGATCTCGCCCGACGGGCAGCCCGTGGTCGCGATGATCCCCGAGGCGTGCTGGGAGATCAGTTCGCGGTCCATACGGGGCTTGCCGTAGAAGCCCTCGAAGCTCGCGAGCGAGGAGAGCCGGAAGAGGTTCCGCAGCCCCTGCGCGTGCTCGGCCCACATCGTCATGTGGGTGAAGCGGCCGCCGCCGCTGACGTCCTTGCTGCCCTCGCCGTCGTCCGAGACGGCCCGCTGCCCGCCTGGGCCCCAGAACTCCGGCTTCCGGTTGCGCCGCGAGGACGGCGCCACATAGGCCTCGATGCCGATGATCGGCTTGACCGGGCCCTTCTTCGCCACCTGGAAGAACTCGTACGCGCCGAACATGTTGCCGTGGTCCGACATCGCCACGGCCGGCATCCCCTCCTCCTCGATCTTCTTGAAGAGGATGGGCAGCTTCTGCGCGCCGTCGAGAAGCGAGAACTGGGTGTGATTGTGCAGGTGGACAAAGCTGTCGGACACCGGGCAGGCACCTCCGGGGCGGGTCGCGGGAAGCCTCCACCCTATCCCTCGGCACCCTCACCGGAAGCCTCCTCGCGGCCCTTCCCACATGATCGAAAACGGCGTGAAACAGTGACCTGGGGCGATCACGGAACGAGTTCGCGCAACACCGTGGGGTAGCCCGCGCGTGGCGTCGGGAGCGACCCGCCGGGCGCTCCGGAGGCCCCGCGCCACGCCGCGCCTTTGCCTTTCCTTTACTATGAGCGTGATCGAGTCCTCCGACGGAACGACCTCCAGGAAAGGTGTGAGCGTCCCTCCATGGACGAACCTCCCAGTAGCCGGCGCCGTGCGGACCGACCACCTCTGCCCGATCATGGGACGGAGGTGACCCGATGACCGAAGTGCTCCTCCTGGTGGTCGCTCTGCTGCTCACCCTCGCCTGCGGTGTCTTCGTCGCGGCCGAGTTCTCGCTCACGACGATCGAACGCGGTGAGCTGGAACGTGCGGAGCAGGCCGGTGAGCGCGGCGCCTCCGCCGCACTGCAGGCCGTCCGCACCCTGACGCTCCAGCTGTCCGGCGCGCAGTTGGGGATCACGGTCACCGGCCTGGTGATCGGCATGCTCTCCAAGGGCTCGATCACCGAATTGCTCACCGGCCCGATGCGGGCCGCCGGGCTGCCGGACTCCGCGGCCTCCTCCGCCGCGCTGGTGCTGGGCACCGCGCTGTCGACCGTGATGCTGATGGTCGTCGGCGAACTCGTCCCGAAGAACTGGGCGATCTCCCGGCCGCTTCCGGTGGCCAAGGCCGTCGCCGCCCCGCAGCGCGCCTTCACCGCCGCGTTCGGCCCGCTGATCCGGCATCTGAACAACACCGCCAACCGGATGCTGCGCCGGATGGGGCTGGAGCCCGCGGAGGAGCTGGCCTCCGCGCGCGGTCCGCAGGAGCTGGTGGCGCTGGCCCGGCACTCCGCCAAGGCCGGCACGCTCGAGGCCGACACCGCCGAGCTGTTCGTCCGCACCCTGAACCTGTCGGAACTCACCGCGGAGAACGTGATGACCCCGCGCGTCCAGGTCACCGCGCTCGACTCGCGGGCCACCGCCGAGGACGTCGCCGACGCGACCCGCGCCACCGGCCTGTCCCGCTTCCCCGTCTACCGCGGCACCCTCGACTCCGTCATCGGCACCGCCCACATCAAGGACGTACTGGCCGTTCCCGCCGGGCGCCGCCCGCGCTTCCCGGTCACCTCGCTGCTGCGCGAACCGCTGCTGGTGCCCGAATCGCTGACCGTCGACCGGCTGCTGGACCGGCTCGGCGGCAAGCAGTCCATGGCGGTCGTCATCGACGAGTACGGCGGCACGGCCGGTGTGGTCACCCTGGAGGACATCGTCGAGGAGGTCGTCGGCGAGGTCCGCGACGAGCACGACCCGCACGAGCTGTCCGACCTCACCTTCACCGGCGAGGACGCCGACGGCCGGCGGACCTACGACGCGGACGGCGCGACCCGCACCGACGACCAGCTGGAGGAGATCGGCCTGCACGCGCCCGAAGGCCCGTACGAGACCCTCGCCGGACTCGTCGCCCAGCGCCTCGGCCGGATCCCGGCCACCGGCGACACCGTCGAACTCGACGGCTGGCGGCTGGAGGTCACCGAGGCGGCCGGCCGGCGCGCCTCGCGCGTCCGGATCGTCGCACCGCCCGCCTCCGACAGCCCGTCGGCACCGAACGGGGAGAGCACCCGATGACCGTCCTGCAACTCCTCATCGGCGCCCTGACCCTCGTCGTCAACGCCTTCTTCGTCGGCGCCGAGTTCGCGATGATCTCCGTACGCCGCAGCCAGATCGAATCGCGCGCAGACGAAGGGGACCGGCGCGCCCGCAGCGTCATCTGGGGCCTGGAGCATCTGTCCCCGCTGCTCGCCGCCGCCCAGCTCGGCATCACGGTCTGCACCCTGGTGCTCGGCATCGTCGCGGAACCGGCCATCGCGCATCTGCTGGAACCGGTCTTCCACGCCGTCAACGTGCCCGACGCGCTCATCCACCCGATCGCCTTCGTGATCGCCCTGGCCGTCGCCACCTATCTCCACATGCTCATCGGCGAGATGGTCCCCAAGAACATCGCCCTGGCCGCACCCGCGCGCAGCGCGCTCGCACTCGGCCCGCCGCTGGTCACCTTCACCCGGGCGCTGCGGCCGGTGATCTTCACCATCAACGCCTTCGCGAACACCCTGCTGAGGCTGTTGCGGGTGGAGACCAAGGACGAGGTCGCGGCGGTCTTCTCCGACGCCCAGCTGTCCCGCATGGTGACCGACGCCGGTCTGGCGGGACTGCTGGACTCGCGGGCCACCGAACGGCTGCAGGACGCCCTGGAGCTGGGCCGCCGGCCCGTCGGCGAGGTCGCGCTGCCGACCGACCGCGTCGTCCGGGCCCCGCTCGGCATCACTCCCGAGGATCTGGAGCAGCTGTCCGCCCGCTCCGGCTTCTCGCGCTTCCCGGTGGCGGAGGGCGACGGCCGGGTGCTGGGCTATCTGCACGTCAAGGACGCCCTGTTCACCGAGCCGCGGGACCGGCCCTTCCCCCGTACGGCGCTGCGCCCGATCACCACGGTCAGCGCGGCCAGCCCCCTCGACGACGTCCTCACCGCCATGCGCGCCGGCCGGGCCCACCTCGCCTCGGTCGTCGACGAGCAGAGCCGCAGCATCGGCTTCGTCACCATGGCCGACGTCCTCAAGGAACTGGTCGGCCCGGCCGCGACCGGCAGGGACGCGGACCAGCCCGGTTCACCGGGTCCGGCCGGGGCCGCCCCCGCTTCCCGCTGACGGATGCCGCGCCGCCCGAAATGATTCCGGGCAAAAAATTACCCCGGACGTATTGACGTCCGGGGTAATTCCTTGCGTATATTAGGTGTTTCATGTCTTCGCGCGTCAAAACAGCGCGGAGAAGTCTTATGCGCACACCGTACCGCGTCAGGAGCTGAATTGTCAACCGAGGAATTGCAGAAAGAACAGCAATTCGTCTCACGGCTCTACGAGCGCCTCGACACGCTCCGGGAGCAGGCCGAGGCCGCACTCCAGGCATCCTTTACCCAGGTGGGCAAGGGTCTCCAGGCCCGCCTCGAACGCGATGTGATCGCCACCGAGCGGACCGACCGGCTCTCCGGGCTGAATTCCGTGGAGTCCGGGCTCTGCTTCGGGCGAATCGACTTCGCCGATGGCATACGCCATCACATCGGCCGTATCGGAATCCGGCAGGACGACGCCGACCGGACCCCGCTCGTCGTGGACTGGCGGGCCCCCGTCGCACGTCCTTTCTATCTCGCCACCGGGCATTCCCCGATGGGCCTGCGCCGTCGCCGGCACCTCACCACCGTCGGCCGCACCGTCACCGCACTGCACGACGAGGTCCTGGACCTCACCGACGCGGTGCGCACGGGACACGAGGACCCGCGCGGGGACGCCGTGCTCCTCGCCGCGCTCGGGGCCGCCCGCACGGGCCGGATGGCCGACATCGTGCAGACCATCCAGGCCGAGCAGGACGAGATCATCCGCGCCCCGCACCGGGGCGTGCTCGTCGTCGAGGGCGGGCCCGGCACCGGCAAGACCGCCGTCGCGCTGCACCGCGCGGCGTATCTGCTCTACGCGTACCGCGAGCAGCTGGCCCGCCGCGCGGTGCTGATCGTCGGGCCCAACCCGGCCTTCCTCGGCTATATCGGCGAGGTGCTGCCGTCACTCGGCGAGACCGGTGTGCTGCTGTCGACCGTGGGAGAGCTCTTCCCCGGCGTCGCCGCCACGGGGACGGACGGCCCCGGGGCCGCCGCCGTCAAAGGGCGGGCCGGCATGGCCGATGTCCTCGCGAAGGTGCTGCGCGACCGGCAGACCGTCCCCGACCCGGCCCTTCCCATCCAGCACGAGCGCGAGACGCTGCTGCTGGAGCGGGCCGTCGCCGAGGACGCCCGGCACTGCGCGCGCCAGACCCGGCTGCCGCACAACCTGGCCCGCGCCCACTTCGGCCGCTTCGTCCTCGACGCGCTCACCGCACAGCTCGCCGACCGGCTGGGCACGGACCCGTACGACGGGGAGAACTTCCTCGACCCGGCGGAGGTCGAGCAGCTGGGCCGCGAGCTCAACGACAACCCCGCGGTGCACGCCGCCATCGACGCGTACTGGCCCTACCTCACCCCGCAGCAGCTGGTCGGGGGCTTCCTCGCCGATCCGGTCCAGCTGCCGGACGCGGACGCCGAGTTGATCCGCCGCACCGGCGGCGGCTGGACCGTCGGCGACATCCCGCTGCTGGACGAGGCCGCCGAGCTGCTCGGCGAGGACGACCGGGCAGCACGGGCCGCGGCGGCGCGGGAGCGCGGCGAGCAGGTGGCCTACGCCCAGGGGGTACTGGAACTGTCCTACGGCTCGCGCTCCTTCGAGTTCGAGGACGGGGAGTCCGAGGTGCTGACCGCCCACGACCTCATCGACGCCGAGCGCTTCGCCGACCGGCACGAGGAGACCGACCGCCGCAGCGCCGCGGAACGCGCCGCCGCCGACCGTACCTGGGCCTTCGGCCACATCATCGTGGACGAGGCGCAGGAGCTGTCCGCCATGGCGTGGCGGCTGCTGATGCGCCGCTGCCCGACGCGTTCGCTGACCCTGGTCGGCGACCCCGCCCAGACCGGCGATCCGGCGGGCTGCGACTCCTGGCGGCAGATCCTGGACCCGTACGTCGGGGACCGCTGGAGCCATGTGCGGCTGGGCGTCAACTACCGCACGCCCGCCGAGATCATGGAGCTGGCGGCCGGGGTGGCGAGGGCCGCCGACCCGTCGTACGAGCCGCCGCGCTCGGTGCGTTCGACAGGAGTACGGCCCCGGGTGTGCGTCACGGACGACCTCGTCCGTACGGTCGCGGAGGCCGCCTCCCT
This sequence comes from Streptomyces fildesensis, assembly GCF_016107395.1. Classification (GTDB taxonomy): domain Bacteria; phylum Actinomycetota; class Actinomycetes; order Streptomycetales; family Streptomycetaceae; genus Actinacidiphila; species Actinacidiphila fildesensis. Next base: position 55,740 of record NZ_JAAIKO010000029.1, read on the forward strand.
GGAGACCCCGGACGACGGCCGGCTCGCGGTGATCGCGCCGCGGGCACTGCACGAGGCACTGGCCGGGAAGCTCCCGGGGGTGATGGCGGGCGAGGAGCCCGATCTGACGCAGTCGCTCGTGCTGCTCGAACCCCGGCAGGCCAAGGGGCTGGAGTTCGACTCGGTGATCGTCGTCGAGCCGGCGCTCATCGTCTCCGGTTCCGCGCGCGGAGCCAGCGATCTCTATGTCGCCCTGACCCGTGCCACCCGGTCACTGGCCGTGGTGCACACCGGCAGCCTTCCGGAGGGCCTGGAGGAGTGACCGCCCGGAAGCGGGGTCGGCCGGGACGTCAGGACGGCAGCCCGGCCAGCAGGGCGTCGGTGGCCGGGCGGAGCAGCCGCGCACCGTCCTCGGTGGCTTCCAGTCCGATGACCAGGGCGAGGCAGATGTCGGCGGCGTCGGCCGGGTCGGGCGGACCCGTGCCCGCTTCGGCGAACACCCCGATCAGCAGGGCGCGCAGGTCGGCGGTGAAGCCGTGGCAGATGTCGCCGAACAGCCGGGCTTTCTCGTCGAGCAGTTCGGCGGTGTGCGGGGAGTCCCCGGCGAGTTCCAGCACCAGGTCGAGTTTGGCCGCCAGGATGCCGCGGATCCGTTCCGGGGCCGGGGCGTCGGCGGCCGCCGCCCGCCGGGCCCGCTCGAGCGCCCGGATGTGCAGGCGCTCGGCGAGCCGGCGGAAGGCGTCGTCCTTGCCGCGGACGTACTGGTAGACCGCCGACCGGGACACCTCCATCGTGGAGGCGATGTCGTCCATGGTGGTGCGCCGTACGCCGTACCTGGTCAGGCAGGTGTAGGTGGCGTCGAGCACCTCGGTCAGCCGGTCGGTGGGCATCGTACGGTCAGCCCAGGGCCTTGAGGAGCTCGGCGGCGAGCGGCACGGACGAGGCCGGGTTCTGACCGGTGATCAGGTTGCGGTCGACGACCACGTACGGCGCCCACGCGTCGCTCTCCTGGAAGTCCGCGCCGATCTCGACGAGCCGGTCCTGGAGCAGCCACTTCGCCTTGTCGGCGAAGCCCGCCTGGGTCTCCTCGACGTTGGTGAAGCCGGTCAGCCGGTAGCCGGCGAACGGCGAGGTGCCGTCGGGGCGGGTGGCGGCGAGCAGCGCGGCAGGGGCGTGGCAGACCACACCGAGCGGCTTGCCGGAGTCCAGGGCGGCGGTCAGCAGCCGGCCCGAGTCGGCGTTGACGGCCAGGTCCTCCATCGGGCCGTGGCCGCCCGGGTAGAAGACCGCGTCGTAGTCGGCCAGTTCGACCTCCTCGAGCTTGACGGGCTTCTTCAGGGCGGTCATCGCGGCGAGCTCGGCGACGATCGCGTCGGCCGCCTCCTGGCCGCCGTTCACCTCCGGCGCGAGGCTTCCCCGGTCGACCGTGGGGACGACTCCGCCGGGGGTGGCGATCACGATCTCGTGGCCGGCACCGGTGAAGGCACGGTAGGGAGCCACGGCCTCCTCGGCCCAGAATCCGGTGGGGTGCTTGGTGCCGTCGGCCAGCGTCCAGTGGTCGGCGCCGGTCATCACGAACAGGATCTTTGCCATGTCACATCTCTCGGTGGGGGCGACGGTCCGACATTCCGTACGTGGAGTGTCAGATCGCTGTCGATCTCGAACGTAGGCCGCCGATCCATCGAAATCCAATAGAATCACCACCATGAGCCATAGGAATCCCGATGGATCGGAGCTACCAGGACCGGGGCCCGTACCCCCTCCCCTGGACCTCACCCTGCTGCGGACCTTCCTGGCCGTGCACCGTGCCGGCTCCTTCACCGCGGGAGCGAGGCTGCTCGGCCTGTCGCAGCCGACGGTGACCGCCCAGGTGCGGGCCCTGGAGGAGCGCCTGGGGCGCCAGCTCTTCGACCGGCTGCCGCGCGGCGTCGCGTCCACAGCGGTCGCCGACCAGCTGGCGGCGGATGTCTCGGCACCGCTGGACGCCCTCGCGGGGATCACCGGCCGGGACCACTCGGACCGGCGGATACCCGCAGAGCCGGTGCATCTGGCCGGGCCCGCCGAGCTGCTCTGCCTCCGGGCGCTCCCGGCGCTGGCTCCGCTGACCGGCGAGGGAGTGCGGCTGCGGATCACCACCGGCCTCACCGACGACCTGCTGGAAGGGCTCCGCGCCGGCCGCTACGACCTCGTCATCTCGACGGTCCGGCCGCGCGGCCGCAGCGTCACCGCCGTCCCGCTCATGGACGAGGAGTTCGTCCTCGTCGCGGCACCCTCCTGGGCGGAGCGGATCGGCTCCGGCGCCGTCGCGGCCGAGGGACCGGCCGCGCTGCGCGCCGCTCCGCTGATCACCTACGCGGAGGACCTGCCGATCGCCCGCCGCTACTGGCGCCATGTGTTCGGCACCCGGCTGTCCGCCCAGGCCGCCATCACCGTCCCGGATCTTCGCGGCGTTCTCGCCGCGGTCGTCGCGGGAGCCGGTGTCACCGTCCTGCCGCGCTACCTCTGCGCCGCCGAACTCGCCTCCGGTGCCCTCGTCGCACTCCTCGAACCCGAGGACCCGCCCATCAACACCGCCTACCTCGCCCAGCGCCCCGGGGCCGGCGAACTCCCGCATGTCGCGCTGGTCCGCGACCAGCTGCTGCGGGCGGGGCGTACCTGGTAGTCACCCAGCAAAGATTGGATGACTTCGCACGTCATGTGCGGGCGAACAGTGGGGAATTGCCGTGGAGCGGCGTGTATCCGGCAACTTCTCTTGACGGTTGTCGTCAACCACCACTAGACATCGGATGAAAGCTTCGCGTTCTGTCATAGCCCTGCCATCGTTCTGTCCTGCGAATGAGCCCTGTCCCCGCATCAACGGAGATGCCCATGAGCCGCTCAGCACGCACCCTCCACCTGGCACTCGCCTTCGTGGTCGCCCTGGTCACAGCCATCAGCCTGACCGGCGGCCCGGCCACCGCCGCCGCGACCCCCACCGCCGCGCCGGCCACCGCCGGCCCCGGCACCAACTACGCCTACGACGACCCCTTCACCAGCGCCCGCACCCAGTGGTGGCGCGACGACCACTTCGGCATGTTCATCCACTACGGCGCCTACTCCCAGCTCCAGGGGACGTACACCCGCCCGGACGGCTCGGTCTGCCGGGACGCCGAGTGGATCGAGCGCGACTGCGCCATACCCAAGGCGCAGTACGAGGACATCGCCGCACAGTTCAACCCGGCGTCCTTCGACGCGAACGCGATCGTGAAACTGGCCAAGGACGCGGGCCAGCGCTACATCGTGCAGACCGCCAAGCACCACGAGGGCTACGCGATGTGGCCGACAAAGGTCAACACCTGGAATCTGCGCGACCACTCGTCGTTCAGCAAGAGCCGCGACATCCTGGCCGAGATGAAGGCCGCCGCCGACTCCCAGGGCATCAAGTTCGGTCTGTACTACTCGATCTGGGACTGGCACAACCCGAACTTCACGGCCGACTTCCCGCAGTACAAGAAGGACATGTACGCCCAGCTCAAGGAGCTCGTCGACAACTACCACCCGGCGGTGCTGTGGTTCGACGGCGAGTGGGCGACCGACAACCCGACGAACCCGTGGTCGACCGCCGACGGCGAGGCGCTGCAGACCTATCTGCACGGCCTGGACCCCAACCTGGTGATCAACAACCGGGTCGACAAGCGCCGGGTCGTGGACGGCGACTACGGCACTCCGGAGCAGGAGATCCCCCCGGCCCCGGTCGGCGGGCAGCTCTGGGAGTCCTGCATGACCCTCAATGACCACTGGGGGTACGCCGGTTACGACACCAACTGGAAGTCCGCGACCACACTGACCCGTAACGTCGTCGACATCGCCTCGCGCGGCGGCAACTACCTCCTCAACATCGGCCCGGACAAGACCGGCGCGGTGCCCTCGGGCGCGGTCGACCGGCTGCGCTCGATGGGCTCCTGGCTCTCCGCCAACGGGCAGGGCGCCGCGGTGTACGGCGCGGGCGCGGCCAGGAACGTGGCCACTCCCGCCTGGGGAGCCGTGGCCTCGGCACCGGGCAACAAGCTGGAGGCGTCGGTCTACACCTGGCCGGGCGCCGGCAAGCCGCTGCATCTGAAGGCCACCGCGCCGCTGACCATCACCGGGGCGCGGGTGCTGGGCAGCAGCCAGCAGGTCACCGTGAAGGCCGCGGGTGACGGCTACGACATCACACCGTCGGGAGCGGCGGTCAACGCGACCGCCACCGTCATCGAGCTGACCTACGCCCCGCCGCAGCCGGCGAACGGTACCGGCACCGGGCTGACCGCACAGTACTGGGACAACACCTCGTTCAGCGGGGCGCCGAAGGTGACGCGGACCGACCGGACGATCAACTTCGCCTGGCGCTACCTCGGTTCACCGGACCCGGCCGTCCCGACCGACAACTTCGCGGCACGGTGGACCGGCTCCGTCCAGCCCCGCTACAGCGAGACGTACACCTTCCTGACCGTCTCCGACGACACGGTGCAGGTCTGGGTCGACGGCAAGCAGATCATCAGCAACACGACACCGCACGATGCCGCCGTCAACACCGGCACCGTGACCCTGCAGGCCGGAAAGAAGCACTCGATCCGTATCGACTTCACCGAGCGCACCGGCGAGGCGGCCATGAAGCTGCTCTGGTACGCGCCCGACGAGGCACAGCGCATCGTGCCGGCAGGTCAGCTCTACCCGTCCTGACCGCACGACCGGGTGCGGCGGGCACCATACCGGTGGCCGCCGCACCCGTCCCGCTCAGTCCTTCGGCGGAATGAACGGGGTACCGGTGCGCGAGGAGACGGCGAGGGTGTGGACCTTGCCGTCGGCACCGATCTCGATGACGGGTACGGCCTTGTCCGTCGGAGAGCCGTCGTTGGCGAAGGAGATGTACCCGCTCGCCCCCATCACCGCGTCGACCCCGTGCAGCGACTGCCAGATCTGGATCATCTGCGAGCCGGTCACCCGGCCATTGGCTCCCGGGGAGCGCCCCACCGTACGGGCACCCTTGACCGCCGCACTGACCGCGTCGTAGCCCATCATCGCCTGGCCGTCGTCGAGCCCCTCCAGCGGGAACGTCGCATGGTAGTAGCCGTGCTTGCCGAGAACGGCGACGTCGTCCCGCACCGCGGCCGAGTACGCGTCGGGGCGCCTCTCCCAGGCCTCGGGGTGGGCGAGACCGGTGTACAGCAGCCGGACGGTGCCACTGCGCAGGGTTTCCTTGATCTCGTCGAAACCGGCGGCCTGGGCGGCCTGCGAGGCATCGTCGCCGGAGAGCACGATGAGCTTGCGGGCGGAGCACGGCCGGTTCTTGAGCGGCGCGAGGAAGCTCGGCAGGTTCACCCCGCGCCCGGCGAAGTAGATGACATCGGGCTTGACCGCGCACAGGTTCGCCATCCGGGTCGCGAACGCGGTGGCGACACCTTCCTGCGAGGAGTCGTACTGCTCGACCTGGCCGACCAGCCGCTCCTCCGGGAAGGCCGCCAGGAACGCCTTGCCGAGGGTGCGGCTGTACTGGTCGTCCGGCCGGGCGTCCTGTATCACCATCACCTTCAGCGCGGAGTACGGCGGCTGCTTCAGGAACGAGGCGGCGGCCGCCGCCTCGTCGGTGTTGGTCGGGGCGGCGCGCACCAGTCCCGGAATCCCGGCGAGCGTGTCGGCGGAGAGGACGGAGCCGACCGCGCCGAGCTGCAGCCCGCCGGAGTCCGTGTTGCCCGTCACCTTCCCTATCATCCGCGCGGTCGCGTCCGTGCTGGTGCCGAGCCCCGCGACGGCCACGATGTGCTGCGGGCCCACCCGGCTGCGGATCTCCTCCAGCGTGGCGTCCCGCTGCTCGTCGGTACTGCCGCAGTTGGCCAGCAGCAGCCGGATACGGGGGACGTCGCCTCCGCCGAGCGTGTTGTTCTTCTCGTACAGGGCCGCGTACGCGCCCTGGATCTCGTGCCGTACGGAGTCCGGGGTGTTGGTGTCCTTGGGGCCGGGGACCAGGGACATGAGGTAGACGATGCTGACGAAGGAACGGTTGTCCTGGTCGACCGCGGCGTTCTGCGTGTGGATCAGGTCGGAGACCGCCGCCAGGTTGTCGGAGAAGTGGAACGAGCCGTCCGTCACCCCGACGCAGCTGCGGTCGGCCCCGACGTGTCTGACCCCGTCGGCGCACGAGGTGTCCTCCGGCCACAGCGTCCAGGTGAGCGTGCCACCGACGAGTGCGAGCACCAGCACGGCCAGCACCACGTTCCACGGCCACCGCATCCACAGATGACGGCCGGTCACCCAATGGCCCCGGGTCGACATCACGCGCTCCTCCTCAGCAGGGATCGATCGGACGGACCGGCTTCGGTCCTCAGTCGGTGAACCGGGCGGCCTCGTCCAACAGCGTGTCGGTGTCGGCGTCCGCCGCCAGCGCCAGCTGCCGGAACATGGCGCTGATCTTGTAGTTGAGTTCGGGGCGGCCCGGTGGCAGCCGGTTGCGGGGATCGCCCGCGAGCCACAGCGCGGCCGCCAGCTCGGCCAGCGGACGGCCGGTGACCGGATCGGCGTACGCGGCCGGCGCGTGCTCACGGGCCAGCTGTCCCGCGTTGTGCGACGGCTGATCGTCCGTGAGCTGCGCGCGGTGCATCGGCGCCGCGGTGACGTGATAGAGCTCGCGCAGCCAGGGCACCGCGTCGGCGGCACCGAAGCCACGCGCGAAATGCATGACCACCGTGTCGAGTTCGTTGAGTGCGAGCCGGTGGTAGAGGGCGTCCAGCGGACGGCTGAGCCGCTCGTGCCACGCACACAGCGCCTGGTGCGCGTGCTGCCAGGCGGCCGGTCCGCCTACCGGAGCCGGCCGCCCGGCGAGTTCCTCCAGCAGCAGCAGTCGCAGCCACGGGTGCAGGACCGGGCGCTCCTCGGGGGCACCGGGCGCCACCAGATAGCCGGACGGGCCGCGTCCACCGCGGGTGTTGGCGTCCTCGGGGATGGGCGCGAACAGCCACAGCTGGTTGCGCAGTTCCAGCATCACGGTGTCCCGGGCGTGCTCGGACAGCTCGTTGAGCAGCCCGGAGTTGACGGCCGCCGCCGGGGTCCTGGCGGCGGCGACCGGTACGGCGGCGGCCCGCTGGTCGGTGGTCAGCCCGTCGAGCAGGTAGTCGCGGACGACGGCGCCGAGCGGCGGCCTGCGCACCGGATCGCCGCCGTCCCCGGGCACCGGGGTGTCCAGCAGGCCGTACAGATCTCGGTCGGAGACGCCCGCCGCGAGCAGCCCGCCGATGGCGGTGTGCACCTGCTGGACGCTCCAGGGGTGGCCGTAGGTGAGCCGGTGCACCAGCGGGGTGGCACGGGCCAGCCGGGTGGCGTGCACGGGATGGCGTCCCGCCTCGAGCGACACCTCGACCTCGTACAGGTCGCGCAGTCGCACCGGATACCACCAGTCGGCGGGCGGGGCGTCGGTGCGCGGCCGCCAGTCGGCGTACGAGGCGCGGTCGGCGACCTGGATGTACGGGTCGCCGGGCCGTCCGTCGGCGGGGCCGGGCACCGCGCGGGTGGTGGCACTCGTCGCCACGATCAGCAGCGGGTCGTACCTGCCCGGCTGCGACACCGCGTGCTCGGCGCGCAGCCGTACCAGCAGGTCCAGGAAGCGGGTGCCGTGGCTGTGGTCGATGTTGTCGAGCAACACCAGGCAGTTGTGGTCCCGGCGCGCGTGCCCGTACGCGGCGCGCAGATCGGCGAGGAACGCCTCGCACAGCCGCCGGTCCACCGCCTCCCGGTGTTCCTCCGCCGTGCTGCGGCTGCGCAGGTTCAGCTCGACCAGTTCGTCCATCGCGGTGGGCGGCCCGAGCGAGCCGTACCAGTGGTACGTCTGGTTGAGGAAGGTGCGGGTCGGCATGTACTCGAACCCGCGCAGCAGCACACCGATGATCAGGTCGGTGCCGGGGATCGGCGACAGGCCGAGCGAGTCGACGATCGAGCTGATCCCCTCGCCGGCGTCGACCGCGGCGCCGCGGCTGCGGGCCTGGCGTAACGCCTTGCGCAGTTCACGGGTGGCCTGTTCCCGGTCGGTCAGCGACAGTTCGGGCTGCACGGCGAGCAGCCCGAGCAGCAGCCGCGGGAAACGCAGCGGCTTGATACCGGTGTGCTTGCGCGCCAGCAGGAACGCCAGATGCACGGCCACCTCGTACGGCCGCTGTTCGTCCGCCGCCGCGAAGTCGACCCGGGCGGCGGGGGCCCCGCGCGTCACCGCCTCGAAGTGGTCGAGCGCGAACGTCTTGCCACTGCCGGGCCGTCCCAGCAGGGCGATCAGCGGCAGTGCGCGGTCCTGTGCCCGGGGCGGCCGTGACCAGCATTCATGCACCAATGCGTCGATCTCGCCCAGCCCAGGGGGCGGCGCCTGCACCATGCCCGTCCCCCTCGCGGTGCGCGTGATCGCGGAGACAGCATCGTGCCATGAAGAGCCTTGCGGGGCATGGGCTTTGACCGTTCCCGGACACACCCAGTGTCCATCCGGGCACGGCGAGTACGGCAGGGGGCCCGGCAGTCGTCACTGCCGGGCCCCCTGCCGTACGTCTACCTGTGCGGGTACTCGTTGGTCACCTCGTGCGTCACGGCTACCAGCGGTACCAGCGGCCACGGCTGCCGGATGCCCCGGTACCGCGCATCACGAAGCCGAGCAGCCAGACCACCAGGACGATCACCGCGACCCACCAGAGGATCTTCAGGGCGAATCCGGCGCCGAAAAGAATCAGCGCGAGCAGTAGGACCAGAAGCAGTGGACCCATGGTTATCAACCTCCTGACCAGCGCATGCCCCCAGGTGAACCGCTCATGCTTCCGGATTTCCGACCCCTCTCGGAGAAGCCGTGGGCCCTTGGCAGGCATGGGATGCGGGATCCCGGGCAGACGGAGTGTCGTCGGGACCGGCGAACGCGAATCACAGGGAGATACGACCTCATGGGCGCAGCAGCCAGGGCACAAGGCATATCGCGCACCGCCGTCGCGCCGGGTACGGCGCCGGAAACGGTGCCGGAGCTGCCCTGGGTGGAGGACGCCGGCAAGGTCGCCCCGACCGACGCACGGGCGCTCTCGAAGATCTTCTTCGATCAGCTGCAGGTGCTCGAAGAGGGCACACACGAGTACCAGTACGCGCGGAACACCCTGATCGAGCTGAACATGGCCCTGGTGAAGTTCGCCGCCCGGCGCTTCCGCAACCGGTCCGAGCCCTTCGAGGACATCGTCCAGGTCGGGACCATCGGGCTGATCAAGGCCATCGACCGCTTCGACCTGTCACGCGAGGTGGAGTTCCCCACCTTCGCGGTGCCGTACATCATCGGTGAGATCAAGCGGTTCTTCCGCGACACCAGTTGGGCCGTGCACGTTCCGCGCCGGCTGCAGGAACTGCGGCTGTCGCTGGCGAAGGCCATCGACGAGCTGTCCGCCGGGCTGGACCGCTCCCCCACCACCGCCGAGCTGGCCGCCCATCTGGACCTGACGACCGACGAGGTCGTCGACGGCCTGATGGCCAGCAACGGCTACACCGCCGGATCGCTGGACATGCCCGCCTCCGAGGACGATGAGCGGGGCGGCGGCCTCGCCGACCTGATCGGCGATCTCGACCCCGCCATGGCGGGCGTCGAGAACCTGCAGACGCTCAAGCCGCTGGTGGCGCAGCTCAACGAGCGCGACCGCCGCATCCTGCAGATGCGCTTCGGCGACGAGTTGACGCAGGCCCAGATCGGCGCGGAGCTCGGTGTCTCGCAGATGCACGTCTCCCGGCTGCTCAGCTCGGTGCTGGCCAGGCTGCGCGAGGGCATGCTCGCCGGCACCTGCTGAGCCGGGTGCCGCCGGAACATGTCCTTCCGGGCCGCGTCCGTCGCCGACCCGGCCGGCCGAACTCGTGACGCCGGCGCCCCGATGTCGCTCTAGAGTGATCCGATGGGACTCACACACCTCGGCGGGACCGCTGTCGGACGACGCGTCATATCGCTCAGGTCCCGCTCGCGGCGGGCCGCCGCGGTGGCCGCGATCACCGTATGGGCCGTCACCGGCACCCTGCTCGGGTCGGTACCGGCCCACGGTGCGGCCACTCCCCCGCCCCGCTTCCCGGTGCCGGTGACGGTCGGTTCCGCCCACCAGGTGATCAGCGTGCAGGCCCACGGTTCGTACGCGACCGTCATCGCCTGGCAGCAGACCGGCGCCATCTGGATCAAGAAGTACGTGACCACCGCGGCGCGGGTCGGCTCGCACGGCATCACCGACGGCGCCACGCGCAAGCAGGGTACGTACACGACACCCACCGGCACCTACACCCTCACCCAGGGCTTCGGCGTCGACGCCAACCCCGGCACCCGGATGCCGTACCACCGGGTCACCGCGGCGGACTGGTGGGTGGAGGACCCGGACTCCCGCTACTACAACCGGATGCGCCAGGCCGCGCAGGGCGGCTTCCCGCTGACGGAGGCCGGCGACCACGGCAGCGAGCACCTCGTCAACTACCCCGTGCAGTACCGGAATGCGCTGGTGATCAACTTCAACACCAACCCCGCGGTTCCGGGCCGCGGCGCCGGGATCTTCCTGCACGCGCTCGGTCCGAAGGCCGGGCCCACCGCGGGCTGTGTCGCGATTCCGCAGAGCGTCCTCACCAATGTGCTGCGCTGGGCCGACCCGGCGCAGCACCCGGTGATCGCGATCGGGTGACCGGCGGCCTGCTCTGCCGACCGGCGGTTTGCTACTGGCAGGTATAGGTCGGTGTCCCCAGGGTAGGAGAGGCCTCAGTGTTCGGGCCCGCGGGCCATCACGGCGGCAGGAGCGACATGATCGGGATCAAACGGCGTACGCCGGCCATGCCGCCGCCGGTGCAGGCCGCCACCCACCACCGGGCCGCGCACTACGACGGCTCGGTCGGCAGCATCGGCGCCGCCCGCCGGCTGACGGCCGACTTCCTGCACCAGCTCGCCGCCGAGTGGTACGCCCCGGTCGGCGCGGAACAGATGCAGGACATCCTGCTGGTGGTCAGCGAGCTGGCCACCAACGCGGAGCGGCATTCCGGCGGCCCCTACCTGGTGGAGCTGGCCGGCGACGCCGAGTCCGTCCACGTCACCGTGTGGGACAGCGGCAGCACCCTGCCGCGGGTCTTCGCCCCCGATCCGCTGCGGATCGGCGGGCACGGCATGGAGATCGTGCTGCGGCTCTGCGACGGTCTGACGATGGAACTCGTACCGGTGGGCAAGCGCGTCAGCGCCCGGTTCGACCTCACGTAGGCCTGCGTCCCCTCGCCCTGGCACCGCCGGGCCTTCCGGGTCGGCACGGACGGGCGATGAGATGTTGCCGCCCCGATCACCCGAGGAGAGGCTGAGCTCGACGTCACCAGGTCTCCGTGAGCGCGGGCGTGACCGCGCCGGGCGTGGTGGACGGAAGGAGCGAGTCCTATGAGGGTCATGCTGAGGGCGCATCTGGACACCCAGGCCGGGAACGCGGCGTTCAAGAGCGGCAGGCTGGGACAGGTCATGGAGCAGCTGTCGGAACTCCTCAAGCCCGAGGCGGCCTATTTCGGCCCCAGCGAGGGCGACCGGTCGTGCACCTTCGTCTTCGACATGACGGACAGTTCGCTGCTGCCCTCCATCGCGGAACCGCTCTTCGAGGAACTCGGCGCGAGGATCGAGATCCAGCCGGTGATGAACAGCGAGGACCTGCAGAAGGGGCTTGCCGCGGTACGGAAGGGCTGAGCACCCGGGCGGCCGCCCGGACCGGTCCGGGCGGCTCGGGGGCGATGCTCGCGCCTACTGCCCGCGGCGGCGCCGGTAGTAGGAGAGCGTGACCACGCCGAGCAGCGGACCCCACAGCAGCAGGGGCGCGTAGCAGGCGTCCATCACCACGAGGGCGAGTCCCGTCGGCGCTCGCTCCGCGCCTCCGAAGCCCTTCGCGTTGGGGATCAACAGCAGCATCAGGGCGATCGAGCCGAGCGCGGCCGGGATCACCGCCGCGAGCGGCGGGACCCGCCGGCCTCCGACGACCGGGATCCAGCGCGGAACCGTCTCGCCCCAGGGCCTGACCAGTCCCAGGGTGAGCATCGTCAGTCCTTCGATGCCCAGGCCCATCACGACGCACACGACGCTGAACCAGCCGGGGGCTCCCAGGCCGGTGGTGTCGAAGCCCACCGGGATGCCGAACCCCATCGTGATCCGCCATATCCCGGACGGGACGGCGGTGAGCGCCGCGACCTGCGCGGCGACGACCACCCATCGGGCGGGAAGCGGGCTGCGGCGGACGGCTGCGGGAATCTCGTGAGTGACCATGTGACCAGGCTGTCCCGACGGCCGCCGCACCGGATCATGCCCGGGAACGGACCCCGTCCCCCGCGCGGGGGACGGGCGCCTCGTACCCGGCGTCAGGCGGAGGGGCCGGCGCTTCCGGTGGGAGCACCGGAGGGGCGCTGCGGGAGCAGGACCCGGCAGGTCTGGTAGGCCTGGGCCGTCTTGGGGTCCGAGGTGTTGAAGCCGCGCGGGCCGCCGCTGCCCGGGGACGCGGAGGGCAGCACGACGCCGTGGTCCTTCAGACAGCTGGTGAAGGCCTTCATCGCGGTGCTGTCGCCGCCGAAACCGCCCCGGTTCCCGCCCTGACCGCCGGTCTTCGGTCGCAGGGACGCGCAGGCCTGCATCGCCTGCTGCCGGGCCGGATCGGCGGAAGCGCCGCCACCCCCGAAGCCGCCGAAACCGCCACCGGGCCGGCGGCTGCCCCCGCCGGCTCCCGGCGTGCCCTTGCCGCCTCCCGGCCGCGCGCTGCCGCTCGGCCGCGTCGGCAGGGTGACGCCGTGCTGCGCGAGGCACTGGCGGTAGGCGTCCATCCGGGCCGCCCCGGACGCCGACCCGGAGGCGGACGGCTAGGCCGCGGCGCTCGAAGCGGCCGAGGAGGAGCAGGCGGCGAGCAGCAGGACGCCGGAGGCGAGAACGGCGGCCGCCGCGGCGGCCCGGAGGGCCGGTCGCGCGGTGGACGGCCGGGCGGTGGACGGCCCGTCGGTGGTCCAGGTCATGGCCGTTGTCTCCTCGGAGCGTTGGACGGGGTCGGTGGTCTGCGACGTCAGGTCGGGCGCGGGCCGGGGACCCGCGGTGCCGGCGGCCCATGACTGAACCGCACGCAGGTGGGGGCTGCCAGGGGACTGGCTGTGAGTTCCCTGGCAGTCGGCGTCGCTGCGGGGCCGGGGAAGCGCGGATCGCGGTCCGTTCGGTGGGCTATCGTCCCTATCGCGCGGTATGCGGTCGTTCGGGCTCCCAGGGAACTCCCAGACTTCTCCCAGGAATTCAAAGGTGCGGACGGCCAGGATGTGCCGCCATGAAGGTGCTCCCACGACGGCGCAGGGCCGTCCTGATCAACTCGGCGCTCGGCGTTGTGGTCCTCGCGGGTGCCGGTGGCGCCTACGCGACGGTGAACAGCGGCAGCGACACCCCCGCACGGGCCGGCACGCGGACGGTGACGGTCGCCAAGGGCACGGTGCTGGCGACGGTCTCCGGTTCCGGGTCGCTCACCTCGCCCAGCGACGCCGGGGTGAACTTCACCACCGGCGGCCAGCTCACCGAGGTCGACGTCAAACCCGGCGACAAGATACCCAAGGGCAAGGTGCTAGCCAAGGTGGACGCGACAGCGGCCGAAGAGGCACTCGCCCAGGACCAGGCGTCGCTGATCGCGGCGCGGGCCGACCTCACCAAGGTGGAGGAGGGCCAGCCGAGTTCCACCACGACGGGTTCCGGCGGTGGGTCGCCCAGCGGGTCCTCCGGCGGCTCGGGCCGCTCCCAGGGCAACGCGACCCGACACCGGCCCCCACCCCGACGCCCACCGTGGATCCGGCCCAGCTCGCCCAGGCCCAGGCCCAGCTCACCCAGGCGCAGAACACCGTGGACGCGGCGCAGCGCGCGGTCGACGGAACGGTGCTGAGGTCCCCGGTCGACGGCACCGTGGCCTCGGTGTCCGGCAAGACCGGACAGTCGGTGTCCGGCACGGGCAACTCCACGGCGGGCGGCCCGTCCGGCAGTTCCGGCTCGGGCTCCGGGTCGGGATCCGGGTCGGGGAGCAGCAGCGCCACCGGTTCGTCGACCACGCCCACCGGCTTCGTCGTGATCACCAATCCGACCGGTATGCAGGTGACGGCCAACTTCTCGGAGTCCGACACCCTCAAGCTGAAGCCCGGCCAGACGGCCACGGTCACCCTCAACGCCGAGTCGGGCACGGTGCTCAACGCCAAGGTGCTCTCGGTCAGTTCGCTGCCCGTGAGCAGCGGGTCAGGCTCGAGCGGCGGCAGCGGTTCGGGAAGCGCCGTGCAGTACGCGGCGACCCTCTCCATCACCAGCCCGACCGAGGGCCTGCGCACCGGGCTCAGCGCCAACATCCAGGTCGTGACGAGCGAGGCCTCCGGGGCGCTGTACGTGCCGACGGCGGCGGTGTCCGGCACCGGCGCGAACCGCACAGTGACGGTGGTCAGGCCTGACGGCAGCACCCAGCGGACGAGCGTGACGGTCGGTGTGGAGGGCGACACCGAGGACCAGATCGCCTCCGGCCTCACCGAGGGCGAGCAGGTCCAGATCACCACCGTCTCCTCGTCGGGGACCAGCGGTTTCCCGAGCGGCGCGTTCCCCGGCGGTCTCGGCGGTGCCGGGCGGACCCGCACCGGCGGCGCCACCGGCGGTGGCGGTACCGGTGGCGGCGGTACCGGTGGCGGCGGTACCGGTGGCGGCGGGTTCCGCACCGGCGGCGGGGGTGGCCGCGGATGACCCCGGCTCTGGGGCTCCGGCTGCGCCGCCGCGAGGCGGCGGCGGGCGGGCCCGACCCACGTGCGGACGGCCCCTGGGGGCCCGCGCCGGTGATCGAGGTGCGGTCGCTGCTCAAGACGTACGGGCACGGCGACGCGGTCGTGCGCGCGCTCGGCGGCCCGCCGGACCCGGACAGCGGCACGGCGCCCGGCGTCGACCTCGTCGTGCGACAGGGCGACAGGGCGACATGGTGGCCGTGATGGGCAGTTCGGGGTCGGGCAAGTCGACGCTGATGAACATCCTCGGCTGTCTGGACGTGCCCACCTCCGGCCGGTACCTGCTGGACGGGATCGACGTGGGCGGCCTGGACGAGCACCAGCTCTCGCTGGTCCGCAACCGCAAGATCGGGTTCGTCTTCCAGTCCTTCAACCTGGTGCCGCGTACGTCCGCGCTCGCGCAGGTGGAACTGCCGTTGGCGTACGCCGGGGTGAAGACGGCCGAGCGGCGCCGCCGCGCGGTGGCGGCCCTGGAGCTGGTGGGTCTCGCCGACCGGATGGACCACCGCCCCAATGAGCTGTCCGGCGGGCAGCAGCAGCGGGTGGCGGTGGCGCGGGCGCTGGTCACGGCGCCGGCGATGCTGCTGGCGGACGAGCCCACCGGAAACCTGGACAGCCACAGCACCGAGGAGGTGCTCGCCATCGTCGACCGGCTCAACGCCTCGGGGCGCACCGTCGTGCTGATCACTCACGAGGACGAGGTCGCCCGGCACGCCAAGCGGGTGCTGCGGCTGGTCGACGGCCAGGTCGTGGAGGACGTACGGCAGGCGCCGGCGGACGGTCCGCCGCCCGCGCTGCGGGATCCCGCCGCCTTCGCGGCCGCCGCCCCGCACGCACCGCACGCACCGAACTCCTCGTCTTCCTCGCGGGCGCTGACCGGCGGAGGCAGCCGGTGAACCCGTTCGAGACGCTGCGCTTCGCCTTCGGCGGACTCGCAGCGAACAAGGTGCGGTCCGCGCTGACCATGCTCGGGGTGCTGATCGGGGTGGCCGCGGTCATCCTGCTGCTCGCGGTGGGCAACGGCTCCTCGCAGGCGGTGAAGGACTCCATCGAGAAGCTGGGCACCAACTCCCTGACCATCTCGTCGGGCGCCGGATTCGGCGGCGGGCGCTCCTCGTCGACCGTGAAACCGCTGACGGTCGCCGACGCCAAGGCACTCGCCGACCCCGCCCAGGCACCCAGCATCCAGGCCGTCGCGCCGGAGGTCACCACCTCCCAGACGGCGCTGTACCAGGGCACCTCGCACACGGTCGGCCAGGTCGTGGGCACCTACCCGGCGTACTTCGAAGCCTCGAACAGCAAGGTCGTCAAGGGCGACTACTTCAGCGCCGACGATGTGCTCAACTCCCGCAAGGTGGCGGTGATCGGTGCCACCACGGCGACCGACCTGTTCGGGACCGCCAGCCCGATCGGCAGGTCGGTGGTGCTCGGCGGCACACCGTTCACCGTGGTCGGGGAGCTGGCGGCCAAGGGCGGCACCGGATTCCAGGACCCGGACGACGTCGTGATCGCCCCCCTGACGACCGTGCAGAACGCGTTCACCGGCTTCGGCTCGCTGAACCAGATCCTGGTCGAGGCGAAGTCGGCCGACGCCACGACCCCGGCGCAGAACGAGATCACCGCCGTACTGATGGGGCAGCACGGCCTCAAGGACCCGTCGGCGCTCGACTTCCGGGTGAGCAGCCAGGAGTCGCTGCTGACCACCCAGGCGTCGACCAACAAGACCTTCACGGTGCTGCTGGGTGCGATGGCCGCGATCTCGCTGCTGGTCGGCGGGATCGGCATCACCAACATCATGCTGGTGACGGTGACCGAGCGGACCCGGGAGATCGGGATCCGCAAGGCGATCGGCGCCCCGCGGGGCGTCATCCTGGGGCAGTTCCTGGCCGAGTCGACACTGCTGTCGCTGGTCGGCGGCGGGCTCGGGGTGGCGGTGGGGCTCATCGGCTCCCACTTCACGATCGTCGGCATCAAACCGGTGGTCATCCCGGAGTCGGTCGTCGGCGCGTTCGCCATCGCCGTGGCGATCGGGCTGTTCTTCGGCAGCTACCCGGCCAACCGCGCCGCGAGCCTGCGGCCCATCGAGGCCCTGCGGCACGAGTGAGACG
Organism: Streptomyces fildesensis; assembly: GCF_016107395.1. GTDB lineage: Bacteria > Actinomycetota > Actinomycetes > Streptomycetales > Streptomycetaceae > Actinacidiphila > Actinacidiphila fildesensis. Next base: position 72,593 of record NZ_JAAIKO010000029.1, read on the forward strand.
GCGGGTGCGACGCCTTCCCGGCGACGATCACTCCCCCGCTCGCCCACCCCGCCTCGATCATTCCCCCTCGACAGCACGGACAGGAGAAGCGGACATGGCCCGACGCCGCACCGATCTCGTGAAGGCCGACGCCCAGGATCCGGCGCCGTCCGACACCTACACCGAGTACGACCCCGGCTTCAGCGACCCGGACGGCACCACCCGTCTGCCGGTGGTCCCCGGCACCTCGGCAGCGGAGCCCTACGGTTTCGCGGAGGCGGGCCGGGCGGAGATCCTCGAGAGCTCCGGTGGCCGGCCGGCGGCCCGGCTCGGGGCCCGGGCTGACGCCCGAGCAGGCGGCCCGGGTCTTCGAGCGCTTCTACCGGGTGGACGCCTCCCGCAGCCGCCAGGAAGGCGGCGGCGCCGGGCTGGGCCTCGCGATCGCCTCCGCGCTGGTGTCGGCCCATCACGGCGAGGTGGAACTGGTGACCTCCCCCGGCGAGGGAGCCGTCTTCCGGGTGCTGCTGCCCTCTGCCGCGGAGCTGTGAGGGCCGCACCCGTACGACGGCCGGCCCGCGGCGGCCGGCTTCCGGCTACTGGACGTCGAACTCGTTGCCCTCCGGGTCGGCCATGGTGACGTGGCTGCCCCCCGGCTCGGACACGACGTTCAGTACGGTGGCGCCGAGCGCTTCCAGCCGCTTGACCTCCGCCTCGCGGGCCTCCGCACCGACGTGCAGGTCGATGTGCAGCCGGTTCTTGCCCTGTTTGGGCTCCGGGACGCCCTGGAAGAGCACCCGCCGGTCCAGGCCCATGCCGGTGGCGGCATCGAACGGGTCCTCCGGGTGGCGCACGGCCGCCAGCGTCGACCAGCCCCGGCGCCCTTCGGTATCGATCAGATCGGCCTCGGCGATCGCGCCGACGCCCAGCAGCCGCTCGATGAGCGCGGTGTGGTCCTCGACCTCGTAGCCCAGTGCCTGTGCCCAGAAACCGGCGAGCCGGTGGGGGTCGGCGCAGTCGATGACGAGTTTCCAGTGCAAGGCCATACGTTCCTCCTTGAGTGGGCGGACCAGGACATGTCCGGTCCCGCTTCGATGTAACCAGTTATGGGATGCGGTGACCGGCCGACGGGCTCACCCTGTCCCGGCTGCGGCATCGGGAGACTGCCAGGCCGCGGCACAGAGCGAGTTCTCCGCCACTTCTGCGTACAGCGCGGCGCCCAGCCAGGCACGGGCGAAGTGGGTCGTGTCGGCCGGGAGCAGACGGCCGAAGGGGTCGCGGGCGCGTTCGGTGGCGGCCTGTTGCAGTGCGGCCAAGAGGTCGGCGGCGGTGGGGAGGGCGGAACGGCGCAGGCGGTGGGCGTCGGACGACAGCGATCCGGGAACGGCGAGAAAGCGCCGCCCTGCCGCGACGGCCTGTTCGAGACGCCGGCGCAGGAGATGGAGCGGAGCCCGGTCCAGCGGTTCGGCGCCGGGGCCGGGCCCGGTCGGCTGCGGTGGCAGGGTGGGGAGGTCGGCGCGCTGGAGGCGGTCCAGGCCCATGTCGATGCGGCGGCCGGGATCGGCGGGGTGCGCGATCGCCAGCAGGTGCAGCCGGGGCTGGGGCGCCGGGACGAGGCGGCCGACGATCCGCAGTCGCGCACCGGGGAGCGCTGCCAGCATCCGGAGGTTGTCCCGGTGGGCCAGTGCGGGGTGGTCATGGGCCGCGGTGAGCCGGAGCGTCAGATCGTCGCACGCGGCGAGTAGGCAGTCCCCGCCGGTCTCGCGGGCTGCTCCCAGGATCGTGACGTCGAGGAAGAGCAGATCGGCGCCCGCGTGCGAGGTCTCCGCGCCGGGGGCGCGTGCGCGGAGGGCGCGGGCGACCTGCTCGGCGGCCGGTACCGCCCACAGCGCCCCGAGGGGTTCCGCCGTCCAGGCGGCTCCCGCCGCCCGCACCGCCTTGACCGCCGCGCCCGCGCCGAGCCGGCCGGTCGGCGAGACGGTGGCCCCCGACAGGGCGAGCCCCGCGTGGGAGAGCTCCCGGTGGGTGAGGGCGGTGTCGCCGAGCCGCACGGTGCGGTCGGCCGCGGCGGCGGCCCGGCCGGGGCCGCCGGGTGCGATGTCCGAGACGGTGTAGAGCCGGCCATCGGCGGCCGCGGCCCAGGTGGTGGCGCCGGCGTAACCGCCCGCGGTGATCAGCGGTTCGGTGAACAGCCCGTACAACCGCAGGGATCCGTCGGGCACATAGGCCTGCCGGGCGGTACCGCGCAGGGCGGCCAGTTCGGAGTCCTTCGCGTCGGGCAACCGGTGGGCGGTGGCCAGCAGTTCCCGTACCGCGGCGGTCAGGTCCCCCAGCCGGTGTGCCGGGTCGGCGGAGCGCGCGGCGCGCAGCCCGTTGACGACCGAGACGGCCGCCGCGGCCGGGCGGGGCAGCCCACCGAGCCGGGCCGCGTGGGCCGCCCGCAGCAACTCGGCCTGCAGGACGGCCCCGGCACCCTCGATACCCGCGTCGAGAACGGCGGCCCCGGCCGCCCACAGGGCGCCGGCGGCAGCCCGTTGCTCGGGCGTCGCAACGTCCTCGGTAGCGGCTTCCGGGGCCGGAGCGGCCCCGCTGTCCGTGGCCGTGTCCTTGGGCGAAGGCGCCGGTTCGTCGTCGGCCACGGGCGCCGCGGACGCGACGGCCGCGCGGTGTAGACAGTCCGGGGCGAGCAGACAACCGCAGCGGATCCCGCCCTGGGTGGTTACCACCCCGGCGGGGGCGTGGAGTTCCAGGCTGATCTCGTCGTCGACCGCGATCCGTACCGTGTCGCCGTCACGGACGGCGGGCCTGGCCGCGATCTTGACCGCGGCGGCGTCGAGGCGTTTGCGCAGCCGGGGCGAGAGGGCGCCGACGATCTCGGCGGTCACGGCGGGTGCGACGGCGGGGAGGTCCTGGCTCATGCGATCTTCTCCCCTACCCAGCGGGCGAGTTCGAGCGGGCTGAGGGCGGCGACCGGCATACCGGCGGCGACGAGCTGGCCGGCTACACCGGTCGAGTACCGGGGACGTCCGGCGTCGTCCAGGCTCGCGCAGCCGAGTACATGGCAGCCGGCCCCGACGAGGGAACGGACTTCGGAGAGCAGTCCGCCGAGCGGATAGCCCTCCTCGAAGTCGCTGATCACGACGACGAGGGTGCGGGACGGCACGGTCACCAGCGTGCGCGCGTGGCGCAGTCCGGCGGCGATGTGGGTGCCGCCGCCGACGCGGACCTCGAGGAGCAGCGAGAGGGGATCGTGCACCTGGTCGGTGAGGTCGATGACCTCGGTGGAGAAGGCCAGGAAGTGGGTGGACAGGGTGGGTACTCCGGCGAGCACCGCGGCTGTGAGGGCCGACCAGATGGTGGAGGACTCCATCGAGCCCGACACATCGGTGACCAGGACCAGCCGCCAGTCGGCGGCACGCCGCGCGCGGGAGCGGAAGACGGGCCGCTCGGGGATGACCTGGACGCTGCCGTCGGGTGCCCGGCGTGCGGTCGCGAGGTTGGCGCGCAGGGTGCGCGCCAGATCGAGCCGTCCGCCGGGGCGCCGGCTGGGGCGGGGCAGCGTCATGCCGGTCATGGCGGGCCGCAGTCGGGTGGCGAGTTGCCGGGTGAGTTGCTCGACGAGCCGGCGCACCAGCGGGCGGAGCGCACCCAGCCGGGCCTCGGGCAGCCCGCCGGCGTGCTGCAGGACGGTCTTGAGCAGATCCACGGAGGGCCGGACACTGCTGGGATCGAGTTCGGTCAGTACATCGCGGCGCCCGGACGCGGCCGCCGCCGCGAGCACTTCCTCGCGGATGCCGGGACCGAACAGCACGGCCAGTTCCTCGGACCATTCCCGGACCCCCGGGTACGGGGTCTGGCGGCCACCGCGGTTGCCCCCGGCACTGCCCGTGAGGTCACCGCGCGAGCCCTCGCCGCGACCGCTGCCGTACAGCTCGTCCAGGGCGGTGGCCAACGGCGCCGCTGACGGCGGCAGTTGATCGGTGCGGCGGCCGAGTACCAGCCGCCATCGGTCGGCCGGGGCCAGGATCCGGTCCTCGGCGGCAGGAAGCGGCGGCGACGGGGCGGCTGGGGCTGCCGGATCCGCCGCCCCGGCCGGGTCGGAGGGTTCGGCGGCTTCGGCCGGTTCGGTGACGGGCGGGGCCGGGAGCGCGGCGGGCAGCAGACCCAGCCGGCCCAGCGTCTCGCGGGCGGTGAGATCGGCCCGGGTCCACCGCGCCAGCGCGGCCGGGTCGATGCCGTCCGTGTCGGTGATGTGGCCCGTGTCGTCCCCGAGTCGTGCCTCCACGGTCGTCAGCAACCGGTCGCGGGCGGCCGGGCTGAGGGTGTCGAAGCCGCCGCGCAGCGCGGGCAGACGGTCCAGGAAGGCGCTGTCGCCGAGGTCCGTGATCCGGCCCAGCAGCGGGTCCAGGACGGGTGCCATGGTCTCCAGGAGCGGGCCCGCCGCGGTGAGCAGGCCGGTGAGACGGGCGGTCAGGGCGCCCCGGCAGCCGGCGTCCGCGGCCGCGTCGACCCAGGACGCGGCGCGGGTGCCGAAGGCGTGCGCGTCCTCGTGTCCGAGCAGAACGCGTACGGCTCCGGCCGCGGCGGACATGAGCGGTGAGCCGTCGGCGGCCAGCCGGGTGAGGGAGTCGGTGAGCCGGATGCCGCCGAAAGCGTCCGCGCGGTGGGCGAGTTCGAGCAGCGCGCGGGCGTCCGCCGGATCGTCGGAACCGGTGAGGCCGTCGACCTGGCGGACCGCGGCGGCGGTCAGCAGTTCGTTGACCGCCGTGGCTCGCTCACCGCGATCCGCGTCCACGCTGAGTCCGGCGACGTGGCCGGCCCTGATGCGGTCCAGCAGCGCGAGTGCGGTGAGCAGTTGGGGCAGTGTGCCGGTGGCGGGCACGCCCTGGCCCAGCTCCTCGAGCCGTTCGTCCGCCAGCCCGGGCAGGCCGCACGAGGCCGCCTCCGCCAGACCGTCGATGGTCTGGTCGGCGGTGGGGCCGCCCGCGTCGTGTTCTGCGCGGCGGCGTTCGCGCAGCAGCCCCTCGGCGGCCTGGCCCGGGGTGACGCCGCGGACACCGGCAGCGGCCAGCATGGCGGCGGTGGCCGGCGTCCAGCGCACCTCCCACCGGGTGGTGACGGCGTCGCTGCCGCCCGCACCCGTCACGGCCGTCGCCGAGGCGTAGGGGATGCCGCAGACCGTCAGCCGGCGCAGCAGCAGTTCCCGGCGGCGGTCGAGGTCCGAGCGCAGCGGGTCCAGCCGCAGATCGCGGGCGGCTGTGGTCCCCGCGTCGCCGGGGCCCGGCAGGCCCAAGCGGGCGACCTCCTCCTCGACGGCCGGTGCCAGACCGCTGCGCGGCGCGTCGGGGGCGGGCCGGCCGGAGCGGGTGCCGACCAGGACCCGTTCCAGCGCTCGGGCGACAGCGCGCCCCCGCCCGAGGGGCTCGCCCTGGGTGAGCACCGTCTGCACGGCCTCGATCAGCTCCCCGCGGCCGGGCGCGGGCAGACCGCGCAGCCTCGCGAGGTCGCCCGCCAGCCGCACGATCTCGCGGGCGTCCGCCGGGCCCGACGGGTGGTCCTGCGCGCGCAGTTCGGCGCAGATCCGCACCGCGGTCCCGAGGAGTGCCTCGTCGATCGCGGCCGGGCTGCCCGCCGCCCGCAGGACGAGGTGCTGCCATTCGGGGTCGCGGATGCCGGCCGGATAGCCGGACCGCTCGTCCAGCAGCGGGTAGGTGTACGGAATGAGCGACGCCGTCCACGCCGGGCCGTCGGGGGCCGGGTCGGCCGACGGGACCGGTTCGGTGTCCGGGCTCAGCAGCGCCGGGGTGTGGAAGGCGCCCACGACGACCGCGGCCCGGCGGCCGGCGGCCAGGACCTCGTCGATCCGGGCTCGCATCCACCGCTCGCGGGCCAGGTCCGACGCCTCCACTCCGCCGCCCCGTTCGGCGTCGTGCCGCAGCGCCCAGCCGGTGAGCAGGGCGGCGCGGCGCAGCGCCTCGGGTGCGGAGCCGGGTGCGGCGGCCTCCACGAGGCGGTCCCAGAGATCCTCTCCGGGACGCCCGGTGAGCCGGGCGTTCAGCGCGTCCCGCAGCCCGGGCCCCTCGCCGTCGGAGCTGCCCCGGCCGCCCGGCGCGCGGCGTTCGTGCCAGGCCGGGTCGGACAGCGGCAGGTCGCACGCGATGACGGGAACGCCGTGGCCCGCGGCCCAGCGCAGGGCGGCGAGCTCGGGAGAGAAGTCGGCGAACGGATAGAAGGCGGGGCCGCGCCCGTCCCCGCCGCCGGCGGCGGGGACGGCGGCCAGCGCGACCGGAGCCAGGGTGTCGGCATGGGCGAGCCAGGGCAGCCACTCCTGCAGGTCCGCGGGCAGCTCGACGAGCAGCACCTCCGGCCTTGCGGCGTCCAGCAGTTCCGGCATGACGGCGGCGAGCGACGGCGCGTGATGGCGGACGCCGATGAGGTACGGGGCGGCGGGGCCGGTCATGGCCGCTACCGCCTCGTCCGGAGTCATGGACGGTGTCAGGGGCGGAGTCATGGGCGGCGGCACGAAATCGGTCGTGGGCGGAACGGTCATGGCGTCAGCTCTCCAGGACCGAGCGCAGGTCCCACAGCGTGCGCCAGGTCGCGGAGCCCTGCTCGGCCCGGCGGCGCACCGCGCCGTCCCAGTAACCCAGCAACCGGGCGGCGTCCGCCGGATCGTCCTTGCGGACGACGCCGAGCAGATGGCCCGGGAGCAGGGACAGCACGTCGCGGTCGCCGGGGAAGTACGCGGCGGCCAGGGCGAGCGAACCGGCCACCGACACGGCCTCCGCGGTGCTCATCACGGTGGAGGGGCGTTCGACCTCCCAGCCCTCGGCCGACCGCCCGTCCCGCAGATCGCGGAAGGCCGTCACGAGGGCTTCGAGGATCGCGTCGTCCACTTGGAAGGGGGCGCCGGCCCGCGTGACGGCCGCGTGGGCCTGGCGGCGCACCAGGGCCGTCTCGGCGTCGAGATCGCCGATGGGGCCGACGGTCTCGAAGTTGAAGCGGCGTTTGAGGGCGGCGGACATCTCGGAGACGCCCTTGTCGCGGAGGTTGGCGGTCGCGATGAGCGTGAAGCCGGGTGCGGCGTGCGCGAGGGCGTCCTCACCGCCGGCCAGCTCCGGGACGGCGATGCGCCGTTCGGACAGCAGCGAGACCAGCGCGTCCTGGACCTCCGGCAGGCAGCGGGTGATCTCCTCGACCCGGGCGACGGCGCCGCGGGTCATGGCGGTGAGCACCGGGGACGGCACCAGGGCCTGCCGGGTGGGGCCCTGGGCCAGCAGCAGCGCGTAGTTCCAGCCGTACTTGAGCTGGTCCTCGGTGGTGCCCGCGGTGCCCTGCACCACCAGGCCGCTGGTGCCGCACACGGCTGCCGAGAGCAGCTCGGAGAGCATGGACTTGGCGGTGCCGGGCTCGCCGACGAGCAGCAGCCCGCGCTCTCCGGCGAGGGTGACGACGCAGCGTTCCACCAGAGCGCGGTCGCCGACGAACTTCTGCTCGACGACCAGTCGGCGCGGGAGCCCTTCGGGCGCCGCGGCGCTCTCCGGCAGCTGCAGGGACTCGCCGTTGCTGCCCATCACGAAGGTGACGACGGCGCGCGGGGTCAGCCGCCAGGAGGGCGGCCGGGGGCCGCTGTCGTAGGCGGCGAGGAAGGCCAGTTCGGTGGCGTGGCGGTCTTCGGGCGGGCTGACCTGGCGGCCCGGCGCTGCGGAGGATGCGGTCTCGGTGCGGATGTCGGTGCGGATGTCGGTGGTCATCGACGGCGGCCCTTCCGGGTGGCACGGGTGGTGAGTTCTTCGAAGGCGGGGGCGTCGCCGTCCTTCACGCGCCCCCAGGCGAGGGCGAACAGGGCGGGCACCGACAACAGCGGCACGGCCCGTACGTGATCGCGCAGCGGGTAGAGCCCTTCCTTCCAGGTCTCCACCGGCAGGGCGGACGACTTGAATTCGTGCCAGCCGCAGGGCAGGAACAGGGTCCGGCCCGCGCGGGACCGCTTGGCCTCCAGGACCAGGTCGGTGGCGGCGAGTTCGGCCCGTGCCTTCTTCAGCCGGGCGGGCTTCCAGCCGGTCCACCGGGCGCAGTCGCGGTCCGTCGGGTCGGGCAGGGCCAGCAGCTGCAGATAGATCACGGCCGCGTCCTCGCTCAGCGCGTGGGCGGCGGCCACCTCGGCGACCAGTCCCGGCACCGACCGGGTGGGGTCCTGCGCGTGTCCGGTGAAGTCGTCGGGTCCGGTTCCGGCGTTGACGGCCTGCTCCAGGTCGCTGCCGAACAGCGCCCGCACCGAGGCGAGCGTGCTGATCCGCCCGGAGCCGAGAAGCCCTTCGAGCAGCCCGAAGACGGGATCGTCGGCGCCGGTGATGCCTGCCGTGCGCACCAGGGTCATCTCGTTGTCGCCGTACCAGGGGCGCAGCACGAGGCTCTCCCCGACGCGGGTGAGACCGTCCGGTCCCGCTCCGCCGGTCGCGGGCAGGCCGTACGCCGTGCGCAGCGCGGCAGCGGTCGGGGTGCCCTTCTCGGTCCACTCCACGTCCAGGTCGAGGACGAGTCCGGGGTCGGTCAGCCGCCGGCGAACGGCGGCGAGTCCGGCGGGCAGATGGGCGCGCAGCGGGTGTCCGTACGGCAGCCCGTAGGCGAGCCCGCTGAGGGCGGCGACGGCACCGGTGAGGTCTCCCCGGCTGGGGAGGGCGGAGGGATCGTCGGGGACGAGATCGCCGTCCTTGTCGCGGCGCATGGCGGTGGTGCGGCTCAGCCACGCGGTCCGCGCGGGGTTGAGGACGGCCTCCGCCGCGTCCGTGCCGACGCCGTGCAGCACGTCCGCCAGATCCTCCGGCAGCCGGACCAGCGACCCCAGGCGCTCGGCCCAGACCCGGGCCGCTGCCTCGATGTCCGGTCCTGTCGCCCACAGTCCGGCCGGGTCTGCCGGGAGCAGTGCGTCCAGCAGCGCCAGCCGGTTGGCACGGCCGAGCGAGTTCAGCCGGTGGTTCGCCCGTTCCGCCTGGCGGGTCTTGAGGCCGATCAGGGAGAGCCCGGCCGTCTCCATCTCGCCGGTGCCGGCCGCGACCAGCAGGGCCGCCTGGACGGGCTCGATGCCGGTGGCGGTGTCGAGCGCGACGGCCGCCTCGGGCCGCCACGGGACGGCGCCCCGCTCACGGACGAGTCGGATCAGCGGCAGCAGGCGCTCGTGCGGGAACGCCGGCTCGTGGCGCTGCTCCTCGTGGAGGGTGAAGTCGGCGATCCGGCCGAACGTCCCCTCCGGGTCGTGGTCGAGGGCGAGCCAGTGCACGCGGCCGTTGCCCCGGTTGACGTTCTGCCGGCCGAGGATCACCACGGTGCGGCCACCGCGGCGCAGCACCTGGCCGACCCGTTCCCGCTTGGTGCCCTCCTCGCACAGGACGACCTGGCGCAGGGCGCCCGAGGGGTCGGCGAGAGGGCCGGTGGAGACCGCTTCGAGCAGCGTGAGCAGCGCCTCCCGGTGCTCGTCGGAGGTGCCGGGGGAAGCCGCGCGGTAGGCGAGCTGCCGCAGGGTGTCCAGGAAGGGCAGCCAGACCATCCCGACAGCGGGCACCGTGTGGGCCTCGCCGCTCCAGCCGTCGCCGAGGACCGGCAGCGGGGTGGGTTCGGGCAGCAGCCTGCCGTCGGCGGGCTTCCCCGACAGGACGTGATTGACCGACAGGATCTGCTGGAGGGCGGTCCACTCCTCGCCCTGTCCCCACCGCATGTAGCCACCGGGCGTGGCGATGCCGGCGGTGGCGGCCCGCAGCGTCGTGTCGTCGCCGTGTGGGGGCCGGTGCTGGGCGTACATGCCCTCGGTCTGCGGTGTCTTCGGCTGCTTGGGCTGCACGGGTGCGACGAACGAGGCGGTGGCGAGCACATGGTTGACGGCGGCCCGCACGATCGCGGTCACTCCCGTGAGCAACCGCGGGTCGGACAGCGCGGGAAGTGCCGCGGCGACGGCCGTCCTGGCCACTTCGTCCGCGGACGGACCGGTGTACTTCTCCTGTCCTGCGGCCGCGGCACGGCGCTCCGCCAGAGCGGTGATGGCCGCGCTGAGCAGGGACGCGATCTCCGCGTCGGTGACCGCGCGCAGACCTGCCGAGCCCTGCTCGTCGCGCGGGCGCAGAGCGTGCCAGAACGCCGGCGGCGGAACGTATCCGGTGCCTGCCGCGTACTCCCCGCCCTGGTCGGAGACGGCGACGGAGCCCAGCACACCCGTGTCGGATGTGGCGTCCGCCGGGTGGAGCTGGATCATGTTGCCGACCAGGGCGGCGACGGGGCCCGCTCCGCCCGGCAGTCGCAGCACGCCCAGCGGTACGGGGTGGTGGCCCTGGCCCGGGGCCACGGGAAGGGTGACGGTGCGCCCGTCGGGTGTTCCGGCGGTGACCCGCCGCTCGTGGTCGCGGCCCTCGGTCCGTACCCAGCGGCCCAGGACGGTGCCGTCGGTGCCGAACGGCGTGTTCTCCAGGCCGGGGAGCAACGGCAGGACCTCGCAGTCCGCGGGCGAGAGCCGGGCGTCCTCCCGGATCCCGGACTGCAGGAAAGCGGGCAGCGAGGCGCGTCCGTGCGTGCCGCCGGCCGGATCGTACTCGACCCAGATGTGCTCGCGGCCCTGCTTGCCCTGGCGCCAGTGTCCGGTCCCGTCGCCCAGCACGGGCCGGGAGGACGGCAGGGTCGTGTCACCCGCGTGCAGGGTCCGGCCGCCGGTGGCGCGGCCGCCGCCGGGCAACGGCAGCGACGGGGTGCCGGCCGACTGCGCGTTCCACCAGTACGGCAGCTGCTCTCCGCCGAGCGTGAACACCTCGGAGGGGCGGGCCGACCAGTAGGCGCGCTGTTTGCTGTCCTCCTGCCAGATGACGAGCAGTTCGCCGTCCGTGTAGCGGAAGTGCGGGCGCCGCCATTGGTCGAGGTCGGCCGGGAGGCGCAGCTCGTGTTCCAGCAGCACCCCTTCGGGGCCGACGACGACGGCCCGGTGCCGGTTCGCGACGATGAGAGCGGGCCACGCCTCGGCGACCACGATCCAGTGGTTCTGGTCGGCCTGACCGGCGTTGAGCTGTTGGTAGGCCTCTTCCAGGGCCGGCCAGCCCAGTTCGTCCACGACGCCCGCGCGCAGGGTGGCGGCGAGGATCGGGGCCAGGTCGTGTCCGGCGACCTGGGCGACGGCCAAGGCGTTGACCTGGGCGGCCACCGGGCGGAACGGTGCGATCCGGCTGAGTGCCGCGCGCGAGCCGGGCAGTCCGGTCGCTCCGGTGAACTCCTCGGCGCGGTCCCGGAGCCAGTCGTGGAGCACGTCGCTCAGGACCGGGTGGCCGGCGATCGCTTCGAGCACGGAGGTCTCCGCCCGGTGACCGTTGAGGCCGCTCAGGGCGTCGTACAGCAGCTCGCGGAAACGGGGGCGGCCCGCGACGGCGGTCAGGTCGCGGCGGCCGGGCACGTCGTCGGAGAGCCAGCCCTCCAGCGGGAGATGGACCGAGGCGCCAGGGGCCGGCTCGGTGAGCGGAATACCCCAGGTCAGGCAGCCGTCGAGCAGGTCGAGGTCGGCGCCCGCGTGCCAGCGCCCCTGGAAGAGGTCGACCGGACGTCCGTCGGAGCGCAGCCGGGCGGCCATCCGCTCCACGAGCGCGAGTGTGGCCGGGCACCGCTGGGAGCTGGACGAACCGTGCTTGCGGTGCAGGGCCCAGCGGCTGAGCCAGTCCGCCGGATCGGCGCCCGCCGTACCGGTCTCCTCGGTGAGCAGGGTGTCGGCGCCCGTCTCGGCGAGCAGCGCGAGCCAGGACTCGTCGGCGGACCGGCCGCTCCCGAGGCCGGTCGGCATGATCTCCAGCAGCCGGGCCCGGACGGCGGGTTCACCGGTGGCGAGCACCACGAGGGTGGCGCGGTAGGCGGTCCAGAACGATGCGGGTGCGCGGACGATGCTGGGTGAGGCGAGCAGATCGGCGACGAACGCCGACTCCTCGGTCACCCGGTCGAGACCCGCGGCCTTGATGAGCCCGCGGGCGTCCTGCGGCAGGGCGGCGTACGGCGGCATCCCGGCCGCACACCGTTCGACGGCTAGCTGACGGAACTGCGCCCACGCCTCGGCCGGGTCGAGCCGCCGGGAGAGGTCCTGGACATGGTCCTTGAGCGCCTTCACGGTCAGCGCGCCGGCGAAGGCGAACTCCAGGAAGACCGCCCGCTGCCGGTCCTCGTCGACCGCGAGGCCGTGGACGCGCTCGGCGGCACGGGCCTTGCCGAAGAGGGTCGCGGCGTAGGTGCTGTTGTCGTGCTGGAGGAAGACCCGGGCGGCCTGCTCGTAGAACGTCGGCAGGAAGTGCGGTACGGCCCGGCCGAGCCGGGTGGCGAGAGCTTCGAAGCCGTCCTTCGCCGCGCCGGCACGGGACTTGGCCTGGCGGGCGAGCCGCTCCATGTCCTTGACGAGGGCGAGGGCGTGGTGGCCGTTGGCGGGGTCGTTGACCAGCGCCCAGGCGGGGAAGCCCAGCGTCTCGCGGCGGACCTGTCCCACCTCGGGGGCATCGGGTTCACGGACGAGCCCGAGGAAGTCCAGCGCCAGATCCTCGGCCTCGCCGAGGGTGCCCGCCACCAGGCGCACCACGCGCCGGTCGTCGAGCGCCGGGTGTGTGTAGGTGCGGGCGGTGAGCGCGTCGGCGTCGTCACGGGTGACGGTGCCGGGGCGCAGGATCGCGCCGGCGTCGAGCAGCGCCGCGGCCCGGGTGATGTCGTCGGTCTTCATGCCGCCTGCTCCTCGTCCTCGATGTCGCGTCCCGCGTACAGGGCCGCCGCCATGCGCATGCCTTCCGACCAGGCGACCGGGCCGACCTGGCCGGCCGTCAACGCCCGTCCCGCACCGTCGGTCCAGGTCAGCGAGCCGGTCTCGGTCTGCTCGTAGCTCTCGTAGTCGCCGATCCAGATCCGCGCCTCGACGGTTCTGCCGTCCTCGACCACCGGGCAGACCGCCTGGCCGCCGCGCGCCCGGTACCCGAGCTGGGTGGCACGGCCGTGCAGGAACCGCAGTTCCTTGAAGGTGCCGCCCGCGTAGTCGTCGACCGAGGCGGTCTCCGCGTCCAGACCCGCCGGGCGGCGCCACACCTCGCGGAAGAGCTGCTGCACCCGCTGGTTCACGGTGAGCTCGACCGCGAACTCCCGGAGTTCTTCGAGGTCTTCCAGCAGCACGGGGTGCGGTATGCGGACCAGCTCGGGGCTGATGCGCACGGTGTCACCGTCCAGGTCCACCAGACCGAGGCCCCGGACGGGGTCGGCGTCCCGCAGGAACCCGGCGACGTCGCCGTTCTCCCCCATGACGACGAGGTCGCGCAGGGCCGACCGCCAGGCGGTGTCCTGCCACACCTGGGCGACGGCGGCGACCGGGACGGGCAGCGAGCGCACCATCCACCGCTCCACGTCGGCGACGCACTGCCGTTCGTGCCGGTCCAGCCACTCCACCAGCTGGCGCAGTCCGACCACGGCCGGATCGTCGGCCAGCTTCGGCGGTACCGTCTTCAGCCGGCGCCCCGCCGCGTTGCGGCAGACCACTTTCCCGTCGTCGAGGGCGACTTCGTAGTCGCCGGCCGGAACCCACCCCATGTGCTGTCTCCTTGGTCAGACGGCCTGTTCCGGGGCATGGCACACCTATGGCACACCGCACGCCACACCCCCGGTCGCAGCGCCGCCGCGATCACGTTGGTGCGACTCTAGGGGGAGGCTCGGACAATGCCTCCGGCAGCACCGGCGGGCCTGTGGACAACCGGATCGCGAGGGGTTCAGACGGTGCGTCCGGTGCCCTCCGGGGCGGTGAAGTCCCAGCTGAGCAACAGGATGGCGAGGTCGTCCAGATGCCGTCCGGCGTCCAGTTTCCGGGTGACGGTGGTCAGATGGTCCACCAGCGCCCGCCCGGTCGTCCGCGGTGCGCTGTCGATGATCGACAGCAGGCCGTCGGTCCCCAGGCGTTCGTGCCCGGGCCCGCTGTGTCCCTCCACCAGACCGTCGGTGTGCAGCAGCAGCGAGGCGGCGGCCGGGAGTTCGGTCCGGGTGGTGTGCCGGCCGCCGCCGGGACCGATGCCCAGGGCGACGCCCGGCCGGGACGGCAGCGGGCGGGCCGTGCCGTGCTGGACGAGGAGCGGTTCGTCGTGACCGGCCAGCGTGACATCGATCCGGCAGGCGTCCGGGTGGAGCGAGATCATCGCGACGGTGGCGAACATCGCGGAGTAGGGGCGTTCCGCGACGAGGACCTGCTCCATCAGGGCCAGCAGGCCGGACTCGCGGCGCTGGGACCGTACGTGGTGCAGTTCGGTGCGCGCCCGGTCGCGGGCGGCCTCCAGGTCCTTCTCCAGGTGGGAGGTGCTGACGCGGATGGCGTTGAAGTCCTGCCGGCCCTCGTCCGCCCGCTCGGTGGCCAGGGCCACCGGGGCGCCGGCCGGCGCGGTGGCCACCGGCCGGCCGAACCGGGACTGCCAGGTCTCGGCGCGCGCGAGCACCTCGTCCAGGTCGGCGACCGTTGACCGGTCACCGGCCAGCAGGGTCCGCAACTGCGCGGTGGCGTCCTTCTGTTGTCGCAGGCCCGAGCGGTAGGGCTCCAGGAAGCCCGGTTCCCCGGTCAGCCCGTAGCCGCGCGCCCCCGTCTCCTGGTTGACCAGCGCGCTTTCCAGCCGCACCGAGGCCACCAGCGCCGGGGTGCTGCCGTCCACCAGCCGGTCCGAGATCGCCGTGGAGCGGGCGAAGACCCACACCCCGGTCGCCGCGAGGACGGCGAGGACCACGAGCGCGGCGCAGGCGCCCGCCGTCAGCCAGCGCCGCGTCGTCCAGTCCGCGGTGGGACCGCCGGCCCGGCCGGCCCCAGCCGCTCCGGAGCGTGGGTGCTCGGCCGGATCCTCGTGGCTGCGCGCCCCTGCAAGGCCTGTCACTGCGACTCCTCGATCACCCCGCCCCGCCGCGGCAGCGGCAGGGCCAACCGCTCCCGCCCCGGGGTACAGCCGCGCCATCGTACCCAGCGCGCCGACCATGATTGTCGCCTCATCGACACGACCGTAGGGTGGGCGCATGCGCCGCGAGGAGTCCACCGTCCAACTCGGCCATGCCCAGTTGACGGCACCGGCCGAGCAGGGCGGGACGGCACTCCCCCACCGGCCGGCCACGGAGACCCTCCGCCGCGGGCACCCCCTCAGTTCCGTCCCGCCGACCTCCGCAGGAGCGAACCCGTGAACGCCCTCGCCTCTCCCCGCTCCTACAGCATCCTGCTCGTCGAGGACGACGCCGCCGATGCGATGCTCATCGAGGAAGCCCTCGCAGAAAAGGGGATGACCCGGGCCATCGCCCGCGCCAACGACGGTGTCGCCGCACTGGAACACCTGCGGGACCCGGCCAACGACCGCCCCGATCTCATCGTGCTGGATCTGAACATGCCCCGGATGAACGGCCGCGAACTGCTGGCCGTCCTCAAGGACGACCCGTCTCTGGCCACCATCCCCGTGGTCGTCCTGACGACCTCGTCCACGCCGGACGACATCGCGGACGCCTACCAGCACCACGCCAACGCGTACGTCACCAAGCCGGTCAACCTCGACGACTTCCTGCACTCCGTGCGGGGCATCGACGCCTTCTTCCTCGAGATCGCCACCCACGTGCCCCGCGACTGAGAAGGAGGCGGCACCCGCGGGCCTCCCGTAGCGGAAACACCGCGCCTGCCGGTCCAGACACCATTCCCACCTCGTATACACGAGGAACAGGAGCGCTTTTAGGTTGCATCTACGATTCTCCGGACGGACGATTGGGCAGGACGTTGTGAGCAGCCGCCGCGTGCACCGCCCGGAGGGGGAATCGGATGAGCCGACCCAGTACGCCGCAGCGCGCCGCGCCGCCGCGCACCCGGTCCTTCCTCCTGCGCGGCGAGGTGCACCGGCCGGCCACCCTGACCGTCGCCGATCTGCGGAACGGCTGGGAGCAGCACCGGGCCGACGTGGTCTTCGACTGCGCGACGAACGGGCCGCAGCACCACCGCTTCGAGGGGCCGCTGCTGCGGGAGGTCGTCACCGCCGCGGAGCCCGCCTTCGACGCCCGGCGGCGTAAGGACCGCTCGCGTTTCCTGCTGACGGTCACCGGCGGGGACGGGCACCACACGGTGCTGTCCTGGGCGGAGATCGACGCCGACTTCGGGGACACGCCCATCCTGCTGGCCACGCTCCTGGACGGCGGGGCGCTGGACGAGTCCGGCAGCCAGCTGGTGGTGCCCTCCGACCGCTGCGGGGCCCGCTACATCAGCGACATCAGCAGCGTATGGGTCGGGGCCTGCCCGCCTCCCGGCGCATCCGCGGCCACGGGATAGGGCCGGGTGTCGCCGGAGAACGGCGCCGGACCCCGCGACGGGGCCGCCGCGCAGAACGACAAGGCCACCCAGGCGTGGGACGAATTCCTGCGGGCCGACATCATCGAGGAGCCGGGCGTGGCCTACGCCGCCGCGCTCCTGGGGCCGGACGGGCGATATCTGCACACCGCGTCGGCGTCGGCCGGGGACGACGGGTCGGGGTACTTCCGCCAGGAGGACGCCGCAGCCGCCCTGTCCGTGCGGGACGCGGCCCGCGGCGGACCCCCGGTCGCCGAGCCCTTCGCCCTGAGCGGGCGCCGGGTGACGATCGGCCCGATCGCCGGTGACGCCGACCTGTGGGCGACGCCGCTGATCTGCGAGCGCACCGGCCTCAATGTCGGGGTCATGGGCGGCACCCCGAGGGGATATGTGGTCGTCGCCCTCTGCCATCCCATGAGTGACGACATTCCCGTGCCGGGCGTCTACGGCGCGGAGATCTCCACCTGGAGTGTTTTCCAGAGCCGGATCGGACTGGCGCTTCTCACCGCCTGACCACCGCCATTGGACCTTTCACTAAGGGCGGGGCAGTTGCCATGGAGATTCGCATCATGAATTGCAAATGCCAGGGAATTGCCCCTAACGTGTCGCACATGCAGTCCTACACGATGGGTCAGGCGGCGCGCCTGCTGGGTGTGAGCCCGGATACCGCGCGCCGCTGGGCGGACGCCGGCCGGGTGACGACCCACCGCGACGAGGGCGGCCGCCGACTGATCGACGGCCGGGACCTGGCCGCGTTCTCCATCGAGATCGCCCAGACAGGCACCGGTGAGGAGGACACCTCCTGCATCTCCGCCCGCAACGCGTTCCCCGGCATCGTCACCGCGGTCAAGCTCGGCGACGTCGCCGCACAGGTGGAGATCCAGGCCGGTCCGCATCGGCTGGTGTCGCTGCTGACCCGTGAAGCCGTCGAGGAACTCGGCCTGGAGGTCGGCATGCGGGCCACCGCCCGTGTGAAGTCCACCAGCGTGCACATCGACCGCACCTGACCCACCGCTCCAACCAGCGGCGTCGTCCGTCCCCGACGCGGCCTCCACCAACCGCTCGGGCGACACCGGTCGGCCCGAACAGCCACGTCACCAGGGAGTTCAACCCTCATGTCCTTTGCCTTCGACAGACGCCGCGCCGCTGCCGCGATCGTGACCGCCGCCCTGTTCGTTCCGCTCGTGGCGGCCTGCGGCAGTGACGACAAGAAGGACGCCGGTTCCACGGCGACCCCGTCCGCCAGCACCTCCGGAGCGCCCAAGGCCGCGCTGACGGTGCTCGCCGCCTCCTCGCTGACCGATGTGTTCAAGACCGCCGGCGCCGCGTACGAGAAGAGCCACCCGGGCACGACGGTGAAGTTCTCCTTCGCCGGCTCGCAGGAACTCGCCGCGCAGGTCAAGCAGGGCGCGCCGGCCGACGCCCTGGTGACCGCGGACACCAGGACCATGGACGGCCTGAAGTCCGACACCGGCACCCCGGCCATCATCGCCAAGAACCGCCTGGTGATCGCCACCGGTGAGGGCAACCCGCTGAAGATCACGGCCCTCAAGGACCTGGCCGACACCAAGTTCAAGGTCGTCCTCGCCGCGCCCACCGTCCCGGTCGGCCGGTACAGCAAGCAGGTCCTGGACGCGCAGAAGATCGTGGTCAAGCCGGTCTCGCAGGAGCCGAACGTCCGCGCCGTCCTGAGCAAGGTCGAGCTCGGCGAGGCCGACGCCGGCATCGTCTACGCGACGGACGCCGCGACCGCCACGAACAAGGTCGACGCCATCGAGATCCCCGACGCGCAGAACGCCGTCGCCTCGTACCCGGCCGCTACCTTGAAGACCACGAAGAACAGCGAGGCCGCCGCCGCGTTCGTGGCATGGCTGAGCACCCCCGAAGCGCAGAAGATCCTGCAGGCGGCGGGCTTCCAGCAGCCGTAGTCCTGTGCGGGAAGCGGCAGCTCCCCCTGTTGTGAGGGCTGTCCGGATCGGGGGACCGGACAGCCCTGTCACTGCCTTCGCCTGCCCCGATCCCAGGAACCGCCGATGAGACGCATCCGCAGCCGAGCACGCGGCGCGCGCACCCCGGTCGCGCTGGCGCTGCCCGCACTGATCGCGATCGCGTTCCTGCTGATGCCGCTGGTCGGCATCCTGTCTCGCACCGACTGGGGTGCTATCGGGACCGATCTGACCAGCCCTGACGTCACCACCGCGCTGAGGCTGTCACTGCTGGTGTCGTTCTGGGCGCTGGGCCTGTCGCTCGTGCTCGGGGTGCCACTGGCATGGCTGCTGGCCCGGGTCGACTTCCCCGGCAAGTCGCTGGTGCGCTCCCTCGTACTGCTGCCGATGGTGCTGCCGCCCACCGTGGGCGGTGTCGCGCTGCTGCTCGGCTTCGGGCGGCGGGGGCTGCTCGGGCCGTGGCTGGAGAACACGTTCGGGATCGTGCTGCCGTTCCACACCTCCGGGGCGGTGGTCGCGGCGACCTTCGTGGCGATGCCGTTCCTGGTCATCAGCCTGGAAGGGACCCTGGCGGGGCTGCGCCCCAGCTACGAGGAGACCGCCGCCTCACTGGGCGCCCCGCCGGTGCGGGTGTTCTTCACCGTCACGCTGCCCATGGTCGCCCCCGGCCTGGTGGCGGGCGCAGCGCTGACCTGGGCGCGCGCCCTGGGCGAGTTCGGCGCGACCATCACCTTCGCGGGCAACCTCCCCGGCACCACCCAGACCCTGCCCCTCGAGGTCTACCTGCTGCTGCAGGACTCGCCCGAAGCGGCCACGTCCGTCTCCCTGCTGCTGCTCGTCATCGCCATGGCCGTACTGATCGCGCTGCGCGGCCGCTGGGCCGGCGGGGCGGTGACCCGGGAGAGCAGCTCCAAGCGACCCGTGGACGACGGCCCACCGCCGGCCGATCCGTTGACGGACTCCCCCGCAGCGCCGAATCTCCTCAAGGGCGGATCTCCGGCGGACGGTTCCCCCTCGGACGGAACTCCCGGCCCGAAGTCCTCCGCCGCACCGGACCGTTGGTCCCTGCACACCGACGTCACCGGGTTCAACCAGCTGACCCTGGACGCGGAGCCCGGCACCACCATCGCCATCGTCGGTCCCAACGGCGCCGGGAAGACCACGCTGCTGCGCGCCCTGCTCGGCCTCACCCCCCGCGCGCACGCCGAACTGCGCCTCGGCAGCACCGACGTCACCGACCTGCCACCGCACAAGCGCGGTGTCGCGTGGGTTCCGCAGGACGGCGCGCTGTTCCCGCATCTGACGGCGCTGTCCAACACCGCCTACGGTCTGCGCACCCATCACGTCCCGCGCGCCGAGGCGCGCCGCACTGCCCAGCAGTGGCTCGACCGGCTCGGCGTCGGCCATCTCGCCCACCGCAGGCCCGCGCAGCTCTCCGGCGGCCAGGCCCAACGCGTCGCCCTCGCCCGCGCACTCGCCGCCCGGCCCCGGCTGCTGCTGCTCGACGAACCGCTGGCCGCCCTCGACCAGACCACCCGTGCCCATGTCCGGCACACGCTGCGCACCCACCTCGACGGCTTCGGCGGCGTCTGTCTGATCGTCACTCACGACCCCGTCGAGGCGGTCGCCCTCGCCGACCGGGTGCTCGTCCTCGAAGACGGCCGCGCCCTCCAGGACGCGTCGCCCGCCGACGTCACCCGCCACCCCCGCTCCCCCTGGGTGGCCCGGATGCTCGGCCGCAACGCGTGGCCCGGTACGGCGACCGCCAGCGGCCTCGCGCTGGCCGGCGGCGGACAGCTCGTCGTCGCCGACACCCTCACCGAAGGGGCACGGGCGCTGGCGATCATCGCGCCGGAGGCGGTCTCCGTGCACCGTGACCGACCCGCCGGCAGCCCCCGCAACGTCTGGCCCGGCACGATCCGCGAGATCACCTCCTCCGGCAGCCGGCTGCGCCTTCTCATCACCTCCGACCAGGCACCCGATCTCGTCGCCGAGATCACCCACCAGGCCGCCGCCGAACTGGGCCTCACCGACGGGACCTCGGTCTGGACGAGCGTCAAGGCCACCGAGGTCACCCTCGTCACCCTCTGAGGCCGACCGCGCCGCCCGGCAGTGCCCTGCATGACGGATAAACTGCGACGCCGCCCCCCGCCGGACCCACCGCGGCACGGCGGGCCCACCAGCCCCGCGAGGGAAGCGAACGGCGAACGTGACACGACATGTGCTCATCCTGGGCGGCACCACGGAAGCGCGCCGGCTCGCGGCGGCGCTGGCCGCCGATCCCGCGCTGCGGGTGACCAGCTCGCTGGCGGGGCGGGTGGCCGAACCACGGCTGCCCGCCGGCGAGGTACGGATCGGCGGGTTCGGGGGCACCGAGGCGCTGGGCCGCTGGCTGGCCGAGCACGCGGTGGACGCGCTGATCGACGCCACCCACCCGTTCGCCGGCACCATCAGTTTCCACGCCGCGGAGGCGGCGGCGTCCGCCCGGGTCCCGCTGCTCGCGTTGCGGCGGCCCGGCTGGGTGGCGGGCCCGGACGACCACTGGCATCCCGCGGAATC
The DNA here is from genome assembly GCF_016107395.1 of Streptomyces fildesensis. Lineage (GTDB taxonomy): Bacteria > Actinomycetota > Actinomycetes > Streptomycetales > Streptomycetaceae > Actinacidiphila > Actinacidiphila fildesensis. The sequence goes on from NZ_JAAIKO010000029.1 coordinate 93,398, forward strand.
CCTGGCCGAGGCCGCCGCGCTGCTCCCGGGACTGGGCCGGCGGATCTTCCTGACCACCGGCCGGTCGGGGCTGGCCGCCTTCGCCGGAACGACCGGTCTGTGGTTCCTCGTCCGCTCGGTCGACGCCCCGGGGCCACCGCTTCCGGAGCACTCCGAAGTCCTGCTCGACCGGGGGCCCTTCACCCTCGAAGGGGAGACGGAACTGCTGCGCCGCCACCGCATCGACGTCCTCGTCACCAAGGACAGCGGCGGACCGGCCACCGCGGCGAAGCTCACCGCCGCCCGCGAGGCCGGCATTCCGGTCGTCGTCGTCCGCCGCCCGCCGGTGCCCGGCGGGGTGCCCGTGGCGGCGACCACGGAGGAAGCGGCCGCGTGGCTGCGCGCCGTACTGATGTAGCCCGCAGCCGGGTCAGGCGTCGTCCCGGTCGCCGGCGGGCGTCCTGCGCAGCAGATAGGTGTCCATGATCCAGCCCTTGCGGGCACGGGCTTCGGCGCGCAGCGTCTGGATGCGCTCCGAGACGTCGGGCAGCCGTCCCGCGACGAGGATCTCGTCCGGTGTGCCCAGGTACGCGCCCCAGTAGATCGTGACGTCGTCACCGCCGTCCGGAAGGTGCGCGAAGGCCTGGTGCGCGTCGAGCATGACGACGACGTCGTCGGCGCCCTCGGGGAAGCCCGCGGCCAGCTGCCTGCCGGTGGTGATCTGCACGGGCCGCGCGGGCCGGTTCAGCCCGGTCCGGTGCTTGGCGGCCAGCGCCGCGACGCTGCTGATGCCGGGGATCACCTCGTAGTCGAACGCGACCGTCCCCCGGCCGAGCACGTCCTCCAGGATGCCCAGAGTGCTGTCGTACAGGGCGGGGTCGCCCCACACCAGGAAGGCGCCGCACTCGTCGTCCGCCAGCTCCGAGGTGATGAAGTGCTCGTAGATGTCGGCCCGGCGATGGCGCCAGTCACCGACGGCCGACGCGTAGACCGGTGACGGCGCCGTACGGTCCCGGTCCGGGTCCTGGGCCGACACCAGCCGGTGCGGACGCGTCACATGCTGTTCGATGATGTCGTGGCGCAGCTGGACCAGGTCCGACTTCTCCTCGCCCTTGTCCAGGACGAAGAACACGTCGGCCTGATTGAGCGCCTTGACCGCCTGCAGCGTCAGATGGTCCGGGTCGCCCGCGCCGATACCGATGACAAAGATCTTCCTCACGGCATCGAGTCTGCACCATGCGGTCGGGGCGTGACGCCGCCGGGGGCGGCCTGCGGGCTGCCGCCCCCGGCGGGCCGGGGGTCAGAACGCGGTCAGGGTGAAGACGACCTTGTCACCGGTCCTGATACGGAACTGGCAGCCGCCCACGGGGGTCGGCGTGCCGTTGACGGAGATGTTCCGGTACTCACTGGCACCCGCCGTGCCGGCGGCTGTGCGACTGACCGCGTAGTCGTCGAACGAGGGGTACCAGGTGCCGTCCCAGGAGAAGTGCGCCCGTCTCGCCGCGTCGTCGAGCGCCGCGGTCGGGGTCGCGACCCGGCTCGGGCTCACCGTCCGGTGGCTGAACAATGCTGACCCGGCCGCCCTTTTGGCCATAGGCTGGACGGTGCAGCTGGTTCGCCCTGTCCGCCAGACAGGTGCGTCGTAAGAGGGAACCCGGTGGAATTCCGGGACTGCCCCGCAGCGGTGAGTGGGAACGACCGCCGTCATACGCACTGGGACCCGAGCCGGGATCTGGGAAGCGACGGCCAGTAGGTGTCTCGTGTCCGTACGAGACGTGCCCGCGAGTCCGAAGACCTGCCACTGCCCGCGCGCCCCCAACGGCGCACGGTGATTCCGGAGACCTCGAGGGCGGGTCGGAGTACACATCAGACGGGCACGTGCGGCGTTCCGGCGCTTCAGTGACGTGATCCCGTCCGGTCTGTGTTCCCTTCGCGCCGTCGATTCTCCCGGGGTCCTATGGGAGACACTCGCGAAGGAGAGTTCCATGACCAGCACGTCCGCCACCGCACGTTCCACCGTGCACGGCTACCCCCGGCAGGGCCGGAACCGGGAGCTGAAGAAGGCGATCGAGGGCTACTGGAAGCGCGACGTCAGCGCCGACGCCCTGCGGGACGCCGCCGCCGCGCTGCGCCGCACCAACTGGCGGCAGCTCGCGGACGCCGGCATCCAGGAGGTCCCGACCGGCGACTTCTCGTACTACGACCACGTCCTGGACACCAGCGTCATGGTCGGCGCGATTCCCGCACGGCACCGCGCCGCGGTCGCCGCCGACGCCCTGGACGGCTACTTCGCCATGGCCCGCGGCACGCAGGACGTCGCGCCGCTCGAGATGACCAAGTGGTTCGACACCAACTACCACTACCTGGTGCCCGAACTGGGCCCGGACACCGTCTTCAGCGCCGACTCCACCAAGCAGGTCGCCGAGCTGAAGGAAGCACTCGCGCTCGGCCTCACCGCGCGCCCGGTGCTCGTCGGTCCGATCACCTATCTGCTGCTCGCCAAGCCCGCCCCCGGCGTCGCGGCGGACTTCGAACCGCTGACGCTCCTCGACCGGCTGCTGCCGGTGTACGCCGAGGTGCTCGGCGATCTGCTCGCCGCCGGAGCCGAGTGGGTGCAGCTCGACGAGCCGGCCCTGGTCCAGGACCGCACCCCGGGTGAACTCAACGCCGCCGCACGCACCTACCGAGTGCTGGGCGGTCTCACCGACCGGCCGAAACTGCTGGTCGCGTCCTACTTCGACCGGCTGGGCGAGGCCCTGCCGATCCTCGCCAAGGCGCCCATCGACGGGCTGGCGCTGGACTTCACCGGTCCCGCCGCGGGCAACCTCGACGACCTCGCGGCCGTCGGCGGGCTGCCCGGCAAGCGCCTGCTGGCGGGCGTCGTCAACGGCCGCAACACCTGGATCAACGACTACGAGAAGTCGCTGTCCGTCCTCGGCACGCTCCTCGGGCTGGCCGAACGGGTCGACGTCGCCTCCTCCTGCTCCCTGCTGCACGTCCCGCTGGACGCCACGGCCGAGCGCGACATCGACCCGCAGATCGCCCGCTGGCTGGCCTTCGCCCGGCAGAAGACCACCGAGATCGTCACCCTGGCGCGCGGGCTCTCCCAGGGCACCGACACGATCGCGGCCGAACTCGCCGCCAACCGCGCCGACCTGGCGTCCCGGGCCGGTTCCGCCCTCACCAACGACCCGGCGGTCAGGACCCGCGCCGCGGCCGTCACCGACAGCGACGCCCGCCGCTCCCAGTCCTACGAGGAGCGGGCCGCTGCCCAGCGCGCCCACCTCGGGCTGCCGCTGCTGCCGACGACCACGATCGGCTCGTTCCCGCAGACCACCGAACTGCGCACCGCACGGGCCGATCTGCGGGCGGGGCGCATCGACACCGCCGCGTACGACGCCCGTATCGAGACCGAGATCCGCGAGGTCCTCTCCTTCCAGGAGAAGGCCGGCATCGACGTCCTGGTGCACGGCGAGCCCGAACGCAACGACATGGTGCAGTACTTCGCGGAGCAGCTGACCGGCTACCTCGCCACCCAGCACGGCTGGGTCCAGTCCTACGGGACCCGTTACGTCCGGCCGCCGATCCTCGCCGGGGACATCTCCCGCCCCGAGCCGATGACGGTCCGCTGGACACGGTTCGCCCAGTCCCTCACCGCCCGCCCGGTCAAGGGCATGCTCACCGGGCCCGTCACCATGCTGGCCTGGTCCTTCGTCCGTGACGACCAGCCGCTCGGCGACACCGCCCGCCAGGTCGCGCTCGCCCTGCGCGACGAGGTCAACGATCTGGAGGCGGCGGGCAGTTCGGTGATCCAGGTGGACGAGCCCGCGCTGCGCGAGACGCTGCCGCTGCGCGCCGACGGGCATGCCGAGTACCTCGGCTGGGCGACCGAGGCCTTCCGTCTCACCGCCGGCGGGGTCCGTCCGGACACCCAGATCCACACCCACATGTGCTACGCGGAGTTCGGTGACATCCTCCAGGCCATCGACGATCTCGACGCCGACGTCATCAGCCTGGAGGCCGCCCGCTCTCACATGCAGGTCGCGGGCGAACTGGCCACCGCCGGTTATCCGCGCGAGGTCGGTCCGGGTGTCTACGACATCCACTCCCCCAGGATCCCCAGCGCGGCGGAGGCGGCGGCCCTGCTCCGCAAGGGCCTTGAGGCGATTCCCGCCGAGCGGCTGTGGGTCAACCCGGACTGCGGTCTGAAGACCCGCGGCTGGCCGGAGGTCAGAACCTCCCTGGAGAACCTCGTCACCGCCGCCCGCGAGGTCCGGAGCACGCTGCCCGGCGCGTCCTCCTGACGCGGCCGTGGCCGGGCCGGGCACCCCTGGTGTCCGGCCCGGCCACGCGCTAGCGCAGTGCCTCCCGCCGGTCCGTGAGGGACCGTCCCGGTTCATCCTTTCGGGTTAAGCAAGGAATGTTTGTCCCGGGCCGCATCCGGAGGGGCGCTCTGATGGGGGCGCGGCGCCGCGCCGACCGTCGTGGACGCGGCACGGGACAGCGATCGAACGAGGTGCGGGGGAATGGGCTCTGTTGCTCTGGGCGTCTGGCTGCTCACCGCCTCCCTGGGGGCGTACCTGTTCACGATCTGGCTGCGCCACGGTGGCCTGCGGCAGCGCGAGGCCGGCATCACCCGGTTACCGGTCTCGCTGATCCTGGGGCACATCCTGCTGGCCGTGGTCGGCCTGGCCGCGTGGACGGTCTTCCTCTTCGGCGACCTGATGGCCTCCGCGTGGGCGGCTTGCGGCGTCGTGCTCGTCGTGGCGTCCCTGGGCCTGATGATGCTGTTCCGCTGGCTTCCCAGCCCCGGGCGCCATGCGCACGCCGAGCGGACCGCCGAGCGGCACTTTCCCGTGACGGCGGTCGTCGCCCACGGCATCTGCGCGGTCGTCACCGTCCTGCTGGTGCTGGCGGTGGCGGTCCACTCGGCCTGAGCGCCGGAGCCGGGCCGGGCGGGCCGGCCGGCCCGCCGTAGATCGCCCGTAATGCGAACCCTGTCCTCTGCGTAGATCCTGAAGGTGTAGTCCATCACGCGAGGAGGTCCGACATGTCCATGCTCGACAAGATCAAAGGCATGCTCAAGGGTCACGAGGATCAGGCGAAGCAGGGTGTCGAGAAGGCCGGCGACGTCGTCGACCAGAAGACCCAGAACAAGTACAGCGGCCAGGTCGACATGGCTCAGGAGAAACTGAACGAGCAGATCGGCGGCACGCGTCCGCCCACCGACGAGGCGGGCAAGTAGCCGGCCGGCGCACCTGTCAGCGACCGGCGACCACGCTCCAGGTCACCCGGGGCGGGTGAACCGAGGCGCACAGGGGCAGGCCGAAGCCGTCGGTCAGTCCCAGGTCCGCCCGGAGGCAGCCGCCTCCGGCGCGGGCGGCCGCCAGGTTCTCGGCCGGAATGTCGCCCAGGTGGAGCTTGGCCCGGCGGAACATCGCGAACGCTCCGCCGGGCGGCTGTTCGCCCCACATCAGATAGAGGAACCGGCCGCCGCGGCGGCCCTGGACATGGGGCCCGCGGAAGTCGGCCGTTCCGTCCGGCGCGGTGAGCAGGGTGACGGCGGTCTCGAAGACCACCTCAGCGGCGTCCGCCGACACCACGGCGTCCGGTACCGACCCCCGCTGGATCCCGACGTGGACGTCCTTGTGGTCGCCACAGGCGGCCCCGGGCAGCTCCCGGCCCACGATCCGCACGAGTACCTCTGCCATCGCCTCAGCCCTCAGTCCTCGGCCCTCACCGGATCCTCGTCCGTGCGTCCCGGACACGACGTGTCCACCGTACGGCGAGCCACTGACAGACCCCGGAAGGTACGCCCCGTGAACCCCGACTCCGGGTCCCCGCCGTCGCCTCCCGTCGAACCGCCCCGGCGGCACCGGTCACACACCTCGGCGTGGCTGGTGGCCGCGGGCCTCATCGTCGGCGCGGTGGGGAGTCACAGCGCTGCGGCGGCCCCGCGCCCGGCCGTCACGGGTACCGCCCCGACCGGCGCGGGTACCGCCCTGGCCGGCACGGACCGGCGGGCCCAGCAGGTCGTGGGGATCGTCAACGTGGAACGCCTGAAACACGGTTGCGGGCCTGTCACGGCGAACGGGAAACTCGCGGCGGCCGCCCAGGCGCACTCCGACGACATGGCCGCCCGTGACTACTACGAGCACGCGACACCCGACGGCAAGGACCCCGGCGCCCGGCTGACCTCCGCCGGGTACCCGTGGACGCGGTGGGGCGAGAACATCGCCAAGGGCGCCAAGGACCCGCGGGCGGCCATGGCCGCGTGGATGAAGAGCGCCGCCCACCGTTCCACCATTCTGAACTGCGCGTTCAAGGAGATCGGGGTCGGCGTGAGCATGCGCCCGAACGGTCCATGGTGGACCCAGGACTTCGCCGCCCGCTGACCGGGGCCGGCACCCCCGGAGCGACGCCCCCCGGCTGTCCCCCGACCGCCCCCGGGCCGCTCTCCGCGCGCGGTGGCGGTGACCCGTGCTTAGCGTGGGACGTAGAGCAGCCCAACGAAGGGACGACTCATCATGAGCGACAGCACAGCGCGGACCAAGCCCGAACCGGATCGCCCCAACCCCGGGAGCAAGGCGCCAGCGCGCGGCGATGCGGGATCACGCGGCCGGACCACCATCGCCGACGGCGTGGTGGAGAAGATCGCCGGTCTGGCCGCCCGCGATGTCGTGGGCGTGCACGCCCTGGGCACCGGCTTCTCCCGTACCTTCGGTGCCGTGCGCGACCGGGTGCCGGGCAGCGCCAAGTCCGTCACCCGCGGGGTGAAGGCGGAGGTCGGCGAGACGCAGACCGCTCTCGACCTCGACCTCGTCGTCGACTACGGCGTGTCCATCGTCGATGTCGCCAACGCGGTGCGGGAGAACGTGATCGCCGCGGTCGAGCGGATGACCGGGCTCGAGGTCGTCGAGGTCAACATCGCGATCGGCGACGTCAAGCTGCCGGACGAAGAGGACGACGAGGACGAGCGGGAGCAGCGGGTCCAGTGAGCGGCGGACCGGCGCGGGAGACGGTGGGCGGACGATGAACACGGCACTGGTCGGCCTGGGCGTGGGAATGGCCCTGGCGTTCGCCGGGTGGTTCGGCGGGTTCGGTGCGTTCCTGCTCGTGGCGGCGCTCGGCGCCATCGGCTTCGTGGCAGGGAAGTTCATCGACGGAGACCTCGATCCCGACGAGTTCTTCCGGAGCCGCAGCAGCGACCGCAGCCGCGACCGCAGCGGCACTGGTACCAGCAGCCGCACCCGCGACCGGGACGGCGACCGCCTGCGCTGAACGGTTCGGTACGGGCCGGCGCCGAGGGGTTCCCCGGCGCCGTCCCGGCCGGCACGCGCTCTCAACCCCAGCCGCGAACCTTACGGAACGTGCGCACGGCCGGACCTGCGTCCGGAGGCGCACCGTCCCTTACGCCCTCGGCAATGTGCTGGTCACCTTGCGGGGGTCCGGCTTCGCCATGCTCAATCACTGACAAACCGCGAGGCGCCGCGGATCGGGTCCGGTAACTGCGAGTTCGCGCCAATACCTGGCGTACTGACGAGTAATGCTCGCGACAGGTATAGACCAATGATAAATATGGGGAACGGATCTCACATGTGCGATCACCATGCGTCACTCCCGATGGGAAGGGATCACCCGCTGTGCCCCGTTCCTCCCGCTCCGCCCCGCCCGCACGTCCGCTCTACCAGCGGATCGCCGACCAGCTCCAGGCCGAGCTCGACAAGGGCCGCATAGCCCCGGGAGACCGACTGCCCGCCGAGCGTCTGCTGGCCGACCGCTTCGGCGTCAACCGGCAGACCGTACGCCAGGCCCTGCAGCTCCTGCGCGACCGCCGCATGGTCACCACCGGACGCAGAGGCACCCGCGCCGCGGTCGTCCCGGTTGCGCTGCCGGGCCAGTTGATCGATACGGCGCCCGTCACGCCCGAAGGGATCGACGACGACTTCGGCGTTCTGCGCACCGCGCCCGCCCCGGTCGACATCTCCTGCCTGCTCGGCCTCACCCCCGGCACCCCCACCCTCGTCCACCAGCGGGTCGAGCAGGCGCCCGGGGCCCAGTTGGCGAACGCGACGTCGTACTTCTCACCGGTCGCGCTCGCCGAGATACCGCGACTGGCCGAGCACCGCCGCGCCTCGCCCGAGCCGCACCGCGGCAACCTGCGCGGCCTGTACCAGTGGATGATCGACGCCGATCTGCGCCCCCACCGGCGCGACACCATCGATCTCACCCCGGTCCACAACCCCCGGCCCGCCGCCCCGGACCAGGCGAAGCTGACCATTCGCCGGACCATCGCGGATCAGCACGGCCGCGTCCTGGAAGTCACCGACCTCCAGTTGCCACCCGGCCCGGCCCAACTCGTCTATGAGTTCGCCCTGCCCGGCACCTGACCGGCGGGCACCACGAGCTCCGTCCCGGACGCCCTCCGCAGGGGCCCCGACCCGCTCGGACCTCCCCGTATGCGACCCACCGGGTCCCCGAGGATAGGCCGCCGCCGGCATGAGGACTATGGTCAATATCCCAGGACCACTACGACGAAGGGGCAGTCGGCAATGGCGCAGGACGAGGCCGTTATCGGCTGCACGGGGGAGCTTCTTATCGCCACGCGTGGATCCGCCGGACCCGGCGAGATCCTGGTGCGCGTCAGAGGAGGAACCGAGACCTTCCTCGCCTGGTCCGAGGAGCCCCTGCCGCGCGGGACGACCGTGCTCGTCATCGAGTCCCGCGGGACCCGGCAGGTCGGCGTCATCGAGTGGGCAGATCCCCTGGATGCGTTGGGCGGCGTCAC
>NZ_JAAIKO010000002.1 GCF_016107395.1 Streptomyces fildesensis
ACAGGGGCCGCTAGCGCTAGCGGGGGTCACCGCTAGCGCCAGCGGCCCACGGGGCCTATCCGGCGTCCCGGTTTCGATCACGCTCCGCGACCGCACCGAGGATCGCGTCACGCTCCACACCGCGCCGGTTGACGACCTTCCCGTCAATGCGGCGGCCGACCTGCACCGTGCGGATACCGCGCGGCTTGAGGACCATCACCAACTGATCCGGGCCCCACCCGGTGTAGACATCCGGGCGCAGCAGGGCGAGTGCGGCGGTCAGGGTTTCGGACCACACCTTGTTCTCACCCGCCGGCCAGATCGCCACCAGATCATCCAGCAGGTTGTCCCCCTGCGCGGTGGGGTCCGTGCTGCTGGTGGTTTCGCCGGCGGCGTGGCCGGTGATGGTCCCGGCGGCCTTGCGCATCGCCAGCGCCCGCACCGCGACCGCTTCGGCGGCAGGGGTGTCGAGATATGCGGTGCGGACCACGGTCGGCACGTGCAGCGCTCCGGCCAGGTAGCCAATGCCCGCATCGACCTCGGGGCGGAAGGTGGTGGCGCGCACGCCATTCTTGTAGGCGCTGGTGCCCAGGATCATGTCGTTCTCGACCTGACCTGCGACCTTCAGGCAGAACCGGATGGAGACGTTGCCCGAGATGCCGGTGGGCAGGGAGTCCTTGTCCGGGCGCTGCGTGGCCAGCACCAGCACCACACCGAGCGCGCGGCCCACCTTGATGATGAACTCCGCATCCTCCCCGGCCTGCTTGCCATACTTCGGGTGCGCGAACACGTTCTGGCACTCGTCAAAGATCGCCAGCAGCACATGCAGACCAACCTTCATGTCCGCGATCTGCCGCGTCACCCGCTTGTCCGGGCAGATGTCGCGCGGCAGCCCTTTGAGGATCGGCCCGCGCCGCATGACCTCCTTGCGCAGCAGGGCCAGCGACTCGGCCGCGTAGGCGATGGACTCGTCGTCGATGCCGGATACGAACCGGTGCGAGACCGGTTCGTGGGTGTCCAGGTCGCCGGTGCCCTTGTTCTCGTGCAGCCACAGTTCCACCGACGGATCGAGGGAAGCGCCGCAGACCAGGACCCGAACCGAGCTGGTCTTGCCCTGGCCGGGCTGGGAGCCGAACAGCCAGTTGTGCTGGACGATCGGCACCGACACCGCCCGCCCGCGCGGGTCCACCCCGAACGGCAGGTCACGGAAGATGTCGTGACGGCCCTTGCCCGCCAGCGGCCAGGGGATCAGGCCCTGTTTGGCGATGTCGCGGTCACCGACCCACAGCACCAACCGGCCCTCATGCAGGTCCGCGTCCCCCTCGGGCCACACGGTGCCCAGTGGGCGGCGCAACCCGGAGGCGAGGCGCTTGCGGCGTTCCATGATGTCGCCGGCGGTGACCCCGCGCGGCAGATCCACCGTGGCGCGCCACCCGGGCCCGTCCTGCCGGATCGGGTCGGGGAAGGTGATTTCCCCGCGACCCATCCCGCCAATGCCGAGGGACAGCAGGGCTTGTTCGACCTGGTCGGAGGTGAGGCGGGGCAGGATGTGCTTGGACACCGCCCGGGTGATCAGTGGCCGGTCCGCCGGACGCCCGTACAACCCGAGCAGCAACATGGCACCGAACCCGACCGCCGCAAGCTGCGCGGTCGACAGGATCACCCACAGCACCAGTGCCAGGACCAGCCCGAACACAGCGGCCAGGGCCAGCATGAGGGAGCGGGCGCGGACCCGGTCATCGCGCTTGCGAGACAGCTTGAGGTACAGCTCAGCGTCTTCCCGCCGTACCGAGTAGGCGCGCATCGGGGCGCCTTCCGCGTCGGTGGCCCACCGTCCCGCGCCCCCGACCAGCCGCACCATTCCCCGCGGGGAACGTCCGGCGATCCGGGCCACGTAGAGCGGACTGCGCACGGCGTGGAACCCGGCCGCGTACGCGGTGTTGTTCGCCGTGCGGGCAACAGCGGCCTTGAACGTCGCCGCGTCCCGGGCCCAGTCGGGCACGACCGGCCGGCGCACGGCCGGTTGCGCGTCGTCGGGCACGGTGCCGGAGGTGGCGGTGTCCACCATCGGGGCCGGGCCCTCGTCGGTGTCGTTGTCCTCGTCGGCCAGCAGGGACGGGGCTCCCTTGGCCCCCTCGTCGCGGGCGGCGCGGGCCTTGTCCAGGTCCACCAGCTCGCCGCCGGAATCGGCGGCCAGGTCGTGTTCCAGGCGGTTGAAGAGTTCGTTTTCGTCGTCGTGATTCACTTCAGTTTCCTTCCAGAAACGGGAGGGTCGGCGGGGTCCGGTCGCTGCTTTGGTCGGGAGAGACCGGACCCCGTTCATGCGGCATGCTGTTCGGGATAGGCGCAGGTCACGCAGCACCCGAGCGACGTGGGGATGACGTATCCCGCATCGCGGTGACAGTCGGGGCAGATACGGCGGGCGGTGTTCGCCAGCGCGAGCGCTGCCCACTTGGCCGGGGTCATGGGGCGGACCGGCTTGGCGAGGTCGATGCGGTAGAGGTAGGCGACCAGCGGGCCGCGCCGGTAGCGCGGCCGGAACACTTCGGCCTGCACGCCCTGACCGCCCGGACGCAGCCCCAAGGCCCGTAACTGGCGACGTGTCGCCAAGCCGTCGGGGGCGCAGCGCCACACGTGGCGCGGCAGCGTGCCCGGCGTGCTCGCTGAGCCGAGGCACTTTCCGCAGACGAGGGACATCAGGACACCGCCGCATCGGCGGGTCCGTCGGTGGCGCGCTCAGCCTTCAACGCGTCTCGCACGAGTCGGGCCTTGGCAGGTGCGGTCCGCAGTTCTTTGCGGATCGCCTCGGCGGTCAGAGCATCGTCGGACCATGCTGCGGTGGCCTCGCGCGCCTCGATCAAGAGCTGTTCCCGGGTGCGGGTCGGTCGGGGGTTGCGGGCGGCTTGGGGGACTCGACCGGTCGCCCGACGGGGCGCCTGCACCGCCGCCGCGACCGGCTGAGCGATCGGGACCGGGGTCGGCGGGCGGTCGGCCGACTCCAGCGCCGCCCGAACCGGTACCTCCTGCACGGCGGTCGGCGTCGACTCTTGCAGGTCAGACACCGACTGATTCATCAGCATCACGGATGTTTCATCCTGGTTTGCTGGTCGGTGGTGCAGCACCTTCGCGACCAGGTCTGAGCCGAAGAAGATTGACCCGACCGGTAGCGATGTAGCCAGCAGAACCAGAGCCCAATTCGCAGGCGCCCACTCGGCGAGCACCATCCGCGATCCGCCGACGTGCAGGGCGGGAACCAGACCGTGTACGTAGTTCAGGACCAGCGAAGCGGCGGTGTAACCCGCCAGGACCCATCGAGCGGTCGCCCGGTCCTGGCCGGTCAGTACGAGCGTGGCAACGAGCGCCAGTGCCATCAGGCCGTCGACGACGAACGGGTACAGCAGGGACGCCGTTCCGTCCGCCCCGACCGTGGCCGCGACATCGCGTTGAGCGTTCCAGGAGACCCGGAACGCCATCCCCACCACAGCAACAAGCGCGAGGACCAGCAGGGTCTTGGGGAGGCGCTTCATGCTCCGACCCCCGCCGGAACCTGCCGGCCGAGGTTAGCCAGGCGCAGCCGCTCAGCGAGCACCTTGCGCTGCGCCCGCCGGATCCGGCGTGTATCCACCTCGGAGGCGGGCCGGTCGAGCGTCATGATCTGTGCGTCCAGCAACTCGACTTCCGCCAGGATCACGGGCATCTCAACCTCGATGCCCACAAGCTCAGCGACCGTCGGCTCCCGGTCGAACTCTGCGGCGGTAACAACCGCCTGAACAGTGCCGATGAACCTCATGGGTCGTAGTTCCTTCCAGGTAGGACGGCCCTAACAGCGGCTCCGGTGTTCGCGCACCGGAGCCGCCCTGCGGCCACCCGTCGAATGACGAGTGGCCATGACCCCCGACGCGCCCCGGAAGGGACTCGCCGAGGACCAAAAACACTCGTATCGATCAACGCTCTGTTGAGTTGTCAAAGGTCAGACGCTTCCTTTGACCCCGTTTCACGGGAGGCCTCCGGGCGCTGCGGTCCTGCATGTGCGCCAGCATGAGCGGCCTAGATAGGTAACCTAGGTTTCTTGTCTGAACGTCAAGCTACCTAGGTTGGTTTCCGTGTGTCAAGGTCTCTCGCCCAGAAGAGGCAAATGACCTAGGTCAGGTACGCTCTAGGAATGGATGCGAAGCCTGAGAAGAAGCCCAACGCCAAGGAGATCGCTGCCACGTTCCGCAACGACATTGCTGACGGGGTGTACGGCCCTGGCGCGCGGTTGCCGGGCGCCAAGGGCTACGCCGGCAAGCTCGGCGTCGCCCTCATGACCGTGCAGAACGCGTACGGACAACTCGCGGAAGAGGGGCTGGTCGAGGGCCGCCAGGGGAGCGGCACCTACGTCGTCGATCCGGCGGCGGGGGAGCCCACGGCGCAGCAAGCGGCTTCGAGCATCCGCGAGCTTCAGGCTGAACTGACGCACGTCACGTCCCAGCTCTCCGAACTGCGTAGCCGGGTGGAAGCCCTGGAAGGCGGCGGCTCCGTCAATCCGGCTGGACCCGCCGTCTGAGCCCGTCCGTTGAATCCCGGCTGTGTTCATATCGCCTCCTCTGCACTCAGTACGTGCGGTCTGTTGGTCTGCGTCGATAGGCTGGAAACTGCCTCTGCAACCTTTGTAACCGGGCTGCCTGACTGACCGACAGATGCTCAATGTGGCCACCCGCGGGCGGTCACATAGGCCTCATGGGGAGGACCGCGTGGGACAGCGTCCGAACGATCTGACACCGCACGCCAGCCCTCAGCACTACCTCGGCGCGGAGATGCGTTCGTGGCGAAGTCAGCGTGGTCTGTCCCTGGGGAAGCTGAGCAAGCTCATCCGGTTCAACACCAGCTACATGGCCCGTGTGGAGCGCGGCGGCCAGGCCGCGTCTGTCGAGCTGGTGAAGGCGTACGACCGGCAACTCCAGGCCGGCGACTCACTGAACCGGATCCAGCGCTCGATCCTTGAGGGCGCCAGCCTGGACGTGCTGCTTCGTGGCCATGTGGCTAATCCGGGGACTCATGTGGCCAAAGAGCCGGTGGCCCTGGCCGCGCAAGCGGCCTTAGAGGCACCGTCGGCGGAGGGGATCTCCGTCCCCGTTCGTACCGACGACGGAAGGATCATCTTCGTGTCACTGTCTCGCCGCGCCATGATCGGGGCTCTTGGAGCAGGGGCCGCGCTCGCTGCCACGTCTGACCTTCCGGCGGCTGCAAGCGTTCCCCGGCAGCCCAACCTCCTGTTGTCAGGCGCGGACCCGATCCAGCACCTTCGCGAGACCCGGCGAGTGCTCATCGACAACGACAACCTGTTCGGCCCACACCGCGTGATTCCGCTGGTGCAGCAGCAAATTGCTGCCATCAAGGCGCTGAGGGCCGATAGGCGCGGTACCGACCGTCGTCAGCTCATCCAATTGCAGACCCAATATTCGGAACTCTGCGGATGGCTCTACCAGGACGTCGGCGACTTCCGCGCCGCTCAGCACTGGATGCATGAGGCGCTGGAAGCGTCGCACATGTCCGGCGACCCGGAATTGACCGTCTATGTGCTGGCCCGGCGCGGTCAGCTCGCAGGCGACATGCGGGACCCCGTGGAAGCCGTAGACGTGGCCGAGGCTGCCGAGGACCTGGCCGCCCCTCGTAGCCGGCTCGCTGCTGTGGCCGCGACCTACGCCGCTCACGGGCACGCCTTGCGCAACGACCCGGCAGCCTGCCAACAGGCGTACGACCACGCACGTGATCTGTTGGCGATCATGGACAGTGACCCGGCTTCTCCCTGGGGAGTGTGGCTGGACGCTCCGTACATAGAGGTTCAGCGTGCCCACAGCCTCGCCATTCTCGGCGACCACAGCGCCGCGGCAGAGGGATTCCGCAGCGCGATCGTCAGGCTTCCCCCCGGCTACCACCGTGACCGCGGGGTCTACCTGGCCCGAGAAGCCGTAGCTCATGCTGGGGCCGGAGAAGCGGAGCAAGCCGCCACGGTAGGCGCTCAGGCCCTGAGTATTGGGATCGAGACCGGGTCCGCGCGAATCACTCGGGAGCTGGCCCGGCTCGATGGCGATCTCGACAAGTGGCGGGCGGTACCCGCCGTTGCAGACTTCAAGAGCGCGATGGACGACGCTCTGATCCACCAGGCATGATCCCGGCTTCCGAGCGCCCGCACTGAACACCTAGGAGACCCGCCATGCCCCGCCCGTACGTGCTTCTAAGTGCCGCTACCTCGGTTGACGGCTACCTAGACGACTCCAGCGCTGAGCGACTGCTCCTCAGCAACAGCGCCGACTTCGACCGGGTAGACCAGGTGCGCGCGGAGTCGGACGCCATCCTCATTGGCGCCGGCACGATGCGCGCCGACAATCCGAGGTTGTTGGTCAACAGCGCGGAGCGGCGTGCCGCCCGAGTGTCCGCCGGCAAGCCTGAGTACCCGCTGAAGGTCACCGTCTCCGCGAGCGGCAACCTCGATGCCGATTTCAAGTTCTGGCACCACGGCGGCGCGAAGCTGGCCTACACGACCGATACAGGAGCGGAGAAGCTGCGCGAGCGGCTGGCAGGTCTAGCCGACGTCGTTTCTACCGGTGCTGATATCGACTTCGGCAGGCTTCTCGATGACCTCGGGGCGCGGGGAGTCGAGCGGCTGATGGTGGAAGGCGGCGGACAGATCCACACCGCGTTCCTCTCGCAGGGCCTCGCTGACGAAATTCACCTTGCCATTGCGCCTCTTGTCGTTGGGGACCCTCAAGCTCCCCGATTTCTCCAGGCTGCCAACTACCCTGGCGGGTCCACACGCCGGATGCATTTGGCGGAGGCTCGGACCATTGGTGACGTAGTGCTGCTCCGTTACCTTCCAAAGCAGGAGAGCAACGCGTGACAACGACCGACGACCGACGCTGGATGACCGCAGCAATCGAACTTTCCCGCCTCAGTCCGCCGGCGGAGGGCGCCTACTCGGTAGGGGCCGTCGTCGTCGATGAACACGGCGAGGAGATGGCACGCGGGTACTCACGAGAGACCGACCCGCACGTACACGCCGAGGAGTCAGCCCTCGCCAAGCTCGTACCCAATGACCCTCGGCTCGCGGGCGCCACCCTCTACAGCACCTTGGAGCCTTGCAGCCAACGGAAGTCGCGCCCTCGCACATGCACGCAACTGACCCTGGCGTCCGGGGTCCGCCGGGTCGTCATCGCGTGGAGAGAACCGCCCCTGTTCGTCGGCGATTGCATCGGGGTTGAGACGCTGCGCGAAGCGGGTGTCACCGTGGTCGAACTATCGGATATGGCAGCCCAAGCGCGCGCCGTGAACGCGCATCTTCCTGGCCTGAGTAGCTAGGTGTAACGGAGGTCCCAAGGAGGGGGTGACCTGCTGTTTCGGTCTTCAGCGGACTACCACGGACGTGCTGTAAGTCTAGTCGCCTATGGTCATGAGTCCGTAGAGCGTTTGAGCGGCCGATCCCGAGCATTTCGGCGGCCTCCTCCGGCTTGCAGGGGAGCAGATCGACAGGTGCGGCACCGGCGGTACTCATCCGGGTGCCTCCTCAGGTGCAAACACCACTACCAGGCAATCAAATGGCTGTACGCTGGCCGAGGTTGACACAGGCGGTCGCTGTTTGCGACCAACGTTCGCCAAGCCGGCGCTTAAAACCAAGCAACTCTGCGGAGAGGAAGGCCAGGATCGCCGATGAACGCATTGAATGAGCGGGACCAAGAGGCCGCCGATAGGCTCCGCGAGGTATTCAGTGAATCCGATTTGATCCAGTCAGTACTGACCACGAACGATCGCGTGATTGCTCGTGTTACGGACGGCATCTATCGTCAGCCTGGGTCAGCAATCAGGGAACTTATTGCGAACGCCTACGATGCGGATGCTACTTGGGTGTCGGTCAAGACCGATGCACCAAAATTCAGCCGTATCACTGTCGAGGACAATGGTACGGGAATGACCCCGGATGCGGTCATTCATTTGCTGCATAACATCGGTGGAAGTGCAAAACGAACCGAGCAAGGACGCGAGCTCGGGATTTCCTCAGCGACTGACCCGAACACCAGCCCCAGCGGGCGTAAGCTCATTGGAAAGCTAGGGATCGGAATCTTCTCCGTTTCCCAGCTGACACACAGTTTTCAGATCATCACAAAGACGGCGAGTGACCGGTACCGCACAATTGTTCTGGTCAACCTCCAGCAGTTTGCGGACGGTTCCACAGAAGGCGATGAAGCCGAATTTGCAGCGGGCAAATATCAGGTTTGGCGAGAGCCGGATGATGACACCGATGCACATGGCACAACGATTGTTCTAACTGCTATTCGCCCGCAGACAAGAAACAGCTTGTGTAGCGAACAGCTGTGGGGTGCGGTCAATAACGCAGTAAGGGACGAGTCGGGGAATAAAGCATCTCCAATCATTCCCACTTATCATATTGGACATCTTGATGAAAGAGGTCTGCATAGCAGGCTTCCCGCTCTTCCGTGGGATGAGGAGGACGACCCCCGGGACGCATTTTTGAAGATGGTGAAAAGTGTCTGGTCCGTCGCTCAAGGGCGAACCTCAGTTAAACTCACAGAGATCTTCGACAATTATCTTCAAATGCTCTGGAGCCTCGCTCTTGCATTGCCTCTCCCTTATGTTGAAAAGAATGTTCTAGACGAAAGCGTTGCGGACGACTGGGCCTATTTCTACAAGCTTGCAAACTCGTCGAAGGGTGCGGCCCAGAAAATTCAGAGTGAGGACCCAGAGAAGACCGTACGCGATCTCGCCGGCCTGCCTGTTCCTGCTGCCGAGTCGGTTGAATTTAGAGTTCTCGTAGATGGTGTGCAACTCAGTAGGCCGTTGAGGTTCCGCGATCTTCCTACAACCCAACACGTGCTGAAGAAACCCATGGTGTTCGTCGGCTCACTGCGGCAAGAATTCCGAGGATTCGATCGGGATATCAGTGCGGGTCCACTGGAATTCGAAGGTTACCTTTTCTGGACACCTAAAGTGGCACCTACGGAACATCAGGGCGTGCTTGTTCGTATCCATGGGGCGAGTGGCACGCTGTTTGACTCGACGTTCCTTAACTATCAAGTCGCGGAATTGACGCGCCTGCGGCAGATCACGTGTGAAATCTTCGTCAAGCAGGGACTGGAAGCCGCTCTTAACATCGACCGTGAGAGCTTTAATACCGCTCACCCGCACACGGTTGTACTTACGCAGTGGGTGCATAGCGCATTGCGTCAGCTAGCAAATTCGCAGAAAAGCCAGGCGGGGCAACTCCGAGAGGAACAGCGAGGCTCAAGAAGACGCGACGCGGAAGATCACATCAGTCGAATCGTAGAGTCTGCCAACTCGGTGCGAACAGACGGTGAAGGAGTAATTCCGCACATTCATTTTACGCGCCATGATCAGGTGGCGACTCCTTATGGCGAAGGAATTACTCAATCTTTCGATCTCGACCGAGTTATTGCAGAGATTCCGGATGGGTCCCTCACTACGCCAAATCCTATCAGTCTCCGAAAACTCGAAGCGATCACCAAGGTGATGTCTGTGTACGGGGTGTTCGACCACCTAACCCCGAAGGAACAAGACAACCTACTTGGGTCCATCCTTGGCATCATGGAGGCTGAAAACCTTGGCTGAAGAAGTGACAGACATTGAGGAGCCCGATGACCTTCGGGCCCTGCTTGGCGATGGCCCGATGGAATTTCCGACGCCAACGAAACGTGAGTTCAAGCCGTGGCACAGACCGCGGAAGCAGTATGTACGGCGCGTTCAGTGGTCCCGAGAGATTGGTCGCCTTGCGCGCGATCTAAAACTCGCCGAGGGTGAGCTCCGTTACTTGACTCTGCCAGGAAATGATCTGCTCGACGTTCGGCATATTGCAAATACAATTTGTTTGCCGCATAAAGTGAAACTTCGATATCTCGGATTCAATACAGCTGCGATGCCGAAAGCGGCTGATCAGTCCAAACTTAATATCTCCCAGTTCTCCGCCAATAGAATGGACTGCATTCACCCTGAGTCCGAAGTCTTCCCTGGGGATTTTCGTGAGGTGGGGGATAGTAATTCTGTTCCGTGGCGACGGGTCAGGAGGGAAGGCCCGTTTCATGTGATTAATATTGACCTGTGTGGCGGATTCGCAGGACGCGAGAAATCTAACGGAATTCCAAACTATTTCAAAGCCCTGCAAGCCATACTTCACAACCAGGCGAGTTCCGATGAAGATTTCCTGCTCTTCATTACAACTCGGATGGATGATGACAATGTCGCCGATGATAAAAAAGAGGCTTTGCTCCAATTGGCGCAACAAATCCACGATGCCTGCGAGGCGTATGCATCGGGTTTCGCTGAGGCATGGGGCGTGCCTGAGGGCGATTTGCCCGTACGGGTATCAGAGTTCTTCGGTGCAGGCGAAGCCTTCATGATGGGACTGACGCAGTGGATAGTCTCGCATGGAGTGGAAGCCGGATTGAAAGCGTCCGTGTGCAGCTTTATGACGTATCGTACGGGTTCTAGCGGCGGTGAAGACGATATTGTGTCACTGGCAATTCGGTTCAAGCCGGATCCTTTCATTCCCGCTGACCGTTATGGTCTGGCAGGGCCCCGTGCGGTACCAGAACCAGATTCCGCAAAACTGTGCAAGCAGTCTGCTGCTATCCCCAGACGAGTCCGCGATCGAGTGCGCGTAGACGAAATTCTTCGATCTCAATCCGATGAATTTCAAAGGTGTATAGAAGAGTCTTCGATGCTCCTTGGTGCTGCCGGATATGACCCAGATAGGTATTGCGAATGGGTTGCGCAAGAAGGCGGCTGAGCGGCTGCTAAGAAGCGGTATGACACGGCACTTGCCCGCCGACCCCATGCCGAGTGTGCCCGGCGTTGGTTTTGCTCCCTCTGCGAGGTCGGTAGAGGAGTTCGGTCTCAGCTGCAGTCTCATTCGTGGGCCCATCCGCAGAAATCCACGGCGGTAAGGGAACATTCGCCTTGCCCCCTAAGCTGCGGAAATGAGATCTTGGCGGACGGTGTCGGACGGCCACGGAACAAGATCGGACACCTCGTAATGCGGAGGTCTCGGATTCGATCGCCCCTCCCACATCGGAGCCGGCGGCGCTCTGACAGCCAGTAACGGCGTCAGCTCCGGGCCGCCTGGGGGCCGTCCGAGGTCAACCAAGGACGACAAACAACAACCATTGACGACTGCTTCCAGGCCGCTCACCGCGGATTCCTTAGCCTTCTCCCGTGCCACGTAGGGCGGTATGTCAGTTCCTGCGCAACAAGAAGCAGGAGTGGGAGGAGTACCGCTCCGAGGTCACCGCCTTCGAGCTGCGGAAGAACCTGCCGAACCTGTAAGAGCGTCTCGTTCGTGACGGCATCCGGGCCGGCGGCGTCATGCCGTCGGCCCGGATGCCGTTTGCGCTGCCGCCCTTGGTGGCTACGGGGCCGGGGCGATGTTCTGGTTGGCGTGGAAGAGGTTGTCCGGGTCGTAGGTGCGTTTGAGCGCCGTGAGCCGGTCGTAGTGGTCGCCGTAGGTGGCCCTGACGCGGTCCTGGCTCTCGCCGGCGCCGATGAAGTTGACGTAGCCGCCGCCCATGGAGTGCGGGTGCAGGTCCTCCCAGTAGTTGACGCACCAGTCCTTCACGAGCCCCGCGTTGGCCGGGTCGGGGTCGATGCCGCCGATGACGCCGGACCACATGGCGTCCCGGTAGGCCCATGCCGTGTCGCCCGCGGCGACCCGGTGCGCGGCTCCGTCGACCGGGTAGAGGTGCATGGTCGACAGGTCGGTGGGGAGGTTCTCGGCGTACTTGGCGTGCACGTCGATGGCGTCGTCCGTGATCCGGTCGAAGAAGTCACCGCGCCAGTACCACTGCAGGCCCTTCGGGATCAGCTCGTCGAACATGGTCTGCAGCATGGGGTACGGCATCGGCGTCGAGAAGTGGAAGGCCGGCGTGCCCGCGTCGTTCACCGGGGCCAGGGCCTGCTCGATGCCGTCCGGGTCCCCGGTCCAGCACCACACGACACCGCACATCTTGCGGCCGTGGATCTCCTCGGGGAACGGGGGGCCGGGCGGGACGGCCAGGACGGCGAAGAAGCCGTTCAGGTCCTCGGGCGCCTGCGGCAGGAAGTCGCGGTACCAGCGCAGCACCTCGTGGATGTGGTCGACCGGCCAGAGGCTGATCGCGAGACCGACGGTGTGCACCGGGTGCAGCCGGAAGCGGAACGAGGTGACGATGCCGAAGTTGCCGCCACCGCCGCGCAGCGCCCAGAACAGGTCCGGGTTCTCGTTCTCGCTCGCGGTGACGAAGCTGCCGTCGGCGAGCACCACGTCGGCGGCCACCAGACTGTCCATCGTGAGGCCGTACTTGCGGGTGAGGTGGCCGTGGCCGCCGCCGAGGGTGAGCCCGCCGACGCCGGTCGTCGACATGATGCCGGCGGGTACGGCCAGCCCGAACGCGTGGGTGGCGTGGTCCAGGTCGCCGAGCTGGGACCCGCCGCCGACCCGGGCGGTCTTCGCGGCGGGGTCGACACGCACCCAGCGCATCGGTGACAGATCGACGGTGACGCCGTCGTCGACCAGGCACAGACCGGCGCCGCTGTGCCCGCCGCCCCGGACGGCGAGTTCCAGTCCCTGCTCACGGACGAAGTCCACCGCGGCCATGACGTCCGCCGTGTCGGAGCAGCGCACGATCGCGGCCGGGCGCTTGTCGACCATGGCGTTGTAGACCTTGCGGGCCTCCGGGTAGTCGGGATCCTCCGGAGCGATGACCGGGCCGCGCAACGCGGTCCGCATCGCTTCAAGTGTGCTGCCGTCCATGGCGATCTCCTCGGCGAGACTCGGGCCGCCTCCTCCACCTGGCCGCTCCCCGGCCGGGCCGCCGGTGGGCGGTTGTGCGCCGACGCCCTGGGCACCCTCCATCTGCCATGGGGCATCGCGGACCCCAGGCCGATACATCCAGCATCCCGCCGGTCGGGGAGGATCGCATGTTCACCCGGATGCCTGGGTTCGGCCGGAAGCGCACCATGAAGGAATGGACGGACGCTTCGCCGACATCAGCCCGGCCGGCCGCCTCGCGGATCCCGCGGAGGGGATCAGCCCGGAGGAACTCGCGCTCGCGGCCCGCAACCACGGCCTGCCGCTGGAGGCCCTGCGCTACGACCTGACCCCGCCGGGACTGCACTACGTGCTGGTCCACTACGACATCCCCGCCGCCCGGGAGGACGACTGGCGGCTCACCGTGGGAGGCAGCGTCCGGACGGCGCTGACACTGGACATGGCGGCCCTGCGCTCGTTCCCCGCCGTCACCCACCGCGTGACGATGGAGTGCGCGGGCAACGGCCGGGCGCGGCTCACCCCGCGGCCGGTGAGCCAGCCGTGGCTGGTCGAGGCGGTCGGAACGGCCGAGTGGACCGGGGTGCCGCTGCGAGTGCTGCTCGCCGAGGCGGGAGTGGAGCCGGCTGCCGTCGAGGCCGTCTTCCGCGGCGCGGACCACGGTGTCGAGCGCGGTGTCGAACAGGACTACCGGTGGAGTCTGCCGCTGGCGGTGGCCGCCGGCGCCGATCCTGAGGTGCTGGTCGCGTACGCCATGAACGGGCTGCCCCTGCCGCCGCAGCACGGCCACCCGCTGCGGCTGGTGGTGCCCGGCTGGTACGGGATGGCGCAGGTGAAGTGGCTGCGCGGGATCACGCTCACCGACACGCCGTTCACCGGATTCCAGCAGACGGTGGCGTACCGCTACCGGCAGCGGGCCGGTGAACCCGGCGAGCCGGTCACCCGGATCGCCCCGCGGGCGCTGATGATCCCGCCCGGGTTCCCGGACTTCATGTCCAGGACCCGCGTCGTACGCCCCGGCCCGGTGCCGCTGGAGGGCAGGGCCTGGTCCGGGTTGGCACCGGTCACGAAGGCCGAGGTGAGTACGGACGACGGACGTTCCTGGCGGGCGGCCGAGCTCGCCCCGCCGGACGGACACGACCTGGCCTGGCGGAGCTGGCGGGCGTCCTGGACGGCGGAGCCCGGCCGCCATGTGCTCAGCGCCCGCGCCACCGACGCCGAGGGCAACACCCAGCCGCTCGCCCAGGCGTGGAACCGCGGCGGCTTCGGCAACAACCTCGTCCAGCGGATCACCGTCCACTGCCTTCCGGACGACTGACCTGAGCCGGGGGTCGTCCGCGCGTCAGCCGATGTACGCGGGGGCGAGCGCCGCCGGGGTCAGCGTGCGGGGCGTGCCGGTGCCGTCGGCGGGGACCGTGTAGAGGTCCGCGCCGAAGTCGCCCGGCAGCGAGTAGGCGACGGTGCGGTCGTCGGTCCAGACCGCTTGGTCGTCGACGCTGCGGTTCTCGGCCAGCGGGGTCTCGCGCATCGTGGCGAGGTCGAGGGCGTAGAGCCGCCAGGGGGCGTCGGGGGACAGGCCCGGGACGCGCTTCTTGAAGACCAGACGGGTGCCGTCGGGCGAGAGCGACGGGCACTCCACGTTCGGGCGCAGCGTCGTCACGGTGCGGGCCGCGATGTCACCGCGGATGAGGTACGTCCTGCCGCCGGTGGCGAGCGTCGCGTAGAAGTGCCCGTCGTCGGCGAAGGTGACGCCCCAGAAGTTCACGTCGGTGGCGCGGTAGCGGTGGCCGTCCTTGAGGATCGTGAAGTCCTCCAGGCTGGCGTCGAGCCTGCCGGTCCTGACGTCGAGGATCGAGGTGCGGGTGGAGAAGTCGGTGCCCGCGTACGAGTCGCCGCCGACGAAGACCGTCCAGGCGGCGAGGTGGCCGCTGGGCGATACCCGGGCGCGGGTCGGGATCCCGTTCAGCGGGTAGTGCCGGGTCTCCTTGAGGTGGGAGTCGAGGACGACCGCGCGGTAGGTGTCCTGGACGGTGCCGTGCACGGACTGCAGACAGATGCCGGTGCCCGCGGCGGCGTGGAAGCGCAGACAGCGGACGCCCGAGGCGGTACGGGTCGCCCCGGGCGAGGCGGCGGGCACGGTGGCGAGTTCATCGCGGTGCGGACCCCAGGCCATGTTGCGGAAGACCATGAGCCGGGGCCCGGCCGGGGCCAGCGACACCGCGCCCTGGACGACCGGCGGGCCGCCGGCCTGCTCGGTGTTCCTGCGGGCGGCCCGGTCGGAGGCGTGCCAGACCGCCGCGCCCGCCACACAGGCGAGCACGGCGGCCGCCGCGACGAGGATCAGCAGCCGGTTCCGGGTGGTCATGGCGCCGGCTCCGCTCACGGTCAGCTGGTCCAGATGCCGGTGATGTCGGTGGCGGAGGCGGCGTTCCCCGCGTGCGAGGTGCCGAACATGTCCTCGAGGGTGCGCAGCAGATTGTAGTGGTTGTACGTCGTCGACGAGGTGCTGCCCGGGGTGACGCGCTGTCCGTAGAGGACGGTGGGGATGCGGTTGCCGGCCAGCCGGTTGTCCTCGTCGAAGGTGACGATCAGCAGGCTGTTGTGGGTCTTGGCCCACGTGGCGTAAGCACCGAGATTGTTCTTGATCCAGGTGTCACCGGTGCCGACGGAGCAGTCGTGCATGTCGCTGCACAGGTTCGGCACGACGAACGAGACCTGCGGCAGCGTCGTGTAGTCCGAAGGGAACTGCGCGAACGTCTTGGCGCTGGAGGTCGGCACGTTGCTGAAGCCGAACCAGGGGTTGTGCTTCTGCGCGTACTTGCCGCTGCTGCAGGTGGTGGAGCCCTGGCTGGGGAGCGTCTCGTTGTAGCTGCCCCAGGTCTTGCCCGCGGCGATCAGCTCGGAGGCGAGGTTGGGCGCGGAGCTGAAGCCGGGGGTGACGCAGCTGTCGCCGGTCACGCCCTGGTTGCTGCCGGAGAACACCTGGTAGTAGTTCGGCTGGCTCGGGTGCGTGACGCCGTACGAGGCGGTGAGGTTCGCGCCGCCGGTCTTCAGCGAGTTGATGTAGGGGGCGCTGGAGCTGCCGATCACCTGGTTGTACGCGTGGTTCTCCATCATCACGACGATCACGTGGTCAGGAGTGGGGACGGCGGCCGCCGCGTGCGCGGTGGACGCGCCGCCGAGGCCGGCCCACAGGCCGACGGACGCGCCGGCCAGCCCGAGGGCGGCGGCGAGGGCGGTGAGGGGGCGACGCGGAACGGATATCGACAAGCCGGGCACGGCTTACCTCCGGTGGGGGGGGTATGGGGGCGCGGAGCGCTGTCAGCGTAGGAGCGGCCGGCGGAACTGAGAAGATCCGCAGACGTGAATGGCCGGGAAACGAACGGTGCGGGCCCACCGGGACGGGCGCTGCCCGCCGCCCGCAGGGGCAGCGCCGTCTCCCCGGACCGGCAGCGCTGTCTCCCCGGACCGTGCCGCCGGCCGTCCGGACCGGCAGCGTCCTCTCTCCGGACCGTGCCGCCGGCCGTCCGGACCGGTCCTGCCGGCCGCCCGGACCGGCTCCGCCGTCACGGAACGGCGCGGGAACCGTCCGGTGCACGCCGTTCCAGGTCGGCGGCCGGGCGGTTACGCTCAGCTGGGACCTTGATCGCAGGCATGACGTACCGGAGGCGAGATGTCGCTGCCGCAGGGGCGCCGGAGCAGCACGTTCTCCCGGCTGCTGCGCCACGGGTTCACCGATCCGGCGGCGGCCGAGGTGCTGGTGGAGGCCGCGGGGCTGACCGCGGTACGGACCGATCCGGTGCTCCTGGACGCGCTCGGCGCGACGGCGGACCCCGATCAGGCGCTGCTGGGCCTGGTCCGGCTGGTGGAGGTGCTGGACGAGGGCGAGCGGCGGACCCTGCTCGACACCCTGACCAGCGCCAAGCCGCTGCGCGACCGGCTGCTCGGGGTGCTCGGCGCCTCCGAGGCGCTCGGCGACCACCTCGCCCGGCACCCGCGCGACTGGCACGCGCTGGTGACGTACGAGTCCGCCGACCTGCACCCCGGCGTCGCCGAGTTCGAACGCGGGCTGGCCTCCGCCACCGACCCCGACCTGCTGCGCGCCGCCTACCGCCGCTGCATGCTGGCGATCGCCGCCCGCGATGTGTGCGGCACCAGTGACCTGGTGCAGACGGCCGCGGAGCTGGCCGACCTGGCCACCGCGACCGTGCGCGCGGCCCTCTCCATCGCCGCCGCCGAGGCACCGGAGGACGCGGCGCTGTGCCGGCTCGCGGTGATCGGCATGGGCAAGTGCGGCGGCCATGAACTGAACTACGTCTCGGACGTCGACGTGATCTTCGTGGCGGAACCGGCCGACGGCGCCGAGGAGGCCGGGGCGATGCGGGCCGCGACGCGGCTGGCCGCCCGGATGATGCGGGTCTGCTCCGACACCACCGCAGAGGGCACCATCTGGCCGGTCGACGCCAACCTGCGGCCGGAAGGCAAGAACGGCCCGCTGGTACGCACGCTTTCCAGCCATGTCGCGTACTACAAGCGGTGGGCAAAGACCTGGGAGTTCCAGGCGCTGCTCAAGGCCCGGCCGATGGCGGGCGACCGTGACCTGGGCCTGGCGTACGTCGAGGCGCTCTCGCCGATGGTGTGGCAGGCCGCCGACCGCGACCACTTCGTCACCGACGTCCAGCAGATGCGCCGCCGCGTCGTGGAGGGCATCCCCGCCGCACACGTCGAGCGGGAGCTGAAGCTCGGTCCCGGCGGGCTGCGCGATGTCGAGTTCGCCGTCCAGCTCCTGCAGTTGGTGCACGGCAGAACCGATTCCTCACTGCGCAGCGGCACCACCCTCACCGCGCTCGCCCAACTCGCCGCCGGTGGTTACGTCGGCCGCGCGGACGCCGCCTCGCTCGATGCCGCCTACCGCTTCCTGCGGCTGATGGAGCACCGCATCCAGCTGTACCGGCTGCGCCGTACCCATCTGGTGCCGGACGACGAGGCCGGGCAGCGCCGCCTGGGCCGGTCGCTGGGCTTTCGCGCCAACCCCGTCGCCGAGCTGAACCGGGAGTGGAAGCGGCACGCCGTCGAGGTGCGCCGGCTGCACGAGAAGCTCTTCTACCGGCCGCTGCTCGACGCGGTCGCCCAGCTCGAACCGGTCGAGACCCGGCTCAGCAACAACGCCGCGATGCAGCGTCTGCAGGCGCTGGGGTACGCCGATCCGGCCGCGGCCTACCGTCATCTGGAGGCGCTGGCCAGCGGCGTCAGCCGCAAGGCCGCCATCCAGCGCACCCTGCTGCCGGTCCTGCTCGGCTGGTTCGGGGACTCCGCCGACCCGGACGCCGGGCTCTTCGGCTTCCGCAAGGTCTCCGACGCGCTCGGCAAGACCCCCTGGTACCTGCGGCTGCTGCGGGACGAGGGCGCCGCCGCCGAGCATCTCGCCCGGGTGCTCTCCTCCGGCCGGCTCGCCCCCGACCTGCTGATGCGAGCCCCGGAGGCGGTCGCCCTGCTCGGCGCCCCCGAGGGCCTGCGGCCGCGGTCCGCGGTGGCGCTCGAACAGGAGGTGCTGGCCGCGGTCGGCCGCGCCGAAACCCCCGAACAGGCGGTCACCGCGGTCCGCGGCGTCCGGCGCCGCGAGCTGTTCCGGACGGCGGCGGCCGATGTCATCGGCGAGCTGGACGTGGACCAGGTGGGCACCGCCGTCACCGACATCAACGCCACCACTGTCGTGGGCGCCCTGCGGGCGGCCGTGAACGCCGTCGAGGCGGCGGACGGGCCCCTGGCGACCCGCTTCGCCGTCATCGGCATGGGCCGCTTCGGCGGGCGCGAACAGGGGTACGGCTCGGACGCCGACGTGATGTTCGTCCATGAACCGCTCGACGGCGCGGAGGAGGGCCGGGCCGCCGGACAGGCCCTCAAGATCGCCAACGAGCTGCGCCGGCTGCTGCAGATCCCCACCGCCGACCCGCCGCTGATCATGGACGCGGATCTGCGCCCGGAGGGCAAGAGCGGCCCGCTGGTGCGGTCGCTCGGCTCGTACGCCGCCTACTACCGGCGCTGGTCGCTGGGCTGGGAGAGCCAGGCGCTGCTGCGCGCCGACCCCATGGCAGGGGACCAGGGGCTCGGAGAACGCTTCATCGAGCTGATCGACCCGCTGCGGTACCCCGCGGACGGGCTCGACGAGGACGCGGTGCGCGAGATCCGGCGGCTCAAGGCCCGGATGGAGTCCGAGCGGATGCCGCGCGGCGCCGACCCCACCACGCACGCCAAGCTCGGCCGCGGCGGGCTCTCCGACGTCGAGTGGACCGTCCAGCTGCTGCAGATGCAGCACGGCGGGCGGCGGAAGGAACTGCGCACCACCCGTACCCGCCGGGCGCTCGAGGCCCTGCGCGCCGCCGGTCTGGTCGGCGCCGACGACGCGGCCGTCCTCGACGAGGCATGGGTGCTGGCCACCCGGGTCCGCAACGCGGTGATGCTGGTCCGCGGCCGCCCGGGGGACACGTTCCCCGGCGACGGCCGGGAGCTCGCCGCCGTGGGCCGCTACCTCGGCTACTCGGCCGGCCACGTCGGCGACATGGTCGAGGAGTACCGCCGGACGACCCGGCGGGCCCGCGCGGTCGTCGAGCGGCTCTTCTACGAGTACGAGGCGTGACGGTACGAGGCTTACGAGGTGTGACGGCCGGCCGCGGAAACAGGCTCAGCGGAAACAGCTCAGCGGCGGGCGGTCGCCGGGTAGCGGGGCAGGTGGTAGACGAAGCGGCCGTAGACCGCGTAGACCAGCGCGAAGCCGGCGCCCAGGCACACGGCGCCCCCTATGGCGTCGAGCCAGAAGTGGTTGGCCGTCGAGATGATCACGACCAGGGTCGCCAGCGGATAGAGCATGCCCAGCACCCTCACCCACAGCGGCCGGGCGAGCATCGCGACGGTGATGCCGCACCACAGCGACCAGCCGATGTGCATGGACGGCATCGCGGCGTACTGGTTCGACACGTGAGCCAGGTCGCCGGAGGCCATCGAGCCCCAGGTGTGGTGCGCCTTGACCGTGTCGATGAAGTCGATGCCGTGCATCAGCCGGGGTGGGGCGAGCGGATAGAAGTAGAAGCCGACCAGCGCGATACCCGTGGTGATGAAGAGGACCGTGCGGGCCGGGCCGTAGCGGCCCGGATGCTTGCGGTAGAGCCACACCAGGACGCCGATGGTGATGATGAAGTGCAGCGTCGCGTAGTAGTAGTTCATCCCTACGATGAGCCATGTCACCGAGTTCACGGCGTGGTTGACGCTGTGTTCGACGGCCAGCCCGAGGTGGTTCTCCACCTTCCAGATCCAGTTCGCGTGCCGCATCGCCGCCGACTGCTGCTCGGGGACGGCGTTCCGGACGAGCGAATACACCCAGTAACTGACCGCGATCAGTGCGATCTCGAACCACAGACGCGGTCTGCGGGGGGTGCGGAGCCTCGACACGAGGGTATGGCGGGGTGCCGTAGGGCCCTCGCTCGGCGCTCCATCGGAATCAGCGGAACCGATGGAGCGCGGCGGGGCGGCCGTACGGCCAGCCAGGATCTTCGCGGTCGGTTCCCCCATGGAGGAATAGTCTGCCAGACCCACGCGAGCTCGCAGATCAGACGCCGGTCGGATCCTGTGCATTCGATGTATGCCTTCCGGCCGACTGCTGGACCAGCAGCGGCGGTGCCTGGCTGCTGGGCACCGCGGCCGTCGAACCGCGTACGACCAGCTCCGGGAGGAAGACGAATTCGCTGTGCGGGGCAGGGGTGCCGCCGATCTCCTCCAGCAGCGCCCGCACCGCCGCCTGCCCCATGGCGGCCACCGGCTGCCGGATGGTGGTGAGCGGCGGATCGGTGAAGGCGATGAGCGGGGAATCGTCGAAACCCACGACGGAGACGTCTCCGGGCACCGACAGGCCCTGCTGCCGGGCGGCCCGGATGGCGCCCAGTGCCATCATGTCGGACGCACAGACGATCGCGGTGCAGCCGGACGCGATGAGCGCCGTCGCGGCCGCCTGGCCGCCCTCCAGCGTGTACAGCGAGTGTTGGATCAGTTGTTCGGACTGCTCGGCGGTCAGGCCCAGCACGTCCTCCATGCTGCTGATGAAGCCCTGGATCTTGCGGAGTACCGGCACGAAACGCTTCGGTCCGACCGCCAGTCCGATTTTCTCATGTCCGAGTGCCGCCAAATGGGTGACGGCCAGCCGCATCGCGCCCCGGTCGTCCGGGGACACGAACGGCGCCTTGATCCTGTCCGAGAAGCCGTTGATCAGCACGAACGGCACACCCTGGCCGTGCAGCCTGGCGTACCGCTCGGTGTCGGCGGTGGAGTCGGCGTGCAGACCGGAGACGAAGATGATCCCGGCGACGCCGCGTTCCACGAGCATCTCGACCAGCTCGTCCTCGGTCGAGCCGCCCGGCGTCTGGGTGGCCAGCAGCGGGGTGTATCCGTCGCGGGTCAGCGCCTGACCGATCACCTGTGCGAACGCCGGAAAGATCGGGTTCTCCAGCTCCGGGGTGATCAGACCGATCAGACCCGCGCTGCGCTGCCGCAGCCGGACCGGCCGTTCGTAGCCGAGCAGATCGAGTGCGGCCAGCACGGATTCACGGGTGGTGGCGGATACGCCGGGCTTGCCGTTGAGGACCCGGCTGACCGTTGCTTCGCTGACACCCGCCTGGGTTGCGATGTCAGCAAGCCTTGCGGTCACAGCACCGGATGCTAGGGGACGGATGGCAGCCACGTCAGATCGCCCACCAAATCGTGGTGTCCGCGGGGATGACGGCGTTCGCTCCGTCCGCGGTGAAACCGGCTCCGGCGAGCAGCGCGCGGCCGGGCGCCGGGATCGTGACGGGGGTTCCGCCGACGTTCGCGGTGCAGACGAACGAACCCTCGGCGCTGTCCCGGCGGAACGCCAGCACACCCGACGGCGCCGCCAGCCAGGTCACCTCGGAACCCGCGCCCAGGGCGGGGTGTTCGCGGCGGACGGCCAGCGCCTCGCGGTAGAACTCCAGCGTCGAGGCGGGGTCGCCCTCCTGGGCCTCGACGCTGAGGCCGGCCCAGGCGTCGGGCTGCGGCAGCCAGCTGGGGCCGCCCTCGACCGGGCCGAAGCCGTACGGCGCCGTCGTGCCCGACCACGGCAGCGGTACGCGGCAGCCGTCACGGGTCCCGTCCTGGCCGGCGTTGCGGAAGAACGCCGGGTCCTGGCGCACCTCGTCCGGCAGGTCGGTGACCTCGGGCAGGCCCAGCTCCTCGCCTTGGTACAGGTAGGCGGAGCCGGGCAGCGCCAGCATCAGCAGGGTCGCGGCCCGCGCCCGGCGCAGACCGAGCGCCTGGTCGCCGTCGGCGAAGCGGGTGGAGTGCCGCACCACGTCGTGGTTGGACAGCACCCAGGTGGCGGGCGCGCCGACCGAACCCATCGCGGCCAGCGAGGTGTCGATGACCCGGCGCAGCGCGGCGGCGTCCCAACCGGACGTCAGGTACTCGAAGTTGAACGCCTGGTGCAGCTCGTCGGGGCGCAGGTACAGGGCGCTGCGCTCGACCGTCGGCGTCCACGCCTCGGCGACGGCGATCCGGTCGCCCGCGTACTCGTCCAGGATCTTGCGCCAGCTGCGGTAGATCTCGTGCACGCCGTCCTGGTCGAAGTACGGCATCGACGCGGTGCCCAGCAGCTTCAGCTGCTCGTGGGAGCCGATGTCGGGCAGGCCCGCGGCCTTGACCATGCCGTGGGCGACGTCGATCCGGAAGCCGTCGATGCCCAGGTCCAGCCAGAACCGCAGGATCGAGCGGAACTCGTCGTGCACGGCCGGGTGGTCCCAGTTGAAGTCCGGCTGCTCGGGGGCGAACAGGTGCAGGTACCAGTCGCCGGGGGCGCCGTCAGCGTTTACGGTCCGCGTCCAGGCCGGTCCGCCGAAAATGGACTCCCAGTCGTTTGGCGGGAGTTCACCACTGGCACCCTTGCCGGGGCGGAAGTGGAAGCGCTCGCGGATCGGCGAACCGGGGCCCTCGCGCAGCGCCTGCTTGAACCACTCGTGCTGGTCGGAGCAGTGGTTGGGGACCACGTCCACGATGACCCGCAGATCCAGCGCGTGGGTGGCCCGCACCAGGTCGTCGGCGTCCGTCAGGGTGCCGAACATCGGGTCGACGGCTCGGTAGTCCGCCACGTCGTAGCCGCCGTCGGCCTGCGGGGAGGCGTAGAACGGCGACAGCCACACGGCGTCCACCCCGAGCGACCGGAGGTAGGGCAGCCGGGCGGTGATCCCGGGCAGGTCGCCCATCCCGTCGCCGTTGCCGTCGGCGAAGCTGCGCGGGTAGACCTGGTAGATCACCGCGTCACGCCACCAGTCTCTGCGCCCGGCGTCGGCGGCGTTGTCGGCGGCGGAGCGGGGCGCGTCGGTGAGGTGCTGGCTCATGGATTCCCTTGATGTGTGCGGGGAACGACAGGTGGCGTGGGTGTGCGCGTTGCCGCTGGACGGATCAGGACTTGGCGGCGCCGGCGGTGAGGCCGGAGACCAGGTGGCGCTGGACCAGGAAGAAGACGAGGGCGGCCGGGATGGCGATGATCACCGCGGCGGCGGTCAGCGAACCCCAGTCCGCGCGCTGGTCGGTGGCGAGGGTGCGGATGCCGGCCGCCAGCGTGAAGTTCTCGTTGGTGCTCATGAACTGGCTCGCGTAGGCGACCTCGCCCCAGGCGGTCAGGAAGCTGTAGAAGGCGGTGACGGCCAGTCCCGGCCGGGCCAGCGGCAGGATCAGCCGCCAGAACGTGCCGAACGGGGTGAGCCCGTCGATCCGGCCCGCCTCGTCGATCTCGTGCGGGATGGTGTCGAAG
Organism: Streptomyces fildesensis; assembly: GCF_016107395.1. GTDB lineage: Bacteria > Actinomycetota > Actinomycetes > Streptomycetales > Streptomycetaceae > Actinacidiphila > Actinacidiphila fildesensis. Next base: position 23,601 of record NZ_JAAIKO010000002.1, read on the forward strand.
TACCCCTTGAGCATCCAGGCGCAGAACGGCACCGAGATCGTGCAGTAGGTGACGATCAGACCGAGGTAGCTGTCGAGGAGGCCGAGGGTGCCGAGCAGGTTGTACAGCGGCACGATCAGCACGGCCATCGGGAACATCTGCGTCGTCAGGAAGGTCCACATCAGCTGCTTGTGGCCGGGGAACTTCATCCGCGAGATGGCGTAGCCGGCGCTCGCCGACAGCATGACGCCCAGCACGGTCGTCGCGGCCGCGACGATCACCGAGTTGAGGAACCACTTCGGGAAGTTGGTGTGCAGGATGTTCCGGTAGTTCTGCAGGCTCAGGTGGTCGAGGACGCCGCCCGGGTCCGTCCACGCGTTCTTCGGGCCGAAGGAGATGAACGCGATCCACAGCGCCGGGAAGATGGCGATCGCGCTGGCGACCATGAGCGTGGTGTGCAGGGCGACCGAGGCGCCGCGGCCGCGTTCGCCGCGCTGGCGGCCCGGACGGCGGGCGGGCTTCGCGGCGGAGCGGGCCGGGTCGGCGCTTCCCGTGGTGCCGGTGTGGGCTGTTGCACTCATCGTCATGGCTCCTTACGCCTGCTCGGTCTTGGCCTGGTAGCGGCGGTAGAAGGTGGAGAAGACCAGCAGGATGGCGAGGATGACCATGCCGTACGACGCGGCCCCGGAGTAGTCGGACACCCCGGTGAACGCCTTGCGGTAGGCGTAGGTCACGAGGATGTCGGTGTCCCCGCTGTTGTTCTGGCCCAGCAGCAGGAAGATGATCGGGAACATGTTGAAGGTCCAGATCACCCCGAGCAGGATCACGGTGTTGCTGACCGGGCGCAGGCCCGGCAGCGTGATGTTCAGGAACCGCTGCCAGGGGGAGGCGCCGTCCATCTCGGCGGCCTCGTAGAGCTCCTGGGGAACCGACTGCATGCCGCCGAGCAGGGCGACCATCATGAAGGGTACGCCCGCCCAGACGTTGACCATGATGACGGCGACCTTCTGGGCGAAGGGGGTGCCCAGCCAGTCCTGGGCCGGCAGTCCGACCTGCGTGATCATCGAGTTGAACACGCCGTACTGCGAGTTGAGCATCAGCCGCCAGGCGAAGACGCTGACGAAGGCCGGGATGGCCCACGGCAGGATCAGTGACAGCCGGTAGAAGAGCCGGAACCGCACCGGGCGGTTGAGCAGCAGCGCCATCCCCATGCCGATGGCGTAGGTGAAGGCGACGCAGGTCACCGTCCAGGTGACGGTCCAGATGAGCCGGGGGTAGAAGTCACCGTCCTGGCCGGAGATGATCTTCCAGTAGTTGTCGAAGCCCACGATGTCGTACGACGCCGGGATGTGGACGGGGCCGATGTTCTTGGCGACCGTCATCTCGTTGGCGTTGGTGAACGACAGATAGGCGCCGTAACCCAGCGGGTACAGCACCAGGACGCCGATCACGATGACCACCGGGGCGACCATGGCCCAGGCGTACCAGTGCTTGTCCCACGACCGCTTGAAAGACGTCATGAGGCCGGCGCGCGGGGCCGTGCCGCGCGATTGCCTGTCAATGGTTGCGGTGGTCATCACTCATCGGCTCTTTCCACGATTACGGATGATGGTGCGAGTGGTGTCGCGGCCCCGGAGCGCCCCTCGGAACGGGGCGGGCGGGGTGGCTCGTTCCCCGGGGCCGCGCGTCCGGCCCGGCCCGGACGGCCGGGCGCGTGGGCCCCGGCCCTCCCAGGAGGAGGACAGGGGCCCCGGCCGACCGGACCGGAGTCTGGTGCCGCTGGGCTACTTGGTGAAGCCCGGCAGGAGCGTGGCGAACTCGGAGGCCGCCGCGTCCAGTCCGGCCTGGACCGAGACCTGGCCCTGCAGGATCTTCACGTACTGCTGCTGGAGCGGGGTGAAGAGGCTGCCGACCTGGGCGAGTGCCACCCGCGGGCGGGCGGTGTCCATGATGCTCTTGAAGCCGGCGATCTTCGGGTCGGCGGTCACCGCGGGGGTGTAGGCCGAGGTGCGGGTCGGCAGGGTGCCGGTCTTGGTCGCGATCGTGACCTGGCTGGCCGAGGAGGTCATGAACTCGGTGAACAGGTAGCTGGCGTCCAGGTTCTTGGAACCCTGGTAGACCGCGAGGTCGTGACCGCCGGTCGGCGCCTGCGGCTTGCCGGTGGAGCCGGCCGGGACCGGGGCGTAGCCGAGGTTCGACTCCTTGCCCTTGAAGGCCGAGCCGCTGATGTCGTCACTGACCGACCAGGGGCCCTGGATCAGCATGGCGACCTTGCCGTTCTTGAACGAGGTCTGCATGTTGTCGTAGGCGCTGGCGAAGTCGACCTTCGCCGAGGAGGTGTCGTAGATCTCCTTGGCCTTGGTGACCGCCTTGACGGCCTCCGGCGAGTTGATCGTGATCTTCTTGGCGGCCGCGTCGGCGAGGTCGGTGCCCTCGCCGAAGAGCAGCGGCATCAGGAAGTACGTGTCCGGGTTGACGTAGGTGCCGGTGACCCCGGTCTTGTCCTTGATCGTCTTCGAGACGGAGATGAACTCGTCCCACGTGGTCGGCGGCTTGGTGATGCCGGCCTTGGCGAAGAGCTCCTTGTTGTACAGCAGGCCCAGGGTGTCGGTGACCGACGGGACCCCGTAGGTCTTGCCCTCGTACTTGGTGGTGTTGAGCGGGCCCTGCGTGAAGTCGCCGGTGTCCTTGAGGGCGGCGGTGCCGTCCAGCGGGGCGATGTAGTGGTTGGAGGCGTACTCCGGGATCAGGCCGACATCGGCCCGGACCACGTCGGGGGCGCCCTTGCCGCTCTGCGCCGCCGTCTTGAACTTGTTCTCCACGTCGGAGAACGGGACGTTGACGTACTTGACCTTGATCTTCGGGTACTTCGCCATGAAGTCCTTGATCAGGCTCTGGTAGACAGGCGCCTCGTTGGTGGCGTCCGAGGTGTCCCAGTACGTGATGTCCCCGGAAACTCCGGCCGGGTCCTTCGCCGCGTCCCCGGTGCTCTTGTTGTCGCTGCTGCCGCCACAGGCGGTGGCTCCGAGAACGATGGCCGCGGCCATCGCCACGGCGGATATGCCGCGTCGCATACCTGTCTCCTTGGTGAGGGTAAAACCCGGTTCACCCTGGAGTGGGTGATGCGCGCCGCTTGTGCTGTGCGGCTGCTCGGGCTGGGCAGGAACGTAACAGCGATGTAAGACCTTGCGAAAGAGCCTGCAAGAAAGTTTCCGCAGGGTCTGCCGAATGTGACATCCCCGTTACCTGCGGATGTCCGGTGCAGGCCCAGGGCCTGAAGAAGTCCGTTGCAAGGTCTTGCTGCAAGGAGCGGGCAGCGATAGCGTCCGCAGCGCCCGGCGGTGCTGCCGGGCGGCCGCGGGACTCGGCGCGTAGTGCCCCGGCACGAGCTTTCCGTATCGAGGAGACCCGCCCGTGTCCGTACCCGCACGCATACGACGTGTGGCAGCGACGGTGGTGTCGGCGCTGCTGCTGGCCACCGTGCCGGCCGCCGTGCCCGCCCTGGCCGCCGCGCCACCCGCCCCGCCGTCCGACGCGGCGCTCGCCGCCCAGCCGGCCCGCCACGACCTCACGCGTGAGCAGTTCTACTTCGTCCTGCCGGACCGCTTCGCCAACGGCGACACCCGCAACGACACCGGCGGGCTCACCGGCTCCCGGCTGGTCACCGGCTACGACCCCACCGACAAGGGCTTCTACCAGGGCGGCGACCTCAAGGGCCTGACCGGGAAGCTCGACTACATCAAGGGGCTCGGCACCACCGCCATCTGGATGGCGCCGATCTTCAAGAACCAGCCCGTGCAGGGCACCGGTAAGGACGCGTCGGCCGGCTACCACGGCTACTGGATCACCGACTTCACCCAGGTCGACCCGCACTTCGGGACCAACGACGACCTGAAGAAGCTCATCGCCGCCGCCCACGCCAAGGGCATGAAGATCTTCTTCGATGTCATCACCAACCACACCGCCGACGTCGTGGACTACAAGGAGAAGGCGTACTCCTACCTCTCCAAGGGCGCGTTCCCGTACCTGAGCAAGGACGGCACGCCCTTCGACGACTCCGACCACGCCACGGCCGCAGCGGGCAAGGACTTCCCGGCGGTCGACGCCGACTCCTTCCCGCGGACCCCCGTCGTGGCGCCGGAGAAGAAGAACCTCAAGGTGCCGGCCTGGCTCAACGACCCGGCGATGTACCACAACCGTGGCGACTCCACCTACGCCGGGGAGAGCACCGACCAGGGCGACTTCTCCGGCCTCGACGACCTGTGGACCGAACGTCCCGAGGTCGTCCAGGGCATGGCGAAGATCTACGAGAAGTGGGTCAAGGACTTCGCGATCGACGGCTTCCGGATCGACACCGTCAAACACGTCGACCTGCCGTTCTGGACCCAGTGGGCCACCGCGCTGGACACGTACGCCGCCCAGCACGGCCGGAAGAACTTCTTCATGTTCGGCGAGGTCTACTCCGCCGACACGGCGATCACCTCGCCCTACGTCACCCAGGGCCGGCTCGACGCGACCCTGGACTTCCCGTTCCAGGACGCCGCCCGCTCCTACGCCTCCCAGGGCGGCTCCGCGGCCAAGCTGTCCGGCCTGTTCGCGCAGGACTACCGGTACACCACCGACAAGGCCAACGCCTACGAGTCGGTGACGTTCCTCGGCAACCACGACATGGGCCGGATCGGGACGTTCCTGAAGCAGGACAACCCCGGCGCCACCGACGCGGAGCTGGTGCGGCGGGACCAGCTCGCCAACGAGCTGATGTTCCTCAGCCGCGGCAACCCCGTCGTCTACTACGGCGACGAGCAGGGCTTCACCGGGGCCGGCGGCGACAAGGACGCCCGGCAGACCATGTTCGCCTCCCAGGTCGCCGACTACCTCGACGACGACGAGCTGGGCACCGACCGCACCCACGCCAGCGACGCCTACGACACCGCGGCGCCGCTGTACCGGACGATCGCCGCGCTCTCGAAGCTGACCAAGGAGAACCCGGCGCTGCGCGACGGCGTGCAGACCGAGCGGTACGCGGCCGACGGCGCGGGCGTGTACGCGTACTCCCGTACGGACCCGAAGGCGCGGACCGAGTACCTGGTCGCGGTGAACAACGCGGCCGAGGCGAAGACCGTGGCGGTGCCGACCGGCGCGGCCGGGGCGGACCTCCGCGCGCTCTACGGCGCCACCGGCACCCTGCACAGCGGCGGCGACAGCAAGGTCACCGTGACCGTCCCCGCGCTGTCCACCGTCGTCTACAAGGCGGACAAGCCACTCGGCGCCCCGGCCACCCGGCCGTCGATCGCGCTGCGGGCCCCCGCCGCCGGCGCGACCGGCACCGTAGAGATCTCCGCCGGCGTGACCGGCGGGCAGCTCGACCGGGTGGTCTTCGCCGCCCAGGTCGGCAACGCCAAGTGGCAGGTGCTCGGCTCCGCCGACCACGCGCCCTACACCGTCACCAAGGCGCTCGACGCGGCCGTCCCCGCCGGGACCGCCCTGCGCTACAAGGCGGTGGTCACCGACTCCGCAGGCCACATCAGCAGCGCGACCGCCGCCACCACCAGCGGCGCACCGGTCCGGCCGACGCCGCCCAGCGCCGTCTCCCGCGACTACGCGGTCGTGCACTACCAGCGCACCGACGGCGACTACACCGACTGGGGCCTGTACACCTGGGGCGACATCGCCGACGGCGAGGGCACCACCTGGCCGGGCGGCAAGCCCTTCTCCGGGCGCGACGCCTACGGCGCCTTCGCCTACGTCAAGCTCAAGCCGGGCGCGTCCAGCGTCGGCTTCATCGCCGTCGACAAGAACGGCGTCAAGGACACCGACGCGGACCGGTCCGTCGACCTCACGAAGACCGGCGAGGTGTGGATCAAGCAGGGCAGCACCGAGGTGCTGAACGCGCCGCCCACGGGCGCCTACCCGCCGCAGGACACCACCAAGGCCGTCCTGCACTACCAGCGCGCCGACGGCGACTACGCCCACTGGGGCCTGCACACCTGGACCGGCGCCGCCACGCCCACCGACTGGACCAAGCCGCTCCAGCCGACCCGGATCGACGCCTATGGTGCCGTGTACGAGGTGCCGCTCGCCCCGGGTGCCACCTCGCTGAGCTACATCCTTCACAACGGCGACGCCAAGGACCTGCCCTCCGACCAGTCCCTGGACCTCGCCTCCAGCGGGCATGAGGTGTGGCTGTTGGCCGGCACGCAGAAGTACCTGCTCCCGCAGCCCAAGGGCACGGGCGGAGACCTCGACCTGAGCAAGGCGCAGGCGCAGTGGATCGACCGCGACACCGTCGCCTGGCACACCGACGCGAGCGCCTCCGCCAGCCAGCAGCTCGTCTACGCCCCCGACGGCGGCATCACCGTCAAGGACGGCGCCCTGTCCGACGAGGGCCACTGGCTGCGGCTGTCACCGGTCGCCGGCGGCCTGACCGCCGCCCAGAAGGCGAAGTACCCGCAGCTCAAGGAGTACGCGGCCTTCACCGTCGACCCACGCGACCGGGACCGGATCGGTGCCGCGCTGCCCGGCCAGCTCATCGCCACCCAGCGCGCCGCGAACGGGGCGCTGCTCGCCGCCACCGGTGTGCAGACGCAGGGGGTGCTCGACGACCTGTACGCCGCGAAGGCGCAGCGCGCGGCGCTCGGCCCGGTCTTCGACCACGGCCGGCCCGCCCTGTCGGTCTGGGCGCCCACCGCGCACAGCGTCGCGGTGGAGATCGACGGCAGGACCGTCCCCATGCGGCGCGACGCCGGCAGCGGCGTCTGGTCGGTGACCGGCGGCCGCGACTGGACGGGCAAGCCGTACCGGTACGCGGTCACCGTCTGGGCGCCGAGCGTCCAGAAGCTGGTCACCAACCTGGTGACCGACCCGTACTCGGTCGCCCTGACCGCCGACTCCGCCCGCAGCCTCCTCGTCGACCTGGCCGACCCGAAGCTCGCCCCCAAGGGCTGGCAGCGGCAGGCCAAACCGGCGGCGGTGCCGCTGGCCCAGGCGCAGATCCAGGAGCTGCACATCCGTGACTTCTCGGTCGCGGACACCACCGTCCCGGCCGCGCAGCGCGGCAAGTACACCGCCTTCACGGTTCCCGGTTCGGCGGGCATGACGCATCTGCGCGCGCTGGCGAAGGCCGGCACGGACTATGTGCACCTGCTGCCCGCGTTCGACTTCGCGACCGTCCCGGAGAAGACCGCCGACCAGGCGGTCCCGGACTGCGACCTCGCCTCCTTCCCGGCCGACTCCGAGAAGCAGCAGGAGTGCGTGGCCAAGGCCGCGGCCAAGGACGCCTACAACTGGGGCTACGACCCGTACCACTACACGGTCCCCGAGGGCTCCTACGCCACCGACCCGGACGGCGCCGGCCGCACCACCGAGTTCCGGCAGATGGTGCAGGGCCTGAACAACGCGGGGCTGCGGGTGGTGATGGACGTGGTCTACAACCACACCTCCGCCTCCGGCCAGGCCGACACCTCGGTCCTCGACAAGATCGTGCCCGGCTACTACCAGCGGCTGATGCCGGACGGCTCGGTCGCCAACTCCACCTGCTGCTCCAACACCGCGCCGGAGAACGCGATGATGGGCAAGCTGGTCGTCGACTCCCTCGTCACCTGGGCGAAGGAGTACAAGGTCGACGGCTTCCGCTTCGACCTGATGGGCCACCACCCGAAGGCGAACATCCTCGCCGTCCGCAAGGCGCTGGACGCGCTGACGCTCGCCAAGGACGGCGTCGACGGCAAGAAGATCATCATGTACGGCGAGGGCTGGAACTTCGGCGAGGTCGCCGACAACGCCCGCTTCGAGCAGGCCACCCAGGCCAACATGGCCGGCACCGGCATCGCCACCTTCAGCGACCGGGCCCGCGACGCCGTACGCGGCGGCAGCCCGTTCGACGCCGACCCCGGCGTGCAGGGCTTCGCCAGCGGCCTCTACACCGACCCCAACTCCTCGACCGCCAACGGCACCACCGCCGAGCAGAAGACCCGGCTGCTGCACTACCAGGACCTCATCAAGGTCGGGCTCACCGGCAACCTGAGCGCGTTCACCTTCACCGACTCCGCAGGCAAGCAGGTGCACGGCTCCGAGGTCGACTACAACGGCCGGCCCGCCGGATACGCGGCGGCACCGGGCGACGCCCTCGCCTACGTCGACGCGCACGACAACGAATCGCTGTACGACGCCCTCGCCTTCAAGCTCCCGGCCGCCACGACGGCCGCCGACCGGGCCAGGATGCAGGTGCTCGCCGAATCGACCGCCATGCTCTCCCAGGGCCCGGCGCTCTACCAGGCGGGCAGCGACCTGCTGCGCTCCAAGTCCCTGGACCGCAACTCCTTCGACTCCGGTGACTGGTTCAACGCCATCCACTGGGACTGCGCCACCGGCAACGGCTTCGGCCGCGGCCTCCCGCCGGCCGCCGACAACCAGTCCAAGTGGCCGTTCGCCAAGCCGCTGCTCACCTCACCCGCGCTGCACCCCGGCTGCGCCGAGATCACCGGCGCCTCCGCCGCCTACCAGGACCTGCTCAGGATCCGCTCCACGGAACCGGCCTTCGCCCTGACCTCAGCGGCCCAGGTCCAGGACCGGCTCTCCTTCCCGCTGTCGGGCCAGGACGAGACCCCGGGTGTCATCACGATGCGCCTCGGCGACCTGGTCGTCGTCTTCAACGCCACGACCACCGCCCGGACCCAGCGAGTCCCCGCCCTCACCGGCACCCCCTACGCCCTCCACCCGATCCAGTCCACCGGCTCCGACCCGATCGTCAGAACCGCCACCTACGACAGAACCACCGGAACCTTCACGATCCCGGCCCGCACGGTCGCGATCTACACGAAGCGATAACCGCGCGGAACGACGGACAGGGCCCGCCTCCCACCCGGGGGGCGGGTCTCGTCAGTCGACGAGCCGTTTCTCCAGGAGGGTTACCGCGTACCTGCTGCCCTTGCCACCGTCCTTGAGGGGTTGTTCGCCGGTCACGGTGTAGCCCGCGGACTCGTAGTACGCGCGCAGGCGGGGGTTGGTCGAGACGCAGTCCAGGCGGCTCAGGGTGCGGCCGGTTCGGGTGATGCGGTGTTCAGCGTGGGTGAGCATCGCGCGGCCGAGGTTCGGCGGGGCGGTGGCGCGGTCGGTCATCAGGCGGTGGATGTAGCCCGCGACCGGGGGCTGCGGGCCCCAGGCGGGCTCGTCGTCCCACCACAGTTCCCAGCCGCCGACCGGGGCGGCGGCGCCGGTGTCGGCGAGCCAGACCTCGCCCTCCTTCATACGGAGCAGGAAGTGGTCCTCGCTCTTCTGGCCGGGCTTCCACTGGTCGATGCCGTGCCGCTGCATCCAGCGGGCGGCGCCGTCGTACAGGGCGACGAGGGCGGGTACGTCGTCCTCGGTGGCCTGCCGGAAGATCACACCGTCTCGTTGAAGATCGCTCATGGCCGCCATTCTCACCCGGAGCCCCCGGCCCGGAACCGGCCACCCCCGAGGGGACGTCCAGGGGATCATGAACGCCATATCCGTCACGATCCGTGACGCCGATCCCGGTGACCTGGACAGCATCGCCGACGTGCACCGCAGGGCCCGCGCCACGTACTACGAGGGGCACCTCCCCGAGGAGGCGTACAACGGCCCCGACGAACTGCGCCGCTGCCGGGAAGGCACCGAGCGCGCGATCGGGTCGGCCGACCGCAAGGTGCTCTGTGTGCTGCGCGAGGACCGGGTGGTCGCCTTCGCGGTGCTCGGCTTCCGGCCCGGCGAGGAGAAGCTCTTCCAGTTCCACGTCGACCCGGAGCTCTGGCGGGCGGGCCTCGGCAGCGCCCTGCACCGGGCGTGCGTCACGGCCTGGCAGGACGCCGCCGTGACCGCCGCCCGGCTGGAGGTCTTCGAGCCCAACCAGCGGGCCCAGGCGTTCTACGCCCGCCAGGGCTGGGCCGAGGACAGCCACGTGGACGACCACGTCACGATGTCCCTGGCCGTCCCCAGCCGCTGAGTCGCTACCCCAGCGCGTCCAGGGTCCTGCCGGTCGTCAGCCGGCCCGTCAGCTTGGCGTTCGCGCCGCGTTCCGCGCGGACGGCGAGCAGCGGGCCGTCCGCGCTCGCGCGGACGCCGCCGGTGGCCGAGACCTTGGTGACCTCGCGGCTGCCGGCCGCGAGCAGGAACCAGTGGCCGGCCGGGGACTTCCACATGACGCCGGCCAGCACGTGCTGGCCGAACCGGCTGCACGCGTTGGTGTCCTCGGCCTGTGCGGCCACCGCCGCGAGAGCGGTCGGCGACGAGCCGGGGGGCTGGAACTGCACCATCGCCTGCCCGGCGCCGCGCCAGGTGTCCGTCCGCGTGCACACCCACGACGCGGGTGCGCCGCCCTCGGGCAACCGCTGCTCGGCGAACTCCCAGTTGTTGACGGCCCGTACGCCCTGGCCGCGCAGCGCCCCGAGCCGGCACGCGCTGTGCGCCCAGTTCAGCAGGGCCTGCGACCCGGTGGCCTCGCGCGGCTGCCGGGCCGGGGCGGACGTGCCGCCCGGCGGCGGGGTGTACGTGAGATGGACCGGGGTCAGATCGCCCAGGTCCGTCAGCAGGAACGAGTGCTGTTCGACGATCTTCGCCGAGGAGCGGAACTGCAGCACCGGCCACGCCGTCCCGCACTGGCCCGCAGGGGCGCCCGCGCCCGGAGTGCGGACGGGGTCGGTGACGCCATCGGCCGCGACGTGCAGGGGTTGTCCGGCACGGTTGGGCTGGAGCAGGTCGCGGGTCTGCGCGTCGTCGACCCAGGGGGCGGTCAGGAAGCGGGTGTTGCCGTCGACGCGGCCGACGACGACGGCCGCACCGGTGGTGACGTCCGCGTCGTCCACCCGCGCGAAGTCCAGCGCGGCGAAGCCCTTGCCGTCCTGCGGCTCCGCGTACCGGACGATCCGCATCCCGTCGTAGAGCACGACCACGGCCGCCTCGCCCACATCGCCCGCGTACAGCAGCTGCGGGGGCTGGGCGGGCAGGCCGCGCGAGGTGCCGGGGGTCGCCGAGACCTGCACCCGCTCCCCGGGCCGCGACCACACGGCGAGGGCGCGGCGCAGCAGGTCGGTGTCGTCCTTCCGGCCGCCCCGGGCCGGCCACGCGGTGAAGTCCATCCGTGCCGTGTGCTCCCACAGCGCGGTGTCGGCCCGTACCAGCGCCGACGACTCCAGCGGGCTCGCGGATCCGGCGGGCGTCCCGGAGGCGTACGAACCGGGGTCGCCGTCGTCGGAGCCGGCCAGCGGCAGCAGCACCGCCGCGACCACCACGGCCGCGACCGCGAGGCCCGCGGCCCGCATGTGCTGCCGGCGGCGCAGCAGATCGGTCGGCCGCGCCTGCACCGTGCAGGGATCGAACTCGCCCCCGCCGAGCAGCGCCCGGACCGGCTCGCCGCCCTCACCGGCGGCCGCGGCCGCCTCGGCGACAGCGGTGCGGGGATCCGCGACGCCCGCCGCGGCCAGCACCTGCCGCACCTCGCGTTCGGCCAGCCCCTCCAGGGCGCTCAGCGCGAACGCGGCACGGGCGGGACTGCCGAGCGCGGAGAGCGAACGGTCCAGGGCGAGTTCGTCCGTACCGCCCGCCTTGGGGTGCAGCCGCAGCCCCCACACATGTGGCAACGGCAGCCAGCCGCGCGCCTCGTGGGCCCGCTTCCGCCACCCGTCCTCCGCGCCGTGCGCCACCGCCCCGCGCAGCACCTCCTGGCGCACCAGCGCGTACGCCGGATCGGGCGGGCCACCGCGCGGGCCGCCCGCGTCCGCGGCGACCGGGTCGGGCGCGCGCCGCCCGCGCGGCAGCGCCCGCTGCACGAGGGTGTGCGCGGCCAGCACCCTGCGGTGCCGGCCGAGAGCGGCCGGCAGCGTCAGATACGCCAGCCGCACCAGGTGCGGATAGTTCTCGACGATCGAGGCCTCGGCCTCCTCGACCTCGACCTCCACGGGTCCGGCCGCTGTCGCTTCCGATGTGTCCACACGCCGTCAAACGAGTGAATGGTGCGATGGTCACTCAATGCGCCGCGCGCCGCGTCCCCCACAGCGCGACGTCCGATTCCCGCCGGATCCCGGCCGCGTCCGGAGCGATCGTCGACCCATGACCATCACCCACGGGACCACGGCCTTCCGCACCTTCGCCATCGACCCGGCCCTGCTCACCCGCCTGCGGGACACCGACGACGCGGGCCGGGCGCCCGAGCTGAGCACCGACGAGGAGGGCGGCGCCCCGCTGCGCTGCTGCCTGCGGCACGCGGCGCCCGGCGACCGGATCGCGCTGCTCTCGTACGCTCCGCTGCGTCACTGGGCGGCGGAGACCGGCGCGAACCCGGGCCCGTACGTGGAACTGGGGCCGGTGTTCGTGCACGCCGACGCCGACGGCTGCCCCGGCCCGCCGTCCGACGCCGGCTACCCGCCGGCGATGCACGGCACCCAGCGGGTCTTCCGCGCCTACAGCGCCGACGGCCGCATCCTGGGCGGGCGCCTCGTCCGGATCGGCCACGACGAGGCGGCGGCGGGCGCCGCGGACGCGGAGCTGGCCGCGATGTTCACCGACCCGGAGGTCGCCCTCGTGCACGTCCGCGCAGTGGGATTCGGCTGCTTCCTGTTCGCGGTGCGCCGCGCGGGGTGAATCCCCGGACGTGTAAAGGTGCGGGCGCGTGCCAGGCGTCGTGGGCCAGGCGGGACTTTCGCAATACGCCCTAGTGGCCCGCGGTGAGCTTGACGAGTACGACGGCCGCGCCGATCGCCGTGTCCAGCGTGCCGGCGACCAGCGCGGCCACCATGCCGCCGCCCATCCGGACACCGGCGAGGAAGCCCCAGGCGAAGAGCCCGACGACATCGACCGTTGCGGCGGCGACCAGGGCGGTGTGCAGGGCCATCGCCCCGGTCGCGGACACGCCGATCAGGATCAGCGGGCCGGCTGCGCTGAGCAGCAACGGGCTGCTGACGTAGAGCAGTCGGCGGAACTCCGGCCAGGTGGTGGAGCGGTGGTGGACGGCCCGGTGCCCCTGGTCGTCCGCGACGAGGGTGGCCAGCCACAGGCCGAGCGAGGTGGCGGCGACGGACACGGCCGCGTCGCCCGCCGCCAGGTCGTCGACCATGGTGAGGCCGACGACGACGGCGATCATGGTGATCGTCGCGTAGATCCGTTCCTTGAGCCGTTCCGCCATGGTCTCGGTGACGTCCTCGGCAGGGACTCCGGGGGGAGGTGTCTCGTGCATCCGGTCAGTCGAGCACGGCGGCGGCCGCCCGCGGGGCGGCGCCGCGCAAGGAACTCAGGACGGGTCCGGCCCAGGAACGGCCGGGCTCAGGAACGGTCCGGCTCAGGAACGGTCCAGGTAGGCCAGCACGGCCAGCACCCGGCGGTTGTCGTCGTCGGACAGCGGCAGGTCGAGCTTGGCGAAGATGTTGGACGTGTGCTTGGCGACGGCCCGTTCGGTCACCACCAGCCGCTCCGCGATCGCGACATTGGACCGGCCCTCGGCCATCAGACCCATCACTTCGCTCTCGCGCGGCGTCAGCTGTCCCAACGGCTCATTGCGTACATTGCGGGCCAGCAGCTGCGAGATCACCTGCGGATCCATCGCCGTACCGCCGCCGGCCACCCGCCGCACCGCGTCGATGAACTGGTCCGCGTCGAACACCCGGTCCTTCAGCAGATAGCCGACCCCGCCGCTGCCGTCGGCCAGCAACTCCCGGGCGTACAGCTGCTCCACATGCTGGGAGAGCACGAGCACCGGAAGGCCGGGGATCTCGCGCCGGGCGTACAGCGCCGCCTGCAGTCCCTCGTCGGTGAACGACGGCGGCAGCCGCACATCCACCACCGCTACGTCCGGCCGCAACTCCACCAGGGCGCGCTGCAGTTCCGGCCCGTTGTCGACCGCGGCGGCGATCTCGAAGTCGTACGCCTCCAGCAGCCGGACCAGTCCGTCGCGCAGCAGGAAGAGGTCTTCGGCGAGGACGACGCGCACGGCAACTCCAGGGTGGCGGGGGGCGGGACGGTGCTGGGCCCCGCCGCGCTGTCGGCGGGGCCCTCCCGGCGCAGCCAGCGCTGATGGGATACGGCCACCGTAGCGGCCACCTCTGACAACCGGTCCGAGCGGGCGGATCCCACCCCGCCCCTTCACACCCGTCACACCACCTCGCACCCGTCCCGTACGCGACAGTGAATCTTCATCCAGCTCTTCATCCCGCCTCACACGGCTGTCACACCGCTACTCCACAGTGAGGGGCATGTCCGTCCCGCCACCGTCCGCCTCCGACCAGAGTCCGGTGTCCGCGGCGAACGAGGCGATCCGCCGCTTCGTCCGGGAGCGTTCCAACGTGGCCTGGACCCGGGCCGAGCTGGCGGAACTCGACCGGCTCCGCCGCGCCTGGCGCCGAGCCGGATGCGGCGACCGGACCGGCGACCGGACCGGAGACCGCAGCGGCCCCTGACCCGATACGGGGTCGGAGGCCACTCGCGACGTGAGGTCAACGGTCCGGCGCTAGCGCACCTGGTTCGCCGCCGGGGCGGCCGGCGCGCACGGGAGTTCCATCGTCACCATGGTCGGGCCGCCCACCGGGCTGTTCACGGCCAGGACCCCGTCGAACGCGCCGAGCCGGCGTTCGATGCCCTGCAGACCGGTGCCGCGGGAGACATCGGCGCCGCCGCTGCCGTCGTCGGTGACCGAGACCCGGAGCATGCCGTCCTCGTGCCGCAGATCGATCCAGATGCGCTCGGCGCCCGAGTGCTTGGCGGCGTTGGTGAGGAGCTCGGAGACGGTGAAGTAGGCGGCCGACTCCACCGGCGCCTCGAAGCGGCCGGCCAGGTCGACGTTGACGTCGGTCGGGATCGGGCCGCGCAGCGCCAGCGCCCTGACGGCGTCGCCGAGTCCGCGCTCCGCGAGGACCGGCGGGTGGATGCCGCGCACCAGGTCACGCAGTTCGGTGAGGGCGTCGGCGGAGGACTGGCGGGCCTCGGAGAGGATCTTCCGGGCCTTCTCCGGGTTCTGCTCGAGGAGGTGCTCGACGATGCCGAGGTTCATGCCCATGGCGACGAGCCGGGCCTGGGCGCCGTCGTGCAGGTCCCGTTCGATGCGCCGGAGCTCGGCGGCGGAGCTGTCGACCGCGTCGGAGCGGGTCTCCGCCAGCCGGGCCACCCGCCGCTTGAGCGCCTCCTCCTGTGCCGCCGGGGTGGGGGCGAGGAAGGCCCGGGTGAGCAGGGCGTGGCGGTGCAGCAGCGTCGGGGAGAAGCGCAGACCGAGCAGGATCCAGACGGTGCCGAGCAGGGCGGCGAGGACGGCCGTCGTCTGGTCGGAGACCGGGATGAACGCGTACCAGTACGTCCCGCCCGCCGTCACGATCGGCCGCCACACGGAGGCGGCGAGCACCCAGCCGAAGGCGCCCTCCAGGAACAGCCCGGCCGTGAGGTACGCGAGGATCGCGCCCGCCGTCATGTCGACCAGCAGCCACTGCAGGTCACGCCAGGTGGCGGGGTCGGTCAGCACCCACTCCAGCCGCCGCCAGCTGCCGGCGATCCCCGGCCGGAACTCCGGTGCGGGGCGGTACGGGCGGGCGATCTCGACACCCGACCAGCGCAGCGCCAGCTCCCGGCGGTGGTCGGCCCGGTCGCGCACCCTGGCGATCATCCACGGGGTGGTGAAGATGCCGACGCCGAGGCTGATGAAGGCGATCGACAGCACGGCGAACACGAAGAGGACGATCGACTCGACGAGGCCCAGTACTGCCAGGGCGAGCCCCCTGATACCTGCGAGTCCCGCGTTGCGGATGTTCATGGCCGCCCTCCCCGTTCGGTCCACCGTCTGCGTCGCCATCTTGGCACCACCCAGTCTGCCGACGGCGTCCGCGCAGGTCACTGGCGGTGGCCCCCCAGGGGGGTGTACCTGGCGCCACCATCGCGACCGGGGGTCTGGACGGCTGGGGCCGGCAGCGCCGAATTCCTACCTTCAAGGGGTCGGAAAAATCTACTGAATCCTTGGGGGAGCGACGAGATGAAGGACAATCTCGCGGCACGGCTCGGTGCGTGGAGCGCCGGTCACCGCAAGACGGCGATCATCGGCTGGCTGCTGTTCGTGGTGGTGGCCTCGGTCATCGGCGGCATGGTCGGTACGACGCAGATGAAGTCGTACGAGAACGGCGCCGGCGATTCGGCCGCCGCCGACCGGATCCTGGCGGAGCACGGCCTGGAGCACCCTGCCGGGGAGATGGTCCTGGTCCGCTCCGAGGGCCCGGGACAGTGGAAGGCGGCGGCGAAGGCGGTCGCCGAAGGGGTCGGCGCCACCGGCGAGGTCGGGACCGTACAGGCGGCGCTGCCGTCCCAGGACGGCCGTTCCGCGCTGATCCGCTTCGAGATGAAGGGCAAGCAGGAGGACGCGGGCGACCGCGTGCAGCCGGTGCTCGACGCCGTGCAGAAGGTCCGCGACGGCCATCAGGACGTCCTGATCGACGAGTTCGGGGACGCCAGCGCCGGCAAGTGGCTCGGCGACGTCATCACCAAGGACTTCGCGAAGGCCGAGTGGACGGCCGTCCCGCTCGCGCTCGGCATCCTGCTGGTCGCCTTCGGCGCCCTGGTCGCCGCGCTGCTGCCGGTCGGGCTCGCGGTCACCGCGTTCATCGGGGCCGGCGGCCTGCTGGCGCTCGGCAGCCACAAGCTGCACATCTTCGAATCCACCAGCTCCGTGATGCTGCTGATGGGCCTGGCCGTCGGCGTCGACTACTGCCTGTTCTACCTGCGCCGCGAGCGGGACGAGCGGGCCACGGGACACGACGCCGAGACCGCGCTGCGGATCGCCGCGGCCACCAGCGGCCGGGCGGTACTGGTCTCCGGGCTGACGGTCATGGTCGCGATGGCGGGCATGTTCCTGTCCGGCCTGCTGCTCTTCAAGGGCTTCGCGATGGCGACGATCCTCGTCGTGTTCACCGCGATGCTCGGCTCGGTGACGGTACTGCCCGCCCTGCTGTCACTGCTCGGCGACCGGGTCGAGCGGGGCCGGCTGCCGCGCTTCGGCCGCGCGTCCCGGGCCCGCCGTGCCCACAGGAGCCGGCATCCCGCGGGCCGTATCTCCGGCGCCGTGCTGCGGCCCGTCATCGCCCGGCCCAAGATCTTCGCGGTGCTGGGCGCCGGAGTGCTGCTGGCGCTGGCCGTCCCCGCGCTGGGGATGCACACCGAGTCGCTGGGCATGGACAAGCAACTGCCGGCCGACGCCCCGCTGCGCACCGCCTTCGAGCAGATCACCACGGACTTCCCCGGCGGTCCCGCACCGGCCAGGATCGTCGTGCAGGCCCCGGACATCGAGGCGCCCGGCGTCAAGGCCGCGATCGCCGGCTTCACGGCGAAGGCCGCCGCGTCGGACGAGTTCGGCAAGGGCGTCACCACCGCGGTCCACGCGGAGCAGGACATCGCGGTGATCGAGGTGCCGCTCGCGGGGAACGGCAGCGACGCCGTCTCCGAGCACGCCCTGGCCACCCTGCGCGACGACCTGGTGCCGCACACCCTGGGCCCGGTCGCCGAGCACGCCTACGTCACGGGTGATCTGGCCGGTTCCGTCGACTTCAACGGCCAGCTGAAGAGCGGCATCGTCCCGGTCTTCGTCTTCATCATGGGCGTGACGTTCCTGCTGATGCTGTTCAGCTTCCGCTCGGTGACGGTGGCGGTCACCTCCATCCTCCTCAACCTGCTGTCGGTGGGCGCCGCGTTCGGTGTCATGACCGCGGTCTTCCAGCACGGCTGGGGCGCGTCCCTGGTCGGCACGGAATCGGTGGGCGCGATCGAGGGCTGGATGCCGCTGTTCGTCCTGGTGGTCCTGTTCGGCCTGTCGATGGACTACCACGTGTTCGTCGTGTCCCGGATCCGCGAGGCCCGCGACCGGGGGATGAGCACCACCGAGGCGGTCCGCGACGGGGTGCGCTCCACGGCGGGCGCGGTCACCAGCGCCGCCGCGATCATGGTCGCGATCTTCGCGGTCTTCGCCACGCTGTCGATGCAGGACATGAAGCAGATGGGCGTCGGCCTGGCCGTGGCGGTGTTCCTGGACGCCACCGTGGTGCGGGTGCTGTTGCTCCCGTCGGTGATGGTCCTGCTCGGCGAGCGCAACTGGTACCTGCCGCGGTGGCTGGGCCGGCTGCCGAAGATGTCCCATGGCGAGGAGGCCGTCCCGGCCCCGCCCGCCCGGGACGCGTACGCCGCGGGCGCGCCCACCGGCGTCCGCTGAGCACCACCGGCGACAGCACAACGGCTGAGGGGCCCGTCGACTCGACGGGCCCCTCAGCCGTTGTCATGCAGCGGTGAAAGCTCAGACCTGGCCGGCCTTCTCCAGCGCGGTGCAGCAGGTCTCGACGATGAGGCGGGTCACGACGTACGGGTCGACGTTCGCGTTCGGACGCCGGTCCTCGATGTAGCCCTTCTGCTCGACCTCGACCTGCCACGGGATGCGGACCGAGGCGCCGCGGTCGGAGACGCCGTAGCTGTACTCGTTCCACGGGGCGGTCTCGTGCAGACCGGTCAGGCGCTCGTCGATGCCGGCGCCGTAGTTCTTGACGTGGTCGAGCGGCTTGCTGCCCTCACCGAGGGACTCGCAGGCGGTGATGATCGCCTCGTAGCCCTCGCGCATGGCCTTGGTGGAGAAGTTGGTGTGCGCGCCCGCGCCGTTCCAGTCGCCCTTGACCGGCTTCGGGTCGAGGGTGGCGGAGACGTTGAAGTCCTCGGCGGTGCGGTACAGCAGCCAGCGCGCGATCCACAGCTGGTCGGAGACCTCCAGCGGCGAGACCGGGCCGACCTGGAACTCCCACTGGCCGGGCATGACCTCGGCGTTGATGCCGGAGATCGCCAGGCCCGCGGTGAGACAGTTCTCCAGGTGCTTCTCGACGATGTCGCGGCCGAAGATCTCGTCGGAGCCGACACCGCAGTAGTAGCCGCCCTGCGCGGCGGGGAAGCCGGCGACGGGGAAGCCGAGCGGCCGGGCGCCGTCGAAGAAGGTGTACTCCTGCTCGATGCCGAAGATCGGCTCCTGGCCGGCGAACTGCTCGGCGATCGGGGTGAGCAGCGCACGGGTGTTGCTCTCGTGCGGCGTCATGTCGGTGTTGAGCACCTCGCACATGACGAGGACGTCGGCGCCGCCGCGGATCGGGTCCGGGCAGGAGAACACCGGCTTGAGCACGCGGTCCGATGCGTGACCCACGGCCTGGTTGGTGCTGGAACCGTCGAAGCCCCAGGTCGGGAGCTCGGCGCCGTCGGCCAGGATCCTCGTCTTGGAGCGAAGCTTGGCGGTCGGCGAGGTGCCGTCGATCCAGATGTACTCAGCCTTGTAGGTCACGGGGCGCCATCCTTTAACAAGCCACTGTCTTCGCGGGTGCAGTAGTGCACTGAAACGAGGGGTGTCGGCCGAGCGCCGTTGATCGAGCCGGTGGCAGCATGGCAAGAACGTTTTTCCCGGCTGTGTCCCTTGTGTTAACCCCGTGTGAACGCACCGTTGTGACCTGCGCCCAGACCGAGCAGCACTGCTGCCAGATGCCCGGCGTCGGTGAACGTACGCCCCTCCCGCACCAGGGGTCGCACGACGAGCCCCAGGACGCCGGCCGCCGCCACCGCCCGTGCGGCGCGGTGCGGGAGCGAGGCGGCGGCGGCCCCGAGCACCGCGTTCAGGCCGTAGCTGGCTCCGACGTCCACCGCCGACCGCGTCTCCTTCGAGGCGTCCGTGGCGCGGAGGCCGCCGTATACCAACAGGCTCGCCCCGAGGTGGCCGAACGCGAACACCGCGGCCGTCCGGCGCGATCCCCAGACGGTCTCGGCCCCGCCGAGAATGCCCAACAGTATTGCCCCGTGCGCCGGATCGAGGGGCTCTTCCACGAGAAACGCGCTGGTCAGAAGGGTGTGCCAGCGACCGGCCCGCAGGTTGTCGACATTGGTGGAGTGCGCGCGCAGCACCGCCTGGCGGTCCGCCTCCGGCAACGGGCGCAGCGCGTACGCCCCGGACTGCACGGCGGCCACATAGGCCGAGGACGCCCAAGGCGCCCTGCGGGCGAGGGCGAGCGGCCGGGCGCCGGGGCGGCCTCCAGAGGTTCCGAGGCGGCGTCCGGGGAGATCAAAGGTGGGCATCGGTCCATCATCACTGAGTACGCTGCCGACATGCCGCACATAGCCGTGGACTACTCCGCCACCCTCACCGACACCTTCGACCGCCAGGGCTTCGCACAGGCCCTGCACCCGCTGGTCGCCAAGATCGCGGACGCGCAGGTGTCCGGCTGCAAGACCCGCTTCCGCCCGCTGGACGAGATCGTCATCTCGGACGGCGGGACCGCCGAGGCGATGATCCACATCCAGGTCGCGCTGCTGGACGGCCGCACCCCCGAGACGAAGCTGGAGCTGAGCACCGCGGTGCTCGCCCTCGCCCGCGAGCACACCGCCGCGACGCCCGGCCTGACCGTCCACAGCTCCGTCGAGATCCGTGACCTCGACCGCGCGAGCTACCAGCGGCACTCCTCATGACGTTCCGCGTCGGCCTGCTCGGCACCGGCCCCTGGGCGGAGATCGCCCACGCGCCCGCCCTGAGCGGCCACCCCGGGGTCGAGTTCACCGGCGTATGGGGCCGCAGGCCGGAGGCCGCGGCTGACCTGGCGGCGCGCTTCGACACCCGCGCCTATGACGACGTGGA
This sequence comes from Streptomyces fildesensis, assembly GCF_016107395.1. Taxonomy (GTDB): domain Bacteria; phylum Actinomycetota; class Actinomycetes; order Streptomycetales; family Streptomycetaceae; genus Actinacidiphila; species Actinacidiphila fildesensis. Next base: position 44,197 of record NZ_JAAIKO010000002.1, read on the forward strand.
CGCCCTGATCGCGGACGTGGACGCCGTCGCGATCGCGCTGCCCCCGGACGTCCAGGCCCCGCTGGCCGCCCGCGCCGCCGCGGCCGGCCGCCATCTGCTGCTCGACAAGCCGCTCGCGGCGACCGTCGGTGAAGCACGCGCGGTCGTCGAGGCCGCCGAGGCGTCCGGCGTCGCGTCCGTCGTCCTCTTCACCGTCCGCTTCGACCGGACGACGGGGGAGTGGGTCGACGAGCAGGCCGCCGCGGGCGGCTGGTTCACCGGCCGCGCCGACTGGCTCGGCTCGGTCTTCGCCGGCGGCGACAGCCCGTTCGCGGCCTCCCCGTGGCGCCGCGAGAAGGGCGCGCTGTGGGACGTCGGACCGCATGCCCTGTCCGTGCTCCTGCCGGTGTTCGGCGACGTCACCGATGTCGCGGCCGTCAGCGGCAGCGGCGACACCGTCCATCTGGCGCTGCGCCACGCGGGCGGGGCGGCCAGCACCGCCACCCTCAGCCTGACCGCACCGGAACCGGCCGCCGGAGTCACCGTCGAACTGCGCGGTGAGCGCGGTGTGCTCACGCTCCCCGAACTCGGCGAGGGAGCGGTGGAGGCGCTGCACCACGCCATCGACGCCCTGATCACCGCCGCCCGCACCGGACAACCGCACCCCTGCGACGCGCGCTTCGCGCTGCGCGTCACCGAGACGCTCGCCGCGGTGGAGGAAGCCCTCGCCAAGCGCTGACGGACCGGAAGCCGGGCGGGTCGGAGCAACCCGCCCGGCACCGACCTTCGGCCTACGCCCTAGCCGTCCGCCGCCCGCGTGTCTATCGTCGAAGACATGGCTGCGGACTGGTGGTCGATCGAGATCCTCAACGCCAGGACCTCCGCCGCACAGTGGCGCGATGCCCATGCGGAGTCGCTCATTGAATCGGCGGTCACCAACGGCGCGTTGAGCTGGGAGTGGCATGCCCACTCCTGGGGCGTCGTGCTCGAGGTCCGTTTCCGCGAGGAATGGCAGTGGGAGGCCTGGCGCCAACTGCCCGGCACGCTGGCCGCGCTCGACGCCGCGCCCGACCCGGTCAACGGCCTCCTGGTGCACCGCGGACACGGTGGTGCGTCCGGCGACCGCTCGCCGCGCCGGCCCCGCATCACCCCGAGCGCCGGAGCCGTCGTACTGCCGGAACCCGAGGCCGCCGACCTCGCCCCGGAGCCGCTGTACAACGCCGCCCAGCCCGCCGGCGGACTCTTCGTGGCGGCGTCCCGGTCCTAGGTTCTGCCGGCCGCGGCTAGGGCGTGTTTCGAAAGGAGCGCCGTTCGCCCGGAGGGCGTGGCCCACGGCGTCTGGTGCGTGCGCTCGCAAGGCGGAGGGTCGTCCTTGTACTGGACGTACGTGGACGAGCCCGACAACGCCGCGAGGGCGCGTGCCAGGCGTCGTGGGCCAGGCGGGACTTTCGCAACACGGCCTAGTGCTTCTTCAGGCCGTCCCAGCCCCACTGCGGCACCGGACCCGGGTTGCCCGGCTCGACGCCCGGCTGTGAGACCGACCGCGCGATCCGCGTCCCCCACTCGATGTACTCGGCGAAGCGCTGCTGCAGCAGCTCGTCGTCGGGCAGTTCCTTCGCGGCCGTGGCGATCATCAACTCGGCCCAACGGGCGCGCTGTTCCTCCGTGATGGACAGCCCCAGGTGGTTGCGGATCAGACCGGGGTGGCCGCCCAGCTCGGCGGTGTAGCCGGCCGGGCCGCCGAAGACCTCGGACATCCACACCGCGACATGCTCGACGTGCGTCGGGGTGAAGTGCGCGAAGACCGGGGCGAGCAGCGGATCGGCGCGTACCACCACGTAGAAGGACTCGGTCAGCCTGCGCAGGCCGTCGATACCGCCCAGCGCCTCGTAGAAACTGCCGCGCTCCGCGCCCTCGCCGCCGGTCGCGGCCGGCTGGGCGCTCATGCCCGGTCCCCGGAGATCACGGAGGTGCGCTCGTAGTGCTTCATCTCCTCGATGTCGCCGATGTACGGGCGGATCGCGGCCAGGAACGGCGGGAACTGCGGCCCACCGCGAAAGCCCTGCTCATGGGCCTCCACCGAGGTCCATTCGATACGGAGGATGTAGCGGTCGGGCTCCTCGACGCCGTGCGAGAGCTCGTAGCCCAGACACTGCGGCGCGAGGTCCAGCTGCTCGGCGGCGGTCGCGTAGGCCTTCTCGAATTCGGGACGGCGGCCCGGGTCGGTGATGCGGTAGCGGATGTATTCGACGGTCATCGTGCATCCTTCTTCGCTCAGGATCGGGGATTCCGCGACGGGATCTCGGCGGGATCTTCGGCCAGGATCACCCGCCGGGCCCCGGAAACCACGGTCTTTCGCGGTCGGCGGATCAAGCGGATGGCGGGAATCCGCCCTATGGAGCCCCTAGTGCGCCGGACCGCGGGAAGAAGCCGCGGGCTCCGGGCCTTGTAACCGGGTATGACGGCTATGAAGGCAATCGTTCACACCAGCACCGGCGGACCGGACGTACTGTCCCTGACCGAGCGCCCGATTCCGGCGCCGGGACCGGGGGAGGTCCGGGTCAGGGTCCATGTCTCGGGCGTCAATCCCACGGACTGGAAGTCGCGCCAGGGTGCGACGGGCGGGCCGGACGACGGCGCCGAGCAGGTCCCGAACCAGGACGGCGCCGGCGTGATCGACGCAGTGGGCAAGGGCGTGGCGCCCGAGCGCGTCGGGCAGCGGGTGTGGATCTGGGAGGCGGCCTGGCAGCGCAGCGAGGGCACCGCGCAGGAGTACGTGGTGCTCCCGGACCGGCAGGCCGTGTTCCTGCCCGGCGAGGCGTCCTTCGACCTCGGCGCGAGCCTCGGCATCCCGGCGCTGACCGCGCACCGCACCCTCACGCTCGCGGACGGCGGACCCGACCGCCTCGCCCCCGGCACGCTCGACGGCCGCACCGTACTGGTCGCGGGTGGCGCGGGCGCGGTCGGCAACGCGGCGATCCAGCTGGCGCGCTGGGCCGGGGCCACGGTGGTGACAACGGTCAGCAGCACGCGGAAGGCCGAACTCGCCCGCGCCGCCGGTGCCCACCACGTCATCGACTACCGCACCCAGGACGCCGCCGCGACGATCCGGCTCCTGGTGCCCGACGGCGTCGACATCATCGTCGAGGTCGCCCCCGCCGTGAACGCCGTCATCGACCACGCCGTCGCCGCGCCGAACGCGGTCATCGCGTTCTACGCCAACAACGGCGGTGACGAGATCACCGTCCCGGTCCGGCAGGCGATGGTGCCCAACCTGCGCTGGCAGGGCGTCCTCGTCTACACCGTCCCCGAGCGGGCGAAGGCCGACGCCGTCGCCGATGTGTCGGCCGCCGTCGCGGACGGCGCGCTGCGCGTCGGCGAGGACGCCGGGCTGCCGCTGCACCGCTTCCCGCTGGAGAAGACGGGCGACGCGCATGCCGCCGTCGAGAACAACGCGGTCGGCAAGGTCCTCATCGATGTGGCCGCCGGATGAGTGGCCGCCGGATGAGCGGCACGGCCCGGGCACAACTTGGAGTGGCACGACTCGGAGTGGCACGGCTCGGAGCGGCATGGCTCAGTAGCCGACCGTGATACGCCGGGCGGGTCCGTCGACGCGGATCCGCCCGCCGTACGGGATGACGACCTGCGGGTCGGTGTGCCCGAGGTCCACGTCGAAGACCGCCATCGTCTCCGGTGCGTACTCGGCCAGCGCCCGGAGGACCGCGGCCCGTTGATCGGCGCGGTACCGCTCCCGGCCCGCCGTGTCGAGCTGGGCCGGCCGGCCGATGTCCCAGGCCTTGGCCCGTCCCATCAGCAGTGCGGGGAACTGCCGCAGCAGCCCGCGCTCGCCCATGTTCCGCAGGATCCGGTAGACCTCCTCCGCCGGCGGCATCTCCTCCGACGTCTCCAGGAAGAGCACCTCGCCCCGGTGGCTCCCGGCCGGCGCCGTCTCCCGGCCCGCCATCAGCAGCCACGACAGGATCTCCAGGTTCCCGCCCCAGCCCGTGCCGTCCACGACGCGGTCCGGCCGGTGCCAGGTCCAGCCCTCGCACGGTGTCATCCGCGGTGCCTCGTCGAAGGTCGCCGGATCGTCCCAGGACCGGTTGACCTCGTTGAACTCGCCGCCCGGCGTGAGCTCGTACTCGCCCGCCGTGAACAGCGCGGCCCGCAGCGAGTCCGCCGTCACCGGGTGCAGCGCCCCGGGCCGCCCGAGCTCCACCATCACCGAGCCGCCGTGATAGCCGACGATGCCGAGCCCGTACAGATGGTGCAGCAGGCAGGTGTTGTCGCTGTATCCGAAGAACGGCTTGGGGTTGGCGCGGATCAACTCGTCGTCCAGATGCGGCAGTACGGTGATCTGGTCGTCGCCGCCGATGCTCGCGATCACGGCCGTGATCTCCGGATCGGCGAACGCGGCATGCAGATCGGCGGCCCGCTCCCGTGCGGTGGAGCCCATCTTCCGGGTCGCCGGATACTCCACGACCCGCAGGCCGAACTCCTTCTCCAGCCGGTCCAGGCCGAGTTCGAACGGCAGCGGCAGCAGGCCCGGCAGGCCGGACGACGGGGAGAGCACCGCGACGCGGTCGCCGGGACGTGGTTTGGCGGGGTACCGGGGGCTGGTCATCGGCCGAGCGTAGTAGCGGCGGCCCGGGCCGGTCGAGGCGTTTCCGGGGCGGCGCGGACCCCTGGGGCCGCGCTCCCGTTCCCCGCGCGCCGCCGTCCGACGGCGACGCCCAGCAGCACGACGAGCGCCCCCACCGGCTGGTTCCACGTCATGCCCTCGCCCAGCACCACCGCCCCGGCCACCACCGCGACCAGCGGCATCAGATACGTGACGGTGGACGCGGCCACGGCTCCCGCGCGGCGGATGATCCGGTAGTTCAGCAGATACGCCACCCCGGTGCCGAGCACGCCGAGCAGCAGCAGGGCGACGACGGCGGACGGCGTCCAGCCGTCGGGGCCGGTGGCCGGCAGCCCGCCGGAGACGAGCGGCGCCAGGACGGCGGCCTCCACCGTCGCCACCACGACCTGGGCGGCGGAGAGCGAGACGGTGGACTCGGGGCGCCCGGCCAGGAAGCGCTGCGCGTACGGGAAGCCCACCGCGTAACAGCCGGCCGCCGCGAGGCAGGCCAGCTGCCCCGCCAGGTCCGAGCCGTCGGCGCCGCGCCACACCCCGAGGACCACCAGGACGCCCGCGAAGCCGATCGGCATCCCGAGCAGCCGGCGCGCTCCCGGCCGCTCCCCGGGCAGGACGACGGTCACCACCAGCATCGTCAGCAGCGGCGTCGCGGCGTTGAAGATTCCGGCGACGACCGAGGAGACCCGCTGCTCACCCCAGGCGAACAGGGTGAACGGCGCGACGTTCACCAGCGCCCCGGTCACCGCCAGATGCCCCCACACCCTGGCGCCGCGCGGCAGCCGGCCGCCGGTGGCCCGCAGCCACACCAGCAGCGTCACCGCGCCGACGACCAGCCGCACCAGCGTCACGTAGGCGGGCGGCAGGACGCCCACCCCCACCTTCATCAGCAGGAAGCTGCTGCCCCAGATCACCGCGAGCAGCACGAGCGCGTCCCACCAGCGCTCCCGGCCCCGGCCTTGTCCGCCACGCGTTCTCATGAAGTCCATGCCGGAAAACTAGGGGCCGGACGTTTCGGCGGGTGCCGAAGTATCGGGGGGCGATGATGGGCGGCATGACCGGTCCGCGCACACCCACCACCCTGGCCGCCCTGGCGGCGCTGCTCGCCGACGAGACCCGCGCCTCCGTCTGTCTGGCCCTGCTCGACCGCCGCGCCTGGACGTCCGGCGAACTGGCCCGGCACTGCGGGGTCGCGCCGTCCACCATCAGCGAGCACCTCACCCGGCTCGTCGACGGCGGCCTGCTGGTCCAGGAACGGCAGGGCAGACACCGTTACGTCCGGCTCGCCGACCCCGACACCGCCCGCATGATCGAGGACCTGGCCGCCCACGTCACCCCGCCGAAGGCGGCGGCCGGCGGCGGGCTGCGCGCCCATTCGGCGGGCCAGGCCCTGGCCAGGGGCCGCACCTGCTACGACCATCTGGCCGGCCGGCTCGGGGTCGCGATCACCGACGCGATGACCGGGCGCGGCCTGCTGAGCCAGGACGCCGGCTTCTCCCTCACCGGGCCGGGACTGGTCTGGCTCACCGGCCTCGGCGCCGACCTGTCCGCGTACGACAGCCCCGCCCCGCCGTCCCGCCGGCCGCTCGCCCGGCCCTGCCTGGACTGGACGGAACGCCGCCCCCATCTGGCCGGCACGGCCGGCGCCGAGCTGTGCCGCCTCGTCCTCGACCGGGGCTGGGCCACCCGTATCGGCACCCGCCGCGCCGTCCGGGTCACCCCGCTGGGCCTGGGAGAACTGCACCGGACGCTGGGCATCGAGCCGGATCTGCTGGAGGTGGCGTGATCGGCACACGTCATCCGCTGGAGGTGGCGTGACCACCGGCACACCTCATCCGCTGGAGGTGGCGTGACCACCGGCACACCTCCGCGCCGGGCCCGCGGCACGAGGCTGTCGGACAATGGAGCTGGATCATCGCGATGCACGCACCGATCCGCGTCCCGATCCACGCCCGGATCAGCGCACCGATCCGCGTCCCGATCCGCCCACGCCCCCGACCGCCGCAGGGAGAGACTTGTCCGCCGTCCGCACCGTGCTCGCCCTGCTGGGGACGGGCGCCGCCGTGCTGATGACCGGGTGCTCCGCGACGAATGACGCCGAGAGCGCCGGGCCGACGCCCGTCGCGTCCGCCCCCGCCAAGCTGTGGCCGAACCGGCCGCCGGCCACGGAGCCGCCCGGGGAGTCGGAGAACGAACGGCCCGTTCCGGTGCCCGGCATACCCAAGGTGACCTCTGGGGACATCAGGAGCGTGGACCCTGTCGCCGTGATCCAGGCCGAGATGGCCGTCGCTCCGGACGCGCTCTCCGGGGCGGACGCGCTCGACGAGGAGACCGCGGCGAAGGCCGACGCCTGCGAGGAGGGCTCCGCGGGGCGCAAAGGATGCCCGATCCGCAGCCCCGAGTACTACGACCTGACGGGCGATGGGAAGGCCGACGCCGTCCTCGGTATCGACATGGTCGACGGCTTCCTCGCACTGCGCTGCTACACGCTCCACAACGGCGTGCTCACCCGCATCCTCGCCACCGTGACGAAGCCGATGTCCGTCCAGGTGGCCGGCGGGGACCTCATCGTGCAGGAGCCCACTCCCTCCGAGGGGTACGAGCAGCGCACGGTCTACGCCTGGGACCCGCAGGCGCGGGCCATGGCCATCCAGAGCGACGACTACCGGCGCGCCACCCCGCCCCGCCACGGCCGCCGTGACTACGCACCGGACAGCGGCGACACCGACTCCTCGTGGAAGCGGTCCCGATGAGGCTGCGCGAGCGCCCGGTGAAGCCGCGCGAACGCCCGGTGAGCCTCCGCGAGCGCCCGATGAGACTGCGCGGGCGGCTGCCGGCCTGGACCGCGACCCTCTATTGGAAGGCCGCCGTCTTCATCACCGCGATGTGCTGCGTCGTCGCGGTGGTCCTCGGCATGCTCGTGCACGTCATGGTCACCCGGCAGACCGTCCACCAGGCCCGCACCGCCGCCCTGAGCCGGCTCGACACCGCCACCCAGGCGTACATAGCGGGCGACCCGCTGCGCCGCGGCACCGCGCTGAACCCGCCGGACCTGCCCGACAAGCTCCGGGACCTCGCGCTGCGCGGCGAGCGCGGCACCATGTTCGGCGACGTCGACGGCCGCCGCACGATGTGGGCGGCGGGTCCGGCCGGCGGAAAGGCGCTGGCAGTACCGCTCGACTACACGCGCAGCGCGGAGAGCATCCGCGGGCTGGACCGGGCGATCATCCTGTCGTCCGTGCTGGCCATCGGCGGCACCCTGCTGATCGGGATCTTCGCCGTCTCGCGGGTGACCCGCCGACTGCACCGGACCGCCGCCGTCGCCCGCCGGATCAGCGCGGGCGACCTCGACGCCCGGGTGGCCGATCCCCGCACCGCCGGTCCCGCCAACGCCCAGGACGAGGTCGCCGCCGTCTCCGCGGCGCTGGACGCGATGGCCGCCTCGCTGCAGCTCAGGCTGCAGAGCGAGCAGCGCTTCACCGCCGACGTGGCTCATGAACTGCGCACCCCGCTCGCCGGTCTGCACGCCTCTGCCGAACTGCTGCCGCCCGGCCGGCCCACCGAGCTGGTCCAGGACCGGGTCCAGGCGCTGCGCCGGCTCACCGAGGACCTGCTGGAGATCTCCCGGCTCGACTCCCGTACCGAGAAGGTCGAACCGGACGCCCACTACCTGGGGCTGCTCGCCGAACGCGCCGTAGCCGCCTCGGGACTGTCCGCCGAGGTGCGCGTCGTCCGCGACATCTGCCTCATCACCGACCAGCGGCGGCTGGAACGGGTCCTCGGCAACCTGATCGGCAACGCCTACCGGCACGGCCGTCCGCCGGTGGTGATCACCGTCGACGGCCCCGTCGTCTCCGTCCGGGACCACGGCGACGGTTATCCCGGCTATCTGATCGACCACGGCCCGCAGCGCTTCCGTACCGAGCCCACCAGCAACAGCAACAAGGGGCACGGCCTGGGTCTGACGATCGCCGTCGGCCAGGCCCGCACCATCGGGGCCGAGCTGAGCTTCGCCAACGCGCCCGACGGCGGCGCCGTCTCCACCCTCACCCTCCCCACCCCGGAGGAGAGCACGGACCCGGGGGCAGGCTCGGGCGCGGGCCCGCTGTCCTGACGCCACCACCCGTGCAGAGCCCACCCGGTGGGGCCCATCCGATACCGCCCGGTAGTGCTTCATCCGGTACCGCCCGGTACAGCCTCATCCGGTCCCGCCCGGTAGTGCCTCATCCGGTCCCGGCGGCGGTCTCCGCAGGACTCAGCCGGGCGCCGCGGGACTCCCGGGCGAGATAGCCGGCCATGGCCAGCGACGCGATTCCGGCGAGCGAGATGGCGGCCCCCACGGACACCACCTCGGCGGCCGCCCCGAAGACCGCGGGCCCCACCCCCTGCACGGTCATCATGCCGGAGCTGAGCAGCCCGAACGCCTGCCCACGGCTGTCCTCCGGGAGCGCGTCGAGGAACGAGCGCTGGAGCCCCAGGCTGTACGCGAACCCGGTACCGGTGACCAGCAGCAGGACCGCGCAGACCGGCCACGGCGGACCGAAGGCGAAGCCGGCCAGCGGCAGACCGATGACCGCGACCAGCACGGCGACCAGGCGTTCGCGGGTCGCGGGCAGCACGAAGCGGCCGACGACCAGATTGCCGAGGAGCATGCCGACCGGCAGGCACGCCAGCAGGAACCCGGCGGTTCCGTCGGGGAATCCGCGCCGCCCCGCGAACGGGACGACGAGGCTCTCGGCGCTGGCCGCGAAGGCGGACGGCAGCCACTGCGCGAGCAGCAGCTTCCGCACCCGGGGGTTCGCGAACAGCGCCCGGTTGCCCGACCAGCTGTGCCGCACCAGGGAGCCGGACCCGGAGCGGGACCCGGATCCGGACCCCTTGTCGGGGGCCGGCAGGTCGGGCAGCCGCAGCCGTACGGCGACCGACGCGACGAGGTACGCGCCCGCGCTCAGCAGCAGCGCGTGCCGCGAGCCCAGGAACGTCACGGCGATCCCGCCGCCCGCGAGCCCGAGCAACTGGGCTCCGGACGACGACATGCTGGACAGCGACCGCCCCAGCACGTACGCGTCACCGGTCAGTGTGTCGGCGACGAGGCGGTTGGACGCGCCCTGGAAGACCGGCGTCAGGAAGGCCACGACGGCGACGAGCAGCAGGATGAACACCACCGGCAGATGGGCCAGCGCCATCGCGACGGCGGCGGCGAACTCCAGCAGATAACCCGCGGCGATCAGCCGCCGCGGCCGGACCCGGTCGGCGAGCGAGCCGAGCAGCATCGAGCCGGCGAGCTGCGGGAGGAAACCGATGCCGAACGTCAGGGCGCCCATGAGCGGTGAGCCGGTGGTCGCGAAGATCAGCACCGAGAGGGTCAGGATCCGCAGCGCGTCGGCGGTGATCGTCACCGTCCTGGTGACGAAGAGCAGCCGGAAGCGCTGGTCGGCCAGCACTTCCCGGTAGGTGGTCCGCCGGAGCGGGGCAGGGGTGAACGTCATACGGGCAGCCTGTTCCCGGCGCCCCCGCCGGGGCGATTCTTACGTCGCAGGACGTAAGCCCGCACGCCCGCCGACGTAGGCTCGGGGCATGCGGCGATTCGAGTTCGGTACCGACGATCTGCTGCGCAGCAGGTTCGCGCTGTCGCCGGCCTTCGAGCTGTGCAACCTCCTGCGGTATCTGGAGGGCCGGACCCGGCAGCGGCTGCCGGCCGCCTGGTCGGCCCGGCTGATGCCGGTCTTCCAGCAGCTGCGCCGCGACACCGACATCGACGCGGCGCTCGCGCTCCACACCCGCACCTTCGGCGCCAACTTCGTCGCCCTGCCGCCCCGCGGCCTCGCCCAGACCTGGGACGACGACCTCGCCGCGATCCGCGCCACGAGCCTGTCCCAGGCCCACGAGGAAGCCGAACTGTGCCTCGCCGCGCGCCCGTCCCGCGATCCGCGGGTGCTGGCGACCCTGCGCGGCGACGCGGTCGTCGAGCGGGTCGCCGACGCCCTGGACCAGGCCTGGCACGGTCTGCTGGCCCGCGACTGGCCGCAGCTGTGCGCCATCTGCGAGCGCGATGTCGTCCACCGGGTCGGCCAGCTCGGCCGCTCGGGCTGGGCGGCCGCCCTCGACGGCTTCCACCCCGACATGCGCTGGCGCGACGGCGGTATCGACATCCTGCGGACGTCGTCGTCACCGGCCAGCGTCACCACCCTCGCGGGTGAGGGGCTGCTGCTCATCCCGTCGGTCTTCGTCTGGCCCCACCTGGCCACCTACGTCGACGACCCCTGGCCGAAGGCGATCATCTACCCCGCCCGGGGCACGGCCGCGCTGTGGGAGACACCCGACTCCGTCGAACCGGACGCCCTCGCCGGACTCCTCGGCCGCTCGCGCTCCCGGCTGCTGTCCGCCCTGGACCAGCCCGCGAGCACCACACAACTCGCCCAGACCCTGCGCCTCGCCCCCGGCGCGGTCGGCGACCACCTGACCGTCCTCCGCAAAGCCGGCCTCCTCCTCCGAGCCCGCTCCGGCCGCTCCGTCCTCTACTACCGAACCCCCCTGGGCGACGCCCTCGCCGCAGGCACCGACCAGGGCCCGCCCGACGGGGCCTGACGCCCAGGGAAACGGTGGGGGGCGCCCCGCGACTGATCTGAACTGGTCGGTAACAGAGCGGAAAAGGTGCTGCAGCTACCTAGCGGTAACCCCGTTGGACGTGTCACATTCCTCGCGCCACCGGCCGGCGGCCCACCCTCACCCAGAGCCTCCCGACCCCACCATGCGGGAGGCCGTCCGCAGGAGTTCCGCCGTGCCCGAACGCCGTCACAGAACCAGCAGAACAACGCGACTGCTTGCCGCAGCCCTCGCGCTACCCCTCGTCGCCGCCGGCCTGCTGGCCGTCGCGGCCCCCGCGCAAGCCGCCACCGGACCGGTCGTGAGGGTGTCGATGGGCGACAGCTACATCTCCGGAGAGGCCGGTCGCTGGAAGGGCAACAGCGACACCGCCAGTGGCAGCCGCGACGGTACCGACCGTGCCTGGACCGGCGGCAGCACCTACGACCCCACCACGGTCTACGGCAGCACCTACGCGAGCGGGTGCGACCGATCGGACTCCGCCGAGATCAACAGCCTGGCCGGAGCGGTCAACATCGCCTGCTCCGGCGCCACCACCGCCAACGTCTTCCGGGCGGGCAACGGCGGCCAGTCCTTCAAGGGCGAGGCGCCACAGGCCGACCAGCTGGCCTCGATCGCCGCGAACAACACCGTCAAGCTGATCACCCTCTCGATCGGCGGCAACGACCTCGGCTTCTCGGACGTCATCTCGACCTGCGTCAAGGATTACCTGATCTGGTACTCCTACTGCCACACCAGCCAGCAGAGCGCCATCGACTCCAGGATGAGCGCGGCCATGGCGGGCGTCGGCAAGTCGATCGACGAGATCCGCGCCGTGATGACCGCTGACGGCTACGCGTCGGGCGACTACCGCATCGTGCTGCAGTCCTACCCGTCCCCGATCCCGCGCAGCACCGAGATGCGCTACCCGGAGAGCGGCTGGAGCCGGGCCAGCACCGGCGGCTGCCCGTTCTGGAACGGTGACGCCGACTGGGCCCGCGACTCGATGGTCCCGCAGATCTCCAACGCGCTCGCCGGCGTCGCGGCCACCAAGGGCGTGCAGTTCATGGACCTGCGCGACATGCTGCAGGGCCGTGAGGTCTGCGCCAAGACGTCCAGCCTCGCCACCCCGGGCGCGGCGCCGTCCGCCACCACCAGTGAGTGGGCGCGCTTCGTCGACGCCGGCCTGAGCAGCTCCCAGGGAACCGTCCAGGAGTCGATGCACCCGAACTACTACGGCGAGCTCGCCCTCGGCAGCTGCCTGACCCAGTTGAACGCCCACCCCACTGGTAACTACTACTACTGCCGCAACACGGCGGGCCGGGACTCCACAGGGATGTATCTGAACGCCAAGTGACCCACCGTCTCTAGCGGATGGCGCCGCGCTGCAACTCCCCCTCGGTCGCCAGCGGACCGGTGCGGTGGTCGAACCGCGGCGCCGCCGCGAACATGGTGGACCCTTGTCCGGCGGGGCTGACCAGCAGAAGAAGCGCCGATCTCGCTCGACGGGTACGGAGGCTGGCACGACGGCCCCTGATCCAGATCCCGGAATCCTCATCAGCAACCCGCACTTGTAGCCCATTTCCGCCCAAGTCATCGTGAAACCAACGGAAAATGGCTCCGCAAGACCGCCGACCCGCCCCGTCCGACCCCAACGCCGCCCATCAAAGAACGGCCAAGTCACGCGAATACTGCCGCGGCCCGGAACGTTCCGATCGTCGCCGTCTACCAGTGAAGGCTGGTCTGGGTGGCCGTCGGCCCCTTCCAGCACAGCACTGAGCCCTGGTGCTCTCCGTGGGGAGAGCACCAGGGCTCAGGTGCGCGCGGCGCCGTTTAGAGGTCGAAGTACATCTCGAACTCGTGCGGGTGCGGGCGGAGGGCGATGGGGGCGATTTCCTGGGTGCGCTTGTAGTCGATCCAGGTCTCGATCAGGTCGCTGGTGAAGACACCGCCGGCCTGCAGGTACTCGTGGTCGTTCTCGAGGGCTTCGAGGACGGCCGGGAGCGAGGTCGGGACCTGGGGGACGCCCGCGTGCTCTTCGGGGGCGAGCTCGTAGAGGTCCTTGTCGACCGGCTCGGCCGGCTCGATCTTGTTCTTGATGCCGTCGAGGCCGGCCATCAGGAGCGCCGAGAAGGCCAGGTACGGGTTGGACGACGGGTCCGGCGCGCGGAACTCGATGCGCTTGGCCTTCGGGTTCGCGCCCGTGATCGGGATGCGGATCGCGGCGGAACGGTTGCGCTGGGAGTAGACCAGGTTGACCGGGGCCTCGAAGCCGGGCACCAGACGGTGGTACGAGTTCACCGTCGGGTTGGTGAAGGCGAGGAGTGACGGGGCGTGCTTGAGGATGCCGCCGATGTAGTAGCGGGCGGTGTCCGAGAGGCCCGCGTAGCCCTGCTCGTCGTAGAACAGCGGCACGCCGTCGGTCCACAGCGACTGGTGGACGTGCATGCCCGAGCCGTTGTCGCCGAAGATCGGCTTCGGCATGAAGGTCGCGGTCTTGTTGTTGCGCCAGGCGACGTTCTTCACGATGTACTTGAAGAGCATGAGGTCGTCGGCCGCTGCGAGCAGCGTGTTGAACTTGTAGTTGATCTCGGCCTGGCCGGCCGTGCCCACCTCGTGGTGCTGACGCTCGACCTGCAGGCCGGACTTCTCCAGCTCCAGGGAGATCTCGGCACGGAGGTCGGCGAAGTGGTCGACCGGCGGGATCGGGAAGTACCCGCCCTTGTAGCGGACCTTGTAGCCGCGGTTGTTGTCCTCGGAGCCCGTGTTCCAGGCGCCGGCCTCGGAGTCGATGTGGTAGTACGACTCGTTGGCGTTGGTCGCGAAGCGCACGCTGTCGAACACGTAGAACTCGGCCTCGGGGCCGAAGTACGCGGTGTCGGCGATGCCGGACGACGCGAGGTAGGCCTCGGCCTTCTTCGCCACGTTCCGCGGGTCACGGCTGTACTGCTCGCCGGTGATCGGGTCGTGGATGAAGAAGTTGATGTTGAGCGTCTTGTCCTTGCGGAACGAGTCCAGGCGCGACGTGGTGAGGTCAGGAACGAGCGCCATGTCGGACTCGTGGATGGCCTGGAAGCCGCGGATCGACGACCCGTCGAACATCAGCGTCTCGGTCGGGTCGAAGGTACTGACCGGGACCGTGAAGTGCTGCATGACTCCGGGCAGGTCACAGAAGCGGACGTCTACGAACTTGACGTCCTCGTCCGCGATGAACTTCTTGACGTCGTCGGCGTTCTGGAACATCCAACTCCTCCTAGACCCGGCTCGAAGAGTCCGGGATGGCAACACGAGGCGCGGCCAGTGCGATGGCGCACGCTGGCCCCGACCATAGGGATCGAGGATTTCCCAAGCATGACCCATTTGTTTCGACGAGGTTAACCGCTAGGTCGTAGGTGGCGCGCGCGGGCGGTGAAGGCACCGTACGGGTGACCCGGGGCGGCACAGTACGGTGGACGGGTGGACAACAGGGAAGCACTCGGGTCGTGGCTCTCGGGACCGCGCGCGGCCGCCGAGCAGATGGGCACGGATTTCGGCTACCGGGGTGAACGGCTGGGACTGCCGAAGGACGGGCCGGGTTCGCTGGCCACCGTCGGCCGGCGGTTCGCGGCGGTGTTCATCGACTGGATGCTGTGTCTGGTGATCGCATACGGCTTGATCGCGCATCGTGACGTCCAGGGGTCCAATCCCTGGACGCTGGCACTCTTCGGCGCCCTGAGCGTCGTGGCCCTCGGTACCGTCGGCAGCACGCCCGGTAAGCGGCTGCTCGGCCTGCGGGTGGTCCGTGTCGACGGCGGGCGGCTCCGCATCGGCCCGGTGGTGCTCCGTACGGTCCTCCTGCTGCTGGTGATCCCCGCGCTGGTGTGGGACCGCGACGGCCGCGGCCTGCACGACAAGGCCGCGCAGGCCGTTCAGGTCCGGATCTAGGCGAGCGCGACAAGCGTCGGCGAGCCCCCGCCAACGTGAACGCCCTCGTGGGCCTGGCCGAGCCGCCTACGGCTCGCCCGGCCCACGAGGGCGTTGTGGTCGGTGTTCCGGGGTTCAGCGGCCCTTCGGCATCCGCATGCCCTTCGGCATCGGACCCTTCGGGATCGGCATGTTGCTCATGAGGGTGCCGAGCGACCGCAGACGGTCGTTGACCTCGGTGACCTTCGGTCCTGCCAGCACGCGCGGCAGCTTGAGCAGCGTCGTACGCACCTTCTTGAGCGGGACCTGGCCCTCTTCGTTGCCGACGATGATGTCGGTGATCGGCACGTCGAACACGACGCGCGCCACCTTCTTCTTCTCGGCGGCCAGCAGGGCCTTCACCCGGTTCGGGTTGCCCTCGCCGACCAGCACCACGCCGGCCTTGCCGACCGCACGGTGCACCACGTCCTGGCTCTTGTTCATCGCGACCGCCGGGGTCACGGTCCAGCCGCGGCCCACGTTGTCCAGCACCGCCGCGGCGGCACCCGGCTGGCCCTCGAGCTGCCCGAAGGCGGCCTTCTCGGCCCGGCGGCCGAAGACGATGGCCATCGCGAGGAACGCGAACAGCAAGCCCAGGATGCCCGCGTAGATGGGGTGGTCGATCAAGAAGCCGAGGGCGAGGACGACACCGAAGGTGACGATTCCCACAGCCGCTACGACGAGCCCGACCTTGGAGTCGGCCCGCCTGGTCATCTTGTAGGTCTGAGCGATCTGCTGAAGCCGCCCAGGGTTCTCGGATGTTTCCTTCCTCGCCATGCGGCACAGGATACGTGGCCCGCGCGCCGGTGGGCGCATCGGTGGCCCTCAAGGGACCGGCCGGCCCGTCAGGGGGAAGCCGGTGCTGTGCCCGGAAGGAACGGAGCCCGGTGCTCAGCCTGTGCCCGGAAGGGATCGGGACCAGCGCTCAGAAGGAATCCGGCCCCGTGTTACGGACGGCGGCGGGCGCGTTCAGCGCCTCGATCACGTGCTGCACCTCACGCCGGTCCTTGGCCCGGCGGCGGTCCTCGACCACGGCCGACCAGGCGTTGCGACGGGCGGTCTGCTGGCCCCCGCCCAGCAGCAGTGCCTCCATGGCGCGCAGGGCTCCGGTGACGGTGACTGTGGGGTGGAGGGTGCTCTGGCGGAGTTGTGCGGACTCGACCTGCATGGGGGTCCCCCTCAGGACGCCTCGGAATCGCAATCGCATGGGTGTGCGTGAACCAGGCTCGCCACATTGTGTTACCAGCCCGTGACCGCACGGTCAATCTCGCATGAAACCTTGCCGCGTGCCTGATTCCGCTTCGCCGCGCCGCATGCCTGGCGGGGATGGTGACGCGGTGCGTGGCCGCACCGCGTCACCGTGAGGGGTCTCACACGGGACCTCAGACGGACTGGGCCGCCACCGACTGCTCGCCCGTCGCCCGGCGGCGGTCCATCGCCTGCTGGAAGAGCCGGCCCGCACGATACGAAGAACGGACCAGCGGCCCGGACATGACGCCGGCGTAGCCGATCTGGTCGGCCTCGTCCTTGAGCTCCACGAACTCGTGCGGCTTCACCCAGCGCTCGACGGGGTGGTGCCGCGGCGAGGGCCGCAGGTACTGCGTGATGGTGATCAGCTCGCAGCCGGCGTCGTGCAGGTCCCGCAGCGCCTGGCTGACCTCTTCGCGCTCCTCGCCCATGCCCAGGATCAGGTTGGACTTGGTGACCAGCCCGGCCTCGCGAGCCCTGGTGATCACTTCGAGGGAGCGCTCGTAACGGAAGCCGGGACGGATCCGCTTGAAGATGCGTGGCACGGTCTCGACGTTGTGCGCGAGCACCTCGGGCCGGGACGAGAAGACCTCGGCGAGCTGCTCGGGGACCGCGTTGAAGTCCGGGATCAGCAGCTCGACCTTGGTGAAGCCCTCGGCCCGCTCGGCGGTCTGCGCGTGGATCTGGCGGACGGTCTCCGCGTAGAGCCAGGCGCCGCCGTCCTCCAGGTCGTCGCGGGCGACGCCGGTGATCGTGGCGTAGTTCAGGTTCATGGTCACGACGGACTCGCCGACGCGGCGCGGCTCGTCGAGGTCCAGCGCGGCCGGCTTGCCGGTGTCGATCTGGCAGAAGTCACAGCGCCGGGTGCACTGGTCGCCGCCGATGAGGAAGGTGGCCTCGCGGTCCTCCCAGCATTCGTAGATGTTGGGGCAGCCGGCCTCCTGGCACACGGTGTGCAGGCCTTCGCTCTTCACGAGCGCCTGCATCTTGGTGTACTCGGGGCCCATCTTCGCCCGGGTCTTGATCCACTCGGGTTTGCGCTCGATGGGGGTCTGAGCGTTCCGGACTTCCAGGCGCAGCATCTTGCGTCCGTCGGGTGCGACAGCGGACATCGTCCGGTACTCCCCTTCCACCAGCGTGTCTTCGAATCTTCGGCGAACCCCAGGGTACGCCCGTTGTTTGTACCTATACGAACAGAGCCAACCAACAGGCTCATGGGGGCATTCCCCCAAGGGAGTGAGGGCCGGGGTGAAGGCCAGGAGTGGTCCCGCACGGTCCCCGGGAGGACGTCGTGCCCGGCACCACCCGCGAGCCCGCGGACGGCCCCTGGTGCCCTGCCCCCGCCCTACACGGCGCGCGGGAGCGGCGCCGCGGTCTCCAGCACCGCCCGCAGGTGCTTCTCGATCACCGGCACGACGTCGGTGACGGAGATGTCGCGGCCCAGCTCGTTGGAGAGCGAGGTGACTCCGGCGTCGCGGATGCCGCACGGCACGATCCGGTCGAACCAGGTGTTGTCCGGGTCGCAGTTGATCGCGAAGCCGTGCATCGTCACGCCCTTGGCGACCCGGATGCCGATGGCCGCGAGCTTGCGGTCCTCGCGGCGCTGGCCGGCGTTGGACGGGGCGTACTCCGGGCCGTTCAGCCGCGGGTCGAACTCGTCGTCGGCCAGACGGGGGTCGAAGTCCAGGGTCAGGCCGCCCACCGGGCGCTGCTCGACGGGGTCGCCCAGCACCCAGACGCCGCTGCGGCCCTCGATGCGGGTGGTCTCCAGGCCGAACTCGGCGCAGGTCAGGATCAGCGCGTCCTCGAGCCGCCGGACGTGCGCGACGACGTCGACCGGACGCGGCAGCTTGAGGATCGGGTAGCCGACGAGCTGGCCGGGACCGTGCCAGGTGATCTTGCCGCCGCGGTCCACGTCGACGACCGGCGTGCCGTCCAGCGGGCGCTCGTTGTCGGCGGTGCGACGGCCCGCGGTGTAGACCGGCGGGTGTTCGAGGAGGAGGCAGGTGTCGGGGATCTCGTCCTCGAAGCGCGCGGCGTGCACCCTGCGCTGCTCCTGCCATGCCTCCTGGTATTCGACGGCGTCCGCCCCGAAGCCCAGGTGGACAAAGTGCAGGTCAGTCACGTCAGCTCCTCGTAGTCGCCTCGTTAGCGCCCCTGCAACTGTACGACCGGGCCGAAGGCCGCCTTCAAGGGGCCGGGGAAGCTGGGGTGGGGGGCGGGCCGGAGTTGTTCGGGTGGGCGTCGGTACCACGGTCGGTGACCGGAAGATACGGCTTTGCAAGTCAATGGGCTGGGCTGTCACCCATTCGGGGGAATCTGAGGCTCTGGTGGTGAGCGCGGCACTACAGGCCGTTACATTCACGCCGTTCCGGAGTCCTTCGAAGGAAGTGGACCGCGCAGCCGATGACGGACCGATCCCCGCAGCGTTCGCCCAACCGCCAGCTCGCCACCCTGATCACCGAGGCCGGCTTCTCCAACGCGGGGCTCGCCCGCCGGGTCGACCAGCTCGGGATCGAGCACGGCCTGGACCTGCGCTACGACAAGACCTCCGTGACGCGCTGGCTGCGCGGCCAGCAGCCGCGCGGCACCACCCCCGCGCTCATCGCGGAGGTTTTCACGCGACGGCTCGGGCGGCGGCTGTCCGCTCAGGATCTCGGGCTCGACGCGTGCGCGCCGGTCTACGCGGGCCTGGAGTTCGCCGCAGGACCGGAAGAAGCCATCGACATCATCAGCGGACTGTGGCGGAAAGACACCGGTAGCCAGGCCGAGCTGCGCAAGATCGCCTTCACACCGGCCGGGCTGGTGGTGCCGAGCCGCGACTGGCTCATCGGGCGGGCGGACGAGCATGTGGCGCACGGGGTGAGCAGTGGCGCCAGTAGTGGTGCCGGTGGTGCGGTCGGTGGTGGTTCCGGGGGGTCGGAGGCGGAGCGCACCGGCCGGGCCCGGATCCCCGCGCAGACGCGCGGCGGCCACGGGCCGGCCCGCGCCGCCGTCTCCCGCCAGCGCGTCACCATGGGCGACATCGCCGCGCTGCGCTCCGTCGGCGACCTCTTCCGGACCCTCGACAACACCTACGGCGGCGGCCACGCCCGTCAGGCGCTCGTCCGCTACCTCGAACACGAGGCCGAGCCGATGCTGCGCGGCACGTACGGCGAGGCGCTCGGACGGCGGCTGTTCGGCGCGGTCGCCGACCTGACGCGGCTGGCCGGCTGGACCTCCTACGACATCGGCGCCCACGGCCTCGCGCAGCGCTACTTCGTCCAGGCCCTGCGCCTCGCCCAGGCGTCCGGCGACCGCGTCTACGGCGGCTACGTCCTCGTCACGATGAGCCGTCAGGCGGTCTACCTCGGGCACGGGCGCGAGGCGGTCCAGCTCGCGCGGGTGGCGCAGCAGGGGGTCGGCACGAGCGCGCCCGCCGTCGTACAGGCCCTTCTGCACGCGGCGGAAGCGCGCGGGCACGGGCTGCTGGGCGAGGTGCGGGCCTGCTCGGCCGCGCTGGCGCGCGCGGAGCGCTCGCTGGAGGCGGCCCGGGCGGGGGACGAAGTCCCGTACTGGGCACGGTTCTTCGACGAGGCGCAGCTCGCGGACGAGTTCG
Organism: Streptomyces fildesensis; assembly: GCF_016107395.1. Classification (GTDB taxonomy): domain Bacteria; phylum Actinomycetota; class Actinomycetes; order Streptomycetales; family Streptomycetaceae; genus Actinacidiphila; species Actinacidiphila fildesensis. The sequence continues at coordinate 64,185 of NZ_JAAIKO010000002.1, forward strand.
GCCACTGCCACCGGGATCTGCAGCAGTACCGGGCGTCGGCCCAGTACGCGGAGCGCTCGCTGCAGTTGCGGGGGCCGGCGTACGCGCGGAGCCGGGTGTTCTGCCGGACGGTGCTGGCTTCTGCGCGGTTGGGGTTGGGGGAGGTGGATCTGGCGTGTGCGCTCGGAGGAGAGGCGATGCAGCAGGCGACCGAGATGCGGTCGACCCGGGCGGTGGAGTATGTGCGGGACTTCGGGCGGCGGTTGGAGCCGTTTCGGGAGACGGGGGCGGCGCGGGGGTTCTACGAGCGGGCGGCGGCGCTGGGGTTGGCCGTGGGCTGAGGTTCCTTCGGGCCGGTCGGGGGTGCGGTGACCGGGTCCTGCGGTGCCGGCCTTCGGAATCGACTGTTCACGGTCCCCCAGCCTTCGGCCGGGGGTGTCCCCAGCGGCTCACAAACAGCTCGGCAGCATGTCGAAGCCCCACCCCTCCGGCCCCGGTCACCTCACGCCCGCTCCGGCCTGCGGGAAGGGGTGGGTGCTGGTGTCCGTGTCCTCACGTCGGAGGCGCGTGGCTCTACGCCGCCTCCTCCGCCGGTTGGGGGGACGTCACCAGGGCCGGGTGGAGGCCGAAGTCCGCCAGGAGGTGGGTGGCGGCGCGGTGGCCGGAGAGGAGGGCGCCTTGGACGGTGCTGGTGTCGCGGTGGTCGCCGCAGACGTAGAGGCCGCACAGGAGCCGGACGGGGCGTCGGAGGTCGTGGGGGGCGGTCATCACGGGGACGGCCTCGGGGTCGTGGTGGGTGGCGAGGGGTTCCCAGTCGTCCGTCGAGGTTTCGTACAGCTCGGCCAGGTGCTTGCGGACGGCAATGTCGTCGGTGCGGCCGTCCTCCTGGGGGCCGAGGAGGACGGAGGTGACGAGGGCGCGCCCTGACGGGGCGCGGGAGGGGTCGAGTTCGCTGGCCGGGAGGGTGTGCGAGACGGGACCGTGCCGGTCGGCGTCGAGGACCAGCAGGGGCTCGCGCAGCGGGGAACGGGGCGCGGCGTGGTGGACGACGGTTACGGCGTGGAAGCCGGGTACCCGGAGGCCGGGGAGGAGTTCGCCGGCGGCGCGGGCGCCGGTGGCCACCACCACGGCTCGGCAGGGCAGTTCGCCGGATCCGCGGCCGTCGGTGGCGACGGCGTTGACGGAGACGGCGGTGGCCCGGACGCCGAGGCGCACGGTGCCCGGCGGCAGGGCGGCGGCGAGGCGGTGCGGGACGGCGGCCGCGCCGGAGGCGGGCAGGCACGTTCCGCCGCGGGCGAAGCCGCGCAGCACGAGGTCGGCGCACCGGCTGGACGTGGTGAGGTCCGGGTCGCAGAGCAGGGCGTTGAGCAGGGGGCGGACGAATCCGTCGAGGAGCCGGGGGGCGAAGCCACGGGCGGCGAGTGCGGCGGCCGTGGTGGTCTCGGGCCGGGCGAGGAGCCGGGCGGTGGAGGTGGCGGCCAGCCGGTTGAGCGCGGTGCCGAGCCCCGCCCGGTCGAGGGTGTCGCCGAGCGGGGTCCTGGCGGCGGAGAGCACGGCCCGGGCCCGGGTGCCGCGGGTGTCGCCGACGCGGTAGCCGCGGCCGCCGGCCCGCACCAGGGCGCCGGGGGCGAACGGGCGCAGCCGCAGCCCCTGGAGCCCCGGGGTGCGCCGGAGTTCGGAGTACGACGTGTTGAGCAGCTGTGGACCGTGGTCGAGCCGGAAACCGTCCACGGTGTCGGTGGCCATCCGGCCGCCGACCCGGGATCCCGCTTCCAGCACGGTGACGGTCAGCCCCGCACTGATCAGATGGTGCGCCGCTGCGAGGCCCGCGAGCCCGGCCCCGATCACGACGACGTCCGCTTGCCGTGCTGTTGAGAGCACGATGCCCCTCCCGGAGGTTGGCTTCGTTCCCCGCTCGCGTCAGCTGGCGCTGGTAGGGGTCATGCCCTCATCACACGTGGCTGATGCACCAGGTGCACGGTGCGATTCAGCCTTTCGGCACTCAGTGCCCGAACGCGGCCCGGATGCTCTCCTCGATGCCCGGGAACGCGAAGGAGAAGCCCGAGTCGAGCAGCCGCCGCGGCACCACCCGCTGGCTCATCAGGACGTCCTGGGAGAACTCGCCGAGCGCGATGCGCAGGGCGAACGCGGGGACGGTGGCGAGGGTGGGCCGGTGCATGACGCGGCCCATCGCGGCGGTCACCTCGCGGTTGGTGAGGGGTTCAGGCGCCGTCAGGTTCACCGGTCCCGAGAGGCTCGCGGTGTCGATGATGTGGCGGAACGCGGCGATCTCGTCGTGCAGGGAGATGAAGCTCCAGTACTGGCGCCCGTCGCCGAGCCGGCCGCCGAGACCGGCGTTGAAGAGCGGGAACAGCCGTCCCCAGGCGCCGCCCCGGCGGGACACGACGAGGCCGGTGCGGGCGAAGACGGTCCGGATGCCGGCCGCGGCCGCGGGTTCCGCGGCGGCCTCCCAGTCCTGGACGACGCCGGCGAGGAAGCCCGCGCCGGCCGGGCCGTCCTCGTCCGTGCGGCGGTCGCCGGTGTCGCCGTAGTAGCCGAGCGCGGTGCCGCAGACGAAGACCTTGGGCGGGGTGTCGAGGGACGCGACGGCCCGGGCGATGGCGGTGGTGCCGAGGACCCGGCTGTCGTGGATCTCCTTCTTGTACGCGGCGGTCCAGCGGTGGTCGCCGACGCCCGCGCCGGCGAGGTGGACGACCGCGTCGCAGCCCGTCAGCCCCTTGGTGTCCACGGACTGGCGGGCGGGGTCCCAGCGGACCTCGTCGGGGCCGGCGGGTTCGCGCCGGACCAGGCGGACGACCACGTGCCCGTCGGTGCCGAGGGAGCGGACGAGGGCGGAACCGATCAGGCCTGACGCGCCGGTGACTGCGATACGCATGGGGCCATTCTGCCCCGCGACGGGACCCGGCGGGGCGCTCTGGGGGCCGGGAGCCGCACGTGGCAGAGTTGCCGGCATGTCAGATGTGATGGTCCGTTCGGCGACCTACGCCGACGAGGCCGACCTCGTCGGGATCGATGTCCGCACCTGGTCCTCGCTGCACGCGGTGCAGCCGCCTCCCGACCCCGGCAAGCCGTTCTACGACGAGCGCCATACGCCGGAGGAGATCCTCGTCGCGCAGGTCGACGGGCGGGTGGCCGGTTATGTGCGGATCGTGCCGCCCACCCCGCTGCCGTGCAACGCGCACGTCCGCCAGATACAGGGGCTCGCGGTGGACACCTGGGCCCGCGGCCGGGGCATCGCCCGCAGGCTGATGGCCGCGGCGCTGCACGAGGCGGGCCGGCAGGGCGCGACCCGGATGACCCTGCGGGTGCTGGGCCACAACGCTCCGGCGCGGCGGCTCTACGAGTCGATGGGGTTCGCGGTCGAGGGCGTCCTGCCGGGCGAGTTCCTGCTGGAAGGCGCGTACGTGGACGACGTGCTGATGGGCCGGCCGCTGGACTTCGCCGCTGCGTAGGCGGGCCGGTCGGCCGGCCGGCTCAGGCGGTCCGGTCAGCGGCTCCTCCGGCCGGGCGGTCCGGTCAGCCGGGCGGTCCGGTCAGCCGAAGCGGGCCCACAACTTGGGGAACCGGTCCGCCATGAGGTCCGTGTCGTCCATGTCCAGCTGCTCGCCCTCCGGGTCACCGGGCGGCGGCAGCTCCAGGTCGGGCAGCCGCACCCCGGTCAGCTGCTCGTACGCCTCGTCCGCCGCGTAACCCAGCTCCTCGGCGTCGCCGTCGACCTCCGGGTCGAACTCCGCGACGAGGAAGGCCAGGTCGTCGGGGCTGTGCAGGGCACCCTCGAAGACGTGCCGGCCCTGTCCGATCAGCCAGCAGCGGAAGAAGTCGAACGCCTCGTCGTCGGCGCCGCCCAGCATGATGTCGGCGGCGCCCCACACGTCCCAGCGGAAGGCCCGCGCGAAGCGCGTCTCGAAGTGCCGCGCGAAGTCCGTGACCGAGTCCGGATCGAGCAGCGCGAGCCGCTCGATCAGCAGATCGGCCTGTTCCTCCGGATCACCGTCCGCGGCCGCGCGCGTACTGTCGATGATCTCCCAGAACTCCGTCTCGTCCATCACGCGTCCAGCTTCCCGGTTGCCGGGGCCGGACGCACGCGGAGTGCCCCGTATGCGCCCGTGTCGTTACGCACGTTTGGGCTCAATGGCCGGATGACGTCGCAGGGCGCTCCCCGGCGGTCGTGGGACGGATCGGAGGAAATCATTCCGCCAGGCGCAGCTGGTACTCCACCGTCTGCCGGACGGGCACGAAGCCGAGCCCCGTGTTGATCGCCACCATGTGCCGGTTGTCGTCGGCGTTGTCGGTCTCGATCTCCGTCACTCCGGGCAGCTCGGACGTGATCCGCTGGATCATCGACGCCTTCATCCAGCGCCCGAGCCCGTGCCCGCGATGGCCGGGGACGACGGCCGTGTCGTACTGCAGCGCGCGGCCGGAGCCGTCGGCCGGTACGACCAGCTCGGTGTACCCGGCCACCGAGCCGTCCGCCTCACTGATCGCGGCCACGGTGATCAGCTGCTCGCCGCGCTTGGCGAAGATCTCGGAGGCGGATCGGACCCGCTCGGCGTTCCACGGCACATGGCCGGGGGGGATCCCGCCGGCCGGCCCGGCGCCCACGCCCATGGCCCGCTTGGCGAGCGCGAAGCCGTCGATCAGAGCTTCCGGGGCGACGCCCTCCCAGGTCTCCAGCCGGTAGCCGGGGTGCTGCTCGCCGGCGAACGCGCCGATCGCGGCGGTGTCCATGCTGTCGAACCGCAGCCGCCGCCAGGTGAGCTTCAGCGCCGGGGTGAACGCGCGGGTGGCCAGGAACCGGTCGCCGGGGGTCCCGACCGTGGTTCTGGTGACGAGGCTGCGCCGCCCGTTGTCGCGGGCCGCGCCCACGGCGGTGTCCAGCAGCAGGGAACCGGCGCCGAGCCGCCGGTGGGCGGGGTGCGAGTACAGCTCCAGCGCCGCGAGATGGGAGCGCCCCGGCTCGTCGAACAGCCGCAGTGCGGCGGTTCCCACCGGCGCCCCCGCGGTGTTCCGCGCCAGCCACAGCAGCTTGCGGCTGTGGGCGCTCGGCGTCGTGAGCTGAGCGGACACATCGTCCGACGAGGGGACCGGATCACCGGGCAGGTCATGGCCGAGGGCGGCGGTGAGCACCTGGTGCCAGTCGTGGAGCTGCGCGCCGGTGGGGTCGGTCAGCAGATCTATGTGAAGCGGCAAGATGCCTCCGGAGGAAACCTGGCACAGGGTGCCGGGTATGGCTGCGACGGTCATGCAGTACGTACCACTACAGGAGGTGCGGCGTGGCCGACAAGGCGAATGACGAGCCCGAGGGCAAGGTGGTCCGCTCTGCCGGACCGTCCTCACCGCCGGAACGCCGACGCCCCCGGCCCGGCGTACCGGGTCGGGGGCGTCGCACTGCGATCACCTCGCCGCGTCAGGGACGCGGCATGAGTGTCAGAGACCGATCTCGGTCTCGAACTCGGCGGCTTCCAGGATCTCCTTGACGGCCGTCAGGTAACGGGCCGCATCGGCACCGTCCACCAGGCGGTGGTCGTAGGAGAGCGCCAGGTACGTCATGTCGCGGACGCCGATGACGGTGCCCTCGGCGGTCTCGATGACCACCGGACGCTTGACGGTCGCGCCGATGCCCAGGATGGCGGCCTGGTTCGGGGGCACGATCACCGTGTCGAACAGCGCACCGCGCGAGCCGGTGTTGCTGATCGTGAAGGTGGCGCCGGACAGCTCGTCCGGGCTGATCTTGCTCGCCCGGACCTTGCCGGCCAGCTCCGCGGTCCGCTTGGAGATACCCGCGATGTTGAGGTCGCCCGCACCCTTGATGACCGGAGTCATCAGACCCTTCTCGGAGTCCACCGCGATACCGATGTTCTCGGAGTCGAAGTAGGTGATGGTGCCCTCGTCGTCGTTGATCCGGGCGTTGACGACCGGGTGGGCCTTCAGCGCCTGGGCCGCGGCCTTGACGAAGAACGGCATCGGCGAGAGCTTGACGCCCTCGCGCTGCGCGAACGCGTCCTTGGCCTTGTTGCGCATCTGCATGATCTTGGTGATGTCCACCTCGACCACGCTGGTGAGCTGCGCCTGGCTGTGCAGCGCCTTCATCATGTTGTCGCCGATGACCTTGCGCATGCGGGTCATCTTGACCGTCTGGCCGCGCAGCGGGGACGCCACGAGGGCGGCCTTCGGAGCGGGCGCGGACGCGGCCGGGGCCGCGGTGGCCGCGGCCTTGGCGGCCTCGGCGGCGGCGAGGACGTCCTGCTTGCGGATACGGCCACCGACGCCGGTGCCCTTGACCGAGGACAGGTTCACGCCGTTCTCGGAGGCGAGCTTACGGACCAGGGGGGTCACGTAGGCGCCGTCGTCACCCGAGGTGGCCGGTGCCGGAGCGGCGGCCGGGGCCTGGGCGGGGGCGGCGGGTGCCGGAGCCGGGGCGGCGGGCGCGACCGGAGCCGGTGCCGGGGCCTGCGGGGCCGGGGCGGCCGGTGCCGGGGCGGCCGGAGCCGCGACGGGGGCCGGAGCGGCGGGAGCCGGTGCCGGGGTGGCGGCCGGAGCCGGAGCCGCGGCGGCCGGGGCAGCCGCCGGAGCGGCACCCGCGGCGCCGATGACGGCGAGCTTGGCGCCGACCTCGGCGGTCTCGTCCTCGTTGATGAGGATCTCCAGGAGGACACCACCGGTCGGGGCCGGGATCTCGGTGTCGACCTTGTCGGTGGAGACCTCGAGCAGCGGCTCGTCGGCCTCGACGGTCTCGCCGACCGACTTGAGCCAACGGGTGACGGTGCCCTCGGTGACCGACTCGCCCAGTGCGGGCAGCAGGACCGGGGTGCCCTCGGCGGAGCCCGAGGGAGCGGCGGCCGGGGCCGGGGCCGCGGGGGCCTCGGCGGCCGGAGCCGGCGCGGCGGGGGCCTCGGCCTGGACGGGAGCCGGGGCCGGAGCCTCGGCAGCGGCCGGGGCGGCGGCGGGCGCGCCCGAGCCGTCGTCGATGATGGCCAGCTCGGCGCCGACCTCGACGGTCTCGTCCTCGGCCACCTTGATGGAGGCCAGAATGCCGGAAGCGGGCGACGGGATCTCGGTGTCGACCTTGTCGGTCGACACCTCGAGCAGCGGCTCGTCTGCCTCGACGCGTTCACCCTCGGCCTTGAGCCAACGGGTGACGGTGCCCTCGGTCACGCTCTCGCCGAGCGCCGGAAGGGTTACGGAAACCGCCATGGTTGCGGTTGCTCCTAACGATCTGTGCGGATGGGGTGCGTGGTGAGGGGCTTAGTCGTGCGAGTGCAGCGGCTTGCCCGCGAGGGCCAGGTGGGCCTCGCCGAGCGCCTCGCTCTGGGTCGGGTGCGCGTGGATGAGCTGGGCGACCTCGGCCGGCAGCGCTTCCCAGTTGTAGATCAGCTGGGCTTCGCCGACCTGCTCGCCCATACGGTCACCGACCATGTGGACGCCGACGACGGCACCATCCCTGACCTGGACGAGCTTGATCTCGCCCGCGGTCTTGAGGATCTTGCTCTTGCCGTTGCCCGCGAGGTTGTACTTCAGGGTGACGACCTTGTCGGCGCCGTACAGCTCCTTGGCCTTCGCCTCGGTGATACCGACGGAGGCGACCTCCGGGTGGCAGTACGTGACGCGCGGAACGCCGTCGTAGTCGATCGGCACGGCCTTGAGACCGGCCAGCCGCTCAGCTACCAGGATGCCCTCGGCGAAGCCGACGTGCGCGAGCTGGAGGGTCGGGACGAGGTCGCCGACGGCCGAGATGGTCGGCACGTTGGTCTGCATGTACTCGTCGACGAGGACATAGCCGCGGTCGAGTGCGACACCGGCCTCCTCGTAGCCCAGGCCCTGCGAGACCGGGCCGCGGCCGACGGCGACGAGCAGCAGCTCGGCCTCGAACTCCTTGCCGTCGGCGAGGGTCACCTTCACACCGTCGGCCGTGTACTCGGCCTTCTGGAAGAAGGTGCCGAGGTTGAACTTGATGCCGCGCTTGCGGAAGGCGCGCTCCAGGATCTTGGAGCTGTTCTCGTCCTCCAGCGGGGCCAGGTGCGGCAGGCCCTCGATGATCGTGATGTCCGCGCCGAAGGACTTCCACGCGGAGGCGAACTCGACGCCGATGACGCCGCCGCCCAGCACGATCGCGGACTTCGGGACGCGGTCCAGGACCAGCGCGTGGTCCGAGGAGATGATGCGGTCGCCGTCGATGGTCAGACCCGGCAGCGACTTCGGCACGGAGCCGGTCGCCAGCAGGAGGTGGCGGCCGGTGTAGCGCTCGCCGTTCACATCGACGGTGGTGGGGGAGGACACCCGGCCCTCACCCGTGACGTAAGTGATCTTGCGGCTGGCGACCAGCCCCTGCAGACCCTTGTACAGGCCCGCGATCACGTCGTCCTTGTACTTGTGGACACCCGCCATGTCGATGCCATCGAAGGTGGTCTTGACACCGAACTGCTCGCTCTCACGAGCCTGGTCGGCGATCTCGCCCGCGTGCAGCAGAGCCTTTGTGGGGATGCAGCCGTTGTGCAGACACGTGCCACCGAGCTTGTTCTTCTCGATCAGGGCGACGTCCAGGCCCAGCTGCGCCGCGCGCAGCGCCGCGGCGTAACCGCCACTGCCGCCGCCGAGGATCACTAGGTCGAAAACGGTGCTGGCGTCGTTCGCCACGTCACGTCCTCCATGCATGGGTACGCCGGAGCCGGTCTGTGGTGACCGGGCGGCGGCTGTTATTCGGCCGCTATGTCTGAAAACTGTGAAAACTGGGCCCTGTCGTGCCGACCAACATCTTCGCACTTGTTCGCGGCGGACGGGCCACCGGGCCGGGGTCTGAGACGGACTTAAGCCTCATCCCGGGAGGCTACTGGCCCGTAAGGGGCACTCCGGGCGCTGGAATCTCGCTCAGGGCGAACACCCGCCCGGTCGCGCGTACGGCCCCGGGCGTGCTAGCCCGGGGCCGTACCTTCGTACAAACGAGCACTGAATTCCGGCTGAAACGCGCGGTCGGAAGCGCGTCCGTCCGGGGTTTGCCGGGGGTCTAGAGGACGTCGCCCGCGGCGGCCTTCTCGACCAGCCGGACCAGGGTGCGGACCGCCGTGCCGGCGCCGCCCTTCGGGGTGTAGCCGAACGGCGCGCCCTCGTTGAACGCCGGGCCCGCGATGTCCAGGTGCGCCCAGGTGATGCCCTCGCCCACGAACTCCTGCAGGAACAGACCGGCCACCAGGCCGCCGCCCGCCCGCTCGCCCATGTTCGCGATGTCCGCGACCGGGGAGTCCATCGCCTTGAGCAGCTCCGGCGGCATCGGCATCGGCCACGCCTGCTCGCCCGACTCCGTCGCCGTCTCGTGCAGCACGGTACGGAAGCCGTCGTCGTTCGACATGATCGCGAACGTACGAGTACCGAGCGCCAGCACCATCGCGCCGGTCAGCGTCGCCACGTCCACGATCGCGTCCGGGTTGTCCTCGGAGGCGCGCGCCAGCGCGTCCGCCAGGACCAGCCGGCCCTCGGCGTCGGTGTTGAGCACCTCGACGGTCTTGCCCGAGTACATCTTCAGCACGTCGCCGGGACGCGTCGCGTTGCCGCCCGGCATGTTCTCCGCGAGCGCCAGCCAGCCGGTCACGTTGACCTGCAGGCCCAGCTTGGACGCGGCCACGACGGTCGCGAACACGGCGGCCGCGCCGCTCATGTCGCACTTCATCGTCTCGTTGTGGCCCGGGGGCTTGAGGGAGATGCCGCCCGAGTCGTACGTGATGCCCTTGCCGACCAGCGCGACGGTCTTCTTCGCCTTCGGGTGGGTGTACGCCACCTTCACCAGCCGCGGCGGGGTCGCCGAGCCCTGGCCGACGCCCATGATGCCGCCGAAGCCGCCCTTGAGCAGCGCCTTCTCGTCGAGCACCTCGACCTTGAGGCCGTGCTCCTTGCCCGCGGCCTGGACCGCCGACGCGAACGCCTTCGGGTTCAGGTCGTTCGGCGGCATGTTGATCAGGTCACGCGCCCGGTTGACCTCCTCGGCCACCGCGGTCGCCCGCTCGGCCGCGGCCTTGTGCGCCTTGTCGCGCGGCTTGGCACCCACCAGGGCGATCTCGCCCAGCGGACCCTTGCCGCCGGCGCTGTCCACCCGGTACGCCGTGTACGCGTAAGCGCCCAGCAGTGCGCCCGTCGCCACCGCCTCCACGCCCGCCGCGTCCGTCGCCGGCAGCGCGAACGCCGCCTTCTTCGTCCCGCTCAGCGCACGCGCCGCGGCACCGGCCGCCCGGCGCAGCGCCTCGGCGTCGTAGCCGGCACCGTCGGCGGGCGTCTCACCCAGACCCACAGCGAGCACCACCGCCGACTTCACGCCGGACGGAGCCGGCAGCTTCGTCACCTCGCCCTCGCCGCCCGAGGCGCCGAGGAGTTCCAGCGTCGCGGCGAGCTTGCCGTCGAACGCCGCGTCCACGGCCTCCGCACCGGCGGCGACCTCGGGGCCCTTGGCGCCCTTGGTCACTCCGATGACGACGGCATCCGCGCGCAACGCTGCGCCGGAGGAAGTGCTGAGTGTCAGTGCAGTCACGGTGAGGGTGGTCCTGTTCCGTCGAATGTTGTCGGCCGAGGGGTGGGCCGGCCGCGCCCCTCGCATCGTATTCCGCCACGCCCGCGGGGCGGCACGCCAGGGCTGCGCGGCCTGTGCCGCGGTCGAGCCTACGCCTGACGCGGCGCGTCGAGGGCCCCTGCCTTCACGGCGTCGAGGAACGCCCTGAGCCGGGCGGGGGTGGTCGTCACGATCGCCCCGGGCTCGGTGCTTTCGCGTATGGATACGCGGGGGCCGGTGACGGCCAGCTGTATGCAGTTGTTGCCGCCTCCGCCGGAGAACGAGGACTTCTGCCAGTTCGGTCGGGACACGTACGGCCACCTCTCAGAGTTCGCGGGCGATTGCCAGGATGAGCTCCCGGGACGCGACTGCGGGCATTGCCATCTGCTCCATGTTGTCGAGCAGCGCCGCATAGTTCGTCAGCGGCGTCGGGGCGTCGACGAAGACCGGGCCGAGCGCCGAGTCCAACTGCACGGTGTCCAACTGCGGGACGGGACCCTTGGCGTAGAGGATGGACTGGCCGTCACCGAAGATCCCACCGGCGCTGAAGGGGATCACCAGCAGGGTGACGCGCTCCCGCTCGGAGGCCTCGGCGAGGTACTCGAGCTGCGCACGCGTGGTTTTCGGGCCGCCGAACTGAATGCGGAGCGCGGCCTCGTGGATGATCCCGGTGTACTGCGGTGGGTCGGGCCGGTCGAGGACGGTCTGACGTGCCATCCGCTGCGCGAGCCGCAACTCCAGCTCAAGCGGGCGGGGCTTGGGGACGGCGAGCGAGAAGATCGCGCGGGCATGGTCTTCGGTCTGGAACAGTCCCGGCAGATGTGTCGTCTGGGAGGTACGCAAAGAGACGGCGAAGTGCTCCAACTCGCAGATGTCGAGGAACCCGCCGGGAACCTTGCCGCGGTACTCGTCCCACCAGAGACGACCCCGTCGCGCACCGGTCATCCCGGCCAGGGCATCGATCAGCGCGTGGTCGGAGCATCGGTAGAAGCTGGCGATCTGGCGGACCCGGTCCTCGCTGAGGCCGGTGCGTGCCGCTTCGATGTTCGAGACCATCGTCCGGTCCGCGCCCAGCCGCTCGGCGGCCTCCGCCACGGAGAGACCTGCTTGTTCGCGAAGCCTGCGGACCTCCGTGGCCAGGCGGCGCTGCCTACCTGTCGGTGGGTTCTTCGATGCCATGGGTCCTCTCTCGCAGGCCGGAGCCAGTTTGTCAGCGCTGCACGAGGCCGGTCCAGCAGCCGCAAGAATAGTTCACCTGTTAGTTGGAAATGGACTCACATGTGAGTCAGAATCCACTACGGTGTGACCCACGCCACTCAACCCGGCCCGGAGGGCAACATGTACGCCGTGCAGCCGTCGTGTCCCGACCCCGCCCGCCGCGAAGCGGAAACGTGGGAGTACTACCTCCAACTGCCGCACGACCCACGCGCGCCCGGGATCGCCCGGACGACCGTCCGGGCGATCCTCGTGGCACACGGCTTACGTGAACTCGTCGATACGGCTGCGCTGTTGACCTCGGAGCTGGCGACCAACGCGTACCGCTACGCGCAGGGCCCCGCTTCGCTGCGGCTCAACTGGGAGCCGCGTCGGCTGCGGGTGACGGTCCGGGACAACAACCCGGAGCTGCCGGCGGCGCTCGCGCCGGATCCGGACGCGGACGGCGGGCGCGGGCTCTTCCTGCTGGACCTGTTCTCGGACCGGTGCGGCGGATACGCGCTGGGGGAGGAGCCGTTCGGGCTGTGCGGCAAGCTGATGTGGTTCGAGCTGGCGGCACGGTGACCGCCGCAACGACGTACGCGGCGGTCTAACGGTTCCAGGGTGTCCGGAAGGGGACGCATGTCCTGTTCGCCCTCGTCCGGGGGGACTTCGGCTGGTGGGATCGGGGGGTCCCAGCAGGTAGCCGAAGGGAATCGCAGATGTCTTCGCTCAAGCGCCGGATCGCCGCAGGAATCGGAAGTACCGCCATCGTCGTGGCGGGTGTCGTCACCCTCGCCCCAGCCGCGAGCGCGGCGCCCAGCGCGCCAGCGGCGTGCAGTACGAGCAACGCGGTGACCAAGAAGACCGCGCACAACGGCAGCATGTACATCGAGCTGCGCTACAGCACGTCCAGCCGGTGCGCGTGGGGACGGATCAGCAGTTCCAACGTGGGCAACAAGGTGTGGGTCGACCGGTCGAGCAACGGTGGGTCCACGTGGACCGGGCCGATGGGGATGACCACGCAGCAGTCGGGCAGCGACACCCACACGCCGGCCTTCGATGACGCGGGTTACGTCATGCGGGCGTGCGGGTTCAACGGCACCACCGTGTGTACCGGCTGGTACTAGAGGGCCCAGTGGGCCTAGACGGCCCGCCGGTCGTAGGCCGGCAGCCAGCCGAGGCGGGCCGCGGCCAGTGCCAGGGTGAACCTGTTGCTGGCTCCGGCCCGTTCGGCGAGGGAGCCGACGTGGCGGCGGACGGATCGTTCGCTGACGCCCAGCCGGCGGGCGATCGCGCTGTCCTTGGTGCCGTCCGCGAGGAGCAGCAGGATGTGGCGCTGCACGAGCGTCGGGGGCAGGACGGGTGGGTCGCAGCGGGAGACGGCGGGCGGTGACGGTGCGGCGGCCAGGGCGGTGAAGGTCTGGATGCGTTCCAGCAGGGCGTTCTGCTCGGCGAGCAACCGGTTCTGGTCCGCGAGCAGTTCCTGGTAGCGCCGTAGTGCCGCCGGGGCGGACGGGGCCGTTCTGGTGTCATACACCTCGGCAGGCTCGCAGAGCGGCGGTCGCGCCGTATTGAAGAAATTCGCACCCGCACCCGCACCCGGCACCCGCACCCGGCACGGTTCGGCGCAGGCCGGCGTCAGGTCAGGATGATGCTGGTGACCTGGCCGTCCACCCGGTCCACCGTGGGCGGGCCCGCGAAGTCCAGGCCGCGGGCGTGCCGGAACTGGCGGGGGGTGCGGCCGATCATCGCCTTGAACTCGCGGTTCAGGTGCGCCTGGTCGCTGAATCCGCACTCGGCGGCGATGCCCGCCACCGGCAGGTCCGCCGCCATCAGCCGCAGCACCTTGCGCAGCCGCATGACGCGCGCCGCGCCCTTCGGCGTCAGCCCGATCTCGGCGCGGAAGCGGTTCTCCAACTGCCGCCAGCCCCACCCGGTGGCGGCGACGAGCTCGCCGATGGGCAGGGCGCCGGAGGTCCTGGCGAGTTCCCGCCAGGCGTACCGGACGCGGTCCGAGACGGGGAGCGCGTCCTCGGACCAGTGCAGGAACACGGTGTCCAGCAGGTCGAAGCGCTGGGCCCAGCCAGCGGCGCAGGCGAGGGCGTCGGCGAGATCGCGGCAGCGGGGGCCGAGCAGGTCGATGGGGTCGGTGATGGTGTCGGCGAGTTCGTGCATCGGGATCCCGAACAGCGAATACGCCTTCCATGGCGAGAGGATGACCTCCAGGCCGTACAGCCGCCCGCTGTGCCGCCCGAGGCCGGCGCTGGTGCGTAGCCCGACCAGCATCGAGCGGTGGGCGTTGCCGGGGGCCGACGGCGTCAGGGCCTCCGTCACCCGCACTTCGTGGTCGAAGGAGAACAACAGCGTCACCGCGCCGTCCGGGACCTCCAGCCGCTGCCGCGGCAGGTCCAGGTTCAGCCGGTACCCCCGGTACCGCTGCACCCCCGGCCGCAGCCGGGCATGCGGCAGCGCCGTCGCCACCTCCCAACGGCCCTCAGGACACGCCAGATGCTGCATCGTCCGTTCCCCCCATGACCCCGGAACCGCTCAGCCCTTGTCATCCTGCGGTGCGGGGAAAGGGTTCGGAGCACCCTTTCCGGTCAGATGTGGCCTGCCAGGTCGCGCTGAGGATCCGTCGGCACCGGGCGGACCGTGCCGAGTGCCTCTGCCGGGCCCGCGATACCGCCACCCGGTCAGGCCTCCAGGGTCCAGGCGGGCGAGTCCCGCGGCGGGGCCTGGCGGATCCGCCATTGGGACCGGTCGGCGTCGGGCTCCCAGTAGGGCACGTCACCTTCGTAGTAGAGGCCGTAGGCCCAGTGCTCGGGCTCCTCGTGGGCCAGTAGGTCGGGCCATTCGTTGAACACCTGGTTGCCCCACGCCCGGTTGATACGCGCCACCGCCTCGGCCCGGGAGATCCCGAAGAGGGTCACCAGTTCTTCGGCGACTTCGCCCAGATATTCCTGCATCTCCGGAACTGCGGGCATCGTGAACTCGGACACGAGTCGATCTCCTAACGGACCAAGGATCGGGTGAACAGATCAGCTGCCTTAGAGGAGAAGATCGCTATCTGGTGTCCCTTGAAGACGCCGTCCGCGCCGCCGCGGAAAGCCCTGAGGTTCAACAGCATGGGGCCCTCCACCATCTCGAAGCTGTGCATTGCGCCGCCATTGCGGTGATGCCTGATGAAGCTGGCCAGGTCGTCGCTGGGACCATGGAAGATCTTACTCGTGAGGTTGTCCAGCTCGCTCTTCGGAACGCGGAAGTGCAGTACCTCCGCTGTGCCGCCCGCCCGGTCGGCGAGTCTTGTGGCCCACTGTCGGGCCTGGTTGGCGTCATTGGTGACGTAGAAGCCGCCGCGTCCGAAGTCCATGGCCCGAGTACTGAAGGTGGGATCGATCCCGTTCTTGAGGATTCCGTCCAGGCCGGCTCCCGTTGTGCCGTGGTAGAGATCCACCAGACACTTGGCCTTGAGACCCAGCGGATCGGACCAATTGAGAGGGTTGGAGACATAGCCGTGGTGATCGGGAGCGGCAGTGAGGCCGAGCGGGTCCGGGCTGAGGTATCGGGCGGTCCCGGGTTCGTAATAGCGTTGATAGTTGTAGTGCAAGCCGGTCTCGGCGTCGTAGTACTGCCCGGGAAAGCGCAGAGGGCAGTCCACATTCGCCGGTGACGTGACGCCGAGCGGTGATCCCCACAGTGTCGACCGATTCTTCCAGACGATCACACCGTATACGTCGACCATTTCGGTTGGCGTACCGACCAGATCGGTGACTATGGCGTAGAAGCGCTCGTCGATGTCGTCCTGAGGGGCATCGCGCAATGCGGCGCGAACCGTCTGTGCGACGGGTATGTCGCCGTGTTCCCAATCCCAGGTTGTCGTGGCATCCGCGGTTGTCTGCTCGGCGAGGCGCGTGCCGTCCCAGACGAATTCCGTTGTTTCCAGGGCGGTAGTTCCGTCGTCGGCAAGGCGTGACTTGGAGATTCGGCGGCCGAGCGGGTCGTACTCGTAGTGCCAGGCGATGCCGTCCGGGGTGGTGACGTCCGTGAGCCGGTCTTCGGCGTTCCACACGTATTGATATACACGACTGCCACCCGAGAGTAGCTTTTGCGTACGCCTGACCACCCGGCCCTGATCGTCGTAGGTGTAGTTGACGTGCCCCGCCCGCTGGATGAGCGTTCCGTTGTAGGACCGGTCGCCCGATTCCGGGCTGGTGTGCTCACCGGCCGGCAGTGTCGCGGCGGCGAGATTCCCGGCGGTGTCATAGACGTATGCCTCGGTCCAGTCGGCACCGTTGACGGCAGTGACGCGGCTCGCGGAATCCAGCTCGAAGTGGTGGAAGCCCCCCGAGGCGTCATCGACGGCTGTGAGGCTTCCGTCCGCGGCGTGAGTGAAGGTCCGCCGTTGCGCCATCGGGGACTTCGGGCCGCGGGTTGACAGTGTCTGTGCTGTCGAACGGTTGTTGTCGTCCCACTGCCAGCTGAGTGCCACGCCCCCTAGGTCGCGCTCGACCTCCCGGCCCGCTTCGTCGTACGCGAAGCGCACGGTGTGGCTGCCCGACCGCAGGGACATCGGCCTGCCGGTGGTGCCGAATTCCCAGACGCTCAGGACCCCGCTCGGCGTGGTGCGCCGAGTACGGCGGCCTATTGCGTCGTAACGCGAGGAAACAGTACGACCGTTGACGCTTTCGGCCAGAATGCGGCCGAGAGGGTCCAGCTCCCGGGAGAGGTCGGCAACGGGGCTGACGGCACATTTCAGGCGTCCGAGTGCGTCGTGAACGAAGTCGGTGACCACACCACTGGAATCCTGCCGGGTGACATTGCCCAGGACATCCCGCTCGAATCGGATGCTTTGCCGCTCTCCGTTGATGCGTTCCGTCAATTGACCGGCTGCGTCGTAGCGATAACTGAGCTTCCGGCCATTGAAGTCGGTCTCCCCAACGAGGCGGCCCGAGGGATCGTAGTCGTAGCTCCAGACTCGGCCCTGCGCGTTGGTTACCGCCACCACTCGTAGTTCGGTGTCGTAGGTGAACTCGTAACGAGAGCCGTCCGGTTCCGTACGAACGGCGCAGAGGTCGAAATGAGTGTTCTCGTATCGTGTTGCACGGCCGCTGCCGGAGCGGTGCGCGACGGGGTTTCCCTCGACGTCGTACGACCATTGCTCAACGGACCCGTCCGGAGCCATGCGCCAAGCGATCTGCCCTTCGCCCGTCCAGCCGACACTCGTGGACGCCCCGGACGCGTCAGCGGCCTCCACCATGCGTCCGAATGCATCCCGCGTGATCCGGATCGTGGTGCCACCTACGTCGGTGATCGCCGCCGGAAGACCGGCGGAGTCATTGACCACGACCTGTTGCACTGTGCCGAACGCGTCGGTGACGCTGGTCAGACCGCCGCGCTCGTCGTAGGTGAAGTTCGTCGTGGCGCCGAGCGCGTCGGTCGCGGACGTACGGTTCCCAGCGGCGTCGTAGGAGTAGCGGGCGCGCGTTCCGTCGGGTTGGGTGATCCTCACGGGCAGGTTGAGGTCGTTGTACTCGATCGTCGCGGAGCTGCCGTCAGGGCGGGTCGCCATGGTCAGGTTGCCGGCACCGTCGTACGCGCAGCTCGTCGTGCGGCCGAGGGGGTCGGTCCTGGTGAGCAGGCGGTCGTACCGATCCCAGCTCAGCAGGGTGACCTGCCCCAGCGGATCGGTCTCGCGGATGAGTTGGTACTGATCATTGAAGTGGAACGTGGTGGCGTGACCGAGAGAATTTGTGGCGACGGTGGTGCGGGCGTCGGGATCGTATGAGTAGCGGTAGTTCAGAATCCCTTCCGAGCCTGTCGTACCCACACAGCGTCCTGCTTCGTCGTACTCGTAGCCGTACGAGGTCCCTGTCCGGTCCTCCCAGCCCGTGATACGGCCACGTTTGTCGTAGCTGAAGGCGAGCGGCAGGCCGGAGGAGTCAAAGATTTGGGTGAGGTTGCCGTCGCCGTCATATCCGTATCCCATCAACAGCGGCCGTTCCGGATCGCTGAGGAGGCGCAGAGCGGTGACTCGGCCGCCCCCTGTCTCGATTCCGACGTGGTATCCCCCCGTATGGCGCAGATCGACGGGGGCCGCGTCCGCCGAGTAGGTGATGGTGACGCGGTTGTTGTACCGATCGCTGATGGAAGTGAGCAGGAGTTCGGCTGTGCCCGGGTGCGGAGTGAAACCGAGAGTCCGGCCGGACTCGGGTATGCGGACCGACATGTCACTGGTAGGTCCGCCGTCCCATGTCAAGGGCCAGCGTGGACCCTCGAGAGGCATGAGGGAAAGGCCTGCGCTGGGGACGGGATAGTGCAGCAGCATCCCGTCGCCAGTGGTGAAGCGCACACCCTGATCGTCGAGATGAAGCCTTTGGTCCAGCGTTGAGGCCCAGGATTTACCGAACCAGCGGCCCGCCCGGTACGAGGAGCGGAAGTGGCGATCCAGGGTCAGCGGCAGGACACCGGGAAGTTGGAGATCGGTGGCTGACATGACCATTTCGCCGCTTGCCACGTCGATGGGGTCGCCACAGGTGAAGAGCTTCTTCATCTCGCGTCCCATTTGACGCAGCCCGCCTGCCCCCTTGCGGACGCTGTTGGCGATGTTCTCCAGGGCCTTGCCGCTCTTCAGCAGTGCCGGGAGTTCCTTGGCCATTTTGAGCAGGCCGCCAGCGGTGGTCAGGCCCTTGAACATGGGGATGCAGTCGAGGGCGGCGAAGAAGACGTCCCAGAGGCTGGCTTTTCCTTGCGCGTATTTGATGAGGGTGTCGGCGAGGACGACCAATGCGGCGGCCAGCACGATCCAGGCGAGCGGTCCGCCGATGATGAGGACGACGATGCCGAGCACGGCGACGATGACCTTGCAGACCGCGACGATGTCGTCCCAGTGGTCGGCGACCCAGTCGACCGCCTTCTCCCACCAGTGCTTGTTCTTGATCCCAGCGTCGGACGCCTCGTGCAGGGCGTGCTCCGCGGTCGACGCGGCGGTGTCCCGCAGGTGGGCGGCCTGAGCTGCCAGTTCCTTCGCCGCGTCCAGGCGTTGCTGCGCGTCGTGGACGGCGGTGTTCGCGGACTTCTGCGCGTTCGAAGCGTCCAGCGCATTACGGGTGGCGGTACGGACCTCGTCCGCCGACGGCGGTTCCACGCCCGGCTTCGGATCGGCCTGGTACTCCTTGGACTTGTCGCCCGCCCGCTTCACCCAGTCGTCGGCGTTGCCCTGCGTGGTCTTGGCCGCGTCCAGATCCTGCCGGGCGGTACGCCCCTGCGCCAAAGCGCGGTCCGCGTCCGCCTGCGCGGTCTCCAGCTTCGGCCAGTACGTCTCCAACGCCCCGGAAGCCAGCCGGTAGGACTTCTCCAACTTGCCCAGCTCGCCCGGCAGATCCCCGAACTGCTCGCGGTACGCGTCCCCCGCCAGACCCGCCCAGTCCTGCACCGCGTTGTTGCCGCTCAGCCCGCGCACCGACCGCAACGCCGACGACACATCGTCCGCGAAGTCGCCCAGTTTCCGGGCGAGTTCCTTCACCTCGTACGGATCACCCGGCACCGGATCCCGGTCCAGGTCCAGCACATGCCAATCCGTCGGACGATTCGCCACTGTCTAACCCCCGTGATTCGCCTCTGTCCGAGCGATCCTTTCACTTCCGCCACAGACGCTTCCATGGCGCCTGGTGCGACAGCACCCGGCGATGCCGTCGTCAGCCCAGGGACAGGACGACCAGAACCGCCGTCGCCGCCGTTTCGGCCAGGGCGCCGAAGACGTCGCCCGTGATGCCGCCGAAGCGGGTGCGGCAGTGGCGGAGGAGGAGTTCGGCCGTGATGAGGGCGAGGAGGGCGGCCAGGGCGAAGTGGAGGGCGGGGGAGAGGCCGAAGAGGGCGCCGGCCGCCGCCGCGACCACGAGGGTGCCGGCCGCGGTGAGGGCCGCGATGCGGAGCGGGACCGCTCCGGCCACGGCGGCGCCCAGGCCGTCGGGGCGGGCCGGGGGCACGCCGTCGCGGCAGGCCAGGGTCATGGCGGTACGGGCCACCACGGCGGAGACGGCGGCCGCGGCGGCGCCGTGGGACCAGCTGTCGGCGTAGAGGGCGGCGAGGCAGGCGACCTGGGCGAGGAGGACGAAGAGCAGCGTCAGGACGCCGAAGGGCCCGATGTCCGACTGCTTCATGATCCGCAGGGCGTCCTCGGCGGGCTTGGCGCTGCCGAGCCCGTCGGCGGTGTCGGCCAGGCCGTCCAGGTGCAGACCGCGGGTCAGGGCGGCGGGCACGGCCGCGGTGGCGACGGCGGCGAGCAGCGGGGACGCGTCCAGGAGCAGCAGCAGTCCGCCGACCGCGGCGGCACACAGGCCCACCACCGCCCCGACGACCGGCGCGCACAGCATCCCGCCGCGCGCGGCGGACCGGTCCCAGCGGGTGACGGTCACCGGCAGCGCGGTGAGGGTGCCGAAGGCGAAGCGGAGCGCGTCCGCGACGGAGGCGGCGGGCGCGGGTCCGGCCTTCGAGGGCTCGGCGGAGTCGGTCACCGCGTGAGGCTACCCCGGGCGGCTAACCCGAGGGCTGCCGCGGTGACTCCCGATGGAGCTCCGCCTCCCGGCGCCGCCGGAGGTGGCCCTCCAGGGCGCACAGCAGCAGCGTCGCCACGATCGCCGTCAGATGCTCGAAGCCCGCGAGGTTCACGATGAAGACGACCTCGACGAGCATCGCGAGGATCAGCGCGCCCCCCGTCCACCAGGCGCGGTAGCGGCAGGCCACGTACACCCCGAGGGCGACGACCGCCGCCGACGGGCCGGTGTCGCGCACGACGAGGGTGGAGACCGGGAGCCCGAGGAAGCCGTCGGGGCCGACCGCGAGCGAGTAGCGGGCGAACGACGTGCCGGCGAGCGTCGCGAGGAGCCCGATGCCGAGGGTGTGCCGCCTGCCGACCGTCATCTCGGCGATGCCGAACATGAAGACGACCTGGGCGATCAGCCCCCACACCGGCAGCGACGGGTCGGGGACGAAGAGCGAGAGGGGCGTGCGCAGCAGCGCCTTCCACCACGGGAGCGTCGCGTAGACGCCGCCGAGCCGGTTGACCCACTCCGTGCCGGTGCTCCCGGAGTGCTGGATCACCTGAAGGGTCAGGATGGACAGGCACGCGGAGAGGGTCAGTGGGATCGCGCGGAGCTTCTTCGTCCGCAGCTCGAACCACACATCTCGGGAGATTCCGCCCCATTCGACGTATGCGAAGTCGCGAAGGCGCTTGTTGAAGGGGCTCACCTGGCAGCGGTCCGCTCTCGGTCGCGTCTGCGCAGCGGGGACGGCAGCCGCGGCGCTTCGAGGAAGCCCTCGGCCCGGGCACTGGCGATTCCGATCCGCGGCAGCTCGCTGCTCTTGCCGAACAGCAGATACCGCGGCTCCCAGATGGGCCGGTACTTGGCGTTGGCCCGGTACAGCGACTCGATCTGCCACCAGCGCGAGAAGAACGTCAGCAGGGAGCGCCAGAACCGCAGCACCGGCCCGGCGCCCAGCCTCGAGCCGCGTTCGAACACCGAGCGGAACATCGCGAAGTTCAGCGAGATCTGCCGCACGCCCACCTCGTCGGCGCGCTGGATCAGCTCGATGACCATGAACTCGATCAGCCCGTTCTCGGAGTCGCGGTCGCGGCGCATCAGATCCAGCGACAGCCCCTGCGGACCCCACGGGACAAAGCTCAGCAGCGCGCGCGGCACACCCTCGCCGTCGTGGCACTCGACCATGACGCAGCGCCCGTCGGCGGGGTCGCCGAGCCGGCCGAGCGCCATCGAGAACCCGCGCTCCGTCTCCCCGTCGCGCCAGGCGTCGGCGCGCTCCAGCATCGCGTCCATCTCGTCCGCGGGGATGTCGTCGTGCCGGCGCATCCGGACGGTGTAGCCGGTCCGCTTGACGCGGTTGTACGCCTGCCGCACGGTCCGCATGGCGCGGCCGTCCAGGGTGAACTCGGCGGTCTCGACGATCGCCTCGTCCCCGATCTCCAGGGCGTCCAGGCCGTGCCTGGCGTAGATCACGCCCGCTTCCTCGCTCGCGCCCATCACCGCGGGCACCCAGGCGTGCTCGCGGGCCTCGGCGAGCCAGGCGTCGATGGCGCCGGGCCACGCCTCGGGGTCGCCGATCGGATCCCCGGACGCCAGCGACACCTCCCCGACGACCCGGTACGCGATCGCGGACTTCTCGCTCGGCGACCAGATGACGCTCTTGTCGCGGCGCAGCGCGAAGTAGCCGAGCGAGTCCCGGTCGCCGTAGCGGTCCAGGAGCCCGCGCAGCTTGGCCTCGTCCTCCGGGCCGAGCAGTGCCCGGCCGCGCGGCGAGCGGAACGCCACGTACAGCACGAGCAGGAAGAGCAACGCACTCATGACGTTGATGACGACATCCACCCACCCGGGCGTTGAGATGTTCGCGTAATTGTCGTCATTCGGGTCGAGCGCGATCATGCGCATGATCGCGTAACGGAAGCTGGCGCCGAAGTCCGAGCCGTGTTCGCTGTTGGTCGCGGTGACCAGCAGCGCGCTGATCAGCGAGCCCACGATGAGGCCGCCGACGGCGGTCAGGATCGCGTGCTTCGGATTGGAGCGGTCGCCCTTGGCCCGGAACTCACGGCGGCCGACCAGCAGGGCGGCGACGAAGGAGCCGGTCAGGCCCAGGGTGATCCAGTTCTGGACGTGGCCCCGGTACTCGGCGAAGCCCATCGTCAGCGCCAGCACCAGCAGGAACAGCCCGCTCAGCACGAGATTGAGCACCCACGCGGCCCGTTTGCGGCGCCGCATGGTGATGGCGAAGAAGAGCGCGAACACACCCGTGGTGAAGCCCGCGGTCAGCAGATACGGGGTGAAGAGGTCCTCGATGTTGTGGCGCCGGATGTCGGCTCCGAAGGAGACCCACACCGCCCCGAGGAAGTTGAGGAAGGCGACAGCCCGCAGATACCAGACGGCGTAGGCGGCGGAGCGCTGCCCCCAGACATGCGGACGGCCCTCCCCGTCCTGCGGTGTGCGACCCGGTGTCGTGCTGCCCATTCCCATGGTTGTGGATCTTATGACGGAATGTCCGGATCCTCGTCGCAGGGGCGGTGGCCGGATCCGGCTACGCCCCGCGGAGCCCACCCCGGAGGGCGGGCGGAACGGCGCTCTACGGAGTGTCGGCCGCCTCGCGGGGCGGGTCCGCGGGCGGCTCCTCCGACGTGACGGCGACAGGTTCCGTGACGGGTTCCGGGGCCCGCTCCACCACCGGCTCGCCCGACACGTCCGGCAACTCCGCCGCCAGCGCCGCCGCGGCCTGCAGCAGCGGCAGCGCGAGCAGCGCGCCGGTGCCCTGGCCGAGCCGTACGCCGTGGTCGAGCAGCGGCTCGATGGAGAGCCGGTCCAGAGCCTTGGCCTGCCCCGGCTCACCACTCGCCTGGCCCGCCAGCCACCAGTCGGGAGCCCGGAACGCCACACGCTGCGCGACCAGCGCACAGGCCGCGGAGACGACACCGTCCAGCACGACGGGCAGCTTGCGCACGGCGGCCTGCAGCAGGAAGCCCGTCATCGCGGCGAGGTCCGCGCCACCGCTCGCGGCCAGCAGTTCGAGCTGGTCGCCCAGGACCGGCCGGGCCCGGCGCAGCCCGTCACGGATCGCCGCGCACTTGCGCATCCACGCCAGGTCGTCGATCCCGGAGCCGCGGCCGGTCACCACAGAGGCGTCCGTACCGCACAGCGCCGCCACGAGAATGCCGGCGGCCGTGGTGCCACCGACGCTGATGTCACCGAGCAGTACGAGGTCGGTACCGGAGTCGGCCTCCTCGTCGGCGATGGCCATGCCCGCGCGGAACGCCAGTTCGGCCTCCTCGACGGTGAGCGCGTCCTCCACGTCCACCCGCCCCGAGCCGCGGCGCACCCGGTGCGCGGTGACCTCGGCCGGCAGCTCCGCCGGATCGCAGTCCAGGCCCATGTCGATCACGCGGACCTGCGCCCCGAACTGACGCGCCAGCACATTCACCGGCGCCCCACCGTCGAGCACCGCCCGGACCAGCGCCACGGCCGTACCGGCCTCATGCGCCGAGACGCGCAGGCTCGCGACCCCGTGGTCCCCGGCGAACAACAGCACCCGTGGCCGGGCGATCGGCCGCGCCGGAACCCGCCCCTGAGCGGCCGACAGCCACTCGGCCAGCTCCGCGGGCTTGCCGAGAGCCCCCGGAGGGCTCACCAGACGCTGCCACCGGTCTTGCGCGTCACGCCGCACACCGGCGTCGGGACGCTCCACCAGGGAGCCGAAGTCATCGAGATTCAGGCCGCTCATTCGCCGCACAGTACCGGCTGCGCCTCGGGCCAGGGGAAGCGGGCGCCTGCCGGCGCGGGCCGCAGGGGCCGCGCGGGCGCGGGCCGGCCTCCGGCCGTGGGGTGCGGGCCGCAGGGTCGCCTGCCGGCGCGGGATCGACCGGCGGCGGCCCGGAGTTCCCACCCCCAACCCGCACGTGGCGCGGGCCCGTCACCCAACCCCCACCGGGGCGTGAACGCGAAGGGCCGGCGCTACCCGCACGTGGCGCGGGCCTGTCACCCAACCCCCACCGGGGCGTGAACGCGAGGGGCCGGGATCGCAGGCAGGGGGGTCCGAAATGCTGCCGAGCTATTTGTGGGCCGCCAGGCCCGTAAATAGTCGATTTCGGACCCCCCTGCCGGAGAGCCCGGCCCCGACCAGGACACAGCCCCATCAGCCGCGCAGCGAAACCGCCTGACCCGCCACCACAAGAAGCACCTGCTCGGACTCTCCCGCAACAGCGGCGTTCAACCGCCCCAACTCGTCCCTGAACCGGCGCCCCGACGCCGTCCCCGGAACCACCCCCGAACCCACCTCATTGCTCACCGCGACCACCGTGCGCCGCGTCGCCCGCCACGCCGCCGTCAACTCGGCGACCCGGGCGTGCAGTTCGCGTTCGCCGCCCGACGACCACTGCTCGTCGTCCCAGGCGCCGACGGAGTCCATCGCGGACGTCAGCCACAGCGCCAGGCAGTCGATGAGCAGCGGCGCGCCGTCCACGGCGAGCAGCGGCACCAGGTCGCAGGTCTCCTGCGTCGCCCACGTACCGGGCCGGCGGTCGCGGTGCAGCGCGACGCGGCGCGCCCACTCCTGGTCGCCCTCGCGGGTGCCGCCGGTGGCCACGTACAGGACGTCGGAGAACGCGGCGAGCCGCCGTTCCGCCTCGGCGGACTTGCCGGAGCGGGCGCCACCGAGCACCAGCGTGCGGCGGGGCACGTCCGGTACGTCGTGGTAGTCGCCGGCGACCAGCGTGGTGCCGTCGGGGACGGCGCGCACGCCCAGCGCGGCGAGCCGGCGCCGCAGCTCGGCGCCGGGCGGCGCGCTGTGGTCGATGTGCACGGCGACGACGTCGGTGGTCGGGCCCACGGCGCCGGCGGCGCGCAGCCTGCCCAGCGCGTCGGGCCGGTCGACCGCGTCGAACAGCACCACGTTGTACGGTGCGGCGGCCTCCTGGACCCCGGCGGGGGCGCAGCCCGGTGGCAAATAGAGGGCCTTCATCCCGTCCGGCCCCTCGATCTCGTAGCCGGTGCCGGGCGCGTCCGTGGGGACGGCGCGTACCCGGTGCCCGGTCAGGAGCGTCAGCTCCTGACCGTCGGGGACGCGGCCCGGTGCCGGCAGGCCGACGGGGATCTCCACCGCGGGCCCGTCGTGCGGGTGGGACAGCAGTGCCTGCCGCACGCCGCCGAGGGAGTGCCCGGAACGGGCGGCGGCGAAGGCCAGCCCGGGGGTGAGGTCGAGCAGCAGCACGCCGTCCACGAGGACGGCGGTCGCGGCGCGCGGCCCGTCGCGGTCGCCGATGGCGTCCGCACAGGAGGCGCAGGGGCAGTCGGGCAGGGGCAGGCCCTCGGGGCCTCCGGTGCCGAGCAGTGTCAGTTCCACCCCCCGATCGTCTCGCGTCCGCGTACGGCGGGCTCGCCGGGTCCGCCATGCGGTTACCCTGCGGGACAGGCACACGACGGACAGCAGCAGCTGTGGACCGAGGACCGAGGAGAAATACATGGCGTGGACGTGGCGGTTCGAGAAGGCCGACGGCACCGAGGTTGCGCCCGCGGTGCAGCCGGAGGAGTTCACGACGCAGGGGGATGCGGAGTCCTGGATCGGTGAGCTCTGGAAGGACCTGGTGGAGGGCGGCGCGGACCAGGTCGTGCTCTTCGACGGGGAGACCAAGATCTACGGCCCGATGAGCCTGCACGGGAACGAGGAATAGCGGCGTAGCGCGCGGGGGGTTCGGTACCGGCCGCTTCGGGGTCGGGGCCGGGCTCTCCGGCGCGGGGGTCCGAAATCGACTATTTACGGTCCCCCAACCTTCGGCCGGGGGTGCCCCCAACTGCGATCCCGGCCCCTCGCGTCCAGGCCCCGGTGGGGAATGGGTGACGGGCCCGCGCCACGTGCGGATAGCGCCGGGGATCCGGGCACCGGCTGTGGCACGCCTGACGAGTCAGACCGACCCCAGCGTGACCTCCGCCGTCTTCGTGGCCCCGCCACGCTCGTACGTCACCTGGACCTTGTCGCCCGGCTTGTGGGCCGCCAGTGCCTCCGTCAGGGACTGCAGCGTCGAGATCCCGGTTGGGTCGATCTTGGTGATGACGTCGCCCGCCTTGAGTCCCGCCTTCGCGGCGGCTCCGCCGCCCGTTACCGAGACCACGGCGACGCCGGACGGCTGGAGGTCGTCGCCGACCACGGTGCGGGCGGTGATGCCGAGGGCGGCGCGGCCGGAGTCGGTGACGCGGCCGTCCTTGATGATCTGGCCGGCGATGTCGGTGACGGTCGCGGCCGGGATCGCGAAGCCGATGCCCGGCGCCGCTCCCGCGCCCATCTGGGGATCGGTGGCGGCCAGGGTCGGGATGCCGATGACCTCGTTGTCGAGGTTCACCAGGGCGCCGCCGCTGTTGCCGGGGTTGATCGCGGCCGAGGTCTGCACCATGTTCGCGATCGTGGCCCCGGTGCCGCCGTCGCTCTCACTGCCTTCGCCGACGGTCCGGCCGACGGCCGAAACACGCCCTAGGCGCGTACCCCGCACAGGTGCAGCAGTGCCGCCACGGCGCGGTACGGGTCCGTCCGCCCGGCCTGTTCCTCGGCGGCCAGCAGCGGTTCGAGATCCGCCGGTACCGGCGCGTCGTTCGGTGCGGCGTCGGTGAGGACCCGGACCCCGTACCAGGAGTGCACCGGGGTGCCCAGCCCGTTGAGGGTCGCGGTCACGGCCTCCCGGCGGTCGGCGCGCACGTCGAGGCCGATCCGGTTGGTGTACGTGTCGCTGCCGAAGGCGTCGAGCGCTGCTGGCCAGTCGCCGAGCAGCCCCGGCCGCATGGCCAGCGCGTCGGCGTTGCGTACGAGCAGCGACAGCAGACCGCCGGGCGCCAGCACCCGGGCCAGCGCGGCCAGCATCGGGTCGGGCTCGGGCATGTACATCAGCACGCCGTGGCAGAGCACGAGGTCGAAGCTGCCGGGGCCGAAGTGCCGGCCGGTCTCCCGGCCGTCGCCCGCGATCAGGGAGACCCGCTCGCGTATGCCCTCCGGTTCGACGGCCAGCGCGGTGCGCAGCGCGTCGAGCATCTCCGGGTCGGACTCCAGGCCGGTGACCTGGTGCCCCGCGCGGGCCAGCCGGAGCGCCTGGGTGCCCTGGCCGGGGCCGACGTCGAGCACCCGCAGCCGGCGGCCCACGGCGAAGCGCGCCGTTATCTGCTCGTCGAGCTGCCGAGCCACCAGTTCCTGGCGGACGACGTTGCGCAGCCCGCCGAGACCGCCCAGCCAGCCGGCCGAGCCGCCCTCGAACCCGGATCTGCCGGTGCTCAGAGCTTCACGCCGCGCTTGACCATCGGCTTCGGCAGCCGCAGCCGGCGCATCTGGAGCGTCCGCATCAGGGCGTACGCCACCGCACCGCGCAGGTTCTTGTCGGGGAAGCGGGTGCGCAGCTGCTTACGCAGCAGGATCGTCGTGATGACGGAGTCGACCAGGATCAGGACGATCACGACCATCCACAGCAGCAGCGAGAGGTTCCGCAGCTGAGTGTTCTGGATCATGCTCAGGACGAGGATGACCACCGCGAGCGGAAGGAAGAACTCCGCGACGCGGTAGCGCGAGTCGACATAGTCCCGGACGAACTTGCGCACCGGTCCCTTGTCTCGTGCGGGCAGGTAGCGCTCGTCGCCACCGGCCAGCGCTTCGCGCTGCTTGGCCATCTCGGCACGGCGCGCTTCGCGTGCCTGCTTGCCGGCGGCCTTGCGGTCGGTCGGCACGACGGCACGGGTGCGGCGCTGGCCCTGGGCCTCGTTGCGCTTGGGCGTGGGGCGACCCTTGGGAGCCTGCGGGTCGCGGGGCTGGTCCTCAAGCACCGTGGTGGTTGAGGCCTGCTCATCTGGGGAACGACGTCGGAACACGACTCCAGGTTACGTGCCCCGGGGCGGGAACCCCAGCCTTCACCTACTCCTTGGGCCTTAGGTCACCGAACCGTGATCGTCCCTAGGGAGGAGCGCATCCGTCGCCGAACAGTGCGGTAATGGAACCAGGGCCCGTACTGTGGGGTCTGTAGAGGTGCTGGAGCTGTAGTCCGAGAAGGGGGCGCGCGAGGCCCATGAGCGGTGTCATGAAGCGGATGGGATTGATTTTCCGCGCGAAGGCCAACAAGGCCCTGGACAGGGCCGAGGACCCGCGCGAGACGCTTGACTACTCGTACCAGAAGCAGCTGGAACTGCTGCAGAAGGTACGTCGGGGTGTGGCCGATGTCGCCACCTCGCGCAAGCGCCTGGAGCTGCAGCTGAACGAGCTGCAGAAGAAGTCGTCGACCTACGAGGACCAGGGCCGCAAGGCGCTGGCGCTGGGTCGTGAGGATCTGGCCCGTGAGGCGCTGTCGCGCCGGGCCGCGCTGCAGCAGCAGGTCACGGACCTGGAGACGCAGCACCAGACGTTGCAGGGCGAGGAGGAGAAGCTCACTCTCGCGTCGCAGCGGCTGCAGGCCAAGGTGGACGCCTTCCGCACCAAGAAGGAGACCATCAAGGCCACGTACACGGCCGCCCAGGCCCAGACCAAGATCGGCGAGGCGTTCTCCGGCATCTCCGAGGAGATGGGCGACGTCGGCATGGCGATCCAGCGCGCCGAGGACAAGACCGAGCAGCTGCGCGCGCGGGCCGGTGCCCTCGACGAGCTGATGGCGTCCGGCGCCCTGGACGACCAGAGCGGCCTGCAGAAGGACGACATCCAGGCCGAGCTGGACCGGCTGTCCGGTGGTACGGACGTCGAGCTGGAGCTGGCCCGGATGAAGGCCGAACTGGCCGGTGGCACTCCGCAGCAGGCCATCGAGGGCGGAAAGCAGCCCGAGGACAAGCCGCGGATGGACAAGCAGTAACGCAGGACAGCAGTGACGCAGGACAACCGCCGGGCCGTAGCCGAACCGACTAGGAGGCGCCGTCATGATCGTCAGGATCATGGGGGAGGGGCAGGTGAAGGTGGCCGACAGCCATCTCACCCGCCTCAACGTGCTGGACGACGAACTGCTCGCCCAGATCGAGAGCGGTGACGAGGAAGGCTTCCGCAAGACGCTGGGAGCCCTGCTCGACGCCGTACGGGAACTGGGCGAACCGCTGCCCGACGCCTCCCTGGAGCCGTCGGAGCTGATCCTGCCGTCTCCCGACGCCTCCCTCACGGAGGTCCGGGAGATGCTCGGCGACGACGGGCTCATCCCGGGCTGAGCCGCGCGATCGCACCTCGCACCTCGTACCGCTCATGAACGGGCGGGCCGGAACCCTCAGGGTTCCGGCCCGCCCGTTCAGCGTTACCGGGCCTTACGGCAGCGCCAGCATCTGCTCCAGGGCCAGCTTGGCGAACCGCTCGGTCTCCTCGTCCACCTGGATGCGGTTGACGAGCTTGCCGTCCGCCAGCGACTCCAGGGTCCACACCAGGTGCGGCAGGTCGATGCGGTTCATCGTCGAGCAGAAGCAGACGGTCTTGTCGAGGAAGACGATCTGCTTGTCCGGGTGCGCCTTGGCGAGCCGGCGGACCAGGTTCAGCTCGGTGCCGATCGCCCACGCGGAGCCGGCCGGGGCCGCGTCCAGCGCCTTGATGATGTACTCCGTCGAGCCGACGTAGTCGGCGGCGGAGACGACCTCGTGCTTGCACTCGGGGTGCACCAGCACATTGACCCCGGGGATCCGTGCGCGGACGTCCTCGACCGACTCGATCGAGAAGCGGCCGTGCACGGAGCAGTGGCCGCGCCACAGGATCATCTTGGCGTCGCGCAGCTGCTGGACGGTCAGGCCGCCGTTCGGCTTGTGCGGGTTGTAGAGGACGCAGTCGTCGAGCGACAGGCCCAGATCGCGTACCGCGGTGTTGCGCCCCAGGTGCTGGTCGGGAAGGAAGAGCACCTTCTCGCCCTGTGAGAACGCCCACTCCAGCGCGCGCTCGGCGTTCGAGGACGTGCAGATCGTGCCGCCGTGCCGGCCGGTGAAGGCCTTGATGTCGGCGGAGGAGTTCATGTAGGAGACGGGGACGGTGGCCTCGGCCACGCCCGCCTCGGTCAGCACGTCCCAGCACTCGGCGACCTGCTCGGCGGTGGCCATGTCGGCCATCGAGCAGCCGGCCGCCAGGTCCGGGAGGATCACGGCCTGCTTGCCGGACGTGAGGATGTCCGCGGACTCGGCCATGAAGTGCACACCGCAGAAGACGATGTACTCGGCCTCCGGGCGCGCGGCGGCGTCCCGCGCGAGTTTGAAGGAGTCACCGGTCACATCGGCGAACTCGATGACTTCGTCGCGCTGGTAGTGGTGGCCCAGGATGAAGACCTTGCTCCCGAGCTTCGCCTTGGCGGCGCGGGCGCGCTCGACCAGGTCGGGGTCGGACGCGGCCGGCAGGTCGCCGGGGCAGTCAACTCCGCGCTCGCTACGGGGATCGGACTCCCGCCCGAGCAGCAGCAGGGCGAGCGGCGTGGGCTGAACATCCAGCACATCCAGCGGTTCTGTGGTGGTCACGGGCCCGGAGCCCTTTCTGTGCAGCACAGCCTTTTCGTCTACCTGACGTTATCTATGATAGCCCGTTCGTGTCAGATTGACGATGGGGGTCGCGTCAATGTGACGCATTCCGTTCCCGGCCTCCGGTGTGCGAGCATTGTTGGCGGAAAGACGTATCGGACCCGGAATGAATCCGGGGGGTCATCGGTTACCAGTCGGTGGCAGCAGTCCGAACAACCCGGGAGTGAAGCAGATGACGGTTCAGGACGAGACCACCGCGAACGACGGACTTCTCCTGTCGGATTCCGCCGCGGCCAAGGTCAAGGGCTTGCTCGAGCAGGAAGGCCGCGAGGACCTGGCGCTGCGCGTCGCCGTTCAGCCCGGTGGCTGCTCCGGTCTGCGCTACCAGCTGTTCTTCGACGAGCGTTCGCTCGACGGCGATGTCGTGAAGGACTTCGACGGTGTGAAGGTCGTCACCGACCGCATGAGCGCCCCGTACCTGGGCGGCGCCTCCATCGACTTCGTGGACACGATCGAGAAGCAGGGCTTCACGATCGACAACCCGAACGCCACCGGCTCCTGCGCCTGCGGCGATTCGTTCCACTGATCGCACGCGAAGGCGGCGGCCACCCGAGAGGGTGACCGCCGCCTTCGTCGTTCCGCGGCCCGCTGGGAACCGGTCCGCCCGGAACCTGTCCGGCTACTTCCGCAGCGGCACGACGGTGCCGTCGTACAGGTCGACGACCTTGCGGTCACCGAGCGGCTTGGCCAGCTGCACGGTCCTGGTGGTGTCCTTCGCGATCATGATGCACATCCCCCGCACGGCCGGGTCGTGCATCCCCGTGATCCGCACGGTCACCGCCGCGTCGGACTCCTCGGCGGTCGCCGCGTAGGTAGAGCAGACACCGGCCCAGAAGTGCAGCTCCAGGACGTTGCCGCGCACGGTGTACGAGACGGCCTTCTGCTTCTTGGGCGCGTTCGGGTCGGCGGGCTGCCCGGGGTCGGCGGGCTGCGTCGGCGCGGTCGTACCCGGACCGCCCGGCTCACTCGGCAGTCCCGTGCCCGGCGCCGTCTGCTGGATGTAGCGCGCCTCCACGGCGGGCTGTGCCACCGTGTGCGCCTTCACCACTCCGGCCTGTGCCACGTCGAACAGCCAGGACGGCACCAGTGCCCGCGCGCCCGAGACGAACTGGGCCGACAGCCCGAACGTGACGCCGCGGACCTCCAGCTTCTGCTCGGCGGCCGGCACACACGGCATCGACTGCGGCAGCGTCTTGTCGTCGCTCGGTGCCGTCGGCGCCTTCGGGAGCGGTGCCGGGCAGGTGCCGCCGACCCCGTGGTCCGTGCCGCCGGCTCCGCCGGTCTCCAGCTGCTTCAGGGCCTGCGCCGCGTCGATCACCGGGTACTGGTCGCCCTTGTCGAGGGCCGCCAGCAGACCGTAGCCGCCGCTCAGCTGCCCGTCCGCGCCGATCCGCAGGGTGGTGCGCCAGCCATGCGTCGGCAGCCCGCCCACCACCGGGTCGGCGTTCACCATGCGCACCGCGCCGGCGGTCTCACTCGCGTCCACCGCGGCTCCGGTCAGTCCGAGAGCGGCCAGGGCGGGCGCCGCGGCCTGCTTCGCCCGGTCCTCGGAGACCGCGCCGTCACTCGTGCCGGCCAGCCCGGAGGACGACGTCGAGGTACCGCCCGCGCCGTCGGCCGAGGCGACCGGCGGGCCGGAGCAGACCGGGGAGTCGGGACCGCCGGCGCTGGGAGCACTCGGCACCCCCGGCTTCATCGGCGTGGTGCGGTAGCACTTGGCGATCGGGCCGAGCCGGGAGTACGACCAGTTGCCCTCGCCCGACCGGTTGACCTGCAGGAACGGCCCGCTGCCGTCCGGGGTGCCGCCCGCCCGCCAGAAATCGTGGTCGAGCTTGACGGGGCCGGGCACATCCAGCGCCTTCGCCAGCTTCTCGACGGCCGCCTGCGTCACGTCCCCGTGCGGCCGGTAGACCGGTGCCGCCTTCGGACCGGCCGGCAGCGGCTTCGTGACCTGGTACTGCGCCCCGGCGGGGGCCGCCGCGCCGCTGTCCGTGCCGGCTGCCACCCCGGTCCTGGCGCCGTCCAGCGCCAGTGGCGCGGGTGCCTTGCTCTCGCTCTTGTCGGGGGCGCTGCTGCCCGCGTTCGCCGTCGCCCAGTAGGCCCCGCCGCCGCCAGCCACCAGGACCGCCGCGGCCATCGCGGCGACGGCCAGTGGTGACCTGAGGCGGCGGCGGGGGACGGGATGCTCCATCGTGTCGTCGTTGCGTTCGGTGCTCACCGTGCTGCTCCCTCGGCTCCGTACCGTCAGATGCAGCTGTGACGGAGCCGGAGCCCGCGCGGTTCCCACCGCGCGGTTCCGCGACCGGCCGGGATCAGGCGCCGTACTCCGCCATACCGTCCACGACGTGCGCGGACGCGAGCGGCACGGTGATTCCGTGCAGGCTCGACGGAGCGGCCACCGGTGGGGCCGCATGGGCGGGAACCGTCCAGTGCGGCGCCATCCGACGGCAGTCGCCGAGCAGTTCGGCGAGCGATTCGGAGCGGGATTCAGGTTCGACGACGGGGGGCAGTGGGGACGAAGTAGAAGCCATGTCTTCGACCCTAGGCACTTGATCAGGTAGGGGTAAGCCCTACTATCGGGTAGTTTCTCCGTGTCCGGTGGCCGGTTCCCGGTCGCGGCGGCGCACCCCATACGATGGCTGTGCCTTTTCCGTGTTGCCCAGGGCCTCCTTCCGGCCCTTGCCGACCTTCGCCGCCGCCCCCGCAGGAGCATTCAGTCGTGCGTATCGCTGTCACCGGATCCATCGCCACCGATCACCTGATGACCTTCCCCGGCCGCTTCGCCGACCAGCTGGTCGCGGACCAGCTGCACACGGTCTCGCTCTCCTTCCTCGTCGACAACCTCGATGTCCGGCGCGGCGGAGTCGCTCCGAACATCTGCTTCGGCATGGGCGTGCTCGGCCTCCGGCCGGTCCTCGTGGGCGCGGCGGGCTCCGACTTCGCCGAGTACCGCGCCTGGCTGGACCGGCACGGCGTCGACACCGCGTCCGTCCGCATCTCCGAGGTGCTGCACACCGCGCGCTTCGTCTGCACCACGGACACCGACCACAACCAGATCGCGTCCTTCTACACCGGCGCGATGAGCGAGGCCCGGCAGATCGAGCTGCAGCCGATCGCCGACCGGGTGGGCGGCCTGGACCTGGTCCTCATCGGCGCGGACGACCCCGAGGCGATGATCCGGCACACCCAGGAGTGCCGCAGCCGTGGCATCCCGTTCGCGGCCGACCCCTCGCAGCAGCTCGCCCGCATGGACGGCGAGGACATCCGCCTCCTCGTGGACGGCGCCACGTACCTCTTCACCAATGAGTACGAGAAGGCGCTCATCGAGTCGAAGACGGGCTGGACCGGCGAAGAGATCCTCGCCAAGGTCGGCACCCGCATCACCACCCTCGGCGCGCAGGGCGTCCGCATCGAGCGGGTCGGCCAGCCGGTGATCGAGGTCGGCTGCGCCGAGGAAGAGGCGAAGGTCGACCCGACCGGCGTCGGCGACGCGTTCCGCGCCGGCTTCCTGGCGGGCCTGGACTGGAACCTGTCGCTGGAGCGCTCCGCCCAGCTCGGCTGCATGCTGGCGACCCTCGTCATCGAGACGCTCGGCACCCAGGAGTACGAGCTGCGCCGCGGCCACTTCATGGACCGCTTCACCAAGGCCTACGGCCACGAGGCCGCCGCCGAGGTCAAGACCCACCTGGCCTGACCCTTTCGTTCCCTCGATCGCCGGCCGGGCTGATTCCTTCAGCCCGGCCTGGGGGTACCTCCCGGACGGAGTCCGGGGGAGCTCGAGGCCATCTTTTTCACGTTCTGCGCCGCACCAGGTACGCCGTACCCCGCTTTGCCGCGCGCTCGCCGACGTACTCCTGGTCCCGCATCTGGCACCACGCGGGGATGTCCAGCCGCGCCGCCTCGTCGTCGGACAGCACGGAGATCACCGCGCCCACCGGCACATCGCCGATGACCTTGGCGAGCTCGATGACCGGGACCGGGCAGCGCTTGCCGAGCGAGTCGACCGTCAGAGCGGGCTTGTCGGGGGCACCGGCGACCTCGGCCGACGGGGCGGAGGTGTCCGCGGCGGGGGAGGCCGGGGCGCCGAGCTGGTCGCGGACCGAGCGGACGACCTCCGGCAGCACGCCGAGGAACCGCTCGACGTCCTCCGCAGGAGTGCCCGGCGGCAGTGACACCCGGACGTTGCCCTCCGACAGGACGCCCATCGCGCGCAGCACATGGCTCGGGGTCAGGGTGCTGGAGGTGCAGGACGAGCCGGAGGAGACCGAGAAGCCCGCGCGGTCGAGCCCGCCGAGCAGCGCTTCCCCGTCGACGTAGAGGCAGGAGAACGTCACGAGGTGCGGGAGCCGCAGCGTGGGATGGCCGACGACCTCCACATCGGGGACGAGTACCGGCACCCGGGAGCGGATCCGGCCGACCAGCTCCGACAGCCGCGCCCCTTCGGCCGCGGCCTCCTCCCGCACGGCGCGCAGCGACGCCGCCGCGGCCACGATGGCCGGCAGGTTCTCGAAGCCGGGGGAGCGTCCCGACTCCCGTTCGTCCGTGGGGCCCTGAGCGGCGAAGCGCACGCCCTTGCGGACCGCGAGCAGCCCGACCCCGGGCGGCCCGCCCCATTTGTGGGCGCTGGCGGTGAGCAGCGACCAGCCGCCATCCACCGGCCCCCAGGCCAGCGACTGCGCCGCGTCCACCAGCAGCGGCACCCCCGCCTCCCGGCAGAGCTCGGCGGCCTCGGCGACCGGCTGGACCGTTCCCACCTCGTGATTGGCGGACTGCAGGCAGGCCAGTGCCGTGTCCGGCCGCAGCGCGGCGGCGAACGCGGCGGCGTCCACCCGCCCCGTACGGTCCACCCCGACCTCGGTGGCCTCGTACGCCTCGGCCGCATGGAGCACCGACGAGTGCTCGACGGCCGACACCACGAGGTGACGCCCCGTCCGCCGCCGTCCCGCCATGGCTCCTGACACGCCCGTGTGAACGGCACGGGTTCCCGAAGGAGTGAAAACCAGTTCGTCGGGACGGCAGCCCACCGCTTCGGCGGCCGCCTCGCGGGAGGCGTCCAACAGCAGCCGGGCGCGCCGCCCCTCGCGGTACAGGCGGGCCGGATCCGCCCACCCCTCGTCCAGCGCGGCTACCAGCGCCTGGCGGGCGACGGGGTGCAGGGGAGCGGCCGAAGCCGCATCGAAGTAGGACACGCCCGGCACGCTACGCCTGTCGCCCGGCGGGCCGTCAGGCGGCATGCGGAGCATGCCGGTCCATCCCTTCGGGAAGTGCCCCGGCGCGTTGGACCCCCTCCCCGCGCGACCCCAAATAGCGTCCAGTAGGGTTTGGTCCGCATAAACATCCACACCTACCTGCCCGCGCCAGGGCCGACCGACCAGCTGACGGCCGGGCACCCGGACGCGTGGGCGAGACTCTCGGGAAGGCGCTACGTGAGTCCCAACGGCTCCGACCGCTCGTCGCGGCGCCCGGTGCGGCGGAAGCTGCCGCAGGCGCTGGCCGCGGCGCTGGTCCTTGTGACCGCTACCGGTTGTGAATACCCCCGCCTTGGCATGCCCAGCCCCGCTACGGAACAAGCCCCCCGGATCCTGGCGCTCTGGCAGGGCTCCTGGGCCGCCGCGCTGGCGACCGGTGTACTTGTCTGGGGTTTGATCATCTGGAGTGTGATCTTCCACCGGCGAAGCCGGACGAAGGTCGAGGTTCCTCCGCAGACCCGGTACAACATGCCCATCGAGGCGCTGTACACCGTGGTCCCGATCATCATCATCGCGGTGTTCTTCTACTTCACCGCGCGTGACGAATCCAAGCTTCTGGCGACCTCAGAAAAGCCGGACCACGTGGTGAACGTGGTCGGCATGCAGTGGAGCTGGGCCTTCAACTACGTCGAGGACGTGGACGGCAACAAGTCGTCCCCTGCGGTGGCTCCCAAGGAGCTCGAGCAGATCCCCGTCGACAAGCTGAAGTTCCCGGTGGGTGCCGAGGGCGTCTACGACTTCGGCACTCCCGCCACGAAGAACCAGGACACCGGTAACCCCGGTCCGACGCTCTGGCTGCCGAAGGGCGAGACGGTGCGGTTCGTCCTCACCTCGCGCGACGTCATCCACTCGTTCTGGGTGGTGCCGTTCCTCATGAAGATGGACGTCATCCCGGGCCACACCAACGTCTTCGAGGTGACCCCGAGCAAGGAGGGCACCTTCCTGGGCAAGTGCGCGGAACTGTGCGGCATGGACCACTCCCGGATGCTCTTCAACGTGAAGGTCGTCTCCCCGGAGCAGTACCAGCAGCACCTGCAGGATCTGGCGAAGAAGGGCCAGACCGGATACCTCCCGGCGGGCATTGCCACCACGGGCAACGCCAAGAATGCGGAGCCCAAGACCACATGAGCATTCTCAACGAACCCCATCAGGGCGCGGCCGCCATCGGCGAGTCGTACGAGGACGAGTTGCCGGTGAAGCGGGCACAGCCCGGCGCCGTGGTCATCAAGTGGCTCACCACCACCGACCACAAGACGATCGGGACGATGTACCTGATCACCTCGTTCTTCTTCTTCATCCTCGGCGGGATCATGGCGCTGCTCATGCGCGCCGAACTGGCCCGCCCGGGCACCCAGATCATGTCGAACGAGCAGTTCAACCAGGCGTTCACGATGCACGGCACCGTGATGCTGCTGATGTTCGCGACGCCGCTCTTCGCGGGCTTCGCGAACTGGATCATGCCGCTGCAGATCGGCGCGCCCGACGTGGCGTTCCCGCGGCTGAACATGTTCGCCTACTGGCTCTACCTGTTCGGCTCGCTGATCGCGGTGGCCGGCTTCCTGACGCCGGCGGGCGCGGCCGACTTCGGCTGGTTCGCGTACTCCCCGCTGTCGGACGCGGTCCGGTCCCCGGGCGTCGGCGCCGACATGTGGATCATGGGTCTGGCCTTCTCCGGTTTCGGCACGATCCTCGGTTCGGTCAACTTCATCACCACGATCATCTGCATGCGCGCACCCGGCATGACGATGTTCCGCATGCCGATCTTCGTCTGGAACGTCCTGCTGACCGGTGTACTGGTCCTGCTGGCCTTCCCGGTGCTCGCCGCCGCGCTGTTCGCCCTGGAGGCCGACCGGAAGTTCGGGGCGCACGTCTTCGATGCCGCCAACGGCGGGGCGTTGCTTTGGCAACACCTGTTCTGGTTCTTCGGGCATCCAGAGGTGTACATCATCGCGTTGCCGTTCTTCGGCATCATCAGCGAAGTGATCCCGGTGTTCAGCCGCAAGCCGATGTTCGGCTACGTCGGCCTGATCGGCGCGACGATCTCCATCGCCGGCCTGTCGGTCACCGTCTGGGCGCACCACATGTACGTCACCGGCGGTGTGCTGCTGCCGTTCTTCTCGTTCATGACGTTCCTCATCGCGGTCCCGACCGGGGTGAAGTTCTTCAACTGGATCGGCACGATGTGGAAGGGGTCACTGAGTTTCGAGACCCCGATGCTGTGGGCCGTCGGCTTCCTGATCACCTTCGCGTTCGGTGGTCTGACCGGTGTGATCCTGGCGGCGCCGCCGCTGGACTTCCACGTCTCGGACTCGTACTTCGTGGTGGCGCACTTCCACTACGTGATCTTCGGGACCGTGGTCTTCGCGATGTTCTCCGGCTTCCACTTCTGGTGGCCGAAGTTCACCGGCAAGATGCTGGACGAGCGGCTCGGCAAGATCACCTTCTGGACGCTGTTCTTCGGCTTCCACGGCACGTTCCTGATCCAGCACTGGCTGGGTGTCGAGGGCATGCCGCGCCGTTACGCGGACTACCTGGCGGCCGACGGGTTCACCACGCTGAACACCATCTCGACCATCAGTTCGTTCCTGCTCGGCCTGTCGATGCTGCCGTTCTTCTACAACGTGTGGAAGACCGCCAAGTACGGCAAGAAGGTCGAGGTCGACGACCCGTGGGGCTACGGCCGTTCCCTCGAATGGGCGACCTCCTGCCCGCCGCCGCGGCACAATTTCCTCACGCTGCCGCGTATCCGGTCCGAGTCGCCGGCGTTCGACCTGCACCACCCGGAGATCTCCGCGATGGAGCTCGAGCAGAACCTCGACCCTGAGCGCGGCGCCCTCGTCGCCGGTGGCGAGGAGCACGAGGAGAAGGGGAAGCAGCTGTGAGGGTCCAAGGCAAGATGTTCCTCGGCCTGGCGGTCTTCATCCTCGCCTCGGCCATCGTCTACGGCTACTGGTCCAAGGAGCCCGCCGGCACCACGGCGCTGTTCCTTGCCTTCGGCCTCAGCGTGATGATCGGGTTCTACCTGGCCTTCACCGCCCGCCGGGCGGACACCGGAGCCCAGGACAACGAGAACGCGGACGTCGCGGACGACGCCGGCGAGGTGGGCTTCTTCAGCCCGCACAGCTGGCAGCCGCTCTCGCTCGCCATCGGCGGTGCGCTGGCGTTCCTCGGTGTGATCTTCGGCTGGTGGCTGCTGTACTTCTCCGCCCCGATGCTCCTCATCGGCCTGTACGGCTGGGTGTTCGAGTACTACCGCGGTGAGAACCAGACACAGTAGGACCGGCGGGTGACCGCCGCGACACATCACGGGCTGGGCCCGGACACCGCACGGTGTCCGGGCCCAGCCCGTTCGCATGCGCTCAACGCGCCGATCCGGGCGAATCTTCATACCTTGTGACCATGAGTCACTTCTCGACACGCCGGACGGCGATGCGATACGCGCTTCTCGTAGCCCCTCTCGCGGTGGGGCTGACCTCATGCGGCGGTGACGGCGGGGATCCGCTGGCCGCCTCTCCCTACGACGCGGCGGGCGAGGTCTCCTACAGTCTCGCCGACGGCGGCAAGGTGGACCCGAACAAGCCCCTGGAGATCACCGCCAAGGACGACGGCCGGATCACCGACGTCACGGCCACGGACGCCGCAGGACGCTACGTCAGGGGCGAACTCTCCCCGGACGGCATACGTTGGCACAGCACCGCCCCGCTGGCCGCAGGAGCCCACTACACGGTCCGGGTGAGCACCGAGGACAGCGCCGGGCGTCCCGGCCGGGAGACCGTCGGATTCGACACGAAGGCCTCCGACAGCCTGCTCCGGGTCACCTTCGGCCCCGACACCGGCACCTACGGCGTCGGACAGCCCGTCACCGCCATGCTGACCGTGCCCGTCAAGGACCCCGCGGCACGCGCCAAGGTCGAGCAGAACCTGCAGGTCACCGCCAGTCCGGAGGCCGCCGTCGGCTCCTGGTACTGGGTGGACGACCGCACGCTGCACTACCGGCCTGAGACCTTCTGGCCCGCCCACGCGAAGATCGAGGTCCGCAGCACCCTGGACGGTGTCCGCGTCACGGACAGCCTCCACGGCGGAGCCTCCAAGCCGCTGACGCTCACGACCGGTGACCGGGTCGAGGCGATAACGGACGCGGGCTCCCACGAGATGACGTTCAAGCGCAACGGCAGCGTCGTCCGCACCATACCCGTGACCACCGGCAAGCCCGGGTTCTCCACCCGCAACGGCGTCAAGGTCGTCCTGGGCAAGGAGAGCTTCGTCCGGATGCAGAGCGAGAGCATCGGCATAGCCGCCGGCAGCTCGGAGGGGTACGACCTTCCCGTCTACTGGGCCACCCGGGTGACCTGGAGCGGCGAGTACGTGCACGCCGCGCCCTGGTCGGAGGGCTCACAGGGGGTCGACAACGTCAGCCACGGCTGCACCGGGATGAGCACCGAGAACGCGCACTGGTTCTTCGACCAGGTGCGCATGGGCGACGTCGTCCAGGTCGTCAACAGCGCGGGCTCGACGATGACTCCGTTCGACAACGGCTTCGGCGACTGGAACCTGAACTGGTCCGAGTGGAAGAAGGGCAGCGCGCTGGGCAGCCCGGGCAAGGCGGCGGCGGTGCAGAACACCGCCGCCCCCGCCCGGCTCCGTCCCGAGGTCTGACCGGTCCGGCTACGCCGGTGCGGTCACCGCGAGGCGCTTGCGCAGCAGCCCGGCCAGGGCCTGCGCGAGCGCCACCGGGTCGACGGGGTGCGTCACCGCCGCCTCGGCCCGGCTCCAGGTGGCCAGCCACGCGTCCTGCGGCCGGCCGATCAGCACCAGCACCGGCGGCGCCTGGAAGATCTCGTCCTTCACCTGCCGGCACACGCCCATGCCCCCCGCGGGAGCCGCCTCACCGTCGAAGACGCAGGCGTCGATGCCGCCCCGTTCCAACTCCGTGAGGACGGCCGGCAGTGTCGCGCACTCCAGGAATTCGACCGGCGGCAGGTCGGGCGCCGGCCTGCGCCCGACGGCGAGCCGGACCTGCTCCCGGGTGTTCGCGTCGTCGCTGTAGACCAGCACCGTGGCAGTCGCCCGCATCGTGCCTCCTGATCGTCGAGGAATCGTCGTCGAGTCCGTCGTCAAGTGGCTCGGATGCTACTCCCGTGAACAGCTCCGCGAGGAGCCTTCGGCCCAGGACAAGATCCGTCCGATGCTCCGTCATCCCTCCTTCGAGGGACGGCTTCGGTAGGCCACGCGGGTCTCCTGCGGGGCCGGACACACCGAATGGCACCCCCCGGAGTGAGCGCGAGATAAGGGACCGACATAATGTCGGACGTGGCGACAGCAACAGCAGTAGATACCGGGCACGCGCACCCGTCGGTCAACCGGCCGAACCTCACCAGCGTCGGAACCATCATCTGGCTGAGTTCCGAGCTGATGTTCTTCGCGGCCCTCTTCGCGATGTACTTCACCCTTCGCTCGGTGACGGGTGCCGAGTTCTGGAAGGAACACGCGTCGGCGTTGAACGTTCCGTTCTCGGCGACGAACACGACGATCCTCGTGCTCTCCTCCCTCACCTGCCAGCTCGGCGTGTTCGCCGCCGAGCGCGGCGACGTGAAGAAGCTCCGCGCGTGGTTCATGCTCACGTTCGTGATGGGCGCGATCTTCATCGGTGGCCAGATCTTCGAGTACACCGAACTGGTCAAGAACGACGGCCTCTCGCTGTCGTCCGACCCGTACGGATCGGTGTTCTACCTCACGACCGGCTTCCACGGGATGCACGTGACAGGTGGTCTGATCGCGTTCCTGCTGGTTCTCGGCAGAACGTACGCGGCCAAGAGGTTCACTCACGAGCAGGCCACGGCGGCCATCGTCGTGTCCTACTACTGGCACTT
Source organism: Streptomyces fildesensis (assembly GCF_016107395.1). Taxonomy (GTDB): domain Bacteria; phylum Actinomycetota; class Actinomycetes; order Streptomycetales; family Streptomycetaceae; genus Actinacidiphila; species Actinacidiphila fildesensis. Next base: position 106,066 of record NZ_JAAIKO010000002.1, read on the forward strand.
CGTCGATGTCGTCTGGATCGGCCTCTTTGCCACGATCTACCTGATCAAGTAACCGGCGGGCCGGCCACGGGCCGGAACGACGTTCAGACAGACACAGACAGAAGCATCGACACAGATCCTGACCGGGGTAATCCGTGAAAAAGCTCTCCGCACGACGGCGCCATCCGCTGGCGGCGCTTGTCGTCCTACTTCTCGCGCTCGCGGCCACCGGGGGGCTGTACGCCGCGTTCGCGCCGGCGCAGAAGGCGCAGGCTGACGACACAGCCCAGTCCCTCGCGATCGAAGAGGGCAAGAAGCTGTACGCCGTCGGCTGCTCCAGCTGCCACGGCACGTCCGGCCAGGGAAGTAAGAACGACGGCCCGAGCCTGGTGGGCGTCGGCGCCGCAGCCGTCGACTTCCAGGTGGGCACCGGCCGCATGCCGGCCCAGCAGCCGGGATCGCAGATCCCGAAGAAGAAGAACATCTACACGCAGGCCCAGATCGACCAGCTCGCCGCGTACATCGCCTCGCTGGGCCCGGGTCCCTCGGTACCCACCAAGGAGCAGTACAGCCCGGACGGCGCGGACGCCGCCAGGGGCGGGGAGCTGTTCCGCACGAACTGCGCGCAGTGCCACAACTTCACAGGCAAGGGCGGTGCGTTGACCAACGGCAAGTACGCGCCCAGCCTGGAGGACGTGGACCCCAAGCACACCTACGAGGCCATGCAGAGCGGCCCGCAGAGCATGCCGTCCTTCCCCGACACCACGATGCCGGAGGACGCGAAGGCGGACATCATCGCGTACCTCGACGCCGTGAACGGCGAAAAGACCCCCAGCCCCGGTGGCCTTGAGCTCGGAGGCATCGGACCGGTTTCGGAGGGTCTGTTCGCCTGGGTCTTCGGCCTCGGAGCCATGATCGCTGTCGCCATCTGGGTTGCGGCCCGGACCACGAAGGCCAAGAAGTCATGAGTCAGGACATGTCAGAGTCAGAAGAGAACCTGCCGAGTGAGCCGTCACACGCTCACGGGGGCGACGTGCCGGCCGTCCGCGGAGAGAACGCGTTCGCCGACCCCGGCCTTCCGCCCCACGAGCACCGCCGTCAGGACATCGACGAGCGTGCCGCGAAGAGCTCGGAACGCACCATCGCGTTCCTCTTCCTCCTGTCGATGCTGTCCACGATCGGCTTCATCGCCTGTTTCGTGGTCTTCCCCGTCGACAAGATCATCTACGTCTTCCCGTTCGGCCACGTCAGTGCGCTGAACTTCTCGCTCGGCCTGACGTTGGGTCTTGCCCTCTTCTGCATCGGCGCCGGCGCGGTCCACTGGGCCCGCACGCTGATGTCCGACGAGGAGCACGCCGCCGAGCGTCACCCGATTTCGGCCGAGCCCGAGGTCAAGGCCCAGGTGCTGGCCGACTTCGCGCAGGGCGCGAAGGAGAGCGGCTTCGGCCGCCGGAAGCTGATCCGCAACACGATGTTCGGCGCGCTGGCCCTGGTGCCGCTCTCCGGTGTCGTGCTCCTGCGTGACCTGGGACCGCTGCCGGGCGACAAGCTCCGGCACACCCTGTGGTCCAAGGGCAAGGTGCTGATCAACCAGAACACCAACAAGCCGCTCCGGCCCGAGGACGTTCCCGTCGGATCGCTCACCTTCGCCATGCCCGAGGGCCTGGAGGAGAACCAGGAGCGGTTCCAGAAGGAGATCGCCAAGGCCGCCCTGATGATCATCCGGCTCGAGCCGAACGACATCAAGGACAAGCGGGAGCGTGACTGGGCCCACGAGGGCATCGTCGCGTTCTCCAAGATCTGCACGCACGTCGGCTGCCCGATCAGCCTCTACGAGCAGCAGACGCACCACGTCCTCTGCCCGTGCCACCAGTCGACGTTCGACCTGTCCGACGGCGCCCGGGTCATCTTCGGCCCTGCCGGTCACGCCCTTCCGCAGCTGCGGATCAGCGTGAACGAGGAGGGCAACCTCATCGCCCTCGGCGACTTCACGGAGCCCGTCGGCCCGAGCTTCTGGGAGCGCGGATGAGTACCACTGCTGAAAACTCGCAGCGCCGGGGCAAAGCCCCCGCCGGCGAGCGGGTCGCCGACTGGGCGGATGGCCGTCTCGGCATCTACGGCCTGGCCAAGGCCAACATGCGCAAGATCTTCCCGGACCACTGGTCCTTCATGCTCGGTGAGATCTGCCTCTACAGCTTCATCATCCTCATCCTCACCGGTGTGTATCTGACGCTGTTCTTCCACCCCAGCATGGCCGAGGTCGTCTACGACGGCCCCTACGCCCCGCTGCAGGGCCAGCGCATGTCCGACGCGTTCGCGTCGACGATGCACATCAGCTTCGAGGTGCGTGGCGGTCTGCTGGTCCGCCAGATCCACCACTGGGCCGCGCTGATCTTCGTGGCCGCGATGCTCGTGCACATGATGCGCGTGTTCTTCACGGGTGCGTTCCGCAAGCCCCGCGAGGTCAACTGGCTCTTCGGCTTCCTGCTGCTGGTCCTCGGCATGTTCACCGGGTTCACCGGTTACTCGCTGCCGGACGACCTGCTGTCGGGCACCGGTGTCCGGTTCATGGACGGCGCGGTGCTGTCCATGCCGGTCGTGGGCACGTACCTGTCGTTCTTCATGTTCGGCGGGGAGTTCCCCGGCACCGACTTCGTACCGCGCTTCTACTCGGTGCACATCCTGCTGCTGCCGGGCATCATGGCCGGTCTGCTGGTGGCCCACCTGATCCTGGTCTTCTACCACAAGCACACCCAGTTCCCGGGTGCCGGCAAGACGGAGAAGAACGTCGTCGGCATGCCGCTGCTGCCGGTGTACATGGCGAAGGCGGGCGGCTTCTTCTTCCTGGTCTTCGGTGTCATCGCGGCGGTCGCCTCGATCGCGTCGATCAACCCGATCTGGGCGATGGGCCCCTACCGGCCGGACCAGGTGTCCACCGGCGCCCAGCCCGACTGGTACATGGGCTTCTCCGAGGGCCTGATCCGTGTCATGCCGGGTTGGGAGATCAACGCATGGGGCCACACCCTGGCCCTGGGTGTGTTCATCCCGCTGATGATCTTCCCGCTGGTACTCGTCGCGATCGCGATCTACCCGTTCGTCGAGTCCTGGGTCACCGGGGACAAGCGGGAGCACCACCTGCTGGACCGGCCGCGCAACCACCCGGTCCGCACCGGCTTCGGCGCGGCCTGGCTGAGCTGGTACGGCATCCTGCTCGTCGGTGGCGGCAACGACCTCTGGGCGACGCACTTCCACCTGTCGCTCAACCAGATCACCTGGGTCGTGCGCATCGGGTTCTTCGTGCTCCCGGTGCTCGTGTTCATCGCGACGAAGCGGATCTGCCTCGGCCTCCAGCGCCGCGACCGCGACAAGGTCCTGCACGGTCGCGAGACCGGCCTGATCAAGCGGCTGCCGCACGGTGAGTTCATCGAGGTGCACGAGCAGCTCTCCCAGGAGGCGCTGCACACGCTCACCGCGCACGACCAGCCGAAGCCGCTCGAAGCCGGCCCCGAGGTCGACGAGAACGGCGTGGAACGCAAGATCGGCCCGATCACGAAGCTGCGCACCAAGCTGTCGCACGGCTTCTACGGCGAGGCCAGCCAGATCCCCAAGCCGACCCCCGAGGAGCACGCGGAGATCACCAGTGGCCACGGCCACCACTGATCGTCCGCTGATCCCTCGCGCCGGCTGACGGCAACCTCGAAGGGCCCCGTCCATGACATGGACGGGGCCCTTCGCCGTGCCCCGCCCCCGATAGGCTTGGGCACGCAGTATCGACCCGACCACCAGGAGTGTGGACCATGAGCGTTGTGACCCCGGCAGGCGGCGACAGCTCGGCGAACCACTCATGGCCGGGCGTACTGAACCAGCTGCTGCGCGGCCATGACCTGACGGCCGACGACACCGCCTGGGCGATGGACCAGATCATGACCGGCGAGGCGACCGACGTGCAGATCGCCGGCTTCGCCATCGCGCTGCGTTCCAAGGGCGAGACCGTCGACGAGATGTCGGGCCTGGTCCGGGCGATGTACGCGCACGCCAACATCATCGAGGTGCCGGGCCGGACGGTGGACATCGTCGGCACCGGCGGTGACCTCGCCAGGACGGTGAACATCTCCACCATGTCGGCGATCGTCGTGGCGGGCACCGGCGCCAAGGTCGTCAAGCACGGCAACCGCGCCGCGTCGTCCCAGAGCGGCTCGTCCGACGTGCTGGAGCGGCTCGGGGTCAATCTGGAGCTCACCCCGCAGCGGGTCGTGGAGGTCGCCGAGGAAGCGGGCATCACGTTCTGTTTCGCGGTGAAGTTCCACCCCGCGCTGCGGTACGCGGCCAAGGCCCGCAGGGAGCTCGGCGCCCAGACCACGTTCAACTTCCTCGGCCCGCTCACCAACCCGGCCCGGGTCCGCGCCCAGGCCACCGGGGTCGCCGACGCCCGGATGGCGCCGATCATGGCGGGTGTGCTGGCCGAGCGCGGCTCCTCCGCGCTGGTCTTCCGCGGCGACGACGGGCTGGACGAGCTGACCACCACCGCGACCTCCCAGGTGTGGGTGGTCCGGGACGGCAAGGTCGACCAGGTCGCGTTCGACCCCCGTGACGTCGGGATCCCGCTGGTCCCCGTCGAGGCCCTGCGCGGCGCGGACGCCGCCTACAACGCCGAGGTGGCCCGCCGGCTGCTGGCGGGCGAGCGCGGTCCGGTCCGCGACGCGGTCCTGCTCAACTCGGCCGCCGCCCTGGTCGCCCTCGACCCCGGATCCGCCACCCTGGAGGTCCAGATCGCCGACGGCATCAACCGCGCCGCCGAGGCCATCGACTCGGGCGCGGCCAGAATCGCGCTGGACCGCTGGGTCGCGGCGAGCAACGCGTAACGCCCTTCCGGCGGATGAGGAACGGCTCTTTCCCGGCCTTCGGCCGGAGGGAGCCCTGACGAGGCTTCCCCCGCCTTCGGGCGGGGAGACCCCCTGCGGCGGACGGCGTCTGGACTGCCCATTGCCCAGCCGGACAGGCCCCAGCACCCCGTCCGGCGGATCCCTGTCCGCTCCCCGGTCCGGGGGCTCTCCGCGCTCCCGGACGGGGACGAGGCCTGCCCGTCCTGACGGCGGGCTTCCCTCGAGCCCGTCCGGAGGACCGTCCGTATCGCGGAATGCCGCTTGCCGTCGGCAGGACAGCTGGCATACTTCTCGTCAGGTCACGAGTGACAGCGATTTGGCCCTGGCTTGCTGTCCGGCAACCCTCCGTCCGTGGCGGGGTGCCCCAGGTGATGACCGGGCCGTAGGCGAGGTGTCTACGGCAAGCGCGGGCCCCTTCGCGACTGCTTCCGGGGTCCAGGTCCCTGAGGAGCTCCGTCATGTCCGTGCACCCCGTTTCCACCTGCACCCCTGGTTCCGTGGCCACCGCTCCCCTCGAAGTGCTCGGCCGTGACGTCCGGGTCCCGCTGGTGACCGGCGGCGAGGTCACCTACGCGGCCCTGGACTACGCGGCCAGCGCGCCCGCGCTGCAGCGGGTCTGGGACGACGTGGCCGCGTACGCGCCCTACTACGGCAGCGTGCACCGCGGGGCCGGTTACCTGTCGCAGCTCTCCACCGACCTGTTCGAGCAGAGCAGGGCGACGGTGGCCGACTTCCTGGGCTGCCGGGAGGGCGACCAGGTGGTCTTCACCCGGTCGACCACCGACTCGCTGAACCTGCTGGCCTCGGTGCTCCCGGCCGGCACCCAGGTCTTCGTCTTCGAGACCGAGCACCACGCGTCGCTGCTGCCGTGGCGGGACGCGCGCGTCACGTACCTGACCGCGCCCCGCACCCCCGAGCAGGCCGTCGCCTCGCTGGAGGCGGCGCTCGCGCAGCGCGACCCCTACGGCCCCGCGCTCGTGTGCGTGACCGGCGCCTCGAACGTCACCGGTGAGCTGTGGCCGGTCCGTGAGCTGGCCGACGCGGCGCACGCGCACGGCGCCCGCATCGTGCTGGACGCCGCGCAGCTCGCCCCGCACCACCCGGTGGACATCGCGGAGCTGGACGTGGACTGGGTGGCGTTCTCCGGGCACAAGCTCTACGCCCCGTTCGGCTCCGGCGTGCTGGCCGGCCGGGCGGACTGGCTGCAGGAGGCCGAGCCGTACCTGGCGGGCGGCGGCGCGAGCCGCAAGGTCGCGCGGCGTGCCGACGGCGGGGTGGACGTCGAGTGGCACACCACCGCGGCCCGGCACGAGGCCGGATCGCCGAACGTCATCGGCGTGTACTCGATCGCCTCGGCCTGCCGGGCGCTGACCGAGGCGGGCTTCGACTCGCTCGTGGAGCGGGAGCAGGGCCTGGTCACCCGGGTCCGCGCCGGACTGGCCGGGGTGCCGGAGGTCCGGGTGCTGTCGCTGTTCGGCGACGACGCGCCCCGGGTCGGTGTCATCTCGTTCGTCGTGGACGGCTGGAACAGCTCGCACTTCGCCGCCGCGCTGTCCGCCGAGTACGGCATCGGGGTGCGCGACGGCCTCTTCTGCGCCCACCCGCTGGTCCGCACCCTGCTGGGCAGCGAGCCGACCGAGCCGGGCGAGTGCGGATCCCCGGAGACCGAGCCGGGGGAGAAGTCGCTCAACGCGATCCGTGTGAGCTTCGGGGCGGGCACGCCGGACGAGCACGTGGACCGCTTCCTGGGCGCCGTCACGGAACTCGTCAGGGACGGCGCCAAGTGGAACTACCGCACCGAGGACGGCCGCTGCGTGCCCGCCCGCGACTGAGCGGCCGGATACGCCGGGCGGCGGCCGGCCGCGTCAGCCTTCGAGGCCGATCGCGAAGGCCGCCTCCAGGTCGTGCTGGGAGTACGTGCGGAACGCGACATGCGTGTCGGTGGCCTCGACGCCGGGGATCTTGCTGATCCGGCCCGGGATGATGTCCGCGAGGTCGTCGTGCCGGGAGACCCGGACCATGGCGACCAGGTCGTACGTCCCGGTGACCGAATAGACCTCGCTGACGCTGTCCAGGGCGGCGATCGCCTCGGCGATCTCGGGGATCCGGTCGACGCTGGTCTTGATGAGCACGATCGCGGTGATCACGGCTGTAGGTCTCCTTGGGTCGCCCTGGCTGCGGTCTCCAGCTTAGGGCTTCGGCGGAAGCACACCACGGCGGCCAGGAAGCCGAAGACAAAGCCCACCACGTGGGCCAGATAGGCGACCCCGGGACCCGACTGGCTGGTCTGGGCGGCCAGCCACTGCAGCGCGAACCAGAAGCCGAGGACCATCCAGGCCGGGAAGCGCAGCGGGACGAAGAAGAGGAACGGGAACAGGCTCGTCACCCGCGCCTTGGGATAGAGGTAGAGATACGCCCCGAGCGCCCCGGAGATGGCGCCGGAGGCGCCGACCAGGGTCTGCGTCGAGTCGGCGCTGGCGAGCGCGAAGCCGTACGTGGCGAGGTATCCGGCGGCCAGAAAGAACAGCAGATAGCGGAAGCGGCCCATGCGGCTCTCGACGTTGTCGCCGAAGACGTACAAAAACAGCATGTTGCCGATCAGATGCAGCCAACTTCCATGGACGAACATCGCGGTGAGCACCGACGGAAATGTCATTTTGGTGAACGTGTGCGGGGCCGGGCAGCCGGCGGGCAGCCCCAGCCGGTCCAGCGGCAGCTGCCCGTGGAACAGTTCGGCGGGGATGACTCCCCAGCGGTCGAAATACACCGCCTGGGCGCACTGGAGCTGGTCACCCGTGCCGTAGGAGGGGTTGAACCCCGAGATCGGACCCAGCAGGAACACGACCACGCACAGGGCGATCAAGGCGTACGTCACCACGGGAGTGCGGCGGACCGGGTTCTTGTCGTAGACCGGGATGACCATGTATCGATCATGACGGAACAGGCGTATCGGTCAGGGGGCGCCTCGCCGCAGCGCCGCCCGCCGTGGAGGCCGTAGGGTAACCGGAACGCGCGCGTACGCCACGTGCCGACCCGAAAGTCCCGAAAGAGGTGTCCGCCCGATGCCGGTTCCCCTGCCGACCGCGACGACCCGGTGGCGCTGCACGCTGTGCGGCAATCTGACCCGGTTCGATGTCACGCGATCGACGAAGGTCGTGGAGTACGTCCACCTGGACCTCGCCGGTGAGGCGAAGGTCGAGGAGACCGAGGTGCTCAGCGAGACCGTGGAGTCGGTGCGCTGCCGCTGGTGCAACGCGGCCGACCAGGTCGAGTTGGTCGACCGGCCCAGTGCGGGAGCCGAGGGCGGCGCCGACGCCGGTGTCGAAGCGGAAGCGGATTCGACGCAGGGTTGACCCTGTACGGCGACAATGGACTTGTACGGCGGCGGCCGGAGGGATCGAAGGGGGCCGGGGAGGCGCCGACAGCACTGGACGGGAGTGACTGGTGGATGGGACCGGCGGGCACCCGCAGGCCGAGAGCAGGGGCGCCGACGAGGCGGCCGAGCCGGCCCTGGACCGACCGCTGCCCGAAGGCGTGCGGCACCGGGTCGTGACGATAGCCGCTGATGCCTTCGGCGGCCTCACCCTCGCCGAACTGCCGTCCCCGCTGCGGCCCTATGCCCGGTTCACCCCGTCGCGGCGCGCCAAGTTCGCGGCGACCGCGCTGGCCACCGCCCTGGAGACCGATCCCGCCTTCCGGCAGAAGATCGCCGCCCGGCTGCGTGAGTCCCAGCCGGAGCTGGCCGAGGCGCTGGAGGCGGGCACCCCGCCGCCCGCCGCGGACCCGCTCGACGTGGCCGCCGCCGCCTATCTGCTGCGCCCGGCCGGCTGGGCCAAGATCGTCGCGACCGCCGGCGAGGAGGCGCAGCGCGCGCTGGCCGAACGGGCCGACGGCGAGACCACCCGCGAACTGCAGCAGCTCAGGGACGAGCTGGCCGATTTCCAGCTGCAGGCCCGTGACGAGGCCGCCCGCGGCCGCGGCGAGCTGGAGGCTGCCCGCAGGGAGATCGACACGACGCAGCGCAGGCTGCGCAGCGCGGTCAGCGACATGAAGCGTGCCGAGGCGGCGCTGCGCAAGGTGGAGACCGAGCTGGAGGAGGTCCGGGCCGCGGCCGCCGCGGACAAGGCCGCCGCCGAGAACGAGGCACGCCGGCTCAGGACCCGCGTCACCGAGGCCGAGGCCGCTCTGGAGGCGGGCCGCAGGTCCGTGCGCGAGGGCCGCAGCGCCGAGGGCGTACGGCTGCGGCTGTTGCTGGACACCGTGCTGGACGCGGCCACCGGGCTGCGCCGCGAGCTGGCGCTGCCACCGCGCGACACCATGGGCGTCCGGCCGGCCGACACCGTCGAAGCGGTCGCGCCCGGCACGATCAGCCCCAAGGACATCGCGCAGCGCGCCCTGTCCGAGAACGACCCGGCCCTGCTCGACCAGTTGCTGGCCCTCCCGCAGGCGCACCTGGTGATCGACGGCTACAACGTCACCAAGACGGGTTATCCGTCCCTGCCGTTGGAGAAGCAGCGGCTGCGGCTGCTCGGCGGCCTCGCGGTGCTGGCGGCGCAGAGCGGCGCCGAGGTCACCTGTGTCTTCGACGGGGCCGATCTGGACGCCCCGGTGCTGCTGGCGCCGCCGCGCGGGGTGCGGGTGATGTTCAGCAAGGCGGGCGAGACCGCCGACGAGTTGATCCGCCGCCTGGTCCGGGCGGAACCGCCGGGGCGGGTCGTCGTGGTGGTCTCCGCGGACCGTGAGGTCGCCGACGGCGTCGCCAAGGCCGGTGCGCGGCCCGTCGCTTCGACGCTGCTCCTCAGGCGGCTCGCGCGCGGCTGAACTCCGGTCCGCTCCCTTACCGGTGTGCCTCGCACTCCGGTGTCCCTTATGCGCATCTGCGATCAACTCAGCGTCAGATGAACACTACTGCACGTTCGATCTTCGTAAAGAAAACGTGTCGCGATCGAAGTTTTACCTACAAGGATTTGAACCGATCACAGGAAGGTCACTATGGTCGGGGCTCGAACCTCCGCGCCGTCGATCAAGCCGCACCACGAAAACCGTGGGTCCAGCGGCCGAACGACCGGGCGCAGGGGGGACCGCCGACCAACCGGGTAGGCGGCTGAAGGAAGAAGGAGCTCGCCTTCGTGGCGTCCCACCGTCGTCCCAAGCCGACAAGCCGCATGCGGGTGACCGTACTCACCGCTACCGCTGCCGCAGCCGTCGCCCTCACTTCCCAGGCCGCGAACGCCGCCCCCGCCAAGCCCGACATCAAGGACGTCAAGTCCCAGGTCGACAAGTTGTACGACGAGGCGGAGCAGGCCACCGAGAAGTACAACGGGGCCAAGGAGCAGCAGGGCAAGCTGCAGAAGGAGGTCGGCGACCTCCAGGACCGGGTGGCGCGCGAACAGGGCACGCTCAACACCCTGCGCGACGGCCTCGGCGCGATGGCCAGTGCCCAGTACCGCACCGGCGGCATCGACCCGACGCTCCAGCTCTTCCTGTCGGCGGACCCGGACACCTACCTGTCCCAGGCATCCATGATGGACCAGGTGAGCGCCCAGCAGGCCGAGTCGCTCAAGCAGATCCAGGAAGTCAAGCGCACCCTGGACCAGCAGCGCGCCGAGGCCACCACCAAGATGGCCTCGCTGGAGAGCGCCCGCACCGAACTCGGCAAGCAGAAGAACGCGGCCCAGAGCAAGCTCGCCGCGGCCCAGAAGGTGCTCAACTCGCTGACCGCGCAGCAGCGTGCGGCCATCGCGGACCAGGACGCCCGCGCGAGCCGCAGCAACGAGCGGCCCAACCTGGGCGACGTTCCCGCGCCCTCGCAGCGTGCCGCCGCCGCGCTCGCCGCCGCGAAGACCAGGATCGGCATGCCGTACGAGTGGGCGAAGACGGGTCCCAACACCTTCGACTGCTCCGGCCTCACCATGTGGTCCTACGCGCAGGCGGGTGTCAACATCCCCCGGATGTCCCAGGACCAGGCCAACTACGGCACCCACCTGACGATGAGCCAGCTGGCCCCCGGCGACCTGGTCATCTTCTTCGGCGACCGCCACCACGTCGGCTTCTACGCCGGCAACGGCATGGTGCTGCACGCTCCCAAGCCGGGTGCGTACGTGCGCTACGAGGCGATCGGCAACATGCCGTTCCAGTTCGGCGTACGGATCTGATCCGGTTCGTTCTCCCGGCACTCTCCCGCCCGGCCGGAATCATGTCTCCTCCGGCCGGCGGCGTGGTTCATTCGAGTGATATCGGAGGGTGACCGCTGACGGCCGAGCGGCAGTGACCTGGGCATCGAGAAGGCCGCCCGCCCGTCACGGCCGCGCGGTCTTTGAACTCAGCGTGATGGTCTGACTACTGTCTCAGCCGTGGCAACACATCGGCGGTCCCCGCAACCCGGCTTCACCCGCACCTCCCGCGTCACCGTGCTCTCCGCGGCGGCCGCCGCGGCGGCGCTCTCCGGAGGCGCGGCGGCCCAGGTCGCGGCCGCCGACCCGGCGGGTCCCGCGACCGACACGTCGTCCCGGGTGGGACGGCTCTACCAGCAGGCCGAACAGGCCACCGAGCAGTACAACGCGGCGCAGGAGCGCGCCACCCGGCTGCGGCACGAGGTGGCCTCCCTCCAGGACCAGGCCGCCCGGGGCCAGGAGCGGGTCAACCGGATGCGGGACGACCTCGGCGCGATCGCCGGGGCCCAGTACCGCAGCGGCGGCATCGACCCGACGATGGCCCTCATGCTCTCCTCCGATCCCGACAGCTATCTCGACCGGGCCGAGGCGCTGGAGCGGATCAGCAACCACCAGGCCGCCGATCTGGCGCAACTGCAGGAAGCACAGCGCTCGCTGGAGCAGAAGCGTTCGATGGCGGCGGCCAAGCTGGCCGACCTGGAACGCGCCAGGTCCACGATGAAGGACCGCAAGCGCAGCGTGCAGGGCAAACTCGGCGCGGCGCAACGGCTCCTCAACCAGATGCCGGCCGCGCAGCGCGCCGGATTCGTCCGCGGCCTGGACGACCGGACGTCGCGCTCCAGCCGTTCCGTACCCGACATGCCGGATCTGCCGGCCTCCTCGTCCCGCGCCGCGATGGCCGTGGCCGCCGCGCGGGCGGCGATCGGCTCGCCCTATGTGTGGGGCAGCACGGGCCCGTCGTCCTTCGACTGTTCCGGCCTCATGCAGTACTCCTACCGGAAGGCCGGGGTGTCGCTGCCGCGGACCTCGCAGGAGCAGAAGCACGCCGGCCACCAGGTCCCGCTCGACCAGGCCCGCCCCGGCGACCTGGTGATCTACCGGGACAACGCGAGCCATGTGGGGATGTACGTCGGCGGCGGCCGGGTGGTGCACGCCCCGTACCCGGGCGCGCGGGTGCGCTACGACCCGGTCAACATGATGCCGATCTCCGCGGTCACCCGGCCCTGACCTGCCCGTCGGCCACCCGGCCCTGACCCGGGCCACGGGGCGGCGCCCGTACGATCGGGCGTATGGCGGCAGCGCGCACGCGACCCGGGACCGCCGCGCTGTGGCGCGCGGTGGTTCTCGTCGTGCTGACCCTGCCGGCGCTGCTCACCGGGTGCGGCGGTGGCGGGAGCGGTGCTGCCGTCGTCCCCGCGGGCCCGGGCGTTCCCGCCGTCCAGTCGGTGCTCGACCGGCATGCGGCGGCGCTGCTGCACCACGACGAGACGGCGTTCCTCGCGGACGTCGACCCGGGATTCCGGGACCGGCAGCGGCAGGTGTTCCGGAACCTGGCGCAGGTGCCGCTCGACTCGTGGTCGTACCGGGTGACGGGTGTCGGTGCCGACGCCGGTGGTGGCGGCAGTGACCGGGCTCTGGCGCGGGTCCAGGTCGGCTACCGGCTGACCGGGTACGACACCTCGGCGGTCACCTCGGACGCCGATCTGACGTTCGTCCGGCGCGGCGGCCGCTGGTACGTCGCCGGGGACCGGCACGACGCCCAGCAGTTGTGGGACCAGGGCCCGGTGCGGGTGGTGCGCGGAGCGCACAGCCTCGTGCTCGGGACGGACGGGCCCGCGGCGCTGCGGACCTACGCCGACGCCGCCGACCGTGCGGTGCCCGCGGTGGGGCGGGCCTGGGGGAACGGCTGGAGCGGCCGCGTCGTCGTCGAAGCGCCGTCCTCGCTGGCGCGGATGGCCGCGCTGCTGCACGGGGCCCCCGACACCTACCGTGGCATCGCCGCCGTCACCACCGGCGAACTCGGCGGATCCTCCGGGGCGCCGGCCGACCGCGTGATCATCAACCCCGAGGCGTTCGGGGAGCTTTCCGCGTTCGGCCGCCAGGTCGTGCTCACCCACGAGACGACCCATGTCGCGACCCGCGCCGCCACCACCGCGACCACCCCGCTGTGGCTCACCGAGGGGTTCGCCGACTGGGTCGGCTACCGCGGCAGCGGCCGCACCGCCCGCCAGGACGCGCCCGAACTGAGCCGCGACGTGGCCGCGGGCAGAGCCCCGCGGAACCTGCCGTCCGACGCCGGCTTCGGGACGACGGCCGGCGGTCTGGCGCAGGCGTACGAGGGAGCGTGGCTCGCCTGCCGGCTGATCGCCGCCGACTGGGGCGACGCGAAACTCACCGAGCTGTACCGGGCCGCCGGCACCGGCGGCCCCCTCGACACGCACCTACGGGCCGTCCTCGGGACCGGCCTCGACGACTTCACCGCGCGCTGGCGCGCCTATGTACAGCGGGAGTTGGCATGACGACCGGTGGGAGCAGTGACGGTGACGGGGTGCCGGAGGCGGACTTCACCCCTGAGGAGATCGCGCGGGGACGGGCGCTGCGGCGCGGGCAGTGGCCGCCCGCCCTCGCCGGCCGGCTGGCCTCCCTCCTGCTCCTTCTCGTCCTCGGGCTGACCCCGGCCGGCGCCGGCCTCGTCGGTCTCTTCGGCGACTCCTGGGCCGCGCGGATCGTCGGCGGCGGGCTCGCCCTGGTGCTGCTGCGACAGCTCGTCGCGCTGCCCTTCGCCGCCCGGGTGCGGATCGTACGGGCCCGGTTCGGGCTGGTCACCCAGGGGTGGGGCGGCTGGGCGGTGGATGTGCTGCGCGGGCTGCTCGTCTCCGTACCGCTCGCGCTGGGTGCGCTCTTCGCCGTCTACGCGCTCGCCGGGACCACCTCCCGGTGGTGGATCTGGACGGCGCTCGGTGCGGCCGCCGTCACCGTCGCCCTCTCGTGGCTGGCCCCCGTCGTGTTCGAACCGCTCTTCAACCGCTTCGCCCGGATGGAACCGGGTCCGCTGCGCGACGCGCTCCTCGCCCTCGCGGCGCGCGACGGGATCGCCGTACGCGATGTCCTCGTCGCCGACGCCTCCCGGCGCACCACCGCGCTCAACGCGTACGTCTCCGGCTTCGGCCGGACGCGGCGGATCGTCGCCTACGACACGCTCCTGACGACCGCCGAGCCGCGCGAGGTCGAGCTGGTCGTGGCGCACGAGCTGGGCCATGTGAAGCACCGGGATGTGGCGCGGGGGACGGTGCTCGGCGCGCTGGGGGCGGCGGCCGGGGTGTGCGTGCTGGCGGCGGTGGTGAGCCGGCAGCCGCTCCTCGACGCCGCGGGCGTGTCCCGCTTCTCCGACCCGCGCTCGATGATGCTGCTCGCGGCGGTGGCCGCGGTGGGGTCGACGCTGGCGGGGCCGTTCGGATGTGCGCTGAGCCGCCGGGTGGAACGCCGGGCCGACGCGCACGCGCTGCGGCTGACGGGGGATCCGGCGGGGTTCATCGCGATGCAGCGCCGGCTGGCGGTGGCGAACATCGCGGATCCGGAGCCGCCGCGGGTGCTGCATGCGCTGTTCGGTACGCATCCGACGTCTGCCGAACGGATCGCGGCGGCGCGGTAGTGCCACGCGCCCCGGGCGGTGGGGACGTCAACGGGAGGTGAGCGCGGGGGTGCGGATTCCGGCGGTGCGCTGACGGGGGAGCGGATCCCCCAGACCCAGGCCTCGGTGAGCCGCCGGCCGGGGCCCCGGCCGGCCCGCAGCAGGGCCGCGAACACCGCGGCGTCGGCGGCGCACACGAGGCAGAAGAACTCCGCCGCGTAGCCCAGGAACGGCAGCAGCGCGGGGGAGAGCACGACGAGGGCGGCGGCCGGCGGATACTGCCAGGTCACGTCGTCCAGCGGGAAGGTGCCGGTGCGCAGGATCTGGTACCAGCCCTGGTAGATCACGGACACATCGGTCGTGACATCCGGGCCCGGCAGGGCGACGACGTGGAAGACGCACAGCAGCAGCGCACCGCGGGTCAGCGCCCACACGAGGACGACGGGCTTCCTGCTGACCTGTGCGGTGCTCACCGGTGCGTCATGCGGCCGGAGTGACCGGAGGGAGCCCACGACGCGGCGGCGGCGCCCAGTAGGGTGAAGGCTCGTTCACGAGGGAGGGCGTCGAACGGTGGCACAGCTCGTCGCATCGCAGTCCGCGCGCGAGAGCGCGGCAGCCGCGCCGATCGCGCGGCAGCAGGACCGAATACGCACGGTCGCCCTGACCGTGCTCTGCTTCGCCGCCGTGCTGGCCGTGGGGCTGCAGCAGTGGGCGACCGTCCGGATCGGCGGGTTCGACCTGGGGATATTCGACCAGGCGGTCCGCGCGTACTCCCACTTCCAGCTGCCGCGCTCGCCCATCAAGAACTACCACCACGAGTTCCCGCCCGGCTTCTCCCTGCTGGGTGACCACTTCTCGCCGGTCCTCGCCCTCCTCGCCCCGCTGTACTGGGTGTGGGACGACCCCCGCATGCTGATCGGCGCCCAGGCGGCGCTCTTCGCGGCCGGCGTGCCGGTCGTGCGGCGGATCGCGGGGCACTGCTTCGCCGAGGCGCCGCAGGCCACCGTCCGCAGGGCCGCCGACCTGAGCTGCCTGGTCCACGGGCTGGGCTGGCCGCTGCTGCGCGCTTCGGGGGTCGGCTTCCACGAGGTCGCCTTCGCCGTCCCGCTGACCCTGCTGATGCTGGAGCGCGGGCTGGCCCGGCGCTACGGCGCGGTGCTGGTCTGCGCCGTCCTGCTGTGCTGCACCAAGGAGGACCTGGGGCTGCTCGCGGCGGCGTACGGGGCCGTCCTCATCGGCCGCGGCCGCCGGGACGGGGACCGGCCGGCGGTGCGTACCGGGCTCACGCTGTTCGTGCTGGGGCCGGTGGCGGCGCTGCTCGCGATCCGGGTGCTGATACCGGCGATGGGCGGGGTGCCCGGCTACTACTGGAACTACAGCGCCCTCGGCCCGGACATGGGGTCCGCGGCGCTGCGCTTCCTGACCGATCCGATCGCGGCCTTCGCGGTGACCGTCGACCACTCGGCGAAACCGGTTCTCCTGCTGTGGCTGCTGGGGCCGCTGCTCCTGCTGCCGCTCGGGTCCGCCACCTTCTGGTGCGCGGTCCCGCTGCTCGCCGAGCGGCTCTTCTCCGACAACCCCAGCCACTGGGCGACCACCCACCACTACGACGCCTTCCTGTGGCCGGTCCTGCTGGTGGCCGCGGTGGAGACGGCGGCCCGGCTGCACCGCAGACACACCGGGCGGCCGGTCGCTCGCTGGACGCCGGTGGCGGTGGCCTGTTCACTGCTGATCTCGGTCGTGTGCGGTCTGGGCAATCTGCTGCTGCCGGCCGCCTGGACGCCCAGCCCCTCGGAACGGGCGCTCGCCGAGGGCGTGCGCCTGGTGCCGGCGGGGGCCACTGTCGAGGCCGACAACAACGCGGCGCCCCGGCTGACCCGCCGCGCCCAGGTCGTCATCGCGGACGAGACCCCGCGCGACGCCGAGTACGTGCTGCTCCAGACGGTGCGGAAGATGTTCCCCTTCACGACGGTGGACGACCAGCGCGACCGCGTGCTGCTGCTGCTCGACAACGGCTACACCGTGCTGTGGGCGAAGGACGGCGTCGTCCTGCTGCACCGGACCGACCCCGGCCGCCCGGTACCCGGCGCGCGGGTGCCGGGCGACGACAGCGTGCCCGTCAAGGAACCGGAAGTCCGTTCCTGACACCCAGGGGCGGGGACCGGTGCGGACCGGCAGGGACCGGCACCGGTCGGCTACTCTCGGCGGCGATGGACAAGACCTTGATCGTCACCAATGACTTCCCGCCCCGGCCCGGCGGCATCCAGGCCTTCGTGCACAGCATGGCGCTGCGGCTGGATCCCGGACAGGTGGTCGTGTACGCCTCGACGTGGAAAGGGCCGGACGGCGGCGAGGTCGAGCGCTTCGACGCCGAACAGCCGTTCCCGGTCATCCGCGACCGCACGACGATGCTGCTGCCCACCCCCGGCGTGACCCGGCGCGCGGCCGGGCTGCTGCGCGAGCACGGCTGCTCGTCGGTGTGGTTCGGAGCGGCGGCGCCGCTGGGGCTGATGGCCCCCGCGCTGCGCCGGGCGGGCGCGCGCAGGCTGGTCGCCACCACGCACGGCCACGAAGCGGGCTGGGCCCAACTGCCCGCCAGCCGGCAGCTGCTGCGCCGGATCGGCGAGGGCACCGACACCATCACGTACCTGGGCGAGTACACGCGGTCGCGGATCGCGAAGGCGCTCACGCCCGCCGCGGCGGCGCGGATGGTGCAACTGCCGCCCGGTGTCGACGAGAAGACCTTCCACCCGGCCTCGGGCGGCGCCGCGGTAAGGGCCCGGCTCGGGCTCGCGGACCGGCCGGTGGTGGTGTGCGTCTCGCGGCTGGTGCCGCGCAAGGGACAGGACACGCTGATCCTGGCGATGCCGCGGATCCTGGCCGCCGTGCCGGACGCGGTGCTGCTGGTGGTCGGCGGCGGACCGTACGCCAAGGACCTGGCCGAACTCTCGGCGCGGACCGGCGTCACCGACTCCGTGCGCTTCACCGGACCGGTGCCCTGGGAGGAGCTGCCCGCCCACTACGGCGCGGGCGACGTCTTCGCGATGCCGTGCAGGACCCGCCGCGGCGGGCTGGACGTCGAAGGCCTGGGAATCGTCTACCTGGAGGCCTCGGCGACCGGACTGCCGGTGGTGGCGGGCGATTCGGGCGGCGCCCCGGACGCGGTGCTGGACGGCGAGACCGGTTGGGTGGTGCCCGGAGGTTCGCCCGCGCAGGCGGCGGACCGGATCGTCACCCTGCTGGGCGACCCGGAGCTGCGCCGGCGGATGGGCGAGCGCGGCCGGCGCTGGGTCGAGGAGGCGTGGCGCTGGGATCTGCTGGCGGAACGTCTGAAGTCATTGCTGTAAAGGGCACTTGACGCGCAACGGCTCCCCTGGAAGAGGTCCGGGGGAGCCGTTTTCCGTGCGTGCGCTCAGTGCTGGTAGAGCGCCTCGATCTCGCCCGCGAAGTCCTTCATGACGACGTTGCGCTTCAGTTTCAGCGACGGCGTCACATGGCCGGACTCCTCGGTGAACTGGTTCGGCAGGATCTGGAACTTGCGCACCGACTCGGCCTTGGAGACGGCCGCGTTGCCCTGGTCCACCGCGTGCTGCACGGCGGCCAGCAGCTCCGGGTCCTCGGCCAGTTCGGCCACGCTGCGGCCGGCCTTGCCGTGCTGTTCCGCCCAGCGGGGCAGGAACTCCTCGTCCAGGGTGACGAGGGCGGCGATGAACGGCTTGCCGTCACCGACGACCATGCACTCGGCGATCAGCGCGTCGGCCCGGATCCGGTCCTCGATCACGGCGGGGGCGACGTTCTTGCCGCCGGCCGTGACGATGATCTCCTTCTTGCGGCCGGTGATGGACAGATAGCCGTCCTCGTCGACCGTGCCCAGGTCACCGGTGTGGAACCAGCCGTCGGAGACCGCGTCGGCGGTGGCCGTCTGGTTGTTCCAGTAGCCGGAGAACAGGTGCTCGCCATGCAGCAGCACCTCGCCGTCGTCGGCGATCCGCACCGTCGAACCGGGCAGCGGCTGGCCGACCGTGCCGATCTTCGTACGGTCCCAGGGGTTGAACGCGGTGGCCGCACAGGACTCGGTGAGGCCGTAGCCCTCCAGGACGGTGAAGCCGATGCCCCGGTAGAAGTGCCCGAGCCGCTCGCCCAGCGGCGCGCCGCCGGAGATGGCGTGCGTGGCGCGGCCGCCGAGGACGGCGCGCAGCTTGCTGTAGACCAGCCGGTCGAAGACCTTGTGCTTGAACTTCAGGCCGACCGACGGGCCGCCGGCGGAGTCCAGCGCCCGGCTGTAGGTGATCGCGGTGTCCGCGGCCTTGTCGAAGATCTTGCCCTTGCCGTCGGCCTGCGCCTTGGCCCGCGCCGAGTTGTACACCTTCTCGAAGACCCGGGGCACGCCCAGGATCATCGTCGGCCGGAACGCGGCCAGTTCGTCGGTGAGGTGCTTGATGTCGCTGACGTGCCCGAGCTTGATCGGCGCCATCACGGCCGCCACCTCGACCAGCCGGCCGAAGACGTGCGCGAGCGGCAGGAACAGCAGCACCGAGGACTCGCCGGTCCTGAACAGCGGGGCGAGGCGTTCCACCACATTGCCGCACTCGGCGAAGAAGGCCCGGTGGCTCAGCACACAGCCCTTGGGGCGGCCGGTGGTCCCGGAGGTGTACACGATCGTGGCGGGGGAGTCCGCGACGGCGGTCGCTCCCCGCTCGTCCACCACCTTCTCGGAGATGTCGGCGCCGACGGACACCAGGTGTTCCACGGCACCGGCGTCGATCCGCCAGATGTGCTTGAGCTCGGGGAGCCGGTCGTGCACCGAGGCGACGGCGGCCTCGTGGGTACCGGACTCGACGATGCAGGCCACCGCGCCCGAGTCTCCGAGGATCCACTCGACCTGTTCGGCCGAGGACGTCTCGTACACGGGCACGGCGACCGCGCCGGCGCTCCAGATCGCGAAGTCGAAGAGCGTCCACTCGTACCGGGTGGGCGACATCAGGGCGACCCGGTCGCCAGGCTGCACGCCGGATGCGATCAGTCCCTTGGCGACGGCTCTGACCTCGGAGAAGAAGTCGGTGGCGGTGACGTCCTGCCATTCGCCGCCCGCGTTCTTGCGGGCGATCACCGGAACAGCTGGGTGCTGAGCGGCGTTGCGGCGGATCAGATCCGTCAGGTTGCCGTCCGCGGGGACCTCGTAAAGGGCCGGAAGGCTGAACTCACGCAAGGCTGGTGCTCCTCATCGGCGCGACGGCGCACCCGGAGGGATAGTTGGACGGCCTGGACGTTACCCACCGGTAAAGCTTTCGCGATAGGGGTGCAGTACAGATGTTTTATGCATCACATACCCAGGAGTGCGGCTGAACCGCTCCGCGAACAGTAGTCCAGAGCGCCGGTAACCCGCAGGTAACCGGCGATAGGCTGACGGCCATGCGGGTCCATGTGGTGAGCGATGTGCACGGTGCGGCGGAGGCTCTGGCCAGGGCCGGAGACGGTGCGGACGCCTTGATCTGCCTCGGCGACCTCGTGCTCTTCCTGGACTACGCCGATCACTCACGGGGGATCTTCCCGGACCTCTTCGGCGCGGCGAACGCCTCGCGCATGGTCGCGCTGCGGACCGCCAAGCGCTTCGAGGAGGCCCGCGCCCTCGACCGCGAGCTGTGGGAGGGCATCGACCGGCGCGGCGCCATCGAGACCGCCGTACGGAAGCAGTACGCGGAACTCTTCGCGGCCTTTCCCGCGCCGACGTACGCCACCTACGGCAATGTCGACATTCCGGCGCTGTGGTCGGAGTACGCCACCGAGGGCACCACGGTCCTGGACGGCGGCACCGCCGAGATCGGCGGCCTGGTCTTCGGCTTCGTCGGCGGCGGACTGCGGACGGCGATGCGCACCCCGTACGAGATCGACGAGGCCGAGTACGCCGGGAAGGTCGCGGCGCTCGGGCGGGTCGACGTGCTCTGCTCGCACATCCCGCCCGCCGTTCCCGAGCTCTGCTACGACACCGTCGCCCGCCGCTTCGAACGCGGCAGCGAGGCGCTGCTCGACGCGATCCGCACCACCCGCCCCAAGTACGCCCTCTTCGGCCATGTCCACCAGCCGCTGGTCCCGCGGATGCGGATCGGCAGGACCGAGTGCGTCAACGTCGGACACTTCAACGCCACCCGCAGGCCATGGGCCCTGGAGTGGTGAGTGCCGGGGTGACAGTTGTTCGACCGGCAGGCGGTAGCCTGCACCAGCAGACCCAGACATACGGCGCGAAGTCCCGGAGGGGCCACAGCGATGGCGGAACACACCAAGTCGAGCATCACCATCGAGGCGGCCCCGGCCGACGTCATGGGCGTCATCGCCGATTTCACCCGCTATCCCGAGTGGACCGGTGAGGTGAAGGAGGCGGAGATCCTCTCCGCCGACGCCGAGGGCCGCGCGGAGCGGGTCCGGCTGCTGCTGGACGCCGGGGCGATCAAGGACGACCACACGCTCGCCTACCGCTGGGTCGGCGACAGCGAGGTCCACTGGTCGCTGGTCAAGTCCCAGATGCTCCGCACCCTGGACGGCTCGTACGCCGTCGCCCCGCTGGACGGCGGCGCGCGCACCGAGGTCACCTACCAGCTGACGGTCGACGTCAAGATCCCGATGCTCGGCATGATCAAGCGCAAGGCCGAGAAGGTCATCATCGACCGCGCACTCGCCGGTCTGAAGAAGCGCGTCGAATCCGGTCCGCCCGCCGGCGCGCCCGACAGTCCGCCCGACAAGAGCTGAGCGCCGTGCGCACGGTCCTGGTCACCGGCCCCGGCGGAGCCGGCCGCACCACGGCGGCCGCCGCCACGGCGGTGAGCGCGGCCCGGCAAGGTACCCGCACCCTGCTGCTGTCCACGGACCGTGGCACGTCACTGGAGGCCGTACTCGACGGGGACCGGACCACCGTGCCCGGTCTGCGCGCCCACCGGATAGACACCCAGGCGACGTTCCGGGCCGACGCCCGCGACGTCCAGTCCCGGCTCGGCTCCCTCCTGGACCTGCTCGGCGCCGAACCGCTGGACCCCGAGGAACTCACCGAACTCCCCGGCGCCGACTCGCTGGCCCTGCTGCGCGCGCTGCGCGAATCGGCCGACGGATCCGCCGGCTGGGACGTGGTTGTCGTCGACCTGCCGGCCACCCCCGCGGCGCTCGCCGCCCTCGCCCTCCCCGAGCAGCTGCGCCGCTACCTGCGGCGGCTCGTCCCCGTCCAGCGCCAGGCGGCCAGGGCGCTGCGCCCGGTGCTCGCCCAGCTCGCGGGCGTGCCGATGCCGGCCCAGTGGGCGTACGAGGCCGCCGAGCGCGTCGACCGTGAACTCGCCGCCGCCCAGGCGGTGATCGAGGCCGCGGGCACGACCGTACGGCTGGTCGTCGAGCCCGGCGCGGCCGCGGCCGACGCGGTCAGGACCGCCCGTACCGGACTGGCGCTCTTCGGGCACCGGCTGGAGGCCGTGGTCGCCAACCGGCTGCTGCCCGACCACTCGCCCGACCCCTGGCTCGCCGACCTGTCCGGCGTCCAGCACAAGGAACTCGCCGCGCTGCGGGCCGAATTGGCCGGAACCGGTACGGCGGTCCATGAACTGCCGCACCTGGGACGGGAACCGCGCGGCACCGACGACCTCGGCGCGCTCGGCGCCGTACCGCCGGGTCCCGGGGCGGAGCCGGACGGGACGGACGGGCGCGCGGCCGATCCGTGGAGCGTGACCGACCAGCCCGGCGCCGAGGACCGTTTCCGCTGGCGGCTGCCGCTGCCCGGGGCCACCCGTGAGGGTCTCGGACTGGTCCGGCGGGGTGACGAACTCGTGGTCGACGCGGAAGGTTTCCGCCGGATCCTCCCGCTGCCCTCCGCCCTGCGGCGCTGCACCGTCGACGGCGCGGCGCTGCGCGACGGAGCCCTGGAGGTCCGGTTCGCGCCGGATCCCGACCTCTGGCCGCGCTGAACGCAGTGCGTCCATTCGGGTACCTTCGGTAGAACAACCCCGGAGTGCCGCGAGGGAGACCGTCATGAGCGAGACCACCGACCGGCCCGACGCCGACGCGTGGGCCAAGGCCAGCGCGGAGGACACCGCCGCCGAGAACGCCAGGCGGCGTGAGCAGGCAGGACAGGGCGTCGGCAGCGCCACGGAAGAGCTGCGACGGCTCGCCGAGGCCGTGACCGAGAAGCTCGCCGAATTCCGCAACCCGGCGGTGACACTCGCCGCACAGACGGTGATCTCGCAGGTCAAGTCGGTTGTCGAGCCCATCCGCGAGCGCAACCCCGAGGTCTTCGAGCATCTGTCCTCGGCCGGCGTCGAGCTGCTCGCCGCGTACCGCTCGGTCGTCGCGGGACACGAGACCCGGTGGACCGCCAAGGACACGGCCGCCGGACACCGCGCTTCCGAGACACCGCCCGACTCATCCACCGGCTCAACCAGTGAGCACATCGACCTCGACTGACCTCCCCTCCGGTACGGTTGGCTGAAGCGGGGATCGACCGAAAACTGAGGGACACATGGGACTCACCATCGGCGTCGACATCGGCGGCACAAAGATCGCGGCCGGCGTAGTCGATGAGGACGGCTCGATTCTTGAGACGTGCAAGGTGCCGACCCCGGCGACCCCCGAGGCAGTCGTGGACGCCATCGCGGACGCGGTGCGCACGGTCAGCACCGGCCATGAGGTCGACGCGGTCGGCATCGGCGCGGCCGGCTACGTGGACGACAAGCGTGCCACCGTGCTCTTCGCCCCGAACATCAACTGGCGGCACGAAGCGCTCAAGGACAAGGTCGAGCAGCGCGTCGGCCTCTCCGTCATCGTCGAGAACGACGCGAACGCGGCGGCGTGGGGCGAATACAAGTTCGGTGCGGGCCAGGGTCACGACGACGTCGTGTGCATCACCCTCGGCACCGGCCTCGGCGGCGGCATCATCATCGGCGGCAAGCTGCACCGCGGCCGGTTCGGTGTGGCGGGCGAGTTCGGCCACGTACGGATGGTGCCGGACGGGCTGCTGTGCGGCTGCGGCAGCCAGGGTTGCTGGGAGCAGTACGCCTCCGGGCGCGCTCTCGTCCGCTACGCGAAGCAGCGTGCCGCGGCCACGCCGGAGAACGCGGAGCTGCTGCTCTCCCTCGGCGACGGCAACCCCGACACCATCGAGGGCAAGCACATCAGCGAGGCCGCGCGGGGCGGTGACCCGGTGGCGATCGACTCGTTCCGTGAGCTGGCCCGCTGGGCGGGCGCGGGCCTGGCCGACCTGGCCTCGCTCTTCGACCCGTCGGCGTTCATCGTCGGCGGCGGGGTCTCGGACGAGGGCGAGCTGGTGCTCGACCCGATCCGCAAGTCCTTCCGCCGCTGGCTGGTGGGCGGCCAGTACCGGCCGCATGCCCAGGTGCTCGCCGCGCAGCTCGGCGGCAAGGCAGGACTGGTCGGCGCCGCCGACCTGGCCCGCCAGGGCTGACGACCGTGCTCGCGGACCTGCCGCCCTCGACCACCGAGCCGGGTGACTCGGCGGTGGTCCGCGTGCTCAGTTACAACATCCGCTCCATGCGGGACGACAGGGGGGCGCTCGCCCGGGTCATCCAGGCCTGCGCCCCCGACCTCGTCCTCCTGCAGGAAGCGCCGCGCTTCTTCCGCTGGCGCAAGGCCGCCGCCTGGCTCGCCCATGAGTGCAACATGGTCATCGTCACCGGTGGCGCCACCGCCGCGGGACCGATGATCCTCTCCTCGCTGCGCGCCCATGTCGAGCGCACCGAGGACATCCTGCTGCCGCGTACCCCCGGTCTGCACCAGCGTGGTTTCGCCACCGCCGTCGTACGGATCGGCGGCGCCCGGCTCTCCGTGCTCAGCTGCCATCTCAGCCTCAGCGCGGCGGAACGCGACGGACAGTCCGCGCTGCTGCTGGAACGGCTCGCGGAAATGGGCGAGCCGTATGCCGTGGCGGGCGGCGATCTCAACGATCATCCGGACGGCCGTGCGTTCGGCCGGCTGTCGGCGGAGCTCCAGGACGCCTGGGCCACCAAGCCGTGGGGCAGCGAGTTCACCTCGGTGCCGGACAACCCCTACCAACGCATCGACGCGATCTTCGCGACGCAGGGCGTCGAGGTGCTGGGGTGCGGGGTGCCGCAGGGCCTTCCCGGTGTCGATCCGGCGGACCTGCTGGCCGCCACCGACCACCTGCCGCTGCTGGCCGCGTTCCGTATCCCGGCCGCGGCCCCGTCGGTCATCCCCGGCGGCTGAACCGCGCGGGAAACGGCCTGGTCAGACGACCGCGCCGCCACCGGGCAGCTCGTCGTCGTCCTCGCCCGTGCGCAGCCGCGTGACGAGGGTGCAGAAGCCGCCGACGAAGCCGCCGACGCCCAGTGTCATGACCCACCAGGTGATCTCCTGCTGGAGCAGGATGAACACGATCAGCAGCAGCGGCCCGCCCAGGACCGCGAGCCAGGCGAACTTGGTCGTGACATCGGCCTGCGGAAGCGGCGGGGGCTCGGGCGGTACGTAGTGGCCCTCGTCCTCGTCCTCATGGGCCGTGTAGTCGCGCGGGCCGTGGATCACCGGGTGGACGACGATGCTGCGGGTCGGCGGGCCGGACCCGGCGTCCGGGTCGCTGTCGCCGGCAGGGTCGTCGGGCCGGGCGGGCGAGAGGTTCTCGGCGTCGGGCCAGGAGGCGGTGCCCGGCTCGGGCTCGTCGTCGAAGCCCGCGACCAGCTCGGCCCAGGCGGCGTCCTCGTCCAGCGGCGCACGGGCCGCCCCGTCGGCGGGGTCCGCGACGGCCGGCTCGGGGGCGTCGGGAGCGGTCTCGTCGGGAACCTGGTCCTCCTCGCGCTCAGCCACTGGCCGTTACCTCCTTGTCCACCGCGGGCGCCAGGCGCCGGATGAATCCGTAGGACTCCTCGAAGATCTGTTCCGCGTCATGGTCCAGCGTCGCCACGTGGTAGCTCCGCTCCAGCACGATCTCGGTGACGTCGCTGGAGGAGACCTTGCTGAGGACGACCGCGGTGTTCGACGGGTGGACCACATGGTCCACCCGGCTGTGCAGCAGCAGCAACGGCTGCGTGACCTGCGGCAGCCCCGCTCTGACGAGTTTCCAGAAGCGGCTGAGGGAGTACACGGCGTGCAGCGGCGTCCGGTCGTAACCGACCTCCAGGCCGCCCTCCTTGGCGATGTCGCTGGTGATGCCCGGCACCGACGGCACCAGATGGCGCAGCACCGGAACCGCCTTGATCTGGTGGCTGTCGGCCTTGACCGAAGGATTCACCAGGACGATGCCGCTGATCGAGTGGCCGTGCAGCGCGGCGAGCCGCAGTGTCAGGGCGCCACCCATCGACATGCCGCAGACGAAGACCTGCGAGCAGCGGGCCGACAACTCGCGCAGCGCGCGGTCGACCTCGGCGTACCAGTCCTGCCAGCCGGTCTGCTGCATGTCCTGCCAGCGGGTGCCGTGACCCGGCAGCAGCGGCACGGACACCGTCAGGCCGCGGGCCGCCAGATACTCGCCCCAGGGGCGCATGGACTGCGGTGTGCCGGTGAATCCGTGACAGAGCAGGACACCGGTCTCGCCACCGTCGTGGCTGTACGGCTCGGCTCCGGGCATGAGCGGCACCGTGGGACTCCTGTTCGCCGCGGGGAGGGTGGCAGGAGTTCAGCGTACGCGGCCCGGATACCCCCCGGTAAGCCCCGTCGCGTGGACGCGGGGAGTGCCGGGGGCCGAACTGGCGTTAAGGTCTTTGCGTCAGCTACAGGAGGTCCTCGGTTGTTCTACGGCGCGATGAAGCTCGCGATCGGTTCGCCGCTCAAGCTCGCCTTCCGCCCCTGGGTGGAAGGCATTGAGAACATCCCCAAGGAGGGGCCGGCGATCCTTGCCAGCAACCACCTCTCCTTCTCGGACTCCTTCTTCCTCCCCGCGATGCTCGACCGGCCGGTCACCTTCATCGCCAAGGCGGAGTACTTCACGTCCCCGGGCGTGAAGGGGAAGCTGACGGCCGCCTTCTTCAAGGGCGTCGGCCAGCTCCCGGTGGACCGCTCCGGCGCGCGCGGCGCCGGCGAGGCCGCGATCAACAGCGGGATCCAGGTGCTGGAGCGCGGTGAGCTGTTCGGCATCTACCCCGAGGGCACCCGTTCCCCCGACGGCCGGCTCTACCGGGGCAAGCCCGGCGGCCTGGCCCGGGTGGCGCTGGCCTCCGGAGCGCCGGTGATCCCCGTCGCGATGATCGACACCGAGAAGGTGCAGCCGCCCGGCAAGGTGCTGCCCAAGGTCTCGGTGCGTCCCGGCATCCGGATCGGCAAGCCGCTCGACTTCAGTCGCTACCACGGCATGGAGGGCGACCGCTTCATCCTGCGCTCGGTGACCGACGAGGTCATGTACGAGATCATGAAGCTGTCCGGCCAGGAGTACGTGGACATCTACGCCACCGCCGCGAAGCGCCAGATCGCGGAGGAGGCCAAGCGGCAGGCCGAGCTGGAGAAGTCCGAGAAGGCCGAGCGGGAAGCCGCCGAGAAGGCGGCCCAGGACAAG
Organism: Streptomyces fildesensis; assembly: GCF_016107395.1. Classification (GTDB taxonomy): domain Bacteria; phylum Actinomycetota; class Actinomycetes; order Streptomycetales; family Streptomycetaceae; genus Actinacidiphila; species Actinacidiphila fildesensis. The sequence goes on from NZ_JAAIKO010000002.1 coordinate 133,219, forward strand.
GGCGGGCCGGCCGGGTCCTAGGACCGGCCGGACGGGCCCCGGGCGGGCCGTGGGGGGAGGGGGAGCGGTGGCGGCGAAGGCGATCCGGATGTCCGTCGAGCAGCCGCTGTGGCGTGCGCTGATCGCGTACCGCGTGCTCACCCTCGGCTATGCGCTGGCCCTGTTCGGCGACGCCTACGGGGAGTACCGGCACCCGCTGGTCGCCGCCGTGTACATGACGGTGCTGACCGTCTGGACGTTCCTCACCCTGGGGCGGGTGCGGTCCGCCGAACGGTGCACCAAGCGCTTCCTCTTCGCCGACCTCACCATCGCGCTGACCGGGATACTGCTCACCCCCGTCGCCGACACGCATCTGCGGATCGTCGAGGGCGCCCCGACGCTGCCGTCCATCTGGACGGCGGGATCCGTCCTCGCCTTCGCGATCAAGGGTGGCTGGCGCTGGGCCGCGGTCGCCTCCACGCTCGTCGGCGTCGCCAACGTCGTCCAGCGCGGCTCCTTCGCCCGCGACAGCCTGCACAACGTCCTGCTGGTGTGGGTGGCGAGCATCGCCATCGGCTATGTCGTCGAGGTCGCCCGCGCCAGCGAGCGGACCCTCGCGCGGGCGCTGCAGATCGAGGCGGCCACCCGTGAGCGGGAACGGCTCGCCCGGGACATCCACGACAACGTGCTCCAGGTGCTCGCCATGGTCCAGCGCCGGGGCAGCGAGGCGGGCGGCGAGGCCGCGGCGCTCGGCCGGATGGCCGGTGAGCAGGAGTCGGCGCTGCGGGCGCTGGTCTCCGACGGCTTCGTCCCCAACCCCCGGCACCCCGAGAACGCCGCCGCGGTCCGCCGTGGCCGGCTGCTCGCGGCGCTCCGCTCGCGCACCGGCGCCGCCGAGGCCGACCAGGAGGCCGCGGACGCGGCACTCGGCCCGTGCGACGTACGGGCCCTGCTCACGCCCTACGGCAGCTCGCAGGTGACGATCTCGGCACCCGGGACCCCGGTCCTGGTCGACGCGTACGCCGCCGCCGAGCTCGCGGCGGCCGTCGGCGCCGCCCTCGACAACGTCCGCACGCACGCCGGGGAGCAGGCCCACGCCTGGATCCTGCTGGAGGACGAGCCCGGCGAGATCCTCGTCAGCGTCCGCGACGACGGCCCCGGCATCCCGGAAGGCCGGCTCGCCGACGCCGAACAGGAGGGCCGGCTCGGCGTCGCCCAGTCCATCCGCGGCCGGCTCCGCGACCTCGGCGGCACCGCGTCCCTCATCACCACCCCCGGCCAGGGCGCCGAGGTCGAACTCCGGCTCCCCAAGAAGCGCCCCACGCCCTGAGCTCCGCGTATCCGCCGCGTTTGTAGAGTTGCCCCGGCACGGAGATTCGGCCGGACGAGAGGCAGTCACATGGCGGGGGACACCCAACCCGAGCAGGACCACACCGTGAAGGTGATGGTGGTCGACGACCACCCGATGTGGCGGGACGCGGTCGCGCGGGACCTGTCCGAGGCCGGCTACCAGGTGGTGGCGACGGCGGGCGACGGGCCGGAGGCCGTGCGCCGGGCCAGGGCGGCGATGCCCGAGGTGATCGTGCTGGACCTCAACCTGCCGGGGATGTCCGGAGTGCAGGTGTGCAAGGACGTGGTCGCGGACAATCCCGCGCTGCGGGTGCTGGTGCTGTCGGCGAGCGGCGAGCACGAGGACGTGCTGGAGGCCGTGAAGTCCGGTGCCACCGGCTATCTGCTGAAGTCCGCCGGCCGTGACGAGCTGGTGGAGGCGGTCCGCAGGACGGCGATCGGCGATCCGGTCTTCACCCCGGGGCTGGCCGGGCTGGTCCTGGGCGAGTACCGGCGGCTGGCCTCCGACCCGGCCCCCACGTCCTCGGACGAGCCCGAGGCGCCTCGGCTGACGGACCGTGAGACGGAGGTGCTGCGGCTGGTCGCGAAGGGCCTGAGCTACAAGCAGATCGCCGAGCGGCTCGTCATCTCGCACCGCACCGTGCAGAACCACGTGCAGAACACCCTCGGCAAGCTGCACCTGCACAACCGGGTGGAACTGGTGCGATACGCGATCGAGCGCGGTCTCGACGGCGAATGACCCCGTTCGCCCCATCCCGCATGTGACCCAAGTCACGCTAGCGTTGCCCGAGTTGGTTCCCGTTAAGGCAATGCAACGCAGTGCTGGCGAAGGGAAGAGTCCATGCGGGTCGGAGTACTGACCGGTGGTGGTGACTGCCCCGGTCTCAACGCGGTCATCCGGGCGATCGTCCGCAAAGGTGTCCAGGAGTACGACTACGAGTTCATCGGCTTCAGGGACGGCTGGCGCGGTCCCCTCGAAGGCGACACCGTGCCGCTCGACATCCCCGCCGTGCGGGGCATCCTGCCGCGCGGCGGCACCATCCTCGGTTCCTCGCGCACCAATCCGCTCAAGGTCGAGGACGGTATCCGCCGGGTCAGGGAGAACCTCGCCGCCTTCGACGTCGACGCGCTCATCGTGATCGGTGGCGAGGACACCCTGGGGGTGGCCGCGACCCTCTCCGACGAGCACGGCATTCCGTGCGTCGGCGTTCCCAAGACCATCGACAACGACCTGTCCGCCACCGACTACACCTTCGGCTTCGACACGGCGGTCAACATCGCCACCGAGGCGATCGACCGGCTGCACACCACTGCCGAATCGCACATGCGTGTCCTCGTCGTCGAGGTGATGGGCCGGCACGCCGGCTGGATAGCCCTGCACTCGGGGCTGGCCGGCGGGGCCAACGTCATCCTCATCCCGGAACAGCGCTTCGACGTCGAGCAGGTCTGCGGATGGGTGGAGAGCCGGTTCAAGATCCGTTACGCGCCCATCGTGGTCGTCGCGGAAGGCGCCATGCCCAAGGACGGCGACATGGTGCTCAAGGACGGCACCCTGGACTCGTTCGGCCATGTCCGGCTCTCCGGCGTGGGCGAATGGCTCGCCAAGGAGATCGAGAAGCGCACCGGCAAGGAGGCCCGCACCACGGTGCTCGGGCACGTCCAGCGCGGTGGAACGCCCAGTGCGTTCGACCGCTGGCTGGCCACCCGGTTCGGGCTGCACGCCATCGACGCGGTGCGCGAAGGGGACTTCGGGAAGATGGTCGCGCTGCGCGGTACGGACATCGTCCGGGTGCCGATCGCGGAGGCCACCGCCCGGATCAAGACCGTCGATCCGAAGCTCTACACGGAGGCGGGGGTCCTCTTTGGCTGAACCTTGAACATCAGGGGAACATCACTGCTTGCAGCAGACGATCAGTGCGCCTTATTCTCCGTCCACCCGGCTTGTCCGGCCGCTTCGTTTTCCCCCTTTGAGCACATGAGGAGCGCCCGGTATGACGGGTGTGACGAACAGGTGGCGCACACCTGTACTGGCGGTCGCAGGCGGCACCGCATCGGGCAAGTCAACCCTTGCCGAGGCGCTGTCGCTGCACCATCACGAGACCATCGGTCTGATCCACCTCGATGACTTCTACGTGCCCGCGCACGACACCGTGCGCGGGGTGCGCACGGTCAGCGCGAGCGGGTCCGAGGTCCTGGACTGGAACCATCCCGGCTCGATCGACGAGCTCGCGGTGGTCGCGGCGATCGAGGCCGCGGCCACTTCGGGCCGGCACCGGCTGGTCGTCGTCGAGGGCCTGTTCGCCCTCACCCTGCCGTCGGTCGCCGGCCGGGCGACCTGGCGGGTGTACGTCGACACCCCCGACGACATCCGGCTGGCCCGCAAGATCCTCCGCAAGATCGACGTCCAGCGGCAGGACCCGCGGCTGTCGCTGCTGAACTACCTGGAGACCGGGAGGGAGCGGCATGCCGCGCATGTCGCCCCCTCCCGGGCCCTGGCCGACCTGGTGGTCGACGGCACCGCCGACGAGTTCCGCATGATCGCCGAGGTGATGATGCTGATCGGACCGGTGCTCGCCGATCCCGTGCTGGACGCCTCGGCGTTCAGCGAGACGGCGTGAGCACGGCCGCCAGCAGCTCCGCCGCGATCGCGGTGCCGTTCAGGGTGAGCACCGACTCGGGGTGGAACTGCACGCCCGCGAACCCCGGCCCGCGCATCGCGTGCACATCACCGGTGGCCGGGTCACGGCTCAGCTCCACCCGGTGGGTGGCGAGCTCCTCGGCGGTCGCGTCGTCGCAGCGCGCCGTGAAGGTGTTGTAGAACCCGACGGTCTCCGGCCGGCCGAAGAAGTCGATGCGCTCCTGGGCGCCCTGGAAGGGGACGTCCTTGCGCACGATGTCCAGCCCCAGTTCCGCCGCGAGCAGCTCCTGGCCCAGGCACACACCGAGCAGCCCCTGCCGGTGGCCCTTGACCAGGTCGGCGGCGAGGGTGCGCAGGAAGCGCATCTTCGGGTCGGTGGCGTCCGCCGGATTGCCGGGTCCGGGGCCGAGCACGACCGGACCCTCGTGGGACAGCGCCGCCTCCCGCAGGCCCGGCTCGTCGTAGCGCCGTACGGTGACGCCCAGCCCGGACGAGCGCAGCACATGCGCGAGCATCGCGGTGAAGGTGTCCTCCGCGTCGATCACCAGCGCGTGCGCCGACAGCGCGCGCCGGTCGGCCGGGGACGGCTCGACCTGCATCCGCAGCCAGAACGGCGCCAGGTTCGCCCGCCGGGCGTCCAGCGCGGCCCGCACCCTGATGTCGTCGGCCAGCCGGTACGCCGGCTCGGGAGCGTGCTCGGGGGCCGGCCGCACTCCGAGCGCGGTGAGCACCCCGGCCGCCTTGGCGTGCGTCTCGGCGACCTCGCCGCGCGGGTCGGAGTGCCGGACCAGCGTCGCGCCGACCGGCACCTTCAGCTGCCCGCCGGGGTCGATGTCCGCGGTCCTGATCAGGATCGGCGAGTCCAGCGTCCTGGTCCCGGCCGCGTCCCGTCCGATCAGGGCCAGCGCGCCCGCGTAGTAACCGCGGCCCCCCGGCTCGTACCGCTCGATGACGCGGCAGGCGTTCTGCACCGGGGAGCCGGTGACGGTCGCGGCGAACATCGTCTCGCGCAGCACGTCCCGTACATCCATGGTGGTGCGGCCGCGCAGCTCGTACTCGGTGTGCGCGAGGTGGGCCATCTCCTTGAGCCGCGGCCCGACCACCACACCGCCGAGGTCGCCGACGGTGCACATCATCTTCAGTTCCTCGTCGACCACCATCGTCAGCTCCTCCACCTCCTTGGGGTCGTGGAGGAAGGCGAGCAGCCCCTCGGGGTCCGGCCCGGTGACGGGATAGCGGTAGGTGCCGCTGATCGGGTTCATCACGACCGTGCCGCCCGCCATCCGCACATGCACCTCGGGACTGGCGCCCACCAGCGTGCGGTCCGGGGTGTGCACGACATACGTCCAGTACGCGCCGCGCTCACCGCTGAGCAGCTTCCGGAACAGGGCGAGCGCGGAGCGCGGCCCGTAGCCCGCGATCTGCCCCCGGAACGTCCGCCGGATCACGAAGTTGGCGCCCTCGCCGCGGCCGATCTCGTCCTCGATCACCCGCTCGACGATCCCGGCGTAGGTGTCGTCGTCCACGTCGAACGCACCCTCGTCGACCGTCACCTCCTGGTCCGGGAGCGCGGCGAGGACGTCCGCCAGCGGCAGCTCGTACGTCTCGTCGGGCCGCAGCACGGCCAGCGGCGTCCCGTCGTCGCGCACGTCGAAGCCGCGTTCGCGGATCTGCCGGAACGGTACGAGCGCGAGCGCGTCCAGCGCCGGGCCGTCACCCGGTGCACCGTCCGGCAGGGTGATGTCCCGCAGCCGGCCGGCTTCGGTGACGGGCCCGAGGAGCACTTCGACGAGGTCGGTCTCGCGGCCCGGGGTGCGGCGGCGGAGCAGGGCGAACGGTGGGCAACCGGGGGAGAGCAGCCGCTCGACGAGGGCGGTGGCTGTGGTGGCTTCGGTGCCGGAGACGGGATGCACGGCGGGTCCTTCCGATGGTGGGACAACGGAGGGAGCGGCCGGGAAACAGAAAAGGCCGCCCCTTGGGCGGCCTTCGCGGTGAGTCGTTACGTACGCGCGATGAGGTGGGCCGCCGGTTGAGCGGGCCACCACCAGTTGGTGTGCTGTTGCGCGAACATGTTCAGAACCCTAACGCACGGGGGACGGCGCAGTGGGGCTCGTCTCATCCAATGGGCGGCGTCGGATTCCGCCTGTCGTCACCCCGTAGTGTGGTCGTGTGACCGTGAACGCTAACCCCGCAGCCGGTGGAAACACCTGGCGATCCCTTCCCGCGGCGCAGCAGCCCGAGTACCCCGACTCCGAGGCGCTGCGCAATGTGCTCGCGGAGCTCGAGTCGTATCCGCCTCTCGTCTTCGCCGGCGAGTGCGATCAGCTGCGTACCCGCCTGGGGGCTGTCGCCCGTGGCGAGGCGTTCCTGTTGCAGGGCGGCGACTGCGCCGAGGCCTTCGACGCCGTGTCCGCGGACCAGATCCGCAACAAGCTCAAGACGCTCCTGCAGATGGGTGCGGTGCTGACGTACGCGGCCTCCGTGCCGGTCGTGAAGGTGGGCCGGATCGCCGGCCAGTACTCGAAGCCGCGCTCCAAGCCGACCGAGACCCGCGACGGCGTGACGCTGCCGACGTACCGCGGTGACTCGGTCAACGGCTTCGCCTTCACCGAGAAGGAGCGGGTCCCGGACCCCGAGCGGCTCAAGCGGATGTACAACGCGTCCGCCTCGACGCTCAACCTGGTGCGCGCCTTCACCACCGGTGGCTACGCGGACCTGCGCCAGGTGCACGCCTGGAACCAGGACTTCGTGAAGTCCTCGCCGTCCGGACAGCGCTACGAGGCGCTGGCCCGCGAGATCGACAACGCGCTGAACTTCATGGCGGCGTGCGGGACCGACCCCGCCGAGTTCCGGACCGTGGAGTTCTACGCGTCGCACGAGGCGCTGCTGCTGGACTACGAGTCGTCGCTGACCCGCGTCGACTCGCGGACCGGCTCGCTGTACGACACGTCGGGCCACATGGTGTGGATCGGCGAGCGCACCCGGCAGCTCGACGGGGCGCACATCGAGTTCGCCTCGAAGATCCGGAACCCGATCGGCATCAAGCTCGGCCCGACGACGACGCCGGAAGAGGCGCTGACGTACATCGACCGGCTGGACCCGGAGCGTGAGCCGGGCCGGCTGACGTTCATCGTCCGCATGGGCGCGGACAAGGTCCGCGACAAGCTCCCGACGCTGGTCGAGAAGGTCACGGCCTCGGGCGCGCAGGTGGCGTGGGTGACCGACCCGATGCACGGCAACACCTACGAGGCGGCGTCCGGCCACAAGACGCGGCGCTTCGACGACGTGCTCGACGAGGTCAAGGGCTTCTTCGAGGTCCACAAGGGCCTCGGCACCCACCCGGGCGGCATCCACGTCGAGCTGACCGGCGACGATGTGACCGAGTGCGTGGGCGGCGGCGACGAGATCTTCGTCGACGACCTGCACCAGCGGTACGAGACGGCCTGCGACCCGCGGCTCAACCGCAGCCAGTCGCTGGACCTGGCGTTCCTGGTCGCGGAGATGTACCGGGGCCAGTAGTCCTGGCGGACAGCCGGAAGACGGCACAAGGGGCGCGGATCACACAGATCCGCGCCCCTTGCCGCTTTTCACCGACGGACGTGCCGGGTAAGGTAAGGGTAACCTCAGCCCAGGCGCCCGAGAGGGGTGAACCGCGTGTACGTGTGCTCTTGCTTCGGCATCACCGAGCAGCAGGTCAAGCAGCACGCGGATTCCGGCGCCTGCAGCCCCCGCAAACTCGCCTCGGCCTGCAAGGCCGGCACCGACTGCGGGTCGTGCGTCAAGCGCATCCAGGCGCTGCTCGGCCGAACGTCGACGCCGGTGGCCCGGCCGGCCGCTGCGCAGCTGGCCGCCACGGAAGAGCCGATGGCCGAAGCGGCCTGAGCTGTCCGCTGCGCGGGACCGGCGTCAGCTCTCCGGTTGTTCGATGAGCTGCGCGATGTAGAGCGGCTCGCCCAGCTTCTCCACCAGTTCGAGCTGGGTGTCGAGGTAGTCGATGTGGTGCTCCTCGTCGGCGAGGATCGACTCGAAGATGTTCGCCGAGGTGATGTCGCCCTTGGTCCGCATGACCTCGACGCCGCGCTTGAGGCGGTCGATGGCCTCGACCTCGACCTGGCGGTCGGCCTGGAACATCTCGGTGACCGTCTGGCCCACCCGTACATGGAACAGCCGCTGGTAGTTCGGCAGGCCGTCGAGGAAGAGGATGCGGTCGGTCAGCAGTTCCGCGTGCTTCATCTCGTCGATGGATTCCGAGCGGGTGTATTTCGCGAGCTTCGTCCAACCGAAGTTCTCCTGCATCTTCGCGTGCAGGAAGTACTGGTTGATCGCGGTCAGCTCTGCGGTCAGCTGTTCGTTGAGGAACTCGATGACCTCGGGGTCGCCCTGCATGGCAACGCCGTCCTTCCAAAGGGAATCGACAAGATGGCCGCATCTTTGCACTGCGGGCACGGCTGATCCAGTAAGTGCACGCTTACATCCGGTGGGGACCGGCGGTCCCGAATCGGGCCCAGCCCGGTCAGAAGCACTGGGTCCGGTCTGTCACCATGGAGTCATGGGTCAGTCCGAAAGCCGTGCGGGTGAGCTTCCCCCGGGGCAGCGGCTACAGCGGGGCTGGCCGGTCACCCACTACGGTCCCGTGCCGCGCTTCAAGCCGGACCGGTGGGAGTTCCGGGTCTTCGGGAACACGGCCGACGGGGACAAACACTGCTGGAACCACGAGGAGTTCTCGGCGCTGCCGTACTCGATCGTGAAGGCCGACTTCCACTGCGTGACGAAGTTCAGCATGGTCGGCATGGAGTGGGGCGGGGTCTCCGCCGCGACGGTACTGCGGCTCGCGCCCCCGGCCCCCAGCGTCACGCACGTGATGGTGTGGGCGGAGTACGGCTTCAGCTCGAATCTCCGGATCGAGGACTTCTCCGACGACAAGTCGATATTCGCCACCCACAAGGGCGGCGAACCGCTGACCGCGGAGCACGGTTTCCCGGCCCGGCTGGTGGTCCCGCACCTCTACGCCTGGAAGGGGCCCAAATGGGTCAGGGGCGTGGAGTACATGACCGCCGACCGCCGCGGCTTCTGGGAGGAGCGCGGCTATCACAACGTCGGCAGCCCCTGGTCGGAGCAGCGCTACTCCTACCAGGAGGAGCCCGGGGACGGCCCGGAGCTCTGACCGCCTGATCAGTGGTACTGGTGGACGACCGCGTGGCCCTTGCCGCGGCCTATCAGCCACTTGTTGACCGGTGTGGTCACGAGGAACGCGACGACGAACGACAGCGCCAGGCTCACCCAGAAGAGTGCGTCCGACAGGGTCGCGTCCATGGCGCCGGGAAAGACGATGATCGTCCCGTTGTCGGCGAGCTCCATGAAGATGATGGAGACGGTGTCGGCGGCGAGCGCGACCCGGAACGCGGCGCGCAGGTCGAGTCCGGCGCGCAGGACCCCGCGCATGGTGAGCGCGTAGCCGAAGGCGAAGGCCAGCACGATGGCCAGGATCATCGTCGGAACGTTGTGCCAGCCGAGCGCGGTGCCGATCAGCATGCCGAGGACCTCGCCGATGGCGCAGCCGGTGAGGCAGTGCAGGGTCGCCGTCGCCGCCATGCGCCAGGACGCGGAGCCGTGGGCGGCATGCCCTTCGTGGCCGGTCTGTGGTTCGTGGTGCGTGTGTTCTTGGTGCGTCGTGTGGTCGTGCTGCATGACGTTCCACCCCCATCAGGAATCGCCGGTTGGTTGCTCTGCAGCCAACCGTATACCCCCAGGGGGTATTCCCGTAAGGGGTTATCCGTCCTGCGGACCGTCCCTCAGCGCCTTCAGGAGCGCCACGTCCGCGGCATGGCCCTCGGGCCCGCCCGGTGTCTCGATGATCAGCGGAACCCCGGCGGTGGCCGGGTGGCGGAACAGCTCGCGGAACGGCTCGGCACCGATGTGGCCGGCCCCGATGTTCTCGTGCCGGTCCTTGTGGGCGCCGCTCACGTCCTTGGAGTCATTGGCGTGGATCAACTTCAGCCGGCCCTCGCCGACGGTGTCCACCAGCTCGTCGAGCAGCAGCTTCATCCCGCCGGGCGCCGCCATGTCGTGCCCGGCCGCGAAGGCGTGGCAGGTGTCCAGGCAGACCCCGAGCTTCGGATGCCGGTCGAGGGCGTCGGCGTACGGGCCCAGGTCCTCGATCAGCGAGCAGAGCGAAGCGCCCTGGCCCGCGGTCGGCTCCAGCAGCAGCCATGGGTCGTCGTCGTGGGTGAGCTCGTCGAGCAGCGGCAGCATGTGCTCCCGCACCTGTGCCAGGGCGGTCGAGCGGGGCCGCCCGCCCGTCGCGGACCCAGTGTGCACCACCACGCCCAGCGCGCCGATCTCCCGGCCCCGGCGCAGCGAGTGGCGCAGTGATTCCACCGACTTCTCGACCGTCGCCGGGGTGTCCGAGCCGAAGTTGATCAGATACGGGGCGTGGACGTACGCGGGCACCGACCCGGCGGCGCGGCCCGCGCGGAACAGCTCGTCCTGCCGCGGATCGCCGGGCGGGGTGGCCCAGCCGCGCGGGTTGGCCACGAAGACCTGGACGGCCTCGGCCGTCAGCCGCTCGGCGTTGGCCAGCCCGACGGTCGCGAGGCCGCCGGCCACCTGCACATGGCCGCCGACGGGATTGCGGTTCACCGGACCCACACGGTGATCGTGGCGCCCCTGGGCGCCTGCTGGCCCCCCTCCGGCGACTGGCTGAACACGGTGTCGCCGAAGAACGCGTGCATCACCCGGATGTCGAAGCCGGCGTTCTTGAGGATCTGCTTCGCGTCGCCCGCGCTCCTGCCCTTCACATCCGGCACGTCGAAGAGCTGCTGTCCCTTGGAGATCGTGATCGTGACGGTGTCGCCCGCGCCGGCCTGGGTGCCCTTGCCCGGCGTCTGGAGGGCCACCTTGTCCTTGTCGGCCACGTCCGAGAAGACCTTGTCCGGGGCGAGCACGACGTTCAGCCCGGCGTCCTGCAGCGCCTGCTGGGCGTCGGCGACCGAATCCCCGACCACGTCGGGGACATCCACCGGGGCGCCCTTGCTGACGACGATCGACACGACGGCGTCCGGCGAGCGCTTCGTACCGGCCGGCGGGTCCGTGGAGATCACGGCGCCCTTGGGTACGTCCTCCGTGAACTCCTGCGTCACCGTGCCCGGCGTCAGCGCCGCGCCCTTGATCTGCTCCTGCGCCACGGCCAGCGTCTTGCCCGTGACATCGGGTACGTGGACCTCCTGCGGCCCCTTGGAGACGGCCAGCGTGACCTCGGCGTTGCTGCGGACGCGCCGGCCCGGTCCGGGATCGGTGGAGATCACCTGGCCGCGGGGAACGGTGAGGCTGAAGCCGGTGGTGACCTTGGTGTGCAGCCCCGCGTGGTCGAGCTTCTGCTGCGCGTCCGCCTGCGACAGCGCGAGAACGGCCGGGACCTTGGTGAACTGGCCGTCGCTGATGTACCAGACGCCGGCGCCGACCCCGAGGATCAGCAGCGCCGCCACGATCACCGCGAGCACACCGCGCCGCGGGCCGCGCCGGGCGGTACGGTGCCCCGCGGGCCCCGACGGTCCCGGCGGGCCGGCCGGAACCGGCGGCAGCGGCGGCGGAAGCTGGAGAACGCTCGTGCGGTTGAGCTCCTCCTCGGCCGGCAGGACCGGCCGGGAGATGACGCTGGTCTGCTCCTCGTCGCCCGGCGCGCCCTGGGAGTCCTTCAGCCAGCCGGTGCCCGGAACGGCGTCCTGCGGCTCCTGAGCGTCCGGCACCGCCCGCGGCGGCACCAGGTCCAGCTGCTCCTGGCTCAGCGCCTGACGGGTGGTGTGCAGCTGTGCGAGCAGCTCCACGGCGTCGGCGGGCCGCAGCTGCGGGTCACGCGCGGCGGCCCGGCCGACCAGCGCGTCCAGCACGGGCGCCAGCCCGGGGACGGCCTCGGACGGCGCGACGATGTCCTCGTTCAGCACGTGGAAGATCACCTGCATCGGCGTACCGCCGGTGTGCGGCTTCCCGCCGGTCAGCATCTCGTACAGCAGCACGCCGCAGGCGTACACGTCCGTGCGCTGGTCTATGGTGCCGTGCTCGATCTGCTCCGGGGCGAGGTACGAGACCGTGCCCAGCACCGAGCCGGTCGTCACGCTGGTGTTGGTGTCGACCGCCCGGACCAGGCCGAAGTCCACGACCTTCACCCGGCCGTCGTCGCCGATCAGGACGTTCTCCGGCTTCACGTCCCGGTGGATGAGCCCGGCCCGGTGCGCGGCGCCGAGCGCGGCCAGCACCGGCTCCAGGATGTCCAGCGCGGCCCGTGGCTGCAGGGCGCCGCGCTCGCGCAGCACGTCGCGCAGCGTGCAGCCCGCGATGTACTCCATGGCCAGGTACACGAACGTGCCGTCCGTGCCCTGGTCGTACACGCCGACGACATTCGGGTGCGCGAGCCGGGCCACCGCCTTCGCCTCGCGGATGAAGCGGTCGACGAAACCGGCGTCGGCCGCCAGCCCGGGGTGCATCACCTTCAGCGCGAGCACCCGGTCGAGGCGGGTGTCCACAGCCCGGTAGACCGTGGCCATACCGCCGACGGCGATGCGCGCCTCGACCCGGTAGCGGCCATCGAGCGTCTGCCCGACGAGGGGATCCTGCAGGGTCGTATCCACGACACGGAAGTCTACGAGCCGCCGCCGACCCGTCTCGCCGAACGCGGCCGTACTGTGTCCCGCCCGTAGCGATCCGGGACGCAACCGTGACCGTCCGCCCCGGTGGGAGCGCTCCAGGCGGCGGATCGGATCCCGGACCGGGGCCCGGATCCGCCGCCCGGAGCGGGTCGTGGATCAGGTCCCGCTGAAGGCGGGCCGCTCCGGATCGAACGCGGCGACGCCCTCGACGGGGGACGACGCGGCGGCGTACTGCCGGCGGGGGATGCGTCCGGCCCGGAACGCGAGCCGCCCCGCCGCCACCCCGTGCCGCATGGCCTCCGCCATGAGAACCGGCTGCTGGGCGCGGGTCACGGCCGACGCCAGCATGACGGCGGCGCACCCCAGCTCCATGGCGAACGCCGCGTCGGACGCGGTGCCGGCCCCGGCGTCGAGGATGACCGGGACGCCCGCCCGCTCGGTGATCAGCTGGAAGTTGTGCGGATTGCGGATCCCGAGCCCGGAGCCGATCGGCGACCCCAGCGGCATGATCGCCGCGCAGCCGACGTCCTCCAGCTTGCGGGCGAGCACCGGATCGTCGTTGGTGTAGGGCAGGACGGTGAATCCGTCGTCGACCAGCGTCTCGGCGGCGTCCAGCAGCTCGACGGTGTCGGGCAGCAGGGTGCGCTCGTCGGCGATGACCTCGAGCTTGACCCAGTCGGTGCCCAGCGCCTCGCGGGCCAGCCGCGCGGTGAGGACGGCCTCGCCGGCGGTGAAGCAGCCGGCTGTGTTCGGCAGGACCCGGATGCCGTGCCGGCCCAGCACGGAGAGCACGGAGCCCTTCGTCGCCGGGTCGAGGCGGCGCATCGCCACCGTGGTGAGTTCGGTACCGGAGGCGAGCAGCGCCTGTTCGAGGATCTCCAGGCTGGGCGCACCACCGGTGCCCATGATCAGCCGGGAGGTGAAGGGGACGCCGGCGATGCGCAGGGTGTCGTCGGCGGCACCGGCCGTGTGCGGGGGGTGCGGCACGGGATCAGCCTCCCTGGACGGCGGTGAGGACCTCGACGCGGTCGCCGTCGGCGAGTGCGGTGGTGGTCCAGCGGCTGCGGGGGACGACGGTCTCGTTGAGAGCGGCGGCGACGCCCGAGGGGGCGGCGGTCAGGGAGGCGACGAGCCGGTCGAGGGTCAGGCCCTCGGTGATCTCGCGGGCCTCACCGTTGACGGAGACGGTCATGCGGGCTGCTCCTGAAGCGTGAAGCGTGCGGGGGAGAAGGGCCGGGCCGACTCCGGCACCGAGCCCGTCGTGAGCAGCTCGGCCATGATGTCGCCGGTCACCGGGGTCAGCAGCACACCGTTGCGGTGGTGGCCGGTGGCCAGCAGCAGACCGGGCAGCGCGCTGCGGCCGAGCAGCGGGGCGTTGTCGGGGGAGCCGGGGCGCAGGCCCGCGAGGGTCTCCACCAGCGGCAGTTCGGTGAGCCCCGGCACCAGTTCGTGGGCGTCGCGCAGCAGTTCGTAGACGCCGCCCGCGGTGACCGTGGTGTCCCAGCCGAGTTCCTCGCTGGTCGCGCCCACGACGAGCTCGCCGTTCTCGCGCGGCACGAGATACACCTGGCCGCCGCGCACCACGGCCCGCACCGTGCGGGAGAGGAACGGCGCGTAGCCCGGTGGGATGCGCAGCCGCAGGATCTGCCCCTTGACCGGGCGGACCGGCGGCAGGGCGTGCTCGGGGATGCCCGGCAGACCGCCGCTGCGGCTGCCCGCCGCGAGCACGGTCTGCTCGGCGGCGAGCACGGTGCCGTCGTCCAGCACCGCGCCGGTGGCGTGGTCCCGGACGGTCTCGATCCGGGCCACCGAACTCCGGTGCAGTGCCACGCCCGCGAGTTCGGCCGCGCGCAGCAGCGCGGCGGCCAGCCGGCGCGGATCGACCTGGTGGTCGCCGTCGACACGCAGTCCGCCTCGCACACCGGGCGCCAGCATCGGCTCCAGCCGGCGGCACTCCCGGCCGGACAGCCACTCGGACTGCAGGCCCAGCGACGTCTGGAAGGCGTGCAGTTCGCGCAGGTCGGCGCGGTCGTCGGCGTCCAGGGCGACGGCGAGCGTGCCGCACCGCCGGTAGCCGAGGCCCAGCCCGGTGGCGTCCTCCAGCTCGGCGGCGAAGGACGGATAGCGGCGGGCCGACGCGAGGTTGAGGTCGAGCAGCGTCTGCTCGCCGTACTGCAGCTCGGTGACGGCGGCCAGCATGCCGGCCGCGACATGCGCGGCACCGCCGCCCGGCGCCGGGTCGGCGACCGCGGTGCGCAGCCCGCGCTGCGCGGCGCGCCAGGCCGTGACGAGTCCGATGATTCCGCCGCCCACGACCAGTACGTCGTAGCGGTGGCGAGATGGATGCATGAGTGTCCCGCTCCTCCCTTCGCCGGCATGACCCGGATCAGGTTCGTACGGTCGGCGGCCGGTCAGCCGCCCTCTCAGCCCGGTACGTCCGGACTCCCGCGAGTGCGTTAGCCCCGCCACCCTAGTACGCGGGCCCGAACGGCGGTAAGGGAGCACCGTTCGGGCGGGAGGGGAGTGCGGAGACAGGGGGATCGGATTTCGCACTGGTGGCCTGCCGGTAATCAATGGGGCGTTACGGTGATCGTGTGAGCCAGCCAAGCGCCGAGCGCGCAGTGATCGTCGGGGCCGGGATGGCCGGAGTGCAGACCGCTGTGTCGTTGCGGGAACAGGGGTGGCGCGGCGACATCACGCTGATCGGCGCCGAGCCGCACGCACCGTACGACCGCCCGCCGCTGTCCAAGTCCGTACTCCTCGGCACGGCCGAGGGCTCGCCCTTCGACGTGGACTTCAACGGCCTCGGCGTCGAGTTGCTGCTCGGCCGGCACGTGAGCGCGCTGAGCGCCGCGGAACGGCACGTGGCCACCGAAGAGGGCCTGGTCCGGTACGACCGGCTGGTGCTCGCCACCGGCGCCCACCCGGTGGCACTGCCCGGCAGCGAGGGCATCCCGGGCGTCTTCATGCTGCGCACCCTGGACGACGCCGCCGAGCTGCGGCCGGTGCTCGACGAGAAGCGCGACGTCGTCGTGGTCGGGGCGGGCTGGATCGGCGCGGAGTTCGCCACGGCGGCCCGCCAGGCGGGCTGCGCGGTGACCGTCGTCGAGGCGGCCGACCGGCCGCTGGCCGGAGTCCTGCCGGGCTCCGTCACCGACCACATGCGCGGCTGGTACGCGGACGCGGGCGCCGAACTGATCACCGGGACCGCGGTAGCGGCCGTCGAGCCCGGCGCGGTGCTGCTCGCCGACGGGAGGCGGCTGCGGGCCGGGGCCGTCGTCGTCGGCATCGGCGCCCGGCCGGCCACCGGCTGGCTGGCGGGCTCCGGCGTCGAGCTGGGACCGGACCGCTCCGTGCTGGCCGACGACCGGCTGCGGACCTCCGTCGCCGATGTCTTCGCGGTGGGGGACTGCGCGTCCTTCCCGTCCGCGCGCTTCGGCGAGCGGCTGCTCGTCCACCACTGGGACAACGCGGTCCAGGGGCCGCGCGCCGCCGCCGCCAATGTGCTGGGCGGCGACGAGGTCTACGACCCGGTCCCGTACTTCTGGTCCGAGCAGTTCGGCCGTTTCGTGCAGTACGCGGGGCACCACTCCGCCACCGACACGATGCTGCTGCGCGGCGACCTGACCGGGCCCGCCTGGTCCGTCTGCTGGCTGCGGGACGGCGTGCTCGCGGCGCTGCTCGCGGTCGGCCGCCCGCGCGACCTGGCTCAGGGCCGCAAGCTCATCGAACGCGGCGCCCATCTCGACCCGGGCCTCGTCACCGACCCCGCGGTCCCGCTCAAGACCGCGGTACAGGCCACCCCCGGCAACAGCCCCGCGGGCGTCTGAGGCCAAAACCGGGCCTGCGCGTCAATTGTGGTCAAACCGTCAGGCCCGGCGGCGGCGAACCGGTACGCGGGTGCCCGTCAGGGATGGCACGCTTGTCCCGTGACCGAGATCGACGCAACGATTGATGCCCTCGTACCTTCCTGGCTGAACCTCCCCGAGGTCGCCGAGCGACTGGGTGTGCCCATCACCCGGGTCCGCCCGATGATCAAGGAGAAGCTGTTCCTGGCGATCCGCCGCGGTGAGAACCGGGTCCTGATGGTCCCCGCCGACTTCATCGGCGAGGGAAGCATCGTCAAGGGGCTGCCCGGCCTGCTGACGGTCCTCAAGGACAACGGCTTCAGCGACGAAGAGGTGCTGGAGTGGCTGTTCACCGCGGACCCGACGCTGCCCGGCACGCCCATCCAGGCACTGAAGGAGAACCGCGGGACCGAGGTGAAGCGCCGCGCCCAGGCGCTCGCCTTCTAGATCCCCTCAGCCGCCTGCCCGCAGGCCCGTAACGCAGTCAGGACCCGCAGCACCGAGGGGGAGCGCACCATGACCACGCCGAACACCGTCCGTGAGCGGTTCGCCGACGCCCGGCTGTATCTGTGCACCGACGCCAGGACCGGGCGGGGCGACCTGGCCGAGTTCGCGGACGCGGTGCTCGGCTCGGACGTCGACGTCATCCAGCTGCGCGCCAAGGGGATCGAGGCCCGCGACGAGCTGGACGCGCTCGCGGTCCTGGCCGACGCGTGCCGCCGGCACGGAAAACTGCTCGCGGTGAACGACCGGGCGGATGTCGCGCACGCGTCGGGCGCGGACGTGCTGCACCTGGGGCAGGGCGACCTGCCGGTACCCGCCGCTCGCGCGATCCTGGGCGAGGACGTGGTCATCGGACGGTCCTGCCACGCGGAGTCCGAGGCCGCGGCGGCCGCCGCGGAGCCCGGTGCGGACTACTTCTGCACCGGACCGGTCTGGCCCACCCCGACCAAGCCCGGCCGGCACGCGCCGGGCCTGGACCTGGTGCGGTACGCGGCCTCGCTGGAGACCGACCGGCCCTGGTTCGCGATCGGCGGGATCGACCTGGCCAACGTCGAGCAGGTGCTGGAGGCCGGGGCCCGGCGGATCGTCGTCGTCCGGGCGATCACCGAGGCCGACGACCCGGCCGCCGCGGCGGCCGCACTGGCGAAGATCGTCACCTCGTACGACGGCTGACCCCTCCCCCTGATGCGCCCCGCCACGGCCCGGTCACGCTCTGACCGATCGTGATCGGCCACCGGGTGTCCGACAGGCGTCCACTCCGTACCCCGCGCGTCACCAGCGCGTGTCCAAAGGATGGACGAGGGTGGGGCGCAAGCGGATAAATCGCCCGTCCTGGTTACGGGCGGTCGCGAGGCGCGGATACCCTTCGGGTATGGCCCTTGGGACAGCTTCCACCCGGACCGATCACGCGGTCACCATTCGTGAACTTCTCGCGTCCGGCGAGCGGTCGTATTCGTTCGAGTTCGCCGCGCCGAAGACCGAGAAGGGCGAGCGGACGCTCTGGAACGCCATCCGCCGCATCGAGGCGGTAGGGCCGACCTTCGTGTCCGTGACCTACGGAGCCGGCGGATCGTCCCGTGAGGGCACCGTCCGCGCCACCGACCGGATCGTCTCCGACACCACCCTGACCCCGGTCGCGCACCTGACGGCGGTCAACCACTCGATCGCCGAGCTGCGCAACATCATCGGGCAGTACGCCGACGCCGGGATCCGGAACATCCTCGCGGTGCGCGGCGACCCGCCCGGCGACCCGCTCGGCGAGTGGGTCAAGCACCCCCAGGGCCTGCTGTACGCCGCCGACCTGGTCCGGCTCATCAAGGAGTCCGGCGACTTCTGCGTCGGCGTCGCGGCATTCACCGAGATGCACCCGCGCTCCAGCGACTGGGAGTCCGACACCCGGAACTTCGTCGACAAGTGCCGCGCCGGGGCCGACTTCGCGATCACCCAGATGTTCTTCGACGCGGACGACTACTTCCGGCTGCGTGACCGGGTGGCCGCCGCCGGCTGCACGACCCCGATCATTCCCGAGGTCATGCCGGTCACCAACGTGCGACAGATCGAGCGCTTCGCTCAGCTCGGCAACGCGCCTTTCCCGCCGGAGCTGGCGGACCGTATCCTCGCGGTGAAGGACGATCCGGCGGCGGTGCGGGCGATCGGCATCGAGTTCACGACCGAGATGTGCCGGCGCCTGATGGCCGAGGACATCCCCGGACTCCACTTCATTACTCTTAACCACTCCACGGCGTCGCTGGAAATCTACGAGAATCTCGGTCTGCACCAGAGGTCGTGACCGCTCGTAAGGTGAGGAAGTGCGGACATGGGCTACACGCTGCTCTACATCGCGTTCGGCGTGGTCGCGCTGTGGCTGCTCGGTGAGGTGCTGCTGCAGTACAAGGCGCGGCTGCGCTGGCGGCTGCTCGCCTTCGCGGGATTCCTGGGAGTCGTCGGGGGTGTCTCGCTCCGCAACGCCATCGTCATCGCGGTCGGCGCCATCGCGTTCGGCACCGGCCAGACGTTCGTGACGATGTCCTACCGGCAGGGCTTCTCCACCGGCTGGGCGCTCGGCGGCAGCCCCGGCTCCAGCCGCCGCCGCAAGGGCACCCGCGGTGCGGGCGCCGGGGCGGGCGAGCCCGTCCTCGAGGTCAGCCCCATCGAGGAGGTGTCCGAGGGACCCGAACTGGCGACGGTCTACCAGGCGATGCCGGTGCTCGACGACACCGGCGAGTACGGGATCTACGACGGCCAGTCGTCCTACACCCCCGACCCGTACACCAGCGGTGGCTACGAGGGCTACGGCGCCCAGGGCTACGAGGGCTGGGGCGGTGGCGGCGAGCAGCAGCCGCAGCCCGCGGCGGCGGACGCGTACGCCTGGGGCGGTCAGCAGGACTACGACCCCGCCTACGCGGCTCCGTACCAGGACCCGGGCCAGCAGCAGTACACCCCGCAGTACGACCACGAGTTCGGCTACGACACGCCGCCCGGCGGTGTCTGGGTCCCGCAGCAGCAGTCCACCGAGCCGCAGTTCAACGAGCCGCAGCAGCAGGCGTACATCCCGCAGCAGCCCCAGCAACCGCAGTACGAGCAGTCGCAGTACGCGGATCCGTACGACCCCTACCGCTACTAGGGCGCGTGCCAGGCGTCGTGGGCCAGGCGGGACTTTCGCAACACGCCCTGGGACCGCTGCTCGGTCCTGACCGGTCCTGGGCGGATGGCCCTAGCGGCTGCCGCCCGGGCCGCCCGCGATCAGGTCCGCGACGATCGCGCCCGACATGCCGGCGTGCGCCAGGCCGCCGCCGGGGTGCGACCAGCCGCCCACGGAGTACAGCCCGGGGACGGCGGAGCGGTTGGCCGGGTGGAGATGCAGACCGCCCGCGCCCGCCAGGGCGGGGCCGGGCACCGCGCCGCCCGGGGCGCCGGTCTCCCGTTCGGTGTCGGCGGGGGTGCGCACCTCACGCCACAACTCCCGCTCGCGCAGACCCGGAACGGCCGCCTCTGCGGCCTTCACGACCCGCTCGGCGAAGCCCGCGGCGGCGCCGGGCGCCGCCCAGTCCGCCCCGCCGGCCGTCGTCGCCACGGTGACCTGGAGGGTCACCGCCTCGTGCGACGCGTCGGGGACCGTCGACGGGTCGTCGGGACGCAGCACCGTCACGGTCGGGGAGTCACAGGGCCCGGCGCCGGAGAAGACGGACTCCCACTCCGCGCGGCCGTCCGCCGCGTGCACCACGGTGCGGTGTGCGGTGCCCGCCGGTCGGGGACCCCGCAGCGCCAGGCACACCACGAACCTGCCGGGCATGCCTCCTGCGGCGTGGGGCTCCCCGGGAGCGGGCAGCGGGGCTCCCGCGACCACCGTGTCCGCGTCGATCCGCCGCCCGTCGGCGAGGTCGAGACCGCAGGCCCGGCCGTCCTCCGCGGTCCTGACCCCGAGGACCTCGGCGCCGAAGTGGAACTCGACCTTGCGCGCCAGGCACCGCTCGTACACCGCGTCGGCGAGGGCCCGCATACCGCCGCTCACGTACCAGGCGCCGAAGGTCTGCTCCATGTACGGCAGCACGGTGGCGCTCGCCGGGACGGTGCGCGGGTCGAAGCCGTACGCGAGGGCGTAACTCGTCAGCAGGGCGGCCGCCCTGGGGTCGGCCAGCTCGCGTTCGGCGACGGAGGCGAGGGACGGGGCGCCGCGGCGGAACAGCCCGCGCCGCACGGCGGGGTAGGGGTCGCGGCCCAGCGGGGTGGTGTCGGCCGCCAGGGCGTCCTCCAGGAGCGGGCGGCGGGTGGCCTCCCAGACCTCGCGGGCCCGGCCGGTCACCTCACTCCAGCGCTCACCGGCGCCCGCACCGAACGCGCCGTCCAGCGCGCTGATGACGCCCGCGCGGGTGGCGTTCGGCAGCGACACGGCCGTGCCGTCCGGGAAGAGATGCCGGCTCGCCGGATCGACCTGCGCCAGGCCGACGCGGCTCTCCAGCGGTTCCTTGCCGGTCTTGACGAACAGATCGCGGTAGACGGCGGGCAGTTGGAGCAGACCAGGGCCGGTGTCGAAGGTGAAGCCGTCCCGGGCGAACCTTCCGACGGCTCCGCCGTACGTCGCCGAGCGCTCGTAGACCGCCACCCGGTGGCCGCCGACGGCCAGCCGGGCCGCCGTCGCCATTGCGCCCATACCCGCGCCGATTACCGCGATCCGTGCCATGTCAGGGACTGTATCGGGCGGCACCGACAGCGCCGTCCGGCAGGTCGTCTCAGGTCGGCGCGACCAGCCGCTTCTCCGCGCGCCGGGCCTTCCAGCGGCGCAGGAAGCGGCGGATCCGGGAGAACAGGAAGACGACCGTGATGATGCCGAGCACCAGTATCGTGCCCGCGATGATCGCGGCGGCGAGCGGATGGAAGAGCGCGAAGACGATGATCGCGGAGACACCGAGGTCCTCGGCGAGGCTGAGGACGATGTTGCTGGCCGGTTCGGGCGAGGTGTTGACCGCTATCCGCGTACCGGCCTTGACGAGGTGGCTGGCGAGCGCCGTCGAGCCGCCGATCGCGGCGGCGGCCAGCTCCGGCAGCGAACCGTTCTGCCCGGCGAGCAGCGCCGCGACCACCGCTCCGGCGACCGGGCGGATGACGGTGTGCACCACGTCCCACGCCGAGTCCACGAACGGGATCTTGTCGGCGACGGCCTCGCACAGGAACAGCACCCCGGCGACGATCAGCACATCGGGCCGCTCCAGGGACGCGGGTACCTCGTCGGTGACCCCGGTCGCGCCCATCAGGCCGAGCAGGAACACCACGGCGTAGGCGTTGATCCCGCTCGCCCAGCCGCTGGTGAACACGAGCGGAAGTACCGACATGGTCCGGATCGTAGCGAACCGTCCACAGGGAGCGGAGGCGAAACCACGCAGTTATGAGTACTGGTACCTAGACGAAGACTTGAGTAGGAGCGCGGATGGGCCGCGGCCCCCGTTCGGGGGAAGGTAGGGGCACGGACGGGCGCGGTGCCGGTACCGCCGACACGGGGCGGCGGAGCAGGGGCGGCCCGGACGCAACGGGGGTGCACGGGTAGCGCTGTTCTGGCACGGTCCGAAGGGGGATCGGGACGTGCCAGAACAGCGCTCACTCATGTCCGCTCAACCATCTCGTACCGTCAGGTCCGCCGTGAGTCGCCGCTGACCCGGCCCTGCAGCAGCCGGGACAGGGCGGAGTGCACGTCGTCGATACTGCGGTGCGACTGGAACGCCTGCCAGTCCAGGGCGGCGACCAGCACCATCCCGAAGAGCGCTGACGCGGTGAGCGGTACGTCGATCTCGTCGCTGAGCTCCCCGTTGTCCACCGCCTCGCGCAGCACCTTCTCCACCACCGCGACCGCCTCCTGGCGGACCAGCATCAGCGTGTCCTGCCAGGCGCGGTTGGTCCGCCACAGCTCGGCGACGTACAGCTGTGTGAAGGACGGGTAGCGGGCGATGAACGCCAGCCCGGCCCGGATCTGCGCGTCCAGCGCGTCGACCCGGGTGCCGCCGCGCGCCGCCACCTCGTCGGCGGCGTCCCGCAGCGAGACGGTGAGCAGCCCGACGCCGTGCTGGAGCAGCTGCTCGAACAATTCGTTCTTGCTGGCGAAGTTGTAGTAGACGGTGCCCTTGGCGACGCCGGCCCGCTCGGCGATCTCCTCCACCGTGGTGGCGGAGAAGCCCTGCTCGGCGATGAGTGTGACGGCGGCCTCGTAGAGCTTCTGCCGCGTGGCCTGACGACGTGCGGTGGTCATGGCGTCGATTGTCCCTGCCCGGGACGGCCCCGGCTCACAGGGTCAGCTCCGGGTGCAGCCGGTCCACGGTCCACACCTGCTTGGCGCGGGCGGTCAGGGTGGTGAGCGCCAGTGCGGCGCCGGTGAAGGCGAGGAGCACCAGGCAGGCCCGCCAGACCGGCCAGAGGTCGCCGCCGGTGATCAGGTGGCGGAGCCCCTCGACGACGTAGCTCATGGGCAGGAACGGGTGGATGGCACCGAAGAAGCCGGGGCTGGTCTGCACCGGATAGGTGCCGCCCGCCGAGGTCAGCTGCAGCATCAGCATCGCCAGGGTGAGCACCCGTCCGGCCGGGCCGAACCGGGCGCCCAGGAACTGGATGATGGCGGCGAAGCAGCCCGCGGCCAGCAGCAGGAAGCCGATCGTGCCGGCGGCGCGGGCCATCTGCAGCCCGACCACCCAGTGCAGCACCGACATCAGCGCCAGCACCTGCGCCACCCCGACCGCGGCCACCGGCAGCCAGCCAGCCAGCGCTATCCGCCAGGACGCGGCCCCGGCGGCGAGCGCCCGGCGGTTCATCGGCTGGAAGAGCATGTAGCCGACCATCGCGCCGACCCACAGAGAGAGCGGGATGAAGTACGGGGCGAGCCCCTCGCCGTAGTTGGACGCCTGGTGCAGGGACTGCGAGGCGAGCTGTACGGGGTCGGCCATCACCGCGGTGCGCGCGTCGCGCTCCTGGGCGTCGTAGTCCGGGATCTTGTCGACGCCCTCGTGCAGACCGGTGGCGAGCTGCCCGCTGCCGGTGGAGAGCTGCGTCAGACCGGTGGTGAGGCGGTTGCTGCCGGTGGCGAGCTGGTACATGCCGCCGCTGAGGGTGTCGGCGCCCTGGGAGAGGGTGCCGATGCCCTTGTCGAGGGTGCGGGCGCCGCCGGCCGCCGTGTGGGCGCCCGAGGCGACCTGGTGGGCCCCGGTGTTGAGCCGGTTGATGTCCTTCACTGCGCCGTTGATGTCCGAGGACAGGTGCGGCGCGGCGGCGGCCAGTTCCTGGGCGTAGTCGTGCAGCTTGCCCAGGTCGGTGGCGAGCTGGTCGAACGACGCCGGGCCGCTGACCTGCGCGTTGAGCCGCTCGGCCAGTGTCGCGGCCTCGGCCGCCTTGTCCGCGGCGCGCTTCAGCGCGACGCAGTCTCCGGTGGCGGGGGTTGCGGCGCACTGCTTCGTGTACTGCTGCCGTACGAGGTCGGCGGCGGTCCTGGACGCCTTGGCGGCGTCCGGTGCCAGCGCGGCGATCGTGTCCAGATGGTCCTTGATCGCCTGCGATCCGTCGGCGACGACCCGGGAGACCTCGCCGATCTCCCGGGTGTGGGCCTTCACGAACGCGATCTTGTCGGAGGCGCCGTTCACCGCGTCCACGAGCCGCTGGGTGCCGGACGCGACCTGGCCCGCGCCGGAGTCGAGCGTGGTGAGACCGGTGGCCAGGTCGCCGCTGCCCTTCCTGGCGTCCTTGAGGCCCGCGGCGAGCCGGCCCGCGCCCTGCTCGGCCTTGCGGATGCCGGAGCCGAGCTCCTTCGAGCCCTGCTCGGCGCTGCCCGCGCCGCCGGCCACGTCGGACGCGCCCTTCGCGGCCTGCTGCGTCTTGTCGTGCAGATCGGCGAACGACACGAAGATCCGGTCGTAGAAGCCGCGCGAGGCGCCGGCCGAGGTGGCCGCCCTGACCTGCGAGAACACACTGCGGGAGATCTGCCCGACGATGTAGTTGTTGGAGTCGTTGGTGCGCACCTGCAGGGCGCCGGTCTCCGGGTGGCTGCCCGAGCTGGACGCGATCCGCTCGCTGAAGTCGGCGGGGATGGTGAGCGTCAGGTAGTACGAGCCGTTCTCCAGGCCCTTCGTGGCGTCGGCGGGGTCCGTCTCCTGCCAGTCGAAGGTGGCCGTGTCGTGCAGCTTGGCGGCGAGTTCGTCGCCCGCCGCGATCTTCTTGCCGCCGGCGGTCGCGCCGCGGTCGGCGTTCACCAGGGCGACGGGGATCTTGTCGAGCCGCCCGTACGGATCCCAGAAGGACCACAGGTACAGGGCGCCGTAGAGCAGCGGCAGCAGCAGGAGGGCGGCCATGGCCGCCCGCGGCAGCCGGCCCCGGCCGAACTTCTTCAGCTCAAGCGCGGCGAGCTTCGGTGCGCGCATCGACAGCCACCTCTTCGGTCTCTTCGGTCGCGTCGGCGGTCCGGTCGGTGGTCAGGTCGGCGGTCAGGTCGGCGGTGGTGTCCTGTGCGGTCCCGGTGGCCCGGGTGGGGACCACGAGCGCGTCCCCGGGCGCCCTGGTGCAGACGCCGAGGACGGTGGTGCCCGCGTCGGCGACCGAGCGCAGCATCGACCAGGCCAGCTCGCGGTCGGTGTCGCCGAGCTTGTGGTCGACGTCGTCGATCCCGAGCACCTGCGGGCGTGGCAGCAGTGCGAGGGCGACGCCCAGCCGCAGTGCCTCCAGCCGTTCCAGATCGCGTACGGCCGTCCGCTCGCCCTTCACCAGCGAGTCCAGGTCGAGCCCCGAGGCCTTGAGGGCCGCCGCCACATCGGCGCGGTCGCGCGCGGCGCGGGAGGCGAACCTGCGCTGCAGCAGCACCCTCTCGCGCAGATGCTCGGCGACGGTGAGGGCCGGTTCGAGGGCGGAGATGCCGTCGACGGGACCGAGAGCACTGATCCGGCGTACAGCGGGCATGCGCCGGGGGAGGGGGTGTCCGTGGACCTCCGCCTGTCCCTCGGTGGCCTTCATGCGGCCGGTGAGCGCCAGCATCAGGCAGGTGCGGCCGGTGCCCGACGGGCCCTCGACGGCGATCAGCGTGCCGGCGGGCGCGCTGAACGACACCTCCCCGAACACCCGCCCACGCGGGCCGCGCAGCCCGTACCCCTCCGCGGTGATCACGAGTCACTCTCCTCTTTTGAACTGACTGGTCAGTACAAAAGACAAGTATGCAGCATCGCGGGGAGGGGCCCGCCGCAGGGGTGGGCGAACACCTGTGCTAAGGGCATTTCCGCAGGTCAGGGCCGATTGTCAGTGGTGTGCCCCACTATGTGTCGTACGAAGACAGGAGGCTCGTCATGGCTGCTCACGTAAGCGACATCCATCCCGTGCTGCGCCGTGCGGCGGCTCCGCCCGCCGCGCTCGACCTGCTCACCCAGGCCCACCTCGGACTCGACGAGGCGGCCGTCCTGGAAACCCCCAACGAGCGCTACGCCACCGCCCACCTCGCCGCACTGCGGACCGCCGCCGCGGTGCTGGCCGTGCGGGGCCGGCCCGAGCCGGGCCCCAGGCGGCGACAGCGGATACGCAGCGCCTGGGAGGTGCTGCCCGAAGTCGCGCCGGAGCTCAGCGAATGGAGCGCCATGTTCGAGTACGGCGCCCGCCGCCGGGCGCGCGCCGAAGCCGGCATCGAGGGCGCCGCCACCTGGCGGGACGCGGACGATCTGCTGCGCGCCGCCGGCATGTTCCTGCGCCTGGTGGAACGGATGCTGGTGCTCCAGCCCACCCTGCCCGCTGAACTGCGCGACGGCCTGCCGCCCGCCCTGCCGCAGCAGAAGGCCAATTGATCGGCCATGGGGTACCGCACGGATAGAGTGAAGTCGCTCGTTCCAGCCAGTCGTCCGCGAGGAGCCGCCCGCCATGTCCCGTGAAGGAGTGGTGGATCCGATCCGCCCCCGAGCGTCCCTCCGTACCGCCGTGGTCTGGGAGGTCCTGCGCGACGCACTGGAGCGGCAGGCCAAGGCCGGCGGCCGCGACGCCGAAGAGCCGCTGGACGTGCTCGACACCGGGGGCGGCACCGGAAACTTCGCGGTGCCCGTGGCGCGCCTCGGCCACCGGGTCACCGTCGTCGACCCGAGCCCGGACGCGCTCTTCGCGCTGGAACGCCGGGCCGCCGAAGCCGGGGTGACCGACCGGGTCCGCGGCGTCCAGGGCGACACCCACGGCCTGCTCGACGTCGTCGAGCCCGGCAGCTACGACGTCGTGCTGTGCCACGGTGTCCTGGAGTACGTCGACGACCCGGGCGAGGGCATCCGCAACGCCGTCGGCGCGCTCCGCCCGGCCGGGGCGCTCAGCCTGCTGGCCGCCGGCCGCGGCGGCGCCGTGCTGGCCCGGGCCATCGCCGGCCACTTCACCGAGGCCCAGCACGCCATAGGGGACCCGGACGGCCGATGGGGCGACGGGGACTCGCTCCCGCGCCGCTTCACCGCCGAGCAGCTGACCCGCCTGGTCTCCGACGCCGGCCTGCGGGTCGGCGCGGTGCACGGCGTCCGGGTCTTCGCCGACCTGGTCCCGGGCGTGCTGGTGGACACCGAGCCGGGCGCCCTGGAAGCGCTGCTCAAGCTGGAACTGGCCGCCGCGGAGCAGCCCGCGTTCCACTCGATCGCCACTCAACTGCACGTCCTCGCGGACCGCGGCTGACCCGGCCACCGGACACAGCGCCAGGAGTAGTCGGTCACAGGCCGCCCGGTCAGCCGTTCAGGACCGTATGCTGGCATGACGTAACGGCGGACGGGGAATGAAGCCCCCGTCGGATTGGCGTAGTGGGGCGGGTTTCACGGGGGCGAATCCCTGCCTATCCTTGAATAAGGGTCGGACCGGTCGCCCCCGCGACCGACGAGTAGGAGGACTCCGTGCCGCTCTCGGAGCACGAGCAGCGCATGCTCGAGCAGATGGAGCGAGCGCTGTACGCCGAAGATCCCAAGTTCGCGTCGGCGCTTGAGGGAAGCGGGCTGCGCACCTATACTCGGCGGCGCGTCTACCAAGCCGTAGCGGGCTTCCTGGTGGGTATCGCGCTGCTGATGGCTGGAATGATCAAGCAGCAGCCCTGGATCAGTGTGGTCGGTTTCCTCGTCATGCTGGCTTGTGCCGTGCTCGCGGTCACGGGCTGGCGGAAGGCCGGCAAACCCGGTGAGCAGCAGCCCGCCGCAACCACCGGCCGAGGCCACCCCCGTCGCAGGGGGAAGGTCATGGACCGGATCGAGGAACGCTGGCAGCGCCGCAGGGACGGGCAGGAAAGCTAGGCCCACCCGGCCGCCGCCCAGGCAGAGGGTTCTCAACAGTTCTCAGAATGACGACGAGGGGCGCGGAACCGGAAACCGGTTCCGCGCCCCTCGTCATGTCCGGCCCCGGTAGGCCCGGACGCCCGGTACCCGCGCTGCCGGGCCTAGGACGCCTGCCGTGACGGCCGCCGGACCGCGTCCGCGGCCCGCCGGACGGCCGCCGACCAGCGCCGCGTCGCCACCGACCACTGCTCCGACAGCCGCCAGATCACCCGTGCGGCCGAACGTGGCAGGAGAACCGCGCGCAGCCGTCCGCGCCGCCCGGCCGTCCGGTGCAGCCCGGCCCGTACCTGGTGCACATCCGCCGCCAGCCCGGCCACCGGCCGCGGCCTGGGCGAGTACAGCACCTGCTCCACGGCGGCCGCGACCTGTCCGGCGGCCAGCGCCGCCGCCTCGTCGAGCTCGCCCTCCCGCACCAGCCGGGCGGTGGCCCGGCGCGGTGTCTCGGAGTCGTCGGGCAGGATCCCGTAGTCCCACGCGGTGTCGACGAGCTCCCGCCAGGCCGCGAGCGTCCTGGCACCGTCCGCCTGGCCGTGGCCGACGCCGAGCCGCCGGGACCGCTCACGGCGGCGCCACAGCAGCGGCAGCAGGGGCGCACCGACCACCACCAGCGCCAGCAGGGCGATGCCCGCCAGCCGGCCGGCGCTGATCCCGGTGTCGGTCGGTCCGCTGCCCGTGTCCTGGCCGACCGGGGTGCAGTCGCCCAGCGCCTTGTCCTTGACCGAGCAGCTCGCCGAGGCCGAGGCGCCTACGCTCGGTGCCGCCGATTTGCCGGGCTCCGGGACGACCGGGCCGCCGCCGGGGTTCGACGGCTGGTCCACCGTGTAGCTGGGGGCGGTGCCGCGGGACGGGGTGGGCTCGAAGCGGGTCCAGCCGACGCCCTCGAAGTACAGCTCGGGCCAGGCGTGCGCGTCCTGGAGTCCCACCGAGACGCTGCCGTCGGACCGGGGCCCGTTGCCCGGCGCGAAGCCGACCGCGACGCGGGCCGGGATGTGCAGGGTGCGGGCCATCGCCGCCATGGTGAAGGCGAAGTGGACGCAGAACCCCTGCTTGTCCCGGAGGAAGTTGGCGATCGCGTCGACCCCGGTGCCCGAGCGGACCTGCGTGCTGTACCGGAAGTCCCCGGAGTGGAAGTACTTCTGCAGGGCCACGGCCTGCTCGTAAGGGTTCGCCGCACCGCGCGTCACCTCCAGCGCGGTCCTGCTGACCACCTCCGGCAGGGTGTCCGGGACCTGGGTGTACTCCTGCTTGAAGGTGGCCGCCGGATCGGGTGCCGTGGCGAGCTGCGCCACCGTCGGCTGCACCAGCAGGCTGGTGACCTTGTACTTCACGCCCTTGGTCGTCTGCTTGCGGTCACCGACGACCGTGCGCCCCTCCTTGTCGAACCGCCAGCGGCCGTCGACCTTCAGCTTTTCGACGGGGTAGGGGAGCGGCAGCCAGCTCTGCGCGTAGTTCCCGTCGGCGGCGAGCGAGGTGACGACCTCGGTCGACTTCACCTCGGGGCCCAGCCCGGCCGGGACCGGGAACACCTCGGGGATCTCGGTCACCGGGCGCTCGGAGGAACGCCACTGCGTGCCGTCGAACTTGTCGAGCGCGACGATGCGCAGATACATGTCCGTCGTGCTGGGCGCGTTCGTGCGATACGACAGGACCTCGCGGTTGGTCGGCTGGTTGAGGCTGTCCTGCAGCGCCACCACCGGGTTGACCGACGAGGAGTTGGCACCGCCGAAGCCGGGGCCCGTGCCGGTGCCCGACGGGTCGAGCAGCCCGCTGCCCAGCGAGGGCAGCACGGCGGGGGCGATCAGCGCGATGCCCAGGGCCATCGCCCCGATCCGGCGGCCGGTGCGGACCGGTGCCACGACCGAGCCCTCGGACCGGGTCCCCGAAGCGCCCGCCCAGCCGGTGGACGGCGGACCGCCGCCGAAGACCCGGCCCCAGCGCGACAGCCGGTCCCGGCCCTCGGCGAGGAGCAGCAGCAGATAGCCGGCCGCCGCGATCAGGAACCACAGCCAGCGGCTGCCGCTGCCGGCCAGACCGGAGGCGACGGAGTACAGCGCGAGCAGCGGCAGCCCGGCCGGGGCGGCGCTGCCGTACGTCACCGCCATCGCGTCCACGGCCAGCGCGATCACCAGTACACCGGCGACCAGCAGCAGCCGGATGCCCGGGGTCACCGGGGCGGGGATGGCGAACTGGCTGACGTCCCGCAGTCCGTCACCGAGCCGGTCGCCGAGCCCCACGAACGCCTTGGGCCCGGGCAGGATGCCGCCGACCGCCTGCTTCGAGACGAACATCATGGTCAGTATCAGCAGGCTGACCAGGGCCTGCGCCAGCACGGTCAGCGGCCTGGCCAGCGGTACCCGCCGGGCCAGCGCGCCGACGCAGGACTGGAGCGTGACGAGGAAGGCCGCCTGCAGGATCCAGCCGGTCGGGGTGGCCAGCGGCAGCAGGGAGCAGGCCGCCATGATCGACGCCACCGCGGCGCAGACCGTCAGCCGTGCGCGTCCGCTCATGAGCTCGCTCCCGCCTCTTCACGCGAGCGGTACCGGTCCGCCAGCTGCCACAGCGAGGGCAGTCCCTCGCCCGGCGGCACCGGCAGTACCGTCCAGCCGGCCTCGCGCAGCATCCGCACGGCCCGCCGGGCACCGGTGTCCGCGGCCGTGCCCGGACCGTCGCCGCCGTTCACGCCGGAGCCACCGGGGGAGCCGGAGGCCGCGGGGCCGCCGCCGGCCGCCGGTACTTCGGGGTACGGGTCCACGGCGTCGCGTGACGCCCATGCGGAACTGTCCAGGACGAACGCCACCGCGCCGCCGGCCCGCTGGCGCATCCGTCCGACGATCGTCGCCTGCTCCTCGTCCAGGTCCCCCAGGAAGGCCACCAGCAGCCCCTCGCTGCCGACCCGCAGCACGTCGTGCGCCCGGGAGAACCCGCCGCCGTCCGAGTGCTCGACCACCGCGAGGGTGTCGAGCAGCACTCCTGCGGTGTCGGAGGAGTCGCCGCCGAAACCGCCCTCGGGGCCCGGGACGCTGCTGCCGGTGTCGGTCAGCAGCCGCACCGAGTAGCCGCGCTCCAGCATGTGCGTCGAGACCGAGGCCGCTCCGGACACCGCCCATTCGAAGGCGGAGTCGGGTCCGGCGCCGTAGAAGGCGAGCCGCCGGGTGTCCACCAGCACGGTGCAGCGGGCCTTGTGCGGCTGCTCCTCGCGGCGCACCATCAGCTCGCCGTACTTCGCGGTGGAGCGCCAGTGCACCCGCCGCAGATCGTCGCCGTGCCGGTAGCCGCGCGGGATAGCGTCGTCCTCGCCGGCCAGCGACAGCGAGCGGGTGCGGCTGTCGCCGTAGCCGGACGCCTCGCCCGCGAGCCGGACCGCGGGCAGCGGCTCCACCCGGGGCACCACGGTCAGGGTGTCGAACGCGCTGAACGACCGGGTCAGCTCGCACATGCCGAAGGGGTCCGTCAGCCGCAACTGCAGCGGCCCCAGCGGATAGCGCCCGCGCAGATCGGAGCGGACCCGGTAGGACACCTCGCGGTGGCCGCCCGGCTCCACCCGGTCCAGCACGAAGCGCGGCCGCGGCCCGAGCACGTACGGCACCCGGTCCTGCAGCATCAGCAGTCCGGTGGGGATGCGCGAGACGTTGTCGACCCGCAGGTGCACCCGCGCCTCGGACATCGCGGGCACCCGCGACGGCGCGAGCCGCCGGCTGCCCGCCACCCGGTAGCGCGTGCGGTACAGGACCGCGACGCAGACCAGCGGCAGCACCGCCAGCAGCAGCCCGACCCGCAGCAGGTCCGGCTGCCCCAGCACATACGCGCAGATGGCCGCCGCGACCCCGGCCGCGAAGAAGGACCGTCCGCGCGTGGTCAGCCCCGACAACGCCGTACGGAAACCTCCCGCGGCCTGCGGGTCGGTGGACATCACAAGCCCCGGACGCCGGGCGGCTGGGCGCTCTGCGCCTGCCGCCATTGCGCTGCGGACGCCGCCGTGGCCGGGGAGGCGGACGGGTCGGGGACCGGTGTGCGCTGCAGGATCTCCGCGACGACCTGCTCGGGCGTCCGCCGGTTCAGCTGTGCCTGCGCGGTCGGCAGCAGCCGGTGCGCCAGTACCGCGGGGGCGAGCGTCTGCACGTCGTCCGGCAGGACGAAGTCCCGGCCGTCCAGCGCCGCCGAGGCGCGGGCCGCCCGCACCAGGTGCAGGGTCGCGCGCGGCGAGGCGCCGAGCCGCAGGTCCGGGTGGTGCCGGGTGGCACCGACCAGGGCGACGGCGTAGCGCCGCACGGGGTCCGACACATGCACCGTCCGCACCGCTTCGATCAGCTTCACGATCTCGTGGGCGTGCGCCACCGGCTGCAGATCGTCCAGCGGCGGCGTACCGCCGTGCACGTCGAGCATCTGCAGTTCGGCCTCCGGGCTCGGGTAGCCGATCGACACCCGGGCCATGAAGCGGTCGCGCTGCGCCTCGGGCAGCGGATAGGTGCCCTCCATCTCCACCGGGTTCTGGGTGGCGATGACCATGAACGGGTTGGGCAGCTCGTACGTGGTGCCGTCGACGGTGACCTGCCGCTCCTCCATCGACTCCAGCAGCGCCGACTGGGTCTTCGGCGAGGCCCGGTTGATCTCGTCCCCGACCACGATCTGCGCGAAGATCGCCCCCGGCTTGAACTCGAAGTCCCGCCGCTGCTGGTCGAAGACGCTCACTCCGGTGATGTCGGAGGGCAGCAGGTCGGGCGTGAACTGGATACGCCGCACCGAGCAGTCGATGGACCGCGCGAGCGCCTTGGCCAGCATCGTCTTCCCGACCCCCGGCACATCCTCGATCAGGAGGTGCCCCTCTGCCAGCATCACGGTCAGCGAAAGCCGTACGACCTCGGGCTTGCCCTCGATCACGTTCTCCACGGACCGGCGCACCCGCTCCGCCGTCGTGGTCAGATCGCTGAGGCTGGCTCGCGCGTCATAGGTCGTCACCCGGTTCTCCTCGGCCTGTTCATTGGGGCGCGGCCAACCACGGACCGGCCCCTCCCCGAATGCGGTGCACCACGCGCCCTGACGGGCGAGGGGGTGCCGCACGTTGCATTGTTCCCTTGAACAGCGCCCCGCGTCACTCGCCTGCCGTTACTTGGCCGTGATTTCCCGCATCAGACCGGTGTGGACGTCGAACACAAAACCGCGTACATCGTCCGTGTGCGCCAGGAACGGGGACGTACGCACCCGCGCCATCGACTGGCGTACGTCCTGGTCGATGTCGGTGAACGCCTCGACCGACCAGGTCGGACGCTGGCCGACCTCGTGCTCCAGCTCGGTCCTGAAGTCCTCGGTGATGCTCTGCAGGCCGCAGCCCGTGTGGTGGATGAGGACCACCGAACGGGTGCCGAGAGCCCGCTGGCTGATGGTCAGCGAGCGGATGGTGTCATCGGTGACGACACCGCCCGCGTTGCGGATGGTGTGGCAGTCGCCCAGGTCGAGGCCCAGTGCGGCGTGCAGGTCGAGGCGGGCGTCCATGCACGCGACGACGGCGACGCCCAGGACCGGCCGGGCATCCATGCCGGGGTCGTGGAAGGCGACGGCGTAGCGCTCGTTGGCGCCCACGAGCCGGTCGATGACGGAGGCGGATTCGGAGGCGGGCTCGGAGCCGGGTCCGGATGGCTGCGCTGCGGATATCGACATGTGACTGACGTTAGAGGGCGCGGACCCGTCCCACCTGCTGCAGGGGCGGGAAAAAGTCGGTCAATTGGCCGCTGTGTGAGGTAACCCACAGGCGTCGTGCCCCTCGCCCCTGGGGGTGAGGCGCGCGGGCCGTTGATTGCGTTGACCGTGGGGCTTAGTGGAGTAAAGTGGCGCGAAATGGGGTCTCCCCGCCGCAGGTAGGGGCAGCTCCCGTTCTCGACAGGGGTCCCGGTTTCCCGACGGGGATCCCGTCCGGTTACCGACAGGGCCCCGGCGGGCCCGGCTGCGGGAGGTGTGGGTGTTCCTCGGAACGTACGCGCCGCGACTCGACGACAAGAGCCGCCTCGTCCTGCCCGCGAAGTTCCGGGAGCAGCTCGCCCAGGGCCTGGTGATCACCAAGGGTCAGGAGCGCTGCCTGTACGTATGGCCGCTGCGCGGATTCCAGGCCGTCACCGAGGAACTGCGCCGGGCGCCCCTGACGTCCAAGCCCGCAAGGGACTACATGCGGGTGCTGTTCGCCGGAGCCACCGACGAGGTGCCCGACAAGCAGGGACGGATCACCGTCCCGCAGCCGCTGCGGGAGTACGCCGGGCTGGACCGCGACTGTGCGGTCATCGGCGCCAACACCCGGGTCGAGGTGTGGTCCGCCCAGGCCTGGGACCGCTACCTGGCGGCGCAGGAAGACACCTTTTCGGCCCTGTCCGAGGAGGTTCCGACCGGATTACTGTGACCCCGGCCCCTACTCGCAGCGTCACCACGGTGTACGTATGGCTCGGCCTCCTCCCGCTCTCCGGCTCCACTGGCACTACTTCCCCGGCGCCAGAGGGTCACTTCCCTCCCGAGCGGGCGGGGACCAGGCCATATGTCGAAGCAGTCGAAGAAGTCGAAGAACCGAGAAGGGCCCCATGAGCGCCGTCCCCGCCCCGCAGTCCGAGCCGCATGGCGCCCCCGAGGACCCCGCCACCACCGAGCCCACCGGGTCCAGCGAGTCCGCCGAGGCCACCCCCGCGAAGCATGTGCCCGTGATGCTGCGCCGCTGCCTGGACCTGCTGGCTCCCGCGCTGGCCGCACCGGGCGCCGTGGTCGTGGACGCGACGCTGGGGCTCGGCGGCCACAGCGAGGCGCTGCTGACCACGTTCCCGTCGGCCCGGCTGGTCGCCATCGACCGCGACCCCGCCGCGCTCAAGCTCTCCGCCGAGCGGCTGGCGCCGTTCGGCGACCGGGCCACGCTGGTGCACGCGGTCTACGACGAGCTGGCGGACGTCCTCGCCCGGCTCGGCATCCCCAAGGTCCAGGGCGTGCTGTTCGATCTCGGCGTCTCCTCCATGCAGCTGGACGAGGCGGACCGCGGCTTCGCCTACGCGCAGGACGCCCCGCTCGACATGCGGATGGACCAGACGACCGGCATCAGCGCCGCCGAGGTGCTCAACACCTACCCGCCGGGCGACCTGGTGCGGATCCTGCGCACCTACGGCGAGGAGAAGTACGCCCGCAAGATCGTCGACGCGGTCGTCAAACAGCGTGTGAAGGAACCGTTCACCAACAGCGCGCGGCTGGTCGACCTCATCCGCGAGGTGCTCCCGCAGGCGGCCAAGCGCACCGGCGGCAACCCCGCCAAGCGCACCTTCCAGGCGCTGCGCATCGAGGTCAACGCCGAGCTCGCCGCGGTCGAGGGCGCGATCCCCGCGGCGATCGGCGCCCTCGCGGTCGGCGGCCGGATCGCCGTGCTGTCGTACCAGTCGCTGGAGGACCGCATCGTCAAGCAGGCGTTCGCGGCGGGCGCGGCCAACACCGCCCCGCCCGGCCTGCCCGTGGTGCCCGAGCAGTACCAGCCCCGGCTGAAGCTGCTCACCCGCGGCGCGGAACTGCCGACCGAGGAGGAGATCGCGGAGAACAAGCGCGCCACCCCGGCCCGGCTGCGGGGCGCGGAACGGATCCGCGAGGAGGCGCTGTGAGGGCGGCCCGGTCGGCCACGGCGGCCCGCGCGCCCTTCGTCCTGCTGGTGGTGGCGCTGCTGGCCGGCGGCCTCATCTCGCTGCTCCTGCTGAACGGGGCCGTCAACCAGGACTCCTTCGAGCTCAACCGGCTGCAGAAGGACACCACCACGTACACCGACGAGGAGCAGGCGCTCCAGCAGGACGTGGACCGGTACAAGGCGCCCGACGCGCTCGACCGCCGCGCCCGCGAGCTGGGCATGGTGCCCGGCGGCAACCCCGCCTTCCTGAACCCGGACGGCACCGTGCGCGGCGACCCCACCGAGGCCGAGGCCGCGCCGACCGCGGCACCCGTCCGCACCCAGGCGCCGTCCAGCACGGCCCCCACCACGAACGCCCCCGCCACGAACGGCACCCCCGCCACGAAGCCGTCCGGCGGCGCGCCCTCGCCGACCCCCCACGGCTCCCAGACGTCCCAGACCACCGGCAGGTGACCTCGTGACCAGTCCCCGCATCCTGCGCACCGCTCCGGGGGACGGTGCGCATGAGTGAGCCGAGGCGCCCGCAGCGCGGGCGGCTGCCGGGCCCCGGCGGGCCGCGGAAGGCCGGGGCGCCGGGAGCGGCCGGACAGGGCTCGCAGCGGTCGCAGGACGCCAGGAGACCGGGCCGTCCCGCCCCGGGCGACGTCCGCCGGCCCGCCGCCCGCCGCCCGCGCCCGCCACGCCCCCCGGCCCCGCTGCGGCTGGGCCGCCCCAGGCCCCGGCTGCGGCTCGTCAGCGTCGCGCTGACGCTGGTGATGCTCGCGTTCGTCGTCCGGCTGCTGCAGGTGCAGGCCGTCGACGCGCCCGCGTACGCGGCCAAGGCCGCCGTCAACCGCTGGGTCTCGCACACCGTCGCCGCCGACCGGGGGACCATCACCGACCGGTCGGGCACCGACCTGGCGACGACCGTCGACGCGTACGACATCACCGCGGACCCGTTCCTGTTCACCTCCGCCCAGACGAAGACCGCGGACGCGCCCGCGCAGGCGGCCGAGCTCCTCGCGCCGATCGTCGGCGGCGACGCCAGGACCATCGCGAAGAAGCTCGCCACCCCGAACTCCCGCTACCAGGTCATCGCCAGGCAGCAGTCCCCGCAGGTCTGGAACCAGATCAAGGACCTCAAGCGGGCGCTGAACGACAAGGCCGCGAAGACCAAGGGCGGCGGCGGCAGTGTACTGGCCGGCATCTTCAGTGATCCGCACACCAAGCGGATCTACCCCGGCGGCGACCTCGCGGCCGGAGTGATCGGCTTCGTCAACGGCGAGGGCGCCGGCGGCGGCGGTCTCGAGGCGATGCTCGACCAGGAGCTCGCGGGCGAGGCCGGGAAGATCCGCTACGCCCAGTCCAGCGGCCGCCAGGTGCCGACCGCCGGAGTCCAGGAGCACCCCGCCGTGCCCGGCTCGGACGTGCAGCTGACCATCGACCGCGACATCCAGTGGGCGGCGCAGAGCGCCATCACCGCGCAGGTGCAGAAATCCCGGGCGGACCGCGGCTACGTCATCGTCCAGGACACCCGCACCGGCGAGATCCTCGCGATGGCCAACGCCCCCGGCTACGACCCGAACGACCTCACCCACGCCAGCGCCAACGCGCTGGGCAACGCGGCCGTCCAGGACGCCTACGAGCCCGGCAGCGTCAGCAAGCTGATGTCGATGGCCGCGGTCCTGGACCAGGGCGTCGCGACCCCGGAGACCCACGTCACGGTCCCCGGCACCCTGCCGCGCGCCGACCGGATCTTCCACGACGACATCGACCACGGCACCTGGTCGCTGACCCTCAACGGGGTGCTCGCCAAGTCCAGCAACATCGGCACGATCCTGGCGACCGGCCAGCTCGGCAGGACCCAGGCGCAGGCGAACGCGGTGCTGTACTCGTATCTGAAGAAGTTCGGGATCGGCGATCCCACCGGGCTCGGCTTCCCCGGCGAGACCCGCGGGATCCTGGCCAAGCCGCAGAACTGGAACGCCTCCCAGCAGTACACGATCCCGTTCGGCCAGGGCCTGTCGCTCAACGCGCTGCAGGCCACGTCGGTCTACTCGACGGTCGCCAACGGCGGCGTCCGCGTGGAGCCCAGCCTGATCCGCGGCATCACCGGTCCCGACGGCCGCTTCGTACCGTCCGAGGCGCCCAAGACGTCCCGGGTGGTCAGCGAGAAGACCGCCAAGACGCTGGCGACCATGCTGGAGTCCGTGGTCGGCGACGAACAGGGCACCGGAAACAAGGCGCAGATCGCCGGATACCGGGTCGCGGGCAAGACCGGCACGGCCAACCGGGTGGACCCGGTCACCGGCCGGTACAAGGGGTACACGGCCTCGTTCCTGGGCTTCGCGCCCGCCGACAACCCGCGTGTCACCGTCTCCTGCGTGATCCAGAACCCGACCAGCGGCAGCTACTTCGGCGGGCAGATCTGCGGCCCGGTCTTCAAGCAGGTCATGGAATTCGCCCTCAAATCCCTGCAGGCCGCGCCCTCGGGCGCGGAGGCGCCGCACCTGCCCGTCGAGTTCGACCCATCGAAGAGGTGACAACGATCACATCCGACGGCGACCGCCCCGGCCGGGACCGGGGGTCTTTTGGCCCCGACCGGGGCCAGCCCGGTAACCTCACCGCCGTGCCAAAAGCTGATCAGTCCCCCCTCAAGCAGCCGGGCGCGCCCCGCCCGTCCGCAGTCCGTCCCAAAGCGCTGGCGGAGCTGGCCGCGCGGCTCGGTGCGGAGCCGCCCGCGGACGGCGCCCCCGCCACTGGCATCACCCACGACTCCCGGGCGGTCCGCCCCGGCGACGTCTACGCGGCACTGCCGGGCGCCCGCTTCCACGGCGCCGACTTCGCCGTCCAGGCGGCGGACCTGGGCGCCGTCGCGATCCTCACCGATCCAGCGGGCACCGAGCGTGCCGCGGCCACCGGTCTGCCGGTCCTGACCGTGGACGACCCGCGTGCCCGGATGGGCGCGCTGGCCGCCTGGATCTACGACGAACCGGGCGAGGACCTGCTGCAGATCGGCATCACCGGAACGTCGGGCAAGACCACCACCGCCTATCTCGTCGAGGGCGGTCTGCGGGCCGTGCACGGCAAGGCCACCGGTCTCATCGGCACCGTCGAGTCGCGGATCGGCGACGAGCGGATCAAGAGCGAGCGCACCACCCCCGAGGCCACCGACCTCCAGGCGCTCTTCGCCGTCATGCACGAGCGGGGCGTCCGGTCGGTCGTCATGGAGGTCTCCAGCCACGCGCTGGTGCTCGGCCGGGTGGACGGCGCCGTCTTCGACGTGGCGGTCTTCAACAACCTCAGTCCCGAGCACATGGAATTCCACACGGACATGGAGGACTACTTCCAGGCGAAGGCGCGGCTGTTCACGCCGCAGCGCAGCCGGGTCGGCGTCGTCAACCTGGACGACGCGTACGGCCGCCGGCTCGTCGCCGAGGCCGGGGTCCCCATCACCACGTTCTCCGCCGAGGGGGACCTGGACGCCGACTGGCGTGCCACGGACGTCGAGACCGGCCCGCTGGGCAGCACCTTCACCGTGACCGGGCCCAAGGGCGAGACGGCACGGGCCGCCGCCCCGCTGCCCGGCCCGTTCAACGTCGCCAACACCCTCGCCGCGATCACCGCGCTGGTCATCGCCGGCATGGACCCGCAGACCGCCGCGGACGGCGTCGCAGCCGTCCCCGGGGTGCCCGGCCGGCTGGAAGGTGTCGACGCGGGCCAGCCGTATCTCGCGGTCGTGGACTACGCCCACAAGACCGACGCCGTCGAGTCCGTGCTGCGCGCCCTGCGCAAGA
The DNA here is from genome assembly GCF_016107395.1 of Streptomyces fildesensis. Lineage (GTDB taxonomy): Bacteria > Actinomycetota > Actinomycetes > Streptomycetales > Streptomycetaceae > Actinacidiphila > Actinacidiphila fildesensis. The sequence goes on from NZ_JAAIKO010000002.1 coordinate 172,373, forward strand.
CCACCGAGGGCCGGATCCACGCCGTGCTCGGCTGCGGCGGCGACCGCGACCAGCACAAGCGCGGCCCGATGGGCGCCGCCTGCGCGCGGCTCGCGGACACCGCCGTACTGACGTCCGACAACCCGCGCTCCGAGGACCCGCTCGCGATCCTCGCCGCGATGCTGAACGGAGCAGCCGAAGTACCCGCCCACGAACGCGGGCACGTCATCGTCGAGCCCGACCGGGCCGCCGCCATCGCCATCGCGGTAGCCCGGGCCGAGCCCGGCGACATCGTGCTGGTCGCGGGCAAGGGCCATGAACAGGGCCAGGACATCGCCGGAGTGGTACGCCCCTTCGACGACCGGGAAGTACTGCGCGCCGCCATCGAGAAGGACCAGGAACAGCTGTGATCCCACTCACCCTCGCCGAGGTCGCTGACGCGGTCGGCGGGAGCATGCACGACATACCGGAACCAGGGACGCGCGTGACGGGCCCCGTGGTCATCGACTCCCGTGAGGTGGTGCCCGGCGCGCTGTTCGCCGCCTTCGCCGGCGAGCGCGTGGACGGCCACGACTACGCGGTGGGCGCCGTGAAGGACGGAGCGGTGGCGGTACTCGCCTCCCGCCCCGTCGGCGTGCCCGCGATCGTCGTCGACGACGTCGTGGCCGCGCTCGGCGCCCTCGCCCGGACCGTCATCGCCCGGCTCGGCGCGACCACCGTCGCCCTCACCGGTTCGGCCGGCAAGACCAGCACCAAGGACCTGATGGCCCAGTTGCTGGAACGGCACGCTCCCACGGTGTGGACACCCGGCTCGTTGAACAACGAGATCGGGCTGCCGCTCACCGCGCTGCGCGCCGAGGAGTCCACCCAGCACCTGGTGCTCGAGATGGGCGCCCGCGGCATCGGCCACATCCGGTATCTGACGGAGCTGACCCCGCCGCGGATCGGCGTGGTCCTGAACGTCGGCGCCGCGCACATCGGCGAGTTCGGCGGCCGGGACCGGACGGCCATCGCGAAGGGCGAACTCGTCGAGTCGCTGCCCGCCGCGGAACAGGGCGGAGTGGCGGTCCTCAACGCCGACGACCCGCTGGTGCGTGCGATGTCCTCGCGCACCTCGGCCCGCGTCGTGCTCTTCGGCGAAGGGCCCGACGCCGAGGTCCGCGGGGAGAATGTCCGGCTCAACGACCGAGGTCAGGCGCTCTTCACACTCCGCACACCCACCGGGTGCGCCGAAGTGACCTTGCGCCTGTACGGTGAGCACCACGTGTCGAACGCGCTCGCCGCGGCCGCCGTCGCCGGTGAACTGGGCATGCCCGTCGAGGAGATCGCCACCGCGCTCTCCGCCGCGGGAACCCTTTCGCACTGGCGTATGGAGGTCACCGAGCGGCCCGACGGCGTGACGGTCGTCAACGACGCCTACAACGCGAACCCCGACTCCATGAGAGCCGCTCTGCGCGCGCTCGCCGCCATGGGGCGCGGGCGCCGTACGTGGGCGGTGCTCGGCGAGATGGCCGAACTCGGTGAGGAGTCCCTCACCGAGCACGACGCGGTCGGGCGACTGGTCGTCCGGCTCAACGTCAGCAAGCTCGTGGCCGTGGGCGGCTTGGAAGCCGCCTGGTTGGATATGGGCGCCAAGAACGAGGGTTCGTGGGGTGAGGAGTCGGTGCACGTGTCCGACGCGGAGACGGCGATCGACCTGCTGCGCAGCGAATTGCGCCCGGGGGACGTCGTGCTGGTGAAGGCATCTAGGTCGGTCGGACTGGAGCGCGTGGCGCTGGCGCTGCTCGACGGCACCGAAGGTGAGGTCGCCGCGCGATGAAGCAGATTCTCGTATCCGGTGTGCTCGGTCTCTTCCTGTCGCTGATCGGCACCCCGCTGCTGATCCGGCTGCTGGCCCGCAAGGGTTACGGGCAGATGATCCGTGACGACGGTCCGAAGGCGCACCACAGCAAGCGCGGCACTCCGACGATGGGCGGCATCTCGTTCATCCTGGCGACCCTGGTCGCCTATGCCGCGACCAAGGTCATCACCAGCGAGCGGCCGACCATGTCCGGTCTGCTGGTGCTGTTCCTGACCGCGGGCCTCGGCCTGGTCGGGTTCCTGGACGACTACATCAAGATCGTCAAGCAGCGGAGCCTGGGCCTGCGGGCCAAGGCGAAGCTGGGCGGCCAGCTCATCGTCGGCATCGCGTTCGCGGTCCTGGCGCTGAACTTCTCGGACTCGCGCGGCCAGACCCCGGCCTCCACCAAGCTGTCCTTCACCCAGGACTTCGGCTGGACCATCGGCCCGGTGATCTTCGTCATCTGGGCGCTGTTCATGATCCTGGCGATGTCCAACGGCGTGAACCTCACCGACGGCCTCGACGGTCTGGCCACCGGTGCGTCCGTGATGGTCTTCGCCGCCTACACCGTCATCGGCGTCTGGCAGTACGGCCAGTGGTGCGGCGCCCCGCTCAGTGCCAACGGCGCCTGTTACGAGGTCAGGGACCCACTCGACCTGGCGGTCGTCGCCGCGGCCCTGATGGGCGCGTGCTTCGGCTTCCTGTGGTGGAACACCTCACCGGCCAAGATCTTCATGGGCGACACCGGCTCGCTGGCCCTCGGCGGCGCGCTCGCCGGTCTGGCGATCTGCTCGCGCACCGAGATGCTGCTCGCGATCCTCGGCGGCCTGTTCGTCCTCATCACGCTCTCCGTCGTCATCCAGGTCGGCTCCTTCCGGCTCACCGGCAAGCGGGTCTTCCGGATGGCGCCACTCCAGCACCACTTCGAACTCAAGGGCTGGAGCGAAGTCCTGGTCGTGGTCCGCTTCTGGATCATCCAGGGCATGTGCATGGCCATCGGCCTCGGACTGTTCTACGCCGGCTGGGTGGCCGCCTCGTGACAGCGCCGCACCCGGTGGCGACCGAACTGGCGGGCGTCCGCGTCACCGTCGCGGGCCTGGGCGTCTCCGGCGTCCCGGCCGCACGGGCACTGCACGCCCTGGGCGCCGTCGTCACCGTCGTGAACAGCGGCGACGGCGAGCGGGAGCGGACCGAGGCCGAGGGGCTGCGGGAGCTGGGCGTCACCGTGCGCCTGGGCGACGGCGACACCCTCCCCGAAGGCACCGGGCTCGTCGTCACCGCACCGGGCTGGAAGCCCACGAGCCCGCTCTTCGCGGCCGCCGAGGCGGCCGGTGTCGAGGTGTGGGGCGACGTGGAGCTGGCCTGGCGACTGCGGGACGAGAGTGCCGCGCCGTGGCTGGCGGTCACCGGCACCAACGGCAAGACCACCACCGTCCAGATGCTCGCCTCCATCCTCAAGGCCGCCGGCCTGCGGACCGCCGCCGTCGGCAACATCGGCGTCTCGGTCCTGGACGCCGTGCTCGGCGAGGAGAAGTACGACGTCCTGGCCGTCGAGCTCTCGAGCTACCAGCTGCACTGGGCGCCCAGTGTCCGGCCGCACTCCGCGGCCGTCCTCAACCTCGCGCCGGACCACCTGGACTGGCACGGCTCCATGGAGGCGTACGCCGCCGACAAGGGCCGGATCTACGAGGGCAACCAGGTCGCCTGCGTCTACAACACCGCGGACCCGGCGACCGAGGCACTGGTCCGCGAGGCCGACGTCGAGGAGGGTGCCCGCGCGATCGGCTTCACCCTCGGCAGCCCCGGTCCCTCCCAGTTCGGCGTGGTGGACGGCATCCTGCTCGACCGCGCCTTCGTCGAGGGACGGCACAAGAACGCCCAGGAGCTCGCGGAAGTCTCCGACGTCCAGCCGCCCGCCCCGCACAACATCGCCAACGCGCTGGCCGCCGCGGCGCTGGCCCGCGCCTTCGGCGTCGAACCGGCCGCCGTACGCGACGGGCTGCGCGCCTTCCGGCCCGACGCCCACCGCATCGCCCTCGTGGAGACCGTCGACGAGGTCGCCTACGTGGACGACTCCAAAGCCACCAACACGCACGCCGCCGAGGCCTCGCTGGCCGCCTACGAGTCCATCGTGTGGATCGCCGGCGGCCTCGCCAAGGGCGCCACGTTCGACGAGTTGGTCATCAGGTCCGCCCCGCGGCTGCGCGGCGCGGTGCTGATGGGCGCCGACCGCGCGCTGATCCGCGAAGCGCTCGCGCGACACGCCCCTGAGGTCCCGGTCACCGACCTGGAACGGACCGACACTGGGGCGATGGCCGCGGCGGTGGAGGCGGCGAGGGAGCTCTCCCGGCCCGGTGACACGGTTCTGCTGGCACCGGCCTGCGCCTCCATGGACATGTTCACCAACTACGGCAAGCGTGGCGAGGCATTCGCCGAGGCCGTGCGGGCCCTGGTACCCGAGAGCGCGGGGCACGACAAGTAGCCGGGCGTCCCCGCTCCCCAAGTCGTAGACCCCCGGCGCTGTACCACTGGAGGGGACGCATGACGGCAGACCGTTCCGCCGCCCGCGGCGTGGAACGCCGTTCCCGCGAAGGGGCGGCCCGCGTGCTGCCCGCCAAGCGCGTCGCTGCGGGCCCCGCCAGGCCCGCCGTACCCGCCCCGGCACGCAAGGAGGCCAGGACCCGGCGGTCCGGCCCCCTGGGGGGCGCACGCAGGCTCCACGACCGCCTCCAGGCGGCCTGGGACCGGCCGCTCACCGCGTATTACCTGATCCTCGGCGGAAGCCTGCTCATCACCGTTCTCGGGCTGGTGATGGTCTACTCCGCGTCGATGATCCAGGCGCTGCGCTACGGCTACCCGTCCACGTACTACTTCCGCAAGCAGTTGCTGGCCGCCGCCATCGGCACCGTGCTGCTGATCTCCGCCGCGCGTATGCCCGTCAAGCTGCACCGCGCGCTGGCGTATCCGCTGCTGCTCGGCGCCGTTTTCCTGATGTGCCTGGTCCAGGTGCCGGGAATAGGGGAAACGGTCCACGGCAATACCAACTGGATCTCTCTCGGCGGGCCTTTCCAGCTGCAGCCCAGCGAATTCGGCAAGCTCGCACTCGTCCTGTGGGGCGCCGACCTGCTGGCCCGCAAGAGCGACAAGAACCTGCTGATCCAGTGGAAGCACCTGCTGGTGCCCCTGGTGCCCGTGACATTCATGGTGCTCGGCCTGATCATGCTCGGCGGCGACATGGGCACCACGGTCATCCTCACCGCGATTCTCTTCGGCCTGCTCTGGCTGGCCGGCGCCCCCACCCGGTTGTTCGTGGGAGTACTTTCCGGCGCCGCCTTCCTCGCGTTCCTGGCCATCAAGACCAGCCCCAACCGGATGTCACGGCTCGGCTGCATCGCCGCCAGCGATCCGGGCACCAACGACCAGTGCTGGCAGGCCGTGCACGGGATCTACGCCCTCGCATCCGGTGGCTGGTTCGGTTCCGGACTGGGCGCGAGTATGGAAAAATGGGGCGAACTGCCCGAGCCGCACACCGACTTCATCTTCGCCGTCACCGGGGAGGAACTGGGTCTCGCGGGGACGCTGTCGGTTCTCGCCCTCTTCGCGGCCCTAGGCTATGCGGGTATCCGCGTGGCCGGTCGTACGGAGGACCCCTTCGTCAGGTTCGCAGCGGGTGGCGTGACAACCTGGATCACGGCTCAGGCCGTGATCAACATTGGTGCGGTGCTCGGCCTGCTGCCGATCGCCGGAGTCCCGCTTCCGCTGTTCTCCTACGGAGGTTCGGCCCTCCTGCCGACGATGTTCGCGATCGGGTTGCTCATCTCCTTCGCTAGGAGTGAGCCCGGGGCGCGAGCGGCACTGGCCGTGCGCGGACCCGGGGTGATGTCACGGACGATGAGACGGTTCGTCAAAGGACGGCCGTCCGGGAAGCGGTGAATTTCGGTGCATGTCGTACTCGCCGGTGGGGGGACCGCCGGCCACATCGAGCCTGCGCTCGCGCTCGCCGATGCCCTGCGCAGGCAGGACCCGACCGTAGGAATCACAGCGCTCGGCACGGAGAAGGGCCTGGAGACCAGGCTCGTCCCGGAGCGCGGTTATGAACTGGCGCTGATCCCGGCCGTTCCGCTGCCACGCCGCCCCACGCCCGAACTGATCACCGTCCCCGGACGGCTGCGCGGCACCATCAAGGCCGCGGAGCAGATCCTGGAACGCACCAAGGCCGATGTGGTCGTCGGGTTCGGCGGCTACGTCGCGCTGCCCGGCTATCTCGCCGCCAAGCGGCTCGGTGTGCCGATCGTCGTCCACGAGGCCAACGCCCGCCCGGGCCTCGCCAACAAGATCGGCTCGCGCTACGCCCACGGCGTCGCCGTCAGCAGCCCGGACAGCAAGCTGCGCAACGCCCGTTACATCGGCATCCCGCTGCGCCGGACGATCGCCACCCTCGACCGGGCCGCCGTGCGCGCCGAGGCACGGGCCTATTTCGGACTCGACCAGAACCTGCCGACGCTGCTGGTCTCCGGCGGCTCCCAGGGCGCCCGCCGGCTGAACGAGGTGATCGCCACGGTCGCCCCGCGACTGCAGCAGTCCGGCGTCCAGATCCTGCACGCGGTCGGTCCGAAGAACGAACTCCCGGTCCCCGACAACATGCCCGGAATGCCGCCCTACCGCCCGGTTCCGTACATCGACCGGATGGATCTCGCCTACGCGGCCGCCGACATGATGCTCTGCCGGGCCGGCGCGATGACCGTCGCCGAGCTGTCCGCGGTCGGCCTGCCGGCCGCCTACGTCCCGCTGCCGATCGGCAACGGCGAACAGCGCCTCAACGCCCAGCCGCTGGTCAAGGCGGGCGGCGGGCTGCTGGTGGACGACGCCGAGGTGACCCCGGACTGGGTCGTCGGCAACGTCCTCCCGGTGCTGACCGATCCGCACCGGTTGTACGAGATGTCCCGGCACGCCGCCGAGTTCGGCCGCCCCGACGCCGACGACCTGCTGGTCGGCATGGTGTACGAGGCGATCGCCGCCCGCCGGGCAGGATAGGAGCCCCCCGGCGGGCTTGGACAGCAAGCCCGCCCAGGGGCGGCCCCCGGTCACGTTCCGGGGGCGGCCAGGGCGCAGGAAGGGGCGAATGCATGGCCGGACCGACCACCGCGGAACGCGGCGGGAAGGCGGAGCCGACCGCCCCCCCGCGTCGCACGCCCGCCCGCCGCAAGCGCGCGCGCCGCGCCGTGCTGATCCTGCTCGTCCTCGTCACCGTGCTGGCCGCCGCCGGGACATGGCTGGTCTATGGCTCGTCCTGGCTGCGGGCGCAGCACGTCACGGTCAGCGGCACCAAGGTGCTCACCGCCGACGAGGTGCGCGCCGCCGCGGCCGTACCGCTCGGGGGACCGCTCGCCTCGGTCGACACCGGCGCCGTCGAACACCGGCTGCTCGCCGCCCTGCCGCGGATCGCCGAGGTGACCGTCGAACGGGACTGGCCGCACGGCATCGGCCTGAAAGTGACCGAGAGAACGCCGTCCGCGGTACTCAAGAGCGGCGAAAAGTTCATCGAAGTGGACGCGGAAGGCGTACGTTTCGCCACCGTCGTCACCGCGCCGGCCGGTGCGCCCCTCGTGGAATTGACTCCGGATCAGTCTCCGAGCCTTCTCCACTTCGGAACAAAGAGCCTGCTGCGGGCGGCCGTCGAAGTCTCCGCGAGTCTCCCCGATTCCGTCCGCAAGGATGCCCGTGTCATCAGGATGCGGTCCTATGACAGCGTCACCGTCGAACTCTCCGGCGGCCGGACGGTGGTGTGGGGGAGCTCCGAAGAGGGTGAGCAGAAGGCGTCGGTGCTGATCGCTCTGATGAAGGCGGCGAAAAACGCGAACAGATTCGATGTAAGTGCTCCCAGCGCCCCTGCGGCATCGGGAAGTTGACGCCGAGTATCCCGGTTCGCCCCCTGGTTCGCCCGACCGGGCCGTGATCACATAGGGTCAAAAGAAAAACGGGAGGTTCGGCGTGTTCGTTGAACGCACACCGCTTGTCGACTTAGTGTCCTGTCCCAAGGAACGCATGGGACAGGCATACTGGTAACCCTAAACCTCAGCGTTAGGGTTCGGGGCAGCACCGGCGAACGTACCGACCGTCCCACAGGCATACGTAACTCGAGGCGAGAGGCCTTCGACGTGGCAGCACCGCAGAACTACCTCGCAGTCATCAAGGTCGTCGGAATCGGCGGCGGTGGCGTCAATGCCATCAACCGGATGATCGAGGTCGGTCTCAAGGGCGTCGAGTTCATCGCGATCAACACCGATGCGCAGGCCCTCCTGATGAGCGACGCCGACGTCAAGCTCGACGTCGGCCGCGAACTCACCCGCGGCCTCGGCGCCGGCGCGAACCCCGATGTCGGCCGCAAGGCCGCCGAGGACCACCGCGAAGAGATCGAAGAAGTGCTCAAGGGCGCAGACATGGTCTTCGTCACCGCGGGCGAGGGCGGCGGCACCGGTACCGGCGGCGCACCCGTGGTCGCGCATATCGCCCGCTCGCTGGGCGCCCTGACGATCGGTGTGGTCACCCGGCCCTTCACCTTCGAGGGACGTCGCCGCGCCAACCAGGCCGAGGACGGCATCGCCGGTCTCCGCGAAAATGTCGACACTCTCATCGTGATCCCGAACGACCGGCTGCTGTCCATCTCGGACCGCCAGGTCAGCGTGCTCGACGCGTTCCGGTCCGCGGACCAGGTGCTGCTGTCCGGCGTGCAGGGGATCACCGATCTCATCACCACCCCGGGTCTGATCAACCTGGACTTCGCCGATGTGAAGTCCGTGATGTCCGAAGCAGGTTCCGCCCTGATGGGCATCGGTTCGGCCCGTGGCGACGACCGCGCGGTAGCGGCCGCGGAGATGGCCATCTCCTCGCCGCTGCTCGAAGCGTCCATCGACGGCGCCCGCGGCGTGCTGCTCTCCATCTCCGGCGGCTCCGACCTCGGCCTGTTCGAGATCAACGAGTCCGCCCAGCTGGTGAGCGAGGCCGCGCACCCCGAGGCCAACATCATCTTCGGTGCGGTCATCGATGACGCGCTCGGCGACGAGGTCCGGGTCACCGTGATCGCGGCCGGCTTCGACGGCGGCCAGCCGCCGCCCAAGGGCAACCGCGACAAGGTGCTCGGCGCGTACAGCGGTCGCGAGGAGACTCCCGCCACCGGACCTGCCCGGGTCGGCAGCCAGGCCGAGGCCCCGCGCCCGACCTCCTACGGCGGTCTCGGCAGTGTGCCGGTCCGTGCCGAGGAGCCGGAGCCGGTCGCTGAGGTCCCGCCGTCCCCGGTCACCCCGCCGCACGTGCCGCCGGCCCGTCCGTACCAGGACTCCGCGGCCGAGGAGCTGGACGTACCCGATTTCCTGAAGTGAGCTTCCCTCAGTTCCCTGGGTGATGTGACCTTCTTGTCCCCTTGTTCGTGAAGTGGCCGGGTTCGGCCCCTCGGTGAACGGCGCGCATTTCGTCCCTCTTTACGGAGGGGCGCGATGAGCGCCGTTCGCTGTGTATCCGCCCAACTCGCCCGATTCGAGACGGCTATGGGTGAGATATCCCATGTTCGTATCATCGGATCGACTGAAGGAACGTGAGCGAGGCAGTGACGGATCGCAAGGCCCAACTGGCCGCGAATCTGGCCCGGGTCGAGGAGCGCATCACCGCCGCGTGCGACGCGGCGGGCCGCGACCGCAAGGACGTGACGCTGGTGGTGGTCACCAAGACCTACCCCGCGAGCGATGTGCGTTTTCTCTCGGAACTCGGTGTTCAGCAGGTCGCGGAGAACCGCGACCAGGACGCCGCCCCGAAGGCTGCCGCGTGTGCGGATCTGCCGCTGACCTGGCATTTCGTGGGTCAGTTGCAGACCAATAAAGTCCGTTCCGTGGTCGGTTACGCCGATGTCGTGCACTCCGTCGACCGGCTCCGGCTGGTCGGCGCGCTGTCCACCGCGGCGGTCGCCCGCGGCCGCGAGGTGGGCTGTCTGGTCCAGGTCGCCCTTGACACCGAGTCAGGAACCCAGGGCAGCAGGGGCGGAGTCGCGCCCGACGTCGTCGGCGGCCTCGCCGACGCGATCGCCGCGGCGCCGGGCCTCCGGCTCGACGGGCTGATGACGGTCGCTCCGCTCGACGGCCCGTACCGGGGCCAACCCCGCGCCGCCTTCGATCGGCTGGCGGAAATCTCATCCGGCCTGCGCGCGGCCCATCCGGCTGCCACCATGGTCTCGGCAGGGATGAGCGCCGACCTGGAGCAGGCGGTGGCGGCGGGAGCGACACATGTACGCGTCGGTACTGCGGTACTCGGAGTCCGTCCCGGGCTCCGGTAACGTCACCAAACAAGTCGGACCACAGCAATAAATATGGTCTTTCCCCGCTGAGAGGACGCAGAGCATGGCCGGCGCGATGCGCAAGATGGCGGTCTACCTCGGCCTCGTGGAGGACGACGGGTACGACGGCCCGGGATTCGATCCCGACGACGAGTTCGAACCCGAGCCGGAGCCTGAGCGCAACCACAGGCCACGCAGCCAGCACAATCAGCACAATGAGCTCGCCCAGCACCAGCCACAACGGGACGAACCGGCACGACTCGTCCATGCGCCGGCGCCCCGCGAACCGCGGATCGCCCCAGTGGCGTCCATCACACCCGAACGTCACAGCATGGAGAAGAACGCACCGGTGATCATGCCCAAGGTCGTGTCCGAGCGTGAGCCCTACCGGATCACCACACTTCACCCCCGCACGTACAACGAAGCCCGTACCATCGGGGAACACTTCCGCGAGGGCACACCGGTGATCATGAATCTGACGGAGATGGACGACACGGACGCAAAGCGTCTTGTCGACTTCGCCGCCGGCCTGGTCTTCGGCCTGCACGGCAGCATCGAGCGGGTGACGCAGAAGGTGTTCCTGCTGTCGCCTGCTAACGTCGATGTCACGGCGGAGGACAAGGCCCGCATCGCCGAGGGCGGGTTCTTCAACCAGAGCTGAGCACCACACACCGAGGAAATCCGGCCACCAGGCCGAAGGCGAGCAGGGGAGAGGGACGCGCGATGAGCTACGCACTACAGGTGCTCTACATCGTGCTGATGTGCTTCCTGATCGTGCTGATCTTCCGGTTGGTGATGGATTACGTCTTCCAGTTCGCGCGCTCGTGGCAACCTGGGAAGCCGATGGTGGTGGTCCTTGAGGCCACCTACACTGTCACCGATCCGCCACTCAAGCTTCTGCGGCGGTTCATTCCGCCGCTGCGTCTCGGGGGCGTGGCGCTCGACCTGTCCTTCTTCGTATTGATGATCATCGTGCTCATCCTGCTCCGCGTTGTCGGGAGTCTGTGATGAACGATGCGGACTCCCGATATGTCGACGATCACGTTGAGGTGAAGAGATGCCGCTGACCCCCGAGGACGTGCGGAACAAGCAGTTCACGACCGTCCGCCTCCGAGAAGGTTATGACGAGGACGAGGTCGACGCCTTCCTCGATGAGGTCGAGGGAGAGCTGACCAGGCTCCTACGAGAAAACGAGGACCTGCGGGCCAAACTGGCCGCGGCCACCCGAGCCGCCGCCCAGAACCAGCAGCAGGGCATGCGCAAGCCGGAGTCTCAGGACCGTCCGGTCCCCGCGGCCATATCCGGACCGCAGCCCGTGCCGCCGCAGCAGATGGGTCCGCCCCAGCAGATGGGGCAGCCCCAGCAGCAGTCCGGCGCACTGCAGCTGCCTGCCGGGCCGAGCGCCCAGCAGCACGGTCCCGGTCCGATGGGCCAGGGCCCCATGGGTCAGGGTCCGATGGGCCAGAACCAAATGGGTCAGGGTCCGATGGGCCAGAACTCCATGGGCCAGCAGCACCCGATGCAGCAGCAGCACCCCATGCAGCAGCAGCATCCGATGCAGCAGCAGGGCCACCCCATGCAGCAGCAGTCGCCCGGCGGCGACAGCGCGGCGCGGGTTCTTTCGCTGGCGCAGCAGACCGCCGACCAGGCGATCGCGGAGGCCCGTTCCGAGGCCAACAAGATCGTCGGCGAGGCACGCAGCCGCGCCGAGGGCCTGGAGCGGGACGCCCGTGCCAAGGCTGACGCCCTGGAGCGGGACGCGCAGGAGAAGCACCGCGTAGCGATGGGCTCGCTGGAGTCCGCCCGCGCCACGCTGGAGCGCAAGGTCGAAGACCTGCGCGGCTTCGAGCGTGAGTACCGGACCCGTCTGAAGTCCTACCTGGAGAGCCAGCTGCGCCAGCTGGAGACCCAGGCGGACGACTCGCTGGCTCCGCCGCGTGCCCCGGCCGCCGCGTCGCTGCCCGCTCCGTCCTCCATGGGCGGCGGGACGATGGGCGGTGGCATGGCTCCGGCCGGTGCCGGTGCGATGGGTCACAACACCGGCCAGAACCCGTCGTACGGGAACCAGGGCATGGGCCACAGCGGCCCGAACCCGACGTACGGCGGCCAGCAGCAGATGTCTCCGGCCATGACGCAGCCGATGGCTCCGGTGCGGCCGCAGAGCCCGCAGCCGCTGCAGCAGGCGCCTACGCCGATGCGTGGCTTCCTGATCGACGAGGACGACAACTAGTCGCCTGCCGCTCGGCGCGTCAGCGCCTGCGGCGGGCATCGGGCCGGGCCCCTGGGGATTTCTCCCTTGGGGCCCGGCCCGTTTTCGTCGTCCGGTGCGTCGGTGGCTGCGGGGCCGGGCCCTCCGGCGTGGGAGTCCGAAATCGACTAGTGAGGGCCTGGCGGCCCACAAGTAGCTCGGCAGCATTTCGGACCCTCCACGCCTGCGGTCCCGGCCCCTCGCGTTCGAGCCCGGATATGGCGGAGGCCGCCGTCCCACTTGGTGTGGTGGGCGGCGGCCTCCGTGGTTTCTACTGCTTGCGCAGGTGGAAGGTCAGGCCCAGCTGGTCGTCCGTGAAGGGCTGGCCGTAGGTCCGGTCCGGGTCGCCGGGGGCGAAGTCCGTGGCCAGGACCTCGTCCGCGATCAGGGTGGCGTGTTCGGTCAGGGCGGTGGTCAGGTCGTTGTCGGCGGAGTGCCAGCGGACGGCGATGCGGTCCGCCACGTCCAGGCCCGAGTTCTTGCGGGCCTCCTGGATCAGCCGGATCGCGTCGCGGGCCAGGCCCGCCAGGCGGAGTTCCGGGGTGATCTCCAGGTCCAGGGCGACGGTGGCGCCGGAGTCGGACGCCACCGACCAGCCCTCGCGCGGGGTCTCGGTGATGATCACTTCGTCCGGGGAGAGCGGGATCTGCTCGCCGTTGAACTCGACGGTGGCGGTGCCGTCGCGCAGCGCTGCGGAGAGCGCTGCCGCGTCGGCGGCCGCGACGGCCTTCGCGACGTCCTGGACGCCCTTGCCGAAGCGCTTGCCGAGCGCCCGGAAGTTCGCCTTGGCCGTCGTGTCGACCAGGGATCCGCCGACCTCCGAGAGCGAGGCGAGGGAGAGCACGTTGAGTTCCTCGGTGATCTGCGTGTGCAGGGCCGGGTCGAGGGAGTCGAAGCCGGCGACGGCCACCAGGGCGCGGGAGAGCGGCTGGCGGGTCTTGACGCCCGACTCCGCGCGGGTCGCGCGGCCCAGCTCCACCAGCCGGCGGACGAGCAGCATCTGCTCGGAGAGGGTCGGGTTGATCGCGGACTCGTCGGCGACCGGCCACGAGGTGAGGTGGACGGAGTCCGGGGCGTCCGGGGTGACCGGGACGACGAGGTCCTGCCAGACCCGCTCGGTGATGAACGGCGTGAGCGGGGCCATCAGGCGGGTGACCGTCTCGACCACGTCGTGCAGGGTGCGCAGCGCGGCGGCGTCGCCCTGCCAGAAGCGGCGGCGCGAGCGGCGGACGTACCAGTTGGACAGGTCGTCGACGAAGGAGGAGAGCAGCTTGCCCGCGCGCTGGGTGTCGTACGACTCCAGGGATTCGGTGACGTCACGTGTGAGAGCGTGCAGCTCGCCGAGCAGCCAGCGGTCCAGCAGCGGGCGGTCGGCCGGGGCCGGGTCGCTCGCGCTGGGGGTCCAGCCGGCGGTACGGGCGTACAGGGCCTGGAAGGCGACGGTGTTCCAGTAGGTGAGGAGGGTCTTGCGGACCACTTCCTGGATCGTGCCGTGGCCGACCCGGCGGGCGGACCAGGGCGAGCCGCCGGCCGCCATGAACCAGCGGACGGCGTCGGCGCCGTGCTGGTCCATGAGCGCGATGGGCTCCAGGGTGTTGCCCAGGTGCTTGGACATCTTGCGGCCGTCCTCGGCGAGGATGTGGCCCAGGCAGACCACGTTCTCGTAGGCGGACCGGTCGAAGACCAGGGTGCCGACGGCCATCAGCGTGTAGAACCAGCCGCGGGTCTGGTCGATCGCCTCGGAGATGAACTGCGCCGGGTAGCTCTTCTCGAAGATCTCCTTGTTGCGGTGCGGGTAGCCCCACTGCGCGAACGGCATCGATCCCGAGTCGTACCAGGCGTCGATGACCTCGGGGACGCGGACCGATTCCAGCGAGCAGCCTTCGGAGGTGCAGGGGAACGTGATCTCGTCGATGTACGGGCGGTGCGGGTCCAGACCGCTCTGGTCGGTGCCCGTGAGGGTGGAGAGGTCCGAGAGGCTGCCGACGCACGTGAGGTGGTTCTCCTCGCAGCGCCAGATCGGGAGCGGGGTGCCCCAGTAGCGGTTGCGCGAGAGGGCCCAGTCGACGTTGTTGTTCAGCCAGTCGCCGAAGCGGCCCTGCTTGACCGAGTCCGGGTACCAGTTGGTCTTCTCGTTCTCGCGCAGCATCGCGTCCTTGACGGCGGTGGTGCGGATGTACCAGGACGGCTGCGCGTAGTAGAGCAGCGCGGTGTGGCAGCGCCAGCAGTGCGGGTAGCTGTGCTCGTACGGGACGTGACGGAAGAGGCGGCCGGTGCGCTGGAGCTCCGCGACCAGTTTTTCGTCCGCCTTCTTGAAGAACTCGCCGCCGACGAGCGGGACCTCCGGCTCGAAGGTGCCGTCGGGGCGGACCGGGTTCACCACGGGGAGGCCGTAGGCGCGGCAGACCTTGAGGTCGTCCTCGCCGAAGGCGGGGGACTGGTGGACCAGACCGGTGCCGTCCTCGGTGGTGACGTACTCGGCGTTGACGATGTAGTGCGCGTCCGGGATCTCGACGAAGTCGAAGGGCCGCTCGTACGTCCAGCGCTCCATCTCGGCGCCGGTGAAGCTGACGCCGGTGGCGGTCCAGCCCTCGCCGAGGGCCTTCTCCAGCAGCGGTTCGGCGACGACCAGCTTCTCGTCGCCGTCGGTCGCCACCACGTAGGTGACCGTGGGGTGGGTCGCGACGGCCGTGTTGGAGACCAGGGTCCAGGGGGTGGTCGTCCAGACCAGGAGGGCGGCCTCGCCCGCGAGGGGGCCCGAGGTGAGCGGGAAGCGGACGAAGACGGAGGGGTCGACGATCGTCTCGTAGCCCTGCGCCAGTTCGTGGTCGGACAGGCCCGTCTGGTCCTTCGGGCACCAGGGGGCGACGCGGTAGTCCTGGACCAGCAGGCCCTTGTCGAAGATCTGCTGCAGCGACCACCACACGGACTCCACGTACTCCGGGTCCATGGTGCGGTAGGCGTCCTCCAGGTCGACCCAGTAGCCCATGCGGTTCGTCAGCTCGGTGAAGGCGTCGGTGTGGCGGGTCACCGACTCACGGCACTTCGCGTTGAACTCGGCGATGCCGTAGTCCTCGATGTCCTGCTTGCTGGTGAAGCCGAGTTCCTTCTCGACGGCCAGCTCGACGGGCAGGCCGTGGCAGTCCCAGCCGGCCTTGCGGGTCACATGGTGGCCCCGCATGGTCTTGAAGCGGGGGAAGACGTCCTTGAAGACGCGGGCCTCGATGTGGTGCGCGCCCGGCATGCCGTTGGCGGTCGGCGGGCCCTCGTAGAACACCCACTCGGGCAGCCCCTCGGACTGGTCGAGGGAGCGGGCGAAGATCTTGTTCTCGCTCCAGAAGCCGAGCACCTCGTGCTCGAGAGCGGGCAGGTCGACCTGGGCGGGTACCTGGCGGTACTGCGGCGTCATCGGTGGTGCCTCCGGCGGACTGTCACGTGTTTCCGTGTTCCGACGAAGGGACGAGAGCCTGGGCTCCCGCGGTACCACCCTTCTTGGCCCGGGAGGCGGCGCCCCCTGGACCCCCTTGATTGGGGCCGCGATGCCGGTTCTACTCGCCCTGCGGCTTTCCTCCGGCGGCTCCGGGGTGATCTTCGCGTCGCGCACACCCCCGGGCTTCCACCGTCCCCGGGTCGCTCTTGGCTGCGTGCGGCGCTACTCGTCCCTTTCCACGCCTTTCGCTGCGGCCAGTGTACGGGGCCGGGGCCGCCGTGTCGGCCCGGTTCCGCGGGTCGGCGGGCCGGGTCCCGCTGACCCGAATGGCCGGATGAAGACAACCGAAGTCCGGCCGTCCGGCGTCACTACCGGTGAATACCGGAATACCTGGTGGAACACCTGGGCACACAGGATGCAGACCTGTCGGCCCACCGGGCGCGACGGGGGGATCAAGCGGCGTGCCCCGTTGCCGCGGGTCCGGAGCCGTTTTACCGTTCCGGCACGATTCGCGAGCAAGATCACAAAATGTGAAGGGGTCGCGGCCATGGTCGTGAAGAAGACCGCCGCCAAGAAGACGACACCGGCGAAGAAGGCGGCCACCGCCGCCAAGAAGGCCGTGAAAAAGGTCGTGGCGAAGAAGACCGCGGCAGCGAAGAAGACGGGAGCCAAAAAGGTGGTTGCGAAGAAGACGGTGGCCGGTACGGTCACGTCCGCGGTTCCCGCCTCCCGGGCGGCCGGGGAGCCCGGCGTGCTCCCGGTACGGCCGGGGGAGGACCGCTGGTCCGCCTCCGAGGTCCTGGAGGCCCGTGCCGAGCTGCTCGCGGAGGCCGAGCGGCTGCGGGCCGAGATCGCGTCCTCGGAGGCGTCGGTGGCGGGGCTGCTGCGCGATTCCGGGGGCGGCGCGGGTGACGACGACGCCGACACCGGCACCAAGAACATCACCAGGGAGCACGAGATGTCGCTGGCGGCGACCGCCCGCGAGATGCTCGCCCAGTCCGAGCACGCCCTGGAGCGGCTCGACGAGGGCACCTACGGCCGCTGCGAGTCCTGCGGCAACCCGATCGGCAAGGCGCGGATGCAGGCGTTCCCGCGGGCCACCCTGTGCATCGACTGCAAGCAGAAGCAGGAGCGTCGCTGAACCCCCTGCCCTCGGCCGGGGGGACCCCCGCGCACGGGTGTGACGTACCCTCGTCAACAGCCAGGATCCGGCCTGGCCGGCACAAGCTGCACAAGGGCTGAGGGACGCACGTGACGGAAGCGGAGCACGGCATCGAGGAACGGGACGAAGAGGCCACGGCAGCGGCCGGGGCCCCTGAGGAGGCGCCGCCCACCGCACCCAGGGGCAAGCGGCGCATCGCCCTCCTGCTCGCGGTGGCGGCGCTGGCGTACGCCCTGGACCTGCTGTCCAAGCTCTGGGTGGTGACCAGCCTCGAACACCGGGACACCCCGATCGACGTGCTCGGCAGCTGGCTGCGGCTCGAGGCGATCCGCAACGGGGGAGCGGCCTTCGGCTTCGGCCAGGGCATGACGATCGTCTTCACGATCATCGCGGCCGGGGTGATCGTGGTGATCGCCCGGCTGGCCCGCAAGCTCTACAGCCTGCCCTGGGCGATCGCGCTCGGGCTGCTGCTCGGCGGGGCCTTCGGCAACCTCACCGACCGGGTCTTCCGGTCGCCGGGGTTCCTGGAGGGGCATGTGGTGGACTTCATCGCGCCCGCCCACTTCGCGGTCTTCAACCTCGCCGACTCCGCGATCGTCTGCGGCGGCATCCTGATCGTGCTGCTGTCCTTCCGCGGACTCGACCCGGACGGCACCCTGCACCGCGACTGAGCCACGGCTGAGCCGAGGCCGGGCCGCCGGTCGGCCACCGGGTCCGGGCCGCCGGGACGGAGCTGCCACCGCCGTCCGTCATACTCGACCAGGTGAGTACCCTTCCCGAGACCCGGACCCTGCCCGTACCCGACGGCCTAGAAGGCGAGCGCGTCGACGCCGCCATCGCGCGTATGTTCGGCTTTTCGCGCACCAAGGCGGCGGAGCTGGCTGCTTCCGGGAAGGTCTCCATCGACGGCAGCCCCGCGATGAAGTCCGACCGGGTGCACGGCGGAGCCTGGCTGGAGGTCGAGATGCCGGCGCCGCCGAAGCCCGTGCAGATCGTGGCCGAGGCCGTCGAGGGCATGGTGATCGTCCATGACGACGACGATCTCGTGGTGATCTCCAAGCCGGTCGGCGTGGCCGCGCACCCCAGCCCCGGCTGGACCGGCACGACCGTCATCGGCGGCCTCGCCGCCGCCGGCTACCGCATCTCCACCTCCGGTGCCGCCGAGCGCCAGGGCATCGTGCACCGTCTCGACGTGGGCACCTCGGGGCTGATGGTGGTCGCCAAGTCGGAGCGCGCGTACACGCTGCTCAAGCAGCAGTTCCGCGAGCGCGTCGTCGACAAGCGCTACCACGCGCTGGTGCAGGGCCACCCGGACCCGATGAGCGGCACCATCGACGCCCCGATCGGCCGGCACCCGAACCACGACTACAAGTGGGCCGTGATCGCCGAGGGCAAGCCCAGCGTCACGCACTACGACCTCATCGAGGCGTTCCGGCACGCCAGCCTGCTCGACATCAAGCTGGAGACCGGCCGCACCCACCAGATCCGGGTGCACATGTCCGCCCACCGCCACCCCTGCGTCGGCGACCTCACGTACGGCGCCGACCCGACCCTCTCCAAGCGGCTCGGCCTGAGCCGCCAGTGGCTGCACGCGGTGAAGCTCGGCTTCGAGCACCCGTCGGACGGCCGCTGGGTGGAGTTCGAGAGCGCGTACGCCGACGATCTCCAGCACGCCCTGGACGTCGTCCGGGAGGACAGCGTCTGATGGACGTCCGGGTCGTCGCGGCGCAGGACGCCGAGGGCATGGCGGCCGTGCACGCCATCCGTCACGAGGTCTTCGTCGTCGAGCAGAACGTCCCGGCCGAGCTGGAGTGGGACGGCAAGGACGACCGTGCCGTGCACGTGCTGGCCCCGGACGCAGGCACCGGACGGCTGCTGCTGGGCGCCGACGCCGCCGCCAAGAACGGCGGCGACCCGGACACCGCGGTACTCGGCCGGCTCGCCGTGCTCAAGCCCGCGCGCGGCACCGGCGTCGGCGCCCGGCTGGTCGCCGCACTCGAGGACGAGGCCCGCAGGCTCGGACTCGCGGGTGTCCACCTGGAGTCCCAGGTGCACGCGATCGCCTTCTACGAGCGGCTGGGCTACACCCCGTTCGGGCCGGAATTCCCCGACGCGGGCATCGCGCACCGCGCCATGCGGCGCTCCCTGGGCTGACGCCCCACTGCCTGTGGCACCCTGAGGCGTCCCGTCCCAGGAGTCCCAGGAGTCCCAGGAGCCGCCCGCCGTGGACCAGCTCGTCCTGTTCTTCTCGCTCATGCTCGCGGCCATCGTCATGGTGCCGCTGGGCGACCGGATGGGGCTCCCGTCGCCGGTCCTGATGACCCTGTTCGGCATCGTGCTGGCCCTGGTGCCGCAGATCCCGAACGTGCAGATCGACCCCGATCTGATTCTGCCGATCGTCCTGCCGCCGCTCCTCTACGCGTCCGTGCAGCGCACCTCGTGGCGGCAGTTCGCGGCCAACAAGCGGGCGATCTTCCTGCTGGCGGTCGCCCTGGTCTTCGTCACGACGGCGGCCGTCGCGGTCGTCGCCAACGCGATCGTCCCCGGCGTGACGGTCGCCGCCGCGGTCGCGCTCGGCGCGCTGGTGGCGCCGCCCGACCCGGTGGCCGCGACGGCGGTGGCCGGGAGCCTGGGGCTGCCGCGGCGGATGGTCTCCATCCTGGAGGGCGAGGGGCTGTTCAACGACGTCACCGCGATCGTGCTCTACCACGTGGCGATCGCCGCGGCCGTGACCGGGAAGTTCTCCGCCGAGCACGCGGCCGGCGAGCTGGTGCTGTCCGCCGTGGTCGCGATCGCGATCGGCATGGCGCTCGGGTGGGCCGCCAACAAGCTGATGGGCATCGTCGGGGACCCGACCCTGCAGATCGGGCTGACGCTGCTGGTCCCGTTCGCCTCGTACGGCCTCGCCGAGGAACTGGGCGGCTCCGGTGTCCTCGCGGTGCTCACCACCGCGCTCTTCCTGGCCGAGCACGCCGTCGGGGCGGACGATGTGACGGCCCGGCTGGCCGGCACCACCTTCTGGGAGATCGTCGACACCCTCGTCACCGGCGTCGCCTTCGGCCTCATCGGGCTGGAACTGCACAACGTGTTCGCCGTCGGCGCCGGCCGTTGGGGCTCGATGCTCTCGCACGCCGGACTGGTGATCGCCG
Organism: Streptomyces fildesensis; assembly: GCF_016107395.1. GTDB lineage: Bacteria > Actinomycetota > Actinomycetes > Streptomycetales > Streptomycetaceae > Actinacidiphila > Actinacidiphila fildesensis. Next base: position 192,504 of record NZ_JAAIKO010000002.1, read on the forward strand.
TGGTCGTCGGCGTCCGGCTGGTGTGGCTGCTGCCGGCCGCCTGGCTGGCCCGCAGGTGGCGGGACAAGCGCCACGACGAGGACATCCCGATGACCTGGCGGGAGACCGTCGTCGTGTGGTGGGCGGGGATGCGCGGCGTGGCGTCCGTCGCCCTGGCCCTCGCCATTCCGCTGACCTCGGACGACGGCCCCTTCCCGGCCCGTGACGAGCTGCTGTTCATCGCCTTCGCGGTCGTCCTGGCCACCCTGGTCCTGCAGGGCCTGACGCTGCCCTGGCTGGTCAGGAGGCTCGGGGTGCGCGGCAACATCGACGCCGAGCACGATCTGGAGCGGAGGCTCGCGCTGCGCGCCACCAAGGCCGCCAAGCAGCGGCTGCGGGAGATCGAGCTGGTCGAGCCGCTGCAGGAGGAGGTGTCGGAGATGCTCCAGCGGCGGGCCTTCGACCTCGGCGCCCGGATCTCGCCCGACATCGTCGACGACGACCGCCGCGAGTCGCACGCCAAGCGCACCGAGCGGCTGCGGGTCATACAGCGGGTGCAGGCCGAGATGATGTCCGCCGCCCGGCACGAGGTGCTGGCCGCCCGCAGCGAGCCGGGCTCCGACCCGGAGATCGTGGACCGGGTGCTGCGCCTGCTGGACCTGCGTTCGGTGCGCTGAGCTCCGTGCTCCGCCGTTATCGTGCGCCCGGCCCGGGGCCGATGTCGTCGGAGGTGGGCGGGGCGGCCGGCGGGCGCGGCGGCTCCGCGTCCAGCCCCGGCGCGGGCGCGGTGTTCAGCCGCGGCAGCGCGTACGGGTGCTCGCGGCGCACCCACTCCAGCAACTGCTCGCGGACGACGCAGCGGACGGTGAAGATGTCGTCCGCGTCCTTGGCGGTGACCAGGGCCCGCACCAGGATCGTGGTCGGCGTGGTGTCGATGACGACCAGGCCCCAGGCCCGCCGGTCCCACTGCTCGCACTCCTTGAGCACCAGGTGCAGCTGCTCGCGCATCAGGTCGACGGGCGTCGAGTGATCCAGATGGAAGAAGACCGTTCCGGTCATCATCGGGTCGCCGCGCGACCAGTTCTCGAACGGTTTGCTGGTGAAATACGACACAGGCATCGTGATGCGGCGCTCGTCCCAGGTCCGCACCGTCAGATAGGTGAGGGTGATCTCCTCGACCGTGCCCCACTCCCCGTCGACCACCACGGTGTCGCCGATCCGCACCATGTCGCCGAAGGCGATCTGCAGCCCCGCGAAGATGTTGCCGAGCGTGGACTGGGCCGCGACACCGGCCACGATGCCGATGATCCCGGCCGAGGCGAGCATCGAGGCGCCGATGGTGCGCATCTCGGGGAACGTGAACAGCATCGCGGCGATCGCCACCACGATCACGACGGCGGTCACCACCCGCTGGATCAGCGTCACCTGGGTGCGGACCCGCCGGACCCTGGCCGTGTTGCGGGCCGTCGAGGCATACCGCTCGTAGGACGCGTCCACCACCGCCGACGCCACCCGTACCGTCAGCCAGGCGCACGCGCCGATCAGCACCAGGCTCAGGCACTGGCCGACCGCCGCCCGGTGGCCCTTGGCGAGATGCGCCGCCGGGTACGAGGCGCGCAGCAGCGCCGTGCACAGCACCAGCTGGAACGGGATCCGGCAGCGGCGCAGCAGGCCCCACAGCGGGGTCTCGGGGTGCCGGGCGTCGACCTTGACGAGCGTCTTGTCCACGACCCAGCCGACGACCAGGGTCACCACCACCGACGCCCCGATGACGATCACCGGCCGCAGCACGTTCTCCATGTCCACAGGCGCTCCCTCCGGTTGCTTTGTCCCCCGACGGTAACTGGCACCATGGACGCGTACCCGACAGCGAGTGAAGGCAGCCCCGTGAAAATCGTGATGTTCCACTCGGCCTATGGGCTCCGGCCCGCCGTACGAGCGGCCGCCGAGCGACTGCGTGCCGCCGGGCACGAGGTGTACGTCCCCGACCTCTACGACGGCCGGACGACCGACACCGTCGAGGAGGGCATGAAGATCAAGGACGCGATCGGCCGCGAGGAACTCCTCCAGCGGGCGGTCGCCGCCGCGGCTCCGCACTCCGACCAGGGGCTGGTCTACGCCGGCTTCTCGCTCGGCGGCTCCATCGCCCAGACCCTCGCGCTGGGCGACGAGAAGGCCCGCGGGCTGCTGCTCCTGCACGGCACGTCGGACATCGCGGACGACGCGGTGACGGATCAGCTGCCGGTGCAGCTGCATGTCGCGGAGCCGGATCCGTTCGAGTCGGAGGACTGGCTCAACGCGTGGTACCTGCGGATGGGCAAGGCGGGCGCGGATGTTGAGGTGCACCGGTACCGGGGTGCGGGCCATCTCTACACGGACCCGGAGCTGCACGACTACGACGCCGAGGCCGCGGAGCAGACATGGGCTGTCGCCCTGAGCTTCCTCGCGGACCTCGACGCCGAAGCCTGAGGCGTCAGCTGGCGCGGTAGGCCAGCCAGGAGTCCTTCATGCGCTGTACCTGACCCGGCGTGAACTGGGTCATGCAGGAGTCGTAGGTGTAGTCCATGAAGTTCTTGATCGGGTCCAGGCCCTCGGCGGTGCAGGTGTCGCTGCCGACCGGGCACTCGAAGGCCGGCTCGCCTTCCTGCGGGGTGTCGGCGACGTAGTCGCCCGGCTCCGTGCAGCCGTCCTGGAAGGTGTGGTAGAGGCCGAGCCAGTGGCCGACCTCGTGGGTGGCGGTGTCGCCCTCGTTGTAGTTGGTGACGGTGCCGCCGGGGATGGACTGGTCGAGGATGACGACGCCGTCACCCTTCGGGTCGCCCGGGTACCACTCGGGGAAGGTCGCCCAACCGAGCAGCCCGCCGCCGAGGTTGGCGCTGTAGAGGTTGAGGCTGCTCACCCCGCCCTTGCGGAGCTTGGACTTCATGGCCTTTTCCTCGGCCGTGTCGGGGGCGACATTGTACCAGGCCGCGTTGTCCGTGTAGTCGGTCTTGAGCAGCTTGAACGTGAACGGGGTGGTGGTGTTGCCGTCGCCCTGGCCGGCGTACGCCTTGTTCAGGACATCGATCTGCCCGGCTATCTGGCTTGCCGTGAGCTTGCCGGTGGCGCCGTCGTGGATGACGTGGAAGTAGACCGGGATCGAGATCGCCTTCGCCTTGACGGAGTTGACGCCGGACCGGCGCAGCGAGGCGGTGCGGTTCTTCAGGTCGCGGTCCATCGCCTTGGCCTGCGCCGGGGTGAGGGCGTTGGGCTCGTGGGCGGTCGCGCCGGGCATCTCGCGGGCTGCGGCGTTCCCAGCAGTGCCCTCCGCACACTGCTGGGCGGACGGCGTCCTCGCGGTGGCTTTGTGGGCGCTGACGGTACCCGCCGAGGCGGCCACCGGGGTGAACGCGAGGGCTCCCGCGATGGCTGCGGCGCCGATCAGGCGGCGTGGGACACGACCGGTGAGTCGGGCGGCGAGTCGGACGGAGGGGCGCATAGTTCTCCTCAACTTCACGACGGCTGGTGCGGCTGGTAACCGCTGCAGCGGAGGCTATAGAGGATCTCCATGTACGCATCAGGGCGGGAATCGGCCCGGGCGTCGAGCGGTTGGCCGAAAACCGTCACTGCTCAGCGGGCCGGGCTGTCCGCTCGCCGGACATGACAAGGGACCGGCCGCGTCCTGCCGGCCGGTCCCTGTGGGTGGGTCACTTCCCGCTGATCGCCTTTTCGATGGCGGCCATGACGGTGGCGGAGGGCTGCCCGATGACCTCGATGGCCTTGCCGTTGAGCTTGACCGTCGGGGTGCCGGTGACGTCCTTGGCCTTGTTGAACTTGTCGCTCATGGTGAGCGCCCACTTGTCGTAGGTGCCGTTCTTCACGGCGGTCTCGAAGGTCTTGTTGCCCTTGAGGGCGGGGACCTTCTGGGCCAGCTCGATCAGCTTGTCGTCGCTGCCGAACTCGTCCTTGGTCTCCTCGGGGTGGACATCCTTGGAGTACAGCAGCGTGTGGTACTGGGTGAACGCGTCGGTGGAGACGTTCAGCGCCGCGCCCAGCGCGCTGAGCGCGTTCTTGGAACCCGTGCCGCCGTTCCCGTCGAGGAAGGTGCCCATGGTGTACGTGATCTTGTACTTCTTGTCCGTGGCGCCCTTCAGGACGGCCGCGCCGGACTCCTGCTCGAAGGAGGCGCAGACCGGGCAGCGCATGTCCTCGTAGGCGTCCAGGTTGTACTTGCTGGCGGGGTCGCCGATGACGACCGTCGTGCCGTCGGTGCCCGAGGTGTTGGCGGGCTTGACCAGGGTCTTCTTCGCCGCGGCCTCCCACTCGCCGGGCTTGTTCATCTCGTTGACGGCCACGGCCACGCCGCCGGCTATCGCGATCGCCGCGATGACGGCGCCGCCGACCAGCAGCTGGCGCTTGAGCTTGGCCTTCTTCGCGTGCTTCTCGCGCTCGGCGCGCAGCCGCTCACGGGCTGCCTGCTTGTTGGCCTGGCTGTTTCTGCTGCTCATGGTGATGGGGTCTCCGTGTCCATACGTGTGTGGTGGGCGAGCCGGTGGTCAGAGAGCGACCAGCGACGGCGGACCACGCCGTACGAGGGAGTGCAGCAGCGGCCGGAACCGCGAGGGGCCGGCCTGGCCGGACCGGGCGCGGGGCAGCCGCAGCCGGGCGGCCGGGGTGCGCAGCGCGGCGACCGCGGCGAGCAGCGGCCGGAACGCGGCGGCGGCCATCGCGCGCACGACGCGCTGCAGACCGGCCTCGCCGCGCCGCAGCCACCAGGAGGCGAGCAGGCCCACGGTGATGTGTGTCGCGAGCAGCAGCCACGGGCCGGTCGTCGGATCGGTGGCGGCGGGCGCCCCGGGGACGGCCGCCAGCGGGCTGCCGACCTGGCCGCCGTGACACAGCAGCGCCTCGTTCAGGGAGCGCCAGGAGCCGGTGACCGGTCCGCCGCCGGGGCCGTAGCAGGTGTGCTGACCTGCGGTGAACAGCGTGTCCACCGCCAGTTCCAGCGGCACCAGCAGCCCGGCGATGGGCCAGAAGCCGCGCTCCCGGCCGCCGAGCGCGTAGGCCAGCGCGAAGACGGCGCCGTAGGCCCCCGCCACCGTGACCAGCGGCAGGGGCGTGTGCGACATCAGTACGTGCGAGGTGGAGGAGAGAGTGACGCACAACGCCGCGAAGAGCGCAGCACGCAGCGCCCTCAGCGGTGGTCGTATGTCCTTCATGGCGGAGAGTGTGCCATGCCGATAAGTAGGTGGGACCTAAGGGACCCCAACCTGTGTGACTAAAGGCCCGGGATCCGGCCGTTGCGGAACAGGTCGACGAAGATCTGGTGGTCGGCGCGGGCCCGGGCGCCGTAGGAGTGGGCGAAGTCCACCAGCATCGCGGTGAAGCCCTCCTCGTCCCCTTCGATGGCCTCGTTGATGGCGTCCTCGGTGGAGAACGGCACCAGCGAGTGGCCGCTCTCGTCGTCCGCGGCGGCGTGCATCGCGGCGGTCGCCCGGCCGAGGTCGGCGACGACGGCCTCGATCTGCGCCGGGTCGTCGAGGTCCGACCAGTCGAGGTCCACCGCGTACGGGGAGACCTCGGCGACCAGCTGCCCGACGCCGTCCAGCTCGGTCCAGCCCAGCCACGGGTCGGCGTGCGCCTGCAGGGCGCGCTGGGAGATCACCGTGCGGTGGCCCTCGTGCCGGAAGTAGCCGCGCACCGCCGGATCGGTGATGTGCCGGGAGACCGCCGGGGTCTGCCCCTGCTTCATGTAGATCACGACGTCGTTCTCCAGCGCGTCGGTGGTGCCCTCCAGCAGCAGGTTGTACGAGGGTAGCCCGGCGCTTCCGATGCCGATGCCGCGGCGGCCGACGACGTCCTTGACGCGGTGGCTGTCCGGGCGGACCAGGCTGGCCTCGGGGAGGGTCTCCAGATACCCGCCGAAGGCGGCGAGCACCTTCTCGCGCGTCGCCTCGTCCAGCTCGATGGCGCCGCCGCCGGGCCGGAAGCGGCGGTCCCAGTCGCGGACCTCGGTCATGGAGTCGAGCAGTCCGAAGCGGGTCTCTGAGCGGGCGTGCCGCAGGGCGCCGAGCAGCGGGCCCTGCGCGCTGTCCAGGGTCAGCGGCGGCAGGCTCTCGTCCTTGGACAGCTCGCGGATGCGGGCGCGGTAGGCGGCGGCGTAGGTGCGTACCAGGGCGCTGATCGTGTCGTCGCCGAGCGCCTTGGTGTAGCCGATGAGGGCGACGGAGGCGGCGAAGCGCTTCAGGTCCCAGGTGAACGGGCCGACGTAGGCCTCGTCGAAGTCGTTGACGTTGAAGACCAGCCGGCCGTTGGCGTCCATGTAGGTGCCGAAGTTCTCGGCGTGCAGGTCGCCGTGGATCCACACCCGGCCGGTGCGCTGGTTCACATACGGCCCGCTGTCCTTGCCGTCCTCCAGATCGGAGTAGAACAGGCACGCCGTGCCCCGGTAGAACGCGAACGCGGACGCGGCCATCTTGCGGAACTTGACGCGGAACGCGGCCGGATCGGCGGCCAGCAGCTCGCCGAAAGTGGTGCCGAAGACGTCGAGGATCTTCGCACCGCGCTGCTCGTCGGTGGTGTGTGCGATGGGCATCGCTGCCGCCCCTCCAGGGCTCGTGCCGGAGATCTTTCAACGGGCGAGCCTACGCGGCGGGCCGACGGCCGGCGGGGGCGGGACGGCACACCGGGAGAGGCGGCGGTGGAGGGGAATTACCCGTCCGCAAATACCCGGGACCGGATATCGCGATACGTGGCGCATACCGGCATCGAATATGCCGGGGGAAGGGAATTCGATCGTGCGTTCCCTGAAGGGCGGGCCGCGGTGCCGATCGCGGAGCCGGCCGGAGAACCAGGAGGAGCGGTGGTACCCCAGGGCCCGGGGGTGCCACCGCTCCGGGCCGGTCGCGTGCGACCGGCCTGTGATCAGTTGTGACCGAACCTCTTCTGCTGGCGGCGGGAGACCTGCCCCGAGGTCGGAAGTACCTGCTCCTGGGCGGCGGTGCTCTTCGCCTGCTCCTGGGCCTCCGCAGCCTGGCTGCGTTCCTGCTCCTGGGCCTTGCGCTCGCGATTCTTGTTCTTACCCACGATCGTCCCTCCTATAGGGGATCTCGGACGTTGAACCGCTATCAGGCTTGCACGCGAGTACGAAGCGCGCATTTCGGGCAGGTGGTGGGGGAGGACCCCCTTAATTTCGGAAACCGCCACGCCGATGATCGAGTTCCGGCTTATAACGTCCCGATATTGGGGCAGACTCGGGGAAAATCCGTGCCGGGGGACGACCGGAAGAGGTGCAACATGGACCGCTGCGTTGTCCTGGTGGACGCCGGATATCTCCTGGGCGCCGCGGCGAGCCTTCTGGCCGGTGAACCTTCCCGGTCGCGAATCACCGTCGACCACGCCGCCGTGGTCGCCGGCCTCCGCGAACGCGCGGAGCTGGAGACCGGGCAGCCGCTGCTGCGGATCTACTGGTTCGACGGTGCCCCCGACCGGGTCCCGCAGCCGGAGCACCGGCGGCTGCGCGTCATGCCGCGCGTCACCGTCCGGCTGGGCGCGCTGACCCGGACCGACGGCCGCTGGGCGCAGAAGGGCGTCGACGCCGCCATGCACGCGGAGCTCTCCGAGCTCGCCCGCAACCGGGCCTGCTCCGACGTGGTGCTGGTGACCGGTGACGGCGATCTGCTGCCCGGCATGATGTCCGCGAAGGAACACGGCGTCGCCGTCCACCTGTGGGCCGTGCAGGCCGCCGACGGGGACTACAACCAGTCCGAGGACCTGGTGGCCGAGGCCGACGAGCGCCGGGTGCTGGACCGCGAGTGGATCACCCGGGCGATCCGGGCCCGCGAGGTCGCCGGCGTCTGCGCCCCGCCCACCCCGCGCCCCGAGATCCAGGCGATCCTGTCCGCGCCGCTGCCCGAGCCCTCGGGCTCCGCGGGCGCCGGCACCGGACACCCGGACGCCCACCCCGAGGCCCGCCCCGGCTCCCACCCGGCGAAGAACGGCTCGGCCCCGGCACCCGCCGGCACCGAGCACCCCGACGCGGCCGCCGCTGCCGCCGCCGCCAAGGGGGTGCCCACCCCCAAGGACCTCGCGGGGCTCGGCCGCGTCCAGCAGGCACCGGTCCCGCACCCCGTCCCCAACGCCACGCTCCGGTGGTCATCCGACAAGACCTGGTCGGAACGCGGCCCCGGCAACGGCCCTGACGTACCCGACACCAGCGGCCTGCCGACGCTCGCCCAGCTCACCAGCGCGGAACAGCGCTGGGCGGACCGCGAGGCCGACATCACCGCCGTCAGCGGCGACCCCTTCGAGGTCGGCCAGGTCTTCGCCCGCCGCTGGATCGCCCGCCTCACCGACGCCGCCCACCTGCAGGCCCTGTCCACGCACTACCCGCGGGTGCCGCACCGCATCGACGGCGAGCTGCTGCGCTACGCCGCGCGCTTCGGACTGCTCGCGCACAAGGACGACCAGATCGACGAGCACGACCGGTACGCCATCCGGGCGGGCTTCTGGCGCGAGGTCGACGCCCGCACGGTCGCCGAACACGCCCCCGCGGGTGATTAGGGCGTAAACACGGGGTCGGGACCGGTGCGTGCCGGTCCGGCATTTGAGGGCAGAACCGGACCCGAGGCGCGGACCGGGCGCCGCGACGCGTACTCTCGATCCTCGTGAGTACGGGCACGGAGCAGGCGGCGCCCAGCACAGCCGCCACCGCCCGCGATGCGGTGATCGCCGTACGCGGGCTGGTCAAGACCTACCCGGCCGGACGTGGCCGGCGAGGCGCCGCGACCCCTGCTGTCCGCGCGAGCGACGGCATCGACCTCGACATCCGGCGCGGCGAGATCTTCGGTCTGCTCGGACCCAACGGCGCCGGGAAGTCCACCCTCGTCCGCCAGCTCACCGGGCTGCTGCGGCCGGACTCCGGCGCCATCGGCATGCTCGGGCACGACCTCGTACGCCACCCGGAACGCGCCTCCCGGCTGATCGGCTACCTCGGGCAGGAATCCACCGCCCTGGACGAGCTGACCGTCTCACTGGCCGCCGAGACCACCGGCCGGCTGCGCGGCCTGGACGCGCGCACCGCGCGGGCCGAGCGCGACGCCGTGCTGGCGGAACTGGGCCTCACCGAGCTGGCGGGACGGGCCATCAAGCGGCTCTCCGGCGGCCAGCGGCGGCTGGCGTGCTTCGCCGCGACGCTGGTGGGGGAGCGGCAGGTGCTGGTCCTGGACGAGCCGACCACCGGCATGGACCCGGTCGCCCGGCGGGCGGTGTGGGCCGCGGTCGACCGCCGCCGCGCCGAGCACGGGGCCACGGTCGTGCTGGTCACCCACAACGTCATCGAGGCCGAGACCGTGCTCGACCGGGTCGCGGTGATGGACAACGGGCGGGTCATCGCGTGTGACACCCCGGCCGGGCTCAAGGTGCTCGTCGCGGACGAGGTCAGGCTCGACCTCGTGTGGCGCGACGAGCCGCCACTGCACCTGCCCGAGGTGGCCGCGCTGCGCCCCGCCGCCCAGATCTCCGGCCGCCGCTGGACGCTCCGGCTTCCGCAGGCGCGGGCCCGGGCCGTGATCGCCGAGATCACCGGCGGCCAGGCCTTCGCCGCACTCGACGACTTCACGCTCGCCACCCCGAGCCTCGAAGACGTGTACCTGGCCCTCGGCGGCCGTCAGAAGGGACTGGTCAAGGCATGACGTCTGCCTGCGACGGGCTTCCGCACCGCCGTACGCCCCGGGGCGCCCGGTGAGCGCGGCCGCGCCCGTGGTCCCGGGCACGACCGGCGCCACGCCCGGCACCGTCCCGGCCGTCCGCGCGGACCCGGCCGCCGCGCCGCTCGCGCCGCGCGCCCGGCTGCTGCCCGCGCTGGGCGCCGTGTACCGGGCGCAGCTGTCGCGCGCCCGGGTGGCGCGGATCCCGCTGCTGTTCGTGGCGACGTTCCAATCGGTCGGCATCATGGTGATGCTGCGCGGGGTCGTCGACGGCGGCGACGCCGAGGCGGCGCGCGCGGTGGTCGCCGGGTCCAGCGTGCTGGTGGTGGCCTTCGTCGCGCTCAACCTGCTCGCCCAGTACTTCGGCCAGCTGCGCGCCTCCGGCGGCCTCGACCACTACGCGACGCTGCCGGTGCCGCCCGCGGCGGTGGTGCTGGGCGCGGCGGGTGCGTACGCCTCGTTCACGGTGCCCGGCACGATCGCCACGGCGGTCACCGGATGCGTGCTCTTCCAGCTGCCGCTGGTGAACCTGTGGGTGCTGGCGGCGGTCATCCCGCTCGCCGGGGCCGCGCTCGCCGGACTCGGCGCGGCGCTGGGGCTGCTGGCGCCCAAGCAGGAACTGGCCACGCTCTTCGGTCAGCTGGGTATGTCGGCGGCGCTGCTGCTGGGCGTGCTGCCGGCCGGGAACATGCCCGCGCCGATCGGTCTCGTCCGGGACCTGCTGCCGTCCACGTACGGCGTGGAGGCCTTCGCCCGGACCTTCGACCCGCATCCGGACTGGGTCATGGTGGGCGCGGATCTGTCGGTGTGCGCGGCCGTCGGCGTGGTGTCGCTGGCCGCCGCGACCTGGGCGTACCGCCGGGCCGCCTGCCGGTGAACCCGCCGGTGGACCCGTCGGCGAGCCCGCGGTGAAGCGGGCGAACACATGACCTGGCACGATGGGCGGGTGACCGCACCCCTGACGCCGCACGACCAGCCGCCGCCCCTGCCGCAGTACCCGGGCGCGGCGTTCTCCGGCGACGTATCGAAGGATGGACGTGCGGCCTTCACCGCCGAACTGCGGGAAGGCGCGCTGGTCGCCGTCGCGGTGGCGGTGACCGGGGTCGTGCTCGGGCTGCTGTGGCTGTGGCTCGCGCCCCTCATCCCGATGGTCTCCGACGGCAAGGCCATCTACCTCAGGGACAGCGAGGGCGAGGAAGCGGTCGGAGCGGACGGCACCTTCGTGCTGCTGGGACTCGCCATGGGCGCGGTGACGGCGGCCCTGGTCTTCTGGCGCCGGCGGCGCGGCGGTATCGGGGTCGTTCTCGGCCTGGCGGTCGGCGGGCTGCTCGGCTCGGTGCTCGCCTGGCGCCTCGGGGTCTGGCTGGGCCCGACGAGCGATCTGATCGCCCATGCCAAGGAGGTCGGCCCGAAGGTCGTCTTCGACGGCCCGCTGCGGCTGCGCGCCAAGGGCGCCCTCGTCGCCTGGCCGGCCGCGGCCATGCTCGTACACCTCTGTCTGACGTCCGCCTTCGGGCCGCGGGAACCGCAGCAGCCGCAGTCGTGGGACACGTCCTATCCGGCACCGCACCCGGCGCCCCACCCCGCTCCGGGCCAGGGACCGTTCGCGCCGCCGGCCGACCGGAACCCGGCCGACCGGAACCCGCCCGTCCAGGGATCCGGCGAGCAGGATCCCTGGCAACGGGGTCCTGAGCACGGGAGCCCTGAACGCGGGGGCCCTGCGTTCTAGGGCCTGTCGTCTGGCCCTAGGCCGGGCGCCGGCCGTGGTTGGCGCGGCGCTTCCTGATCCGCCATTTCCGCATGCGGGTGCGTCGGGACATGGTGTCGGCTCCCCTCGTCGCGGGTGCTCCGTCCGGGACACCGTGCGCGCATCGGGCGCAATCGTCCAGAAGGACTACGGGGTTCCGCTAAATCGGCTGGATCCGGGCGACCGGCGCGGTGATCGCGGTGGTGAGCCGGACCAGGTCCTGCGGGGCGAGTTCGACCTCCAGGCCGCGCTTGCCGGCCGAGACGAACACCGTGGTGTGGGTCAGGGCGGAGACGTCCACGACCGTGCGCAGCCGCTTGCGCTGGCCCAGCGGGGAGATGCCGCCCAGCACGTAACCCGTGGTGCGTTCGGCCGCCGCGGGGTCGGCCATCGCGGCGCGCTTGCCGCCGACCGCGGACGCGAGCGCCTTGAGGTCGAGCGAGCCGGCGACCGGGACCACGGCGACGGTCAGCGCCCCGTCGACATCGGCGACCAGTGTCTTGAACACCCGCTCGGGAGCCGTGCCCAGCGCCTCGGCGGCCTCGCCGCCGTACGAGGCGGCCGCCGGGTCGTGGGCATAGGCGTGGACGGTGAAGGCGGCGCCGTCCTGCTCCAGCGCGACGGTGGCGGGGGTGCCGCCGGTGGTCGCCTTGGACTTCCTGGCCATGACGTGCCGTCTCCGATCCATGGTCCTGTCGGTGGTCCCTGCCGGTCCCTGCCGGTTGCTCCGGACGGCCCCGCGGTCAGTTGAGGCTGGCCGGCTGACGGGTCAGGTCGACGGCGGGCAGCGAGGGGAGCTTGCCGATGACGGCGGCCTCGCGGCGCAGCAGCGGCAGTTCGGCCGCCAGCCGGGCCGCGGTGTCCGGCGCCTCCAGCAGCAGCTGCTTGGCCGAGGTCTCGAAGATCGTCGCGGCGGCCACCAGATAGGACAGCACGGACGGGTCGTCGGGCAGTTCCTGCACCGCGACCAGGGTGCGGTCCTGCGCTCCGGCGAGCCGCTTCTGATAGGTGCGGAAGGCCCTGGCGACACCGGCGGCCAGCGTGCCCGCGCCCTCGCCCGGCTCCTCCGGCAGCTCCTCCACCTCGGCGGTCAGATACGGACCTGACGCGTCGACCGACAGCAGCCGGAAGCGGGTGGTGCCGGTGGCGACCACTTCGAAGCCGCCGTCCTCGCGCTCCCCGATGGTGGCGGCCTCCGCGATGCACCCGACCTGGAACAGCGACTTGGCCGGATCGGGGCCGAGCCCGGCCCCGGCGGTGGTGTCCACCCCGTCCGGGCCGGTCGGTGCCACCTCGTTCCCGTCCTTGATGGCGACCACGGCGAAGCGGCGCGGGGCGTCCTCGGGCAGCGCGAGCAGATCGCCCACGAGCGCGCGGTACCGCTCCTCGAAGATGTGCAGGGGCAGAACGAGACCCGGGAAAAGAGCCGAGTTCAGCGGGAAGAGCGGAAGGCGAGCGGTCACAATCGGACAGCGTACGTGCTGCTCCGGTCGCCGGACGGGGTGCTTTCGCCGCGCAAGCTTCACCGGGTCGCTCCGTATCGTCCCCGTAACGACACGCCCGGGCCCCGGTCAGCCCCTGCGCAGCAGCCGGGAGGCGCCCGCCGCGACGGTGGTGGCCAGGATCCAGCCCAGCAGGACGAGGACGGTGGCCGCCCACTGCGCGCCGCCGGACGGTTTCCACGCGCTGTCCTGGCCCAGGTCGATGACCGGCAGCAGCAGGTCCAGGGCGTACAGCGGGGCGCTCCAGTGCGGGGCCTCGTCCGGTTTCAGCGCCGGCGGCGCGTGAAGGCTGAAGAAGGTGGCGCCGATCGCCCACAGCACCGCCATCCACACGGCGGCCCGGCCCGGCCGGTACCCGTAGCCGACGGTGATGTCCTGGAGATACCCCCACAGCGTGCCGGCCAGCGGCAGCGCCTCACGGCGGCGCCGCTGCTTGGCGAGCAGCACCTCGCGCGCGTCGGAGTCCTCACCGCCGGCCCGCAGCGCCGCGGCGAGGTGCTCGTACGGCTCCGGGCTGTACTCGGGGGTGGCGGCGGCCAGCCAGGCGATGCGGTCGCGCAGCGGGAACGCCCCCGCCGGGCTGAGCGTGGTGTAGCTGAAGCCCGCCAGGTCCAGGCCGCCGGACTCCGGCCAGCTCTGCCGGGTGTCGGTGAGGTTGCCCACCCGGGCGCCGGCCAGTGAGACGGTGCCGGTCGGCGGCTGGCTGAGCGTGAAGCGCAGTTCCGGTGTCTGGATCCGCCGCAGCGACAGCTGCTGGGAGCCGGTGAGCCGGAACCGCGCCCGGGTGATGATCACCGCGTTGCCGAACCGGCCGTCGTCCAGCCGGACCGCGCCCTCGCAGCTGAAGTTGCGGGTCCGCACCCCGGCCGGCGGGGTGCCGCCGCTGTCCCCGCCGGTGGCCATCCAGCCGGCGCTCAGATAGAGGGTGTGCTCGACGGTGACCCGCGCGGCGTTCAGCGCGTAACGGCCGTAGGGGTTGTGCAGCAGGCTGCCGCGCAGGCTCAGCCGCCCGCCGATGCGGGCGCTGCGCAGGCTGATCTCGCCGGTCACGTCCATCAGCTCGGCCTCGACGTCCTGGGCGACGCTGAGCCCGTCGGCGGCGATCGCCCGGCCGTGCCGGTCGCGGCCCACCGTGAGCTGGTTGAGCAGCAGATCGGTGCCGATGTGCGCGTCGGTGAGCCGTATGCCGCCCTCGATGGAGCACTGCGGCAGATGCAGATCACCGGTGGTGGTGAGGCGGGCCGCCTCCAGGCGGGGGATCGAGCAGTGCACCATGCGCAGCGTCGTGAACTGGCACTCGGGCAGCAGGATCTGCTGGTCGAAGTGGCAGTCGTGCATCTCCACGTACGGGGTGACCTGGCCGCCCGACAGATTCAGCTGGCCGCTGATGCGGGCCCCGGAGAGCTTGACGCACGCGACCCGGCCGGGCTCGGCGGGCGGTCCGTCCAGCAGGAGCGTGGCGATCACCTCGGCGCGTACCGTCCGCTCCGGGCCCCAGGCCCGGTCGGTGGCCGGGTCGTCCCGCTCGGGGATGCCGGTGCGCAGATCGTGCACCACACCCCGGCGGAAGGCGGTCCACAGATCCTTCTCCGGCTCGGTCCAGTCACCCGGCGCCCTGATCCCCGACGGCTCGGTCACCGCGTCCCCTCCCGGTTCCGTGTCGCACCGTGCGACACACGGAACCGTAGCCCGGCGTGATCACCGGCCGGGGACGTATCAGGGAGTGGAACCGGAGAACGGCTGAGAACAGCGTTCTCTACACTTGACAGGGTGATCTCCCGAATCGATCTGCGTGGTGCCGCCTTCCCGGAGGACGGCATCGACCGCGACCTGCTGCCCCGAGCCGAGTTCGACGTGGAAGCCGCCCTGGACCAGGTGCGGCCCATCTGCGAGGACGTACGCCATCGTGGGACCGCGGCGCTGATCGACTACGCGCGGAAGTTCGACGGCGTCACCCTGGAGCGCGTCCGGGTGCCCGCGGTGGCACTGGCGACCGCCCTGGAGGAGCTGGACCCGAAGATCCGCGCCGCCCTGGAGGAGTCGATCCGGCGGGCCAGGATCGTGCACCACGAGCAGCGCCGCACCGACACGACGGTGCAGGTGGTGCCCGGTGGCACGGTCACCGAGCGCTGGGTGCCGGTCGAGCGCGTCGGGCTGTACGTGCCGGGCGGACTGGCCGCCTACGCGTCGTCCGTCGTCATGAACGTGGTCCCGGCCCAGGAGGCCGGCGTCGAGGGCATCGCCGTCTCGTCGCCCCCGCAGAAGGACTTCGGCGGCCTGCCCAACCCGACGATCCTCGCCGCCTGCGCGCTGCTCGGCGTGGACGAGGTCTACGCCGCCGGCGGCGCCCAGGCCATCGCGATGTTCGCGTACGGCACCGAGGAGTGCCGTCCGGTCAACCTGGTCACCGGTCCCGGCAACATCTACGTCGCGTCGGCCAAGCGGCTGCTCAAGGGCCGGATCGGGATCGACGCCGAGGCCGGTCCGACCGAGATCGCCGTCCTCGCCGACGCCACCGCTGACCCGGTGCACGTCGCCGCCGACCTGATCAGCCAGGCCGAGCACGACACCCTGGCGGCGGCCGTGCTGGTCACCACCTCGGTGGAGCTGGCCGAGCGGGTCGAGATGGAGCTGGCGGCGCAGGTCGGTGTCACCAAGCACAGCGAGCGCATCCTGGCCGCGCTGGCCGGCCGGCAGTCGGCCGTGGTGCTGGTCGACACGATCGACCAGGGCCTCGCCGTCGTCGACGCCTACGGCGCGGAGCACCTGGAGATCCAGACCGCGGACGCCGCCGCCGTCGCCGCCCGGGTCCGCAACGCCGGCGCGATCTTCGTCGGCGCGTACGCCCCGGTCTCGCTCGGCGACTACTGCGCCGGCTCGAACCACGTACTGCCCACCGGCGGCTGCGCCTGCCACTCCTCGGGCCTGTCCGTGCAATCGTTCCTGCGCGGCATCCACGTCGTGGACTACAGCCGCGACGCGCTCGCCGAGGTCACCCACCACGTGGTGACGCTCGCCGACGCCGAGGACCTGCCCGCGCACGGCGCCGCGCTCCGGGCCCGCTTCGACTGGCAGGTGCCCCAGTGACCCGCACGGGCTCCGGCATCGGCATCGACGATCTGCCCATCCGTGACGAGCTGCGCGGCCTGACCCCCTACGGCGCGCCGCAGCTCGACGTCCCGGTGCGGCTGAACACCAACGAGAACCCGTACCCGCTGCCCGAGGCCCTCGTGCGGCGGATCGGCGAGCGGGTCACCGAGGCCGCCAGGGCGCTGAACCGCTACCCGGACCGGGACGCGGTGGAGCTGCGCACCGAGCTGGCCGCGTACCTCAGCCGCACCGCCGGCCACGGGGTCACCAAAGAGCAGGTGTGGGCGGCCAACGGTTCGAACGAGGTCATCCAGCAGTTGCTGCAGACCTTCGGCGGACCCGGGCGCAGCGCGATCGGCTTCGAGCCCTCGTACTCGATGCACGCGCTGATCTCGCGCGGCACCGGCACCGGGTGGATCTCCGGGCCGCGCCGCGCGGACTTCACCATCGACGTGGACGCCGCCGTGGCGGAGATCGCCGCGCGCCGGCCGGACGTCGTCTTCATCTGCTCGCCGAACAACCCCACCGGCACGGCCGTCGAAGCCGACACCGTACTGGCGCTGTACGAGGCGGCGCAGGCCGCCCGGCCGTCGCTGGTCGTCGTCGACGAGGCGTACGTCGAGTTCTCGCACCGGCCGTCGCTGCTGTCGCTCATCGAGGGCCGGCCGAACCTGGTCGTCAGCCGCACCATGTCGAAGGCGTTCGGCGCGGCAGGGCTGCGGCTCGGCTACCTCGCCGCGGACCCGGCCGTCGTCGACGCCGTCCAGCTGGTGCGCCTGCCGTACCACCTGTCGGCCGTCACGCAGGCCACCGCGCTCGCGGCGCTGGAGCACACCGATACGCTGCTGGGGTACGTCGAGCAGCTCAAGGCCGAGCGGGACCGACTGGTCACCGAATTGCGCGCCCTGGGCTGCGAGGTCACGGACTCGGACGCGAACTTCGTGCAGTTCGGCCGCTTCGCGGACAGCCACGCCGCCTGGCAGGCGATCCTCGACCGCGGCGTGCTCGTCCGCGACAACGGTGTACCGGGATGGCTGCGGGTCACCGCGGGCACCCCGGAGGAGAACGACGCGTTCCTGGACGCGGTTCGCGCAATGCAGAAGGAGACCGTATGACCCGCGTGGGCCGTGTGGAACGCACCACCAAGGAAACGTCCGTCGTCGTCGAGATCGACCTGGACGGCAGGGGCGACGTCTCCGTATCCACCGGTGTCGGCTTCTACGACCACATGCTCGACCAGCTCGGCCGCCACGGACTCTTCGACCTGTCGGTCAAGACCGAGGGCGACCTGCACATCGACACCCACCACACCATCGAGGACACCGCCCTCGCGCTCGGCGCCGCCTTCCGGCAGGCGCTCGGCGACAAGGTCGGGATCTACCGCTTCGGCAACTGCACGGTGCCGCTGGACGAGTCGCTCGCCCAGGTCACCGTGGACCTGTCGGGCCGTCCCTACCTGGTGCACACCGAGCCCGAGAACATGGCTCCCATGATCGGCTCGTACGACACGACGATGACCCGGCACATCCTGGAGTCCTTCGTCGCGCAGGCGCAGATCGCGCTGCACGTCCACGTCCCGTACGGCCGCAACGCGCACCACATCGTGGAGTGCCAGTTCAAGGCCCTGGCCCGCGCCCTGCGGTACGCCTCCGAGCGTGACCCGCGCGCGGCCGGCATCCTCCCCTCGACCAAGGGCGCACTGTGAACACCGCATCGACCGTCTACATCGTCCTCGGGCTCTTCCTCGCCGGCGGCGTCTACTCCTTCTGGAAGCAGAAGCTTCCGACGGGCGTCATCGTCCTGCTCGGCATCGGTGCGCTCATGGCGTTCGGTGCCGGCCTGATGTCGCTGTAGGGGGCCGCCATGAGCAAGAGCGTGGTTGTCCTCGACTACGGATTCGGCAACGTCCGCTCGGCCGAGCGCGCGCTGGCGCACGTCGGCGCCGACGTCGAGATCACCAGTGACTTCGACCGGGCCATGAACGCCGACGGGCTGCTGGTGCCCGGCGTCGGGGCGTTCGCCGCCTGCATGGCCGGGCTGAAGTCGGTCCGCGGTGAGTGGATCATCGGCCGGCGGCTGTCCGGCGGCCGGCCCGTGATGGGGATCTGCGTCGGGATGCAGATCCTGTTCGCGCGCGGGGTGGAGCACGGCACCGAGACCGAGGGCTGCGACGAGTGGCCCGGCACGGTCGAGCCGTTGCAGGCCCCGATCGTCCCGCACATGGGCTGGAACACGGTCAAGGCGCCCGAGGACACCCGGCAGTTCGCCGGTCTCGACGCCGACGCCCGCTTCTACTTCGTGCACTCGTACGCGGTGCGGGAGTGGGAGCTGGAGGTCACCAACCCCCATATCCGCTCCCCGAAGGTCACCTGGGCCACGCACGGCGAACCGTTCGTCGCCGCCGTGGAGAACGGCCCGCTGTGGGCCACCCAGTTCCACCCCGAGAAGTCCGGCGACGCCGGTGCCCAGCTGCTGACCAACTGGCTCGACCACCTCTAGAACCTCTAGGACGTCACTTCCTATGGCTACGAACCGCCTCGAACTCCTTCCCGCCGTCGACGTCCGCGACGGCCAGGCCGTCCGCCTCGTCCATGGCGAGTCCGGCTCCGAGACGTCCTACGGCGACCCGCTGGCCGCCGCCCTCGCCTGGCAGCAGGCGGGCGCCGAGTGGCTGCACCTGGTGGACCTGGACGCGGCCTTCGGCACCGGTGACAACCGGGCGCGGATCGCCGAGGTCGCGGGATCGATGGACATCAAGGTCGAGCTGTCCGGCGGCATCCGCGACGACGCGTCGCTCGCGGCGGCACTGGCCACCGGCTGCACCCGCGTCAACCTCGGCACCGCCGCCCTGGAGACGCCCGAGTGGGTCGCCAAGGTCATCGCCGAGTACGGCGACCGGATCGCGGTCGGCCTGGACGTCCGCGGCACCACCCTGCGCGGCCGCGGCTGGACCCGCGACGGCGGCGACCTGTTCGAGACGCTCGCCCGGCTGGACTCCGAAGGGTGCGCCCGGTACGTCGTCACCGACATCGCCAAGGACGGCACCCTCCAGGGACCCAACCTGGAACTGCTGAAGAACGTGTGCGCCGCCACCGACAAGCCCGTCGTCGCGTCCGGTGGCGTCTCGTCGCTCGACGATCTGCGCGCGATCGCCACGTTGGTACCCGAAGGTGTCGAAGGCGCCATCGTGGGCAAGGCCCTTTACGCCAAGGCGTTCACCTTGGAAGAGGCGTTGGAGGCCGTTTCACGATGACCGAATCCCCCGCAGTTCGCCGCGTGCAGTCCGACCACAGCCCCTGGGAGGAGACCATGGGCTTCGCCCGTGCCGTCGCGGCCGGGGACCGGGTCATCGTCGCGGGCACCATGCCACTGGTCGGCGGTGTGGTGCGGGGCGAGGGAAGCCCGTACGAGCAGACGCTGCTCGCCTTCGGCAACGCGATCGCCGCGCTGGAGCCGTTCGGCCTCGGGGCCGACAGCGTCATCCGCACCCGGATGTACCTCAGCCACGCCCGGGACGCGGAGGATGTCGGCCGCGCCCACAAGGAACTGTTCGGCGATGTACGGCCGGCCGCGACGATGGTCGTCGTCAACGGCTTCGTCGACTCGCGGGTGCTGGTCGAGGTCGAGGTCGAAGCGTATCGAGGAGCCCCTGAATGACCCTCGCGGTCCGAGTCATCCCCTGCCTGGACGTGGACAACGGCCGGGTCGTCAAGGGTGTCAACTTCCAGAACCTGCGGGACGCGGGCGACCCCGTCGAGATGGCGAAGCTCTATGACGCCGAAGGCGCGGACGAGCTGACGTTCCTCGACATCACCGCCTCCTCGGGCGACCGCGAGACCACCTACGACGTGGTGCGCCGTACCGCGGAACAGGTCTTCATCCCGCTCACCGTCGGCGGTGGCGTCCGCACCACGGACGACGTCGACAAGCTGCTGCGCGCCGGAGCGGACAAGGTCGGCGTCAACACCGCCGCCATCGCCCGCCCGGACCTGATCCGGGAGATCGCCGAGCGCTTCGGCCGACAGGTGCTCGTGCTCTCCGTCGACGCCCGGCGGAACGCGTCCGGCGGGTTCGAGGTCACCACGCACGGCGGCCGGCAGGGCACCGGTATCGACGCCGTCGAATGGGCGCACCGGGCCGCGGAACTGGGCGCCGGGGAGATCCTGCTGAACTCGATGGACGCCGACGGCACCAAGGACGGCTACGACCTCGCCATGATCGAGGCCGTCCGCAAGCACGTCACCGTCCCCGTCATCGCCTCCGGCGGCGCCGGCAAGCTCGCCGACTTCGCCCCCGCGGTGGCGGTCGGCGCCGACGCGGTGCTGGCGGCATCGGTCTTCCACTTCGGGGACCTGCGCATCGGGGACGTCAAGAACGCGCTGCGCGAGGCCGGTCACCCCGTCCGCTGAGGAGTCCGTCCGTTCACCTGCCCTTGCTCAGCGCCCGCAGGTACTCGCGGTTCATCGCCGCGATGGACGGCAGCGGGATGCCCTTCGGGCAGGCCGTGGCGCATTCACCGGTGTTGGTGCAGCCGCCGAAGCCCTCGGCGTCCATGGCCCCGACCATGTCCAGCACGCGGGACTCGCGCTCGGGCGCCCCCTGCGGCAGCACGTTGAGGTGGACGACCTTCGCCGAGGTGAAGAGCATCGCCGAGCCGTTCGGGCAGGCCGCCACGCAGGCGCCGCAGCCGATGCACTCGGCGTGCTCGAAGGCGGTGTCGGCGACCGGCTTGGGCACCGCGGTGGCGTGCGCCTCCGGGGCGGCACCGGTGGGCGCGGTGATGTAGCCGCCGGAGCCGATGATGCGGTCGAACGCGGACCGGTCGACGACGAGGTCCTTGACCACCGGGAAGGCGGCGGCGCGCCACGGCTCGACGTCGATGGTGTCGCCGTCGGTGAAGTGCCGCATGTGCAGCTGGCAGGTGGTGGTCCGCTCGGGGCCGTGCGCCCGGCCGTTGATGACCATGCCGCAGGCGCCGCAGATGCCCTCGCGGCAGTCGTGGTCGAACGCGACGGGCTCGTCACCGGCGAGGATCAGCTCCTCGTTCAGATGGTCCAGCATCTCCAGGAACGACATGTCGGGGGAGATGCCGGTGACGTCGTAGGTGGTCATCCGGCCCGGCTCGTCGGGGCCGGTCTGCCGCCAGATGCGCAGGGTCAGTTTCACGCGTAGCTCCGCTGGGTGGGGTGGACGTGCTCGAAGACCAGGTCTTCTCGGTGCAGGACGGGGGCGCGGCCGATACCGGTGAACTCCCAGGCCGCGGCGTACGCGAAGGACTCGTCGTCGCGGGCGGCCTCGCCGTCCGGGGTCTGGCTCTCCTCGCGGAAGTGGCCGCCGCACGACTCGGCGCGGTGCAGGGCGTCCAGGCACATCAGCTCGGCGAGTTCCAGATGGTCGGCGATGCGGTTGGCCTGCTCCAGCGACTGGTTGAGGTCGGCGCCGGAGCCGGGCACCCTGACCCGGCGCCAGAACTCGTCGCGCAACTGCGGGATGCGGTTCAGGGCCTTGCGCAGCCCGGTCTCGGTGCGGGCCATGCCGCACTCGTCCCAGAGCAGCTCGCCCAGTTCGCGGTGGAAGGACTCGGGGGTGCGGTCGCCGTTGACGGCGAGCAGCAGGTTGAGCCGGTCCTCGGTGTCGGCGACGGCCTCGGCGACCGCCGGATGCGCGGGGTCCACGGTGTCGTGCGGGTGCCGGGCCAGATAGTCGTTGAGGGTGGCCGGCAGGACGAAGTAGCCGTCGGCCAGGCCCTGCATGAGGGCGCTGGCGCCGAGCCGGTTGGCGCCGTGGTCGGAGAAGTTGGCCTCGCCGATGGCGAAGAGACCGGGCACCGTGGTCTGCAGGTCGTAGTCGACCCACAGGCCGCCCATCGTGTAGTGGATCGCGGGATAGATCCGCATCGGCGCCGCATACGGGTCCTCGGCGGTGATCCGCGCGTACATCTCGAAGAGGTTGCCGTACTTCTCCTCCACCGCGGCGCGGCCGGTCCTGGCGATGGCGTCGGCGAAGTCCAGATAGACGCCCTGCCCGCCGGGTCCGACGCCGCGCCCCTCGTCGCACACGTTCTTGGCGGCGCGCGAGGCGATGTCGCGGGGCACCAGGTTGCCGAACGCCGGGTAGAGCCGCTCCAGGTAGTAGTCCCGCTCCTCCTCCGGGATCGCGTTCGGCGGACGTTCGTCGCCCCGCACCTTCGGGACCCAGATCCGGCCGTCGTTGCGCAGCGACTCGCTCATCAGCGTCAGCTTCGACTGGTGGTCGCCGGAGCGCGGGATGCAGGTGGGGTGGATCTGGGTGAAGCAGGGATTGGCGAAGTACGCGCCGCGCCGGTGGGCCCGCCAGATGGCGGTGGCGTTGGAGTTCTTGGCGTTGGTCGACAGATGGAAGACGTTGCCGTAGCCGCCGGAGGCGAGCACCACCGCGTCCGCGAAGTAGGTGTCGATGCGGCCGGTGACCAGATCGCGGGCGACGATGCCGCGCGCCCGGCCGTCGACCACGATCAGATCGAGCATCTCGGTCCGCGCGTGCATCTCGACCGTGCCGGCCGCGATCTGCCGGGTGAGCGCCTGGTACGCGCCGAGCAGCAGCTGCTGGCCGGTCTGCCCGCGGGCGTAGAAGGTCCGCGACACCTGGACGCCGCCGAACGAGCGGGTGTCGAGGAGACCGCCGTACTCGCGGGCGAACGGGACGCCCTGGGCGACGCACTGGTCGATGATCTCCACCGACACCTGCGCGAGGCGGTGCACATTGGACTCCCGGGCGCGGAAGTCACCGCCCTTGACGGTGTCGTAGAACAGCCGCTGCACCGCGTCGCCGTCGTTGCGGTAGTTCTTGGCGGCGTTGATGCCGCCCTGCGCGGCGATGGAGTGCGCCCTGCGCGGCGAGTCCTGATAGCAGAACTGCACGACGTGGTAGCCCTGTTCGGCCAGCGTGGCGCCGGCCGCGCCGCCGGCCAGCCCGGTGCCGACCACGATGACGGTGTGCCGGCGGCGGTTGGCCGGGTTCACCAGCTTCGCCTCGAAGCGGCGGCGGTCCCAGCGCTCGGCGATCGGGCCTTCGGGGGCCTTGGTGTCGACGACGGGTTCGCCGGTGGTCCAGCGCGAGTAGTCGGTCATGTCAGCTCACGACTCCAGTCATGACGGCAACGGGCACGGCGATGAATCCGCAGGTCAGGACGAGCGCCAGGGCGTTGGCCAGGGCTTTCAGCGCGCGGTCCCGCCGGGCGTTGTTGGCGCCGAGGGTCTGCGCGGCGCTCCAGAAGCCGTGCCGGATGTGCAGGCCGAGGGCGAGCATCGCCACGATGTAGAAGACATCGGCGTACCAGTTGCGGAAGTCGGCGACGATGTTCTCGTAGGGGTGGTGCGCCTGGCCGCGCGGATTCACCGTCAGCGTCGTCAGGTCCAGGATGTGCCAGACGATGAACAGCGCGAGGATCACGCCGCCCCAGCGCATGGTGCGGGTGGCGTAACTGGCGCGCTGCCGCCGGTGGGCGTACTTCGCGGGCCGGGCGGCCCGGTCCCGCCGGCTCAGCTGGTACGCCGCGACGCCGTGCAGCACGACGGCCGCCACCAGGCCCAGCCGCATCAGCCACAGGAACCAGCCGTAGTGCAGCACGGGCTCGCCGATGGTGCGCAGCCAGGCCGCGTAGGCGTTGAACTCCGGGGCGCCGAAGAAGATCTTCAGATTGCCGAGCATGTGCCCGACGAGGAACAGCAGCATCGCCACCCCGGTGACGGCCATGACCGCCTTCTTGCCGACGGTCGAACGCCACAGGGCCGCCGCGGGGGATGGTCGCCGTTCCGTACGTGTCGCCAGTGCCATGGACAGGACGCTAGGCCGGGCGCCGCCATCCGTCCAAGACATGATGCGGCTGCTTTCGATAGGCAATGCCTATGCGGCGATCTAGGCTGGCACCATGCAGCTGCACCAGCTCCAGTACTTCGCCGCCGTCGCGGACCTGCGGCACTTCACCCGCGCCGCCGAGAGCGTCCATGTGGCCCAGCCGTCGCTGTCGCAGCAGATCCGGGCGCTGGAACGGGAACTGGGCGCCGAGCTGTTCCACCGCGCCCGGGGCCACATCACCCTCACCGACGCGGGGGAGGTCCTGCTGCCGCTGGCCCGCCGGATCCTCGCCGACGCCGAGACCGCGCGCCGCGAGGTCCAGGAGGTGGCCCAGCTCCAGCGCGGCCGGGTGCGGCTCGGGGCGCCGCCGAGCCTGTGCGCCAGCCTGGTCCCCGATGTCCTGAAGGACTTCCACCGGCGGTACCCCGGTGTCGACCTGGTGGTCCACGAGGACGGCTCGCAGGACCTCGTGCGGGTACTGGCCGCCGGGGAGCTCGACCTCGCCCTGATCATCACCCCGCTCCCCGTCCAGGCTCCCGCCCTGGCCACCGAGGAGCTCCTGCGCGAGGAACTGGTGGCGGTCTCTTCGCCGGCCGATCCCGCTCCGGTGCGCCGCAAGCAGCTGCGGATCGAGGACCTGCGCGGCCGTCCGATGGTGATGTTCCGCCGCGGCTACGACCTGCGGGAGTACACCCTCGCGGCCTGCCGGGCGGCCGGCTTCGAGCCGTCCTTCTCCGTCGAGGGCGGTGAGATGGACGCGGTTCTCGGCTTCGTCCGGGCCGGCCTGGGCCTCGCCGTGGTCCCCAGCATGGTCGCGGAGCGCTCCGGCCTGCGCATCACTCCGTTCGCCGCCCCGGGCCTGCACCGCACCATCTCCGTCGCGCACCGCGGCGACGTCTCCCCGCCCCGCGCCGCCCGCGAACTGCGCCGCATCCTGCTGGACGCCACACGGGACCGGTGACTGCTTCCGGGCCCGCCGGCGGCTGCGCGACGGGCCCGGTCTAGAGGCCGAGCTTGGTGTCGTACACCTTGGCCACGGCGGCCTTGTCCCCCTCGGTCCCGACCCGCGCGGCCTCCTGGCGGCCGAAGGCGAAGATCGTCAGCTCGCCCGGTTCACCGGTGACCGTCACGACCGGGGTGCCCTTGTGGGCGACGGCGGTCTGGCCGTCGGGGCGGCGCAGGACCAGCCCGACCGGGGACCTGCGGCCCGCGACCCGGGCCATGCGCTCCAGGCGCTTCCAGAGGGCGTCGGAGAAGACGCTGTCCAGCTCGCGGGGAGTCCACTCCGGCTGGGCGCGGCGGACGTCCTCGGCGTGGACGAAGAACTCGACGGTGTTGGCCGCCTCGTCGACCTGCTTGAGGGAGAACGGCGACATCCGCGGCGGCCCGGTGCGGATGAGCTGCACCAGCTCCTCGAACGGCTTCCGCGCGAACTCCTGCCGGACGCGCTCCATCCGGGCCGCGAGCTGCGGGATCACGATCCCGGCGGCGGCGTCGCTGCGGCGTTCGCGGATGACGACGTGCGCGGCCAGATCGCGGGCGGTCCAGCCGTCGCAGAGCGTCGGAGCACCCGCCCCGGCGCTCTCCAGCAGATCGGCGAGGAGCAGACGTTCACGCTGCGCATGAGTCGACATGACGTCAGGTTAGGTCCACTCCTCGCCGCGCGGCTACGGCAGGGCCTTGGTGAGCTTCTTCCCGTCGACCTTGTTGCTGAGGGTCAGCGAGCAGGAGATCGTGTCCTTCTTCTGGATCTGGTACGTCATGAGCGACGGGTACAGCGCGTAGTAGTAATAGGTCTTGCCGTCGGCCGGGATACGGGCGAGACGCTTCTTGGCGTCCGGCTCGCACAGCTTCAGCACCTTGCTCTGGAGCTCGGTCTCGGTGGTGAAGCTGCCGGTCAGGGTCTCGTTCGCGACGACCTCGCCGTCGTGCGGCGAACTGCACGAGCGGGTCGTGACGACGGACACGCTGCTGTCCAGGCCGGGGTGGTCGAAGCACTTGCCCGGGTTCAGCACGACGTACGGCACCAGGTCCGGGGTCGGGCTGCTGCTGGTGGAGCCGGTGGTCGGCAGGTCGGTGGGAATGTCGAGCGTCGGCAGGTCGGTCGGCAGCGTCACCGTCGGCGTCGGGAACGCGGAGGTGGACGACGACGAGCTGGAGCTCGTCAGCGCGTCCGGCTTCTTGTCGTCGCCACCGCTGCTGGCCAGGACTATGCCGCCGATGATCGCCCCGACGACGACCACCGCACCGATCGCGATCGCCGCGTTCCGGCCGTTGTTGTTGCCGCCACCGGGCGGCGGAGGATAGCCGCCGCCACCCGGCGGATAGCCGTAGCCGCCGGGGGGCACCGGCGGTCCGGGAGGACCGGGCGGGCCGTAGCCGCCCTGGCCTCCTTGGCCACCACCCTGCGGATATCCGTAACCGCCCTGGCCGCCTTGCGGATAGCCGTAGCCGTCACCCGGCGGAGGAGGTGGTGTCGGCGGACCAAAGTTCTGCGGCGGACCGAAGCCGCCACCTTGCCCTGGTGGCGGCTGACCGTTCGGCGGAGGCGGAGGAAAACCCATGCACGAAGGATGCCCCATACGGGTGACAACAGCGAGCGACTAGGGAATCAAGGTCGGTGAACCTGCCGCGTTCATCACCGAACGCACCTTTTGGGCGGCGCAAAAGGCCGGAAGGACCGGCGGCACAATAGAGGCATGCCCGACACCGCCGCACCGTCTCCCGCGTCCCCGTCCTCCCCGCTCGACCCGGCCGTGGCCGCCCGCCTCAAGCGCACCGCCGACGGGCTCGTCCCCGCCATCGCGCAGCAGTACGACACCGGCGAGGTGCTCATGCTCGGCTGGATGGACGACGAGGCGCTGCACCGCACGCTCACCACCGGCCGCTGCACGTACTGGAGCCGCAGCCGTGGCGAGTACTGGGTCAAGGGCGACACCTCGGGGCACGTCCAGCACGTCAGGTCCGTCGCCCTCGACTGCGACGGCGACACCCTGCTCGTCAAGGTCGACCAGACCGGTGCCGCCTGCCACACCGGCGACCGCACCTGCTTCGACGCCGACCCGCTGCCGCTGGGCCCCTGACCCCCTGATGCGGGGGGTCCGCCCTCGTCCGTCCCGGTCCGTCCCACCATCCCGGTGACCTTCCGGCCTGGCCGTAAACGTTATCGGCCACTGTGGCAAGCTGTCGGTCCGCGGATCGATGGGAGGGTTCGATGACGGACCTGGGGTACGACCTGGGGGCACTGGACGCGTTCACCGGCCAGCTCACCCGGATCAAACAGGGGCTCGAATCCAGCCACTCGGTGATCGACTCCTTCGACTCCGACTACGGCGACGGCCGGGTCCGCGACGCGATGCACCACTTCGAGAAGCGCTGGCGCGACGGGCGCGGCCATGTCGAGAACACGGCCGGCGTCCTGTCCTCCATGGTCACCGAGGCCGTGAAGGCCTACACCAAGGTCGACGAGGACCTCGCCAAGCAGCTGCGCGACGGCACCAAGGCACCGCAGTGAGCGGCCCCAGGTTCGACACGGGCGTCGGCTACACCCTGCGCGTCCCCGGCAGCTGGTTCGAGGTCGACGTCCGCCCCGCGACCCGCGCCGCCTCGGCGGCCGACCTCGTCAGCCGGCGCCTCACCGATCTGCCCGAACTGCGCGAGCGCCGCTCCGACATCGTCCGGCTGCTGCGCAACCAGGCGGCGGCCGCCTGGAACGCCGGCGCGGTCTACTGCGCGGTGATGGCGGAATCGGTCGCGGACGGCCTGCTGCCCGCCTGCGTCACCGTCTCCTTCGTCGCCGGGCCGGTCGACGCGAGCAGCGACGCCGAGGACCGGCTGTCCCCGCTGCTCGCACCGCTCACCGCGAAGACGGCCAAGGCCGAGGGCGACACCTGGACCGAGCTGTCCACCGTCGAACTCCCGGACGCCGGGCCCGCCGCCCGCAGCCACGGGGTCGAGGACATCGAGGACGAGTCGGGCCGCCCGATGCGCGTCGTCACCATGCAGACCTTCGTACCGCTGCGGGACGTGAACCGCGTCGCCATCGTCTCGTGCAGCAGTCCCGCCGTGGAGGTGGCGCCGGCGCTGCTCGACGTCTTCGACGCGATCAGCTCCACCTTCCGCCTGTTCCGCGCAGCCGACCTCGTGGAGACCACATCGTGAGCCGCCCGGCCGACTGGTACATCCTCGACCTGCACGAGGACCCGACCCCGGGGGACGTCTTCCGGGTCCGCCAACTCGCCACCACCACCCGCCGGATCGCCGACGACGCGGAGGCCGCGTCCCGCAACGTCCGGGCCCTCGCCGGTGACCACGCGACGATGACGTGGGTGGGCGCCGCCGGTGACGTCTTCAAAGAGGCGATCGGCAAGTTCCCCGGGCAGCTCGACAAGGTCGCGCACTCCCACCACCTGGCCGCCGACGCACTCGACGGCTACGCGACGTCCCTCGACTCGGCGCAGAGCCAGGCGGACCGGGCGCTCTCCCAGGGCCGCCAGGTCTACGACCAGGTGAAGAGCCTGCACGCGCAGCTCGTCACGGCCAACGGCTCGCTCACGACGCTGGACAAGGCGGTCGCCCCGCCCGACCCCGACCAGGTCAAGGAGCAGGCCCGCAAGCACACCGCCGCCCAGGGCCAGGTCACGTCCCTGCAGTCGCAGCTCAGCGGTCCCCAGGCACAGCTGGACGCCGCCAAGCGGCTCGCCGGGCAGGCGGCGGAGCTGCGGAACACCGCCGCCGACACCGCGAGCAGGTCACTGCACGAGGCCGCCGACGCGGGCATCCCGCCGGACTCGTTCTGGCACAAGCTCGGGGACCTCGCCGCCAAGGCGTGGAACGGCGTCATCGTCGTCGCGAAGATCGTGGTCGCGGTCGGCGGCATCATCGCGCTCATCATCGGCGGCCCGATCGCGTGGATCGTCTTCGCGGCGGCACTGCTGGTGCTCGCGGACACCATCGCCAAGTACACCCAGGGGAAAGCGACCCTGTGGGATGTGGCCCTCGCGGCGCTGAGCTGCATTCCCATGACGAAGGGCCTCACCTCGCTGGGCGCGCTGAAGGGCGCCTTCGCGGCCGAGGGGCTGCTCGGCGTGGGCAGCCATCTGCTGGGTGCCGGATGGGGTGCGATCAAGGGCATCGGCACCGGCGCGATGGCCCTGTGGAAGGGCCGCTCGGCCATCCCGGGACTGCTGCGCGCCCTGCCGTTCACCGCACTGGGCAAGCTGACGTCGATGGCCACCGAGCTGCGGTACGGGGCCTCCGGCGCGCTGACCGGGTTCGGGGCCGGCTTCGGTGACGGGGCGGGGCTCTTCGGCTCGTTCCGGTCCAGCCTCTCCGAGGGTCTCCAGGGCTGGCGCGGCGGCACCCAGGCGGCGTCGGAACTGCCGTCCCAGGGAGCGCGCGCCTGGCAGGGCTCGGGCGGCTACCCGGGGATCGACCTGTGGCACGACACCGTCATCCCGGCAGGCACCAACACGGAGGCGCTGCACCCGCGCATCACCGGATTCGTGATGCCGGAGGGGACGATGGCGTCACTGGGCGCGGATTCCACCGAGATCAGCAAGGGAGTTCAAGTAGGACCGTCCGACAAGGGCGGCTTCATCCTGCATGAGTACCGGACCGAGGGCGTCACCCTGCGGTTCAACTCCGACGTGCCGGCGGCCGGCGCCTACGCGAACGCCAACCCGCAGTTCGGAGGAGGCGGCCTGCCGCAGTACTTCGTTCCCGACGTGATGTCGCACATCGACTCCGGCGCCATCTCGGTCATCGACCACAGCGGCAACGTCCTGCCGGTCGCGCCGAACGGTGTCGCCACGGTCGGTCCCGGGCAGAACATCCCGCTGAACAACTTCGACCGGGTGCCCGGCTCGCCCATCCTGACCAACAACGTCACGGCCGCTACGGCCCGGGGCGGTATCACCATCGTCGGCGGGATCACCCAAGGAGCGGTCCACGGCGCCAGAATCACCGAGCCGAGCAGGTGAGCGAAGAGATGACGGAAGACCCCCGGCTGCGTATCGCGGCTTCGAGTGCGGGCGGGACCGAGTGGGCGCACCTGGACGCGCTGGTGGCCGCCGAGGTGTCCTGGGGAAACCGGGTCAAGAAGTACTGGTATGTCGTCGACCCGCACTTCGGGGACTGGGAACTCACCTTTGACAAGCCCTTCCACGTGGCCCGGCTCAGGGAGACGTTCATCTTTCCCCCCAGCATTCAACTGATGACCGTCGAGGCGCAGCCGAACGGCCTCGGTGCCAGGATGTTCCTGAGCGACAACCTGAACAGGCTCGGGATCTCGGCGCCGCTGTCCAAGGACCTGCCCGCCGTCAACGCGGAGATCGAGCTATGAGCGAGCACGCCGAACAGGGTCCCCGGCCGATCGAGGTCTCCCCGCTGATCTACCGGCTGGCCGACAGCGTCGTGCTGATCGGTGTGCGGACGGGCGACCGCGGCCCGGAACCGCTCTACACGGATGTCTCCGGAGCGCTGTGCGCAGTCGCGTACACCGACCCGGAGGAGATCCGGCGCGATCTGCCCGAGGGCTACCGGCTGTTCCAGATCACCGTTCCCGAACTGCTCGCCCAACTGCCGCCCGCGGCCGGGCTGATCATCGATCCGCGCGCCGCCTCGCCGATCCACGTGGCCGCCGAGGAGCGCGATGTGGTGATCGCGGCGGGCCTGCCGTTCCCGGCCGGCGCGTACATCAAGGTCAAGGCGTCCGCGGACCCGCAGCCCCGGCTGCTGGCCGCCGCACTGCCGCGGATCGAGGCGCTGGCCGCGGTGCGGCGGCTGTACCTCACGCGCTACCGGGTCGCGGACGCCCGGGAGAAGATCCTGGTGGTGTACGAGGTCGACGCGGTGCCCGGAGCCGACACCGCGGCCGCGGACGCGGTGATGGCCGCCGCGGCCGACATCGCCCTGGCCGACCCGATGCAGATCGTGGCCCTCGGCGACGTTCCGGAGGACCTGCGCGCCGTCGTTCTCGCCGACGTCGAGCCCGCGTACGTCCGGCCGGATCTGCGGGGCTGAGCGGGCGCCCGCCCGCAGGCCCATTACGCTGCCGCTATGACCACCGCTACTGTCGCGCCCGACCTCGAAACGTTCCGCAAGCTGGCGGAGGACCGCCGGGTGATCCCCGTCAGCCGGAGGCTTTTGGCGGACGGCGACACCCCGGTCGGGCTGTACCGCAAGCTCGCGGGCGAGCGTCCTGGGACGTTCCTGCTGGAGTCGGCGGAGAACGGCCGCTCGTGGTCGCGGTACTCGTTCGTCGGGGTGCGCAGCGCCGCGACGCTGACCGAGCGCGACGGGCAGGCGCACTGGCAGGGGACCCCGCCGGTGGGCGTGCCCACCGGCGGCGATCCGCTGGAGGCGCTGCGGGTCACGGTCGAGACCCTGCACACCCCGCGCGACCTGCACGCGGGCGGCGGGCTGCCGCCGTTCACCGGCGGGATGGTCGGCTACCTCGGCTACGACATCGTGCGCCGCCTGGAGAAGATCGGCGAGCACGGCGAGGACGAACTGCGGCTGCCCGAGCTGACGATGCTGCTCACCTCGGACCTGGCGGTGCTGGACCACTGGGACGGCAGCGTGCTGCTGATCGCGAACGCGATCAACCACAACGACCTGGCCACCGGCATCGACGAGGCGTACGCCGACGCCGTCGCCCGGCTGGACGCGATGGCCGCGGACCTGGCCCGGCCGGCCGGGTCGGCCGCCGTCGAGCTGCCCGCCTCGGAGCTGCCGGAGTTCACCGGGCGCTGGGGATCGGCGGCCTACCAGGCGGCCGTCGAGGACATCAAGGAGCGGATCCGGGCGGGCGAGGCGTTCCAGGTGGTGCCCTCGCAGCGGTTCGAGACCCCGTGTCCGGCGAGCGCGCTGGACGTGTACCGGGTGCTGCGGGCGACCAACCCGAGTCCGTACATGTACCTGTTCCGCTTCGACGGCTTCGACGTCGTGGGCTCCAGCCCCGAGGCGCTGGTCAAGGTCGAGGACGGCCGGGCGCTGGTGCACCCGATCGCCGGCACCCGGCCGCGCGGTGCGACCCCGCAGGAGGACGCGGCGCTCGGGGAGGAACTGATGGCGGATCCCAAGGAGCGTGCCGAGCATCTGATGCTGGTGGACCTGGGCCGCAACGACCTGGGGCGGGTGTGCGAACCGGGCAGCGTCGAGGTCGTGGACTTCATGTCCGTCGAGCGCTACAGCCACGTCATGCACATCGTCTCGACCGTCACCGGCCGGGTGGCCGAGGGCCGCACCGCCTTCGACGTGCTGACGGCCTGCTTCCCGGCCGGCACCCTCTCGGGCGCCCCCAAGCCGCGCGCGATGCAGATCATCGACGAGCTGGAGCCGGTCCGCCGCGGTCTGTACGGCGGCTGCGTCGGCTATCTGGACTTCGCCGGCGACTCCGACACCGCGATCGCCATCCGCACCGCGCTGCTGCGCGACGGCACCGCGTACGTCCAGGCGGGCGCCGGTGTCGTCGCCGACTCGGACCCGGTCGCTGAGGACACCGAGTGCCGAAACAAGGCGGCGGCGGTGCTGCGCGCGGTGGCGACCGCGAGCCGGCTGCACACCGACGCGCAGGCGTGACCGCGGGAACGCCGGTGGGAAAACGCGAAGGCGGGGCGGCCCGGATCGGGCCGCCCCGCCGTGCTTCACGGGGCCGTCAGCCCGTGAAGGCCGAGGTGCCGTTCGGGGTGCCGAGTCCCGTCGGGCCGTCGTATCCGGCCTTGGCGGTGCACAGGTACGAGCCCGAGCAGCTGCCGTTGGAGCCGCTCGTCACGTCGTTGAGCGCCGAGGTGTGGGCGTACGGGAACGAGGTCGGGTACGAACCGGACGACGGGGCGCCGGCGATGGCGTACACACCCGCGATGATCGGCGCCGAGGCGCTGGTGCCACCGAAGGTGTAGTAGCCGGCGGCGATCCCGTACGAGTCGTAGATCGCGACACCGGTGGCCGGGTCGGCGACCGCCGAGACGTCGGAGATGGTCCGCTTGGCGCAGCCGGTGTCCTGCTGCCAGGACTGCTTGGCGTCGTAGGCGGAGCAGCCGGAGCCGGTGCCCTCGGTGCTGTTCGTGGACCAGACGGTCTCGGTCCAGCCGCGGGCGTTGGAGGCGGTCTTGAGGGCGGTGCCGCCGACCGAGGTCACGTACTTGGAGGCGGCGGGGTACTCGGCGCCGTAGGCGGAGTCACCGGCGCTGACCGTGATCGCCACACCCGGGTGGTTGAAGTAGCTGCTGTCGTAGGAGGCGTCGGAGGAGGACTCCCCGCCGCCGTAGCTGTTCGAGACGTACTTCGCGCCCAGGGTGACGGCACGGTTCACCGCGGTGCCGAGGTTCGCCATCGAGGGGGTCTTGGCCTCGACGAGCAGGATCTTGCACTTGGGGCAGATCGCGCTGGCCATGTCGAGGTCGAGGGATATCTCCTCCGACCAGCCGGCGTCGGCGGTGGGCAGCGCGGTGGTGCTGCCGGTCTGACTGACCTTCTTGAAGCAGCCGTTGGCCGTGGTGCAGGCCGGCAGTCCGTAGTGCGCGCGGTAGACGCCGAGGTCCGCCTCGGCGTTCGGGTCGTCGTAGGCGTCGACGATCGCGATCGTCCGCCCGGCGCCGTTGGCGGCCGCCGCGGAGGTCAGCCCGTAGGCCTTCTGAAGATCGCTCGGGCCGTAACCTGTGGGGGCGGCGGCCGCATTGGGGGTGATCGTCGTGCCTCGGACGTTGGTGGTGTGCACCGTGCCGCTGGTGACGCGGAGCGCCTTGCACGCCATCTCGCCCGCCTTGGGCAGGGCACAGGCGCGCGCGGTGTGCACGGCCTGGTCCGCGTTCACTGCGACGTTCCGGGCGGTCGCGGCGGTCCGCGCGACCGGCTGCGCGTCGGCGGACGGGGCGATGGCGAAGCCCGCCAGGGCCAGTGCCGCGACGGCGGTGAGGGAGAGTCCGGCGCGCCGAAGCGACGCCGGAGTAAGGGTTGTGCGCAACGTACTGCCTCCTGTGGCGGTAAACCGGGGGCTGTGCGGGGGGAATTGATCCGCTGGAGCGAGGTGGTCGCACGGGGGATCGGCGCGAACGTATGGTGACGGGCGCACGTCAACAAGACGGCAGACGGAGTCTCTACCTCCGCTTTGCTTTCGGCAGTGATCGCATGGGTGAAAACTTGCTCACTCATGGGCTGGTCGGTGCATGAAATCGACTCGTGGTGGTCTGTCCCTGATCGGTCCCCCGCCTGTGCCGCCCGCGGGCCGACGCGCGATAGTGGTCTACGTGACTGCCGTGCCCCAGCCCCGCCCCGCCGAAGAATCCGCGACCACCGCGACCGTCCCGGTTCCGCCCGGGACCGCCCCGGAACCCACCGCGCCCGCCCCGGAACCCGCCGCCGACCCCGTGGTGACGGGGCCGCCGGCGCGCACCCGCGCCGCGGGCCGCCGCAGCCTGGCCCTCGCGCTGCTGCTCGGCGTCGCCGGCGCCGCCCTCACGCTGCTCGCGGCGGGCAAGACCTGGGCCCACGGGACCGCGAAGTACGCCGAGGGCTCGGTGGCGCTCACCGTCTCCGGCAGCGAGATCACCGGCGTGCCCGGCGCGCTCGCGCTCGTCGGCCTCGCCGCGCTGGTCGCCGTGTTCGCCGTCCGCGGGATCGGCCGCGCCGTCGTCTCGGGACTGCTCGTGCTGTGCGGCGCGGGCATCGTGACCGCAGCCCTCACCGACGGCCCCGGCTCCGCCCTGGACGCGGCCGCCACGGCCGCCACGACGCTGGCCAGTACGACCGTCGTCGGTGAGAGTTCCACCACATGGCCATGGGCCGCCGCCGCCGGGGGAGCGCTGCTGCTCGCGGCCGGAATGCTGGCCGTGCTGCGCGGCCGCCACTGGCCGGGGATGTCCAACCGCTACGACCGGGACGGGGCCACCGGCCTGCCGTCCCGC
This sequence comes from Streptomyces fildesensis, assembly GCF_016107395.1. Taxonomy (GTDB): domain Bacteria; phylum Actinomycetota; class Actinomycetes; order Streptomycetales; family Streptomycetaceae; genus Actinacidiphila; species Actinacidiphila fildesensis. Next base: position 227,251 of record NZ_JAAIKO010000002.1, read on the forward strand.
AAGGCGCAGCGCCCCGCCCCGGACCCCGAGCGCCCCGAGGAGCTGTGGAAGGCCCTCGACCGCGGCGAGGACCCGACCGGGGGCTGACCGGGGCTGACCGGGGGCCGGCGTGGGGCCGACCTGGGGCCGGCCCACGCCGCACCCCCGTGCACAAGGCGCTCCGGGAGCGCGCAAGAATGGACGAGGACAACTTCCCCGACCGAGAACATAATGGGAGCACTCATGGCGGGCACCAACCACGGCCACACCCCTGCCGCCTGGACCGGCGTCATAATCGCCTTCATCGGATTCTGCGTCTCGGGTGCCTTCATGGTGATGGCCGAGCCGCTCGGATTCTGGGCGGGCCTGGTCGTGGTCCTGCTCGGCGGCGTCGTCGGCCTCGTGATGCGCGCGATGGGCCTGGGCCAGCCCCGGAAGCCCGCCCACAGCTGACGTCCGGCTCCAACGGCACGACACGCACGACAGGCGCGGCCCCGGCTGATCCGGGGCTGCGCCTTCGTACGTCCCGGGGCACAATCAGGCACGTGACCGACAAGCTGACCGCCGTGCCGCCGCCCGCCGGCACCGCCGCGCCGCATCACGAGCCGTGGTCCGCCCCGGAGCCCGCGCCGCCCGCCGGCCGGCTGCGGCGGGCCGCCGTCCCGCTGGGGGTGCTGGCGGGAGTCGTCGCCGCCTTCGCGTACGTCGGAGCGGTCGACCCGAACACCCCCGGCCACTACCCGGTCTGCCCGCTGCTGAAGTACACCGGGATCTACTGCCCCGGGTGCGGCGGGCTGCGCAGCGCCCACGCGGTCGCGCACGGTGACTTCGGCGCGGCTCTCGGTCTGAACGCGCTGGCGGTGGCGGCCTATGTGCTCTTCGCCGTGGTCTGGGTGGTGTGGCTGTCGCGGACGCTGCGCGGCCGTCCGTTCGAGATCCGGATGCGGCCCGCGTACTGGTGGGCGATCGGCGCGGTGGCGCTGTTCTTCAGCGTCGCCCGGAACCTTCCGTTCGGATCGGCGCTCGCCCCGTAGCGCTCCAGCGCTCCAGCGCCCCGGTACGCCGGGTGATGGCAGGAACCGGCCATCTGCTGTCCGGTCCGCCCCCCTGGCGGCCGGAGGAACCGTGCCACGCAGGGCGGACGGATACCCCCGGTGGCCGCATTTGTCCAGGTAGTGGGACCGGGATCGACCGGATGCGCGCCCTCCGCCCTCGGCCGGATACCATCAGTGAGCCGAAGCAGGCATTTGCCGGCTTGATCGTTGACTGGCTTGATCGTTTCGGTGTACGGACCGTGCTCCACCACCCAGCCCGGAAGGGGACCGCTCGCGTGAGTGTGCTCGACGAGATCATCGACGGAGTCCGCGCCGACCTCGCCGACCGGCAGGCTCAGGTCTCCATCGACGAGCTCAAGGAGCGGGCCGCCAAGGCACGCGAAGCGATGGACGGAGTCGCCGCGCTGCGCGGTGACAGCGTCAAGGTCATCTGCGAGGTCAAGCGCTCCAGCCCCTCCAAGGGCGCGCTGGCCGCCATCGCCGACCCGGCCGGGCTCGCCGCCGACTACGAGGCGGGCGGCGCCGCGGTCATCAGCGTCCTCACCGAACAGCGCAAGTTCGGCGGCTCCCTCGCCGACCTCGAAGCGGTCCGCGCCAAGGTCGACATCCCGGTGCTCCGCAAGGACTTCATCGTCACCGCGTACCAGCTGTGGGAGGCCCGCGCCTACGGTGCCGACCTCGCCCTGCTGATCGTCGCCGCCCTGGAGCAGGACGCGCTGGTCTCGCTCATCGAGCGTGCGACCTCGATCGGGCTCACCCCGATCGTCGAGGTGCACGACGAGGAGGAGGTCGCCCGCGCGGTCGACGCCGGCGCCCGGATCATCGGCGTCAACGCCAGGAACCTCAAGACCCTCGAGGTCGACCGCGGCAACTTCGCGCGCATCGCGCCCGAGATCCCGGACGAGATCGTGAAGATCGCCGAGTCCGGTGTCCGCGGCCCGCACGACCTCATCGCGTACGCCAACGACGGCGCCGACGCCGTGCTCGTCGGCGAGTCCCTGGTGACCGGCAAGGACCCGCGGGCGGCCGTCGCCGACCTCGTGGCCGCCGGCGCCCACCCCGCCCTGCGGTTCGGGCGGAAGTAACCCCCATGTCGATCTCGACGCGCCTCGCCCCCGGTTGCCGCCCCCGCGGCTGCCGGGCGCCGGCGCGTCGCGTATTGGGCCGTCGGGTGCGTTATGTGATCGGCGGCGAGCCCGGACAGGTCAACGGAATGCGATGGCGTCGCGGCTGAGCCGCGACACTTCCATCAGCCATCGCATTTCACTGTCAGGGGACTCCTGTGTCTGCCATGTCAGAATTCTTCATTCCCGATCCTGAGGGTCGGATCCCGAGCGCCGAAGGCTACTTCGGCGCGTTCGGCGGCAAGTTCATCCCGGAGGCGCTGGTCGCCGCCGTGGACGAGGTCGCCGCGGAGTACGAGAAGGCCAAGGCCGATCCGGCCTTCGCCGCCGAGCTGAACGACCTGATGGTCAACTACACCGGCCGGCCGAGCGCGCTCACCGAGGTCGCGCGGTTCGCCGAGCACGCGGGCGGCGCCCGGGTGTTCCTCAAGCGCGAGGACCTCAACCACACCGGCTCGCACAAGATCAACAACGTGCTGGGCCAGGCGCTGCTCACCAAGCGGATGGGCAAGACCCGCGTCATCGCCGAGACCGGCGCCGGCCAGCACGGCGTCGCCACCGCCACCGCGTGCGCGCTCTTCGGCCTCGAGTGCACCATCTACATGGGCGAGGTCGACACCAAGCGCCAGGCGCTGAACGTCGCACGGATGCGGATGCTCGGCGCCGAGGTCGTCTCCGTGACGTCCGGCAGCCGCACCCTCAAGGACGCCATCAACGAGGCGTTCCGCGACTGGGTCGCCAACGTCGACCGCACCCACTACCTCTTCGGCACGGTGGCCGGACCGCACCCCTTCCCGGCGCTGGTCCGTGACTTCCACCGGGTCATCGGCGTCGAGGCCCGCCGGCAGATCCTGGAGCGCACCGGACGGCTCCCGGACGTCGCCGTCGCCTGCGTCGGCGGTGGCTCGAACGCCATCGGGCTCTTCCACGCCTTCCTCCCCGACGCGGGCGTACGCCTCGTCGGCTGCGAGCCCGCAGGCCACGGCGTGGAGACCGGCGAGCACGCCGCGACCCTCAGCCAGGGCGAGCCCGGCATCCTGCACGGCTCCCGCTCCTACGTCCTGCAGGACGACGAGGGGCAGATCACCGAGCCGTACTCGATCTCGGCGGGACTGGACTACCCGGGCGTCGGCCCGGAGCACTCCTACCTCAAGGACACCGGCCGCGCCGAGTACCGCGCGGTCACCGACGACGACGCGATGCAGGCACTGCGCCTGCTGTCGCGCACCGAGGGCATCATCCCCGCGATCGAGAGCGCGCACGCGCTCGCCGGAGCGCTGGAGATCGGCCGCGAACTGGGCCCGGACGCCCTGCTCCTGGTGAACCTCTCCGGACGCGGCGACAAGGACATGGACACCGCGGCCCGCTACTTCGGTCTGTACGAGAACGAGAACGAGCAGGGGGAAGCCAAGTGAGCGGCAACATCGCGCTGTTGAACGCGGCCCTGGCTGCGGCGAAGGCCGAGAACCGGGCCGCGCTGGTCGGCTACCTCCCGGCCGGATTCCCCACCGTCGACGGCGGCATCGAAGCCGTCAAGGCGATGCTCGAAGGCGGCTGCGACGTCGTCGAGATCGGCCTGCCGCACAGCGACCCGGTGCTCGACGGACCGGTCATCCAGACCGCCGACGACATCGCGCTGCGCGGCGGCGTCCGGATCAAGGACGTGCTGCGCACCGTCCGCGAGGCGCACGCCGCCACCGGAGCGCCGGTGCTGGTCATGACGTACTGGAATCCCGTCGACCGGTACGGCGCCGATCGGTTCGCCGCCGACCTCGCCGAGGCGGGCGGCGCCGGCTGCATCCTGCCCGACCTGCCGGTCGAGGAGTCCGAGGTGTGGCGCAAGGCCGCGGAGCTGCACGGTCTGGCCACCGTCTTCGTGGTCGCGCCGAGCAGCCGCGACGCGCGGCTCGCCAAGATCACCGCGGTGGGCACCGGTTTCGTCTACGCGGCGTCGCTGATGGGCGTCACCGGCACCCGGGTGAGCGTCGGCGAGCAGGCGGCCGACCTCGTCCTGCGCACCCGCGCCACCACGGACCTGCCGGTCTGTGTCGGCCTGGGCGTCTCCAACCCCGAGCAGGCCGCCGAGGTCGCCGCCTTCGCGGACGGCGTCATCGTCGGCTCCGCGTTCGTCAAGCGGCTTCTGGACGCGCCCGACCTGGAAGCGGGTCTGGCCGGGGTGCGGGAGCTGGCCGGCGAGCTGGCGGCGGGCGTCCGCAAGCGCACCGGGGCGGTCCGGCAGAGCCGGTAGGACAGATCGTTTTAGTCCCTCATTAGGGCGAATCAGGACCGGGGAGGCGCAGCGGCGCCTCCCCGGTTCGTTGTCCAGGGGTGTGAGCCAGAAGAACCGTGAGGGAAAGCGCACCGCCCGTGAGGCGATGCATGGACAGCGCGAGAAGGACAAGGCGCGCGACAAACGCAAGAGGACACTGATCGTCGGCGGTGCCGTCGTCGTGGTCCTGGCGATTGCCGGGGTGGTGGCCGGGGTGCTGGCCAACCACAAGAGCGAACCGGCCAAACCGGTGGCGTCCCCCAAGGGCGCGACCGGCAACGACAACCTCGTCATTCCCACCGGCGCGGCCGACGCGCCGTCCACCCTGACCGTCTACGAGGACTTCCGCTGCCCCGGCTGCGGCATGTTCGAGAAGACCTTCCGCGACACCGTGCACTCCCTGGAGGACAGCGGCGCGCTGAAGGCCGACTACCACCTGGTGACGATCATCGACGGCAACATGGGCGGTACCGGCTCGCTGAACGCGGGCAACGCCGCCGTCTGCGCGCAGGACGCGGGCAAGTTCCGGGCGTTCCACGACGTTCTCTACGAGAACCAGCCGGACGAGCGGGAGGACAAGTTCGGGGACAAGGCGTATCTGCTGGAGCTCGCCGACAAGGTGCCGGGGCTGAAGACCGACACCTTCACCGCGTGTGTGAACAACGGCACGTACGACAGCTGGATCAAGAAGTCGGCCGCCGCCTTCGGCGGCTCCGGCTTCAGTTCCACCCCGACCGTGCTGCTCAACGGCAAGAGCGTCTACGGAAACCAGACCGACCCGCTGACCCCGGACAAGCTCAAGCAGCAGGTCGAGGCGGCCAACAAGGGCAAGAAGGCGGGCACCGTCACGCCGACCCCCACGTCCTGACACCCGTCCCGACCGCATCACGACCGCATCACGACGGCAGGGCCGTTACGCGTCCGTAGCCGGGCTGGTTGCCACTCCACCCGCCCGGCACGGTAGCGTCGGCCCTGCTATGGAGATCCTCGCTTTCATTCCCAGTCCGTCCAGCGGTGTGGTGTACCTCGGACCCATCCCGCTCCGCGGCTACGCGTTCTGCATCATCATCGGCGTCTTCGTAGCCGTCTGGCTCGGAAACAAGCGGTGGGTGGCCCGCGGTGGCCAGAAGGGGACCGTCGCGGACATCGCCGTGTGGGCGGTGCCCTTCGGACTCGTCGGCGGCCGGCTCTACCACGTCATCACCGACTACGAGCTGTACTTCGGTGACGGCAAGGACTGGGTCAACGCGTTCAAGATCTGGGAGGGCGGCCTCGGCATCTGGGGCGCGATCGCGCTCGGTGCGGTCGGCGCCTGGATCGGCTGCCGCCGCCGGGGCATCCCGCTGCCGGCCTGGGCGGACGCCCTCGCCCCGGGCATCGCGCTGGCGCAGGCCTGCGGCCGCTGGGGCAACTGGTTCAACCAGGAGCTCTACGGGCGCGCCACCGACCTGCCGTGGGCGCTGAAGATCAGCGCCACCGACAGCCACCCGGGCGGCACCTACCACCCGACGTTCCTGTACGAGTCGCTGTGGTGCGTCGGTGTCGCGCTGCTGGTGATCTGGGCGGACCGCAAGTACGGCCTCGGCCACGGCCGGGCCTTCGCGCTGTACGTCGCGTCGTACTGTGTGGGCCGCTTCTGGATCGAGTACATGCGCGTCGACGACGCCCACCACATCCTGGGTCTGCGGCTGAACGACTGGACCTCGATCGTCGTCTTCATCGGCGCCGTGGTCTACATGGTGCTGTCGGCGCGGTGGCACCCGGGCGTCGAGACGGTCGTGGAGCCGGCGGCGGCGGGCGGCGACGTGAGCCTGGACAAGGGCACCGCGGACGCGGACGCCGGGAAGAACGGCAAGGACGCCGATTCCCAGGGCTCCGACGCCGAGGATTCCGAAGCCTCGAACTCTGGCGCGAAGGTGTCGGAGAACGACGGCGCAGAGGCGTCCAAATCCTCCTGAACCCCCTCGCTCCTCCCGCGGCCGCCGGCTCTTCCGAGTCCGGCGGCCGCGGTGTTTTCGCAGGTAGGACAGCCTTTCCTAGCTGGAATGCGGCGGAATTCGCGCGTACCTTCGGGGTGTTCGCAGGGAGGGGACCGGGGCGCGTGCTCCGGTCGGAGGGAGTACCGCCACATGTCGACGGCCGTCGAGACCGACGAGAAGCCCGCGCCGTACCACGTCGCGCACCACACCCACCGGGACGTCAGCGGTGGCTGGCTGCGGCCCGCGGTGTTCGGGGCGATGGACGGACTGGTGTCGAACCTCGCGCTGATGACCGGTGTCGCCGGCGGTGACGTCGACACGAAGGTGATCGTGGTCACCGGGCTGGCGGGGCTGGCGGCCGGCGCGTTCTCGATGGCGGCGGGGGAGTACACCTCGGTGGCCTCGCAGCGCGAGCTGGTCGAGGCGGAGCTGGCCATCGAACGGCTGGAGCTGAGCCGGCACCCCAAGGACGAGCTGCGGGAGCTGGCCGCGCTGTACGTGTCCCGCGGTGTGGAGCCCGAGCTGGCGATGGAGGTGGCCCGGCAGATGTCGGCCGACCCCGAGCAGGCGCTGGAGATACACGCCCGCGAGGAACTGGGCATCGACCCGGCGGACCTGCCGTCGCCGCTGGTGGCGGCCGGCTCCTCGTTCGTGTCCTTCGCGCTCGGCGCGCTGCTGCCGGTGCTGCCCTATCTGCTGGGCGCCACGGCGCTGTGGCCCGCGCTGGTGCTGGCGCTGATCGGGCTGTTCGGCTGCGGTGCCGCGGTGGCCCGGGTGACGGCCCGCTCGTGGTGGTTCAGCGGAATCCGGCAGCTCCTGTTGGGCGGAGCGGCTGCCGGGGTTACCTTCGTACTGGGTTCATTCATCGGTACCGCCGTCGGCTGAGCCGCGTGATCGAGGCCACAAGCCTCCTGTTGTTTCCCTCTCGTTTCAGGTACCGCGCCACCGGGCATCAGACCGTGGCGCCGGGCGGGATCCGCCCCGGGCAACTCTGTAACGACATGGTCCGTAGGTACTGCGTACTCCCTGCATACACCGCACCTTGTCCACATGATGGAACTGAGTATCCGCTTCTCGAACACTCGGTCATCATGTAACCTGCACGAAATCGCAGAGGGCCAACGTCGTCCCTATTGCGCATGCCTATGACAGGCACTGCATATATGCCAATGACGACGACGGGAGAGCCGATGCGTTCCGCGTTCATGGACGGGCGACCCGCCCCGCAGGGAATGTACGACCCCCGCAACGAGCACGACGCCTGTGGCGTCGGCTTCGTGGCCACCCTGACGGGCGAGGCCAGCCACGCGCTGGTCGAGCAGGCACTGACCGTTCTGCGCAATCTGGAGCACCGCGGTGCCACCGGTTCCGAACCCGACTCGGGTGACGGCGCGGGCATCCTCCTCCAGGTCCCGGACGCGTTTCTGCGCGAAGCCGCCGGGTTCGCCCTCCCCGGGGCCGGCCACTACGCCGTAGGCATCGGATTCCTGCCCGTCGACACCGAGGACCGCACCAAGGCCGTCGACGCGATCGAGAGGATCGCCGTCGAAGAGGGCCTCAGCGTCCTCGGCTGGCGCGAGGTCCCCGTCGCGCCGCAGCTGCTGGGTGCCACGGCCCGCTCGACGATGCCGCACTTCGCCCAGCTCTTCGTCGCCGACGCCTCGGGCACCAGGTCCGGCCTGGCGCTGGACCGGCCCGCCTTCGTGCTGCGCAAGCGCGCCGAGCGCGAGGCCGACGTCTACTTCCCGTCGCTGTCCGCGCGCACGATCATCTACAAGGGCATGCTCACCACCGGGCAGCTGGAGCCGTTCTTCCCGGACCTGTCGGACCGGCGGACCGCCACCGCGATCGCCCTGGTGCACTCCCGCTTCTCCACCAACACCTTCCCGAGCTGGCCGCTGGCCCACCCGTACCGGTTCGTGGCGCACAACGGTGAGATCAACACCGTCAAGGGCAACCGCAACTGGATGCGGGCCCGCGAGTCGCAGCTCGACAGCGACCTGTTCGACGGCAGCCTGGAGCGGGTCTTCCCGGTCTGCACCCCGGGCGCCTCGGACACCGCGTCCTTCGACGAGGTGCTGGAACTGCTGCACCTCGGCGGCCGCTCGCTGCCGCACAGCGTGCTGATGATGATCCCCGAGGCATGGGAGAACCACGCCTCGATGGAGCCCGCCCGCCGCGCGTTCTACCAGTACCACTCCACGATCATGGAGCCCTGGGACGGGCCGGCCTGTGTCACCTTCACCGACGGCACCCAGGTCGGCGCGGTCCTGGACCGCAACGGTCTGCGCCCCGGCCGCTACTGGGTGACCGACGACGGCCTCGTCGTGCTCGCCTCGGAGTCCGGCGTCCTGGACATCGAGCCCGGCAAGATCGTCCGCAAGGGACGGCTGCAGCCCGGCAAGATGTTCCTCGTCGACACCGCCGAGCACCGCATCATCGAGGACGACGAGATCAAGACGGCGCTGGCCGCCGAGCACCCGTACGCGGAGTGGCTCGACGCCGGGCTGATCGCCCTGGAGGACCTGCCCGAGCGTGAGCACATCGTGCACACCCACGCCTCGGTCACCCGCCGCCAGCAGACCTTCGGCTACACCGAGGAAGAGCTGCGCGTCATCCTCGCCCCGATGGCCAAGACCGGCGGCGAGCCGCTCGGCTCCATGGGCACCGACTCGCCGATCGCGGCGCTGTCCGACCGCCCCCGGCTGCTCTTCGACTACTTCACCCAGCTCTTCGCGCAGGTCACCAACCCGCCGCTGGACGCCATCCGCGAGGAGCTCGTCACCTCGCTGATCTCCACGGTCGGCCCCGGCGGCAACCTGCTGGAGCCGTCACCGGCCTCCTGTCGCAACGTCGTGCTGCCCTTCCCGGTGATAGACAACGACGAGCTGGCCAAGCTCATCCACATCAACGCCGACGGCGACCTGCCCGGCCTCGGCGCCGCGACCCTGTCCGGCCTGTACCGGGTCGCGGGCGGCGGCGCGTCCCTCGCGGCGCGCCTCAGCGAGATCTGCGCCGAGGTCGACACCGCGATGGAGGACGGCGCGCGCCTCATCGTGCTGTCCGACCGGCACTCCGACGCCGAGCACGCGCCGATCCCGTCGCTGCTGCTCACCTCGGCCGTCCACCACCACCTGATCCGTACCAAGCAGCGCACCCAGGTCGGCCTGATCGTCGAGGCGGGCGATGTGCGCGAGGTGCACCACGTCGCGCTGCTCATCGGCTACGGTGCCGCGGCCGTCAACCCGTACCTGGCCATGGAGTCCGTCGAGGACCTGGCGCGCGCGGACACCTTCCTGCAGGGCATCGAGGCCGAGGACGCGATCCGCAACCTCATCAAGGCGCTCGGCAAGGGCGTCCTGAAGGTCATGTCCAAGATGGGCATCTCCACCGTCGCCTCCTACCGCGGCGCTCAGGTCTTCGAGGCCATCGGCCTGGACACCGAGTTCGTGGACACCTACTTCCACGGCACCGACACCAAGCTCGGCGGCTCCGGCCTCGACGTGGTCGCCCAGGAGGTCGCCGCCCGGCACGCCAAGGCCTACCCGGTCTCCGGCATCGCCGCCGCGCACCGCCGCCTCGACATCGGCGGCGAGTACCAGTGGCGCCGCGAGGGCGAGCCGCACCTGTTCGACCCGGACACGGTCTTCCGGCTGCAGCATTCCACGCGCACCCGCCGCTACGACATCTTCAAGCAGTACACCAGCCGCGTCGACGAGCAGTCGGAGCGTTTGATGACGCTGCGCGGGCTGTTCAACTTCAAGGAGGGCCGTACCCCGATCTCCATCGACGAGGTCGAGCCGGTCTCCTCGATCGTCCGGCGCTTCTCCACCGGCGCCATGTCGTACGGCTCCATCTCCATGGAGGCGCACGAGACCCTCGCCATCGCAATGAACCAGCTGGGCGGCAAGTCCAACACCGGTGAGGGCGGCGAGGACGCCGAGCGGCTCTACGACCCGGCCCGGCGCAGCGCCATCAAGCAGGTCGCCTCCGGCCGCTTCGGCGTGACCAGCGAATACCTGGTGAACTCCGACGACATCCAGATCAAGATGGCGCAGGGCGCCAAGCCCGGCGAGGGCGGCCAGCTGCCCGGCCACAAGGTCTACCCCTGGGTCGCCAAGACCCGGCACAGCACGCCCGGCGTCGGCCTGATCTCGCCGCCGCCGCACCACGACATCTACTCGATCGAGGACCTCGCCCAGCTGATCCACGACCTGAAGAACGCCAACCCCAAGGCGCGCATTCACGTCAAGCTGGTCTCCGAGGTCGGCGTCGGCACCGTCGCCGCCGGTGTCTCCAAGGCACACGCGGACGTCGTCCTGATCTCCGGCCACGACGGCGGAACGGGCGCCTCGCCGCTCACCTCGCTCAAGCACGCGGGCGGCCCCTGGGAGCTCGGCCTGGCCGAGACCCAGCAGACGCTGCTGCTCAACGGGTTGCGCGACCGTATCGTCGTGCAGACCGACGGCCAGCTCAAGACCGGCCGTGACGTCGTCATCGCCGCCCTGCTGGGCGCCGAGGAGTTCGGCTTCGCGACCGCACCGCTGGTCGTCTCGGGCTGCATCATGATGCGCGTCTGCCACCTGGACACCTGCCCGGTCGGCGTCGCCACCCAGAACCCGGTGCTGCGCGAGCGCTTCAGCGGCAAGGCCGAGTACATCGTCAACTTCTTCGAGTTCATCGCCGAAGAGGTCCGCGAGATCCTCGCCGAGCTGGGCTTCCGCACCATCGAGGAGGCCGTCGGCCACGCCGAGCTCATCGACGCCGGCCGCGCCGTCGACCACTGGAAGGCGCAGGGCCTGGACCTGGCCCCGCTGCTGTACGTGCCGGAGCTGCCCGACGGCGCGGTCCGGCACCAGGTAACGGTGCAGGACCACGGTCTGGAGAAGGCGCTCGACAACACGCTGATCCAGCTCGCCGAGGAGGCGCTGGCCACCGGCGCCCCGGTCCGTATCCAGCTCCCGATCCGCAACGTCAACCGCACGGTCGGCACCATGCTCGGCCACGAGGTGACGAAGAAGTACGGTGGCGCGGGCCTGCCCGAGGACACCATCGACGTCACCCTGACCGGCTCCGCCGGCCAGTCGTTCGGCGCCTTCCTCCCCCGGGGCATCACGCTCCGCCTGGAGGGCGACGCCAACGACTACGTCGGCAAGGGCCTGTCCGGTGGCCGCGTCATCGTCCGCCCGGACCGCGGTGCCGACCACCTCGCCGAGTTCTCCACCATCGCGGGCAACACCATCGCGTACGGTGCGACCGGCGGCGAGCTGTTCCTGCGCGGCCGGACCGGCGAACGGTTCTGCGTCCGCAACTCCGGTGCCACCGTCGTCTCGGAGGGCGTGGGCGACCACGGCTGCGAGTACATGACCGGCGGCCGGGCCGTCGTCCTGGGCGAGACGGGCCGCAACTTCGCGGCCGGCATGTCCGGCGGTATCGCGTACGTCCTGGACCTCGACCCGGACAACGTCAACACCGGCATGGTCAATGTCGAGGCGCTCGACGCCGAGGACATCACGTGGCTGCACGATGTCGTGCGCCGCCACCAGGAGGAGACCGGCTCCACCGTCGCCGAGAAGCTGCTCGGCGACTGGGGAACCACCCTCACCCGCTTCGGCAAGGTCATGCCGAGGGACTACAAGGCAGTGCTCGCCGCCAAGAACGCCGCCGAGCAGGCCGGACTCTCCGAGTCCGAGACCACCGCGAAGATGATGGAGGCGGCTAATGGCTGACCCCAAGGGCTTCCTCACCACGCCCCGCCAGCTGTGCGACCGGCGTCCCGTCGAGGAGCGCAAGCAGGACTGGAACGAGGTCTACATCCCCGGCGGGCTGTTGCCGATCATCAGCAAGCAGGCCGGCCGCTGCATGGACTGCGGTATCCCGTTCTGCCATAACGGCTGTCCGCTCGGAAACCTCATCCCCGAGTGGAACGACTACGCCTACCGCGAGGACTGGACCGCGGCCAGCGAGCGGCTGCACGCGACCAACAACTTCCCGGAGTTCACCGGGCGGCTGTGCCCCGCGCCCTGCGAGTCCGCCTGTGTGCTGGGCATCAACCAGGACGCCGTCACCATCAAGAATGTCGAAGTCACCATCATCGACAAGGCCTGGGACAGCGGTGACGTGACGCCGCAGCCGCCGGAGCGGCTGTCCGGCAAGACCGTCGCCGTCATCGGCTCGGGCCCGGCCGGTCTGGCCGCCGCCCAGCAGCTGACCCGCGCCGGCCACACGGTCGCGGTGTACGAGCGCGCCGACCGCATCGGCGGCCTGCTGCGCTACGGCATCCCCGAGTTCAAGATGGAAAAGCGGCACATCAACCGCCGTATCGAGCAGATGCGCGCCGAGGGCACCAAGTTCCGCACCGGTGTCCAGATCGGCACCGACCTGCTGGGCGACAAGCTCAAGAAGCGTTATGACGCCGTCGTCATCGCCGCCGGCGCCACCCAGGCCCGCGATCTGCCGGTGCCCGGCCGTGAGCTCGGCGGCATCCACCAGGCGATGGAGTACCTGCCGCTCGCCAACAAGGTGCAGGAGGGCGACTTCGTCGCTCCGCCGATCACCGCCGAGGGCAAGCACGTGGTCGTCATCGGCGGCGGCGACACCGGTGCCGACTGCGTCGGCACCGCCCACCGCCAGGGCGCGGCCTCGGTCACCCAGCTGGAGATCATGCCGCGGCCGTCCGACGACCGCCCGGAGAACCAGCCCTGGCCGACGATGCCGATGACGTACAAGGTCACCTCGGCGCACGAGGAGGGCGGCGAGCGCGTCTACGCCGTCAACACCGTGAAGTTCGAGGGCGACGAGGACGGCAACGTCCAGTCGCTGCACCTGGTCGAGGTGGTGTTCCAGGACGGGAAGTTCGTGCCGCAGCCGGGCACCGAGCGCTCCATCCCGGCCCAGCTCGTCACGCTGGCCATGGGCTTCACCGGCACCGACCAGAAGAACGGCCTGATCGACCAGCTCGGCCTGGAACTGGACGCGCGCGGCAACATCGCCCGCGACCAGGACTACGCGACCAACGTCGGCGGCGTGTTCGTCGCCGGTGACGCGGGCCGCGGCCAGTCGCTCATCGTGTGGGCCATCGCCGAGGGCCGCTCGGCCGCCAGCGCGGTGGACCGCTTCCTGACCGGCGCCAGCACCCTGCCGTCCCCGGTCCGCCCTACGGACCGCCCGGTCTCCGTCTGATCCGCACCACCCCGAGCTGTCCCGCACAACGAAGTGCGGAACATGACGCGGCGCCTGCCCACCCCGACCACGGGGGCAGGCGCCGCGCACCTTTTCCGGACCCGCCGGCCGATCTCAGGTGTCGCACTCCAGCACCGTCCGGCAGAGCGTGCAGCGGGCGGTGACGCGGCCGCGCACCGGGACCCGGATCCGCTGATGGCAGGTGGGGCAGGGGAAGGAGACCCGCGGCGGGTTCGTCGCCTCGAAGGAGTAGCCGCCCAGCGGTGCCGCGGGCTGCGCGGTGCCCGCGCGCCGGTCCCTGGCGTAGCGCCGCCGGGCCGTCCAGCCGGCGGCGAGCAGCGGCGGCTGCCGCCGCTCCTGCTCGGCGAGGACCAGCCCGGCCCGGTAGGCGTCACGCGCCAGCGGGCTGCTGAACCACGGCTCGATGTCGTCGCCGAAGACCAGCGCCCGCTTCGCGAGCACATAGCCGTACTCCTCCGGCGTCAGATAGCCCAGCTTGTACGCGGACATCATCAGCCGGTCCTCCCGGATCGCCGGCTCCTCCCGGTACGAGTCCAGCAGCAGCCAGCCCGCCCCGAGGAACGCCGTCGCGGTGTCGGTCAGGATCTCGTTGTCGCGGGTGCCGGGCAGTTCCAGACCGAGCCGGTGCAGGTAGACGTGCATGACCTCGTGCGCCAGCGCCGCGCCCACATCGCGGCGGTCCGTCTTGAAGCGGGAGTGCAGCTCGACGAAGTACTCGGGGCCCGCCGCCAGTTCGACACTGCCCGCGTGCACCATGTCGCGGAACCCCACCACCATCCGGGCGTCCGGCAGCCGGAAGTGCTGCAGCATCACACGCGCCACGCGCTGCGCCCCCAGATACGGGTCCTCGTCCGGCGGGAACTCCACCGACTCCGGGCGCACGCTCGCCGGGTACTGCTCGACCGTGTCGGCGGACAGCCGCCGGTACAGCGCGGTGAGCGAGCTCTGGATCGTGGCCAGGTGCGGGAACCCGTGCTCGATCTCGGTCACAGCCATCTCCCCCCGCCGGCCACCGTGCGGACCGGTGGCCTTTCGAGATTACGCGTCCGCACCGGGGGAGACGCGGAAACCACTGGTGGTGCCTCCGTGCGGGGGCACAAAGATCGCGGGACCGTACGGTGTGCCCGCTCTGCGGTTGCGGGGGCCGAGGACCCCCGGTCCCATGGAGGAACACGGGAACCCGGGACCGGCCCGAAGGGAACGCATGACGATCAGCGTGGTCATCGCCGATGACCAGGAGATGGTCAGGACCGGTTTCCGGATGATCCTGGACAGCGAGCCGGACATCGACGTCGTCGCCGATGTCGTCGACGGTGAGGCCGCCCTCGACGCCGCCCGCCGGCTGCACCCCGACGTCTGCCTCCTCGACATCCGGATGCCGGGACTCGACGGCCTGGAAGTGACCCGGCTGCTGTGCGCCCCCGAGGTGGTCCGGCCGCCCCGCGTCGTCATCGTCACCACCTTCGACCTGGACGAATACGTGCACACCGCGCTGCGCAACGGCGCCTGCGGCTTCCTGCTCAAGGACTCCAGCCCCGCCATGCTCGTCGAGGCGGTGCGGGCCGCCGCGGTCGGCGACTCGCTGATCTCGCCCGCCATCACCGTGCGGCTGCTGCGCGACATGGCACCGGCCGCCGGCTCGCCGGGGGCCGGTCCCGTACGGCAGCCCGCCGAGCCGCTCACCGAACGCGAGCAGGACGTCGTGCGGTGCCTGGCCCGCGGTATGACGAACGCGGAGATCGCCTCCGAGCTGTTCGTGTCCCTCTCCACCGTCAAGACCCACCTGGGCCATGTGCAGATCAAGCTCGAGGCCCGCAACCGGGTCGAGATCGCGGCCTGGGCGTGGGAGAGCGGGCTGGCCGCCGGGCCGGGAGGCGGGCCCGCGTGAACAATCTGCCCGGGTGGGCGGTCCGGCACCCGGGGCTGGCCGTCGCGGCCAAGATCACGCTCTGCGCGGTGCTGCTGTTCCTGGTCAGCTTCGAGGGCGTGGTCCTCGCCCAGCAGCCGAGCCGCCCGCACGCGATCGTCTGGGCCGCGGGCATCATCGTCTGCCTGTGCGTCGTGCCCTACACCCGCGTCCCGCTCGTCCCCCGGGCCTGCGTGGCCGTCGCCGTCTCCTGGACCGCCTCGATCATCCTCATGGCGGGGGAGCACCCGGAGGTCACCTGGGGCCTGGGCGAGGGCATCGCCCTGCTCGTGCTGCTCGCCGCCGTGGTGCAGCGCTGCCCCGCCCGCACGGCGGCGATCCTCGGACCGATGCTGGGCGTCGCCTGCGTCACCGCCCCCATGCGGGACGTCAGCCCCGGCGCCTTCACCGTCCTGTACGGGGTGCTGACCGTCCTCGTCACCGCGTACTCCCTCATCCAGCGCCAGCAGGCCGGCCAGCGCGTCAACGACCTCGCCGCCGTCCGCTCAGCCGAGCGCCTGGAACTCGCCCGCGAACTGCACGACCTCGTCGCGCACCACGTCACCGGCATCGCCGTCCAGGCGCGCGCCGCCCGCTACACGGGGGTGTCGGGCGAGCAGGCGGACGCCACCTTCGCCCGTATCGAGAACTCCTCGGGCGAGGCGCTCGCGGCGATGCGGCGGCTGGTGCGGGTGCTGCGCGAAGGCGCCGCCGAGACCACGCCGGTCGCCGGCATCGTCCAGGTCAGGGAGCTGGCCGAGGCCTTCTCCGAGGTCGGGCCGCCCGTCGTGCTGTACGTGGAGCGGGGTCTGGACGAACGGATCCCCTCGGACGTCGCCGCCGGAGTGCACCGCATCGTCCGCGAGGCGCTCACCAACATCCGCAAGCACGCCGCCGACGCCACCGCCGTCCGCATCGGCCTGCGCTCCGTGCCCGCGGGGCTCGAACTGCGCATCACCGACGACGGCACCGGCGCCGCCCGCCTCTCCGCGCAGGCGTTCGGCGGCGGCTACGGCCTGGTCGGGCTCCAGGAGCGTGCCGAGGCGCTGGGCGGCGAACTCACCGCGGGCCCGGCCCCCGAGGGCGGCTGGCAGATCCTGGCGACGCTGTCACTCGACGCGTGAACCCGCCGGCCGCGCGGACCCGGCCGGAAGCGTGCACCCGGCGGATGCGCGGGCAGTCGATTCCGGCCCGACCCATGAGTCCAACAGCGGCCCACCTTTGTCCATGGGCGCGCCGGGTCCCCGCGACGCAAGGTGTAGGGCGATCGACCTGTGAAGCAGCTGTACAGCCGGTGGTCACCGGCTGTGCCGCCCACGGCAACCGGCGGTGCGTCCAGCAGCACCGCCATGCCGTGGCGATGCCGTAGTTATGCCGTAGTGAGGAGTGCGATGTCCGCCCCCGACACCAGCATGGAAGCCGGTCCCAGCCGCCGCGCGGTGGTGCTCTCCACCGCAGCCGCCGGACTGGCCGCGGCGCTCGTCCCCGGACAGGGCAGCGCCGCCGCCGCGACGGCCGCCGCGGGCCGAGCGGTGATCCGCTCGGCGCAGCTGGACGTCCGCGTCCACACCGCCTTCCCCGGCATCGCCTCCTACACCGACCGCGGCACCGGCGCCGTCATCCACGGCGCGCCCGCCCCCGCGAGCACCGTCCTCATCGACGGCGCCGTCCACACCCCGCAGGTCACCAGCGCGGTCCGCGCCCACCGCATCGCGTACACCCTCACTTTCGACGGCGGGACGCGCATCGAAGCGCAGATCGCCGTCGACGGCTGGACCGCCGAATTCCGTGTCACCGCCATCGCCGACACCGACAGCCTGCGCGTGGGCACCCTGCAGATCCCCGGACTGCGGCTGCTGAGCGTGCGCAGCGACCAGCCGGGGGCCACCCTGCTCGCCGCGAAGCTGCAGCTCGACAAGGCCACCAGCGGCGACACCCTGGTCCGCGTCACCGCCACCACACCCGCCGAGGCGGCGGCCACCGGCTGCGCGTACGCGGTCGTCGCCACCGACGCGCTCGGCGCCGCGATCGAGAGCAACACCGTCTACGACAAGCCGGTCGGCGCGCAGGGCACCACCTGGGAGAACGGCCGCTTCTGGCGGCAGACCCTGGCCGGCGACGGCTGGATCGAATCCGGGCTGGCGCCCGGCCAGTGGACGTACCGGGCCGCCGGCGCCGCCACCACCGACACCGAGCCGCTGCCGTACGCCAAGGTCATCGTCACCCGGGACCGCAACGGCGACGGGAAGGCCGACTGGCAGGACGCGGCGATCGCACTGCGGGACATCGCCGTCACCCCGCTCGGCGCCGACACCCAGCACCTGCGGGTCGTCCCGCACATCCCGTTCAACTTCGCCAGCCAGGCCACCAACCCGTTCCTGGCCACCCTCGACAACGTCAAGCGGATCTCCCTGGCCACCGACGGGCTGCGGCAGTTCACCCTCCTCAAGGGCTACCAGTCCGAGGGCCACGACTCCGCGCACCCCGACTACGGCGGCAACTACAACCGGCGTGCGGGCGGCCTCGCCGACCTCAACACCCTCGTCGCCCGCGGCGCCCGCTGGAACAGCGACTTCGCCGTCCACGTCAACGCCACCGAGTCCTACCCGGTGGCCAACGCCTTCTCCGACCAGCTCGTCGACAAGACCGACCAGCAGTGGGACTGGCTCGACCAGTCCTATCGGATCAACGCCCGCCGCGACCTGATCAGCGGCGACATCGCCGCCCGCTTCCAGCAGCTGCGCGACGAGACCCACCCGGCGCTCAACACGATCTACCTCGACGTGTTCCGCGAGTCGGGCTGGACCTCCGACCGGCTCCAGCGCCATCTGCGCGCCCAGGGCTGGAACGTCACCAGCGAATGGGGCCACGGCCTGGAGCGCTCCTCCCTGTGGTCGCACTGGGCGAACGAGACCGACTACGGCGGCGACACCTCGCGCGGCATCAACTCGCAGCTCATCCGCATGGTGCGGCACCATCAGAAGGACGTCTTCGCCGACAAGTGGCCGCTGCTGGGCACCGCCAAGCTCGGCACCTTCGAGGGCTGGGTCGGCAAGACCGACTGGAACGCCTTCTACCGCACCGTCTGGACGGAGAACCTGCCCGCCAAGTACCTCCAGGCGTACCCGATCAGCACCTGGACCGACCACGAGATCACCTTCTCCGGACCCACCGCCACCTCGGTGACCGACGCCGACGGCACGAAGACCATCACCACCGACGGCCGCACCGTCTACCGCGGCGGCAGCTACCTGCTGCCCTGGGAGCCGCGGCAGGCCAAAAACCCGCCGAAGCTCTACCACTACAACCCGGCGGGCGGCGCCTCCACCTGGCGGCTGCCGGCCGGCTGGGCGGCGGCCCGCACCGTCAGCCTCTACCGCCTCACCGACCAGGGCCGCCGCTTCGAAGGCGACCTGCCGGTCCGGTCCGGCTCCGTCACCGTGCCCGCCGAGGCCGGACAGCCCTACGTCGTGTACCGCGACCGGGCGCCCCGCCAGGCCGCCCCCGGCTGGGGCGAGGGCACCGTGATCCACGACCCCGGCTTCCACTCCGGCCGGCTCGACGACTGGCACGTCAACGGGCCGGCGACCGTCGTCCGCAACCCCATCGGCGACTACGAACTCGTCATCGGCGCCGGCCCCGCCGCCTTCGTCGGCCAGCGCCTGACGCGGCTGCGGCCCGGCAGCTACGCGGCCTCCGTCCAGGTCGAGGTCGGCGCCACCGCGGGGGAGCGGCGCAGGGCGGCCCTGGAGGTCCGTACCGCCGACGGCGTCACCGCCGTCAACTGGACCGACACCTCCACCGCGGGCAACTACGTCGCCGCCGACCGCAAGCACGGCTCCCGCATGCAGCGGATGTTCACCTGGTTCACCGTCCCCGAAGGCGGCGGCCCGGTCACCCTCGCCCTGCGCGCCGACGAGGGAGCGGCCCGCGTCACCTTCGACAACGTCCGTGTCGTCGCCGCCCTCCCCACCCGCAGCCCCGGCGCCCTCGTCCACGAGGACTTCGAGAACGTCCCCCAGGGCTGGGGCGCCTTCGTCAAGGGCGACGCAGGCGACGTCACCGACCCCCGCACCCACATCGCGCAGCGGCACTCCCCGTTCACCCAGGCCGGCTGGAACGGCAAGGTGATCGACGACATCATCGACGGCACCCAGTCCCTCAAGTCCCGCGGCGAGAACGACGGGCTGATCTACCGGACCGTCCCGCACACCGCCCGCTTCGCCCCCGGCCGCCGCTACCGCGTCACGTTCCGCTACGAGAACGAGGAAGCCGGCCAGTACGCCTGGATCACCGCCACCGACCGCCCGGAAACCACCGAACTGTCCCGGACGCTGCTGCCCGCCGCCCGGACGCCCGCCACCCACAGCTATGAGTTCACCGCCCCCGCCGACGGCGACGCCTGGGTGGGGCTGCGCAAGGCCGGCGACAGCGGCACCGCCGAGTTCTCCCTCGACACCTTCACCGTCACGGACCTCGGTCCTGCATAACACCCCAAACCGCCAGGGGGCCGGGGGCGTGGCCCCGACCCCCTGGCCAGCACCGCACTCCATGAGCCAAGATCAGTCCTCGATGTTCCACACATGGATGCGCTACTTCTCCCCGAACCCGGTCCACCACCGGCTCGGCCTGGTATGCCTCGGCGTCGGCATGCAGCACGGAGCGCTGCCCACCGTCGGGCCGCGCACCATCGACCACCACGTCGCCGTCGTCATCAGCGCCGGCTCCGGCTGGTTCCGGCACCGCGGCGGCGACGCCGTGGAGATCACCGCGCCCACCCTGCTGTGGCTCACCCCCGACGCCGAACACCACTACGCGCCGCACCCCGGCAGCGGCTGGGACGAGAGCTTCGTCGACTTCACCGGACCGGCCGCCGCCACCTACACCGAACTCGGCTACATCGAGCCCGACCGGCCCATCGTCCCGCTCAGCGACACCACGGGACCGCGCGCCGTCATCGCCCGCATCGCCCGCGCGGCCCGCCCCGGAAACCCGCTCCTGGAAGTCGAGAGCTCCGCCGCCGTCCATGAACTCCTCGTCGCCCTGCGCCGCGCCCGCGCCGACACCACCGGCGACGGCGACCGGGTGCTCGACGCCCTCGCCCGCGACGCGTTCCTGCCGCTGACCATCGCGGAACACGCCGCCCGGCACGGCATGACGCTGGCCGAACTGCGCGCCGCGGTCCGCCGCAGCGCCGGCTGCAGCCCCAAGGACTACCTGCTCGGCATCCGGCTCGGCCGCGCCAAGGAACTCCTCGCCGCCACCGACCTGCCGGTCGCCGCCGTCGCCCGCCGCGTCGGCTACGAGGACCCCGCCTACTTCAGCCGGCTGTTCACCCGCCGGGTCGGCGCCGCCCCCGTACGCTTCCGCGAACAGCAGTACCGCACCGTCCCCGGCGGCTGGTCCACCGACCACCTCGACCCCCGGAAGATCACCCGGCAGGCCGCAGATCACCCCGGGCCGTGACCTGGACCACCTCGTACGGCAGCATGTCCGGCATGCCAGCCCTGACTCGCGCCGAGGCCGAGACCCGCGCCCGCCTGATCGACGTTCACCATTACGCGATCCACCTGGACCTCACCCGCGGCGACGCGACCTTCCGCTCCACCACGGTGATCCGCTTCAGCGCGCGTGAAGCCGGCGCCGCCACCTTCATCGACCTCAGGCCCGCCGCACTGCACAGCGCCGCACTCAACGGCCACGCGCTCGACCCCGGCACCCTGGACGACGGCCGGCTCCCGCTCACCGGGCTGCGGGCCGACAACGAACTGCGGATCGACGCGGACATGCACTACTCCCGCACCGGCGAAGGCATGCACCGCTTCACCGACCCCGCCGACGGCGAGGTCTACACGTACTCCCAGCTCGGCCTCGACCACAGCCCCGCGTTCGCCGCCACGTTCGACCAGCCCGACCTCAAGGCCGTCTTCGACGTCACCGTCACCGCCCCGCCCGCCTGGACCGTCCTCGGCAACGGCATAGCGCAGCGCACCCGCGCCGGCGAAGGGCACTGGCAGCTCGCCAAGACACCGCCCATCAGCACCTACCTCCTCGCGGTCGCCGCGGGCCCCTGGTACAGCATCCGCACCGAACACGCCGGACTGCCCTTCGGCCTGCACGCCCGCAAGAGCCTGGGACCGCACCTGGAGAGCAACGCGGCCGAGCTCCTCGACACCACCCGCCGCTGCTTCGACCGTTACCACGAGATCTTCGACGAGCCCTACGCCTTCGACTCCTACGACCAGGCGTTCGTCCCGGAGCTCAACTGGGGCGCCATGGAGAACCCCGGCCTCGTCACCCTCCGCGACGAATACGTCTACCGCTCCGCCGTCACCCACACCGAACGCCAGAGCCGGGCCGTCGTCATCGCCCACGAAATGGCCCACATGTGGTTCGGCGACCTCGTCACCCTGCGCTGGTGGGACGACATCTGGCTCAACGAGTCCTTCGCGGAGTACCTCGGCTACCAGGTGCTCGCCGAAGCCACCGGCTTCACCAGCACCTGGACCGACTTCGCCATCGCCCGCAAGATCTACGGCTACGACGCCGACCAGCGCCCCTCCACCCATCCCGTCGCCCCGGAAGCCGTCCCCGACACCGCCTCCGCGATGCTGAACTTCGACGGCATCTCCTACGCGAAGGGCGCCTCCGCACTGCGGCAGCTCGTCGCCTGGCTCGGCACCAGGGACTTCCTCGCGGGCGTCAACGACCACATGGCCCGGCACCGCTTCGGCAACGCCACCCTCGACGACTTCATCGAGTCCCTCGCCGGCGCCACCGACCGCGACGTCCGCAAATGGGCCGCGCAGTGGCTGCGCACCACCGGCGTCGACACCCTCCAGCCGCACTTCGACGGCCCCGCCGCACCGTTCATCGCCCGTACCGGCAGCCGCCCGCACCGCATCGGCGTCGGCCTGTACGACCGCGCCGTGACCGACCCGTGCCGGCTCGTCCTGCGCGAACGCCTCGCAGCGGACCTCGCCGCCCCCCGCGTCCCGCTGCTGCCCGAAGGCCGCCCCGTCCGCCCCGACCTGGTGCTGCTCAACGACGGCGACCTCAGCTACACCAAGATCCGCTTCGACGACCAGTCGTGGACCACCGTCACCGAATGCCTCAGCGGCCTGCCCGACCCGCTCTCCCGCGCCGTGGTCTGGAACGCCGCCCGCGACCTGGTACGCGACGGCGAACTGCCGCCCGGCGACTACTTCGAGCTCGTGCTGCGGCACCTGCCCGCCGAGACCGACCCCGCCATCGTCCAGGGCGTCCTCGCCTTCACCCGCGGCCAGCTCATCGACCGCTACCGCGGCCCCGCCCGCCGCACCGCCGACCTCACCCTGCTCGCCGGTGTCTGCCGCACCTTTCTGTACGGAGCCGACACCGCCCTGCACCTCAGCGCTGCCCGCACCCTCATCGACTGCGCCGTCACCGGATCCGACACCGCACGGCTGCGCGACTGGCTCACCGCCGGCCGGATCACCGACGGACCCGCCCTCGACCCCGAACTGCGCTGGCAGCTGCTGCTCCGCCTCACCGTCCTCGGCGCCGCCACCCCTGGGGACATCGCCGCGGAACTCGCCCGCGACCCCAGCGCCTCCGGCGAGGAGGGCGCGGCCCGCTGCCGCGCCGCCCTCCCCGACCCGCAGGCCAAACACGCCGCCTGGACCTCGATGTTCGGCGACGACTCCCTGTCGGTCTATCTGTTCACCGCCACTGCCCAGGGCTTCTGGCAGCCGGAACAGCACCATCTGCTGCACGGGTACGTACCGCACTACTTCGCGGCGGCCACCGCCGTCGCCGCCCGCCGCGGACCCGCGCTCGCCACCGCCGCCGGCCGGCACGCCTTCCCCACCACGGCCACCGACATGTCCACCCTGCGGCTCGGCGGCGAATGCCTGCGCGACGCGAACCCGCTGCCGGCCCTGCGCCGCCAGCTCGCCGACCAACTCCACGACCTGCAAAGGGCGTTGAAGATCCGGGCGACATACCCCGAGCCGGCCGACGACACCGTCCGCGGCTAGGCCACGGCGACGCCACGGCCCAGGACCGTTCCACCAGGGTGCCCGCCGGCCGGGCGGGCACCCTGCGCCAAACCCTGCCACGAAGCGTCCGACCTGCCCGATCACACCGCCCTGACCACCCCCCCGCACGGCCGGAATCCGATCCTCCGCACCGGCCCCGCAATACCCCTGACCGGTGGCTCTCGTTGAGCACACCGGGCGGAACCGCCCGCCCGACAGGCAGCGACCGCGAAGGGGCCACCCCATGCCACCCCAGCTCGCCGGAGGGATCACAGGACCCGGCCACCTGCGCCCCCTGCTGGACACCGTCCTCGACGCACTGACCGCCGGCGCCACCGCCCGCGGCGGACCCCTCCCCGCCGGCGGCCCCGACACCGTCGCCCGGCACGTACGCGACGCGTGCGCCCCCGTCATCCCACACACCGGAACCGGCGCGGAACACGCGCTGCGCACCCTCGTCCACGCCCTCGCCGCCGGAGCCGCCGACCCCGCGCACCCGCGCTGCGTCGCCCATCTGCACTGCCCGCCGCTGGCCCTCGCCGTCGCCGCGGACCTCGCCGCGAGCGCCCTCAACCAGTCCCTCGACTCCTGGGACCAGGCACCCGCCGCCAGCGCCCTCGAAGCCGAGACCACCGCCGCCCTCGCCGCCCTCGTCTACCCCGGCCACCGCGCCCCCGACGCCCTCGTCACCAGCGGCGGCACCGAGTCCAACCACCTCGCCCTGCTGCTCGCCCGCGAACGCCACCCCGGCGGACCGGCCCTGCGGGTCGTGTGCGGAGCCAACGCCCACCACAGCATCCA
Organism: Streptomyces fildesensis; assembly: GCF_016107395.1. Taxonomy (GTDB): domain Bacteria; phylum Actinomycetota; class Actinomycetes; order Streptomycetales; family Streptomycetaceae; genus Actinacidiphila; species Actinacidiphila fildesensis. The sequence continues at coordinate 251,585 of NZ_JAAIKO010000002.1, forward strand.
GCGCGCCATCTGGCTCCTGGGCCTGCCACCGGCCCACGTCCTGCCCACCCCCGCCGGCACCCTCGATCCGGCCACCCTCCACACCGCCCTCGGCGAGCTCCGCGACCCCGGCCCCGTCCTCGTCGTCGCGACCGCCGGAACCACCGACACCGGCGCCATCGACCCGCTCCCCGAGATCGCCCACCACACCGCCGCCCACGGCGCCGAACTCCACATCGACGCCGCCTACGGCGGACCCCTGCTGTTCAGCGACCGCGCGGCACACCGCCTCGACGGCCTGCCGTTCGCCGACTCCGTCACCCTCGACCTGCACAAACTCGGCTGGCAGCCCATCGCCGCCGGCCTGCTCGCCGTACGCGACACCACCGCCCTGCGGCCGCTCGCCCACCAGGCCGACTACCTCAACGCCGACGACGACACCGAAGCGGGCCTCCCCGACCTCCTCGGCCGCTCCCTGCGCACCACCCGCCGCCCCGACGTGTTCAAGATCGCCGTCACCCTCCGCGCACTGGGCCGCGAAGGACTCGGCGCCCTCGTCGACACCGTCTGCGACCAGGCCCAGCACCTCGCCGACCTCATCGACGCCCACCCCGCCCTCACCCTGCGCGGCCGCCCCGAGATCAGCACCGTCCTGTTCCGCCCCACCCACGCCGACGACACCCACGTCGCCGCCCTCCGCCGCCGCCTCCTGCACGAAGGCCACGCCGTACTCGGCCGCGCCCACGCCGACGGACGCCTCTGGCTCAAAGCCACCCTGCTCAACCCGCACACCCGGCCCGCCGACCTCACAGCGCTCCTGCACCTCACCACGGAAGGCACCACGGCCCGATGACGACAGCGCCCCCCACCCCGGAACCCACCGAACCCGCCACCCCCGAAGAACCCCTCGACCTCCTCGGCATCGGCATCGGCCCCTTCAACCTCTCCCTCGCCGCCCTCGCCGACGGCATCCCCCACCTCACCGCCGCCTTCTACGACCAACGGCCCTCCTTCCAATGGCACCCCGGCCTGCTCATCGACGGCGCCACCCTCCAGGTCCCGTTCCTCGCCGACCTCGTCACCCTCGCCGACCCCACCAGCCGCTGGTCGTTCCTCTCCTACCTCAAAACCCGCGAACGCCTCTTCCCCTTCTACTTCGCCGAGCGCTTCCACATCCACCGCGCCGAATACGACGCCTACTGCCGCTGGGTCGCCGACACCCTCACCACCACCCACTTCGGCCAACAGGTCGACACCGTCCGCTGGAACCCCGGCCGCGCCCTGTTCGAGGTCGACCACACCCACCTCGACCGCAACGGCGAAGCCGAAGCCCTCGGCCGCACCCACGCCCGCAACCTCGTCATCGGCATCGGCACCAGCCCCTACGTCCCCGAACCCCTGCGCCCCCTCGCCGAAGCCCCCACCGTCCCCGTCATCCACTCCAGCGACTACGTCAACCAGCGCGCCCGGCTCCTCGCCACCGACCACATCACCGTCGTCGGATCAGGACAGTCCGGCGCCGAAGTCTTCCTCGACCTGCTGCGCGCCCGCCCCGCCGGCCGCGAACGCCTCACCTGGATCGCCCGCACCCCCGCCTTCGCACCCATGGAATACAGCAAACTCGGCCTCGAACAGTTCACCCCCGACTACACCCGCTACTTCCACGGCCTCGCCGAACCCGTCCGCGACCAGCTCGTCCCCCAGCAGTGGCAACTCCACAAAGGCATCGACCACGACACCATCAACGCCATCCACGACGAGCTCTACCGCCGCACCCTCGACGGCGGCTGGCCCGACGCCACCCTCACCCCCGGCGTCACCGTCCGCACCGCGGGACGCCTCGGCAGCACCGGCATCGAACTCCACCTCGAACACGAACAACAAGGCACCCGCAGCCGCCTGCAGACCAGCGCCGTCATCCTCGCCACCGGCTACCGCGAACGCTCCGTCGACCAACTGCTCGCCCCGCTCCACCCCTACCTGCGCCGCGACGCCGCCGGCCGGCCCCGCATCGACGCCGACCACCGGCTCGCCCTCGACCCGTCCATCAGCGGCGCCGTCCACATCCAGAACGCCAACCGCCACACCCACGGCGTCGGCGCCCCCGACCTCGGCCTCGTCGCCTGGCGCTCCGCCGTCATCCTCAACGCACTGACCGGCAAGGAGCCCTACCCCCTGCCGGCCAGAACGTCGTTCACCACCTTCGGCCTCGACGGGACGGCCGCCTCCAACGTGCCGACTAGAACAGCGGCACTCCGTCGCGGGTGAGCTTCCAGCTGTCACCGCCGAAGGCGGACGGATCGATCGAACCGTTCGCCTTCACCCACGCGATGATCGTGTTCCGGATCTCGTCCGAATTCGCCCACACCGACGGCGTCGCCGCCACATGCGGGAAATTGCCGCCACCGTTCGCCCGGTAGTTGTTCACCGCCAGCACGAACTTCGCCGACGGATCCAGCGGCGCGCCCTGGAACGTCAGATTGGTGATCCGCGAACCCACCGGCTTCGCGATGTCGATCTCGTACGACACCCCGCCCACCACGTCGTAGTTGTAGTCCGGAGTGCTGTCCGCGTTCGTCAGCTTCGACACATCCACCACCGCACCCGCCGCGGTCTGCACGAAGTACTTCGCCGAGAACTCCAGATAGTCCTTCACCTGCGCACCCGTGAGCACCCGCGCGTCCAGCGTGTTCTCGTACACATACAGACCCGCCACATCCCGCAACGACACCTGACCCGCCGGAATCGCCGCCGTCCGCGAGAAACACGCCGCCTGCGACAGCACCGGCAGCGCCGCGTACGCCGTCCCCGCCAACGCAGCCTTCACCGTCTGGCTCTGCACCGCGTTGATGAAGTCGATGATCGGCGTGTCCTTGTACGGTGCCTCGGTCGCCGCCATCGCGACCGTGCACGTACCGACCACCTGGTTCACATACGCCACGACCTTGTCGTGCTCCGCCTTCACCAGCTTCACCACATGCGGGTCCTCCGCCACCGCGTTCGCGTTGCGGACCTCCGCCACCACCGACGTCACCGACCAGCGGCCCCGCGAGAACTCCAGCCCGATGTCGAAGACACTCAGCCGCATCCCCCACATCAGCGGCTCCGACAGCACCACGTTCTTGCCGGACACCGTGTTGACGACCGTGCGCGACGCGACCTCCTTGTGCGTGTGCCCCACCAGGATCGCGTCGATCCCCGGCACCTGCTCCGCCACCAGCGACGACGCGTTCTCCGGATACGGCAGCGCGTCCCCGTACGACGTACTGCCGTCAAGACCCGAGTGATCCGTACAGATCACCACGTCACAGCCCAGCGCCCGCAGCTTCGGCACATAGATCTTCGCCTGCTCCACCAGACCCGGGAACGCCATCTTCCCCTGCACATTGGCCTTGTCCCAGATCGCGATCCCCGGATTCGTCAGCCCCAGGATCCCGACCTTGATGTCCTGCCCGCCGTGCACCCTGATCCGCTTGATCGTGTACGGGGGGAACGCCGGCTTCAGCGTCTTCGCGTCCACCGCGTTCGCCGCCAGCAGCGGGAAGTCGCACTGCTCCTGGAATTTGCGCAGCACCGGAATGCCGTAGTTGAACTCATGGTTGCCCAGCGCCGCCGCGTCGTACCGCATGTGGTTCATCGCCAGCGCCATCGGGTGCACCGGTGCGCGCTTGCCGGCGGTGCCGGTGATCGGGTCCACCCGCGCGTAGTAGTACGACAACTGCGTGCCCTGGATGATGTCGCCCGCGTCGATCAACAGGGTGCGGTCGCAGCCCTTCTCTGCACGCGCCTGCTCCACCAGCGTGGAGATCTTCGCCAGACCCACGTCGTTGTGGGTGCTGTCGTCGTACTCCTTGTCCGTGAAGTAGTCCCAGTTGAAGACATGGCCGTGCAGATCCGTCGTGCCCAGCACCCGCAGCGAGTACGTCTTCGGGCCGTGTCCGTGCCCACGCCCCTCGTCGTGCGCCTGCGCCGGCGCGGCGCCGGCAACGGCCCCCGTGGCGCCCGCGAGCGCCACCCCCGCACCCGTGGCGGCGGAACGGTTGAGGAAGGTCCTTCGGTTGAGCGGCATGTCGGCTCCTGGTCTGTCCGGTGATGTAACGCGCGTAGATTCTGGCGCAGGAACACCACCCCGCAACACCCCCCAGGCATTTCCATCAGATGTCCCGCCGGAGAATGCCCCGCCTGCGACAGTGGGGCACATGGCCACAGAAACGGACAGGACCCACCCGACCGCCGAAGCTCCGCACGTCGGCGTCCGCGGCGAAGCCACCCTCGAGGTCGAACCCGAACTCGCCCGCATCGCCGTCACCGTCAGATCCCGCGGCGCCGACCGCCGCCACACCCTCGACGACCTCACCCGCCGCAACACCCAGGCCCTCGACCTCATCAAGAGCTACGGCGAAGCCGTCGAGAAGATCGAAACCGGCACCTTCGGCCTCACTCCGGAACTCCGCGAAAAAGGCCGCGACCGCGGCGAGAAGATCCGCGCCTACCACGGCGTCGTACGCATCGGCGCCACCCTCACCGACTTCACCGCCCTCGGCGAACTCACCACCCGCCTCGCCGACCTCGAACTCACCTCCGTCGACGGCCCCTGGTGGTCGCTGCGCCCCCAGTCGACCATCTACCGCGAAGCCCGCAGGCAAGCCGTCCACGACGCCGTCCAACGCGCCCGCGAATACGCCGAAGCCCTCGGCTCCACCCTCACCGCCCTCATCGAACTCGCCGACGAAGGCGTCCAGCAGGCCACCCCCTACCCCCGACAGGCCTTCGGCGCCATGAGCTCCCGCGCCGCCGGCGGCCCCGGCATGGCCGACTTCGCCCCGCAGTCCCTCGACCTCGAACCCGAACGGCAGAACGTCTCCGCACACGTCACCGCACACTTCACCATGACCCCGCCCCCGCTCGGCTGACCCGGCGGCCCTCCACCCGGCCCCCACCGGGACCCGCCACGCTGCTCACATGAGCACTGCCATGCACGTTCGACACTTGTCAACAACCGTTAATCCAGCCGACGTTGGACAGTCGCCTCCACCCATCTGCCTACCCGTCAGTAAGTCATAGGCTCGAAACATGCGCCGAGCAAAAATTGTCTGCACCCTGGGCCCCGCCACCGACAGCTACGACCAGATCAAGGCACTCGTCGAAGCCGGAATGGACGTCGCCCGCCTCAACCTGAGCCACGGCTCCTACCCCGACCACGAGGACCGCTACCACCGCGTACGCAAAGCCTCGGAAGAGACCGGACGCAGCGTCGGCGTCCTCGCCGACCTTCAGGGCCCGAAGATCCGCCTCGGCCGCTTCACCGAAGGCCCCGTACTCCTTGAACGCGGCGACGAATTCACCATCACCGTCGAAGACGTCGAAGGCGACCGCCAGCGCTGCGGCACCACCTACAAAGGACTCGCCGCCGACGTCACCAAAGGCGAACGCATCCTCGTCGACGACGGCCGCGTCACCCTCGAAGTCACCGAAGTCCAGGGCTCCCGCGTCCACACCATCGTCATCGAAGGCGGCATGGTCTCCGACAACAAGGGACTCAACCTCCCCGGCGTCGCGGTCTCCGTCCCCGCCCTCTCCGAAAAAGACATCGAAGACCTCCGCTGGGCCCTGCGCATCGGCGCCGACATCATCGCCCTCTCCTTCGTCCGCAGTGCCCAGGACGTCATCGACGTCCACCGCATCATGAAGGAAGAGGGACGCCGCGTCCCCGTCATCGCCAAGATCGAGAAGCCGCAGGCCGTCGACAACCTCGAAGAGATCGTCGACGCCTTCGACGGCATCATGGTCGCCCGCGGCGACCTCGGCGTCGAAATGCCCCTCGAAGCCGTCCCCATGGTCCAGAAGCGCGCCATCAAACTCGCCAAGCGCAACGCCAAACCGGTCATCGTCGCCACCCAGATGCTCGACTCCATGATCGACGCATCCCGCCCCACCCGCGCCGAAGCCTCCGACGTCGCCAACGCCATCATGGACGGCACCGACGCCGTCATGCTCTCCGGCGAAACCAGCGTCGGCAAACACCCCATCGAAACCGTCAAGGTCATGGGCCGCATCATCTGCGCCTCCGAGGAAGAGATCCTCTCCTCCGGCCTCCCCCCGCTCACCGAACGCAACAAGCCCCGCACCCAGGGCGGCGCCGTCGCCCGCGCCGCCGCCGAAATGGGTGACTTCCTCGGCGCCAAGTACCTCGTCGCCTTCACCCAATCAGGCGACACCGTCCGCCGCCTCAGCCGCTACCGCTCCCCGATCCCCCTCCTCGCCTTCACCCCCGAACCCGCCACCCGCTCCCAGCTCAACCTCACCTGGGGCGTCGAAACCCTCCTCGGCCCCATGGTCCAGACCACCGACGAGATGGTGGACCAGGTCGACGAAGCGCTGCTCCGCATCGGCAAGTGCCGCAAGGGCGACGTCGTGGTCATCACCGCCGGCTCCCCGCCGGGCGTGCCCGGCACGACGAACATGGTGCGCGTGCACCACATCGGCGAGGACGACTCCCCGAAGTAGCCGGACCACTCCGTGGGGCTCAGTACTTGGGCCCCACATGCAGGTCCATCAACGCGACGGACGCGCGGCGCGCGACGGAAACGTTGTACGGGTCCTTGCCGCGACGGGTGACTTTCCATTCGACGCCGACCTTGTCGAGGGTGTCGCTGAACAGGGCGCGGATGTCGTCCGACTTGTTGGTGAAGAAGTACCGCGGGTACTCGTAGCGCTTCGGCTCGCCGCCGACGATCCGGGTGGTCCAGTTGGCGATCCGGCACCCGTCGGAGTGGATGAGCCCCCGGATGAACTCCCACGGGTGGGCGTCGACGATCTCCTGCTGCCAGGGTTCGAGGACGATGCGCCGCTCGTGCTTCTTGCCCGGGGCGTGCTGCGGGAAGAGGCACGGCCAGTGCTTGCTGGTGGACGTCACCATGGTGCAACCCGCCCTGCGTACGCGGCAGACGGCGTTGTCCGGGTGAATCGCGCGGATCGCCGCTTCGCAGGACTCGATGAGACCCGGCCATGAGTCCGCGCAGGCGATCCGGAGGGCGAAGACGCCGCGCGGCTGGGCGCTGAGGCATCCGTCGCCGAGGTAAAGGCCCAGAAGATAGGTGTAGGCAGGGCGTCGGAGAGCGGTAGATGTGGTGCAGCGAAAGCATTCGGCCTTCCGCTGGATCGGCTCAACGCAGACGTGCCAATCGCGGATCGTGGCGCGGGATATCCCGGTCAGGCCGCTGATGGAGTTGAGGCTGCGCCCTTCGGCGACCAGGGCGAGCACTCGATGCCTGGTTTCGATGTCGTACACACGGGCGATCTTGGCCTGGCATTTGTGCCAGCAAGCCGAATCGAAGCCTTGTTCACTCCGACTGGTGAAGATCGCCAAGCCGCGAAGGCCTTGGAATTGAAGGGAAAGTGCCCCGAGTCGGATTCGAACCGACGCTGGATGGGTTTTGAATCCATGGCCTCTACCGCTGGGCTACCGGGGCCCCCTTCGAAACAAAGGGTAGCGGAATCCCTCCGTGCTCCAAAGATACAGGAGCTAGGTAGGCTCAGGGGGCAGTACCCCCCGCCATGATCGAGGAGTCCCGTTGAGCGCCGCCGAGCCCATAGACGAGCAGTCGCACGTACCGCCGATGACGACGCGCGTCGTCATCGCCGAGGACGAGGCACTGATCCGGCTCGATCTCAAGGAGATGCTGGAGGAAGAGGGCTACTCCGTCGTCGGCGACTGCGGCGACGGTGAGACCGCCGTCAAGCTGGCCGAGGAGCACCGGCCGGATCTGGTGATCCTGGATGTGAAGATGCCCGTCCTGGACGGGATCTCCGCCGCCGAGCTGATCGCGAAGGCGAAGATCGCGCCGGTGCTGATGCTGACCGCGTTCTCCCAGCGGGAGCTCGTGGAGCGGGCCCGGGATGCCGGGGCGATGGCGTATCTCGTGAAGCCGTTCAGCAAGAGCGATCTGGTGCCGGCCATAGAGATGGCGGTGAGCCGCTTCCAGGAGCTGCGGGCGCTGGAGCTCGAGGTCGCGGATCTGTCGTTGCGGCTGGAGACCCGGAAGCTGGTGGACCGGGCGAAGAGTGTGCTGCAGACGAAGTACGGGCTGTCCGAGCCGGCGGCGTTCCGCTGGATCCAGAAGACGTCGATGGACCGCCGGATGTCGATGCAGCAGGTCGCGCAGGCCGTGATCGACGAGGTTCCGGAGAAGTAGCGCGCGCTGGACATGGCGAAGGGCCCGCACCGTTTCCCGGTGCGGGCCCTTCGTCGTGGCGGGTCAGTCCTCGCCGAGGTACGCCTTCCGCACGGATTCGTCGTGCAGGAGGTTGGAGCCGGTGCCCGACAGGACGATCTTGCCGATCTCCATGACGTGGCCCTGGTCGGCGAGCGAGAGCGCGGCCTGCGCGTTCTGTTCGACGAGCAGGATCGTGGTGCCCTGGGCCTTGAGTTCCACGATGGTGTGCATGATCTTCTGCATCATGATCGGGGAGAGGCCCATGGAGGGCTCGTCGAGCATGAGCAGCTTGGGCTGGCACATCAGGGCCCGGCCCATGGCGAGCATCTGCTGTTCACCGCCGGAGAGGGTGCCGGCGGCCTGCTTCTGCCGTTCCCCGAGGATGGGGAAGAGCTCGTAGGCGCGCTGGATGTCCTTGGTGATGCCGGCGGAGTCCTTGCGGAGGAACGCGCCGAGTTGCAGGTTCTGCTCGATGGTGAGGCGCGGGAAGATGTGCCGGCCTTCGGGGGAGTGTGCGAGCCCGAGGGAGACGATCTTGTGCGCCGGTACCCGGGCGAGCGGCTGGCCGTCGAAGACGATACGGCCGGCGACGGGCTTGATCAGCCCCGACAGGGTCCGGAGCGTGGTGGTCTTGCCCGCGCCGTTGGTGCCGATCAGGGTGACGATCTGGCCGGCCTCGACGCTGAACGAGATGCCCTTGACGGCCTCGATCTTGCCGTAGGCGACGCGCAGGTCCTCGACTTCGAGAAGTGCGGTCATTGGTCGTCCTCCGTCTTGCTGATGTTGCGCGCTTCCGCGGCTTCGATCTCGGCGCCGGCTTCGTCCTCGGGTGCGCCTTCGAAGGGTTCGCCGAGGTACGCGGCGATGACGCGGTCGTCGCGCTGGACGACCTCGCTGGTGCCTTCGACGAGTTTCTCGCCCTGGACGAGGACGGAGACGCGGTCGCAGAGGTTGAAGATGAAGCGCATGTCGTGCTCGATGACGAGTACGGAGATGCCCTGGTCGCGGACGGCGAAGACGAGTTCTTCGGTCGCCCGGGTCTCCTGGGGGTTCATGCCCGCGGTGGGTTCGTCGAGGAGCAGCAGTCCGGGTTCGCTGGCGAGGGCGCGGGCGATTTCGAGCTTGCGCTGTTCGCCGTAGGGCAGGTTGCGGGCGAGGTGCTCGGCCTTGTCGGCGAGTCCGGTGAACTCGAGGAGTTCCATGGCGCGTGCGCGGGATTTCGCTTCGGCGCGGTGGTAGCCGGGTCCGCGGATGAGGGCGGAGAGCAGGCCTTCCTTGGTGCGGGTGTGGCGGCCGACGAGCACGTTCTCCAGGACGGTCATGTTGGCGAAGAGCCGGATGTTCTGGAAGGTGCGGGCGATGCCGGCCTTGGTGACGAGGTGGGGCTTGGGCGGCAGGACGTTGCCCTGGTACTTCACCGTGCCTTCGGTGGGCACGTAGAGACCGGTGAGGCAGTTGAAGAAGGTGGTCTTGCCGGCGCCGTTGGGGCCGATGAGGCCGACGATCTCACCGGTGTTGACGGTGAGGTCGACGTCGCGTACGGCGGTGAGGCCGCCGAAGCGCATGATGACGCCGCTGGCTTCGAGGAGCGGGGTCCCGGCGGGGGCTTGGGTGGTCGTGGTCATGGTGTCTTTCACGCCCCTGCCTTGCCGGGGAGGACCAGTGCGTCGTCCGCGTGGAATTCGAGCTGGCGGCGCCGGTTGGCGATGAGGCCCTCGGGGCGGAATCGCATGAGGAGGATCAGGGCGATGCCGAACGCGAACAGCTCGTAGTTCTGCAGGAAGCCGAGCTTCTCGGGGATGAGGTAGAGCAGTGAGGCGCCGAGGATCGGGCCGCTGACGGTACCCATGCCGCCGAGGACGACGGCGGCGAGGAGGAAGGCGGAGTTGGGGGGTGCGGCGCCGGCGAACTGGTACGGGCTGGGCACGACGTTGTAGGTGACGTGTGCGCTGACCGTTCCGGCGAGGCCGGCGAGTGAGGCGCCGAGGGCGAAGGCGATGAGCTTGACGCGGAAGCCGTTGATGCCCATGGCGGTGGCGGCGGTCTCGTCCTCGCGGATGGCGACCCAGGCGCGGCCGATCCGGGAGTTGGCGGAGCGGGTGAAGACGAGGACCACGATGACGGTGATCAGGAGCATCAGCAGGTAGTAGTTGGCGTACCGGCCGAGGGTGAAGCCGCCGATGTCGTGGGCGTCGCCGAGGTTGTAGCCGAACAGCTCCAGATCGGGGATCTGGGCGATGCCGTTGGGGCCGTTGGTGATCTTCGGTCCTGAGACACCGTCGAGGCTGTTGACGGCGAGGCGGAAGATTTCACCGAAGCCGAGGGTGACGATGGCCAGGTAGTCGCCGCGCAGTCGCAGGGTTGGTGCGCCGATGAGGACGCCGAAGACGAGTGAGGCTGCCATGCCGGTGAGGGCGGCGGCCCAGAACGGGAACTGGACGCCGGACCAGATGGAGAACTGGGAGCCGGAGACGAGTGCCGCGGCGTAGGCGCCGACGCCGAGGAAGGCGACGTAGCCGAGGTCGAGGAGGCCGGTGAGGCCGACGACGATGTTCAGGCCGAGGGCGACGGTGCCGAAGATGAGGATGTTGACGCCGAGGTTGGCGTAGTGCTCGTCGTTCTGGACGAACGGGTAGGCCAGGGCGGCGGTGAAGCCCATCGCGGAGGCGAAGCTGCGGTGTTCGGCGGTGAGCTGCGAGAACTGCCGGACGAGTCCGGAGGCGCCCAGGCCCCAGGCGCCGAAGGCGATGAGGATGAGGAGGCCGATGAAGATCTCGGAGTACTCGGTGCCGATGGCGAAGGTGAGCAGGCTGAGGCCGATGGCCGCGGCGAGGGTGATGATGAGGCGCTGGACCCAGCCGGGGAGGGTGCGCGGGTCGTTGACGGGGCGGTCGCTGTGGGCGAGGCGCAGGTCGCGCAGGGCCCGGTAGCCGCGGCGGACAGACGCGTTCTCGGCGAACCGGCCCAGTTCGTAGAACTCGCCGTCGGCGGGCAGCGCGGGCTGCCGGTCGAGGGGCAGGCCGAGGGCGCCGATCACGAGCACCAGGGTGCCGACGGCGGCGATGACGCCGCCGGGGTCGAGGTTGGCGAGGCCCTTCAGCTCGTAGGCGATGGCGATCACCGTGTACCAGGTGGTGACGAAGGTGCCGAGCGCGAGGAGCAGTACGGAGTTCTGCGAGTGGCTGGGGTTCAGCCAGCCGAGGCCCTTGACGCCGAACGCGGAGAGTGCGAAGAGCGTGGTGAGCAGGGCTCCGGCGAGGGTGAGCACCTGGAGTCCGCCGGGGTAGCCGGTGACGGTGAGGTCGCCGGGGAAGGCGGTGGTGTAGGTCCAGGACAGGAAGGTGGAGACGGCGCTGATGACGGCGCCGGCCAGGGTGACGGCTCGTGCCGCGCCGAGGGGGAGCGGGATGAGCCGGGCGGTCCTGGATTTCGCGGCCGGGAGGGTGTCCACGGCGGTGAGGGAGATGTCGGTCATACGATCACGCCCTGTCCGCGACGCGTTCGCCGAGCAGGCCCTGGGGACGGACGAGCAGCACGACGATGAGGAGGACGAAGGCCCAGACGTTGGCCCAGCTGCCGCCGCCGAGCTGTTCCATTCCGGGGATGTTGGAGATGTAGGCGGAGGCGCAGGATTCGGCGATGCCGAGGACGAGTCCGCCGAGCATGGCGCCGTAGATGTTGCCGATGCCGCCGAGGACGGCCGCGGTGAACGCCTTGAGGCCGGCCTGGAAGCCCATGTCGTACTTGACCTGGCCGTACTTGAGGCCGGAGGCGACGGCTGCGACGGCGGCGAAGAGTCCGCCGATCGCGAAGGCGATGACGATGATGCGGTTGGTGTCGATGCCCATGAGCTGCGCGGTGTCCGGGTCCTGCGCGGTGGCCTGCATGGCGCGGCCGGTGCGGCTGGTGCGGACGAAGGCGGCGAGGCCGGACATGCAGATCACGGCGACGACGACGAGGAAGATGTCACCGCTCTGGATGCTGATGGAGCCGACGTGGAACGGGCCGCCGGGCAGCTGGGGGAAGGACAGGGCGTTGTCGGCCTTCGGGTACCAGTTGAAGACTGCCTGCTGGAGTGCGAGGGAGAGTCCGATGGCGGTGATCAGTGGTGCGAGTCGTGGGGCTCCGCGCAGCGGTCGGTAGGCGAAGCGTTCCGCGCCGATGGCGATGAGGACGGCGACGAGGGAGCCGCCGATCACCATCAGTGGCAGCGCGACCCAGATGGATGTGCCGTCGGGGAGGCTCGTGTAGACCGTGAGGGCGCCGAACCCGCCGGTCATGAAGATCTCGCCGTGGGCGAAGTTGATGAGCTGGACGATGCCGTACACCATCGTGTAACCGATGGCGATGAGCCCGTACATCGAGCCGAGGAACAGCCCGTTGGCCAGCTGTTGCGGCAGGGTGTTCACCGCATGGCCTCCATGTCGCTGAGGGGAGCAGGGGGATAACAGAAGGTGGGTCCGGGTATGCGCGGGCCGCGCGGTCGGTGGTGACCAGCCGCGCGGCCCGGGTGGTGCGAGAGACGGTCAGCCGGTGTAGGTGCCGCTCTTCACGGGCTCCCACTTGCCGCTCTTGACCTGGTACACGGTGAGCTGCTTGTTGGTGGTGTCGCCGAACTGGTCGAAGGACACGTGTCCGGCGATGCCGTCGAAGTCGGTCTTCTGGACGGCTTCGACGAGCTTGCCGCGGGCGTCGTCCATGGCGGGGAGCTTGCCGCCGTTGGCGTCCATGACGGCCTTGACGCCCTTGATGATGGCGGTCGCGGCGTCGTAGGAGTAGCCGCCGTAGGTGCCGTAGTCGCCCGGGTAGCCCTTGGACTTGTACGTGGCGATGAAGTCCTTGGCGCCCTGGAGGGTGGTGACCGGGACACCGACGGAGGTGGACAGGTCGCCCTCGGCGGCTGCGCCGGCGGTCTTGATGTAGGTGTCGGAGAACATTCCGTCACCGCCCATCAGCGGGATCTTGACGTCGGCGGCCTTGAGCTGCTTGGTGATCAGCTCGGACTCGTCGTACTGGCCGCCGTAGTAGAGGATGTCGGCGCCGGAGTTCTTGATCTTGGTGACGAGGGTGGAGAAGTCCGTGTCACCGGTGTTGACGTGGTCCTCGCCCGCGGACTTGCCGCCGAGCGCGGTGAACTTGCCCTTGAAGATGCCGGCGAGGCCGGCTCCGTAGGTCTGCTTGTCGTCGACGATGTACGCCTTCTGCTTGTGCAGCGTGTTGAAGGCGTAGTCGGCGGCGAAGCCGCCCTGCAGGGCGTCCGTGGTGGCGGTACGGAAGTACGTCTTGAACGGGCGGACCTTGTCGCCGGTCGCCCAGGTCTTGCCCTGCGTCAGCGTGGGGTTGGTGTTGGACGGCGAGATCTCGACCATGTTCGCCGTGCTGAACACCTGCTGCATCGACTGGGCGACGCCGGAGTTCAGGGGGCCGACCACGCCGATGACGCTCTTGTCGGCGACGAGCGCGGTGGCGTTCTGCTGGCCGGAGGCGGGCAGGGCCTTGTCGTCGAGGGCCTTGACCTTGAACGTCACGCCGGGCACGAGCTTCTTGGCGTTGGCGTCGTCGACCGCGATCTGCACGCCGTACTGGATGCCGAGGCCGGTCGCCGAGTTCGCGCCGGTGAGCGGGGCGTCGACTCCGATGACGACGGTGGTGGTCGCGCCGTCGTCCTTCTTGCCGTCGTCGCTGCGGGACCCGCAGGCGGTAAGTGTGAGGGCCCCAGTGGTGAGCACGGAGGTCAGTATCAGCAAGGAACGGTGTCGCACGATCAGTCCTTTCCCCTGGCGCGGCCTGCTCTGGTGAGAGGCCGAGTCGTGCGCTGGAACCCGAACTGACAAATCCGGTGGCGCGGTGACTGGCCGTGACTCTAGGCCTGTGTGGGGAACTCGGGCAGCGGTGCGGGAAGAGTGTGACTGTCTTGTTATGCCGGATGGAAACTCTTGAGGTTTTGTTGAGGTTCAGTGAGGTATTTGCGTAGATTTGTCACCCTGTCCGCATGTTTTATGGCGATGTCCGGATAGCGAGAACCCGCACTTCCGCTACGGGGTGGAAGAGCTGCTGGTGGGGGTTGGGCGGCAGATTCGGTGCAGGAAAGCCGAGAGGTCGCGGGGGTAGCCGCCGCCGAAGATGAAGCTCTGATTCTGTATTGCGCGCGTGTTACGCAGCGTTACGTCGATCACGGGCAGATCGACGTCGAGTGGCAGTCCCGCGCATTTGCGCACGATCATCTTTATCGTGATGTGCCGGGTAGTTCCCTGCTTCACCGTTAATGGTGTCGAGGGGTCGATTTCGGCACCGAGTCCCTCGAATGAGGGAGTAACGCGGAGAATCGTCACCGGAGTTCCGTCCCGCACGCTGACCACGAATCCGAACACCCCCGACGCGGGTGCGGACATGGGCTGCAGATGTCCCGACTCGTAGGCGATGTAGGTGACCTGTGCAGGCCACGGGCCGGGGTCCGGCACCGGCTCCGGGGTGCGCATCGCGTGGCCCAGGCAGAGGACCGCGACGGTGGCGAGGGCCGCGGTGGCGGCCAGGACCGTACGGCGCCCCCGGTCGGACAGTGCGGCCCGGCGCACCTGCCAGCGGCCGGCCCAGCGTCCGACCCGGCCGTCGGTCCAGCGGTCGGTCCAATGGACCGGCGGGTGGAGGGAGTTGACGCTGGGTGTTCCGCCGGCGGGACCCTCCACCGGGCCGATGCCGCTCACCGCGCCAGGACCCCGGTGCGGCCGGGCGGAGCGGGGTCGGGCCGGTGGACGGGAGTGGGGGCGTGGGCGGGCGCGCAGAGGCGCCGCACGTGCCGGATCCGTGCTGCTGCCATGGCCGCCCCCCTGCCGAAAACGCTAGGGCCTCCGGGCCCGCGCGACAACGGTGCGGGCCCGGCCGGTGGGTCAGACCGTGGTGGCGCCGGGGCTGGCGGGGCGCAGCATGCAGGTGAGGCGGGCGGTACAGACCCGCTTGCCGTTCTCGTCGGTGATGACGACCTCGTAGGTGGCCGAGGAGCGGCCGCGGTGGACCGGGGTGGCGACGCCGGTGACGTTGCCGGAGCGGATGCCGCGGTGGTGCGTGGCGTTCAGGTCCACGCCGACGGCGAGCTTGCCGGGACCGCCGTGCAGCATGGCGCCGACGGAGCCCAGCGTCTCGGCGAGGACGGCGGAGGCGCCGCCGTGCAGCAGGCCGTAGGGCTGGGTGTTGCCCTCGACGGGCATGGTGCCGACCACCCGCTCGGGGGACGCCTCGGTGATCTGGATGCTCATACGGTCACCGAGGTGGCCGGCCGAGAACAGGGCGGGCAGGTCGAGGCCGAGGCCGGACCACTGCGCCAGGATCTCCTGCGGGAACTGCGTGCTCGTCTGCTCGCCCATGCGGCCGGCTCCGATCGTCATCGTTCGGTGGTGTCGGTGGATCAGTGAATCGGTGTACTGGTCAGCTTTCTACCTGACGGTAGTCACGATCCGTGCACCGGGGCCGTCCGCTCCAGGCGGACGACCACCGACTTCGACGCCGGGGTGTTGCTGGTGTCCGCCGTGTGGTCGAGCGGAACGAGGACGTTCGTCTCCGGGTAGTAGGCGGCGGCGCAGCCGCGCGGGGTCGGGTAGTGCACCACCCGGAAGCCGTCGGCGCGGCGTTCCGTGCCGTCGGTCCACTCGCCGACGAGGTCGGCGTAGGAGCCGTCGGGCAGGCCGAGGGCTTCCGCGTCCGCGGGGTTGACCATGACGACGCGGCGGCCGCCCTTGATGCCCCGGTAGCGGTCGTCGAGGCCGTAGATCGTGGTGTTGTACTGGTCGTGCGAGCGCAGTGTCTGCAGCAGCAGCCGGCCCTCGGGGACGGCCGGGTACTCGACCGGCGACGCGGTGAAGTTGGCCTTGCCGGTGGCGGTGGGGAAGGTGCGGCTGTCGCGCGGGGCGTGCGGCAGGGTGAAGCCGCCGGGGTGCCGGACCTTGGTGTTGAAGTCGTCGAAGCCGGGCACGACGCGGGAGATCCGGTCGCGCACCAGGTCGTAGTCGGCTTCGAGCGCGGCCCACGGGACGGCGGTGTCGTCGCCGAAGACGGCGCGGGCCAGCCGGCAGACGATCGCGGTCTCCGACAGCAGGTGCGGGGAGGCGGGCCGCAGGGCGCCGTGCGAGGCGTGCACCATGCCCATGGAGTCCTCGACGGTGACGAACTGGTCGCCGCCCGCCTGGGTGTCCTTCTCGGTGCGTCCCAGGGTGGGCAGGATCAGGGCGCGCGATCCGGTGATGACGTGCGAACGGTTGAGCTTCGTCGACACGTGCACGGTCAGTGCCGCGTTGCGCATCGCGGCCTCGGTGACGGCGGTGTCGGGGGAGGCGGCCACGAAGTTGCCGCCCATGGCGAAGAAGACCTTCGCGGTGCCGTCGCGCAGCGCGCGGATGGCGCGTACGACGTCGAGGCCGTGCTCGCGCGGCGGGGCGAACCCGAACTCCTTCTCCAGGGCGTCGATGAAGGCGGGGGCGGGGCGTTCGAAGATGCCCATGGTGCGGTCGCCCTGCACGTTGCTGTGGCCGCGCACCGGGCACACCCCGGCGCCGGGGCGGCCGATGTTGCCGCGCAGCAGCAGGAAGTTGACGACTTCCTTGATGGTGGGGACGGCGTGCTTGTGCTGGGTCAGGCCCATCGCCCAGCACACCACGACGCTCTTCGCGTCCAGGACCATGGCGAGCAGCCGGTCGATCTCCGCGCGCTCCAGGCCGGTGGCGCGCAGCACCTCGTCCCAGTCGGTGGTGCGCGCGGCGGCGGCGAACTCCTCGTAGCCGTGCGTGTGCTCGTCGATGAAGGGCCGGTCGACGGCGTCGGCCTCGACCAGCAGCCGGTTCAGGGCGCGGAAGAGCGCCTGGTCCCCGCCGAGCCGGATCTGCAGGAACAGATCGGTCAGCGCGGTGCCGGAGCCGGCCAGGCCGCGGGCGTTCTGCGGGTTCTTGAAGCGCTCCAGGCCCGCTTCGGGCAGCGGGTTGACGGTGACGATCCGCGCGCCCTGCTGCTTGGCCTTCTCCAGGGCGGAGAGCATCCGGGGGTGGTTGGTGCCCGGGTTCTGCCCGGCGACGATGATCAGGTCGGCGCGGTACAGGTCCTCCAGCAGCACGCTGCCCTTGCCGACGCCGATGGTCTCGGTGAGCGCGGAGCCCGAGGACTCGTGGCACATGTTGGAGCAGTCCGGCAGGTTGTTGGTGCCCAGCCGGCGGGCGAAGAGCTGGTACAGGAAGGCGGCTTCGTTGCTGGTGCGCCCCGAGGTGTAGAACACCGCCTCGTCGGGCGACGCGAGCGCGTGCAGCTCCTGCGCGACGATGTCGAAGGCCCGCTCCCAGGGCACCGGCACGTAGTGGTCGGCGCCTTCCGCCAGATACATCGGCTGGGTGAGCCGGCCCTGCTGGCCCAGCCAGTAGCCGCTGCGCCGTGCCAGGTCGGAGACCGGGTGCTCGGCGAAGAAGTCGGGTGTGACCCGGCGCAGCGTCGCCTCCTCGGCGACGGCCTTGGCGCCGTTCTCGCAGAACTCCGCCTTGTGACGGTGCTCGGGCTCGGGCCAGGCGCAGCCGGGGCAGTCGAAGCCGTCCTTCTGGTTGACCTTGAGCAGGGTGAGCGCGGTGCGGCGCACTCCCATCTGCTGCTGGGCCATGCGCAGGCTGTGCGCGACCGCGGGAAGCCCTGCGGCGGCGTGCTGCGGGGCTGTGACGTCGGGTGCGTCCTGTACGGGGTCGCCCGCGGGGGGTTTCGCTGCCATGTCTCCGATCCTGCCACGCGGGAGGGGCGGCCGCTCCGGCGCGTCCCGGTCGGCCGCCGGGCGTTGGCGGGGGTTGGCCGGGGTTGTCAGTGGGGCATGGGAGTATCGAGAACGTGGCAGCAAAGGCATCGAAGACGAGCGCAGCGACCGGCACGGCATCCACGGCGGGAGACCGGCCGCGGCTGCTCCTGCTCGACGGACACTCCCTGGCGTACCGGGCGTTCTACGCCCTGCCGGTGGAGAACTTCAACACCGCCACCGGCCAGCCGACGAACGCCGTGTACGGCTTCACGTCGATGCTGGCGAACACGTTGCGTGACGAGAAGCCGACGCATCTGGGCGTCGCCTTCGACGTCTCGCGCAAGACGTGGCGGTTCGACGAGTTCCCCGAGTACAAGGCGACCCGTTCGAAGACCCCCGACGAGTTCCGCAGCCAGGTGGAGCTGATCGGCGAGCTGCTGGACGCGATGGGCGTCAAGCGGTTCGCGGTGGAGAAGTACGAGGCGGACGACATCATCGCCACGCTGGCCACCCAGGCGGAGGCCGCGGGGTTCGACGTCCTCATCGTGACCGGTGACCGGGACGCGTTCCAGCTCGTCAGCGAGCACACGACGGTGCTGTACCCGACCAAGGGCGTCTCGGAGCTGACGCGGTTCACCCCGGCGAAGGTCGAGGAGAAGTACGGCCTGTCGCCGTCGCAGTACCCGGACTTCGCGGCGCTGCGCGGCGACCCGTCGGACAACCTGCCGGGGATCCCCGGGGTGGGGGAGAAGACCGCCACCAAGTGGATCACCCAGTTCGGGTCGTTCGCGGCGCTGATGGAGCGGGCCGACGAGGTCAAGGGCAAGGCGGGGGAGAACCTGCGCGCGCACCTGGACGCGGTCAAGCTCAACCGCCGGCTGACCGAGATGGTGCGCGACGTGGAGCTGCCGTGCGGCCCGGTGGAGCTGGAGCGCGCGGCGTACGACCGGGACGCGCTGCACATCGTGCTGGACACCCTGGAGTTCCGTAACCAGAACTTCCGGGACCGGCTGTTCGCGGTGGATCCGGGCGCGCGGGAGGAAGAGGCCCAGGTCGCCGAGGGCGTCGCCGTGGAGGGCGCGCAGCTCGCCGAGGGCGGCCTGCAGGAGTGGCTGGAGGGGCACGGCAGCGCGCCGCTCGGCATGGCCACCGTCGACACGTGGGCGCTGGGCGGCGGCACCGTCACCCAGGTCGCGCTGGCCGGGGCCGAGGGCCCCGCGGTGTGGTTCGACCCCGCGCAGCTGGGCGAGGCGGACGAGAAGGTGTTCGCGGCCTGGATCGCGGACGCCGCCCGCCCCAAGGTGCTGCACAACGCGAAGAACGTGATGCGGGTCTTCGCCGAGCACGGCTGGACGGTGGCCGGCGTCAGCATGGACACCGCCCTCGCGGCCTATCTGATCAAGCCCGGCCGCCGTTCCTTCGCCCTGGACGCGCTGTCGGTGGAGTACCTGGGCCGTGAGCTGGCACCGGCCGGCGCCGAGAGTGGGCAGCTGGCGTTCGGCGAGGAGCAGGAGGACTCCGCCGCGCTGGACGCCCTGATGGCGCAGGCGCGCACCGTCCTGGACCTCGGCACGGCGTTCACCGGCCGGCTGGAGCAGGACGGCGCGACGGGGCTGCTGCGGGACGTGGAGCTGCCGACGTCGGCGCTGCTCGCCCGGATGGAGCGGTCCGGGATCGCGGCCGACCGCGAGCACCTCGAGGGCCTGGAGCAGCGCTTCGCCGACGCCGTGCAGCAGGCGGTGGCCGAGGCGCACGCCGCGGTGGGCCACGAGTTCAACCTCGGCTCGCCCAAGCAGCTCCAGGAGGTGCTGTTCGGGGAGCTGGGCCTGCCGAAGACCAAGAAGACCAAGACCGGGTTCACCACGGACGCCGACGCCCTGGCGTGGCTGGCCGCGCAGACCGACCACGAGCTGCCGGTGATCATGCTGCGCCACCGGGAGCAGGCCAAGCTGCGGGTGACGGTCGAGGGCCTGATCAAGACGATCGCGCCCGACGGACGCATCCACACCACGTTCAGCCAGACCGTGGCCGCCACCGGCCGGCTGTCGTCCACCGACCCCAATCTGCAGAACGTGCCGGTCCGCACCGACGAGGGCCGGGAGATCCGGCGGGGCTTCGTCGTCGGCGAGGGCTTCGAGTCGCTGTTGACGGCGGACTACAGCCAGATCGAACTGCGGGTGATGGCCCACCTGTCGGAGGACGCGGGCCTGATCGACGCGTTCAACACCGGCGAGGACCTGCACACCACCGTCGGCTCGCACGTGTTCAGCGTCCCCAAGGACGCGGTGGACGCCGAGATGCGCCGCAAGATCAAGGCCATGTCGTACGGCCTGGCCTACGGGCTGTCCGCGTTCGGCCTGTCGCAGCAGCTGGGGATCTCCCCGGGTGAGGCGGGCGCGCTGATGGACACCTATTTCGAGCGGTTCGGCGGGGTGCGGGACTATCTGCAGCGCGTTGTGGAGGAGGCCCGCGGCACCGGCTACACCGAGACGCTGCTCGGCCGCCGCCGCTATCTGCCCGACCTCAACAGCGACAACCGGCAGCGCCGCGAGATGGCGGAGCGGATGGCGCTGAACGCGCCGATCCAGGGCTCGGCCGCCGACATCGTCAAGCTCGCGATGCTCCGGGTCGGCGAGGCGCTCACCGAGGAGAAGCTGGCCTCGCGGATGCTCCTGCAGGTGCACGACGAAATCGTGGTGGAGATCGCGCCCGGCGAGCGCAAGCGCGTCGAGGAGCTGGTGCGGCGCGAGATGGCCGGCGCCTACCCGCTGCGGGCCCCGCTCGATGTCTCGGTGGGCGTCGGCAAGGACTGGGAGTCCGCGGCCCACTGACGGCGCCGCCTGCGGCGCAGACGGGCGGCGGCCGCGTACAGCAGCGCGCCGCCCGCCAGCCCGGCCCCCGCGCCGAAGGCCGCCGTGGGCACGACGTCGCCGAGCGATGACGGGGCCCTGACGGCGTACTCCCGCAGACAGCGGACGACGGAGCCGGCCACCGCGCAGCCGGCCAGCAGTGTGACCACGCCGCCGCGCCCGCGGGGCGTCAGCCGCGGCAGCCGGGCGGGCGGCGGCTCCTTCGGGGCGGCGCGCAGCGCGCGGGCGGTGAACGCGGCCAGCACCAGCAGCGCCGTCGCCGAACTGCCGTACTGCAGCCACTGGTACAGCTGCTGCCCGTGCACCACGGTGTTCAGCACCGGCAGCATCCGCACCCCCCAGCGCCCGTAATGGGTGAAAGTGTCCCATCCGACGTGGGTGGTCGCGCCGATCGTCGCGGAGAGCCAGAACCAGCCCGCCGTGCGCGCCGACCACGGCCGCCGGTCCCCGCTGAACAGCGTCGCGGTGCGCCCCTGCCACCCCTCGGGCAGCAGCGCCAGCAGCGGATCGCGCAGGAACAGCCAGCCGCCCACCAGGCCCGCGGCGATCAGCGGATCGAGGGTCGGGACCGCCGCCGGCGAGTGCGTGACGTGACCGAACCGGAAGACACCGGACACCACCGACGCGGCGAAGTACGGGATGTCGGGGGCGAAGGAACCCGCGACGAGCGCCGCCGCGACCAGCGGCCCGCGGGCGGATCCGTCCCGGCGCAGCCCCGGCAGGACCGCTGCCGCGTGGCTCAGGGTGAACGGCATCAAACCCCCTCGTGAAGTGATCCTTTCCGACCAGTATGCGGAGTACCGCACGGTGGATGCGCGCCGGAAGTTCCCGTAGGGTCCGTGGGGTTGCGGCGCGGTAACGCGCTCAGCTCGCACGTGGGAGGGACCGCGGACATGGCAGCGCGATACGGACGGCGGATACGCGCGATGCGCAGGGGGGCGGCGGGCACGGCGGTCGCGGCCCTGGCGGTCGCGGCGCTCAGCGCCTCGCAGGCACCCGGTTTCGCCCAGGCGGAGCGGGCCCGCAATGCCGTCCCCAAGCCGCCGCCCGGCCCGCAGATCGACGGCGGGTCGCCGTTCTACAGCGCGCTGCCGCCCGAGGACGGCTCCAGCGGCCTGGCCGTCGGCGGCACTTCGGCCCCCACGCCCACCGGCGGCACCGGCACGGGCATCGACACCGGCGGCACGGGCCTGCCCGGCACGGTGCTGGACGCCTACCGCAGGGCGCAGCTGGCCATCGCCACCTCCGACCAGGGCTGCAAACTGCCCTGGGAACTGCTCGCCGCGATCGGGCAGGTCGAATCCGGTCAGGCCGGCGGCGGTGCCGTCGACGCGAAGGGCACCACGTACAAGCCGATCCTGGGACCGGTGCTGAACGGCGCCGGTTTCGCGAACATCTCGGACACCGACGGCGGCACCTACGACGGGGACACCGTCCACGACCGCGCGGTGGGACCGATGCAGTTCATCCCGTCGACCTGGGCCAGTTGGGGAGCCGACGGCAACGCGGACGGCGTGAAGGACCCGAACAACATCTACGACGCCGCCCTCGCCGCCGGCCACTACCTGTGCGCCGACAACCGCGACCTTTCGGTCTCCGCGGACATCGACCGCGCGATCCTCGGCTACAACCACTCGCAGGAGTACCTGCACACCGTCCGGGCCTGGTTCCAGCACTTCAAGGACCAGGGAGCCGTCGCGGTCCCGGACAGCGGCCGCACACCCGGCGCCGGCGTCGGCCCGAGGACCTCGCCGCCGGCCACCGGCGTGCCGAAGCCGGGCGCCAGCCCGTCCGCGACGGCCACCGGCACCGTCTCGCCGGCGCCGACCACCACCGGCCGGCCGACGCCGCCGACCACCGGCCCGGGGACGCCCACCGGAACGCCGACCGGCACCGCCTCGCCGTCGCCCACGCCGACGCCCACGGACAGCGGGAGCCCCACCCCGGGCTGCCCGACGCCGACGCCCACCCCGACGGGATCCGCCTCGCCGACGCCCACCCCGACCGGCACGCCGACGCCGACGCCGACTCCCACGCCGACCGACGGCTCCTGCCCCACCCCCACGCCCACCACGTCCCCGACGCCGTCACCGACCGCGACGGACGCCACGACCGCGGCCGCGAGTCCGAGCGCGTCCCCGTCGACCAGCCCGGCGGCCGTCGCCTACTGACGCACCCCGCCGACTGACGTACCCCGCACCCATCGAGCCCGGCCCCGCCCTCCACGGCGGGGCCGGGCTCGTTCGCGCGGTGGCCGCATTCGATCGGTAGAACCTGTTCTCATCTGATCCCCCGATTGCTACGGTGCCCCGGCCCAGCCGACGTCGTCGTCCACAAGGGAGGTCCGGCCATGCGTGCCCTGATCGCCGCAGCCATCGGACTCGCCGCCGCTCTCGCGCTCGTCCTCACCATGACCGCGGTCGGCGCACCCGCCGGAAAGACCTCGCCCAAGCCGCTGGTGACCACGGTCCCCAGCCACCCGTAGCCGGTCGTTCCCGGCCGGTCGTCGTCCACCGCCACACAGGACGTCCGTAGCTACAAAGGAGGGGAAGCGTCCCGATGCGCCGCAAGTCCAGCCTGGTGCTGCTCGCCTTCGCCGTCTTCTTCGCGGCCCTGTCGCCCCTGATGCGCTGGTACGCCTTCCCGCGGCTGGCCAAGGTTCCGGCCAACCAGTACCAGGTGGTGGTTCTGGAGGCCAAGAACGCCACCCTGCTCACCGACACGTCGCTGGTCCCCAAGGTCGTCCCCAAGCTCAGCGTCATCCAGACGCTGAAGGGCAACGTCGAGGAGTCCAAGAAGGTCAAGGCCGACACCGGCCGGGACGTCGTGGTCTGGGACTCGCTGTCCTACATCGTCGGCCCGGACGGCAAGATGGTCAGCCAGGTCCCCGAGCGCTACATCTTCGACGCGCACTCCCAGGACCCGGTGCACACCGCGAGCGAGAGCGTCGACGGCGACCCCGTGCACCGGGAGGGCATCGAGTTCAAGTTCCCGTTCCTCACCGAGAAGCGCGACTACTTCTACTACGACGCGCAGGCACGGACGACCGCGCCCATCCACTACAAGGCGACGCAGAACTTCCGCGGCCTCAAGGTCTACTACTTCGAGCAGATCGTGCCCTGGGTCAAGGTCCCGCTGCCCAAGACGATGCCGGGCGGCATCACCCCGGCGGCACTCGGCGGCTCGGTGGAGCGCTGGTACACCACCAAGCGGATGTTCTGGGTCGACCCCACCACCGGCGCCCCGGTCAACGGCGAGGAGGTCCACCAGGAGGAGCTGCGGTTCCCGCAGACACCCGACACCAAGCCGGTGACCGTCTTCGCCGGTGATGTGAAGATGCGCGAGGACTACATCGACTCCACCGTCGAACTGGTGAAGTCCCAGCGCCAGCTCATCCTGCTGCTGACCAGCTACCTTCCCTGGGGATTCCTGATCCTGGGCGTCGTCCTGCTCGCACTCTCCCTGTTCCTGGAGGCGCGCGGCCGCCGCCCGGCCGACCCCGCCCCCGACGACACGGTGCGCGACCCGGATCCCGACCCGCGTCCGATCGCCGTCTGAGCCCGCCGCCGCGCCGTCCTGGAGGGGTCAACGCCGCTGGTTCGTCCGGCGGGTGGGCGCGGCGGCGGCCGGATCCTCCGGCCACGGGTGCTTGGGGTAGCGGCCGCGCAACTCGGCACGGACCGAGCGGTAGCCGCCCCGCCAGAACGAGGCGAGGTCGGCGGTGACGGCGGCGGGCCGGCCGGCGGGGGACAGCAGATGGACGAGGAGCGGCACCCGGCCACCCGCGATCCGCGGTGTCTCCTGCCAGCCGAACAGCTCCTGGAGCTTGGCCGCGAGCACCGGCTGGTCCCCCTCGTAGTCCACCCGGATCCGTGAACCGCTGGGCACCTCGATCCGCTCCGGAGCGAGCTCGCCGAACCGGGCGGCGGCACCGGACGCCCAGGGCAGCAGCCGGTTGAGCGGGCCGCCGGCGTCGGTCCGTTCCAGATCGGCGCGCCGGCGGGCCGCGGACAGCTCAGGGCCGAGCCAGTCGTCCATCCCGTCCAGCAGCGCCTGCTCCGAGACGTCCGGCCACGGCTCGCCCAACTCCCGGTGCAGAAAAGCCAGCCGGCGGCGGGTGTCCTGCGCGTCGCGCGACCAGCGCAGCAGCCCCGTGCCCTCCCGCCGCAGCCCCTCGGCGACGGCGGCCCGCAGCAGCGCCCGGTCCGGCGACCGCAGCGGCCGCGCCGTGAGCTCCACGGCGCCCAGCCGTTCCACGCTGCGCGCCACCACGTCGCCGTCCGACCAGCGCACCTCCTCGCCCGATGCCAGCAGCGGGGCCGCCGCCGTACGGGCGGTGGCCTCGTCGATCACCGCGGCCAGCCGCACCCGCGCCGAGACCGCCGTCACCGGCCGGTCCGCGACCGCGACGGCCAGCCAGCCCGGCGTCCCGAGCCGGGAGCCGGTGCCCAGCTCCGCCGCCGTTCCCGACGCCATCAGATACGTACCGGCGCCGCGGGCCCTGGCCACCCGCTCGGGGAACGCGAGCGCGGCCACCAGCCCGGCCGCCGCGTCGTCACCAGCGGAGACGGCGGCCCCGGACCCGCGCGGCCCGTCCGGTCCGCCGGAGGTCCCGGCCTGCCGCAGCGACGACTCCAGCCGGCCGGCCTCGGCGCGCCAGCGGGCCGCGTAACCGTCGCCGCCGCGCCGGGCCTGCCGCCAGGCGGCGGCCAGGTCGTCGCCGTAGTCGCGCGGCGGCTCCTCGCTGAGCAGCGCCACGACCTCGGCCGCGCGCCGCGCACCGACCGCACGTGCCCCGTCGAGGAGCGCGCGGGCGAGCCGCGGGTGCACGCCCAGCCGGCTGAGCCGCTTGCCCCGGTCGGTGGCGCGGCCGTCGGCGGCCACCGCGCCGACCGCGAGGAGCACCTCGCGGGCCGCGCCCATCGCGCCGGCCGGCGGGGCGTCGAGCAGGGCGAGGCCGGCGGCGTCCGGGTCGCCCCAGCAGGCCGTCTGCAGAGCGAACGCGGCGAGGTCGGCGACGGAGATCTCCGGTGCCGGCCAGCGCGGATGCCCGGCGTTGTCCGCCTCCGACCAGCAGCGGTACACCGTGCCGGGACCCTCGCGCCCGGCGCGCCCGGCCCGCTGGCGGGCCGCCGCGTGCGAGACCCGCACCGTCGTCAGCGCGTCGAGGCCGCGTGCGTGGTCCACCCGCGGCTCACGCGCCAGCCCGCCGTCCACCACGATGCGCACCCCGGGGACGGTGAGGCTCGACTCGGCCACCGACGTGGCCAGCAGCACCCGGCGGCCGGTTCCCGGCGCGAGCGCCGCGTCCTGCACGGCGGCCGGCGCCCGCCCGTGCAGCTGCAGCACTTCCACGTCGAGCCCGCTCAGCATCCCGGCGACCCGCGCGATCTCCCCGACGCCCGGCAGGAAGCACAGCACGTCCCCCTCCTTCTCGCGCAGGGCCCGCCGTACCACCGCCGCCACGTGCTCCAGCAGCGCCGGATCGACCCGCATCCCGTGCGGCGGGCGCACCGGGCGGACCGGCGGGGCCCACTCCACGGCGACCGGATGCAGGATGCCCTGCGCCTCGACCACCGGGGCGGCACCGTCCTCGCCCCCGACCAGCGCGGCCCAGGCGGCGGTGTCCGTGGTGGCGGAGGCCGCGACCACCCGCAGCTCCGGGCGCAGGGCGGCCCGTACGTCCAGCAGGAAGGCCATCGAGGTGTCGGCGTCCAGATGCCGCTCATGGCATTCGTCCAGTACGACGGTGTCCACACCGGCCAGCTCCGGATCACGCTGCAGCCGCTGCAGCAGCACACCGGTCGTCACCACTTCGACGACCGTCTCCGCCGAGACCTTCCGCTCGCCGCGCACCGTGAAGCCGATCCGGGCGCCGACGCCCTCGCCGAGCAGCCACGCCATCCGGCGGGCGGCGGCCCGCGCCGCCATCCGGCGCGGCTCGGCCACCAGCACCCGGCGGGGGACCTCCCCGTACTGGGGGAGCAGCCCGGCCAGCGCGAGCGGTACGAGGGTGGTCTTCCCCGTTCCCGGCGGCGCGGCGAGTACGGCGCAGCCCCGTTCGTCGAGCGCCCGCAGCAGTGCGGGCACGACGGTCTGTACGGGCAGGTCGAGGGAACTGGCGCGGATCACCCGCCCAGTGTGCCCGTCGGTCCGGCGGCGGGCGCCGCCGTCAGTCCCGCACGCACACGAAGATCGCCGTCCCGGGCAGGATCCCGCCGCGCAGCGGCGACCAGCCGCCCCATTCCTGGGTGTTCCACTCCGGCCACTGCGGCTCGACGAGGTCGACCAGCCGGAAGCCGGCCGCGGCGATCTCCCGCACGCGGTCGCCGAGGGTCCGGTGGTGCTCGACGTACTCGGCGAGCCCGCGCCCGTCCTGCTCGACGTACGGGGTGCGGTCGAAGTAGGAGGAGACGGCGGTCAGCCCCTCGGGGCCCGGCTCGTCGGGGAAGGCCCAGCGGATCGGGTGGGTGACGGAGAAGACCCAGCGCCCGCCCGGCCGCAGCACGCGGTGCACCTCGCGCTGCACGCGTTCGGGGTCGGCGACGAAGGGGAGCGCGCCGTACGCCGAGCACGCCAGGTCGAACGACGCGGCCGCGAACGGCAGCGTCCCCGCGTCGGCCTGGACGAGCGGGAAGCCGCCGTCCGCCGACTCCTCGTCGATCCGGCGCGCGTGCTGCAGCTGCCGGTGGGAGAGGTCGAGGGCGACCGGGCGCGCGCCGCGCGCGGCCAGCCAGCGCGAACACTGCGCGGCGCCGGCGCCGATCTCGAGCACCGACAGGCCCGCGAGTTCCGCGGCGGGGCCGAGCAGTCCGGCGTCGGACTCGTCCAGTCCCTCCGGCCCCCAGACGAAGTTCCCGTCGCCGAGGAAGGCTCCGTGCTCGACCTGGTACTCGTCCGCGTTCCGGTCCCACCAGCCCCGGTTGGCCCGGCTGCTTTCCGTGACGCCTGCGGTACGCCGGGTGGCTACTGGTTCGGGTCCTTGGCTCATCGCGGTTGTCGTCGTACTCTCTGGTTGGACCTGTGACGGGGGGACTTGCGCCGGGTATGGGCCGTTCTGCCCCAGGTGGGCCCTTCGCGCATTGACCGTGTCCGGCTGCCCCCGTATGCTACAAGTTGCGCTGCGGGCCTGCGCACCTCAGACGTAGCAGGTTGCGCTCGCACTGGCTTGTATCCCCTCGGTCCTTGAGGCGACTCTCCGATTCATTTGGAAGGTCCGACTCAAGGCTGTCCGGCTTCGGCTGTGCGATAACGGGTCCTGGCGTAGCAGTACCTACAACTTCTGTCCGTACCGGAGTCCTTCCCCATATGACGAGCAGCACCGAGGCAACGCGCACCACCCCGCAGGTGGCGGTCAACGACATCGGCTCCGAGGAAGACTTCCTCGCAGCGATCGATGCGACGATCAAGTACTTCAACGACGGCGACATCGTCGAAGGCGTGATCGTAAAGGTCGACCGGGACGAGGTCCTGCTCGACATCGGTTACAAGACCGAGGGCGTCATCCCGTCCCGCGAGCTTTCGATCAAGCACGACGTCGACCCCAATGAGGTCGTCAAGGTCGGCGACGAGATCGAAGCCCTTGTTCTCCAGAAGGAGGACAAGGAAGGCCGCCTGATCCTCTCGAAGAAGCGCGCTCAGTACGAGCGTGCCTGGGGCACCATCGAGAAGATCAAGGAAGAAGACGGGATCGTCACCGGTACCGTCATCGAGGTCGTCAAGGGTGGTCTCATCCTCGACATCGGCCTCCGCGGCTTCCTGCCCGCCTCGCTCGTCGAGATGCGTCGCGTCCGCGACCTCCAGCCGTACGTGGGCAAGGAGCTCGAAGCCAAGATCATCGAGCTGGACAAGAACCGCAACAACGTGGTCCTGTCCCGCCGTGCCTGGCTCGAGCAGACCCAGAGCGAGGTCCGCCAGACCTTCCTCACGACCCTGCAGAAGGGCCAGGTCCGCTCCGGCGTCGTTTCCTCGATCGTCAACTTCGGTGCGTTCGTGGACCTCGGCGGCGTCGACGGTCTCGTGCACGTCTCCGAGCTGTCCTGGAAGCACATCGACCACCCCTCCGAGGTTGTCGAGGTCGGCCAGGAAGTCACCGTCGAGGTTCTCGACGTGGACATGGACCGCGAGCGTGTCTCCCTGTCGCTGAAGGCGACGCAGGAAGACCCGTGGCAGCAGTTCGCCCGGACGCACCAGATCGGCCAGGTCGTTCCCGGTAAGGTCACCAAGCTCGTTCCGTTCGGTGCGTTCGTGCGCGTCGACGAGGGCATCGAGGGCCTGGTCCACATCTCCGAGCTGGCCGAGCGCCACGTGGAGATCCCGGAGCAGGTCGTCCAGGTCAACGACGAGATCTTCGTCAAGGTCATCGACATCGACCTCGAGCGCCGCCGCATCAGCCTCTCGCTGAAGCAGGCCAACGAGGCCTTCGGTGCCGACCCGGCCACGGTCGAGTTCGACCCGACCCTCTACGGTATGGCTGCCTCGTACGACGACGCGGGCAACTACATCTACCCCGAGGGCTTCGACCCCGAGACCAACGACTGGCTCGAGGGCTTCGAGACCCAGCGCGAGGCGTGGGAAGGCCAGTACGCCACGGCCCAGACCCGCTTCGAGCAGCACCAGGCCCAGGTCATCAAGTCCCGCGAGGCCGACGAGAAGGCGGAGGCCGAGGGTGCTGCGGCTCCCGCCGGTGCCGCCAGCTCCGCCGGTCTCGGTGGCGGCGGTTCGTACTCCTCGGAGTCGGACGACAACTCCGGCGCCCTGGCGTCGGACGAGGCACTGGCCGCGCTCCGCGAGAAGCTGGCCGGCGGCCAGAGCTGACGCTCTGACCTGCAGGTAGCCGTACGGACGGAAGGCCCGTTCCCCGAGAGGGGAGCGGGCCTTCCGCGTTGTCAGGGGGTGAAGCGGGCCCGGATGCGGGAATGCTCCCAGCTCCTCGCACGTTTCCGAGGAGGAAGAACGAGGAGGAACGATCACAGTGCTGGATCCGCAGGGGCTGTACGAATTCGTGCCGGGCGGTGCCGAGGCCGTGGACGAGGCGGTCGGGGAGACCGGCCCCGTTCTGCTGTACCACCTGGAGGGGTACATCGACGCGGGTGACACCGGCGAGCAGATCTCGGAGCAGCTGCTGGACCGCCTCGACAACCAGTTGGTGGCCAGGTTCGACGCCGACCGGCTGGTCGACTACCGCGCGCGCCGGCCCCTGATGCTCTTCGAACGCGACCACTGGTCGGGGTACGAGGCACCGGAGATCGCCCTCTATCTGGTCCGTGACACCACGGAGACGCCCTTCCTGCTGCTGACCGGCTCCGAGCCGGACGTGGAGTGGGAGCGCTTCGCCGCGGCCGTGCTGCAGGTCGTCGAACGGCTCGGGGTGCGGCTGGCCATCAACTTCCACGGCATTCCGATGGGCGTTCCGCACACCCGCCCGGTCGGGCTGACCCCGCACGGCAACCGGGTGGACCTGATGCCAGGCCACCGCAGCTGGTTCGACGAGGCGACGGTGCCCGGCAGCGCCGAGTCCCTCATCGAGCTGCGGCTCGCGGAGGCCGGCCGTGACGTCCTGGGCGTCGCCGCCCACGTGCCGCACTATCTGTCGCGTTCCCCGTACCCGGACGCGGCGCTCGCCGTACTCGAGGCGATCACCGCCGCCACCGGCCTGGTGCTGCCCGAGGTGGCGCACGCACTGCGTGCCGAGGCGCACACGGTCCGCGGCGAGATCGACCGCCAGGTCGCCGAGGGCGACGGCGAGCTGGTCTCGGTCGTCCGCGGGCTGGAGAGCCAGTACGACGCGGTCGCCGGTTCGATGACCCGGGAGAACCTCATCGCCGAGCCGGTCGACCTGCCGTCGGCCGACGACCTCGGGGCCGAGTTCGAACGGTTCCTCGCGGACCGGGAGGACGACGGAAACTGACGACACGACCCAGGGCCTGTCCGTCCGGGCAGGCCCTAGGCTGTCGCCATGCTGAAGGTGGGCCTGACCGGCGGAATCGGCGCCGGCAAGAGCGAAGTGTCACGGCTGCTCGCGTCGTACGGGGCGGTCGTGGTGGACGCGGACAAGATCGCCCGGGAGGTCGTGGAGCCCGGATCGCCGGGGCTGGCCGCCGTGGTCGCCGAGTTCGGCACGGAGGTCCTCACTCCTGACGGTGCGCTCGACCGCCCCAGGCTGGGCTCGATCGTCTTCGCCGACCCCGCCAGGCTGCAGGCGTTGAACGCGATCGTGCATCCGCTCGTCGGACGCCGGTCGGCCGAGCTGGAGGGCGCCGTCGGCCCGGACGACATCGTGATCCATGACGTCCCGCTGCTCACCGAGAACGCCCTCGCCGAGCTCTACGACCTCGTCGTGGTGGTGGACGCGTCCCCCGCCACCCAACTCGACCGCCTGGTGCGGCTGCGCGGCATGGACGAGGGCGAGGCCCGGTCGCGGATGGCGGCCCAGGCCACCCGCGAGCAGCGGCTCGCCGTCGCCGATGTCGTGCTGGACAACGACGGCCCCCTGGAGGCGCTCGAACCCCAGGTCAAACGGGTCTGGCAGCAGCTGCGCGACCGCCTCGCGCCCTAGTGCGGCCCCGGGCGGGACCGCCCGGAATGTGATTGCCGGGGGCCGCGTTGGGTATGTCTGTGCCGACGATCAGTCGTCACCCGAGCCATGGAAGGGAGGCGGCCGTGCCCGAGCAGACCCCCGAGACCCACGTCATCGATTTCCGTGCCGCGGAGCAGTTGCTGGAAGCCCGCGACCCGCGCGGAGCGGTGAAGCTGCTGGACTCGGTCATCGCCGCCCACCCGGAGAACACCGCCGCGCGCCTGCTGCGGGCCCGGTCCTTCTTCGCCGCCGCCCAACTGCGCCCGGCCGAGCTCGAGTTCCAGATAGTGCTGGAACGGGAACCCGACAACGCGTTCGCGCACTTCGCGCTCGCCCGGACGCTGCAGCGTGCCAACCGTCCGGATGAAGCGCTGCGACACTTCCGGCTGGCCGCCGCTCTGGACCCGCGGCCGGACTATGTTGAGGCGGCTCGTTTCGACGCTCCCTGAACCGTTCCGGAGGGACCCCGCACATGGACAGCAGCAGGCGCTGGAGCCGGATCCGCAGAGCGGCGGCGGTGGCCGGATGTGTGGTGGCGCTGGGACTGGTGCCGTCGGGCGCCCTGGCGACACCGGGCAGCGGGGTGACGGCGACGGTCCTGGCCAAGGGCACCTCCGCCGAGGGGCTGAAGGTCAGGACCCAGGGGCGTACGGACGTCGTGGTGCGCACGGTCACCATCGCGCCGGGCGGTGAGACCGGCTGGCACTACCACCAGGGGCCGCTGATCGCCGTCGTCCAGTCGGGCACGCTGACCAGGACGCTGGCCGACTGCTCGGTGGTGCGCAGCAGCGCAGGCCAGTCGTTCATCGAGCCGGACGGCGCCCGCAAGGTGCACAACGGGCAGAACCTCGGCACGGTGCCGGTCGTCCTGTACGTCACGTACCTCCTGCCCGAGGGCGACGCGCTGTCGGTCGACGCCCCCGACCCGGGCTGCCACCACTACTGACCGGGTGACGGCGCCGCCGTCGCCCGGTGGCCCCGGCCGCCCCGTCAGAACAGGGGCGGCGGGAGCACGCCCTCCAGGGCCAGCAGCGTCCGCTTGATCTCCAGGCCGCCGCCGAAGCCGCCTATGCCCCCGTTGCTCTCCACGACGCGGTGGCACGGGACGACGAGCGGCAGCGGATTGGCTCCCATGGCGGTGCCGACGGCGCGGGCGGCGCCCGGCTCGCCGACGCGGTCGGCGAGGTCCTGGTAGCCGACGACCGAGCCGTACGGCACGCCGGTGGCGAGCTCCCGCTGGACGCGGCGGTTGAAGCCGGCGGTCAGCGACCAGTCCAGATCGAGGGTGAAGTCGCGCAGCTCCCCGTCGAAGTACGCCCGCAGCTGGCGGACGGCGGGGGCGAGCCGCCCCGACTCCCCGGACTCCTCGACCGGATCCGCGCCCAGCCGGCGCCCCAGCCGCTCCAGGAAGGTCTCCGTCACCTCGTCGTCGGCCCGGAAGACGACGCTGACCAGCCCCTGGTCGGTCGCGGCGAGCAGCAGCGGGCCGATCGGGGTGTCCAGCCGCGTCCAGGCCACCGTGGCGGTCCGGTCCGCCACCTCGTGCCGCTCGGTGTTCGTCATACCGCCAGCGTATGCCGGGCCACTGACAACGGGCCCGGGAGCAGATTCCTCGAGCCGGATCCGCCGGGCCGGTCCTTCGGCCGGACCGGCCGGCCGGGCCCGTCAGCCGGGGCCGCAGCGATCACTCGCCCGGGTGCCGCTCTTCGACAGCCTTGTCACAGCGGGTAGTTGAGCGGTTCCGGTGGGGGAGGGGGCCGTCATGACACGAAACGACTTCGCCCAGGCCCTGCGCATTCTCGCCCGTGACCAGCGGCAGGTGGTGACGGTCGGCCAGCTGTCCGGCATCGGGGTGTCGGAGGTGGCGCTGCGCAAGCGCTGCGGGCCGGGCGGCCCCTGGCAGCGGGTGCTGCCGAGGGTGGTGGTGCTGCGGCGGGGTGCGCTGTCCGCCTGGCAGCGCTGCCGGGCGGCCCTGGCCTACGCCGGGTACCCGGCGGCGCAGGCGCAGCTGACGGGGATCGCGGCGCTGGCCCTGCACGGGATGCGCGAGGTCCTGGTGCCCGCCGAGGTGCGGGTGGTCGACGTCCTGGTGCCGGCCGGGCGCGCGCTCAGGACGCACACCTGGGTGCGGGTCCACCACGCGCGCACCCTCCCCGGCCCCGAGCTGGTGGACGAGCTGCCCGTCGCGCCCCTGGTGCGCGCCGCGGGGGACGGCGTCCGGGCGTCGTGCGACCCGGACTGGGTGCGGGCCGTGCTCCGCGAGCTGGTGTGGGACCGCGGGGTCGATCCGGCGGAGCTGGCGGGCGAGCTGCGTACCGCGTCGCTGTCCCGCAAGCCCGGGATCGACGAGACGCTGCGGGAGCTGGCGCTTCCGGGACGGGTCCGCCGCCCGCTGGGCGGCCAGCTGCGTTCGCTCGTCGCGCTCTCGGGGTCGCGGCCACCGCTGTGGCGGCCCGAACTCCGCCTGGACGGTGTGTTCTTGGCGTCTCCGGACGCCTACTGGGCGCGCGAGGGGGTGGCTCTGGTGATCGGACCGGCGGCCGGCCCCAACCCGTTGGACACCTGCGGCCTGCGGATCGTCCGGGTGCCTCCGGAGGCCCTGACGGCGAGTCCGGCGCAGGTCGTGGCGGCACTGCGGGCGGCGCTCGGCTCCGGGCCGCACGGACCGCTGGACCGCGTCACCGTGCACCCGGATCACGGGTCGGTAAAGGGAATCTGAAACTCGGTCAGATGTTCCCCTGGCCGTCCTATCGTGTGCCAACTCGATGCGCCGGAAGGGCCCGCCGTGGACGGCATGTACGGAACGGTCAACGGATTCACGTACGGCTGGATCACCCCCGTGGTGGCCTACGTCATGGCTTGCCTGGGAGCCGCTCTCGGACTGCGCTGCACGGTCCGGGCGCTCGTGATGGAGCGGTCCCGGCGGGCCGGCTGGCTCGCCCTGGGCGCGGTCTCCATCGGCTCGGGCATCTGGACGATGCACTTCATCGCCATGATGGGGTTCACCGTCGACCAGGTGGAGATCAACTACAACAAGTCGATCACCTTCCTGAGCCTCGGAGTGGCCATCGCGGTGGTCGGCGCCGGTGTCTTCCTGGTCGGGTTCTTCGGCCGCGGCGCACCGGTCCTGCTCGCCGCCGGCGCGGTCACCGGCGTCGGGGTGGCCGCCATGCACTACCTCGGCATGGCCGGGATGAAGCTGGACGCGGACCTCGCCTACAACACCGGAACGGTGTACCTGTCGATCGGCATCGCGGTGGCGGCGGCCACCGCGGCACTGTGGGCCGCGGTGTCGGTCAAGGGCTTCGCCGCGAGCATCGGGGCCAGCCTCATCATGGGCGTCGCGGTCACCGGCATGCATTACACGGGCATGGCCGCGCTCCGGGTGCATCTGCACGACTCGGGGATCGCCGGCGGCCTGGGCGGTGCCTCGCCCGCCGCGATCCTGGCGCCCGTCCTGATCGGCCCGGTGGTGTTCCTGTTCCTGGCCGGGGTGGTGGTGGCGCTGGACCCGCCCGGTGTCCAGCAGCCCCGCTACGAGCCGGTCCGTGAGCCCGCTCACGGCCGTCGCCCACGGTGATCCCCGCGGTTTGTCAGTGCTGGGCCGTACGGTGGTTCCATGCGGCCCGTATCAGACATCGAACGTACTGTGGCGCCCTTCGAGGTCGTCAGCCCCTTCCAGCCCAGTGGTGACCAGCCGGCCGCCATCGAGGAGCTGGAGCGGCGTATCCGCGCAGGTGAGAAGGATGTCGTCCTCCTCGGCGCGACCGGCACCGGAAAGTCGGCGACCACGGCGTGGATGATCGAACGGCTCCAGCGCCCGACGCTCGTCATGGCGCCCAACAAGACCCTCGCGGCGCAGCTCGCGAACGAGTTCCGCGAGCTGCTGCCGAACAACGCCGTCGAGTACTTCGTGTCGTACTACGACTACTACCAGCCCGAGGCGTACGTCCCCCAGACGGACACCTACATCGAGAAGGACTCCTCGATCAACGAGGAGGTCGAGCGGCTCCGCCACTCCACCACCAATTCCCTGCTGACCCGCCGCGACGTCGTTGTCGTCGCGTCGGTCTCCTGCATCTACGGCCTGGGCACCCCGCAGGAGTACGTCGACCGCATGGTGCGGCTCCGGGTCGGTGACACGATTGACCGCGACAAGCTGCTGCGCAAGTTCGTGGACATCCAGTACACCCGCAACGACCTGGCGTTCCAGCGGGGCACCTTCCGGGTCCGGGGCGACACCATCGAGATCTTCCCGGTCTACGAGGAGCTCGCCGTCCGCATCGAGATGTTCGGTGACGAGATCGAGGCGATGTCCACCCTCCACCCGCTCACCGGCGAGGTGATCAGCGACGACCGGGAGATGTACGTGTTCCCGGCGACCCACTACGTCGCGGGACCGGAACGTATGGAGCGCGCCGTCGCGGGGATCGAGAAGGAGCTGGAGACGACCCTCGCGACGATGGAGAAGCAGGGCAAGCTGCTGGAGGCCCAGCGGCTGCGCATGCGGACCACGTACGACATCGAGATGATGCGGCAGATCGGCAGCTGCTCCGGCATCGAGAACTATTCACGGCACATGGACGGCCGTGAGGCGGGCACCGCCCCGAACACGCTCATCGACTACTTCCCGGAGGACTTCCTCCTGGTCATCGACGAGTCACATGTCACCGTGCCGCAGATCGGCGCCATGTACGAGGGTGACGCCTCCCGTAAGCGCACCCTGGTCGACCACGGCTTCCGGCTGCCGTCCGCGATGGACAACCGCCCGCTGAAGTGGGAGGAGTTCCTGGAGCGCATCGGCCAGACCGTCTACCTGTCGGCGACGCCCGGCAAGTACGAGCTGTCGCGCGGCGACGGCGCGGTCGAGCAGATCATCCGCCCGACCGGGCTGGTCGACCCGCAGGTCATCGTCAAGCCCACCGAGGGGCAGATCGACGACCTGGTGCACGAGATCCGGCTGCGCACCGAGCGGAACGAGCGGGTGCTGGTCACCACCCTCACCAAGAAGATGTCCGAGGACCTCACCGACTACATGCTGGAACTCGGCATCCAGGTGCGGTACTTGCACAGCGACATCGACACGCTGCGCCGGATGGAGCTGCTGAGCGAGCTGCGGGCCGGCGAGTACGACGTACTGATCGGCATCAACCTGCTCCGTGAGGGCCTGGACCTCCCCGAGGTGTCGCTGGTGGCGATCCTGGACGCGGACAAGCAGGGCTTCCTGCGCTCGGGCACCTCCCTGATCCAGACCATCGGCCGTGCGGCCCGTAACGTGTCCGGCGAGGTCCACATGTACGCCGACACGATCACCCCCGCGATGGCGCAGGCCATCGACGAGACCAACCGGCGCCGTGAGAAGCAGGTCACCTACAACACCGAACACGGCATCGACCCGCAGCCGCTCCGCAAGAAGATCGCGGGCATTCTCGACTCGTTCGCCCGCGAGGACGCGGACACCGAGGAGCTGCTGGGCTCCGGCAGGCAGCGCTCGCGCGGCAAGGCCCCGGTGCCGGGACTGTCGTCCAAGGCGGGCGGCAAGCGGGTGGCCCAGAGCCTGCCCGCCGAGGAGTTGGCGGACCTGATCGCCGAGCTCACCGCGCAGATGCACGCCGCGGCGGCCGAGCTGAAGTTCGAGATCGCGGGCCGACTCCGCGACGAGCTGGGCGACTTGAAGAAGGAGCTGCGGCAGATGCGCGAGGCCGGTATCGCCTAGGGCGTGTTGCGAAAGTAGCGCCGTTCGCCCGGAGGGCGTGGCCCACGGCGTCTGGTGCGTGCGCTCGCAAGGCGGAGGGTCGTCCTCGTACTGGACCGTACGTGGACGAGCCCGACAACGCAGCGAGGGCGCGTGCCAGGCGTCGTGGGCCAGGCGGGACTTTCGCAACACGCCCTAGGCCCGATCCGCCGGACAGACCCTGCCCTGGGGTGAACCGAGGTGCGCTGTCCCGGCGTCTTGTTAGGGTGCGGGGCAACCGCACACAGTCCGGTGACGGGTGAGAGGGGACAGCGCGTGACGGTCAACATGACCAAGGGCCAGCAGATCAGCCTTACCAAGTCCGACGGGGGGACGCTGACGGCCGTTCGGATGGGGCTCGGCTGGCAGGCCGCGCCCCGCCGCGGACTGTTCGGCAGCCGCACCCGGGAGATCGACCTCGACGCCTCGGCGGTGCTCTTCGCCGACAAGCAGCCGGTGGACGTGGTGTTCTTCCGGCACCTGGTCAGCGACGACGGTTCCGTCCGGCACACCGGCGACAACGTGGTCGGCGGCGCCGGCCAGGGTGGCGACGACGAGTCGATCCTGGTGGACCTGCAGCGGGTGCCGGTCCACATCGACCAGATCGTCTTCACGGTGAACTCGTTCACCGGGCAGACCTTCGCCGAGGTACAGAACGCGTTCTGCCGTCTCGTCGACGAGACCAACGGCCAGGAGCTGGCCCGCTACACCCTGACCGGCGGCGGGCAGTACACCGCGCAGATCATGGCGAAGGTGCAGCGCGCGGGCAGCGGCTGGTCGATGACCGCCATCGGTACGCCGGCCGCCGGCCGTACGTTCCAGGACCTGATGCCGTCGATCCTGCCGGCGCTCTGACTCCACAGGCGCACAGCACCACGGATCAACAGCACCACGGATCAACAGCACCACGAGAACACCAGCACCACACGCACGAAAGCTGCACACGCACGACGCGTACAACACCAATGGGGGGTGGCGGCATGGCCGCCGAGCTGGTCCGGGGACAGAATCATCCGCTCCCGGCCGGGCCCGAGGGCGCCGGCCGTCTGGAGATCCGGGTGACGGCGGGCACGCCGGTGGTGGCCGTGGCCACCCTTGGTGACGAGCACGGGCGGGTGAGCGGCACGGAGTGGATCGCCCACCCCGGGTCGCCGCACCTCCCCGGCCTCGAAGTGTCCCAGCAGGCCGCCGCCTCCCACCGGCTCGCGGTGGACCTGGGCGCCCTCTCCGAGGACGTCCACCGGGTCCATGTGCTGCTCGCACTCCCCACCGCGGCCGGTGTTCCGGCCTCCTTCGGCGTGGTGGCCGCTCCGCATGTCGCGGTCACCACGCTGGACGGGGCCGAGGTCGCGGGATTCACCATCACCGGGCTCGGCCCGGAGACCGCGGTCGTCGCCGTCGAGCTCTACCGCAGGCAGGGCGCGTGGAAGGTCCGCGCGGTCGGCCAGGGGTACGCGGGCGGCCTGGCGGCCATGCTCCTCGACCAGGGAGTTCCGGAGGCGGCCGGGCTCGCCGCGGGCATCCATGACGCGGTGGCGAAGGGGCTGGCCCGCTCGGTCGCCCCGCCGCCCCGGCCGCAGTCCGGATCCCCGGCGTCGTCGTCCGCGACGGCGACCGCCGGCGGCCCGATCAGCTATCAGCACCCCCGGCGGCACACCGCCCCGCAGGCCCCGGACCTGCCGCCCGGCCGGCCGGCGGACGCCGCGCCCCCGCAGGGCGCCCCGCAGCCCGTCGCCGGTGACGCCAGCGGCTGGACGATGGAGGAGCGGCTCTACAACCAGGTCTGGGGCATGTTCGAGGACCTGGCCCGCACCGCCGCCGCCTACCGCAGCGCCGTCGACTTCGCCGAGTCCCGGCTGGACCAGGAACTGGACCGGCTGCTGGCCGACCCGCGCACCCGCGTCGGCCCGGCCGCCGACGCCGCCCGGGACCAGGCCCGCGCCAAACAGGCCGACCTCATGGACCAGGCCCGTGCCGTCCTCGACCGCGACCTGGCGCAGCTGCGCGCCGAGTCCGAGGTCGTCGAACCGGCGCTGCCGCCGCCGTACGCCGGCTGGGAGAGCCCGGTCTGGCACGGCTACACGGTGCCGATGGAGGTGCCGATGGCCGCCAGGCTCGGCAACCTGCATCTGCCCGAGACCCCCGAACTGCGGATCCCGCTGCTGGTCAGACTGCCGCTGGAGCGCGGTCTGTGGATCGACAGCTCCCAGGACCGGCGGCTGGCCATGGAGATCGCGGTCACCATCGCGGCCCGGCTGCTCGCCTCGTACCCGGTCGGGGACTTCTCGGTGCACGTCATCGACCCGGCCGGCACCGGCAGCGCCGCACTCACCCCGCTGACCGAGTCGGGCACCCTGCGGGTGCCGCCCGCCGCCGGTGCGGCCGGAGTGGCGGCGCTGATCGGCAGGATGACCGAGCGGGTGGACCTGGTGCAGATGGCGATGCGGGCCGGCGCCCCGGACTCGCTGCCGGTGGACCTGGACACCGCCGAGCAGCTGCTGATCGTCAACGACTTCCCGTACGGCTTCGACGACCGCACCGTCAACCAGCTGCGCTACCTCGCCGACGAGGGGCCCTCGGTCGGCGTGCACCTGCTGATGGTGGCCGACCGGGACGACGCACGGGCGTACGGCCCGGTCCTCGACCCGCTGTGGCGCTCCCTGATGCGGCTCACCCCGACCCCCGAGGACCACCTCGCGGACCCCTGGGTCGGCCACGCCTGGACCTATGAGCCGCTGCTCGTACCTCCGGGTAGTCATGTGGTGCCCCAGGTCCTCCGTCAGGTCGCGGCTGCTCGGCAGGCG
The DNA here is from genome assembly GCF_016107395.1 of Streptomyces fildesensis. Lineage (GTDB taxonomy): Bacteria > Actinomycetota > Actinomycetes > Streptomycetales > Streptomycetaceae > Actinacidiphila > Actinacidiphila fildesensis. Next base: position 291,521 of record NZ_JAAIKO010000002.1, read on the forward strand.
TATGGCCGCTGACCTGGGATTTTGACCGTACCTTTGCCTTCTCTTGGGCATTCCGGTACCGTTTACTGTTCGTAGTGAACTACCGGAGGCGCAGTGGATGTTTCCTTGACCATGTGGGCACTGACCATCGCGGGTCTGTGTGCCTTGATCGCCGTCGACTTCCTCATCGGACGCAAGCCGCACGACGTCACCATCAAGGAAGCGGGCATCTGGACGGTCGTCTGGATCGTCCTCGCCGCCCTGTTCGGGCTCGGCCTGGCACTCTTCGCGGGCGGTCAGCCCGCGGGTGAGTTCTTCGCGGGGTTCATCACCGAGAAGTCGCTGAGCGTCGACAACCTCTTCGTCTTCGTCCTGATCATGTCGAAGTTCGCGGTGCCGACGAAGTACCAGCAGCGGGTGCTACTCGTCGGCGTCCTGATAGCGCTGGTGCTGCGCGCGGTCTTCATCGCCGGCGGCGCCGCGATCATCGCCAACTTCTCCTGGGTCTTCTACATCTTCGGCGCGTTCCTGATCTGGACCGCCTGGAAGCTCATCAAGGAGGCGCTGGCCGATCCCGAGGAGGAGGAGTTCGAGGAGAACAAGCTCCTCAAGCTCGTCGAGAAGCGCGTCCCGTCGACCGACAAGTACCACGGCACGAAGCTGTTCATCGTCGAGAACGGCAAGCGCCTGATGACGCCGATGCTCGTCGTCATGCTGGCGATCGGCACCACGGACGTCCTGTTCGCGCTCGACTCCATCCCGGCGATCTTCGGCCTCACGCAGGACCCGTACATCGTCTTCACCGCCAACGCCTTCGCGCTGATGGGTCTGCGCCAGCTGTACTTCCTGATCGGCGGTCTGCTCAAGAAGCTGGTCCACCTCTCGTACGGCCTGTCGGTCATCCTCGGCTTCATCGGCGTGAAGCTCGTCCTGCACGCGATGCACGAGTCCGGGGTGAACGTCCCGGAGATCTCCATCCCCGTCTCGCTCGGCGTCATCGTGGCCGTGCTCGCGGTCACCACCGTCACCAGCCTGTTCGCCTCCAAGAAGCAGGCGGCGGCCGAGGCGGCCGAAGCGGCCGAGAAGAACAGCATCGACGCGTAACGCGTAACGCGCGACGGTCCGCGATCGGCCGTGATGGGCAGGGCCCGGCAGCGACATGCCGGGCCCTGCCCACGTCCGTCCACCCCGGCAGGTCTAGCGTTGGCCGCCGGGACCGGACGGATGCGAGGACGAGGACGACATGGCTGCTGCGCTCAGCACCACGGCGGCGGCTCTGCCGGAACTGACGGTGCCCACATTCCTGGGCGCCTGGCAGCTGGACGGTGTGGCGCTCGCCGCCGTGGTCCTGCTGGGCGGGCTCTACGTGGCGGGCGTACGGCGGCACCGTCGCGCCGGCGGCCGCTGGCCGATCGCGCGGACCACGGCGTTCCTCGTGCTCGGCCTGGGCGCGATCGTGGTCGCCACGATGTCCGGCCTGGCCGCCTACGGCCGGGTGCTGTTCTGGCCCGCCGCCGTGCAGAACATCGTGCTGGACCTGATCGCCCCCCTGGGCCTGGCCCTCGGCGACCCGCTGGCCCTGGCGACCCCGGACGGCCCGCTGCACGGCGTACTGACCGGCCGCGTGGTGCGCCTGCTGACGTACCCGCTGGTCAGCTCGGCGGCGGTGCTCGGCTCCGAGCTGACGATCTACTTCACGCCCTACTTCGAGACGGCGCTGCGCCATGACGCCGTCCTCCAACTGATGCATCTCCAACTGCTGCTGACCGGCTGCCTGTTCGTCCTGCCGATGCTCACCCACCAGGAACTGCTGCCCCGCTGGTGCACCCACCCGGTACGGGCCGCCCTGGTCTTCCTCGACGGCCTCTTCGACTCGCTCCCCGGCATCGTCGTCATGACCAGCGGCACCCTGGTCGCCGGCCACTGGTACGCGGCCCAGCCCCGCACCTGGGGCCCGACCCCCAAGCAGGACCAGCTGATCGGCGGCGGCCTGATGCTCACCCTCGCCGAACTGGTCGGACTGCCCTTCCTGATCGCGGTCTTCGCCCAGTGGTGGCGCACGGACCGCGCGAAAACCGCCGAACTGGACGCCCGCCTGGACCACGAACTCCTCCCGGCGGCCACGGCCTCAGGCGCGTCGGCGTCGGCCCACGAGCCCGCCGCCGCCGTCCCGGAAATGACCCGCCCGTGGTGGGAGACGGACTCGGGCGAGGTGGGCCAACGAATGAGGCGCCGCTCGTAGGGCCTGTCCGATCCGACGCGGCTCACTGCCGCGCGGATCGCGTCACCAAGATCCATGCCACGGCACCAGCTCGTGGCCAGCGGCTACCCGAGCTTGGAGCCGGCCTTGTCGTAGGCGGCGGCTTGGGTGGGCGTGAGATATCGGGAGACGCGGACGAGGACCGTCCCGTGCGGGTAGTCGTACTCGGCGAGCATGGGAATGCTCGCCGTGACCTTCTGGATGTACTCGGCGCGGGTCTTCGCGGCCTCTGTGGTCGGGAAGACCTCGATGCAGCCGCCGAGTTCGACGTCTCCCGTCTTGTACATGCTGGCGTCGGCGCCTTTGATCCGACTGTCGGCGAACTTGATCGCTGACGTGTACCGGCCAGGGCGACCCATCAGGTGATTGCTGTCGTTCTCAGCGGTCACCGTGACCGTGAGCTTCGCGGTCGGAACATCCTTGGCAATCGCTCCGAACGCTGTGGTCGCGGTGACGCCGGCCGCTGATGGTGCGGAATTGCCTGCGGGTTTGTTCGGGGAGGGCGTAGTGCCCATCGAGCAGCCCGTAGCGAAGAGAAGGCCACAGGCGATGATGGCGGTGGCGCGGGCTGAATGAGCGTGCATGAGTCCCCTTGGTTTCCGGCAAGCGGTGACGGCATCGCCGCTCGGCGATCCGTCACGGCCCCGCGTCACTTGATCTGCTGCTTGCTGCGGTCGAGGAGAAGGACGTGCACGACCGTCGTGATCATGAATGTCCAGACGGCTACCGCGAACCATGCGTTGACCTTGGGCTGGACGATGGCGAAGCCGAGAACGGTCGCGCTAAGAGCTGCGTAGGCGGCTGGAGCTCGCCATCCGATGATCTTGCGGTGCCAGGCGATGACGAATGGCAAGAAGGCCAAGAGCGACATGCTGACCAGGGGTAGGGCAGCCCACGCGTACCGCTGCCATGGCTCGGTGAACATTCGGCGCTGAACGGTCGGGATGAGGAACGGGTTGGTGATGTTGGCCCCCAGGCGGCTTGAGGGTGCAGCGTGACAGTGCCCGAAGGCGCTTGGCGGCGGTGTGACGGATCTGTTACTAAGCGTTGCCCGCCGTGGCATCCCGCGAGTGCGGCACGAAGCTGCGGTCTGGGAGGACCTGCCGGGCGGGGGCTTCGAGTTGTCCCCAAAACCTGGGGTTGCTACCGCGAGGCGGTCCGGGAGTTGCTGTCTCAGCGGGACTTCGGGACGAACGGGTCGGCGGTACGGAAGCGGATGGTGCCGTCCGTGTCCGCCGGGTGTTCGGCCAGCGGGATGATCCGGTACGCCACAGGGCACTTGGCGTCCGCGTACAGCAATCTGCCGGGACCGGTCGGCGCGGGCCGGTTGCCGATCGGGACGGCCATTGCGGCGTCGATCGGGTCGTGGCACAAGTGGCACCATGCGTGCGGTTGCCGTTCAACCGCGACGGCGCAGGACGGTTCGCATGCATACAGTTCGACGTCGTCGGCGTGTACGCCGGTCCCGATGTGGTGTGTGCCTATCGACCGGGCGCGGTAGAGGCGCGCTGCGCAGTGCGCGCAGTTCAGTCCGCGCAATTGGTTGATGGTGAGCCGGTCCGGGTCGATGACCGGAGGCTGGGTGTTGTCGGTGCTCATGGCGTCTTCTCCTGGGTGACTTCTGCCCAGAGTCCGTGATCGTCCGGGGTGGTGCCGTGGCAGGATGAGAAGCCGCGGATGATCGAGAGACCGGCACCCCTGACGCTGTGCAGAGGTAACGCCACGTTGCCGGACGCGGAGATGCGGGCTCGGTAACCGGCCGTGGAGAGGGTCATCTGGATCTTCGCCGGTCGTGTCGCCAGGACGGCGACGAAGAGTTCGTCGGCCAGCAGCGGAGCGTCCTCGTGGCACACGTGACTGCCCACCCATACCCGGACGACGCGAACCTGCTCGGCATCCCCGGGGAAGCGGCGCTGCCAGCTCTGTCCGGATTCAGGCATGGGTGTGCTCCCAAACTCCACAATGTTCTGAGTACGGAAAGTTCTTTTCCGTACGCAGAATCGCGCGCGACTTGGCGAGGGTCAAGCGAAGCGGCCAATATGTGAGTACAGAATCGGACGATCACTCGGGAGGGTGATTCGCGTGCCCCGCGAGGAACGGCCGGAGTACCTCCGCATCGCCGCCGAAGTACGTGCCCAGATCCATGACGGCACCTACGCGCCGGACGACCGCCTACCCACCCTGCCGGAGCTGTGCGAGGCGCACGGCGTCTCCGAGACGACGATCCGCAACGCTCTCGCGGTCCTGCGCAACGAGGGACTGATCGAGACCCGGACCCGCGCGGGCACCATCGTCCGCAAACGGCCGCCCGTTCACCGCATGGCAGCTGACCGGTACCGCACCAACACCACGGCGCCGCAAACGGCGTTCACCAAGGACCAAGGCATCGGCTGGTCCGAATACCGGCTCGACAAGCGGTACGTGAAGAAGCGGGCCGACGCCGAACTGGCCGCACTCTTCGAGTGCGAAATCGGCGAACCGCTTCTCGCCCGCCACTTCGTGTTCTACGACAACGATGCCCCGACGCAGATGTCCATCAGCTATGTCCGCTGGTCCGATGTCGCCGCTACACCTGTCGCCGACCCGATCAACGAGCCGTGGCCGGGTGGCACTCGTGCGCAGTTCAAGACGCTGGGCATCCATGTCAACCGCATCACCGAGTCGTTCACCACGGCCATGCCCACCGAGGACGAGCAGGCGACGCTGCGCATCGGCGGCTCCGTGCCGGTGATCCGCTTCACCCGCAGGCACGTCGCCGACGACGGCCGGGTGGTCGAGGTTGCGCACCCGATCGTCCGGCGGGGTGACACCACGGTCGTCGAGTTCGCGATCGACCTCGACGACTGATGCCGGGTGTCAGGCCTTGCGGCCGGTGATCAGTTTGCCGCCCTCGACGCGCACCTCGACGGCGGGCAGCGGCTCGGTCGCCGGGCCCTGGACGACGGCGCCGGTCGTGGCGTTGAAGCGGCTGCCGTGGCAGGGGCAGGAGATGATGCCGTCCTCGACCTTGTCCACCACGCAGCCGGCGTGCGTGCACACCGCGCTGACCGCCTTGTAGGCGCCCTGGGTGGGCTGCGAGACCACGACCTTGTCATCGCGGAACAGCTTGGCGCCGCCGACGGCGACCTCGGTGGCCGGGCCGAGGTCGACGGGACCGGTGGCCGCGGCCTTGTCCTTGCCGGATCCGCCGCAGGCCGTGAGGCCCAGGCCGGCGACTCCGGCGAGAGCCGCGCCCCGCAGGACGGTACGGCGGCAGGCGGCGTGCGGTTCGGTCATCGTGGTGCTCCAGGCTCAGGACGCGGAAAGGGACGCAGGGACTGATCTTGAGACCAGTACCCTACGTCCCGAACCTGTGCCCAGCGGGTCAGGCCTTGCCCGCTGCCTTCTTGCGCGGCGCCGCCTTCTTGGCGGGTGCCGCGACGGTTTCCGCGACCGTGGCCTTCTTCGCGGTGACCTTCCTGGCCGGGGCCTTCTTCACCGCCGGCTTCTTCCTCGGCGACACCGTGGCGTCACTCACCCGGTCGCCGAGGATGTCCCGCAGGAACTTGCCGGTGTGGCTGGCCGTCGACCCCGCGATCTCCTCCGGGGTGCCCTCGGCCACCACCAGACCGCCGCCGTTGCCGCCCTCCGGGCCCATGTCGATGACCCAGTCGGCGGTCTTGATGACATCGAGGTTGTGCTCGATGACGATGACCGTGTTGCCCTTGTCGACCAGGCCCGACAGCACCTTGATGAGCTTGCTGATGTCCTCGAAGTGCAGACCGGTGGTCGGCTCGTCCAGGACGTAGACCGTCCGGCCGGTGGAGCGCTTCTGCAGCTCGCTGGCGAGCTTGACGCGCTGCGCCTCGCCGCCGGAGAGGGTCGGCGCCGACTGCCCGAGCCGGACGTAGCCCAGCCCCACCTCGTTCAGGGTGCGCAGATGACGGGAGATCGTCGGGACGGCCTCGAAGAAGTCCAGCGCCTCCTCGATCGGCATGTCGAGCACCTCGGAGATGGACTTGCCCTTGAAGTGCACCTCCAGCGTCTCGCGGTTGTAGCGGGCGCCGTGGCAGACCTCGCACGGGACGTAGACGTCCGGCAGGAAGTTCATCTCGATCTTGATCGTGCCGTCGCCCGAGCAGTTCTCGCAGCGTCCGCCCTTGACGTTGAAGGAGAAGCGGCCCGGCAGATAGCCGCGCACCTTCGCCTCCATCGTCTCGGCGAAGAGCCTGCGGACGTGGTCGAAGACACCGGTGTACGTGGCCGGGTTGGAGCGCGGGGTGCGGCCGATCGGCGACTGGTCCACGTGCACGACCTTGTCCACCAGGTCGTCGCCCTCCACCCGGGTGTGCCGGCCCGGGACGCTGCGCGCCCCGTTCAGCTCGCGCGCCAGGTGGGTGTAGAGGATGTCGTTCACCAGCGTCGACTTGCCGGATCCCGAGACACCGGTGATGGCGGTGAGCACCCCGAGCGGGAAGGACACGTCGATGTCCTGCAGGTTGTGCTCGCGGGCGCCGTGCACGGTCAGCTGCCGGTCGCGGTCCACCGGCCGGCGCACGTCCGGCATCGGGATCGAGCGCTTGCCGGACAGATACTGGCCGGTCAGCGACTCCTCGTTGGTCAGCAGGTCCTTGAGCGAACCCGAGTGCACGACCTTGCCGCCGTGCTCACCGGCGCCCGGGCCGATGTCGACGATCCAGTCGGCGATCTTGATGGTGTCCTCGTCGTGCTCCACCACGATCAGGGTGTTGCCGAGGTCCCGCAGCCGCACCAGGGTCTCGATGAGCCGGTGGTTGTCCCGCTGGTGCAGACCGATCGACGGCTCGTCCAGCACGTACAGCACGCCGACCAGGCCGGAGCCGATCTGGGTGGCGAGCCGGATGCGCTGGGCCTCGCCGCCGGACAGGCTTCCCGAGGCGCGGTTGAGCGAGAGATAGTCCAGGCCGACGTCGACCAGGAACTTCAGCCGCTCGTTGACCTCCTTCAGGACCCGTTCGGCGATCTTCTTGTCGCGGGCGTCCAGCTTCATCGCGGAGAGGAAGTCGGCGCAGTCGCTGATCGACATCGCGGAGACATCGGCGATGGACCGGCCCTGGACGGTGACCGCGAGGACGATCGGCTTGAGCCGGGTGCCCTCACAGGTCGGGCACGGCACCTCGCGCATGAAGCCCTCGAAGCGCTCGCGGCTGGAGTCCGTCTCGGACTCCTGGTGCCGCCGCTTGACGAACGGGATCGCGCCTTCGAAGTTGGTCGTGTACGCGCGCTCGCGGCCGTACCGGTTCTTGTAAGCCACCTTGATCTGCGTCTTGTGCCCGTGGAGCAGCGCCTTCTTGGCGCGGACCGGCAGACCCGCCCAGGGAATGTCCGTACGGAAGCCGAGCTCCTCGCCGAGTGCCTCGACGAGCCGCTGGAAGTACCCCTTGGACATACCGCCGGACCACGGCGCGACCGCGCCGTCCTCCAGCGACTTCTCCTCGTCCGGGACGATCAGCTCCGGGTCGACCTCCATGCGGGTGCCGATGCCGCTGCACTGCGGGCAGGCGCCGAAGGGCGAGTTGAAGGAGAAGGAGCGCGGCTCCAGCTCCTCGAAGGAGAGGTCGTCATAGGGGCAGTACAGGTGCTCGGAGAACATCCGCTCACGCTGCGGGTCGTCCTCGGGCAGATCGATGAAGTCCAGGATCACCATGCCGCCGGCCAGCCCGAGGGCGGTCTCGACGGAGTCGGTCAGCCGGCGCTTGGCGCTCTCCTTGACGGTGAGGCGGTCGATGACCACCTCGATGGTGTGCTTCTCCTGCTTCTTGAGCACCGGCGGCTCGGTCAGCTGGATGGTCACGCCGTCCACCCGGGCCCGGCTGTACCCCTTGGTCTGCAGGTCGGCGAAGAGATCGACGAACTCGCCCTTGCGCTCGCGCACCAGCGGGGAGAGCACCTGGAAGCGGCTGCCCTCCTCCAGCTCCAGCACCCGGTCGACGATGGCCTGCGGCGACTGGCGCGAGATCGGCCGGCGGCACTCGGGACAGTGCGGCTTGCCGATCCGGGCGAAGAGCAGCCGGAGGTAGTCGTAGACCTCGGTGATGGTGCCGACGGTGGAGCGCGGGTTGCGCGACGTGGACTTCTGGTCGATCGAGACGGCCGGTGAGAGGCCCTCGATGAAGTCGACGTCGGGCTTGTCCATCTGGCCCAGGAACTGCCGGGCGTAGGAGGAGAGCGACTCGACGTAGCGGCGCTGCCCCTCGGCGAAGATCGTGTCGAACGCGAGGGAGGACTTGCCCGAACCGGAGAGTCCGGTGAACACGATGAGCGCGTCCCGCGGGAGGTCGAGCGAGACGTTCTTGAGGTTGTGCTCGCGAGCGCCACGGACTGTGAGTCGATCGGCCACGCCAGTGCGCACCTTTCATAGAAAAGGAGAGGGTCGGCACCCCCAGTCAGCCTAAACGGGGCGCCGTCAACATTTCTTCCTGTTGTGACACACCGAGCCTATAGCACGCGCATTCGATTTACGGAGGGCGGCTGCCATGTTCACCCGACCGAGTGACCGCGCTAGCGTCGTCCGTGCACCGTCGATCAAGCTGTCGAGCACGTTGTCGATCAGGAGGCCCTGTGTCCGTCCAACGACCCGACCCCGCCCGCGATGCGGCTGCCGTACAAGCAGCCACCGAACGGCTGATCGAGGCGGTCGCGGCGCTCCCCGCCACCGCGGTCGCCGAGCCCTCGCTGCTGCCCGGCTGGACCCGCGGCCACGTCCTGGCCCACCTCGCCCGCAACGCCGACTCGCTCGTCAACCTCCTCACCTGGGCGCGCACCGGCGAGGAGACCCCGCAGTACATCAGCACCGAGGTGCGCGACAAGGACATCGCCGACGGCGCCGGCCGCCCGCTCGCCGAGCACCTCGACGACCTGCGCACCTCCGCCGACCGCTTCGCGCTGGCCACCGGGGAGATCCCGCCGCAGGCCTGGGCCGCCCAGGTCCGGATGCGGTCCGGCAAGGTGATCGCCGCAGCCGAGATCCCGTGGCGGCGGCTCGTCGAGATCAACTTCCACCATGTGGATCTCGGCATCGGCTGCGGCTTCGACGATCTGCCGGCGGACTTCACCGGGCGGCAGCTCGATGCGCTCCTCGACGGCCTCTCCGGCCACGAGGGCGTCGCCGCCGTCCGGCTGCACGACACCGGCAGCGGATCCTCCTGGGATCTCGGCGCCGCCACCGAGCCGGAGCTCACCGTCAGCGGTACCGGCAACGCCCTGCTGGCCTGGGTCAGCGGCCGCGCCAAGGGCGACGGCCTGACCACCGTCCCGGACCACCCGCTGCCCGTCCTCCCACCGCTCATCTGACGCCATTGACCTGGGCGCCACTAACCTGGGCGGCATGCCCTATAACGGAGAAGTGAAGGTCGGCGGCGCGCCGGACGTGCACGAGCTCACCGACCTCATCATCACCAAGGTCGCGGTCGGCCCGATGAACAACAACGCGTACCTGCTGCGCTGCCGGGACTCCGGTGACCAACTGCTGATCGACGCGGCCGCCGAGCCCCGGACGCTGCTCGGCCTGATCGGTGACGACGGAATCGCCTCCGTCGTCACCACCCATCGGCACGGCGACCACTGGAGCGCCCTCGCCGAGGTCAAGGCCGCCACCGGCGCGCGCACCCATGCCGGGCGCTACGACGCGGAGGGCATCCCGGTACCCACCGACGTCCTGGTCGAGGACGGCGACATCGTCCGGGTCGGGCGCATCGAGCTGACCGCCCGCCACCTGGTCGGCCACACCCCCGGCAGCATCGCCCTCGTCTACGACGACCCGCACGGCCACCCGCACCTGTGGACCGGCGACTGCCTCTTCCCCGGCGGCGTCGGCAACACCCACGACGACCCGGAGGCCTTCACCCGCCTCCTGGGCGACGTGACCGCCAAGCTCTTCGACGCCCTTCCCGACGAGACCTGGGTCTACCCGGGCCACGGCAGCGACACCTCACTCGGCGCCGAGCGCCCCCACCTCGCGGAGTGGCGCGAGCGCGGCTGGTGACCGGGTGGGGGCGGCCCGGCAACGGGCCGGCCCCACGCCGACGGATCCGTCCTGAGTGCGTTGGCGCCACCCCTCAGGACCGACCGGCCGGAACCGCCCGGCCCCTCAGGACCAGTCCCACGCGATGCCCAGCAGGCCCGGCCGTACCGTCTCCTCCACGAAGTGGACGGTGCCGCGGCCGTTGAGGAGCAGTTCGGCGACCGCCTGCTGGGGGGCGCCCTGGGTGGGTTGTTCGAAGCGGCGGCAGCGGACCGGGAGGGTGGTCGGGGCGAAGGCGGCCTGGAGGACGTACTGGCCGCCTCCGAAGGGGAAGCCGCGGACGTACTCGCCGCTCGGCGGGCCGCTGCCGTCGTCGAAGCCGTAGCCGAGCAGGGCGGTGTCGCCGCCGCGCAGGCGGCCGTCGAAGAGCAGCTCGGCGACGACCACGCCGGACTCCTGGTGCCGTCTGACCCGTCCGACGCGGCAGTTGTCGGCCGCCCGCACCCGGACCCGCTCGACATCGCAGCCGGGGTCCCCGTGGTGGATGGCCACATAGCGGTCCACACCGTCACGGTGTGCGCGGACCACATGCTGTGAGTCGTGGGCGAGCAGCTCGCGTGCCTCCCCGATCCGCACCCGCTCGTAGTGCACGACGGTGTGGAGCCCGCCGTCCGCCGGGGAGCCGAGCTCCGCGAGCAGGGTCTCCAGGGCCGCGGCGGGTTCCATCAGGTACTGGTAGGAGCGGGCCGGCGGCCGGTCGGGGTTCGTGCGGGGGACGAGCAGCCGGCTCAGGGAGTTCGCGGGCAGTTCCAGGATGTCCTCCAACGCCCGGACGGCGCGCAGCGATTCGGCCCGCTCCGGTCTGCGGATGCCGCTCTGCCAGTAGCTGAGGCTGGTGACGGACACCCGCACGCCGCGCTGCGCGAGACGGTGCCGGACCCGTTCCAGGGCCAGACCGCGGGCGGCCACGGCGGTCCGCAGCGCGTGGTGGAAGGGTCCGGTGCGCAGCGCCTCGGACAATGCGGTTCTCTGCGACATCGCGCTCCTCCGGCCGCGCGGTCTGTGAACGTTCACCCACGTGGTGGCCGGTACGTCTCGCGGCACGCTGCTGACCTGCTGATCCGATCCCTGTGTTCACACCCGTACCGCGGGCGTTCACACCTGGCTCGCCCCCACATTGAAGCCCGTTGACCGGTCCCCGACAACACCCGATGCTCTGATCCAGCGTCCGGACGCGCTCCTCCACCCCCCACTTCCCGACAGGGAGGAACGCCATGCTCCATCCCCTCCGCATGCGGTTGCGCGGCCGCGGGCGCCTCGCGGCGGTCGTGCTCGCACTCGCCGCGACACTCGGCCTCGGCATCACCGGCACCCCCACAGCCGGCGCCGCACCTGCCGCCGCATCCCTCGCCGCACCCGCCGCCGCGACCAGCACCCTGGCCGGCGCGAAGCAGCTGAACATCACCATGCAGGCGCAGCAGAACACCAACTGGTGCTGGGCCGCGAGCGGCAACACCATCGCCACCTGGTTCGGCCGCTCCTACTCGCAGAACCAGTTCTGCAACGCGGCCTTCAACCGGGCCCAGGGCTCGACCTGCGGCAACTGGCAGGCGTCGCTGGACAACGTGCAGAACGCGCTGGACTGGGCCGGCATCAACCCCGGCAGCTACGTCACCGGCTATCTGCGCTACACCACCGTGCAGAGCGAGATCAGCGCCAACCGGCCGGTGGAGACCCGTATCGCGTGGAGCTCCGGCGGCGGGCACATGCATGTGCTCTACGGCTACGACACCGCCACCAACTTCGTCTACTGGGGAGACCCGTGGCCGTCCAACTACCGCTACAACTGGGCGGACTACTCGTACTACGTCAACAACAGCTCGTTCTCCTGGACCCATTCGCTCTACCGGATCGGAGCGTGAGGCGCCGATGAAGACGAGCACGACACACAAGATCGCGGCAGTCGCGGTTGCCGCCCTGGCGTCCGGCGGACTCACCCTGGCCGCCGTCCCCGTGGCGCACGCCGACGACACACCCGCCGCCTCCGCCGCCGCCCGCGAAGCCGCCGCGGCGCCGGCCACCCTCGACACGCTCTCCCGCTTCTTCGCCCGTGACGGCGTCACCGCACTGAAGGCCGCGGCGCCGCACCTCGAAGGCGCGACCGTCACTGTCAACACCCTCAACCCCGGCTTCGTCGCGGGCGACCGGGGCGCGGCCGTCGCGCTGCCGGAGTTCGCCGCCACCAAGGCGGTCTCCGCCGACGGGCACACCGCCTCCGTGTGGACGGTGCGCAGCGGGACCGGCTGGAAGGTGGTGAACATCGCCACCGGCAGCGACGAGACCGACTACGTCGCCAAGGGCGGTGCTCAGCCCGGTTCCACGGTCTTCCGGGAACCGCAGATCGACGCCTGGTACGTGGTGCGCGCGGGCAGGGTCCTGCCGCTCGATCCGGACGCGGTCAAGGCCGTCGGCGCCGCCGGCACCACGCTGGCCGGCTACCAGCAGCTCGTCCACCGAAGGTACGGGGACAAGCTGCCCGGCTCGGCGTACGACCGGGCGGGCCTGGGCGGCGGCTACGACACGGGGGCCGCTCCCGGAGCCGCTCCCGGGGCCATCGGTCCCGCCGCAGCTCCGGCCGTCGCTCCGGCTGTCGCAGCGGCCCCCGAGGCGCAGGCCGCCCGGGCCGGCGCGGCGGACGGGCACCTCGGGAAGGGCGCCCCGCTCGGCGCGGTCGGCGCCGGTCTGGCGCTGATCACCGCCTTCGCCTTCGGCGTACGCCGCCGCACCACGCGGCGTAGCTGAACCGTCATTCCCGGTCCCCGCGCGTGACCCGTGCCGGGACCGGGAATGTCACCGCCCGCCAGTAGGGTGGTGGCATGGCAGACCCCTCCAGTTACAGACCGAAGCCGGGTCAGATCCCCGACTCGCCGGGGGTCTACAAGTTCCGGGACGAGCACGGCCGGGTGATCTACGTCGGCAAGGCGAAGAGCCTGCGCCAGCGGCTCTCCTCGTACTTCCAGGACATCGCCAACCTGCACCAGCGCACCGCCACCATGGTGACGACCGCCGCGTCCGTCGAGTGGACCGTGGTCGGCACCGAGGTCGAGGCGCTGCAGCTGGAGTACTCCTGGATCAAGGAGTTCGACCCCCGGTTCAACGTCAAGTACCGGGACGACAAGAGCTATCCCTCGCTGGCCGTCACCATGGGTGAGGAGTTCCCCCGGGTGCAGGTGATGCGCGGGCCCAAGAAGAAGGGCGTGCGGTACTTCGGGCCGTACGCCCACGCCTGGGCGATCCGCGAGACCGTGGACCTGATGCTGCGGGTCTTCCCCGTGCGGACCTGCTCCGCAGGGGTGTTCAAGCGGTCCGCGCAGATCGGCCGGCCCTGCCTGCTCGGCTACATCGGCAAGTGCGCCGCGCCCTGCGTCGGCCGCGTCACTCCGGACGAGCACCGCGAACTCGCCGAGGAGTTCTGCGACTTCATGGCCGGCCGCACCGGCACGTATCTGCGCCGCCTGGAGCAGCAGATGCGGGAGGCGGCCGGCGAGATGGAGTACGAGAGGGCCGCCAGGCTGCGTGACGACATAGAAGCGCTCAAGCGGGCCCTGGAGAAGAACGCGGTGGTGTTCAACGACGCCACCGACGCCGACCTGATCGCGGTCGCCGAGGACGAGCTGGAGGCGGCCGTCCAGATCTTCCACGTCCGCGCCGGCCGGGTACGGGGCCAGCGCGGCTGGGTCACCGACAAGGTCGAGGCGGTCGACACCGCCGGCCTCGTCGAGCACGCCCTGCAGCAGCTCTACGGTGACGAGAAGGGCGAGGGCGTCCCCAAGGAGGTGCTGGTCCCGGCCATGCCGCAGACCGCCGAGGCGCTCACCCAGTGGCTCGGCGAGCGGCGCGGTTCGCAGGTCAGCCTGCGGGTCCCGCAGCGCGGCGACAAGAAGGACCTGATGGTCACCGTGCAGCGCAACGCGCAGCAGGCGCTGGCGCTGCACAAGACCAAGCGCGCCTCGGACCTGACCACCCGCTCCCGGGCCCTGGAGGAGATCTCCGTGGCGCTGGAGCTGGAGACGGCCCCGCTGCGGATCGAGTGCTTCGACATCTCGCACCTCCAGGGTGACGACGTGGTCGCCTCGATGGTGGTCTTCGAGGACGGCCTGGCCCGCAAGAGCGAGTACCGCCGTTTCCAGATCAAGTCCTTCGAGGGCCAGGACGACGTCCGGTCGATGCACGAGGTGATCTCCCGGCGCTTCCGACGCTATCTGCAGGAGAAGCAGAAGACGGGCGAGTGGGACGTCGGCGCGGCCGGCGGCGAGGTCGGCGCCGAGGGTGGCGAGGCCGGCGAGGCGGTGGGCGGGCCCATCGACCCCGAGACCGGCCGGCCGCGCAAGTTCGCGTACCCGCCGCAGCTCGTCGTCGTCGACGGCGGGCAGCCGCAGGTCGCGGCCGCCCAGCGGGCGCTCGCGGAGCTGGGCATCGAGGACGTGGCCGTCTGCGGCCTCGCCAAGCGCCTGGAAGAGGTCTGGCTGCCGGACGACGACGACCCGGTGATCCTGCCCCGCACGAGCGAGGGCCTGTACCTGTTGCAGCGGATCCGGGACGAGGCACACCGCTTCGCGATCTCGTACCAGCGCACCAAACGATCGAAATCGATGAAGGCGGGCGCCCTGGACGCGGTGCCGGGCCTCGGCGAGACGCGCCGCCAGGCGCTGCTCAAGCATTTCGGCTCCCTCAAGCGGCTGCGGGCCGCCACGGTGGAGCAGATCTGCGAGGTGCCCGGCATCGGCCGCCGCACGGCCGAGACGGTCGCCGCGGCCCTGGCCGCAGCCGCGCCCGCCGTTCCCGCGGTGAACACCGCCACGGGAGAGATCATTGAGGATGAGTAGACGGCCGCACCCGGGGGCCGCCTCAGTGGAACGGGGGAGACAGCGATGACAGAGAACGACGGAGACGGAGCAACCGTGACGACCGGTGGAGCGGGTGAGGCCGCCGAGGCCATCCCCGAACTGGTGATCATCTCCGGCATGTCCGGAGCCGGCCGCAGCACCGCGGCCAAGTGCCTCGAGGACCTCGGCTGGTTCGTCGTGGACAACCTGCCGCCCGCCCTGATCCCCACCATGGTGGACCTCGGCGCGCGCTCGCAGGGCAATGTGGCGCGGATCGCGGTCGTCGTGGACGTCCGCGGCCGCCGCTTCTTCGACAATCTGCGGGAGTCGCTGGCCGACCTCGACACCAAGGGCGTCAAGCGCCGCGTGGTGTTCCTGGAGGCCTCAGACGACCTTCTGGTGCGCCGCTTCGAGTCCGTCCGCCGCCCGCACCCGCTGCAGGGCGACGGCCGGATCGTGGACGGCATCGCCAAGGAGCGCGATCTGCTGCGCGAGCTGCGCGGCGAGGCCGACCTGGTGATCGACACCTCCAGCCTGAACGTGCACGAGCTGCGATCGAAGATGGACGCCCAGTTCGCGGGCGACGGGGAGCCCGAGCTGCGGGCGACCGTCATGTCCTTCGGCTTCAAGTACGGGCTCCCGGTCGACGCGGACCTGGTGGTCGACTGCCGCTTCATCCCGAACCCGCACTGGGTCCCGGAGCTGCGCCCGTACACCGGGCTGAACGACGAGGTCGCCCAGTACGTCTTCAACCAGCCCGGCGCCAAGGAGTTCCTGGACCGGTACGCCGAGCTGCTGCACATCATCGCCGCCGGCTACCGCCGGGAGGGCAAGCGGTACGTGACGATCGCCGTCGGCTGCACCGGCGGCAAGCACCGCAGCGTCGCGATGTCCGAGCGGCTCGCCGCGCGGCTCTCCTCGGACGGGGTGGAGACCGTCATCGTCCACCGGGACATGGGGCGCGAGTGATCCGGACGGCACGGCGCCTGCGTCGCACGAGCCGTCGCTCCGGAGTACCGCCGAAAGTGGTCGCCCTGGGCGGCGGCCACGGCCTGTCCGCGTCGCTGAGCGCCCTGCGCCGGATCACCGGCGACCTGACCGCCGTCGTCACCGTCGCCGACGACGGCGGTTCCAGCGGCCGGCTGCGCGAGGAGATGGGCGTCCTGCCCCCCGGTGACCTGCGCAAGGCGCTGGCCGCGCTGTGCGGGGACGACGAGTGGGGGCGGACCTGGGCGCAGGTGATCCAGCACCGCTTCGTCAGCAAGGGCGATCTGCACGGACACGCCGTAGGCAATCTGCTGATTGTCGCCCTCTGGGAGCAGCTCAACGACGAGGTCGCGGCACTCGAATGGGTCGGCCGGCTGCTGGGTGCGCACGGCCGGGTGCTGCCCATGTCCGCGGTGCCGCTGGACCTCCATGCGAGCGTCCGCGGGCACGACCCCGCGGCGCCCGACGAGACCACCACGGTGCGGGGCCAGGCAACGGTCGCCCTCACCCCCGGTGACGTGCAGGAAGTGTGGCTGCAGCCGGCCGATCCGCCGGCCGTTCCGGAGGCCGTCCAGGCGGTCCTGGACGCCGACTGGGTGGTCCTCGGACCGGGGTCCTGGTTCTCCTCGGTGATCCCGCATCTGCTGGTCCCGGAGCTGGCCGACGCACTGGTGAACACCCGGGCCCGCAAGGTCCTCACACTGAACCTCGCACCCCAGCCGGGGGAAACCGACGGCTTTTCTCCGCAGCGTCACTTGGAGGTTTTGGCCCGACACGCCCCTAAACTCACCATCGACGTGGTGTTGGCCGACGAGGCCGCCGTGCCCGACCGCGACAGCCTGGTCAAGGCTGCCGAAGGGTTGGGCGGCACGGTCGAGCTGGCGCGGATAGCGGCCCCCGACGGGCCGCGGCACGATCCGGAGCTGCTGGCCACCGCGTATGACCGGATTTTTCGTATGCGTGGAAGGATCGGCCCATGGCGATGACGCCAGCGGTGAAGGATGAGATCTCCCGGCTCCCCGTCACCCGGACCTGCTGCCGGAAGGCGGAGGTCTCGTCGATCCTGCGGTTCGCGGGCGGTCTGCACCTGGTGAGCGGCCGCATCGTGATCGAGGCGGAGCTGGACACCGGGATCGCGGCCCGGCGGCTGCGGAAGGACATCCTGGAGATCTTCGGCCACTCCTCCGACCTGGTGGTGATGGCCCCCGGCGGGCTGCGCCGCGGCAGCCGGTACGTGGTCAGGGTGGTCGCCGGCGGTGACCAGCTGGCACGGCAGACCGGTCTGGTGGACGGCCGCGGCCGTCCCATCCGGGGCCTGCCCCCGCAGGTCGTCTCCGGTGCCACCTGCGACGCCGAGGCGGCCTGGCGCGGCGCCTTCCTGGCCCACGGCTCGCTCACCGAGCCGGGCCGCTCCTCGTCGCTGGAGGTCACCTGCCCCGGCCCCGAGGCGGCGCTGGCCCTGGTCGGCGCGGCCCGCAGGCTGCAGATCCCGGCCAAGGCCCGCGAGGTGCGCAACGTCGACCGGGTCGTCGTACGGGACGGCGACGCGATCGGCGCGCTGCTGACCCGGCTCGGCGCCCATGACTCCGTCCTGGCCTGGGAGGAGCGCCGGATGCGCCGCGAGGTCCGGGCCACCGCGAACCGGCTGGCGAACTTCGACGACGCGAACCTGCGCCGTTCCGCGCGGGCCGCGGTCGCGGCCGGCGCCCGGGTGCAGCGCGCCCTGGAGATCCTCGGCGAGGAGGTCCCCGAGCACCTCGCGGCGGCCGGCCGGCTGCGGATCGAGCACAAGCAGGCGTCGCTGGAGGAGCTGGGCTCGCTCGCCGAGCCGCCGCTGACCAAGGACGCGGTCGCCGGCCGTATCCGCCGGCTGCTGGCCATGGCCGACAAGCGCGCCTCCGACATGGGGATGCCCGGCACCGAGGCGAACCTCACCGAGGAAATGGTCGGCTGACTCCGCCGCTGTTCACCCACCGCACGCCCCGGTGTTCCGCACAGGACACCGGGGCGCGGTGCGTCCGGGTGCGGCCGGCGCCGCGGACCCCACGCGGAGCTCAACCGCCGTGCGGACGTGGCCCGGTGGCGGCGCCGAACGGTTTGTTGAATTGCGGGCCGGGCCGTCTCAGCATCCGGAGCCGCTACGGACGGCTTCCACGGTGACACTCCGTGACAGGTGGGGTGAACTGGGAAAACGGCCGCTGAGCGGGCGCTCAGAGCCCGTCCGGGCGCTGTCGATGTCACTGGGAACACGTGGGCGAGGTAGGGTCGTGGGTGGTCGGGGACATCCCATATTTCGCAGCCGGAGTGTATTCCGGCACATCAGCGAGGAGATCGGTTCGTGACGATCCGGGTAGGCATCAACGGCTTCGGTCGTATTGGTCGCAACTTCTTCCGTGCCGTGCTTGAGCAGGGCGCGGACATCGAGATCGTCGGTGTCAACGACCTGACCGACAACGCGACCCTGGTGCACCTTCTTAAGTACGACAGCATCCTGGGCCGTCTCAAGGCCGAGGTCACGCACACCGACAACACCATCACCGTCGGCGGCAAGACCTTCAAGACGATGGCGGAGCGGGACCCGGCGAACCTGCCGTGGGCCGAGCTCGGCGCGGACATCGTCATCGAGTCCACGGGCTTCTTCACCAAGCGCGACGACGCCGCCAAGCACCTCGCGGCCGGCGCGAAGAAGGTCCTCATCTCGGCTCCGGCCAAGGACGAGGACATCACCGTGGTCATGGGCGTCAACCACGAGAAATACGACGCGGCGAAGCACAACATCATCTCCAACGCCTCGTGCACCACGAACTGTGTGGCGCCGATGGCGAAGGTGCTCCTGGAGAACTTCGGCATCGTCAAGGGCATGATGACCACGGTCCACGCCTACACGAACGACCAGAAGATCCTGGACTTCCCGCACAGCGACCTGCGCCGTGCGCGGGCCGCCGCGATCAACATCATCCCGACCTCCACGGGTGCCGCCAAGGCCACCGCGCTGGTCATCCCCGAGCTCAAGGGCAAGCTGGACGGCACCTCGCTGCGCGTCCCGGTCCCGACCGGCTCGATCACCGACCTCGTGGTGACCGTCGAGCGCGACGTCACCAAGGAAGAGGTCAACGCGGCCTTCCAGAAGGCGGCCGAGGGCCAGCTCAAGGGCATCCTCGAGTACACCGAGGACCTCATCGTCTCCACGGACATCGTCAACGAGCCGGCCTCGTGCACGTTCGACTCGCAGATGACCATGGTCCAGGGCGACCAGGTCAAGATCTTCGGCTGGTACGACAACGAGTGGGGCTACTCCAACCGCCTGGTGGACCTGACCACCTTCGTCGGCGGCCAGCTCTGAGTCACGGCCTAGCCACGCAGATGTGAGTGACAGGGCTCGGCCGACGCGATGACGCGTCGGCCGGGCCCTGTCCCTTGTCGACCACGAGGAGCCCACCGGATATGAAGACGATCGACGACCTCCTGAACGAGGGACAGGTCGCGGGCAAGCGGGTGTTCGTCCGCGCCGACCTGAACGTGCCGCTCTCCGGCGCCACCATCACCGACGACGGCCGGATCCGTGCCGCCGTCCCGACCATCACCAAGCTCGTCGCCGCGGGCGCGAAGGTGATCGTCGCCTCACACCTGGGCCGCCCCAAGGGCGAGCCCGACCCGCAGTTCTCGCTCGCACCGGTCGCCGTACGCCTCGGCGAACTGCTCGGCACGGAGGTCGCGTTCGCGGCCGACACCGTCGGGGACAGCGCGCAGGCGGCCGTCGCCGGACTGGCCGACGGCGGCGTGGTGCTGCTGGAGAACCTGCGGTTCAACGCGGGCGAGACCGCGAAGGACGATGCCGAGCGCGGCGCCTTCGCCGACCGCCTGGCATCGCTCGCGGACGTCTACGTCGGTGACGGCTTCGGCGCCGTGCACCGCAAGCACGCCTCCGTGTTCGACCTCCCGGCGCGCCTCCCGCACTTCGCGGGCGGCCTGATCGCCACCGAGGTCGACGTACTGAAGGAGCTCACCTCCGAGGTGAAGCGGCCGTACGCGGTCGTGCTCGGCGGGGCGAAGGTCTCCGACAAGCTCGGTGTCATCGACCACCTGCTGGAGAAGGCCGACCGGATCCTGATCGGCGGCGGCATGGTCTTCACCTTCCTCAAGGCCCAGGGCCACGAGGTGGGCAGGAGCATGCTCCAGGAGGACCAGATCCCGGTCGTCCAGGAGTACCTCAAGCGCGCCGAGGCCAAGGGCGTGGAGTTCGTGCTGCCGGTCGACGTCGTCGCCGCGGGCGCCTTCCCCGACCTCAAGGCGCAGGCGCCGACCAACCCGGTGACCGTCGACGTCGACGCCATCCCGGCCGACGTGATGGGCCTGGACATCGGTCCGAAGTCCGGTGCGCTCTTCGCCTCGAAGCTCGCCGACGCGGCCACCGTGTTCTGGAACGGCCCGATGGGTGTCTTCGAGCACCCGGACTACGCCGAGGGCACCCGCGCGGTCGCCCAGGCCCTGATCGACAGCCCAGCGTTCACCGTGGTCGGCGGCGGTGACTCGGCCGCGGCCGTGCGCATCCTCGGCTTCGACGAGAACGCTTTCGGCCACATCTCGACCGGTGGCGGCGCGAGCCTCGAATACCTCGAGGGCAAGACGCTCCCCGGCCTCGCCGCACTGGAGGACTGACCCAGCATGAGCACCCGTACCCCGCTGATGGCCGGCAACTGGAAGATGAACCTCAACCACCTCGAGGCCATCGCGCACGTCCAGAAGCTCGCCTTCGCGCTCACCGACAAGGACTACGACGCCGTCGAGGTCGCCGTCCTGCCGCCCTACATCGACCTGCGTTCGGTACAGACCCTGGTCGACGGCGACAAGCTGAAGATCAAGTACGGCGCCCAGGACCTCTCCGCGCACGATTCCGGCGCGTACACCGGTGAGATCTCCGGATCGATGCTGGCCAAGCTGAAGTGCACGTTCGTGGCCATCGGCCACAGCGAGCGACGCCAGTACCACGGTGAGGACGAGGAACTCGTCAACGCCAAGATCAAGGCCGCGTACAAGCACGGGCTGACGCCGATCCTGTGCGTCGGTGAGGGACTGGACGTCCGCAAGGCCGGTCAGCAGGTCCCGCACACCCTCGCTCAGCTCGACGGCGCGCTGCAGGACATCCCGGCCGAGCAGGCCGAGACGATCGTCGTCGCGTACGAGCCCGTGTGGGCGATCGGCACCGGCGAGGTCGCCACCCCCGAGGACGCGCAGGAGGTCTGCGGTGCCATCCGCGGCCGCCTCGCCGAGCTGTACAGCCAGGAGCTGGCCGAAAAGGTCCGTATCCAGTACGGCGGCTCGGTCAAGTCCGGAAACGTTGCGGCGATCATGGCGCAGCCGGACGTGGACGGCGCCCTGATCGGTGGCGCGGCGCTCGACGCGGAGGAGTTCGTCAAGATCGTCCGCTTCCGCGACCAGTAGGACCAGCAGGCGGTGGGCCTAGCAGGCCCGCACGAAGTACCCTGTCGGGGCCGGACCGGCGCACTGGCGCCCGGTTCGGCCCTGCGCCGTCCATTTGTAGTCGAGAGAGTTGGTCCAGCCGTGGTAGTCGGGTTCTCCATCGCCCTCATCATCTTCAGCCTGCTGCTTCTGCTGCTGGTGCTGATGCACAAGGGGAAGGGCGGCGGCCTCTCGGACATGTTCGGTGGTGGCATGCAGTCCTCCGTCGGCGGCTCCTCGGTGGCCGAGCGCAACCTCGACCGGATCACCGTGGTGATCGGTCTGTTGTGGTTTACGTGCATTGTCGTACTTGGTCTGGTGCTCAAGTTCCAGAAGTAGCGCCCGCGGCGTACTCCCGTGAGTCCAGGGAGAACTGACGCCTCGTCGCAAACGCGGCTTATCATGGGAGGGCGTCCTACGGGGCCGGGTACACCACCTGCCACTGGACGGCACGTAAGGTCTCCGTAAACTGGGCGACCTCGCAGCACCATCACGCAGGGAGTTACGACCGTGGCAAGTGGCAACGCGATCCGTGGCAGTCGGGTCGGAGCGGGGCCGATGGGAGAGGCCGAGCGCGGCGAGTCCGCGCCACGCCTCCGCATCTCCTTCTGGTGCTCGAACGGGCACGAGACCCAGCCGAGTTTCGCCAGCGACGCGCAGATCCCGGAGTCCTGGGACTGCCCGCGCTGTGGTTTCCCGGCCGGGCAGGACGAGGAGAACCCGCCGGCGCCGCCGCGGACCGAGCCGTACAAGACGCACCTGGCCTATGTGCGGGAGCGGCGCAGCGCGGCCGACGGCGAGGCGATCCTCGCCGAGGCCCTCGCGAAGCTCCGCGGCGAGATCTGAGAGGTCTTCTCGCGTACGGCACGCGGATATCGCCCCTGTTCGCCGGGCGGGCCCGACCATGGCCTCAGTCGTCGGCCGAGCTGGACCTTTCCAGCTCGGCCGACGACTGAGGCCGGGGGTCACCCGGCGAACGGGGGTATTTTTCTCCCCTCTGCCGGTCCCGGGCGGCCGTCCGTGCCGGTGGTCGTGCCGGGTCAGCGGCGGCGGGCGCGGGCGGTGTGGCTGTCGGCGATGTGGGCGGTCAGCGCGACTGCCGCGGTGGCCCGCTCGTAGGTGAGCTGGGCGACCCGGGCCGACAGGCAGTCGATGATCAGCAGGACGGAGTGCCGGGTGCCGTAGCCGCCGCGCCGGAAGCTGGTCTCCGCCGAGGCCGAGGTGAGCCGGATGTCGGCGGCCTGGGCGATCGGCGAGCGCGGATCGCTGGTGACGGCCACCGTCGTCGCGCCGCGCTCCGCGGCCAGCCGCAGCGGGTCCAGGGCCTCGCGCGTCGTGCCGGAGTGCGAGATCGCCACGGCCACGTCGGAGGGCGTCAGCAGTGCCGCGGAGGTCTCCGCCGCGTGCACCTCGGTCCAGCCGCGGGCGGCGCAGCCGATGCCGAACAGCCGGGCCTCGGCCTCCCGCGCGGCGATCCCGGAGCCGCCGACCCCGTACACATCGATCCGGCGGGCCTTGGCGAGCGCCTGGGCGGCCCGTTCCAGGCTCTCCCGGTCCAGCTTGTCGACGGTGTGCCGCAGGGCCCGCAGATCGGCCTGGGCGACCACCGCGACGACATGGTCGAGATCGTCGTCGGGCCCGATGTCCGGGCCCAGCACCGGACTGAGCGGCCCCTCGCCGTCGCCGCCCTGGCTGCGGCCCTGCTCCTGCGCCAGCTCGATCAGCAGATGCTGGTAGGAGTCCAGGCCCAGCGCATGGCAGAAACGCGTGACGGTGGCCTGCGACGTGCCCGTACGGCGGCCCAGTTCGGCCGCGGAGCCACGGGTGGCCGCCACCGGATCCGCCAGCACCAGCTCGCCCACCTTGCGCAAGGAATCGGACATGCGGGGGAGTTCGGAGCGGATCAGGGCGATGACCATGACGACTCGTCTCGGCTGGGGTCTTGTCGGTCAGTGAATCTATCAATCACCATGCGGTGTGATGAATGAAATTCACAACCGAACCCATCGCGGTGACGACGACCGCCGGTCCGCGCCGGCCGGCCGGTCGCTGGTGGTCGGCATCGACGCGGGCGGGACCCGGATCCGCGCCTATCTGGCCGGGGCGACGGCCGGGG
Source organism: Streptomyces fildesensis (assembly GCF_016107395.1). Taxonomy (GTDB): domain Bacteria; phylum Actinomycetota; class Actinomycetes; order Streptomycetales; family Streptomycetaceae; genus Actinacidiphila; species Actinacidiphila fildesensis. The sequence continues at coordinate 315,190 of NZ_JAAIKO010000002.1, forward strand.
CCGGGGCGACGGCGGCGGACGAGGCCGGCGTCGTCGGCGGGGTGATCGGCGAGGGCGCCGGCGGTCCCGGCAACGCGATGAGCGTGCCGCAGCCGGAGCTGACCCGGCACCTGGCCGCCGCGCTCGGCGCCGCGGTCCCGGCGGAGCTGCGCGGCTCGGTCGCCGCCGTGCTGGGCGGCTTCGCGGGCGCCGCCCCGGACACCGGTCCCGACACCGGCCACGGCCTCGCGCTGTCCTGCCTCCGGGCGGCGCTCGCCGAGACCGGTATCGACGCCGCGAAGGTGGCGGTCCGCGGCGACATCGAGATCGCCTTCGCCTCCGCGCCGGGCATGCCCGCCGACGGGCTGCTGCTCATCGCGGGGACCGGCGCCGCGTCGGCACGCATCACCGGGCGCCGGCAGGTGCTGACGGTGGACGGTGACGGATGGCTGCTCGGTGACGAGGGCGGCGGCTTCTGGCTGGGCCGGGAGGCCGTCAGGGCGGCGCTGCGGGCGTTGACCGGGCGCGGGCCCTGGACCTCGCTGGTCGGCGCGGTGGCGGCGCACTACCTGGCGTCCGGTGGCGATCCGGCGGGCCTCCCCGGGTCGGTGGAGCAGACGGACCGGCAGCGCCTGGGGGAGCTGCGGGATCTGATCGTGCCCCTGGTGTACGCGCGGCCGCCGGTGCGGCTGGCGGCGCTGAGCCCGCTGGTCGTCGCCGCCGACCGGGCCGGCGACCAGGTCGCCGGGGAACTGCTCGACGCGGCGGCCGCCGAACTCGGCAGGACCGTCGCCGCGTTGCGTCCCGTGGCGGGCGAGCCGCTGGTGGTCACCGGCGGTCTGCTGGCTCCGGCCGGGCCGCTGCTGGACAGGCTGTCGCGGCGTGCGCTGGCGATGGGGCTGCGGGTCGTCCCGGTGCCGGACGGCGGTGCGGGCGCGGTGGCGCTGGCGAGGCTCTTGACGTGACCACGATAGTCGGTTCATTGTTTCAATGACTCGTCGGAATGATGGTTCATTCAACCAAGGAGGGTGTCGGCCATGGCCGAACCACAGCTCAGCGCCGCCCGGTTCGCCGAGCACGGCCGCGCCGCCGTCGAGCGGGCGATCGGAGCCAACACCGACTCCGTCGCCGCCGCGGCCCGCCTCATCGCCGACAGCGTCGCCGCCAACGGTGTCGTCCACGCCTTCGGCACCGGTCACTCGCAGGCCACCGCGCTGGAGATCGCCGGCCGGGCCGGCGGCCTCGTCCCGACCAGCCGCATCGGCCTCTCCGACCTGGTGCTGCGCGGCGGCGAGGACCGCTCCGTACTCGCCGACCCGCTACTGGAACGCTCCCCGGGCCTGGCCAAACGGCTCTACGAGCTGGCCACCCCGCAGCCGCAGGACCTCTTCGTGATCATCTCCAACTCCGGCGTCAACAACTCCATCGTCGACATGGCCCTCCAGGTCAAGGAGTCCGGGCACCGGCTGATCGCCCTCACCTCCCTGGAGCACACCCATGCGGTGCCCGCGCTCCACAGCAGCGGAAAGCGGCTCGCCGACCTCGCCGACGCCGTACTCGACAACTGCGCGCCGGCCGGCGACGCCCTGCTGCCGATGCCGGACGGCGGCGCGCTCTGCGGGGTCTCCACCATCACTTCCGCGCTGCTCGTCCAGATGGTCGTCGCCGAGGCGGTCGGCATCCTGACCGCCGAGGGGCACGAACCGCCGGTCTACATCTCGGCCAACCTGCCCGGCGGATTCGAGCGCAACGCCGTCCTGGAGGCCCGCTACGAGGGCCGGCTGCACCGCGGCGGTTTCTGAACGCGGCTCTTCCCACCGGTGCCACGGGCGTTGTCAGTGGCCGCCGCTACGGTGCCAGGACTGATCACATCCTGGCCCGAGGGGGAGCTTTGACCGCGAACGACAGCGATCTGCGGCCGGCCGTGGAGAGCGCCGTGCCGTCCTGGCGCGGCGGCTTCGGCCGGCTGTGGAGCGCCGCGGTGGTCTCGCGGCTGGGGGACGGACTGCGCACCGCCGCACTGCCGTTGCTCGCGGTCGGGCTCACCGACTCCCCGCTGCTCGTCTCGCTGGTCACGGCGGCCGGATTCCTGCCCTGGATCCTGTTCGGCCTGCTCGGCGGCGCGATCGCCGACCGCGTGGACCAGCGGCGCGCCATGTGGGCGGTCGACGCGGTGCGCTGCGCGCTGATGGCCTGCTTCGCGCTCGCCGTGTGGCTGGACGAGGTGAGCATCGCCCTGCTGCTGGTGCCGGCCTTCGTCCTGACGACGCTGCAGACCCTCTTCGACAACGCCGCGACCGCGCTGCTGCCGACGGTCGTCCCCACCGCCTCCCTCGGCCGCGCCAACGCGCGCCTGATGACCGGGCAGACCATCGCGGGCACCTTTCTCGGCGCACCCCTGGTGCCCCTGCTGATCGGGCTCTCCGCCGGACTGCCGTTCGCGGTCGACGCGGCGACGTATCTGCTCGCCGCGGCGCTGGTCGCCTCGATACGCACGGCCCCGCGCGAGCGCGCCCCGCGCCCGCCGGGCCGGACGTTGCGGCAGGACATCGCCGAGGGCATCCGGGTGCTGTGGGGGGACCGGGTCCTGCGGTCGCTCTGCACGGCCAACACCGTCGTCAACATCGGGATGGGCGCGCTCATCGCCACCCTGGTCCTGCACGTCACCGGGTGGCTGCACGCCGGGCACTCCGGGTACGCGGCCGTGCTCACCGCCTACGGCGCCGGCAGCGTGGCCGGCGGTCTGGCGGCCGGCCGGATCTCCGAACTCCTGGGCAGGACCAGAGCGCTGGTGGCCGGCCTGGTGCTGCAGAGCTGCGCCCTGATCGTGCTCGGCACCGTACGGTCGCTGCCCGTCGCGGTCGTCGTCCTGGCGCTCTTCGGCGCCATGGGGATGCTGTGGAACGTCAACGAGGTCACCCTCATGCAGGAGCGGACGCCCGCCGCCCTGCTGGGCCGGGTCAGCGCCGCCAACCGCACCCTGTCGACCGCCGGGGCCCCGCTCGGCGCCCTGCTCGGCGGCGCGGTGGCGACGGCGTGGGGACTGAACACCCCGGCGCTGGCCGCCGCCGCGCTCTTCGCCTGCGGGGTGATCGCGCTCCTACCGGCCGTCATCAATTAGTTTGGACCCATGTCCGACACCAATACGCACGGCCGTGCCCGGCTCGACCAGCTGCCCGAATGGCACGCCCTGGGCAAACACCGCGAAGAGCTGGGGGAGGTGCGGCTGCGCGAACTGTTCGACCAGGATCCGCAGCGCGCCGACCGGTACTCCCTGCAGGTCGGTGATCTGCACCTGGACTACTCCAAGCACCTGGTGACCGACGAGACCCTGCGGCTGCTGCGTGAGTTGGCGGCGTCGAGCGGCGTGGCCGAACTGCGCGACGCGATGTTCCGCGGCGAGCGGATCAACGTCACCGAGGACCGCGCGGTGCTGCACACCGCGCTGCGCGCACCGCGCTCCTCCGTCATCCAGGTCGACGGCCATGACGTCGTGCCCGCCGTTCACGCCGTCCTCAGCAAGATGTCCGTCTTCACCGACCGGATCCGCTCCGGCGAGTGGACCGGCCACACCGGCAAGCGCATCACCAACATCGTCAACATCGGCATCGGCGGCTCCGACCTGGGCCCGGCGATGGCGTACGAGGTGCTGCGCCCGTACGCCGACCGCGGGCTGACGCTCCGTTTCGTGTCCAACGTCGACGGCGCGGACCTGCACGAGGCGCTGCGGGACCTGGACCCGGCCGAGACGCTCTTCGTCATCGCCTCGAAGACGTTCACCACCATCGAGACCATCACCAACGCCACCTCCGCCCGCAACTGGCTGCTGACCGGCCTGAACGCCGACACCTCGGCCGTCGCCAAGCACTTCGTCGCGCTGTCCACGAACGCGGAGAAGGTCACCGAGTTCGGCATTGACCCGGCCAACATGTTCGAGTTCTGGGACTGGGTCGGCGGCCGGTACTCCTTCGACTCGGCGATCGGCCTCTCGCTGATGCTCGCCATCGGCCCGGACCACTTCCGCGAGATGCTGGCCGGCTTCCACCTCGTGGACGAGCACTTCCGCTACGCCCCGCCGGAGGAGAACGTCCCGCTGCTGCTCGGCCTGTTGGGCGTCTGGTACGGCGGTTTCCACGACGCGCAGTCGCACGCGGTCCTCCCGTACAGCCACTACCTGTCGCGGTTCACCGCGTATCTGCAGCAGCTGGACATGGAGTCCAACGGCAAGTCCGTGGACCGGCAGGGCAATCCGGTGGCGTGGCAGACCGGTCCGGTGGTCTGGGGCACCCCGGGCACCAACGGCCAGCACGCCTACTACCAGCTGCTGCACCAGGGCACCAAGGTCATCCCGGCGGACTTCATCGGCTTCGCCAATCCCATCGGCGAACTCGGCCCGCTCGCGGACCAGCACGACCTGCTGATGGCCAACTTCTTCGCGCAGACCCAGGCGCTGGCCTTCGGCAAGACACCGGAAGAGGTCGCCGCGGAGGGCGTGCCCGCCGAACTGGTGCCGCACAAGACGTTCCGCGGCAACCACCCGACGACCACCATCCTGGCCACCGAGCTCAGCCCGTCGGTGCTCGGCCAGCTGATCGCGCTCTACGAGCACAAGGTGTTCGTCCAGGGCGCGGTGTGGAACATCGACTCCTTCGACCAGTGGGGAGTCGAGCTGGGCAAGGTGCTCGCCAAGCGGATCGAGCCCGCGCTCAGCCAGGGCGCGACCATTCCCGGCCTGGACGGGTCCACGGAGGCGCTGGTCCGGCGCTACCGGGAACTGCGCGGCCGCTGAACGGCTGCTGAAAGCCGAACGGCCGCCGGCCGGGCTGATGTCCAGCCCGGCCGGCGGCCGTCCGCCACGCCCGAGAGACCGCTAGGCCGAAGACGGCGGGTACAGCTGCGGTGGCAGCTTCGCCGCCGCGGTCCGGTCCAGCAGCCACAGCGTGCGGCGGCGGCCGCGTGCTCCGGCCGCCGGCGCCTGGATCTCGCCCGCGCCGGACAACGCCATCGCGACCGCGTTGGCCTTGTCCTCGCCCGCCGCGAGCAGCCACACCTCGCGCGCCGAGCGGATCGCCGGAAGGGTCAGCGAGATCCGGGTCGGCGGCGGCTTGGGCGCTCCGTGCACCCCCACCACCGTCCGCTCCGTCTCCCGCACCGCCGGGTGCTCGGGGAAGAGCGACGCGACATGCGTGTCGGGTCCCACCCCCAGCATCAGCACGTCGAACGTCGGCACCGGGCCGTGGTCCTCCGGCCCGGACGCCCTGGCGAGCTCGGCCGCGTAGCCGGCCGCCGCGGCGTCGACGTCACGGCCGTGGGTACCGTCGGACGCGGGCATGGCGTGCACCCGCGCCGGATCGACCGGCACCGAGTCGAGCAGGATCTCCCGGGCCTGGGTGACATTGCGCTCGGGATCACCCTCCCGTTCGAACCGCTCGTCGCCCCACCACAGGTCCAGCCGCGCCCAGTCCACCGCGTCCCGCGCCGGGGACCCGGCCAGGGCGGCGAGCAGCGCGTTGCCGTTGCGCCCGCCCGTCAGCACCACCGAGGCGGAGCCGCGGGCGGCCTGGGCGTCCACGATCTTCGTGATCAGCCGGGCCGCCGCGGCCTTCGCCATCAGCTCCTTGTCGCGGTGGACGACGACCTGCGGGGTGCTCATGTGGAGCTCGTCCGCTTGCCCGTCGCCGCCTTCTTCGCCGGCGCGGCCTTCTTGGCGGGAGCCTTGGCCGCCGACTTGGCCGCGGCGGTCCCGGCCGGCTTGGCGTCCTTGGCCGGGGTGATCACCTCGATCGTCCCGACGGGCTCCTCCGAGTCCTGCGGACCGGAGTCGGTCAGCCGGCCGACCCCGAACTTCACCGTCGACCGGTAGATGTCGTCCGGGTCCAGCCGCCGCAGCTCCTCGGCGATCAGCTCCGAGGTCTCGCGCCGCTTGAGCGCCACATGACGGTCCGGCTGCCCCGGCATGGCCAGCTCGGCCAGCAGGCCGTCGGCCCGGTCCAGCCGGATCTCGCCGTCGGCGGTGACCAGCTGGACCCCGGTGATACCGGGTCCGTCGGAGACCTTGCGCTCCACCGAGATCTTCAGCCGGTCGGCGAGCCACAGCGCGAGCAGTTCGGTGCTCGGGTTGTAGGCCTCGCCCTCCACGGTCGCGGAGGCGATCCTGGAGTGCTTCTGGTCCAGAGCCGCGGCCAGCATGCTGCGCCACGGCGTGATCCGGGTCCACGCCAGGTCGGTGTCGCCGGGCGCGTACGCCGCGGCGCGCTCGCCGAGCGCGATCACCGGGTCCTCGGCCGCCGCGGCGTCCGTGATCCGGCGCTGCGCGAGCCGTCCCAGCGGGTCCTCGGCGGGCTTGTCCGGCGACTCCTCCGGCCACCACACCACCACCGGGGCGTCCGGCAGCAGCAGCGGCAGCACCACGGACTCGGCGTGGTTGGCGAGCTCGCCGTGCATGCGCAGCACGACGGTCTCACCGGTGCCCGAGTCGGAGCCGACCAGCACCTCGGCGTCCAGCCGCGCCATCGCGCGGTCGCGCGGTGAACGGCCGGGCCGCTTGATGACGGCCAGGATCCGGGACGGGTGCTCCCGCGACGCGTCACTGGCCGCCTTGAGGGCGTCGTAGGCGCTGCCCTCGTCGGTGACGATGACCAGGGTGAGCACCATGCCGACGGCCGGAGTGCCGATGGCGCGGCGGGCCTCGATGAGCCCGGCGTTGATTCGGGACGACGTGGTGTCCGTCAGATCGATCCTCATGGCCGGCGCCAGCTCCTACCGTCTCGTGCGAGCATCTCGTCGGCCTCCGCCGGTCCCCAGGTGCCCGAGGCGTACTGGGCGGGCTTGCCGTGCGTGTCCCAGTACTTCTCGATCGGGTCGAGGATGTTCCAGGACAGCTCGACCTCCTGGTGGCGGGGGAAGAGGTTGGCATCGCCGAGCAGCACATCGAGGATGAGCCGCTCGTACGCCTCGGGGCTGGACTCGGTGAAGGACTCGCCGTAGGCGAAGTCCATCGTCACGTCCCGGACCTCCATCGAGGTGCCGGGCACCTTCGAGCCGAAGCGCACCGTCACGCCCTCGTCCGGCTGCACCCGGATGACCAGGGCGTTCTGCCCCAGCTCCTCGGTGGATCCGGCTTCGAAGGGCAGATACGGGGCCCGCTTGAAGACCACCGCGATCTCGGTGACCCGGCGGCCGAGCCGCTTGCCGGTGCGCAGGTAGAAGGGGACCCCGGCCCAGCGGCGGTTGTTGATCTCCAGCTTGACCGCCGCGAAGGTGTCGGTCTTCGACCTGGGGTCGATGCCGTCTTCCTCCAGGTACCCCACGACCTCCTCGCCGCCCTGCCAGGCGTGCGCGTACTGGCCGCGTACCGTGTGCGCGCCCAGGTCCTTGGGCAGCTCCACGGCGCCGAGCACCTTGAGCTTCTCGGCGACCAGGGCCTTCGGGTGGAAGGAGCCGGGCTCCTCCATCGCCGTCAGCGCGAGCAGCTGCAGCAGGTGGTTCTGGATGACGTCACGGGCCGCGCCGATGCCGTCGTAGTACCCGGCCCGGCCGCCGATGCCGATGTCCTCGGCCATCGTGATCTGGACATGGTCGACGTACGACCGGTTCCAGATCGGCTCGAACATCGTGTTGGCGAAGCGCAGCGCCAGGATGTTCTGGACGGTCTCCTTGCCCAGGTAGTGGTCGATCCTGAAGACCTCGTTGGGCGGGAAGACGTCGTGCACCAGCTGGTTGAGCTCCTGCGCGCTCTCCAGGTTGTGGCCGAACGGCTTCTCGATGACCGCGCGCCGCCAGGACTCGCCCTGTCCCTCGGACAGGCCGTGCTTCTTGAGCTGCTGCACGACGTTGGGGAAGAACTTCGGCGGTACGGAGAGGTAGAAGGCGAAGTTGCCGCCGGTGCCGCGCGCCTTGTCGAGCTCGTCGATCGTCGACTTCAGCTTCTCGAAGGCGGTGTCGTCGTCGAACTCGCCCTGAACGAAGCGGCAGCCTTCGGCGAGCTGCTGCCAGACCTCCTCGCGGAAGGGGGTGCGGGCGTGCTCCTTGACCGCGTCGTGGACCTCCTGGGCGAAGTCCTCGTCCTCCCAGCTCCGGCGGGCGAAGCCGATGAGCGCGAAGCCCGGTGGCAGCAGACCGCGGTTGGCGAGGTCGTACACGGCAGGCATCAACTTTTTACGGGACAAATCGCCCGTGACGCCGAAAATGACCAGGCCGGACGGCCCCGCGATACGCGGGAGCCGCCGGTCCTGTGCGTCACGCAGCGGATTGCTGCTGGTCAACTCATGCCTCCACGGGCGTCAGACGCTTGAGTACCGCCGAGGTGGAGTCCAGCAGCTCGTTCCAGGAGGCCTCGAACTTCTCGACGCCCTCGTCCTCGAGCAACTGCACCACGTCGTCGTACGAGATACCGAGAGCCGCCAGCGCGTCGAGCTCGGCCTGGGCCTGCTCGTACGTGCCGCGGATGGTGTCGCCGGTGACCTCGCCGTGGTCGGCGGTGGCCTCCATGGTGGCTTCCGGCATGGTGTTGACGGTGTTCGGGGCGACCAGCTCGGTCACGTAGAGCGTGTCCGGGTAGGCCGGGTCCTTGACACCGGTCGAGGCCCACAGCGGACGCTGCTTGTTCGCGCCCGACTTCTCCAGCGCGTTCCAGCGGTCCGAGGTGAAGACCTCCTCGTACGCCTGGTAGGCGAGCCGGGCGTTGGCCAGCGCGGCCTTGCCCTTGAGCGCCTTCGCCTGGTCGCTGCCGAGCTTGTCGAGGCGCTTGTCGATCTCGGAGTCGACCCGGGAGACGAAGAAGGACGCGACCGAGTGGATCTTCGCGAGCTCCAGGCCGGCGGCCTTGGCCTTCTCCAGCCCCGCCAGGTAGGCGTCCATGACCTCGCGGTAGCGGGCCAGCGAGAAGATCAGCGTCACGTTCACGCTGATGCCCCGGCCGATGACCTCGGTGATCGCCGGCAGGCCGGCCTTGGTCGCCGGGATCTTGATGAGGGTGTTCGGCCGGTCGACGAGCCAGGCGAGCTGCTTGGCCTCGGCGATGGTGGCCGCGGTGCTGTGCGCCAGCCGCGGGTCCACCTCGATGGAGACCCGGCCGTCCTGGCCCTCGGTGCGGTCGAAGACCGGCCGCAGGATGTCGGCGGCGTCGCGGACGTCCGCCGTGGTGACCATCCGGATGGCCTCTTCGACCGTGACCTTGCGGACCGCGAGGTCGGTGAGCTGGCTCTCGTAGCCCTCGCCGCCGACGATCGCCTTCTGGAAGATCGACGGGTTGGTGGTGACGCCCACGACGTGCTGCTGGTCGATCAGCTCGGCCAGGTTCCCGGACGTGATCCGCTTGCGGGACAGGTCGTCCAGCCAGATCGCGACGCCTTCGTCGGAGAGGCGCTTGAGTGCGTCTGTCATGGAAATTACATCTCCTACTGGTCGGGTGCGGGTCGTCAGCGGGTTGCCTTGTCGACGGCGTCGAGGGATTCCCGGGCGGCATTGGCGACGGCTTCGGCGGTGAAGCCGAACTCACGGAAGAGGACCTTGGCATCGGCCGAGGCACCGAAGTGCTCCAGGCTGATGATCCGGCCCTGGGCGCCGATGTAGCGGTGCCACGTCAGGCCGATACCGGCCTCGACGGCGACCCGGGCGTGGACGTCCGGGAGCAGCACGCTGTCGCGGTACGCCATGTCCTGCTCCTCGAACCACTCGACGGACGGCATCGAGACGACCCGCGTCGGGATCCCGTCGGCCTGCAGCGCGTCGCGGGCCTCGACGGCCAGCTGCACCTCGGAGCCGGTGGCGATGAGGATGACCTGCGGACGGCCGCCCTCGGAGTCGAACAGCACGTAGCCGCCCTTGGCCGCGTGCTCGTTCGGCGCGTACGTGGGCACACCCTGGCGGGTGAGCGCCAGGCCGTGCGGAGCGGGCTTGGAGTCGTGGCGCTTGAGGATCTCGCGCCAGACGATCGCCGTCTCGTTGGCGTCGGCCGGACGGACGATGTTCAGGCCCGGGATCGCGCGCAGCACGGCCAGGTGCTCGACCGGCTGGTGCGTCGGGCCGTCCTCGCCGAGGCCGACGGAGTCGTGCGTCCACACGTACGTGACGGGCAGCTGCATGAGCGCGGCCAGTCGCACGGCGGGGCGCATGTAGTCGGAGAACACCAGGAAGGTGCCGCCGTAGATGCGGGTGTTGCCGTGCAGCGCGATGCCGTTCATCGTCGAGCCCATGGCGTGCTCGCGGATGCCGTAGTGCACCGTGCGGCCGTACGGGTCGGCGCCCGGCAGCGGGTTGCCCACCGGTAGGAAGGACGAGCCGCTGTCGATCGTGGTGTTGTTGGAGCCCGCGAGGTCGGCCGAGCCGCCCCACAGCTCCGGTACGACCGCGCCGAGCGCCTGCAGGACCTTGCCGGAGGCGGCACGGGTCGCGAGGCTATTGCCGGTCTCGAAGGACGGCAGTGCCTTCTCCCAGCCGTCGGGCAGCTCGCCCGCGGCGATCCGGTCGAAGTCGGCCGAGCGCTCCGGGTTGGCGTCGCGCCACTCCTGGAACTGCTTGTTCCAGACGGCGTGCGCCTCGCGGCCGCGGTCGGCCACCTCACGGGCGTGCGACAGCACCGCGTCGTCGACCTCGAAGGTCTTCGCCGGGTCGAAGCCCAGCACCTTCTTGGTCGCGGCGACCTCCGCGTCACCCAGCGCCGAGCCGTGCGCGGCCTCGGTGTTCTGCGCGTGCGGGGCCGGCCAGGCGATGATCGAGCGGGCCGCGATGAACGAGGGCCGCGAGGTCTCGGCCTGGGCCGCCTTCAGCGCCTTGTACAGGGCCTTCGGGTCCAGGTCGCCGTCGGGCAGCTGCTCGACGCGCTGGACGTGCCAGCCGTACGCCTCGTAGCGCTTGAGGGTGTCCTCGCTGACGGCCGTCTCGGTGTCGCCCTCGATGGAGATGTGGTTGTCGTCCCACAGCAGCACGAGGTTGCCGAGCTTCTGGTGCCCGGCGAGCGAGGACGCCTCGGCGGAGACACCCTCCTGCAGGCAGCCGTCGCCGGCGATGACCCAGATGGTGTGGTCGAACGGGGAGGTGCCCGCCGCCGCGTCCGGGTCGAACAGGCCGCGCTCGTAGCGGGCCGCCATGGCCATGCCGACGCCGTTGGCGATGCCCTGGCCGAGCGGACCGGTCGTGGTCTCCACGCCGACCGTGTGGCCGTGCTCCGGGTGGCCGGGGGTCTTGCTGCCCCAGGTGCGGAACGCCTTCAGATCGTCCAGTTCCAGGCCATACCCGGAAAGGTAGAGCTGGGTGTAGAGCGTCAGGCTGGAGTGCCCGGCCGAGAGGACGAAGCGGTCACGGCCGGTCCAGTCGGGATCCGACGGATCGTGCCGCATCAGCTTCTGGAACAACAGGTACGCGGCGGGCGCGAGGCTCATGGCCGTGCCGGGATGGCCGTTGCCGACCTTCTGCACGGAATCCATGGCCAGGACACGAGCGGTATCAACGGCCCGCTTGTCCAGATCGGTCCACTCAAGGTCTGTGGTGGTCGGCTTGCTGCTCACCCTGGTTCAGGGCTCCTCTCCACATGTCGAAATGCCGGTGACGTGGCGCCTACCCGGCGTTGTCGAGCCTACCGCCGCAGGCGCGTGCACCTTTTCGAGCGTTCGACCCTCGGGACGACACCCGGAGCGCGGCTCCGGGCAGCGTTCCCGGCGGCACTCCGGGCAACCAGGACCGTGGCTGGGCCATTCCCGGCATGCCGGGATACTGACAGCCTGCCCCGGCCCGGCCGCGTTCGCCTCCTGAACACCTGGCGAAGGACGGGCGGCAACACGGGTCACCCCCCGGGGCAGGCGGAGTATTCCGTACGTCTACAGTGGCGTGGTACGCGCAAGGACTTACCGGACCTTCACGTCTGGGACCGGGACTTGCTGGACTTAATCCTCTCCAGGGGTGTTTGTGACGGCCGTCGAATCCCGACCCGCAGGGGTCATCGGGACGAGCACCGGACAGCGGCCGTTCGCGGCTCGTGTCATGGCGTTCGTGGCGCTGACCAAGCCACGCATTATCGAACTGCTGCTCATCACGACCGTTCCGGTGATGTTCCTGGCGGCGGGTGGCGTCCCCGATCTGTGGCTGGTGCTGACGACCGTCGTGGGCGGCTATCTGTCGGCGGGCGGTGCCAACGCGCTCAACATGTACATCGACCGCGACATCGACGCGCTGATGCACCGCACCGAGCAGCGTCCGCTGGTCACCGGCATGGTGTCGCCGCGCGAGGGGCTGATCTTCGGCATCACGCTCTCGGTGGTCTCCACCGTCTGGTTCGCGGTCCTGGTCAACACGCTCTCGGCGGCGCTGTCGCTGACGGCCATCCTCTTCTATGTCTTCGTGTACACGCTCGGCCTCAAGCGCCGCACCGCGCAGAACATCGTGTGGGGCGGCATCGCGGGCTGCATGCCGGTGTTCATCGGCTGGTCCGCGGTCACGAACTCCGTCTCGTGGGCCGCTCTGGTCCTCTTCCTGGTGATCTTCCTGTGGACGCCGCCGCACTACTGGCCGCTGTCGATGAAGGTCAAGGACGACTACGAGCGGGTGGGCGTGCCGATGCTGCCGGTCGTGGCCGGCAACCTGGTGGTCGCGCGGCAGATCGTCATCTACAGCTGGGCCATGGTGATCGTCTCGCTGGCCCTGTGGTGGCCGCTGGGCGAGACCTCCTGGCTGTACCCGGTGGCCGCGGTGCTGCTCGGCGCGATGTGGCTCAAGGAGGCGCACGGCCTCCACAGCCGGGCGAAGGCCGGGGTCAGCGGCGCGAAGCTCAAGGAGATGCGGCTGTTCCACTGGTCCATCACCTATCTGTCGCTGCTCTTCGTCGTCGTGGCCGTGGATCCTTTCCTTCACTGATTACCGACGGGTAGCATCTGCCTCATGGCTGAGACCGCGCAGAACACCGTGGAAGAGACTCCGAAGGCGGACCCGCGCGCCGAGCGCCGCACCGCCAGGCTGGCGAAGCAGATCGGTGCCTTCGCCAAGAGCCACGGCGGCGGCGCCGAGGCGAACATCGCCTACATCGGTGAGATCGGCGCCCGGATCGTCCTCGTCGGCGAGAACGGCGAATGGGGCGACCTGGTGGCCCCGACGTACGCCATGGCCGTCGCGGCCGTCGAGCGCGCCGGAGTCACCGTCCACGAGGACTTCGACGGCGAATTCGCCGCCAAGGTGCGCACCGGCCCGTACGAATGGTCGCGAATGGCCGGAATCCAGATCGGCGGTCCCAGCAACACCTGACGCCCCGCCCGCCCGTTAGGGACCATGGGAAACGGTCCCGGCCGGCGGTGCGAGGAGTCAGTGATGCTGGAGCTGCCACCTTGGGTGGACGCGCACTGCCACGGGGTCGTCCCCGGGGAGCTGGGCCTCGGCTCGTTCGAGGCGCTCCTCACGGGGGCCGCCGCGCCCGGCACCACGCTCTTCGACAGTCCCGCCGGCTTCGCCGTGCGCCGCTGGTGCCCGCCCCTCCTCGGACTGGAACCGCACTGCACCCCCGCGCACTACCTGGCAGGACGCCGGGAGCTGGGCGCGTACGAGGCCACCCGGCTGCTGTTGCGGGGCACCGGGATCGGCGCCCATCTGGTGGACGCCGCCGTGGGAGCCGGGGCCTGGGACGGCGCCGCCGGTCCGATGCCCGCCGCACAGGCCCCCGACCTCACCTCGCCCAAGGAACTGGGCGCGGCCGCGGCCGCCGCGGCGTACGAGATCGTCCGGCTGGAACCGCTGGCGCAGCAGGTCGCCGACACCTCGGGGACCACGGGTGCGTTCCTCACCAATGTCGCCGAGGCGGTGCACGGAGCGGCCCGGACGGCCGTCGCGTTCTCGGTGGCCGACACCTGTCCGCCCGGCTTCCCGGCCGGGCCGCCCGACGCCCGCCTGGTACGGCGCGCGGCCGGCGCCTGGCTGGCGGGTCGTACGGCCGGCGAACCGCTCGACGATCCGGTGCTGCTGCGCCATCTGGTGTGGAACGCCGTCGCGACCGGTCTGCCGTTGCAGATCCGCGGCCCCGCGGGCGCCGACCCGCTGCGGCTCACCGGCTTTCTGCGCGCCACCGCGGGTCTCGGCACCGACGTGGTGCTCTTACGGGGATTCCCGAACCACCGGCCGGTCGCCCGGCTGGCGGCCGCGTTCGCGCACGTCTACACGGACATCGGCTCCGCGCCGGCGGCCCCGGCGCTGGCCGGGACGCTGGAACTGGCGCCCTTCGGCAAGGTGCTCTTCTCGACCGGGGCGTACGCGCTGCCCGAGCTGTACGTGACCGGGGTCCGGTTCTTCCGCGAGGCGCTGGAGCGGCTGCTCACCGACCGGGTGGCCGACGGTGCCTGGACGCCGTCCGACGCGCGGCGCGTCGCGGGCATGATCGTCGCGGGGAACGCGCGGCGGGTCTACGGACTGGAGCGGCACGCGGACCGCGCCGGGTCAGGCCGTGGACGCGAGCGCTGAGCCGGACTGCGCCGGGCCCGGGATGCCGGGCTGCGCCGACGGGCGCTCGCGCATCGACAGCGCGACCCGCAGCACCCCGATCCAGATCAGTGCCGAGCCGAGCATGTGCAGCCCGACCAGCACCTCCGGCAGGTGCGTGAAGTACTGCACATAGCCGATGACGCCCTGCGCCAGCAGGACGAGGAACAGGTCCCGGGTACGGGCCTTCGGCCCGGCCGGCGCGTCCACGGCGCGCAGCACGAACCACAGCGCGAGCGTGAGGGCCACCACGACCCAGGCGAGGTCGGCGTGCAGCTGCGCGACGGTCTTCCAGTCGATGGGGATGCGGTGCACCTCGGTGGAGTCGCCCGCGTGCGGCCCGGCGCCGGTCACGACGGTGCCCACCGCGATCAGCAGCGCGCAGCCGACGGTCAGCACCCAGGCCAGCTGCTGCACCGGCCGGCCCACCAGCGGGCGCGCCGCCCCGTCGCCCTCGCGGGCCCGCTGCCAGGTCACCACGGCGACCGTGATCAGCGCGCTGGAGAGCAGGAAGTGCCCCGAGACGACATAAGGGTTGAGGCCGGTCAGCACCGTGATGCCGCCGAGTACCGCGTTGCCCATGACCACCCAGAACTGGGCCCAGCCGAGCCGGGTCAGGCTGCGCCGCCACGGCTTCTGCGAGCGCACCGCGATGATCGCCCAGCCGACCGCCGCGCACAGCACGTACGTCAGCATCCGGTTGGTGAACTCGATGGCGCCGTGGAAGCCCATCTCGCTGGTGGCCGTCAGGCTCTGGTCGGTGCACTTGGGCCAGGTCGGGCAGCCGAGCCCCGAGCTGGTCAGCCGCACCGCGCCGCCGGTCACCACGATGACCACGGCCATCGCGAGGGCGGCCGCGCAGGCCCGCTGGACCGTCACCGGGGACGGGGTCCAGCGGCGGGCGATGCGGGCGAGCGGATTACGGGCGACTTCGGGCAACTTCGGCACGCGCCCATCGTAAGCGGCAGCTTGTGCAACTTTTCACGAGGGGGTCAGGAGGCGCCCGGCACACTTAACATCGAGCGGAGAAACCGCGACTGGGGGAAATATGACAACCGACAAGAGCGGTTCGGTCAACCGGCGGAGAATGCTCTACGGGGGCGCCGCGGTGGTCGCGGGGGCGGGCATCGCGGGATACGCGAGCGGGGAGTGGAACGCGCCCGCGGCGGCGTCGGGGAACGCCGACCGTCCCGGTGTGGCGGACGTCATGGCGGACTTCGGGGCCAAGGGCGACGGAAAGACGGACGACAGCGCGGCCTTCGCCGCCGCGTACGCGTACGCCGAGTCGCGGATCTCGGGCGGTGTGGGGCACACCGTGATCGACGTGCCGCCGGGGGTGTACCTGGTCACGAAGCCGGGCGCGCTGCTCGCCGGCGACAAGGCGGACAAGCGCGCGAGCGGCCTGCGGTTCCGGGGCGCCGGGATGCGGATCAGCGAGATCGTCTTCGCGCCGAAGTCGGCCAAGGACGCCTACCTGTGCCGCAACAACAACATGTGGAGCAACATCTCGTTCGAGGGGCTGCGCTTCACCTCGGGCACGCCCGGCGCCTCGTTCTTCTCCTCGTACTCCACCGGCTGGGCCCAGAACTACCGCTTCTCCGAGTGCGAGTGGATGGGGGAGTGGGAGTACGGCCTCGCCCTGGACGGCAGCAACAACAACTCGGAGATGCGCTGGGAGGCCTGCCGGGTGGGCGGCGCCTACCGCAAGGCGTTCCTGTACTCCGGGCTCTCCAAGCGGTCGGAGAAGCGCGAGCAGCAGGACCAGTTCCTCAACTACTGGTTCACCGACATGACGGTCACCTACGACTGGGGCAACTTCCTGGAGTTCCCCTACGGGGGCTCGATCACCTGCCGCAGCGGCAGCTACATCATCACCGGCCGCCGCCCCACGCCCCATCCGGAGTACGGGTTCGAGAGCGCCTTCTTCCGTTTCCCGCGCGCCTCGCACTTCGACTCCGTGCAGCGCTTCCACGCCGAGGACATCCGCTTCGAGATACGCGACCCCGCGGTCGTGGTCATCGACTGCGAGTGGAACAGCGGCACGGTCCACTTCAACGACTGCGACGACACGTCCCAGTCGTACAAGCAGTACTCGGACGGCCTCACCGCGCACCGCTACAACATCGGCGCGAGCGGCCCGCTGGTGCGGTACGACATGTGCCAGCTCTCCGGGGCCCACCAGTACCGGCCCACGGCCGGTGCGCAGCTGCCGACCAGCGTCCGCTACGACATGTGCCGGATCGTGGACCACGCCGCGGACGCGTTCGTCGCCGCGGGCTCGCACGACAAGAAGTTCGCCCGCTTCGTCGACTGCATCATGCCGGGCTGAGGAGCCCTTCCGGCGGGCCCGTCACTCCCACTTGAAGAAGCGCGCCGCCGCGCCGAGCCCCACGACCGCCCACACCAGCAGGATCGCGAGATTGCCCCAGGGCATGCCCGCGCCGTCCCGCAGCACGTCGCGCAGGCCGTCGGACAGGGCGGAGACCGGCAGCAGCCGCAGCACGTCCTGCGCCGCGCCCGGGAACCTGTCCAGCGGCACGATGATCCCGCCGCCGACCAGCAGCAGCAGGAAGACGAGGTTCGCGGCGGCGAGCGTCGCCTCCGCCTTGAGGGTGCCGGCCATCAGCAGGCCGAGCCCGGAGAAGGCGGCGGTGCCCAGCACGAGCAACAGCACCACGAAGAGCGGGTTTCCGTGCGGCGACCAGCCCAGCGCGAACGCGATCGCCGTCAGCAGCACGATCTGCAGCACCTCGGTGACCAGCACCGAGCCGGTCTTCGCGGCCATCAGCGCCCAGCGCGGCAGCGGCGAGGCGCCGAGCCGCTTCAGCACGCCGTAACGCCGCTCGAAGCCGGTCGCGATGGCCTGGCCGGTGAACGCGGTGGACATCACGGCGAGCGCCAGGACGCCGGGAGCCAGGAAGTCGACGGCCTTGCCGGAACCTGTGTCGACGATCGGGACGGCGCTGAACAGGACGAGCAGCAGTGCCGGGATCACGACGGTCAGCAGCAGCTGCTCACCGTTGCGCAGCAGCATCTTCGTCTCGAACGCCGTCTGCGCGCCGATCATGCGGGACAGCGGCGCCGCGCCCGGGTCGGGAACGAATGTTCCGCCGGCCCCGGATGCGGTGTCCGCCGCCGTGTTCTCTGCCGTCGTCACGCGCGCAGCTCCTTGCCGGTCAGGTCCAGGAAAACGTCCTCAAGGGTGCGGCGCTCGACCGCCAGCCGGTCCGGCATGACGCCGTGCTGCGCGCACCAGGAGGTGACGGTGGCGAGCAGCTGGGGATCGACGGCGCCCTCGATCCGGTAGCTGCCCTGCGTCAGCTCGGCCGCCGCGGTGCCGTCCGGCAGCGCCTTGAGCAGCGAGACGAGGTCGAGGCCGGGGCGGCCGGTGAAGCGCAGGGTGTTCTCGGCGCCGCCCCGGCACAGCTCCTCGGGGGTGCCGTGGGCGATGGACCGGCCGTGGTCGATGATCACGACCTGGTCGGCGAGCTGTTCCGCCTCGTCCATGAAGTGGGTGGTGAGGACGACGGTGACCCCGTCGGCGCGCAGCTCCCGTACGAGATCCCAGGTGGCGCGGCGGGCCTGCGGGTCGAGCCCGGCGGTGGGCTCGTCGAGGAAGACCAGTTCCGGCCGGCCGACGACGGCCATGGCGAGCGCGAGCCGCTGCTGCTGGCCGCCGGACAGCCGGCGGTACGGGGTGCGGCCGCAGGACTCCAGGCCGAGCCGCTCGATGAGCAGCGCGGGATCCACCGGGCGGGCGTGCAGCGCGGCGGTGTGCCGCAGCATCTCCTCGGCGCGCGCCCCCGGGTACACGCCCCCGGACTGCAGCATCACTCCGATGCGCGGCCGCAGGGCGGCGCCCTCGGTGGCCGGGTCGAGGCCCAGCACCCGGACGCTCCCGGCGTCGGCGCGCCGGTAGCCCTCACAGGTTTCGACGGTGGTGGTCTTGCCCGCGCCGTTCGGCCCGAGCACGGCGGTCACCGAACCGGCCGCCACCGTCAGGTCCAGACCGTCCACCGCGGACTTGTCGCCGTACCGCTTGACCAGGCCGGCGATCTCGACCGCCGGTGACTGACTGGTGCTGCCGCTTCGCATGCCTGTGAGTCTAAGGAGCGCCGGTCGGTGCCCTGAACCCGCCCGGGGCGGGACGCCCGGCGGCCGGACGGAATGCGCGGGGAAAAGATCTTGATTCAGTAATTCCGCAGGTCAACTTAGGTTTGCCTAAGTGACGAACTCCACCGGGAGTGGAATCCGGCATGGGTTGCCGGGGCCCGATGAATTACGCAACAATGAAGTTGTGAAAAACGTCGGCGCGGCCCAGGAGGAGCAGACGACCGGGGAGCGGAGTACCCGCAACCGGGTCGCCCGGTCGATCCTGGACCACGGTCCTTCGACCACCGCCGACCTGGCGGAGCGGCTGGGCCTCACCCAGGCCGCCGTCCGCCGCCACCTGGACCATCTCGTCGCGGAGAACATCGTCGAGCCGCGTGAGCAGCGGGTCTACGGGGCACGCACCCGAGGACGCCCCGCCAAGGTCTTCTCGCTCACCGACTGCGGGCGCGACGCCTTCGACCAGGCCTACGACCAGATCGCGGCCGACGCGCTGCGCTGGATCGCGCAGTCCGCCGGCGGCGGGGAGACGGGCGATGCCGCGGTCACCGCGTTCGCCCGGGCCCGGGTCGCCAAGCAGGCGGACCGCTACCGTGCCGCCGTCGAGGCGGCGGACCCCGCCCAGCGCACCCAGGCGCTCGCCAAGGCCTTGAGTGAGGACGGGTACGCTGCTACCACCCGCAGTGCGTCGGCCGTCTCCGGCGCGCGGGAGCCCGCCGGCGAGCAGCTGTGCCAGCACCACTGCCCGGTGGCGCACATCGCCGAGGAGTTCCCGCAGCTGTGCGAGGCGGAGGCCGAGGTCTTCTCCCACGTGCTGGGAACCCACGTCCAGCGGCTGGCCACCATCGCCCACGGCGACGGCGTCTGCACGACGTACATCCCGCAGCACCCGCAACACCAGCAAAAACAGCAGGCCGGTACCGCAGTGAATACCAATACCGCAGTGAATAACGCATCCGCCAGTACGGCCGGGAGGAACCCCGCATGACTGCTCCCACGGAGACCACGCACCCGGAACTCGATGGGCTGGGCACGTACGAGTTCGGCTGGTCCGACTCGGACGCCGCCGGTACCAACGCCCGGCGTGGAATCAACGAGGATGTCGTGCGCGACATCTCCGCGAAGAAATCCGAGCCGGAGTGGATGCTGAAGCTGCGGCTCAAGGGTCTGAAACTGTTCGGCAAGAAGCCCATGCCGACCTGGGGCTCGGACCTCAGCGGCATCGATTTCGACAACATCAAGTATTTCGTGCGCTCCACCGAGAAGCAGGCCGCTTCCTGGGAGGACCTGCCCGAGGACATCAAGAACACCTATGACCGGCTGGGCATCCCGGAGGCCGAGAAGCAGCGTCTCGTCGCCGGTGTCGCCGCCCAGTACGAGTCCGAGGTCGTCTACCACCAGATCCGTGAGGACCTGGAGGAGCAGGGCGTCATCTTCCTCGACACCGACACGGCGCTGAAGCAGTACCCGGAGATGTTCCAGGAGTACTTCGGCACCGTCATCCCGGTGGGCGACAACAAGTTCGCCTCGCTGAACTCGGCCGTGTGGTCCGGCGGATCGTTCATCTACGTCCCCAAGGGCGTGCATGTCGACATCCCGCTGCAGGCCTACTTCCGTATCAACACGGAGAACATGGGCCAGTTCGAGCGGACGCTGATCATCGTCGACGAGGACGCCTACGTCCACTACGTCGAGGGCTGCACCGCGCCGATCTACTCCTCGGACTCGCTGCACAGCGCCGTGGTCGAGATCATCGTGAAGAAGGGCGGCCGCTGCCGCTACACGACCATCCAGAATTGGTCGAACAACGTCTACAACCTGGTCACCAAGCGCGCGGTCGCCTACGAGGGCGCCACGATGGAGTGGGTCGACGGCAACATCGGCTCCAAGGTGACCATGAAGTACCCGGCCGTCTACCTGATGGGCGAGCACGCCAAGGGCGAGACCCTGTCCATCGCCTTCGCGGGCGAGGGCCAGCACCAGGACGCCGGCGCGAAGATGGTGCACATGGCGCCGAACACGTCGTCCAACATCGTCTCCAAGTCCGTGGCGCGTGGCGGCGGCCGTACCTCCTACCGCGGTCTCATCGAGATCGGCGAGGGCGCGGCCGGAGCCAAGTCCAACGTGCTCTGTGACGCCCTGCTCGTCGACACGATCTCCCGCTCGGACACGTACCCGTACGTGGACGTCCGTGAGGACGATGTCTCCATGGGCCACGAGGCGACCGTCTCCAAGGTCTCCGACGACCAGCTCTTCTACCTGATGAGCCGCGGTATGACGGAGTTCGAGGCGATGGCGATGATCGTGCGCGGCTTCGTTGAGCCGATCGCGCGTGAGCTGCCGATGGAGTACGCGCTGGAGCTGAACCGCCTGATCGAGCTGCAGATGGAAGGCTCCGTCGGCTAGTACGACGTCACCGTACGGGTGCGCGAGCGCACCCGTACGGTCCGACGGCCTGTCCACCAGCGACGCGACGACGTTCATCCAGAAAGAGAGCAGTACGACAAGCCATGGCTGACAACATCCCTGCCGGCAGCACCACCGAAGGTGCCATCACGGTGGGTCACCCCGCCGATGCCCGGGTCAGCGCCGCGCCGTCCTACGACGTGGCCGACTTCCCGGTGCCGCACGGTCGCGAGGAGGAGTGGCGTTTCACTCCCCTGGAGCGGCTGCGCGGCCTGCACGACGGCACCGCGAAGGCGAACGGCGGCCTCCGGGTCGACGTGACCGCCCCCGAGGGCGTCACCGTCGAGACGGTGGACCGCACCGACGCCCGCGTCGGCAAGGCCGGCAAGCCCGCGGACCGGGTCGTGGCCCAGGCGTTCAGCTCCTTCGAGAAGGCCTCGGTCGTCTCGATCCCCAAGGACCTCGTGCTCACCGAGCCGGTCCGGATCGCTGTGCACGGCGAGGGCGGCACCGCCTACGGCCACCAGGTCATCGAGATCGGTGCCTTCGCCGAGGCGGTCGTGGTCATCGACCACACCGGTGACGCCACGCTCGCCGCCAACGTCGAGTACCTGATCGGCGACGGCGCCAAGCTCACCGTCGTCTCGGTCCAGGACTGGGACGACAGTGCGGTGCATGTCGCCCAGCACACCGCGCTGGTCGGCCGCGACGCCCGCTTCAAGTCCGTGATCGTCACCTTCGGCGGCGACCTGGTCCGGCTGCACCCGCGGGTCATCTACGGTGCCCCGGGCGGCGACGCCGAACTGTTCGGCCTGTACTTCACCGACGAGGGCCAGCACCAGGAGCACCGGCTCTTCATCGACCACGACACGCCGCACTGCCGCAGCAACGTCACGTACAAGGGCGCGCTGCAGGGCAAGGACGCGCACGCGATCTGGATCGGCGACGTCCTCATCCGCGCCGCCGCCGAGGGCACCGACACCTACGAGCTCAACCGCAACCTGATCCTCACGGACGGCGCGCGGGTCGACTCGGTCCCGAACCTGGAGATCGAGACCGGCGAGATCGCCGGTGCCGGCCACGCCTCGGCGACCGGCCGCTTCGACGACGAGCAGCTCTTCTACCTCATGTCCCGCGGCATCCCGACCATCGAGGCCCGCCGGCTGGTCGTGCGCGGCTTCTTCGGCGAGCTCGTCCAGCAGATCGGTCTGCCCGACCTCGAAGAGCGCCTGATGGCGAAGATCGACGCGGAGCTGGAGGCGTCCGTCTGATGGCCACGGCCCAGGATGCCCAAGGTTTCGTCATCGCCTGCTCGCTGAGCGAGCTGGAGGACGACACGCCCAAGCGCGTCGAGATCGGCAGTACGCCGGTGTCCGTGGTGCGCACCGAGGGCGAGGTGTTCGCGATCAACGACATCTGCTCGCACGCGAACGTCTCCCTCTCGGAGGGCGAGGTCGAGGACTGCCAGATCGAGTGCTGGCTGCACGGCTCCAGCTTCGACCTGCGTACCGGCAAGCCGTCCGGGCTGCCCGCGACGCGACCCGTACCCGTATACCCCGTAAAGATCATCGGCGACGACGTGCTCGTCTCCGTCACCCAGGAGTCCTGAGGCACCCATGGCAACGCTTGAGATCCACGACCTGCACGTCTCCGTCGAGGCCGAGAACGGCCCCCGCGAGATCCTCCGCGGCGTCGACCTGACCGTGAAGCAGGGCGAGACGCACGCCATCATGGGCCCCAACGGCTCCGGCAAGTCCACCCTGGCCTACTCGGTGGCCGGCCACCCGAAGTACACGATCACCAGTGGCACCGTCACGCTCGACGGCGAGGACATCCTCGCGATGACCGTCGACGAGCGCGCCCGCGCCGGCCTGTTCCTCGCCATGCAGTACCCGGTCGAGGTCCCCGGAGTCTCGGTCTCCAACTTCCTGCGCACCTCGGCCACCGCGATCCGCGGCGAAGCTCCCAAGCTCCGCACCTGGGTCAAGGAGGTCAAGTCCGCGATGGAGCAGCTCCAGATGGACCCGGCCTTCGCCGAGCGCAACGTCAACGAGGGCTTCTCCGGCGGTGAGAAGAAGCGCCACGAGATCCTCCAGCTGGAGCTTCTCAAGCCGAAGATCGCGATCCTGGACGAGACGGACTCCGGTCTGGACGTCGACGCGCTGCGCCAGGTCTCCGAGGGCGTCAACCGCGTCCGCGAGACCGGTGAGGTCGGCACGCTGCTGATCACCCACTACACCCGCATCCTGCGCTACATCAAGCCCGACTTCGTTCACGTCTTCTCGAACGGCCGCATCGCCGAGTCCGGCGGCGCCGAGCTGGCCGACAAGCTGGAGAACGAGGGCTACGAGGCATACAGCACGAAGGGCGGCGCTTCCGCGTGACACCACTGCATGGCCTCCTCGACACCGAGGCGATCCGCAAGGACTTCCCGATCCTGGACCGCATGGTCCACGACGGCAAGAAGATCGTGTACCTGGACAACGCTGCGACCTCGCAGAAGCCGCGCCAGGTGCTCGACGCGCTGAACGCGTACTACGAGCAGCACAACGCCAACGTCCACCGTGGCGTGCATGTGCTCGCCGAGGAGGCCACGGCGCTCTACGAGGGCGCGCGCGACAAGGTCGCCGCGTTCATCAACGCGCCGAGCCGTGACGAGGTGATCTTCACCAAGAACGCCTCGGAGTCACTCAACCTCGTCGCGAACATGCTGGGGTGGGCCGACGAGCCCTACCGGGTGGACCGCGAGACCGAGATAGTGATCACGGAGATGGAGCACCACTCCAACATCGTTCCGTGGCAGCTGCTCTCGCAGCGCACCGGTGCGAAGCTGAAGTGGTTCGGGCTGACCGACGACGGCCGGCTCGACCTCTCCGACATCGACCAGGTGATCACCGAGAAGACGAAGATCGTCTCGTTCACCCTGGTCTCCAACATCATGGGCACCATCAACCCGGTCGACGCGATCGTCCGGCGTGCCCAGGACGTCGGCGCACTGGTCCTCATCGACGCCTCGCAGGCCGCGCCGCACATGCCGCTCGACGTGCAGGCGCTCGGCGCCGACTTCGTGGCCTTCACCGGCCACAAGATGTGCGGCCCGACCGGCATCGGCGTGCTGTGGGGCCGCCAGGAGCTGCTCGAGGACCTGCCGCCGTTCCTCGGCGGCGGCGAGATGATCGAAACCGTCTCGATGCACTCCTCGACGTACGCCCCGGCGCCGCACAAGTTCGAGGCCGGCACCCCGCCGATCGCGCAGGCGGTCGGGCTGGGCGCGGCCGTGGACTATCTGACCGCGATCGGTATGGACAAGATCGAGGCCCATGAGCACGCCATCACCGAATACGCGGTGAAGCGCCTGCTGGAGGTCCCGGACCTGCGGATCATCGGCCCGACGACGGCCGAGGACCGGGGCGCCGCGATCTCGTTCGTGCTGGGTGACATCCACCCGCACGATGTGGGCCAGGTACTGGACGAACAGGGCATCGCGGTCCGCGTCGGACACCACTGCGCGCGCCCGGTCTGCCTGCGCTACGGAATTCCCGCGACCACGCGGGCGTCGTTCTATCTGTACTCCACCCCCGCGGAGGTAGACGCCCTCGTCGAGGGACTGGAGCACGTACGGAACTTCTTCGGGTGAGGGCTGACTGGTGAAGCTGGATTCGATGTACCAGGAAGTGATCCTGGACCACTACAAGCACCCGCACGGGCGTGGCCTGCGCGACGGTGACGCCGAGGTGCACCACGTCAATCCGACGTGCGGCGACGAGATCACGCTGCGGGTCAAGCTCGACGGCTCGAAGATCGTGGACGTCTCCTACGAGGGCCAGGGCTGCTCGATCAGCCAGGCCAGCGCCTCGGTGATGAACGAGCTGGTGGTCGGGCGCGAGCTGGACGAGGCGATGAAGGTCCAGGAGGTCTTCCTGGAGCTGATGCAGTCCAAGGGCAAGCTGGAGCCGGACGACGCGATGGAAGAGGTGCTGGAGGACGCTGTCGCGTTCGCCGGTGTCTCCAAGTACCCAGCGCGCGTGAAGTGCGCCCTGCTGAGCTGGATGGCGTGGAAGGACGCGACCGCACAGGCGCTGTCCGAAAGGGAGTCCGCATGACCGACAACGCAGAAGTGGCCGAGGTCGAGGCCGAGGCCGTGTCCGCAGTCACCACCAAGCCGGCTTCCGAGGAGGAGGTCCGCGAGGCGCTGTACGACGTCGTCGACCCCGAGCTGGGCATCGACGTCGTCAACCTGGGCCTGATCTACGGCATCCACGTCGACGACTCGAACGTCGCGACGCTGGACATGACGCTCACCTCGGCGGCCTGCCCGCTGACCGACGTCATCGAGGACCAGGCGCGTTCGGCGACCGACGGACTGGTCGCCGACCTCAAGATCAACTGGGTCTGGATGCCGCCGTGGGGCCCGGACAAGATCAGCGACGACGGTCGCGAGCAGCTGCGCGCGCTCGGCTTCAACATCGGCTGAGCACGCACCGCACCACCGGTACCACCGGACGGCCCGCACGCCTCGCGCGTGCGGGCCGTCCGCCGTTGTTCGCCGGATGTATGCCCTGCGGGGGTCCCTCGTTGTCGGCCGTGCCCGAGGGTTTGCCACGACATCAGCGACGTCGAAGGGCACTCCTCGTGCAGCCTTACGTTTCCCCGTCCGTCCGCAGGGCCGGTCTGGCCGCGGGTGCGGCTCTCGCCCTGGGCGCCATGGGCCTCGCCGCTCCCGCCCCCGCGCACGCCGCGAGCTACGGCACGCCGGTCATCACGCTGTCCGCCGCGTACCTGTCGGGTGCCGTCGGTGCGACCGGCGACCCGGTGGTCACCGCGACGGTCTCGCAGAGCGGCGCCGACGCCTCGGCGCTCACGGTGGCCGCCTCGGCCAGCTCGAAGTCCGCCGTCGCGGGCACGGGCGACGTCACGGTGACGGGGACCGGCGGGGCCCGCCGGGTCGCGGTGGCCGCGCACGGCTCCGGCTACACCGATCTGACGCTGAAGGTCACCGGTCTCGGCGGCAAGACCGCGACCAAGACGCTGCACTACGCGGCCTCGCCGGCGGTCCAGTTCGCGGCGGACACCCGCTACTTCACCGGTTCGAGTGACGCCTCGGCCGCGGTGGACGTCGGCGGCGGCTACGCCGTCGTGGCCGACGACGAGTCCAACACGCTGCGGCTGTACGACCGCGCCGCATCCGGGGCGCCGGTGCACACCTGGGACTTCAGCTCCTCGCTCGGCGTCTCCAAGGAGATCGACATCGAGGCGGCGGCCCGGGTCGGCAACACGATCTACTGGACCGGCTCGCTGGGCAACAACAAGGACGGCGAGATCAAGCCCGACCGCGCCACGCTGTTCACCACGACGGTGACCGGCTCGGGCGCGAGCACCCAGCTCGCGCTGGGCGGCAAGTACAAGGACCTGCGCGCCGACCTGATCGCCTGGGACAAGGCCAACGGCGACCACTACGGCTTCGCGGCCGGCGCCGCCTCGGGCGAAGTGCCCAAGCAGATCGACGGGTTCAACGTCGAGGGCCTGGAGTTCGCGCCCGGCAGCACCACCACCGCGTACATCGGCTTCCGCGCCCCGCTGGCCCCGCACGTGCCGGGCGGCAAGGCGCTGATCGTGCCGGTCACCAACATCGACAAGGTGATCACCGGCACCAAGGCCGTCTTCGGCGCCCCGATCGAGCTCGACCTGGGCGGCCTCAGCATCCGCGACATCCGCAAGAACGCCGCCGACCAGTATCTGATCGTGGCCGGCTCCTGGGCCGCCGACGACAACAGCGACCCGTACGCGCTGTACTCGTGGGACGGCGTCCCGGGCCACGCCCCGGTCCAGCGGGTCCAGTTGCCGACCACCGACGCGGGCGGCTGGGAGGCCGTCGTGGACGTCCCGGACCTGACCGTGCCGGGCGCCCGCGCGCAGCTCGTCACCGACGACGGTTCGGCCGACCTGTACGGCGACGGCACCGACGCGAAGGACCTCACGCACGCGGAGTGGAAGAAGTCCCGCGCGACCTGGTTCACGGTGAGCTGACCCGGCCGCCGGTTCCGACTCATGTGTACGGGCGTACGCATCGTTGCGTACGCTGGTACACATGGGGTACATCATGCTGGGCGGCGCCATCATCGCCGAGATACTCGGAACCACCGCGATGAAGTACAGCGACGGCTTCAGCAGGCTGTGGCCGTCGGCGATCACGGTCACCGGCTACGTCATCGCCTTCGCGCTGCTCGCGCAGACGTTGAAGACGGTCGAGGTCGGGACCGCGTACGCGATCTGGGCGGGCGTCGGCACCGCGATGATCGCGGCGATCGGGATGGTCTTCCTGGGGGAGGCGGCGAACGCCGCGAAGGTCCTCGGGGTGCTGCTGGTGATCGCGGGCGTCATCGTGCTCAACCTCGGCGGGTCGCACTGATGGCCCGCCGCTACGACCCCGACCGGCGCCGCCGCATCATCGACGCCGCGATCCGGGTGGTCGGCGAACGCGGCATCGCCGGGCTCAGCCACCGCTCGGTCGCCGCCGAGGCGGACGTCCCCCTCGGCTCGACCACGTACCACTTCGCGACCCTCGACGACCTGCTCGTCGCCGCCCTCCGCCAGGCCAACGAGGGCTTCGCCCAGTCCATCAAGGACAGCCCGCTCTTCGCGGATCCGAGTTCCGGGCCGGGGGCCGGGCCGGGCTCAGAGCCGGGCCCAGGGCCGGTAGCCGGGCCGGGGGACGGGCTGGAATCCCGGGTCGAACCGGCCACGCCGGCCGCTGTCGCGGACGAGCTGTCCCGGCTGCTGGAGGTGTGGCTCTCGGGCGACCGGACCCTGATCGAGCTGGACTACGACCTCTACCTCGCGGCCCTGCGCCGCGAGGCGGTCCGCCCCATCGCGGCGGAATGGGTCGACCAGGCCACCACCCTCCTCGCCACCCACACCGACCCGGCCACCGCCCGCGCCCTGATCGCCCTCATCGACGGCATCTGCCTCCAGGTCCTCCTGACCGGAGGCACCTACGACCGCGCCTACGCCCGCGAAATGTTCGGCCGCCTGCTCGGCTGACGCTCCGGTCGGTGCGGTGTCAGGGCCGGCTGTGGGTGCGGACGGTGGTCAGGGCGGTGTCGATGCTCTGGGTGATGTCGGTGATCGGGTAGATCACCTCGCGGATGACGCGGTCGGCGTCGATGACCAGGGTGAGGCGTTTGAGGCGGGTGGTGCCGCCGGCGCGGAAGGTGGGGAGGCGGAGGGCGGCGGTGAGGGTGAGGTCCGCGTCCGAGAGGAGCGGGAAGCGCAGGCGCTCCTTGGCGGCGAAGGCGCGCTGCTCGTCCGGGCGCTGGCCGCTGACGCCGTGCACCGCGGCCCCCGCCGCGGTGAAATCGGCGAGGCGGTCGCGGTAGGTGCACGATTCGAGGGTGCAGCCCGTCGCGCCCGGGATGCCGGCCCACCCCGGAGGGTAGGACTCGGGGCGGGCGTACGCGCCGGGAAAGCAGTACAGGACGGTGAACGCGGCGTCCGCGACCGGGTCGTGGGCCATGCCGTCCGCCCCGGGAAGGGTCAGTCGCGGCACCCGGGTGCCGATCAGGTCGTGGACGCGTCCGGCCTCGCGGGAGCCCTCGGCCGCGGTGGCGGTGGTGACGGGGGGCTCTCCGTCCCCGAGGATCCAGGCGTCGCCCCAGTCCTGGAGGGCGACCAGCACGGGCAGCAGCGCCCGGCCGCGCGGCGTCAGCCGGTACTCGTGGCGGACCGGCCGTTCCTGATAGGGCTCGCGGGCCAGCACCCCGGCGTCGACCAGCAGTTTCAGCCGTTCGGCGAGCACCTTGCGGGACATGCCGAGTTCGCGCTGCAGCTCGTCGAAGCGGTGCACGCCGCGGGCGCAGTCCCGGACGATCAGCAGCGTCCACCAGTCGCCGACCACGTCCAGAGCCTGGGCGATGGCACAGTTCGCGTCCCCGAGGTCGGTTCGCCGGGCCATGCGACACCCCCTGTCCTCCGGTCCGTTCCGGATACGCCGTTGACCGTGGCGTCCCATCCTGCCATGGTCAGTTCCCATAAGGAACTCATTCGGGTGGGGAGACGGCATGGCGAGCGGGGCGCGGGGCGGCGGCGGGATACGGGGCGGCGCGATACGGGACGTACCGAAGGTCGTGTGGCTGCTGGCCGCGGGGACGTTCGTCAACATGCTCGTCAGCTTCACCTTCGTGTACCTCTTCGTGTACCTGACCGGTCAGCGCGGGCTCGGCGTGCCGCAGGCCGGGCTCATCGCGGGCGCGGGCGGTATCGGTCTGGTCGCAGGCAACTTCACCGGCGGCTGGTTCGGGGACCACTACGGCCACCGCCGCACCATGCTCGCCGGAGCGTTCGTCTCCGGCCTCGGACTCGTCGCGCTGCCCGTCCTGCCGACGCCCGCCCTGATCCTGGTGCTGCCGCTGTGCCAGTACGCGAGCGGCACCGTCCGCGCCGCGAACGCCGCGCTCGTCGCGGTCTCCGTACCCGAGGGGGCGCGGCGGCAGGGCTTCGCCGTCCACCGTTTCGCGGCCAACGCCGGCTTCACCGTGGGTCCGCCGCTCGGCGCGCTGCTCGCCGCGCACTTCTCGTACGGCTGGCTCTTCGTGGCCGACGGCCTCGGCACCCTGGCCTTCGCCGGCTACGCGGCCCGCGTCCTGCCGGCGCACGTCGCACGCCGCCACCGGGCCTCCGTGCCGGCGGACGCCCCCGGGCTGTGGACGGCGCTGCGCGCCCGTCCCGCCGTCCTCGTCCTGCTCGCCGCGATCGTCGTCGTCGACACCGTCTACCGGCAGCAGTACTCGACCCTGCCGGTCTTCCTCGCCGACCACGGCATCGGCACCGGCGTCTACGGCTGGCTGCTCGCCCTCAACGGCGGTCTGATCCTCTGCCTGGAACTGCCGGCCGCCGTCGGGCTGCGCAAGCGCGCGCCCCTGAAGATCATCGGCGCCGGGCTGGTCCTCGTCGGAGCCGGCTTCGGCGGCCTCGCCGCCGGCGCGTACATCGCGACCGCCGTGCTCATGATGCTGCTGGTCACCGGCGGCGAGATCCTCTACAAGACCCCCGCCTCGGCCTATGTCGCCGACAGCTCGCCCGCGCACCTCCAGGGCCGCTTCCAGAGCCTGTACGCCGGCGCCTCGATCAGCGGCGCCGTCCTGGGCCCGCCGCTCGGCGGCGCGCTGTACTCGGCGGCGCCGGGGCTGCTCTGGCCGGTGTGCGGCGCGCTCGCCGCGCTGGCCGGGGCGGCGGTGCTGACGGCGGGGGCGCGGGAGCGGCGGTCCATGGACAAGGCACTCGTGTCGTCGCCGTCCCCTTCGCCGTCCTCGTCACCGTCCTCGTCACCGTCCCCGTCGCCGGTCCCGAGCGAGATCCAGACCTGACCGCCTTCCTCCCGGCACCCTCGGCCACGACGCCTCCGGCGGAAACCCGGTTCCGCATGCCGGGCCGGTTGGGCATCGGGCGTGACCAGCGGCTAGCGTGCGAGGCATGACTGACACGACCGCTTCGACCGTTAACCGCTCCACCGGCGCCGTTGCCGCCGGCCTTGCCACCATCGCCGATGACGGCACGGTCCTGGACACCTGGTACCCCGCCCCCGAGCTCGTCGCCGACCCCGGTCCGGCCGGCACCGAGCGGCTGACCGCCGAGCGCGCCGCCGAGCTGCTGGGCGCCGCCGCGCCGAAGGCGCTCGGGCCGGACCCGCGCCGCGGGGTGGAGGTCGTCGCCGTACGTACCGTCATCGCCTCGACCGACGACAAGCCGCTCGACGCGCACGACGCCTACCTGCGCCTGCACCTGCTCAGCCACCGTCTGGTGCGCCCCAACGGGCAGAACCTGGAAGGCCTGTTCGGGCTGCTCGCCAATGTCGCCTGGACCTCCATCGGCCCGGTACCGATCGCCGGGATCGAGGCCGCGCGCCTCGCCGCCCGCGGTGAGGGCCTGCACCTCTCCGTCTACGGCGTCGACAAGTTCCCGCGTATGACGGACTACGTCACCCCCGCCGGCGTCCGTATCGCCGACGCCGACCGTGTCCGCCTCGGCGCCCACCTCGCCGCGGGCACCACCGTCATGCACGAGGGCTTCTGCAACTTCAACGCCGGAACGCTCGGCACCTCCATGGTCGAGGGCCGGATCTCGCAGGGCGTCGTCATCGGCAACGGTTCCGACATCGGCGGCGGCGCGTCGATCATGGGCACCCTCTCCGGCGGCGGCAAGGAGGTCGTCTCCATCGGCGAGCGCTGCCTGCTCGGCGCCGAGTCCGGCATCGGCATCGCGCTCGGTGACGACTGCATCGTCGAGGCCGGCCTGTACGTCACCGCCGGCACCCGCGTGACGCTCCCGGACGGCCGGATCGTCAAGGCCCTGGAGCTCTCCGGAGCCGACAACATCCTCTTCCGCCGCAACTCCACCACCGGCACGGTCGAGGTCCTGCAGCGCACCGGCTCGTGGGGCGGCCTCAACGAGCTGCTGCACAGCCACAACTGACGCACCGGAACAGCGGACAGCGCGACGGCCGGCCCCTTCACCACCGGGGGCCGGCCGTTCCGCATGCGGTATCAGCGGTAGATGTTGTCGGCGTAGCGGGGGCCGTAGTAGGCCTCCAGGTCCGCCAGCTCCTCGTCCTTGCGTTCCAGGCTCTTCGCGATCCGGGCCCGGGACGGCGCCGCGTCCGGGTTCCAGGCCTCGTGCTTCCAGAGCGCGGAGCGCAGCAGCGACTTCGAGCAGTGGTGGAAGACCTCCTCGATGTCGACGACGAGCGCGAACTGCGGGCGGTGGCCCTTCACGATCATGTCGTCGAAGAACGCGGCGTCACGGACCAGCCGGGCGCGGCCGTTGATGCGGAGCGTGTCGCCGCGTCCCGGGATCAGATAGACCAGGCCGACGTGCGGGTTGGCCAGGATGTTGTGGAAGCCGTCGGCCCTGCGGTTCCCCGACCGCTCCGGGAGGGCGATCGTGGTGTCGTCGAGGACCAGCGTGAACCCGGCGGGGTCGCCCTTGGGGGAGACATCGCAGTTGCCGTCCGCGTCCGAGGTGGCGACCAGGCAGAAGGGCGAGGCGGCCAGCCACGCCTTGTCGTGCTCGTGCAGACTCGGCCGCTCCTTCGTCGCGTCCCGCCGCGACGGCTCCCCGAGCAGCTCCCGCAGTTCCGCCGCCGACGTGATCTCCCGCATCTCCAACGCCCCCTGTGAGTTCCACCGAGGAACCCACACGCTACCGGAGCCCTCCTCGACGAGGAGGGCGCGGGGCGCCCGCCGAAACCGGCGGGCGCCCCGGACCTCACGCTGCTACGGACCTCATGCCGCAACGGAGCTCATACCGCTACCGGCGCATGCCGTTACGGGCGGACGCGGACGACCTGCGGGTCGTGGTCGCTCGCCTGGTCGGCGAACTCGGAGTTGATGTGGACGACGTCGTAGTCGGGCGAGCCGAGGGAGGGGCTGACGAGGATGTGGTCCAGCACCTGCGAGTTGCCCTGGAAGACGTACGAGTAGCGCTCGCTGGGACGCAGCGTCAGGACGAGGTCCTTGAGCGCGCGGC
The DNA here is from genome assembly GCF_016107395.1 of Streptomyces fildesensis. Taxonomy (GTDB): domain Bacteria; phylum Actinomycetota; class Actinomycetes; order Streptomycetales; family Streptomycetaceae; genus Actinacidiphila; species Actinacidiphila fildesensis. The sequence continues at coordinate 347,659 of NZ_JAAIKO010000002.1, forward strand.
CCTCGGTGAGGCGCAGGCCGGCGGCGGAGAACTCGTAGTCGTTGATGTCGCCGAGGACGACGACCCGGGCGTCCTTCTGGACCGCCTGGATCTGCCGTACGAAGGTGTTGACCTGGACGGACTGCTGCAGGCGCTTCGTCTCGGAGCTGCGCACCACCGGCTGGGTGCGGCTGGTCAGCGGGCTGTCGCCGCCCTTGGAGGCGAAGTGGTTGGCGATGACGATGACGGGCTTGCCGCGGAAGGTGAACTCACCGGCGAGCGGCTTGCGGCTGTCGGCCCAGGCGCTGTCGCCGGGGGCGATCCGGCCGGGGGAGACGCTGAGCGCGGCCTTGCCGTGGATGCTGGAGACCCAGACGGGGGTGGTGGCGTTGCCACCGGGGCGGTCGGTGAAGGAGACCCGCGCCGGGTTGTAGAGGAACGCCTGGCGGATGTTGCCGCCGGGCTCGCCGCCGTCGGTCCCGTTCGTCGGGTCGATGGAGCGCCACTGGTAGCGCGGGCCGCCGGCGGCGACGATCGCGTCGATGAACTTGTTCACCGTTTGGTCGGCGGCGACCGTACCGTCGTTGACGGCGCCGTTGTTGTCCTGGATCTCCTCCAGGGCGACGATGTCGGGTGAGGCGAGGTGCGTGACGACGCCGACGGCGAGCCGGTCGAACTTGGTCTGCGGGTCGGACGGGTCCAGGTTCTCGACGTTGTACGTCGCGACCGCCAGCTCGTCCTTCTTCTGCTTGCGCGTCGTCTCCGGCTGCAGACCGCCGGAGGTGACCGTGCCGATGGTGCGCGCGGTGAGGGTGTAGCCGCCGAACTGGTTGAAGTCCAGCGGGCCCTCGGTGGTGCCGGTGAGCACATCGCCGACGTTCGCGGTCGGGAAGGGCTGCTGGGCGGTCGGGATCAGGGACTGGATCTGCAGCCGGCCGGAGTTCTGGTTCGCGTAGGCGCCGTAGACGGTGCCGCCGCGCGGGGTCGGGTTCTCCTTGGGTCTGACCGTCACCCACAGCTCGGAGTACGGGTCGGTGGCGCCGACCACGCGGGTGTCGGCGACCTGGACGTTCATCCCTTCCAGGGATTCGTACAGGTCCAGTGCGTACGTCGCGGGCCGCAGCGGCAGCGCCTCGATGCTGTTGGCGGCCGCCGCGTCGCCGGTCGGGGCGTACGCGGCGGGGACGGCGGCGCTGTTCAGCACCACCGGGGCGGGCAGCGCGTTGCCGGAGGAGACGACGGTCACCACCGGCTTGGTGATCTCGGTGACGGACTGGTCGCCGATGGTCTTGCCGCCCGGGTAGTACTCGCTGACCGTGCCGGAGACCGTCACCGAGTCACCGACCGCCACCGTGGGGTTGGAGCTGGTGAAGACGAAGACGCCTTCGCTGGTCGCCGGGTCCGCGTCCGGTGTCGGGTCCTGCATCCAGAAGCCCTTGGAGGAGCCGTAGGCGCGGACACCGGTGACGATGCCGGGCACCGCGGTCACGGCCTGGCCGGACAGCGGGGACAGCCGGGTGGCGCCCTGGAGGTCGTGAATGCGCACGCCGTCGGCGGCGGTCGTGTTCGCGGTCGCGGACTGCGGCATGGCCAGCAGTCCGGCCGCGAGCGCGGCGGTGGCTATGGCGCCGATGGAGCGAGGGGTGGTCAACGTGGCCTCCGTGAGGGATACGGGCGAGCGCGTCACTGATGTGCGATCAACGGTCTCCGGTACAAGTTCTACGCGCGTCAATTTCCTTGTACGGCATGTGTGTTGTCAAGAGCCGGACAACGGACGAAAAGGGAACGAACCTTGACCGGAAGGTGAACCGGACGTGCCGCGTGCCGACGCGTCTAGGCTGGGTTCGCGCTGCCCCACCGGCGCGGCGCTGTCACCCCCCACCGCTGTTGAGGAGAACCCCGCCATGGCCGCTGACCGCCTCGCCCTGCCGCCGGTGCGGCTGCTTCCCGAGGACGAGCTGGCTCGGCTCGCGCTCGCCGTACCGCTGCTCGAGCGTGCGGTCCGGCTGGCCCGCTGGGCCGGTCCCGACACCCGGGTCGACGTCATGGGCGAGCTGACGGAGGACGACCGGCTGCGCGCGGCGGCCGAACTCGGCCTCACCGCCGACCAGGACGGCCTGGCCGAGACCTCGCAGGCCTGGGGCATCGCCCTCGACACCGGCATGGTCGAGCTGGAGATCGACGAGGCCGCAGGCGAGGCCACGGAGCCCGGCGACCCCGCGGGCACCGCACTGCCCGGCGAGGCGCTCTCGCAACTGACCGCCGGTGAGCCGCAGGACGTCCTGGAGGTCTGGCTCGCCACCGCGGAGGCCGCCCTCGCCGAGGCCGCCTCTCCGGACTTCGAGGGGCTGCGCGCCGCCATCGGCGGCGACCAGGACGACGACGGGGTCCTGGACCTCGACGCGCTGGACTGGGACCCGGAGGAGGAGGCCGAGTTCCTCGACACGGCGCTCGCCAACCTGTACGCGTACAGCGCGATGGAGGAGGCCGGGTACGAGTCCGTGCCGCTGCCCGTCCTGGCGGCCTCGCTCGTCGTCCCCGAGGACATGGACGAGCCGACGGACGCCGTCCTCGAGGAGGTCACCGAGGTCATGATGCGGCTGGACGACCACTTCCGGCTGCTCGCCCCCACCGGCCTGATCGAGTACCGGCCGGTCGACGACGCGCTCATCGAGGAGACCGACGAGGACGGGAGCGCGGGCGACGAGGCCCTGCCGGCCGAACTCGACCCGGAGGAGATCTCCCGCTACGGCCTGGTCCGGCTCACCCCGCTCGGGGTGTTCGGCGTCCGCGCCCGGCTGCTCGACGCGGGCGCCCACGCCCCCGCCACCGGCGACCTCGCCGACCGGACCGCGGCCGTGCTCCTGGACGCGATGACCGACTACCCGGACCAGGCGGCCCGCGCCGAGGCCGAACTGTGGCTCGACGGCCGCAAGCCCGACGAAGCGGCGCGCGAGCTGCTCATCGCGTCCACCGGCGACGACCTGGGCGCGCCCGGCCGCCGGCTGATGTGCCAGCAGACCCTCGGCCTGCTCGGCCCGGACGCCGAACCCGCGCTGCGCGAGGTGCTCGACGACCGCCGGCTCGGCGGGCTGGCCCGGGTGTGGCTCACCGAGCGCGGAGCGCAGGACGTGCCGGCGCCGGACGAGGCGATGGTGTTCTGGCTGACCGTCGACACCCTGGCCGCGCAGCTCGACTCGGACCACGGCCCCGAGCTGCTCGCCGAACTCGTGACCGGCCTCGTCGCCCAGCACGACGGCTTCTTCGACGCGGTGTGGCGCGTCGACCACCCGGCCACGTCGGACGTCCTGGAGGCGATGGGACGGCTGCACCCCGACAAGGCGGTCGCCAAGACCGCCCGCAAGGCCGCGTTCAAGGCCCGCTCCAAGGCGAGTGGCTGAGACGGCAGATGCCGCACGGGCGCCGCACCAGGTGGTGCGGCGCCCGTTGGACCGAGCAGCGCCGTTGTACCGAGGGGCGGAGCGCCGCGGTTCCGCGCGGCGAGGCGCCGTTGCGCCGAGGGGCGGACCGCTGGGCCACCGCGCGGCGAGGCGCCGTTGTCCTGAGGGGCGGGCGCCGCTATACCGGGGGTGGGGCGCCGTCGCGCCTGGTGTCCGCCGGGCCGGAGGAAGCCGGTCCGGTCACGTTGTCGAGCTCATCCGTACGTCGCCCGCCTGTGGCCGGACGCAGTTCACACGGCGTTCTTGTCGGGGCAGGAGCGTAACCGCCGCAGCCCGCGACAGAAGGAGCCCAGAGTGCCGCTCACCCGAAGAGACTTCGTTCAGCGCACGGCGATCACCGGTGCCGGTGTAGCCCTGGCCGGTGCCGTCGACGTACTCGCCACCGCCCCGGGCGCGCTCGCCGCGGACACCCCGGCCACGACCGCCGCCAAGGCGGCGGCCGCCGGGCACCACGCGCCCGAGCTCGGCTACGGCCCGATCGTCGAGGACCCGCAGGGCCTGCTCGGGCTGCCGGCGGGCTTCTCGTACCGGGTCATCACCCGCACCGGCGTCACCACGCTGGAGACCGGTGAGTCCACCCCGTCGAACCACGACGGCACGGCCACCTTCGAGGGCGTGCGCGGTGCGACGCTGCTCGTCAACAACCATGAGCTGCGCGGCAAGCGGGCCGACTGGCCGCACCCGGTGCCGCTCATCGAGGGCCTGGTCTACGACCCGGCGGCGGCCGGCGGCTGCACCGTCGTCGAGGTAGCCAAGCACGGCGACCACGTGGCCGAGTGGGTCGGCATCGCCGGTACCTCCACCAACTGCGCGGGTGGCGCGACTCCCTGGGGCACCTGGCTGACCTGCGAGGAGACCGAGGACAAGGCCGGCTCCAACGGCATGACCAAGGACCACGGCTACGTCTTCGAGGTCGACCCGTACCACCGCAAGGCCAACCTCGACCCGAAGCCGATCAAGGCGCTGGGCCGGTACGCGCACGAGGCGGTCGTCGTCGACCCCAAGCGCGGCCACCTGTACCTCACCGAGGACGCCTCCGGCCCGAACGGGCTGCTCTACCGCTGGACGCCGCCGGCCGGCTTCCACCACGGCCGCGGCCACCTGGACACGCTCGGCGACACCGCTGGCGTGCTGCAGGCGTTCAAGTGCTTCGACTCCGGTGGCAAGTTCGTCGACGACCTATCGCGGGCGACGAAGACCGGCACGGTCTACGGCGTGGACTGGGTCGACGTCCCGGACCGCGACGCGAAGACCGTCTCGGTGCGCAAGCAGTTCGCGGCCGGTGAGGTCACCCGGGCCCGCAAGCTGGAGGGCATGTGGTGGGGCGACGGCGGCACCTACATCGTCTCGTCCTTCGCCCGTGACGAGAGCCCCGTGCCGCACGACGGCGCGGTCTGGTTCTACGACCCGAAGCGCCGCACACTGACCCTCAAGGTGCTGCTCGGCGTCAACCCCGACCCGGGCGCCGACGGCCCGTTCGACGGCCCGGACAACATCACCGTCTCGCCCTACGGCGGCCTCGTCATCGCCGAGGACGGCGAAGGCATCCAGCACCTCTTCGGCGCCCTGGACGACGGCCGGACCTACCCGATCGCCCGCAACGAGCTGAACATCGGCACCGACCTGGAGCCGGCGTACAGCGAGTTCACCGGGGTGACCTTCTCGCCCGACGGACACACGCTGTTCGCCAACATCCAGGAGCCGGGGATCATGCTCGCGATCACCGGCCCCTGGCGTCGGCAGAAGCACTGCTGACCGGCCGCACCTGCTGACCGGCCGACGCTGCTGATCAGGTGACCAGCCGGCCGCTGTGGCGCTACAGCGCCGCAGCGGCCGGCTTCACCATGCCCTTGGCGCTGCGGGAGTCGATGAAGTCGCCCAGGGCGGTCATCTCCCACTCGCCGGAGAACTGCTTGACCATCTTGCACATCAGGACCCCGGTGCGGGCCTCGCCGTTCGTCAGGTCGAAGCGCACCAGCTCCTCGCCGGTGGCGCCGTCCAGGAGCCGGCAGTACGCCTTGGCGACCTTGTTGAACTTCTGCCCGGAGTAGGAGTTGACGGTGAAGACGAGGCCGGTGACCTCGGGCGGCAGGCCGCCGAGGTGGACGGTGATCGTCTCGTCGTCCCCCGCGCCCGCGCCGGTGAGGTTGTCGCCGGAGTGCTGGATGGCGCCGTTGATGATGCTGAGCCGGCCGAAGTAGCAGGTCTCGATGTGGTTGCGGGTCGGGCCGTACGCGATGACCGAGGCGTCCAGGTCGATGGCCCGGCCGCCGAAGGCCGGCTCCCAGCCGAGGCCCAGCCGCACCGAGGACATCAGCGGCTTGCCGCCCTTGACCAGCGAGACGGACTGGTTCTTCGTGAGGCTGACCCGGCCCTTGTCCAGGTTGATCTTCGCCGGAGCGGCGGGCGCGGCCGGCGGCTGCGGCGGGGGCGAGCTCGGCATGACGGGCGGCGGGCCGAAGCCCTGCGGGGCGGCGGGCGGGGCCTGGGGGGCCTGGGGGGCCTGCGGGGCCGCGGGTGCCTGGGGAGCCGGGGGTGCCTGCGGGGCGGCTGCCTGCGGGGCGGCCGGGGCGGCGGTCGCGGGCTCCTCCACGCTCACCCCGAAGTCGGTGGCGATCCCGGACAGCCCGTTGGAGTACCCCTGGCCGACCGCGCGCACCTTCCACGCGCCACCGCGCCGGTAGACCTCGGCGACCACGAGCGCGGTCTCCGAGCCCAGCCGGGGCGGGGTGAACGTCGCGATGACGCTGCCGCTGTCGGCGTCCCGGACGGTGGCCGTCGGTTCGGTGCCGGCGAAGGTGGCACCCGCCGCGTCCAGGCTCGCCGTCACGACGATCTTCTCGATGCCGTCGGGCACGGCGCCGGTGTCCACGGTGATCGAGTCGGGTCCGGTGCCGCGGCCCGACCGGTGGGTCACGCCCGGGCCGTTCGGCTGGTTGTAGAAGACGAAGTCGTCGTCCGAGCGCACCTTGCCGTCGGCGGTGAGCAGCAGGCCCGATACGTCGAGCCGCACGGGTGCGGTGACGTCCACCGCTACGCGCGGTACGGAGAGCGGGACATTCGAGCCGGGTGTCATTGCGGTCATGCCGGGGTAACGATCGACCCGGCTTTGCGGTTCCATTACCTTGCGTCATCCGTGGAGAACGCGCCGGGCGCACGGTCCGCTTCCGCCGTCAGTACGGCCAGATGGGCGGATCGGTGCAGAAGGGCCCGCCCAGGTGGGCGTGGTCGGGGTTGGCCGGGTCGAGCTCGCCCTGCTCGGCGACGAGGGCGGCGGCGTAGGGCTCGGAATCGTCCTGCGGCTCGTAACCGAGTGCGCGGGCCGTCGTCAGATCCCACCAGAGGCGGGTGTTCGCCGAGCTGCCGTAGGCGACGGTGTGCCGGACGTCCTCGGCGGTGAGCGCGGCGTGCAGCAGCCGGGCGCAGTCGGCCGGGCTCATCCAGACCGAGAGCATCCGCACGGAGGTCGGCGCCGGGAAGCACGAGCCGATCCGCAGCGAGACGGTCTCCAGGCCGTGCAGGTCCCAGTAGAGGGAGGCGAGGTCCTCGCCGAAGCACTTGGACAGCCCGTAGAAGGTGTCCGGGCGGTGCGGGGTGCCGATGGGGATCAGCGGGTCGTCTCCGGTGGGGCGCGGGGTGAAGCCGACCGCGTGGTTGCTGGAGGCGAACACGACGCGCCGTACGCCTTCCTCGCGCGCCGCCTCGTAGAGGTGGTAAGTCCCTTCGATGTTGGACCGCAGGATCTTGTCGAAGGGTGCTTCCAGCGAGATGCCCGCGAGGTGGATGATCGCGTCGACGCCCCGGACCGCCTCGCGCAGCGCGCCGGCGTCCGTGAGATCGGCCGTGACGGCGTCCGGTGCCCCTTCGACGGGCCGGACGTCCAGCAGGCGGAGCTCGTAGCCGTACGCGGGCAGCAGTTCGCGCATCAGGGTGCCCACGCCGCCCGCGGCGCCGGTGAGCAGGATGGTGCGGGGAGCAGGCATCGTTCTCCTCCGTGGACATCATTCATATCTATGGACAGGCTAAAGAGCGCCTCTGGCACCGTCAAGGCATGCCCGTTCGCTTGACCGGCGCGGCTGAACTCGCTTAGCGTGGCAGCGTTCACGAATATGGACGTGAATCAGAAGAGCGCACAGCCAGAAGAGCGCACAGAACTTCAAGGGGATCCGATGACCTCAGCCTCACTTGCCGAGCGCCTCGACGGCCTGCTGTTCTTCCCCGTCACCGCCTACGGCCCGGACGGCGAGCTGGATCTCGACATGTTCCGCGCGCACGTGCGCGAAGGCATCGAGGCGGGCGCGGCCGCGGTCTTCGCGTGCTGCGGCACCGGCGAGTTCCACGCGCTGACCCCCGAGGAGTTCCGGGCCTGTGTCGCCGCGGCCGTCGAGGTGTCGGCCGGCCGGGTGCCGGTGGTCGCGGGCGCCGGATACGGGACCGCCCTCGCCGTGCAGTTCGCGCGGCTGGCGGAGGACGCGGGCGCGGACGGACTGCTCGCCATGCCGCCCTACCTCGTCGTCCCCGACCAGGCCGGTCTGCTGCGGCACTACTCGGGCCTCGCCGCCGGCACCGGGCTCGACATCATCGTCTACCAGCGCGACAACGCCGTCTTCGAATCCGAGACCGTCGTCGAACTGGCCAGGATCCCCAACATCATCGGCCTCAAGGACGGGCTCGGCGACCTCGACCTGATGCAGCGGATCGTCAGCGCCGTGCGCACCGAGCTGCCCGAGCGCGACTTCCTCTACTTCAACGGCCTGCCCACCGCCGAACTCACCGGCCTCGCCTACCGCGGCATCGGCGTGCTGCTGTACTCGTCGGCCGTCTTCTGCTTCGCGCCCGAGATCGCCCTCGCCTTCCACAAGGCGCTGAACTCCGGCGACGACAAGACCGTCAACCGGCTCATCGACGGCTTCTACCGGCCGCTGGTCTCACTGCGCAACCAGGGCCGCGGCTATGCGGTATCGCTGGTCAAGGCGGGCGTCCGGTTGCGCGGTCTGGACGTCGGCGAGGTGCGGTCGCCACTGGTCGAACCGTCGCCCGCGCATGTCAAGGAGCTTGCCGAATTGATCGAGCGCGGAATGGCGCTGCTGAGCGACAGCTGACGAACGGGCGCCCGGTGCGGCAGCATCGGGCACGCGTGTGCCGACCCGCTGCTTGAGGAGCCAAGTTGAGAGCCTCCGCCTTCGTCTACCCGTGGGACGTCGTCGGTGACCCGGACGCCCCGCGCCGGATCGCCGACCTCGGCGTCCAGCAGGTCACGCTCGCCTCCGCCTACCACTCCACCCGTGCCCTGACCCCCCGCCATCCGCGGCAGCGCATCGTCACGGCCCGGCACGCGGCGGTGCTCTACCCGCCGGACCCCAAGCGCTGGAGCGGGCGCTCGCTGCGCCCGTACCCGCAGGCGTGGGTGCCGGCGACGGACGCCTACGGGGAGGCGGCGGCCGCCCTGTCGGCCGCCGGGCTGTCCGTCCACTCGTGGGTGGTGCTCGCGCACAACTCCCGGCTGGGCGAGGAGTTCCCGCGCACCTCGGTGCGCAACGCCTACGGCGACCGCTACCCGTGGGCGCCGTGCATCGCCCAGCCGGAAGTACGGGCCTACGCCGTCGATCTCGCGGTGGAGGCGGCGGTCCGGCCGGGGACCGACGGGACCGAACTGGAGTCCTGCGGCTGGTACGGCGTCGGCCATCTGCACGCGCACGACAAGATCGGCGGAGTGCCGCTGGGCGGGGCCGCCCAGTACCTGATGTCGCTGTGCTTCTGCCGTACCTGCCGGGACGGCTACGCGGGGCTCGGGCAGGACCCCGACACCCTGCAGAGCGCCGTGCGGACCGCGCTGGTGCCGGTGTGGTCCGGCGAGCGGGAGCCGGGGCCCGCCGACCGCGCGGCCGAGTGGGCCGAGGTCGAGAAGCTGCTCGGCGTGGACCTGGCCGGTGCGACGCTGTGCTGGCGCGCCATGGTGGCCCGCCACTTCCAGCGGGAGATGGTGTCCGCGGTACGCGCCGGGGCCGGCTCCGGCTTCCAGATCCTGCTGCACGCCGACCCCGGCCCGCACCGGACGGGCGCGAACGTCGGCGTCGACGCGGAGGACGTGCTCTCGCACGCCGACGGCCTGGTCCTGCCCTGCGCCGGCGGCGCGGCCGAACGGGCCGCCGTGCTGAGCCCGTTCGCGCGCCACCGGCGCCCGGACACCGTCCTCGCCGCCAATTTCCCCGTCGTGGCCGGCATGGGCGGCAGCCCGCGCACGCTGGCCGCCGACGTGGCCCACGCGGCGGGCCTCGGCGCCACCGAGGTACGGCTCTACCACGCGGGCCTGGCATCCGACGCGGACCTCGAAGCGGTCCGCTCGGCCCTCGGCGCCCTGCGCTCCAGAACCGACTTGTAGGGTTCGCGGCCGGCCTGTAGAACTGCCCTCACGTGCTGAAACAGCCTGTGGGGGGCCTAGCGTGACCACTGAACCACCCGCTTCCGGGGACGAGTCCGCCATACCGGACGACGTCTGGGAGAAATTCGTCCAGGACAGCGAACAGGACATCCGGGCGCAGGCTCCGAAGGAGCCGTCGGCACGCGCCCGGATGGTCACCGAACGGCTCCGGCGCGAGGCCGAGCTGGCCGAGCAGCAGCAGAAGAAGAACAAGCGGTGGGGGCGCGCACCGAAGGCGAAGCCGGGCGAGCCCGCCGGCTGGCGCACCGGCCCCGCCTGGCAGGACAGAGAAGGCCGGGCGACCCGGCGGCGGCTGCGCGGAGCGCTGGGTGTGCTGCTGACCGTCGGGGTCCTCCTGGCGGTGCTCAACCCGTCCACCGCGGTGGCCTGGCTGCACGGTGACTTCGGCAACGCCGCGGACTCCACCGATTCCACGGGCCACCGCTCGGACGGCTCCGGCCGGCCCACCGCCGGCCAGACCACCCTCCCCCCGGAGACGGCGCCGCCCACCGCCGCCCCGTCCGTCGACCCCCTGGCGGACACCCCGACGCTCGCCGAGCCCTTCCGCGGCTCGCCGGCCGCCCAGTACGCGGACGGTGCCGCCGGAATCGTGCTGCCCACGGCCCGGCCGGTCGGCCGGATGACACGCAAGCAGGTGGAGTCCGCGCTGAGCAGGACCAAGGAGTTCCTGGTCGACACGAACCTCAACCCGGCGACGCTGCGCGGGGAGCGCCCGCAGCTCGCGATGGGCCTGGTCGACCCCCTGCAGACGGAGATCACCTCGCGCTGGGACGCCTCCTTCCGCAAGCCCGACAAGGAGCACGACCCGCTGCTGGTGGCCAGCCGGTTCAACCCGGCGGAGGTGAAGACGGTCGGCAGCGTGATCAAGACGCGCGGCCTGATCACCTTCAAGGAGGGCAGCTCCGGCTCGGTCACCGTGCACGCCGACGTCACCTTCGTCTATCCGGTGACCGCCGCCGGCGGCTCGACGGCCGTCTCCCGCACCATCGTGCGGCGGGTGCTGGACTTCGACGTCGCCGACCCCCGGATCGAGCAGGTGACCGCGGGCAGGCTCTGGGTGTCCGGGTACCGGCAGGACATCGGCAACACGGCCTGCGACATCTACGACGGCTTCCTGCACCCGAGCATCGGCCCGGACAAGAACGCCTCCGCCACCCCGGGCCCCTCCGCGTCCCAGATCGACCCGTACGACCGCAGCAGGCCCCTCGACGACGCGAAGAAGGACTGCGGCGAGGTCACCCGCGTCTGACCCGCTCCCGCCCCGGTCATCCGGGACGCGCGACCAGCGGCGCGAAGCCGGCCAGTGACATCTCGAGATCCTGCCGGCCGGCGTCGTCCGCCGGCAGGAGGGGCAGCTGAACGTCGGCGAACTCCTTCGCCGCCGCCCACACCGCGGTGACGACGGCCCGTACGTCGGACCGGTCGACCGGCGTCCCGGGGGCCCGGGTGGTGATCGTCCCGTCCTTCGTCAGGGAGAACTTCAACGAGAAGGACGAGTCGGCCGCGCCGAACGCATGGCCGCCGCGGCCGGCTTCGACGAGCGAGCGCAGACCGTCGAGAAGCAGGGAGACGGAAACGTGGATCATCATCGCCTGGTCCGGCGTACGGCCGCGCGATGAGTACGAACCCAGGTTCCCCGTCACCGCCATGTGCCCGAGGTCGAACCCGGAGGGCGGCGGCAGATCGTCGACGGAGAACGCGAATCGCACCGACGCGACGGAAGGCTGGGGCGAGTCCACGCGGGTCCGACCTCAGTCGATGACGGTGAACCAGCAGATGTCGCCCGAGTCGGGAAGTCCGGGCATGGCCCGGACCTCCGCGGCGATCCTGGCCAGTACCTCGGCCGGGTTCCCCTCCCACGCGGCGAACGGGGTCTCGTCGGACGCTGTGAGATCCCCCGCTCGCGCACCCGCGCTCAGCAGGTCACCGACGATGCGGAGGGCCAGCTCCTGCTGCCGGTCCATCGTCGCCCCCCGGCCGAGCAGGCCGCCGACCGTCCCACTGATGACGGAGAAGCCCACCCAGTCGTCGTGGGCGTATCGGACGAGATAGTCCAGCTCGTTCGCGTACTGCTCTGCGGAGAACATCGTCCTCGGTCTCAGGGATGGGGGGCGTGGAAGCGCTTCATGTCGAGTTTATCCACGTCGTTGTAGTCGATCGTGGGCCCGCCCATCAGGCCCTTCTTCTGGGAGGCGCTGAAGGGCCGGTACGTCACCGTGGCCTTCGGATCGTCGGAGAGCCGCCACAACTCGATGTCTCCCTTGGGGGTCGTTTTGACCTCGGGGGGCCCGAGCTTCGCGTGCAGATCGGCCCGGACGTCCTGGAGTTTCTGCGCGTCGATGATCCTGACCCCGGTGGCGTCCTCGACGCCCAGCATGTTCCCGTGCTCGTCCACAGCGGTCGAGCGTGCCGCGTCGTGCCGGGCCTGGTCGGCGGCGTCCAGGCACTTCAGGCCCAGCGGGTCCGTCCAGGTGAACGGGTTGGGCACGTAGGCGTGGTGGTTCGGCGCGGCTTCCAGGCCCAGCGGGTCCGGGGACGCGAACCGGGCGGCCGCGGGATCGTAGTAGCGCTGGAAGTTGTAGTGCAGGCCCGTCTCGTCGTCCAGGTACTGCCCGGGGAAGCGCAGCGGGCAGTCCGCCGGTTGCGTGCTCCCGCCTCCGGGGACCGTGCCGCCCCAGAGGGTGGTCTGCAGGTGCCAGGCGATGTCGCCGTCAGGACCGACGAGTTCGGTGGGCGTGCCGGTGAGGTCGGTGACGATGGCGTAGAAGCGGCGGTCGACCTCGGCCTGGCCGGTGCTCTGGGAGACCGGACGGTGGGTGCCCGGAGCGTAGTCCCAGGTGGTGGCGGTCCCGTCCGCGGTGACCTGCTCGGCGAGCCGGGTGCCGTCCCATGTGAAGAGGGTTGTCCCGGCCACGCTGCCGTCCCCGGCCAGCCGCTCCTTCGCGGTACGCCGGCCGAGCGGGTCATAGCGGTAACGCCACGTGGTGTCGTCCGGGGTGACCACTTCCACCAGCCGGTCCTCGGAGTTCCACGTGTACGTCCAGGTGCGGGTCTGGCCGTTGAGCAGCCGGCGGGTGCTGCGTACCAGCCGGCCCTCGCCGTCGTGCTCGTGGAGCGTACGGCCCGCGTGCCGGAGCAGGGTGCCGGTGAACGTCCGCTCGCCTCCCTCGGCGCCGGCGCCGGGTGAGTCCGCCAGCGTGAGGTTGCCCACCGCGTCATAGGCGTACGACTCGGTCCAGTCCCGCCCGTGCACGCCGGTGATCCGGCCCGCCGCGTCCAGGTCGAAACGCCGTATGCCGCTCACGCTGTCGGTGATTCCGGCGAGCAGTCCGTCCTCCCGGTAGGCGTACGACCGTTGCCGGACGATACGCGATTCGGGTCCTGTCGAGAGCAGTTGTCCGGTCAGCCGGGACAGCGGGTCCCACTGCTGGGAGAGTGTCGCGCTGCCGCCCAGGTGTCGTTCGGTCTCCCGGCCCGCGCCGTCGTAGGCGAAGGTGATCGTGGTGTCCTGGGCGGTGAGGGCGGCCGGACGGCCCACCCCGTCGTACTCCCAACGGGAGACCGCGCCGGACGGTGCGCGCCGCTCGACGGTCCGGCCCGCACCGTCGTACGCGAGCGTCATGGTGCGGCCGTTCACGGTCTCGGCCAGAATCCTTCCGGCGGCGTCGCGTTCGATGACGACGTCGGCGTCCGCGTTGGACATGCCGGCGAGCTGCCCGTCCGGCGTGTAGGCGAAAGCGGTGACGGTTCCGTCGCCTGCCTGCTGCCGGACCGCACGGCCCAAGGTGTCGCGGGTGTAGGTGAGGCTCTCGCCCGAACCGTTGATCCTGGTCGCGAGACGGCCGGCGGCGTCGTGCTCATAGCTCAGGGTGCGGCCGTTGAAGTCGGTCTCCGCGACGACGCGGCCCGCCGCGTCATAGGCATAGGTCCAGGTGCGGCCCAACGGATCGGTGACGGCCGTCAGCCGCCGCTCGGTGTCATGGGTGAAGTCGTAGGTCGTCCCGTCCGGAGCGGTACGCGACCGCGGCAGATCGAACGCGGTCCACGACCGGCGGGTGGTGCGACCGGTCTGGTCCGTGTGTTCGACCAGATTGCCTTCGGCGTCCCAGGTCCAGACCTCGCTCGCGCCGTCCGCACCCGTGTAGCGGGCGAGCCTCCCCTCGGCGGTCCAGTGGTAACTCGCGCCATGACCCAGCGGATCGGTCACCCGGAGGACGCGTCCGAACGGATCGCGCACGCTCCTCCGGGTGCTGCCGAGGGCATCGGTCACCGCGACGGGCAGCCCGGCGGGGTCGTTCTCCACCAGCTGGGTGTGGCCGAGCGGACCCGTGATCGAGGTGCGGTGACCCCGCTCGTCGTAGGTGAAGCGGGTCTCGGCGCCGGTGGGGTCCACGATGGCGACGGGGTTGCCCCGCTCGTCGTAGGCGCGCGTCCACCGGGCGCCGCCCGGTTCCACGACCTCGATGGGCAGTCCCATCCCGTTGTAACGGGCCCGGGCGGCGGAACCATCCGGACGCAGGACCGTGGTCAGGTTGCCGTCCGCGTCGTAGGTGTAGCGGACGGTACGGCCCAGCGGATCGGTGCGCGACAGCAACCGGTCCCGCCGGTCCCACTGGGAGAGCGTCGTATGACCGAGTTCGTCGGTCACGGCCACGACCTGGTAGGCCTCGTCCATGCGGTAGGTCTTGCTGTGTCCGTGGGAGTCGGTCACCACCGTGGTCCGGTTCTCGTCGTCGTAGGAGAACACGGCGTCGAGGATGCCGCCCGATCCGGCGGTGGCTGTGCAGCGTCCTTCGGTGTCGTAGGTGTAGCGGTACCAGAAGCCGTTGCGGTCCTCCCAGCCGGTGATGCGCCGTTCCGCGTCGTATTCGAGCGTGAACGGCGTCGGGGAGGAGTTGTAGATCCGCGTGAGGTTGCCGGCGGTGTCATAGCCGAACCGCTGCAGGACCGGGCGGTCCTCGTGGCTGAGGAGGCGCAGCGCGGTGATCCGCTGGTCCTCGGTCTCGATACCTATCCGGTAACCGCCGCTGTGCCGTACTTCGGCGGGGACACCGTCGTCGGTGTACGTGATCTCGATGCGGACGCCGTTGCGGTCGGTGATCGCGGCCAGTGGAAGGCGGGCCGACTCGCCCGCGGCGGGTGGCTGTTCGAGGACGAAGTGTGATGTGCGCCCGGTGGCGGGGTCGGTGACGGACATGCTGCCGCCCGCCGTGCCGTCCCAGGCCAGCGGCCGGGTCGTCCCCACGACCGGCAGTACCGGCAGGCCGGGCTGGGGTCGCGGGTAGCACAGGCTCATGCCGTCGGCGGTCCGGAACACCACACCCTGGTCGTCGACCTCCAGGTGCTGGTCCAGGGTCGACGCCCAGGACGGGCCGAACCAGCGTCCGGCGCGGTAGGACGACACATGTGTCCGTTCCAGGACCAGCGGTAGGGCGCCCGGCAGATGGACATCGGTCTGGGGCATGATCATTTCGCCCGAGGCCACGTCTATCGGGTCCTTCTCGCAGACGCGCTCGCTCAGTTCCTTCGCGTCCTTGCGCAGAGCGGGCAGTCCCTTGCGCAGGGCACCGGCGACGTCCCCGAGGTGGCTGCCCATGCCCTTCATCAGCTTGGGCAGGTTCTTGGCCATCTTGAGCAGGCCGCCGGCGGTGGTGAGGCCCTTGAACATGGGGATGCAGTCGAGCGCGGCGAAGGCCACGTCCCACAGCGATGCTTTGCCTTGCGCGTATTTGATGAGCGTGTCGGCAAGGACGACCAGCGCCGCGGCGAGCACGATCCAGGCCAGCGGTCCGCCGATGATCATCACGATGATGCCGAGGACCGCGACGATGACCTTGCAGACGGCGACGATGTCGTCCCAGTGGTCGGCGACCCAGTCGACCGCCTTTTCCCACCAGTGCTTGTTCTTGATCCCCGCGTCCGACGCCTCATGCAGGGCGTGTTCGGCGGTCGAGGCGGCGGTGTCCCGCAAGTGGGCGGCCTGCGCGGCCAACTCCTTTGCCGCGTCGAGGCGCTGCTGCGCGTCGTGGACGGCGGTGTTCGCGGACTTCTGCGCGTTCGAGGCGTCCAGCGCGTTGCGGGTGGCGGTACGGACCTCGTCCGCGGACGGCGGTTCCACGCCCGGCTTCGGATCGGCCTGGTACTCCTTGGACTTGTCGCCCGCCCGCTTCACCCAGTCGTTGGCGTTCGTCTGGGTGGTCTTGGCCGCGTCCAGGTCCTGGCGGGCCGTACGACCCTGCGCCAGCGCCCGGTCGGCGTCGGCCTGCGCCGTCTCCAGCTTCGGCCAGTACGTCTCCAGCGCCCCCGACGCCAGCCGGTAGGACTTCTCCAACTTGCCCAGCTCGCCCGGCAGATCCCCGAACTGCTCCCGGTACGCGTCCGCCGCCAGCCCGGCCCAGTCCTGCACGGCGTTGTTGCCGCTCAGCCCGCGCACCGAGCGCAGCGCCGAGGACACGTCGTCGGCGAAGTCGCCCAGTTTGCGGGCGAGTTCCTTCACCTCGTACGGGTCCCCGGGGACCGGATCCCGGTCCAGGTCCAGCACATGCCAATCCGTCGGACGATTCGCCACGTTGTTCCCCCGTGTGTGATCAACTCCGCGTCGATTCTTGCATTCCGGGAGCGGGGGCAACGAGGTGAGGGGCAGGTCGTCGACGTTCTGTGACGATGCGAAAGGTCACAGCCGGCGGGTGGCCAGGGTCAGGCGGTCCCGGGCGTCGAAGAGGGTGTCCTTGATCATCTGTTCGTGGGCGGGGGTGAGCCGGGCCACGGGGACGGAGCAGCTGACCGCGTCGCGGGCCGGGGTGCGGTACGGGATGGCGATGCCGAAGCAGCGCAGGCCGAGGGTGTTCTCCTCGCGGTCGACGGCGAAGCCCTGCTCCCGGATGACCGCGAGTTCCTCGATGAGCTTCTCGCGGTCGGTGTGGGTGTGCTCGGTGAGGGGTTCGAGGGTCTCGGGGAGCAGTTTGCGGACCTGCTCGTCGGTGTACGTGGCGAGCAGCGCCTTGCCGAGCGAGGTGGAGTGCGCCGGGAGGCGGCGGCCGACCCGGGTGAAGGGCCGCAGGTAGTGCTGGGACTGGCGGGTCGCGAGATAGACGACGCTGGTGCCGTCCAGCCGGGCGAGGTGGATGGTTTCGCTGGTGTCGTCGGAGAGCCGGTCGAGGGTGGGGCGGGCCGCGGCGACGACCTCGTCACCGTCGATGTACGAGGTGCCGACGAGCAGCGCCCGGACACCGATCCCGTAACGCGTTCCGGTGGCATCGGTTTCGATCCAGCCGAGCTCGACTAGGGTGCGGAGCAGCATGTAGAGGCTGGACTTGGGGTAGCCGACGGATTCCTGTACGGCCGCGAGGCTGTGCATTCCGGGTCGTCCCGCGAAGAATTCCAGCAGTTCGACCGTGCGGACCGCGGACTTGACCTGAGAACCGCCACCGTCGCCAGCAGACATCGTCCTGACCCCTCTTGTTCGGCCCCGGATCCTGCAAGTAGGCTCCGGAATGGTTCAAAGATTCATAAGTGAAGACGCTGTTCAGCATATCGAACAGTGGCTGATCCGCATGAGGCAAATCTGGAGGTTCCCCCGGTGGCTGTTCCAGTCTGGTCCGTCGACCCCCGTACCGGGAAGCAGCGGGAGCAGGTGGCGGACGAGGCCACCACGGCGGAGATCGACGCCGCCGTCCGCGCCGCGGCCGCCGCGGCGCCCGCGCTCGCCGACCGCAGCGTACGCGCCCTCCTGCTGCGGACCGCCGCGGACCTTCTGGAGGAGGCCGGCCCGCAGGTGCTGGAGGCGGCCGACGCCGAGACGGCGCTCGGCCCCGGCCGGCTGACCGGCGAGCTCGCCCGCACCACGTTCCAGCTGCGCGCGTTCGCCGACATCGTCGACGAGGGCGCCTTCCTGGACGTCGTCATCGACCACGCGGACCCGGCCGCGAAGCCCGCTCCCCGCCCCGACCTGCGGCGCTACAAGATCCCGCTCGGCGTGGTCGCGGTCTACTCGGCCAGCAACTTCCCGCTGGCGTTCTCCGTCCCCGGCGGCGACACCGCGAGCGCGCTGGCCGCCGGCTGCCCGGTCGTCGTCAAGGCGCACCCGGACCACCCCGCCACCTCGGAGCTGTGCGCGAGCGTGCTGCGCCGCGCCGCCGTCCGGGTCGGGCTGCCCGCCGACGTCGTCGCCGTCGTGCACGGCTTCCAGGCCGGTATCGACCTCATCAAGCACCCGCTGGTCAGCGCCGCCGGATTCACCGGCTCGGTACGCGGCGGGCGGGCGCTCTTCGACGCGGCCGCGGCCCGTCCCCGGCCGATCCCCTTCCATGGCGAACTGGGCAGCCTCAACCCGGTCGTGATCACCGAGGCCGCGGCGGACGAGCGGGCCGAGCAGATCGGCGCGGGACTCGCCGGGTCCATGACTCTGGGCGTCGGCCAGTTCTGCGTCAAGCCAGGACTGGTGCTGGCCCCGGCCGGCGCGGCGGGCGACCGGCTGCTCAAGGCCGTCACCGCCGCCGTCAGCGACTCGGACGCGGGCGTCCTGCTCGACGTCCGGATGCGGGACGCCTTCGTCGCCGGTGTCGAGGCCAGGGCCGCGCTGCCCGGCGTCGAGGCCCCGGTGACCCCGGGCTCCGGCGGCGAGCACACCGTCAGCGCCGGATACCTCACCGTTCCCGCCGACCGGCTGGCCGCCGAAGGACCGCACGATCTGCTGCTCGAGGAGTGCTTCGGCCCGGTGACGGTCGTGGCGCGCTACGAGGACCGCGCCCAGATCACCGCCGTGCTGGAGCGGCTGCCCGGCAACCTCACCGCCACCGTCCACATCGGTGAGGAGGAGGCGGGACAGGAGGACGGCCCGGCCACCGCGCTGCTCGCCGAACTCACCCCGCTGGCGGGCCGGCTGCTCGTCAACGGCTGGCCGACCGGCGTGGCCGTCGCCCCCGCCCAGCACCACGGCGGCCCGTACCCGGCGACCACGTCGACCTCGACCTCCGTCGGCGGGACCGCCATCGAGCGCTGGCTGCGGCCGGTCGCGTACCAGGACACCCCGGTCGCCCTGCTCCCCGCGGAGCTGCGCGACGAGAACCCGCTCCACCTGCCGCGCCGCTTCGACGGCCGGCTGGAGATCTGAGCGGAGCTGAACGCGTAGTGGAGCTGAAGGAGCTGCCCTTCGGGCTGCGGGCGTACGGTCCGGCCGCCGATCCGAGCTACCAGGACGGCGCGCTCGTCCTCACCGCGGGTCCCGGCCAGGACCGCTTCGTGCACCCCGGCCGGGCGCCGAAGGTACCGGCGGCCGACGCGCCCCGGCTGCTCGGCACCCCGCCCGAGGGCGACTTCCAGCTGATCGCCCGGGTGACGGCCCGGCTGCGGGCCGCTGGCGACGCCGGAGCGCTCTACCTGCAGGTGGCCGACGAGCAGTGGGCCAAGCTCTGCCTGGAGCTCTCGCCCGCCCGGTACACCGTCGTCTCGGTCGTCACCCAGGGCAGCTCCGACGACGCCAACAGCTGGGAGGTGGACGGGGACCACGTCTGGCTGCGGATCACCCGCACCGGCCGGGCCTTCGCCTTCCACGCCTCGGCCGACGGTGAGCGGTGGACGTTCGTCCGGCTCTTCGCCCTCGGCACGGAGCGGGAGGCGGCGGCCGCGAGCGTCGGTTTCATGACGCAGTGCCCGTCGCCGGACGCCGACGGGTGCACGGCGGTCTTCGACCGGATCACCTTCCGGTCCGGCGCGCCCGCCGACCTGCGCGACGGCGGCTGAAACGCCCTGCGGGGGCCGGGCTGCCCCCAGCAGTCCGGCCCCCGCAGGGCTTGCCCGCTACCGCACCGGGGTGAAGTCCCGTGCGCCGATGAACTCCGGCCGCCGTACCGGCGCCGCGAACGGCTCGACCGCCGCGTTCTCCACGCTGTTGAAGACGATGAAGACGTTGCTGCGCGGGAACGGCGTGATGTTGTCGCCCGAACCGTGCATGCAGTTGCAGTCGAACCAGGTCGCGGAACCCGCCGCACCCGTGAAGAGCTTGATGCCGTGCTCCCCGGCGAGTTCGGTGAGCGCCTCGTCGGACGGGGTGCCGGCGTCCTGCATCTGCAGCGACCGCTTGTAGTTGTCCTTCGGCGTCTCGCCCGAGCAGCCGAGGAACGTACGGTGCGAGCCGGGCATGATCATCAGCCCGCCGTTGGTGTCGTGGTTCTCGGTCAGCGCCACCGAGACGGAGACCGTCCGCATGTTGGGCAGACCGTCCTCGGCGTGCCAGGTCTCGAAGTCCGAGTGCCAGTAGAACCCCGACGCCCCGAAGCCCGGCTTGACGTTGATCCGGCTCTGGTGGACGTAGACATCGGAGCCGAGGATCTGGCGCGCGCGGTCGGCGAGCCGGGGGTCGCGGACCAGCTCGGCGAAGACCTCGCTGATCCGGTGCACCTCGAAGACCGAGCGGATCGACCCGGACTTCGGCTCGACGATCGCGCGGGGGTCGGCCCGGATCGCCGGATCGGCGCAGAGCCGGTCCAACTCATCGCGGTAGCGGCCCACTTCGCCCGGCAGGAGCAGCTGGTCGACGGTGAGGAAGCCGTCCCGGTCGTAGCCGCGCAGCTCGGCGGGCTGGATCGGGCCCGGCGTGCCGTACTCGGACCACACGACCGGGTCCTGGCGGGGAGTGGTGACCTCGGACGCGCCGCGGGTCGGGTACCGGCTGGTGATGGTGTCGGTGGTGGTCGTCATGGCGTCAGGCTCCCTCGGTCTCGGTCTCGGTCCCGTTCCGGGTCCTGGTACGGGTCGCGGTCGTGCCCCCGGTCTCGGTCAGCAGCGGGTAGACCCCGTTCTCGTCGTGCACCTCCCGCCCGGTGACGGGCGGGTTGAAGACGCAGACGAAGCGCAGATCGGTCTTGGGGCGCATGGTGTGCCGCTCGTGGCCGTCGAGCAGGTAGAGCGTGCCCGGGGAGATCCAGTGGGTCTCCCCGGTCTCGTCGTTGGTCAGCTCGCCCTCACCGTCGACGCACAGCACCGCCTCGATGTGGTTGGCGTACCACATGGACGTCACGGTCCCGGCGTACATCGTGGTCTCGTGCATCGAGAAGCCCACGCCCTCGGCGGCGAGGACGATGCGCTTGCTGCGCCAGGTGCCGGTCTCGGCGGTCACATCGCGGTCGGTGCCCTCGATGTCCTTGAAGGATCGGACGATCACGTGGTTGCCTCTGCTTTCTTTCCGTTCGTGGCCGGGCCCGGCTGCGGACCCGGGCCCGGCCTGGCTCGACTCGGCTCCTGGGTCAGGCGGATTCGCCGACGACGTCGCTCACGGCCCGCGTGAGGGTGCGCAGCCCCTCGTCCAGCTCGTCGGGGGTGATGGTCAGGGCCGGCAGCAGCTTGACGACCTCGCTGCGCGGGCCGGAGGTCTCCAGCAGCATCCCCAGCTCGAAGGCGCGGGCGCAGACCCGGCCGGCGATCGACGGGTCGATGAACTGCAGGCCCCAGGCGAGGCCGCGGCCCCGGTACTCGGCGCCGGCGCGTGCCTGAGCCGTGCAGATCTCCCGCAGCGCGGTCTCGACCTGCTCGCCGCGCATCACGGTCTGCTTCTCCAGCTGGCCGTCCGCCCAGTAGGTGTCGAGCGCGGCGGTGGCGGTGACGAACGCCGGGTTGTTGCCGCGGAAGGTGCCGTTGTGCTCGCCCGGCTCCCAGACGTCGAGCTCCGGCTTGAAGAGCGCGAGGGACATCGGCATGCCGTAGCCGCTGATGGACTTGGAGAGCGTGACGATGTCCGGCGTGATCCCGGCCTCCTCGAAGGAGAAGAACGCGCCGGTGCGGCCGCAGCCCATCTGGATGTCGTCGACGATCAGCAGCATGTCGCGGCGCTTGCACAGGTCGGCCAGCGCCCGCAGCCACTCCGGACGGGCGACGTTGATGCCGCCCTCGCCCTGGATCGTCTCGACGATCACGGCGGCCGGCTGGTTGAGGCCGGAACCCTGGTCCTCCAGCAGCCGCTCGAACCACAGGAAGTCCGGCACCCGGCCGTCGAAGTAGTTGTCGAACGGCATCGGGGTGCCGTGCACCAGCGGGATGCCCGCGCCGGCCCGCTTCATCGAGTTGCCGGTGACGGCGAGCGAGCCGAGCGACATCCCGTGGAAGGCGTTGGTGAAGGAGACGATCGACTCGCGGCCCTTGACCTTACGGGCCAGCTTGAGCGCGGCCTCGACGGCGTTGGTGCCGGTCGGGCCGGGGAACATCACCTTGTAGTCCAGGCCGCGCGGTTCGAGGACCACCTGCTGGAAGCGCTCCAGGAAGGTGCGCTTCGCGGTGGTGCTCATATCCAGGCCGTGGGTGACGCCGTCGCGTTCGAGGTAGTCCAGCAGCGCGCGTTTGAGCACCGGGTTGTTGTGCCCGTAGTTGAGCGCGCCGGCGCCGGAGAAGAAGTCGAGATACGCGTGGCCGTCCTCGTCGTACATCACGCTGCCCTGGGCGCGGTCGAAGATGACCGGCCAGCTGCGGCAGTAGCTGCGGACCTCCGACTCCAGGGACTCGAAGACGGTCATGTCGGGTGCGGTGATGGTCACTGTGCCTGCTTTCCGGGAGGCGGTGCGGTGGGGGTGCGGTGCGGTGGGGGTGCGGTGCGGTGGGGATGGTGCGAAGTCAGGGGTGGGGGGAAGCGGAACGCGATGGCGTCAGACCGTCGGGCCGATGCGGAACAGCACCTCGGAGTCGTGCCCGTCGGGGAACAGGGCACCGGGGAAGAGGACTTCGCGTTCGACCGGGACGTCGTGGCGCTCGGCGAAGGAGGTGAACAGCCGCTGCGAAGCGGCGTTGTCCGGCGTGATCGTGGTCTCGATCCAGCGGACGTCGTCGACGGCGACGCGTGCGGCGAGGTGGTCGAGCATGGCCGCCGCCACGCCGCGGCCGCGCTGCGCCGCGTCGACGGCCACCTGCCAGACGACCAGCGTCCGCGGCTCCTCGGGGCGGAGGTATCCGGTCACGTAGCCCACCGGGGCGCCGTCGGCGTCGCGGGCCACCACCGAGGTGCCGGCGAAGTCGCGGCACCACAGGAGATAGCTGTACGAGGAGTTGAGATCGAGCGTCCGAGAATCGCGGGCGATGCGCCACATCGCTCCGCCGTCATCGACTGTGGGGGTGTCGAGGAATGCGGGAGCGAGTGGTGCCTTCCATTCCGTAGCGGCGTTCATGCGGAATGAACCTACCGAGCAGAAAGTGGAATTGCATGGGGCGGAGGTCTTTACGCAGCCGGCTCGTCGTGTTATCGCGCGGGTGGGTGCGGGTGGCCAAAACCGTGGCGAGACCTGCGGTTATATCCGGATATGACCGGGTGATTCGATCTTGGTGTGGAGTCCGTCACATTGCCGGAGCCGGCCAGGATGCTTTAACGGAATCCTTGCGTTTAGCCTTCGGAAGGCTGGGCATGAGACATGCGGAAGAATGCTTCCGGAGAATTCGGTCTGGACCGGCCGCAGAAAGGCCGAATTCCCCGGAAGTGCTTTCTTGTCCTTTGATGTGATCACGCTCTGCTGTAATGGGTGACGCTGCGCTATTCGGAAAGCGCCGTACCCAGCGCCGCGAGGCTCCGGGCGACCACGGCGGGATCCGCGTCGGGGCCGTAGTGGTTGACGCGGACCATCTCCTTGGCGAGCGCGCCACCGCCGGCGACGAGCGGGACCGAGGGGTCCAGGGCGAGCGCCCGCGCCACCAGCGCGGTGGCGTCGGTCCCCGCGGGCACCCGCAGCGTGGTCGCGACCGGCGCGGCGTCGCGCGCCTCGTACACATACGGCTCCAGGCCGCCGCCGAGGGCGAGCGCGCCCTCGCGGGTCGCGGTGGCGGCCGCCCGGTGCCGGGCGATCACCGTGTCGAGGCCGTCGGCGTCGATCCGCTCCAGACACGCCTCCAGCGCCAGCATCTCCAACTGCGCGGGCGCGTGCGGGAGTGCGGCGCGGCCGGTGTCGATCCAGCGCTCCTTCCAGTCCAGCAGGGAGAGGTACGAGCGGCGCGGCGCCGCCGGGTTGGCCGCCATCCGCTCCCAGGCGCGGGCGCTGACCGAGACCGCCGACACGCCGGCGGGGCCGCCCATCGCCTTCTGCGCGCCGATGACGCACAGGTCCACGCCCCACGCGTCCGGCAGCAGCGGTTCCGCGGCCACCGACGCGACCGCGTCCAGCATGAACAGCGCGCCGTGCGCGCGCACCACCTCGCCGATCTCCGCCACCGGGTTCGTGTTGCCGGTGGCCGCCTCGGCGTGCACCAGCGAGACGAAGTCGATCTCCGGGTGCTCCGCCAGAGCGCGCTCCACCTGCTCGGCGGAGACCGCCCCGTGGAACGGCACGGCCAGGTCGGTGACCTCGGCGCCCGCGTCGCGCAGCCAGTCGCCGAACGTCTTCCCGTAGGGGCCGGTCACCACATTGAGTGCCGCGGAGCCGGGCCGGGCCCCGCCGCGGATGCAGCCTTCGAGGGGCAGCAGCGCCTCGCCCTGGGTGATGACGACGTCCTGCTCGGTGCCCAGCAGCGCCGCGACACGCCGTTCGATCCCGGCGAAACGGGCGGCGGTCAGCGGGGGCAGGTCCAGGAGGGGGTGCGTCACGATGTGTCTCTTCCGTACGGATGAAGGTCTGGGGCATGCCCGGGGCCGTGTCGGGCCCGAGGGTGCCTTCGCGAGCGTACCTCCGACCTTTTAGGGTGCTGGGCATGAGTGTCATGGGTGATCGCGGTGCGCTGCACGTCAAGGGCCGGGTGCTGGTCGGCCCCGAGGACGTCAGGGACGAGGTGTGGGTGCTGGACGGCCGGATCTCGTACGACCGGCCGGCCGGACCGCTCGAGGTGACCACCGTCGAGGGCTGGGCGCTGCCCGGCCTCGTCGACGCGCACTGCCACGTCGGCCTCGACACGCACGGCCCGGTGGACGCGGAGACGGCGGAGAAGCAGGCGCTGACCGACCGCGAGGCCGGCACCCTGCTGCTGCGCGACGCCGGGTCGCCGTCCGACACCCGCTGGGTCGACGACCGCGAGGACCTGCCGCGGATCATCCGCGCCGGCCGGCACATCGCGCGCACCCGCCGCTACATCCGCAACTACGCGCACGAGATCGAGCCGGGGGATCTGACGGCGTACGTCCGCCAGGAGGCGCGGCGCGGGGACGGCTGGGTGAAGCTCGTCGGCGACTGGATCGACCGCGAGGCCGGTGACCTCACGGCCTGTTGGCCGCGCGGCGCCCTGGAGGAGGCCATCGCCGCCGCCCACGAGGAGGGCGCGCGGGTCACCGCGCACTGCTTCGCCGAGGACTCGCTGCGTGACCTCGTGGAGGCGGGTATCGACTGCGTCGAGCACGCCACCGGGCTGACCGAGGACACCATCCCGCTCTTCGTGGAACGCGGCGTCGCCATCGTCCCGACCCTGGTCAACATCGCGACGTTCCCGTCGATGGCGGCCGGCGGCGAGGCCAAGTTCCCGCGCTGGGCGGCCCATATGCGCCGGCTGCACGAGCGCCGGCACGCCACGGTGGGCGCCGCGCACGACGCCGGCATCCGGATCTTCGCCGGCACCGACGCGGGCGGCTCGCTGGCCCACGGCCTGATCGCCGACGAGATCGCCGAACTCGTCACGGCGGGCCTGTCGCCGGTCGAGGCGCTGTCCGCCACGACCTGGGGCGCCCGCGCATGGCTCGGCCGCGACGGGCTCACCGAGGGCGCCTCCGCCGACCTCATCGTGTACGCCGCCGATCCGCGGGCGGACGTACGGGTGCTGGCCGATCCGCGGCGCATCGTGCTGCGCGGGCGGGTGGTGGGTTGACGCAGCGTTACGCGAAGCAGGTGCGGGTCGTTGAGCACCACCGCGTACTCCTCGGCGCGTCAACGGAGGTGGGGGCCGTCATCACGTGGCACGGGTGACGGGTGGGAACGGGCGTGCAGCAAGATTCGAAGATAATGCCGGAAACCACCCGTATGGGTGAACTCGCTTCAGGTAGTCGCCAGTTCACTCTCAGTGCGTAAATATGGCGGGACCGAGGTCACCGGCGGTCGCGTTGTCCCCTCAAGCGGCGCCGCTGACTCCAAGCCACTCGTGGGGGTTCCACCGTGTACAGCTCCAACTTCAGCCTGCCCGCACGCCGTTCGGCCGCCGCCGTCGGCGCGGCCGTCGCGCTTGCGGCAGGTGCGCTGGCCGTCGCCCCGGCGGCCCAGGCGCATCCCTCCGGAAACTCCGGGGGCACCTCCGGCGGCTCCGGGGGCGGCAGCTCGACCGCGACCGTCCTGCGCGCGGGTCTCGACGTATCGCTGGTGAACAAGACGGTCCATCTGCCGCTGAACGTCTCGCTCAACGATGTGAAGGCACCGGCCGACGCCGCCGAGACCGCGCTCACCGCCAAGCTGGACGGTGTCGACCAGGGCAAGCCGTTCAGCATGCTGCGGGCGGATGTCGCCACCGCGAAGGCGACGGCCGACGCGCACAAGGCGGAGGGCTACGCGAACCTGGCCCGCGCCGAGGTGCATCTGCCCGGCCTGCCGTACCTGTCCCTGATCAAGCTCGAGGCGGTCACCTCCAAGGCGACCTGCGAGGCGGGCCGGAAGCCGACCGCGTCGGCCACGCTGGCCGGCGTGTGGGTGCTCAACAAGAAGGTCACCCTGACCGCCACCGGGACGACCAAGGTCGCGGTGCCCGGAGTCGGCGAGGTCAGCCTCGACCTGACGAAGACCCGGACCACGTCGCGGACGGCCGCCGCCACCGGGCTGGAACTGAAGGTGAAGGTCAATCCGC
The DNA here is from genome assembly GCF_016107395.1 of Streptomyces fildesensis. Taxonomy (GTDB): domain Bacteria; phylum Actinomycetota; class Actinomycetes; order Streptomycetales; family Streptomycetaceae; genus Actinacidiphila; species Actinacidiphila fildesensis. The sequence continues at coordinate 374,260 of NZ_JAAIKO010000002.1, forward strand.
TCAAGCTGAACGTCGCGGTCGTCAGCGGCACCGTGACCCTGGTCAAGGCGACCTGCGAGGCGCCGAAGGTGGTCGACCCGACGACCGGCGGCACCTCCAACGGCGGCGCCACCCACGGCGGTACCACCAACGGTGGAGCCGACAACGGCGGTGCTACGAATGGCGGTGCCACGAACGGCGGCACCACCGGCGGCGGTGCCTCCACCGGGGGAGCGTCGTCCGGCGGGTCCACGACCGGTGCCGACTCCGGTGGCGCGTCGGGCGGTTCGGGCGGTAGCTCCGGCGGCAGCGGTGGTTCGAGCGGCGCGAGTGGTTCGGGGGGCACCGGCGGCAGTGGTGGGTCGGAGCCGCAGACCGGCCCCACCACCCAGAACCTCGCGGAGACCGGCAGCAGTTCCAACACCCCGCTGCTCGCCGCGGGCGCCGGTGCGCTCGTCGTGGTCGGCGGTAGCGCGCTGTATCTGACGTCCCGCCGCCGCAAGGCGGCGCAGGCTGCGGAAACCGACGCCTAGACGTCCGGTTCCGACCGGATGGGGACCCGAGGGGGGACTGAGGGTCCGAGGGGGAATGGGAGAGGGCGGCGCCGTTGTCGGCGTCGCCCTCTACTGTTGTGTTCAGGGGAAAGCAGACAGAGTTCGCAGGGTTCGTTTCAGGGGTCACAGGGGTCACGGGGTCCGCTGGACGGGCCGGGGGTCGGGGGACGCGATGGACAGCGCGCTGTTCGGGGGCAGGTACGAGATCCGGGAGCTGCTCGGCTCCGGAGGCATGGCACGGGTTCATCTCGCGTACGACACCCGGCTCGGCAGGACCGTCGCCGTCAAGACCCTCCTGCCGGAACTGGCCCGGGACGCCGAGGCCCGGCGCCGCTTCGCGCGCGAGGCCCGCGCCGCCGCCGGGCTCAACCACCCCGGCATCGTCACCGTCCACGACCAGGACGAGGTGCGGACGGACGAGGGCATCGTGCCGTACCTCGTCATGGAGTACGTGGACGGCAGCACCCTCGCCGAACTGGCCCGCAGCCAGGTCAGGCTGGACATCGATCGGGCGGTCAGGATCACCTGCGACATCCTGGACGCGCTCGCCCACGCCCACGCCCGCGGGCTGGTCCACCGGGACGTCAAACCGTCCAACGTCCTGATCACCTCGACGGGTTCGGTCAAGGTCGCCGACTTCGGGATCGCCCGGGTCGTGCACTCGCTGACCCGGATCACCGGCACCGGATCGGCCCTCGGCACCCCCGGCTACATGTCACCGGAGCAGATCGAGGACCGCGAGGTGGACGCGCGCAGCGATCTGTACGCGGTCGGCTGCATGCTGACCGAACTGCTCACCGGCACCGTCCCGTTCCCCGGCCCGACGCCGCTCACGGTGATGTACGCGCACATCCACTCCACCCCGGAGCCGCCCTCGGCGCGGAACGCGGCGGTACCGCCCGAGCTGGACGTGATCGTCATCTCCGCCCTCTCCAAGAACCCCGCGCTGCGCCCGCGCAGCGCGGCCGCCATGCGCGACGACCTGAACGGCTGGCTCGCGGCACCCCGGGGCGGCGCCACCCCGGCCCTGCCGCCCGCCCCCGTCCCGCGGCCGGTCGTGCCCCTGCACCCGGCCTACAACCCGCCGCACACACCGCCGCACACCCCGGTTCCGCCGCCGCTGCCGATGCCACCGGCGTCGGGGCGGCCCGGCGAGGTGTACACGTCCCAGCAGTGGGGCACGGCGCCGGTCGATCCGCGCCGCGGCAAGGGACGGCGGCGCGCCCTCATCGCTGTTTCGGCGGCCGTGGTGCTGACGCTCGGCACGGTGCTCGCGGTCCGCCTCGGCTCCTCGCACGCCCCGTCCGAGCACACCGTCACGGCCCTGGACCTGATCGGCAAGCGGACCGTCGGCCGCGGCTTCGACGGGGCGGTCAACGGCACCGTCAACCCGTCCACGGCCAAGGGCGGCACGCTCAAGCTGATGTCGTACTACGCCCCCGACTCCCTGGACCCGGCGCGCTCCTACTCACCGCTCGCCTGGAACCTGGACCGGCTCCTGCTGCGCAAGCTCGTGGACTTCGCCCCCCAGCCCAGCGGGGCGGGCGCCGAACTCGCGCCGGACCTGGCCACCACCACCGGCACGGTCAGCGACGGCGGCCTCACCTACACGTACACCCTCAAGAAGGGCGTGACCTTCGAGGACGGCACGGCCATCACGTCCAAGGACATCAAGTACGGCATCGAGCGGACGTTCGCGACCGATCTGTTCAGCGGCGGACCCACGCATCTGCGGGACCTGCTCGACCAGGGCCAGTCCTACCCGGGCCCGTACAAGGACACCGACCCGGACCAGCTGGGCCTGAAGAGCGTGCTCACACCGGATGACAGCACCATCGTCTTCCATCTCGACGCGCCGTTCGCCGACTTCCCGTACGTGCTCGCGCTGCCGATGTCCTCGCCCGTGCCGAAGGCCAAGGACACCAAGGACAACTACGAGAAGCAGCCGGTCGCCAGCGGACCGTACAAGATCGCCTCCTACGATCGCGACAAGAAGCTGCGGCTGGTGCGCAACGACGAGTGGGACCCGGCCACCGACGGCATCCGCACGGCCCTGCCGGACGCCGTCGACTTCACGGTCGCGGCCGGCTCCGACGTGGTCGACGCCGCGCTGCTCAGCGGAGAGGCCGACCTGGACCCGGCCCAGGCCGGTGTGCAGGACGCCACCCGCACCAAGATCCTCGGCAGCGACAGCCTCAAGGCGAACGCGGACTCCGCGCTGATCGGGGCCGTCCGGTACTTCTCCCTGCAGACCGCCGTCGCACCCCTGAACGACTACCGCTGCCGCTGGGCGGTGCAGTACGCGGCGAACCGGACCGCGCTGCGCGACGCGGGCGGCGGAAAGGACGCGGGGGACGTCGCGGGCGGGATGCTGCCGCCGACGGTCGGCGGCTACGACCCGCATCTGAACACGTACGGCACGACCGCCGGCCGCACCTATCCCGACCTCGCCAAGCGCCAGCTGTCCGACTGCGGGCACGCGTCCGGCTTCTCGACCACCATCGTCACGGCCACCGGCAACCCCCGGACCAAGGCCATCGTGGAGAATCTGCGCACCCAGCTCGCCGCCGTCGGGATCACCGCCAAGACCGAGTACCCCGAGGCCGCGGACCTGTACGCGACGCTGCCCGACCAGAAGAAGATCAAGGAGCGTGGGTGGGGCATCATCCTCACCACCTGGCAGTCCGACTGGCCCACCCCGGCCGGCTTCCTGCGCCCGCTGCTGCTGACCGGCAGCCCGTCCAACTACGCGGCCCTCGCCGACCAGCAGCTGAAGGACCTGATGGACGAGGCCGACGCCAAGACCGACCGGAACTCCGCCGACAGCGTCTGGCGCACCGTCGACTCCACCTCGCAGGACCGGGGCACCCTGATCCCGTTCATGTACGTGCGGCAGCTCAACTACCGCTCGGCGCGGCTGACCAACGTCTATCTCCACCCGGCGCTGGGCGGTGTGGACATCCAGGCGCTCGGCCTCAAGAACTGACCGCCGGGTCCTCCGGGCTCCGTCCGCTGCGCGCCTTGGCCAGCGCTTCGACGAAGGCGTCCGTCGTGGCCGCGTCGCGGACGGCGATCCGCAGCCACCGCCCGTCGAGACCGGGGAAGGTGTCCGCGCGGCGGACCGCGAAGCCGAGGTCGCGCAGCCGCTCACGGACGGCGGCCGCGTCCTGCAGTTCGACCAGGACGAACGGCCCGGCGGGCGTGCCTGCGACCTCCAGTCCGTCGAACTCGCCCAGCCGGGCGAGCAGATACGCGCGGCAGACCGCGATCTCGGCCGCGGCCCGGTCCGCCTCCGCCAGCGCGTCCGGTGCCACACACGCCTCGATGGCGGCCAGCCCCGGCGACGAGACCGCCCACAGCGGCTGCGCGCGCTCCAGCAGGGCGATGTGCTCGGCGCCGGCGAGCACATAGCCGATCCGCAGTCCCGCCAGCCCCCAGGTCTTGGTGAGGCTGCGCAGCACGACGAGACCGGGTACGTCACGGCGGGCGGCCAGCGAGGCGGACTCGCCGGGTACGGCGTCCATGAACGCCTCGTCGACCACCAGGGTCCGGCCGGGCCGGGCCAGCCGTGCGACCACGTCGGACGGGTGGAGTGCCGACGTCGGGTTCGTCGGATTGCCGAGCACGACGAAGTCGGCGTCCTCGGGAACGGCCGCCGGATCGAGCCGGAAACCGTCGGCGGCGTCCAGGACCACCCGGTGCACGGCGTGTCCGGCGTCGCGCAGCGCCGCCTCGGGCTCGGTGAACTGCGGGTGCACCACGACCGCGTGACGCGGTGCGAAGGCCCGCGCCAGCAGCACGAACGCCTCCGCCGCGCCCGCCGTCAGCAGCACCTCGTCCACCGGCCGGCCGTGCCGCCGGGCGACGGCGGCCCGCGCCGCCCGCCCGTCGGGATAGGCCGCCAGGCCGTCGAGCGACGCGGCGATCGTCGCCTTCAGCCAGGCCGGCGGCGTACCGGCACGGACGTTGACGGCGAGGTCGGTCAGTACCCCGCCGTCGTCGCGCACCTCGGCGTCGCCGTGGTGCCGGAGGTCGTAGCCGTCCGTGCCGCCGGCACCGGAAGTGCCGTCAGTGGGAGTGGGCATGGTGACCGTGGTGGTGGCCGTGGTCGCCCGAGGGGTCGTCGGGGTGGTGGTGCGGCTGCTGCGGCATACCGACCCGGTCCTCGAAACCGGGCAGCTTGACGCGGTAGACGCAGGAGTCGCAGTTCATCCGCAGATCGCCCTTGAGGGTCTCGCGGTAGCGCTCCATCACCAGGTCGGCCAGCTCCGGCTCCGGGCCGATGACGGCCGCCTGCCGCACGTCGGTCGCCGGATGCGCGGCGGCCCATTCGGCGGCCTGGTCCCGGACCCGGTCCGGCAGGATGCCGGTGAACAGGAAGTACGGCAGCACGACGATGCGGCCGGCGCCCAGCTTGCGGCAGCGCTCAAGACCCGAGGGCACGTCCGGCGCGGCCAGCGACACGAACGCCGTCTCCACGCCCGCGTAGCCGCGGCCCTCCCACAGCAGCCGCGCGACCTTGTATATCTCGGCGTTGGCGTCCGGGTCGGTCGAACCGCGGCCGACGAGCAGCACCGTGGTGTCCGAGCGGTCGTCGTCGCCGAGCACCTCGTCCAGCCGCCGCTCCAGGATCGTCAGCAGGCCCGGGTGCGGGCCCAGCGGCCGGCCGTAGGTGTACGTCGTGCCCGGGTGCCGCTGCTCCTCGCGGGCCAGGGCGGCCGGGATGTCGCCCTTCGCGTGCCCCGCGGAGACCAGCACCATGGGGACCGCCGCGAAGCTGCGGACGCCCTGCGCCACCAGTTCCGCGACCGAGTCGGCGAGCGGCGGCGGCGACAGTTCGATGAACCCGCCGCCGACCGGCAGCCCGGGATTGTGCTCGCCGAGCTGCCGGACGAACGCACGGAAGGCTTCGGCTCCGGCCTCGTCACGGGTTCCGTGGCCGACGAGCAGGAGTGCGGGCGGGATCACAGCGAGTTCTCCTTGGTGAGGGGGGTGAGGGCTTCCGGGGCGGCGGGGCCGCCGGGACGTTCGGTGTAGAGCAGGGCGTTGAGCGCGGCGGACGCCACGGCGGAACCGCCCTTCTCGGAGATGTTGCTGACGGCGGGCAGACCGGAGGCGCGCAGCGCGGCCTTGCTCTCCGCCGCTCCCACGAAGCCGACCGGCAGACCGATCACCAGCGCGGGCGCGGCGTCCAGCGTCAGCAGTTCCTCGAGCGCGGTCGGCGCGCACCCGATCACCCAGACGGCACCGGGACCGACCTGTTCGTAGGCCAGCCGGATCGCGTGCGCGCTGCGGGTCAGCCCGGGACCCGACCGGCCGTCCTTGAGCCGGCAGACGACCGGCCGGGTGGTGATCCCGGCGGCGACCATCTCGACATCCGCGACGATCGGGGCGCCCGCGTGCAGCGCGGTGTGGGCGGCCAGCAACTCGGCCTCGTCACAGACGAGTTCCCCGGCGTACTCCAGATCGGCGCTGGAGTGGACGACCCGCTCGACCACGGCCCGCGTCAGCGGCGGGAAGTGCGAGGTGTCGAGCCGGGAGCGCAGTCTGCGGAACGACTCCTGCTCGATGGGGTGAACGGTGCGGGTCACAGGGAACCTCCCGGTCGTCGGATGGGCTGCGGGCCGGTCATGCCTGCCACCGGTAGCCGCGCGGGGTCACCATGCGGCCGGCCACGTTGCGGGTGGCGGTGTTGCCGACGGTCACGACGGTCACCATGTCGACCGTCGTCACATCCAGCGCCGCGATGGTCGTCACCTCGCTGCGCTCGTCAGGCCGGGACGCGGCGTGCACGACGCCGACCGGGGTGCCGGGCTCCCGGTGCTCCGCGAGCAGCGACAGCGCCTTCGGCAGCTGCCAGTCGCGGCCCCGGCTGCGCGGGTTGTAGAAGGTGACGATCAGATCGGACTCGGCCGCGGCGCGGACCCGGCGCTCGATGACGTCCCACGGTGTGTGCAGGTCCGACAGGCTGATCGACACATGGTCGTGGCCCAGCGGCGCACCCAGGATCGCGGCGGCGGCGAGCGCGGCCGTCACCCCGGGCACCCCGACGACGTCGATGTCGTCCGCGGCCTCGGCGAGCGCGGGGGAGGCCATCGCGTAGACGCCCGCGTCACCGCTGCCGATCAGGGCCACCGCATGGCCCGCGCGGGCCTGCTCCACAGCGGTACGCGCCCGCTCCTCCTCGGCACCCAGGCCGGATTCCAGGATCCGGGTGCCGGGCCGCAGCAGGTCCCTGATCTGGTCGACGTACTGGTCCAGGCCGACGATCACCGATGCCCGGCGCAGCTCCTCGCGGGCCCGCGGCGTCAGCAGGTCACGTGCGCCGGGACCGAGCCCGACCACCGAGAGCCGGCCGCGCGGACGGCGCCGCGCCACGGCGGCGGTCGCCATCGCGGGACCCTCCTGCGGCGCGGACTTCCGCTTGGGCACCAGCAGTTCGCCGCCCGGTGCCGCCGCGAGCGCCGCCGCCTCGGCGACCGACGGGGTGCCGACGGCCGCCAGCGGAGCGTCCGACGGGTTCGGTACGTCGATCCCGGCGAGCCGGTCCGCGGTGTACGTCAGCAGCGGCACCCCGAGCCGCTCGGCGGCCTCGACGATCCCCGCCTCGTCCGCCTTCGCGTCCACGGTCGCCAGCGCCGCGACCGAGCGGGGCGAAAGACCCGCGTCGGCGAGCGCGCTCCCGATCAGCGTCAGCACCTCGTCGGCCGGCACTCCCCGGCTGCCGCCCACGCCGACGACCAGCGACGGCGGGCGCAGCAGCACGGTCCTGGCGGCTGTATCCGCTGCGGCCACACGGTCGGTGACGATCAGTGAGACGTCACTGTCAGTGGCGGCGGTTACGTTGGGTGGCAGAGCAGGAAGGGGGTGGACGCCATGGGGGGTGTCCAGATGTACGGGGTCGCCGTCGAGGATCGCGCGGCTGACGGCCGCGACCGCGCCGTCGACGGGCCAGCCCAGCATGTCGAGTCCTGGCACCCCGGCGGCGTCGGTGGCGGTGCTGATCACCGGACGGCAGCCCAGTGCGTCGGCGACGCGCTGCGCCAGCTCGTTCGCACCGCCGCCGTGGCCGCCCAGCAGCGCTATCGCGTGCTGATGCGTCTCGTCCACCGTGACGACACCGGGATCGGTGTCCTTGCCCCGCAGCAGGGGGGCGATCAGGCGGACGACGGCGCCGGTGGCGAGGAAGCACACCAGTTGCTCGCATTCGGCGAACGCGCGACCGACCGCCTCGCGGACCGGCCCGTCGTAGACCCGGACCTCGTCGGGCCAGGCGGCGGCCAGGTGTTCGCAGCCGCGCTGCCCCGCCGAGGTGGCGGAAATCAGGCCGATCACAGAATTGCTCCTTCGGTGCCGGGCCGGGTGGCCCACAGGACGAATACGGGATTGTTGGCGGCGAGCCGGGTGACGCCGCCCGGCAGCGGTGCCAGCCGGGAGGACTGCAGCAGCAGACCGTCCGGTTCGAGACCGGCCGCGGAGAGGGCGGCGCGTACGTCGCCGACGCGGTCGACGGCCGCGAGGGTCACGACCACGGTCCGCCGGGCGCGCCTGGCGCAGGCACCGACGATGGCGGGCAGGTCGCGCCCGCCGCCGCCGATGAAGACGGCGTCCGGGTCCGGGAGCTGGGACAGCACGGTCGGGGCGGCGCCGTGCACGATCTGCACGTCCACACCGTGGGCCGCCGCGTTCGCCCGGATCCGCTCGATGCCGTCGGGGGTCTGTTCGACGGCGACCGCGGCGGCGCCGAAGCGGGCGCACTCCACGGCCACGGAACCCGATCCGGCCCCTATGTCCCACACGAGGTCACCGGTGCGCGGGGCGAGCCGCGACAGGGCCAGGGCACGCACCTCGAACTTGGTGATCATCGAGTCGCGGTACCCGAACGCCTCCTCGGGCAGCGCCCAGCCGGCCGGCGCGGGCGGCGGACCGGCGACGATCCGCTGGACCGGTGACAGCACCCGCGCCTCGTCCAGACAGAGCACGACACTCACCCCGGTGCCGGTCCAGTCGCGGACGGCGGCGTCGGCGGGGGAGACCCGCTCGACGGTCTCGTCCGCCGTGCCGAGAGCCGCCGCGACCACCAGCGTGCGCTCGAGGCCGGTCCGGGCCAGTGCGGCGCCCAACTCGGCGGGACCGGCCCCGGGACCGGTCAGCACCGCGGTCTTGGGGTGCGCGCGGCACACGTTGACGGCCGTTCGCGGATCACGGCCGTGCGCGCTGACGACGACCGCGTCGTCCCAGGACAGCCCCAGCCGGGCGAAGGCCACCGCGATGGAGGGGGAGGACGGGCGGACGTCCAGGGTCTCGGGGCCGAAGCGCGCCCCGAGGGCCCGGACGATGCCGAAGAACCCGGGATCACCGGAGGCGAGCACGGTCACCCGCCGGTCCTGGTGCTCCGGCGAGCCGAGGTGCCGCTCGATGCCGTCGAGGGCCGGGGCGAGCGGGCCGAGGACGATCTGCTCCACGCCGGCCGGCAGCCGCGCCGCCTCCAGATGGCGCCGCGCGCCGACGACGAGCGTGGCGCCTGCCGGAGCCGTCGCGGCGACGTCGGTACCGGTGCCCGTGCCGGTGGTGCCGGTGCCGATGACGGTGATCGCGCCGGGCGCGGGCGTGCCGGCGGTACGCGGCAGCTCAGGCTCGCGCGGGCCGGGCTGGGCGTACTGCTCGTACGGCGTCCGGCTCAAGGCCGTCCCTTCCTTCCGGGGTCGTGTCGCTGGTGGGGGCGGCTTACGCCTTGGACTCGCGCAACGCGCGCCGGGCCACCGGGTCCGCCCTGCGGAAACCGTGGAAGTGGCCCGGGTGGTACAGGTGCGAGCGGGTGCCGGACGCCGCGAGCGCCGGGCCGACGAGGAAGAGCGTGTGCTTCCAGAGCTTGTGCTCCTTGACCGTCTCCTCCAGCGTCGCGATCGTGCAGCGCAGCACGAGCTCCTCCGGCCAGGTCGCCTGATAGGCGATCACGACCGGCGTCTCCGTCGGATAGCCGCCCTCCAGCAGCTCCGTGACCAGCTGGCCCGACCGGGCGGCCGACAGGAACAGCGCCATCGTCGTGCCGTGCCGGGCGAACTCCCGTACCTCCTCGCCCGGCGGCATCGGCGTCTTGCCGCCGCCCAGCCGGGTCAGGATCACGGACTGCGCGACCTCGGGGATCGTCAGCTCGCGCTGCGCGATGGCCGCGACCGCGGAGAAGGACGAGACACCCGGGATGATCTCGACCTCGATGCCGAGCGTGTCGCACCGGTCGACCTGCTCCTGCGTACCGCCCCACAGGGCCGGGTCGCCGGAGTGGATCCGCGCCACCTTCAGGTCCTCGGCCTGCGCCCGCTCGTAGACCGCGACGACGTCCTCCAGCGACATCGTCGCCGAGTCCAGGATCTCCGCGCCCTCACGGGCGTGCTCCAGCACCTCCGCCTGCACCAGGCTCGCCGCCCAGATGACGATGTCCGCGGCCGCGATGGCGCGGGCCGCCCGGAACGTCAGCAGGTCGGCGGCGCCGGGCCCTGCCCCCACGATGGTCACCTTGCCGGTCACAGCTTGCCTCCACGGGTGTCCCGGCGGGCGGGAGCGATCAGTGTCGAGAGATAGGGGAGCGGGCCTTCGAGCAGCTCGGAGGCGGGGCGGATGGACTCCTCGGGCAACCCGAGCGCGGAACCCCACACGGCGCCCTCGGTCCTGCCGGTCTCCCGCAGCGCGGTCGCGACCTCCGCCGCCAGCCGGCCGAACTTGTACGCCACGACGGTGCCCGGCCCCTCCAGGGCCTCCTTCAGCACCGCCGACCCGGCCGTGACGGGCACGAGCGTCAGCGGCTCGGTCCCCTCGGCCAGCACGGCACCGCTGCGCGCGGCGAGGTCCTGCATCGCGGTGATGCCGGGGACGGTCTCGACGGCGACGCCGTCGACCAGCTCCCCGACGGTCAGCGCGAGATACGTGAACGTCGAGTAGACGTTGGGGTCGCCGATCGTCGCGAACGCCACCGTGCCGTGCGTCCGCAGCAGTTCGGCCACCTGCTCGCCCGCCGCGTCCCACGCGGCCTCACGCCGTGCCCGGTCGGTCCGCTCGTTCAGCGCGAACACGATCCGTACGATCTTCTCCTGCTCCACATAGTGCAGCACCGTCGCCTCGGCCCTGCCGCGTTCGAGGGTGTCCATCACGGGGACGACCACGACCGCCGCCGCCCGCAGGGCGTTCACACCCTTGACGGTCACCAGCTCCGGATCGCCGGGGCCCACCCCGACCCCGATCAGCCGCCCGCTCATTCGGAACACCTCTCCACCAGTCTTCGGGCCACGCTCGGAACGGCGGCCCAGTGCACATGCAGATACGAGGCGTGCACGCCCCCGTGGACGAATCCTTCGACACGGCGCTCCGGCCGCGTCACCCCCCACGCGGGCGTGGCGCCCGCGCCCGGTTCGATGACCGTGCGGTGGAACTCATGCCCGCGCACGCGGGTGCCGGCCTCCGCCAGCACGCTGTCCGAGACCGCCACCGCCTCGCGGTACCCGAGGGTCAGCCGCTCCGACATCCGCGCGGTCGCGTCGAGCACGCCGCACATCGGCCTCCCGTCCAGCTCCCGCGCCAGGTAGAGCAGGCCAGCGCACTCGGCGGCGACCGGCGCCCCGGAGGCCGCCAGTTCCGCCACGGCCTTGCGCAGCGGCTCGTTCGCCGACAGTTCCGGCGCGTAGACCTCCGGGAAGCCACCGCCTATCACCAGCGCGGCGGTTTCGGCGGGGAGTTGCTCGTCGCGGAGCGGGTCGAAGGTCACGACCTCGGCTCCGGCCGCCGTCAGCAGTTCCGCGTGCTCCGCGTACGAGAACGTGAACGCGGGCCCGCCCGCGACCGCAACCACCGGGGCTTCGCCCCGGACCTGGTCCAGGTGCGGGCCGGTGGCCCGGTTGTGCCCACCCTCCCCCAACCTTCGGCCGGGAGGTGCCCCCATCTCGCTTCGCTCGCCCTGCGGAACGCCTGCCCACAACTCGGGGGGTCCGGGGGGCGGAGCCCCCTGGTTTCGGGAAGGGGCGGGGCGGGGGAAGAGCCCCGTAGGGTTCCACGGGGCGGCGTCCAGGGGCGGGGCGCCGCGCGCCAGGCTCAGCAGGGCTTCCAGGTCGCAACCGGCACGGACCTGGGCGGCCATCGCGCGCACCGCGCCGACCGCGTCGGCGCTGCGTTCGGCGACCGGGACCAGTCCCAGGTGCCGGGAGGGGACGCTGACCTGTTCGGTGCGGCGCAGGGCGCCGAGAACCGGCACGCCGGACTCGTCCAGCGCCTCGCGGAGCAGAGCTTCGTGGCGGTCGGAAGCGACCTTGTTGAGGATGACGCCCGCGACCCGTACCTCCGGGTCCCAGGACGCGAAGCCGTGCACCAGCGCGGCTACGGACCGGGACTGCGACGAGGCGTCGACGACCAGCACCACCGGGGCGCGCAGCAGCTTCGCCACCTGGGCGGTCGACGCCAGTTCGCCCTGCCCCGCGGCCCCGTCGTACAGGCCCATGACGCCCTCGACGACCGCCAGATCCGCCCCGGCCGCCCCGTGCAGGAAGAGCGGGGCGATCAGTTCGGGGCCGCACATGAAGGCGTCGAGATTCCGGCCCGGGCGGCCGGTGGCGAGCGCGTGGTAGCCCGGGTCGATGTAGTCCGGGCCGACCTTGTGCGGGGACACGGCGAGGCCGGCCCCGGTGAAGGCCGCCATCAGCCCGGTGGCCACGGTGGTCTTGCCGCTGCCCGAGGAGGGCGCGGCGATGACCAGACGGGGGAGGGACGTCACCACTCGATGCCCCTCTGGCCCTTCTGGCCCGCGTCCATCGGGTGCTTGACCTTCGTCATGTCGGTGACGAGGTCGGCGGCCTCGACCAGCTTCTCCGGCGCGTTGCGGCCGGTGATGATCACATGCTGGGTGCCGGGGCGGTCGTTGAGGACCTGGATCACCTCGTCGATGTCCACCCAGCCCCAGTGGATCGGGTACGCGAACTCGTCCAGCACGTACAGCTGGTACGTCTCGGCGGCCAGGTCCCGCTTGACCTGCTCCCAGCCCTCCTTGGCCGCTTCCTCGCTGTCGGCGATGTCGCGCTGCACCCAGGACCAGCCCTCGCCCATCTTGTGCCAGGCGACGGTGCCGCCCTCGCCGGAGTCGCCGAGGACCCGCAGCGCCCGCTCCTCGCCGACCTTCCACTTCGCCGACTTGACGAACTGGAACACCCCGATCGGCCACCCCTGGTTCCATGCGCGCAGCGCGAGCCCGAAGGCGGCCGTCGACTTCCCCTTGCCGATGCCGGTGTGCACGATGGTCAGCGGCCGGTTGCGGCGCTGGCGCGTCGTGAGCCCGTCGTCCGGCACGCTGCTCGGCTGTCCCTGCGGCATTACGCGGCCCTCCGCACATCACGTACGAGCGCGGACACGGTGTCCGCGCGCAGTTCCTCCAGCGTCACGGCGGTCCCGGCGAGGTCGAGCGCCAGCGCGCCCGCCAGGCCGAGCCGCACGGGACCCGACTCGCAGTCGACGACGACCGACGCCACGCCCTCGGCGTTCAGCAGCCGCGCCGCCCGCGAGGCCAGCTGTACGGGCTCGGGTCCGCCGGTCGCCCGGCCGTCCGTCACCACGACCAGCAGCGGCCGGCGGGACGCGTCCCGCAGCCGCTCGATCCGCAGCACCTCGCGCGCCTTCAGCAGCCCGGCCGCCAACGGCGTCCGGCCGCCCGTCGGCAGCACCTGCAGCCGCGCCGCGCCCGCCTCGACCGACGACGTCGGGGGCAGCGCCAGTTCGGCGTCCGCGCCGCGGAAGGTGATCATCCCGATCTTGTCGCGCCGCTGGTACGCGTCCATCAGCAGCGACAGGACGGCGCCCTTGACGGCGGTCATGCGCTGCCGGGCGGCCATGGAGCCGGAGGCGTCGACGACGAACAGCACCAGATTCGACTCCTTCCCCTCCCGCACCGCCTGCCGCAGATCGTCCTTCCGGATCACCAGACCGGGACCGCTGCGCCCGCGGGCCCGCTGGTGCGGGGCCGCCGCGTGCACCGTCGCCGCCAGATGCAGCTTCGTCAACTGGCCCTGCGGCCGCCGCGCGCTCGTCGTCCTGCCGTGCGCGGTCCGCGCCCGCGACCGGCGGCCTGCCGCGCCCTCGCCCATACCGGGGATGGTGAACGCCTTGGTCTTGAACGGCTCGCCCGCCGGCGCGGCACTCTGCTCGCCACCGCCCGACGCCCCGCCCTGCTGCTGACCGGCGGACTCGTCGGGTGCGGGAGTCTCCTCCGGACTCTCCTCGGGCCCGTCCTGCGGTCCGTCGTCAGGACCACCCTCCGGCGGCTGCCCGCCGCCGTCGTCGGGGCCGTCCGGATCCGGGTCGTCCTCCGGGTCCGGGCCGCCGCTGTTCTGCTCCAGCGTGTCGTCGAGCTTCGACTCGTCGAGGCCCGGCGCGTCGAAGGGGTTGCGGCGGCGCCGGTGCGGCAGCGCCAGCAGCGCCGCCTGCCGGACGTCCTCCGCGATGACCTCGGTCCGCCCGTCCCACGCGGCCAGCGCGGTCGCGGTACGCGCCATCACGATGTCCGCGCGCATCCCGTCGACCTCGAACGCCGCGCAGGTCGCGGCGATCTGGCGCAGCGCCCGGTCACCGAGCACCACGGACGGCAGCAGCGCCCGCGCCGCCACTATCCGCGCCCGCAGCGCGTCCTCGTCGCCCGACCACTTCCCGGCGAACGCCGCCGGGTCCTCGTCGTACGCGAGCCGGCGCCGTACGACCTCGACGCGCTCGTCCGTCTCGCGGGACGCCGCGACCTCCACCGTCAGCCCGAACCGGTCGAGGAGCTGCGGGCGCAGCTCGCCCTCCTCCGGGTTCATGGTGCCGACGAGCAGGAAGCGGGCCGCGTGCCGTACGGAGACGCCCTCGCGCTCGACGTAGGAGGCGCCCATGGCGGCGGCGTCCAGCAGCAGGTCGACCAAGTGGTCGTGCAGCAGGTTCACTTCGTCGACGTAGAGCACGCCCCGGTGCGCGTCGGCCAGCAGCCCCGGTTCGAACGACTTCTTGCCCTCGGACAGCGCCCGCTCGATGTCCAGCGAACCGACCAGCCGGTCCTCAGAGGCACCGACCGGCAGCTCCACCATCCGCGCGGCGCGGGCGGTGCCCGCGCCGATCGCGTGCGGGCCGTCCGGGCACGCCGGGTCCGGCGCCGCCGGATCGCACGAGAACCGGCACCCGCCGACGACGGCGACGTCCGGCAGCAGCGAGGAGAGTGCCCGCACGGCCGTCGACTTGGCGGTGCCCTTCTCGCCGCGCACGAGCACACCGCCGACCGCCGGCGATACGGCGTTCAGCAGCAGCGCGAGCCGCAGGTCGGTCATCCCGACGATCGCGGTGAACGGATAGGGGGTGCTCATGAGTCGCCTTCCAGGTCGCCTTCGAGCTGCAGATAGATCTCGCGGAGCTGGTTCAGGGTCTCCGGGTCGGGCTCGGCCCACAGACCTCGGTCGGCGGCCTCCAGCAGCCGTTCGCTGATGCCGCGCAGCGCCCAGGGGTTGGACTTCTTCATGAAGTCCTGGTTCTCCTTGTCGAACACGTACTCCGCCGCGAGCCGCTGGTACATCCAGTCGTCCACGACGCCGGCCGTCGCGTCGTACCCGAAGAGGTAGTCGACGGTCGCGGCCATCTCGAAGGCGCCCTTGTAGCCGTGCCGGCGCATGGCCGCCATCCAGCGGGGGTTGACCACGCGGGCGCGGAAGACGCGGTGCGTCTCCTCGCCCAGGGTGCGGGTCTTGACCTGGTCGGTGGTTGCGCTGTCGCCGACGTAGGCGGCGGGGGAGACACCCGTCAGGTGGCGGGTCATCGCCACCATGCCGCCGTGGTACTGGAAGTAGTCGTCGGCGTCGACGATGTCGTGCTCGCGGGTGTCGACGTTCTTCGCGGCGACCTGGATCCGGCGGAACGCCTGCTCCATGTCCCCGCGCGCCGCGCGGCCGCCCAGGCCGCGCCCGTACGCGTAGCCGCCCCAGACCGCGTAGACCTCGGCGAGGTCGGCGTCGGAGCGCCAGTTGCGGGCGTCGATCAGCGGCAGCAGGCCGGCCCCGTAGGCGCCCGGCTTGGAGCCGAAGATGCGGGCCGTGGCACGGCGGCGGTCGCCGTGTTCTGCCGTGTCCTCGTCGGCGTGGGCGCGGACGTAGTTGGACTCGGCGGGCTCGTCGAGTTCCGCGACGGCCTGGACGGCGTCGTCGAGGAGCTGGATGACGTGCGGGAAGGCGTCGCGGAAGAAGCCGGAGATGCGGACCGTCACATCGATGCGCGGGCGGCCCAGCTCCTCCAGGCCCACCACCTCGAACCCGGTGACGCGGCGTGAGGCGTCGTCCCAGACCGGGCGGCAGCCCAGCAGGGCGAGGATCTCGGCGATGTCGTCGCCCTGGGTGCGCATGCACGACGTGCCCCACACCGTCAGGCCGACGGACTTCGGGTACGCGCCGGTGTCGGTGAGGTGCCGCTCCAGCAGCGAGTCGGCCAGCGCCGTGCCGACGTCCCAGGCGAGCCGGGACGGGATGGCCTTCGGGTCGACGGAGTAGAAGTTGCGGCCGGTCGGCAGGACGTTGACCAGGCCGCGGGTCGGGGACCCGGACGGGCCGGCCGGTACGTAGCCGCCGCGCAGCGCCCGCAGGATGTTGTCGATCTCGTCGGTGGTGCGCTCCAGCCGGGGCACGACCTCCTCGGCGGCGAACTCCAGGATCCGCACGGCGTCCCGGACGGGCGAGCCGAGCACCTCCGTCACGATCCCGGGGGCCGCGGCCCGGCTCCAGCCGGACTCCTCCATCGCCCCGGCCAGCCGGCGCGCGAGTGTCTCCAGCAGGTCGACGGCGTCGGCAGCCGTTCGCGCCGGCCCGTCGGCCAGCGCGGTCAGTGAGGCCGGCACCGCGAGCCGGGCGCCGGGTTCGGCGAGCAGCGCCTTCTCGTCGAGGCCGAACGCCTCGGCCATCGCGGCCCGCAGTCCCGGCAGCGCGGCGCCGACGCCGCCCCACACCTGGGAGGAGCGCAGGATGGCGAGCACCAGGTTGACCCGGGCCCCGCCGACGGGGCCGCCGCCGAGGATGTGCAGACCGTCGCGGATCTGCACGTCCTTGATCTCGCAGAGCCAGCCGTCGATGTGCATGACGAACTCGTCGAAGGCGTCCTCGTCGGGCTGGTCGTCCACGTGCAGGTCGTGATGGAGCTCGGCGGCCCGCACCAGCGTCCAGATCTGGCTGCGGACGGCCGGGGTCTTCGTCGGGTCCAGGTCCGAGACGAGCGCGTACTCGTCGAGGAGCTGTTCCAGCTTGGCGAGGTCGCCGTAGGTGTCGGCGCGCGCCATCGGCGGCACCAGGTGGTCGACGACGGTGGCGTGGCCGCGCCGCTTGGCCTGCGTGCCCTCACCCGGGTCGTTGACGATGAACGGGTAGACGAGCGGCAGTTCGCCCAGCACCGCGTCCGGCGCGCAGCCCGCCGACAGGCCGAGGCCCTTGCCGGGCAGCCACTCCATGGTGCCGTGCTTGCCCATGTGGACGATGGCGTCGGCGCCGAACGTGTTGTCGAGCCAGCGGTAGGCCGCCATGTAGTGGTGCGACGGCGGCATGTCCGGGTCGTGGTAGATCGCGATCGGGTTCTCCCCGAAACCGCGCGGCGGCTGGATCATGACCACGACGTTCCCGAACTGCAGGGACGCCAGGACGATGTCCTCGCCGTCGAGGTAGAGGGTGCCCGGCGGCTCTCCCCAGTGCTCCAGCATCCCCGCGCGCAGCTCGGGGTCGAGCGTCGCGAACCACCGCTGGTAGTCGGCGAGCGGAACCCGGGCCGGGGCGGCGGACAACTGCTCCTCGGTGAGCCACTCGACGTCGTGGCCGCCGGCGGCGATCAACCGGTGGATCAGCTCGTCGCCGTTGTCCGGGTACCCGTCGACGGCGTATCCGGCGCCGCGCAGCGCGTCCAGCAGGCCGACGGCCGAGGCGGGGGTGTCGAGGCCGACCGCGTTGCCGACCCGCGAGTGCTTGGTGGGGTACGCGGTGAAGACGACCGCGAGCTTCTTCTCCGGGTTCGGCTTGTGCTTGAGCGCGGCGTGCCGGACCGCGATCCCGGCGACGCGCGCGGCGCGTTCGGGGTCGGCGACGTACACCGGGACATCGCCCTCGCCGGTCTCCTTGAAGGAGAACGGGACGGTGATCAGCCGGCCGTCGAACTCCGGGATCGCCACCTGCATCGCCGCGTCCATCGGCGACAGCGCCGCGTCGGAGGCCGCCCAGGCCGCGCGGGACGAGGTCAGGCACAGGCCCTGGAGGACCGGGATGTCCAGATCGGCGAGCGCGCCGATGTCCCAGGCCTCGTCGTCCCCGCCCGCCGAGGCGTCGGAGGCGCGGGTGCCGCCGGACGCCAGGACGGTCGCGACCAGTGCGTCCGCCCGGCCCAGCAGTGCGTACAGGCCGGCGTCCGCGCCGCGCAGCGTCCCGCAGTACACGGGCAGCGCGTTGGCGCCCTTCGCCTCGATCGCGGCGCACAGCGTGTCCACGAAGCCGGTGTTCCCGGACAGTTCGTGGGCGCGGTAGAAGAGCACCCCGACGGTCGGGCGGCCCTCGGTGAACGGGTACGCGCCGTGCGTCCCGTACTGCGGCATGGTGGCCGGGGGTTCGAAGCCCTCACCGGTCAGCAGCACCGTGTCCGACAGGAAGCGGGCCAGCTCCACCAGGTTCGCCGAGCCGCCCTCGACCAGATAGCGCAGCGCCTCCGCGACGACGCCCGCCGGAACCGAGGACTCCGCCATCAGTTCGGCGTCCGGCACCGACTCCCCGCCGAGCAGCACCGTCGGGATGCCGGACGTGCGCAGCGCGGCGAGTCCGTCCTCCCAGGCGCGCTTGCCGCCGAGCAGCCGCACGACGGCGATGTCCGCGCCCTCGGTCAGCGCGGCCAGGTCGCCGGGGCCGACCCGGGTCGGGTTGCCGATCCGGTAGTCCGCACCGGAGGCGCGGGCCGCCAGCAGGTCGGTGTCGGCGGTGGACAGCAGCAGAACGGTGGTCACGGTGCCCCCGGAGCAAGGAAGGGTAGGCCGGCGGGTGCGCCGTCCTCGATGAGCCGCATGAGCGCGGCGGTGTCCGCGTGTTCTTCGATCAGGTCGCCGAGGCGGTCGAGCTGTTCCTCGCGCAGCGCCCCGAAGGAGGTGCCGGGTGCGGGGACGAAGCGGCGGCCGGCCTGTTCGGCGATCCGGCGCAGGAAGGCGCGGCGGAAGCCGTCGCTCTCCAGCGAGCCGTGCCAGTGGGTGCCCCAGACGGCGCCCGACCGGCAGCCGTCCAGTGCCCGACCGTTGTCGGCGGTCATGAACGGCCCGTCGCCGCCGAGCACTTCCGCGACCCCGTGGTGGATCTCGTACCCCTCGACCGGTTCGCCGAGCGCCTCGCCGACCGGCCGGGCCAGGGTCTTCTCCGCCGCGAACCGGACGCGGACGGGCAGCAGTCCGAGCCCGTCCACCCGGCCGGCGCGCGACTCGATCTCGTCCTCGATCGTCCCGCCGAGGATCTGGTAGCCGCCGCAGATGCCCAGCACCGGACGGCCCTCCGCGGCCCGCCGGACGATCGCGTCGGCGAGCCCGCGCTCGCGCAGCCAGGCCAGCGCTCTGACAGTGCCCCGGGTGCCGGGCAGCACCACCAGGTCGGCGTCGGCGAGTTCCTGCGGCCGGTCGACGAAGCGCACGACGACGCCCGGCTCGGCGGCCAGCGCGTCGACGTCGGTGAAGTTCGACATCAGCGGCACGGCGACGACCGCGACCCGCAGGATGTCCTCGCCGTGCGGCGGGGTGACGACGGACTCCCGTACGGCGCCGCGCATCGAGACCCGCAGCCCGTCCTCCTCGTCGATGCCCAGCCCGTGCGCGAACGGCAGCACGCCGTACACCGACCGGCCGGTCAGCCCGCGCAGCATGTCCAGGCCCGGCTCCAGCAGCGAGACGTCGCCGCGGAACTTGTTGACGAGGTAGCCGCAGACCAGTTCCTGGTCCTCGGGGCTGAGCAGCGCCGTCGTGCCGAAGAACGAGGCGAAGACGCCGCCCCTGTCGATGTCGCCGACCACCACGACCGGCAGCCGTGCCGCGCGGGCCAGGCCCATGTTCACGATGTCGTTGTGCCGCAGGTTGATCTCGGCCGGACTGCCCGCCCCTTCACAGATCACCGCGTCATACGTGCCCCGCAGTTCGGCCAGGCACTCCACCACGACGGGGAGCAGCGTGGACTGTTTCCCACCGTGGTAACCGCGGGCGCTCATCTCTCCCACCGGCTTGCCGAGCAGCACCACCTGGCTGCTGCTGTCGCTGCCGGGCTTGAGCAGCACCGGGTTCATCAGCGCCGTCGGCTCGACCCGCGCCGCCTGCGCCTGCATGGCCTGCGCCCGCCCGATCTCCGCGCCCTCGCGCGTCACGAACGAGTTCAGTGACATGTTCTGCGCCTTGAAGGGCGCGACCTTCACACCCTGCCGGACCAGCCAGCGGCAGATGCCCGCCGTGACGACGCTCTTGCCCGCGTCGGACGTGGTCCCGGCGACCAGCAGCCCTCCGCCGGTGCGGCTCGCGCCGCGCGTACTGCTCATCGGGTTCCCTTCTCGGTGGATGCCGACAGCGCGGTGACGGCCAGCCGCCCGCCGGCGCAGACCGCCAGCGCCAGCACGCCGACGCGGCGCGAGAGCCGTACGGCGCGGGCGATGTCGGCGACCTCGGGCGGCCGGTTGCCGGCGCCCAGCACGGCGCGGTGCTCCACGCGGCCGGCGTAGGCGAGGGTCCCGCCGAGCCGGACGCCCAGCGCGCCCGCGAAGGAGGCTTCCACCGGGCCGGCATTGGGGCTGGGGTGGCCGGCGGCGTCGCGGCGCCAGGCGCGCAGCGCGCCGCGCGGATCGGGTCCCGCGAGCGTGGCGAGGACGGCGGTCAGCCGGGCGCCGGGCCAGCCGGCGACGTCGTCGAGGCGGGCGGAGGCCCAGCCGAACCGGCGGTAGCGCGGCGACTTGTGGCCGGCCATCGCGTCCAGGGTGTTGACGGCGCGGAAGCCGACGAGCCCCGGGACACCGGCGGCCGCGCCCCACACCAGGGCGCCGACGACCGCGTCCGAGGTGTTCTCGGCCACGGATTCCACGACGGCCCGTGCGATCTGCGCGGCGTCCAGGGCCTGCGGGTCGCGGCCGCACAGGTTCGGCAGCCGCTCACGGGCCGCTGCGAGGTCGCCCGCCTCCAGCGCCGCGGCGACCGCCAGCGCTTCACGGCCCAGCGAGGTGCCGCCCAGCACCGACCAGGTGGCGGCCGCGGTCAGGGCGACGGTGGCGGTGGGGGAGGAACGGACGGTCCGTGCGGCCAGCGCGGCGGCGGCGGTCGCGCCGCCCGCGCACAGCGCGGTGTACAGCGCGCCGTGGCCGCGGTGGTCGCGCCACAGCCGGCGTTCGGCGGCGGCCGCGGCGCGGCCGAACACGGCGACCGGGTGGCCGCGGCGTGGATCGCCCGCGATCAGGTCGCCGAGATGGCCGAGGGCGGCGCCGCACGCGAAGGCGTGTCCGGCTCGCACGGCGTCAGCCCGCCGTCACGCCTCGACGGGACAGGGCCTGGGGATCCGGTGGAGTACGACGGCGGCCGGGCATGGCAGGAGTCCTCACTCAGGGTCCGCGCCCTGGTTCGACGTGACCGGCGGTTGAGAGTCTCCTGGCTCCCGGGTCCGCGCACCCCGGACCGTCCGGCCGATCGCTCGGGCCTGACGTTCGGGTTGGGGTGCACTCCCCGGTGACAGTGGCGGGACCGCGCCGGATTCACACCGGACTTCCTCTCCTACCGCCGTATGGCACCGGGCAGTCCACCACGTGCCGCGAACCCCGTCAACTCGCTGTTGACCTGCGACGGAAGATGTGCGAAGGCCCACACCCGCGGGTTCGCGGATGCGGGCCTGCGCCGTCGGCGCGCCGTGCGTCGCAGAGGATCAGGCGACGATCAGGAAGATGCCGTACGCCACCGCCGCCGCGCAGAGCGCGAAGCACGCGTAGGCGCCGGTCCGGGTCAGGACGGCGGAACCGCCGGAGACGGCGGCTCCGTCCGTGCCGGACTCGCGCTTGGCGAGTCCGACGATGCCGAGGGTGAAGACGCCCACCAGCCCGATGGTCACCGCGAGGGTGACGCCGAGGACGGTACCGAGGGCCTGCCAGTCGATCTGCATGGTGCTGATTCCTTCCGTGCCGGGATCAGGCCGTGGCCGGTGCGGCGTCGGCGGGGGAGGCGACGGCCGCGGGAGCCGGGATGGTCGCGGCGAGCGGGGCGACCGGTCCGGCGGGCGGCGGGCTGACGGCCGCGATGGCGGCGGTGACCGCACCCTGCGACTCGACCGGGAGCTCGTTGACGTTGCTGTGGTCGATCGGCTTGCGGCGCGAGGCGAGCCAGATCGCGGTGCAGGCGGCGAGCGCCAGGACGGCGACCCCGGCGATGCCCCACGTGCCCTGGTCGGCCAGCAATGCGGCCCCTGCGGCCACCAGGCCGGCGGCGGGCAGCGTCAGGCCCCACGCGGCGACCATGCGGCCCGCGGTGCTCCAGCGGACCACCGCGCCCTTGCGGCCGACACCGGAGCCCATCACGGAGCCCGAGCAGACCTGGGTGGTGGAGAGCGCGAAACCGAGGTGCGAGGAGGCCAGGATGGTGGCCGCGGCGCCGGTCTGGGCGGCGAAGCCCTGCGGTGCCTCGATGTCGGTGAGGCCCTTGCCCATCGTGCGGATGATGCGCCAGCCGCCGAGGTAGGTGCCGAGCGCGATGGCGGTGCCGGCCGAGACGATGACCCACATCGGCGGGTCGGCGTGCGGGGCGACGACTCCGCCGGTGATCAGCGCGAGGGTGATGACGCCCATCGTCTTCTGCGCGTCGTTGGTGCCGTGCGCGAGCGAGACCAGGCCGGCCGAGGCGATCTGCCCGGCCCGGTAGCCCTTGGCGGTCGCCTTCGGGTCGCTGTTGCGGCCGATCCGGTAGGTGAGCTTGGTGGCGAGCATCGCCGCCAGGCCCGCGACGACCGGGGCGGCGAGCGCCGGGATCAGGACCTTCATGACGACCTTGTCGCCGTTGACGCCATGGGCGCCGACGGAGACCAGGGTCGCGCCGATGAGGCCGCCGAACAGTGCGTGGGAGGAGCTGGACGGGAGCCCGGCCAGCCAGGTCAGCATGTTCCAGACGATGGCGCCGACCAGACCCGCGAAGATGACTTCCGGTCGGATCCCCGCGCTCTCGTCGATGATGCCGCCGGAGATGGTCTTGGCGACTTCCACGGACAGGAAGGCGCCGAGGAGGTTCAGCACGGCGGACATGGCCACCGCCGTCTTGGGCTTGAGCGCGCCGGTGGAGATGGTGGTGGCCATCGCGTTGGCGGTGTCGTGGAAACCGTTCGTGAAATCAAACACGAGAGCGGTCACGATCACGATTCCGATCAGGAGCGTGATGTGTTCCATTTACCCAGGCAATCGTTTGATCGGACAGTGGCGGTGGCGACCGTACGGAGCCTGAGTGAACGGAAGGTTAACTGGCGGCGGCCGCATGGTGCCGGTGCCCGCGGACCGGATTCTTCAGGCCATGCCGGGTGTTGGGGCGACTGCGCTGCCGCCGGGGACCCGGCCCGGCACCGCCCCCGGAATTCGTTTCAGTGCCGCCCGGAGATCCGGTCCGCGACGCGTGCCACCGGGTCCGTTTCGCTGCTGCGCCCGGACAGCTCACGGCGGTCCGCGCCACGGTAGGCCGCGTACATTCCGTGCACCCCGATCCAGCGGAACGGCTCAGGCTCCCAACGCCGCACCCGGTGGCCCACCCAGGGCAGCGCGGTCAGTTCGGTGCCGTGCCCCTGACCCGAGTCCAGCTGCACCAGATCGCGCAGCGTGCGCGCCGCCAGGTTCGCCGTCGCGACGCCGCTGCCGACGTAGCCGCCCGCCCAGCCGAGCCCGGTGGCCCGGTCCAGCTCCACGCTCGCACACCAGTCGCGCGGCACGCCCAGCACCCCTGACCAGGCATGTTCGATCGCCACCCCGGCGGTCGCGGGGAAGAAGCGGACCAGGATCTCGCGCAGCGCCTCGACCGTGGCCGGCTGCGTCCGTCCGTCGTTGTCCGTCCGCGAACCGAAGCGGTACGGCACCCCGCGGCCGCCCAGCGCGATCCGGTCGTCGGCCGTGCGCTGCGCGTACATGTACGCGTGCGCCATGTCGCCGAGCGTCTCGCGGCCCTCCCAGCCGATGGTGTCCCACACCTGCCGCGGCAGCGGCTCGGTGGCGATCATCGAGGAGTTCATCGGCAGCCAGGACCGCTTCTGCCCCTTGAGTGAGGCCGTGAAGCCCTCCGTGCAGCGCAGCACGTACGGGGCGCGCACCGTTCCGTACGGGGTGATCGCGTGTTTCGGCTTGATCTCGGTCACCGTGGTGGACTCGTGGATCACTACGCCCAGCGCCTCGACGGCCTTCGCCAGCCCCTGCAGAAGCTTCACCGGATGTATACGGGCGCCGTGCGGCGTCCAGGTGCCGCCGGAGGTCCCGGCGACCCGGATCCGCTCCGCGGACTCGCCCGCGCCCAGCAGCAGCCGGTCCTTCTCGCCGAAGGCCACCTCCGCCGCGTGGAACGCCTTCAGCCGGGCGAGCTGCGCGGGGGAGTGCGCGACCTCCAGCACCCCGCCCTTGACGATGTCGGCGTCGATGCCCTCCTCGGCGGCGATCCGCACCACCTCGTCGACCGTCTCGTTCATCGCGTGCTGCAGCGCGACCGCGGCCTCATGGCCGTGCAGCTTCGCGTACCGGTCGCGGCCCGCGATGCCGTTGTACAGCCAGCCGCCGTTGCGCCCCGACGCCCCGTAGCCGCAGAACTTCTGCTCCAGCACCGTGATCCGCAGGAACGGCACGGCCTTCTTGAGGTAGTAGGCGGTCCACAGGCCCGTGTAGCCGCCACCGACGATGCAGACGTCCGCGGTCGTGTCACCCGGCAGTGGCTCGCGCGGCGCGGGTACGCCGGTCTGCGAGTACCAGAAGGAGATGCCGCCGTTGACGGTGGTCATGATGCCCCTGCAATCCGTGATGCGATCCGGTGGGCCGTGGTGTGCGGCCGGTGGTGTGCGGGACGGTACTGCGCCCCGCGAGGACGCGGCAACGCCCAACCTGTAAGGATCGACGGATGCGCGATGCCATGGAGAAAGCCTGGTCGGAGCTGGTCGCCACGGCCCGGCGCAGTGTCACGGACGGCCTGGTGGTCGGTACGTCCGGCAATGTCTCGGTCCGGGTGGGCGATCTGGTGCTGGTGACGCCGACCGGCGTCCCGTACGACCGGCTCGGCCCCGTCGACGCGGTCGCCGTCGATCTGGACGGCCGGCAGGTCGCCGGACGGCTGCGCCCCACCAGCGAGCTGCCGATGCACCTGGCCGTCTACCGCGGCACGGGTGCGCGGGCCATCGTGCACACCCATGCGGTGCACGCCACGGCCGTCTCGACCCTGGTGGACGAACTTCCGGCGATCCACTACATGGCGGCCGCGATGGGCGGCCGGATCCGGGTCGCGGGCTACGCCCCCTACGGCACGGACGAACTGGCCGCGCAGGTGTTGCGGGCGCTGCGCGACCGCAGCGCGTGCCTGATGCGCAACCACGGCACGCTCGTGTACGGCGCCACACTCGATCAAGCGTACGACCGTACGGCGCAGCTGGAGTGGATGTGCCAGGTCTGGCTCACCGCCCGCTCGGTCCCCGGACTGACCCCCGCCCTGCTGTCGGACGCCGAGCTGGACGACGCGGGCGGGCGGCTGCGCGGCTACGGCCAGCCCGGCTGACACCGCCCGGCCGGAACCGCCGGTGACCCGGCCGGCCGCTGTCCACTGGCCGCATCGCGCCGCCCCGCCGACACTGGAACCGATGCGTATACGAACCGTGGCGGCCGTGGCCGCCACCACCGTGCTCGGTGCCGGCGCGGCCGCTGTGGCGGCCGGACGGTACGTGTCCGACCTCGCCCTCAAACCGTCCACCGACGGCCCGGAGCCGGACGAGCGGGTCACCGTCCACGCCACCGCGCCCGGCCAGGTCAGCATGACCCGCGCCCTGGCCTCCCTGCGGCCGGGCGTCTACGGGCTGTCCGGCGACGGCGTGCACGCCGCGGTCGGCGAGGTGCTGTGGACGACACCGGACACGGTGGCCCGGCGCCTGGACCGCGTCTACAGCGGCGCCCTCGACCCCGGCACGATGGTCCGGATGACGGCCCAGGTCCACGCGGGCGACCCGCGCAGCGCCCTCGGTCTGGACTACGCCGAGGTGCTGGTGCCCGGCGAACTCGGTCCCCTGCCCGCCTGGTTCGTGCCCGGGGCCCGCTCGACGTGGGTGATCACCGTGCACGGCCTCGGCGCGACCCGCGAACTCCCGCTCAATGTCCTGCCGGCCCTGCACGGCCACCGTTTCCCGGTGCTCGACCTCGCCTACCGCAACGATTCCGGCGCCCCGCCCTCACCGGACGGCCTCGGACACCTCGGCGACACCGAATGGCGCGACCTCGACGCGGCGATGAAGTACGCCGCGGAGTACGGCGCCGAGCGGTTCGTCCTCTACGGGTGGTCGACGGGCGCCACGATGGCGCTGCGGGCCGCCGACCACTCGGCGCTCCGGGGCCGGATCAGCGGGCTGATCCTCGATTCACCCGTCCTGGACTGGAAATCGACCGTGCGCGCCGCGGCGTTTTCCCACGGCGTGCCGGGAGCGCTCGTACCGCTCGGGGTGCGCGCCGCGGAGGGCCGCACCGGGCTGCATGCGGAACGCATCGCGGACGCCGCGGACCCCGCCCGGCTGAGCGTTCCCGCACTGGTCGTGCACGGCCCGGACGACACCCTCTCGTCCTGGTCAGGATCGCGCCAACTCGCCGCGAGGCGACCGGATCTGGTCACGCTCCACACCGTCCCCGGCGCCTCCCACAGCGCTATGTGGAACGTCGACCCGGCGTCGTACGAAGAGGCCCTGCGACGCTTCCTGACGCCTCTGATGTAGCGCTCGGCACGGAGCCGGGAGCGCAGCGTGAGGGGCGCCGCCCCGGAGCGCGTTTGGGATTCTGGGGCCTCACCCGGGACACTGCTCCAGTGACGTCCCGTACTTCGCGAGACACGCCGCTCCGCCTTGTCCCCCGACGACCCTCCCTGGCCTTCGCGGTGGGGGGCTCCGCCGCCCGCCCCACGGCGACAGCGCGGCGCTCCCGCCCGCCGCGGCCGCCCGAGGGCACCCCCGCGCTGTCCGAGCTCGCCCGCCAGGCGCGCGCCGAACTCGCCGACACGGTCCGCCTCGCGCGGTGGGCCGAAGCGGGACCCGGTACCGCAGGTCCGACCGGGATACTTCCGGACGCCGACGTCCAGCAGGCAGCCGCCGCGCTGGAGTTGACGGAACGGCAGATCCGGTCCGGTTGGGACCGGGCCCGGCTCGCGGGCCTGATCGAACTCCATCAGGGCGCCGCCCGCCCCGGCTGGCGGCTGCGCGCCTGGGACCGCGACAACACCGCGGTGCTGCGCGGCTGGGTCGCGCTCTTCGACGCCTGGTCCCTCGCGCATCCGCCCGGCGACCCCGCCGAGGCGGATCCCTCGCTGGTGGCCGAGGTCATCGAGGCAACCCCTCAGCTGCTGTCCTTCCTGCACCTCTCCTCGGGCCCGGTACCGGTCGACACCCTGCTGGACCTGCTGCGCCAGCGGGTCGCGGAGCTGCGGACCGAACGGCACGAGCCGCCCGCCGACGGCGCCCACGACCCGCTGCCCGCGCTCCTGAACTGGGTGCTCGACGCGGTCGCCGGGGTCGGGGCGCTGTATCCGCGCGACGCCTGCTCCGACACCCAGGAGGCCGCGCTCACCCCGCTCGGCAACTGGGCGGTCTGGGTCAAGCTGGAACAGATCTGTGTGGCCGCCCAGGGCCCGGCCGGCCATATCGAGCAGTCCGCGGAGAAGATGCTGCGCGCCTGCGCTCGGCTCTCCCCGGGCCCGGCCCGCGCCGAGTACCGCGCCTGGCTCGCCGCCCGGCCCGTCGGCCTGGCCGTCGCCGAACTGCTGGAGACCGCCCGAGGTGAGGACGCGCTGCTGCGCGGTCTGGCCTTCGAGGCGCTCCGGGTGGTCGGCGCGCCCGCCGAGCCCGCCGTCCGCGCCTCCTCCGAGGAGCCGACGCTGCGCCCGTACGCGCTGCTGTGGCTGGCCGAGCAGGACGGCGGTGACCCGGAGGCCGTCGCGGGGCTGCTGACCCGCGAGGAGACCGCCTGGCTGTGGGTGGACACCGCCGCGGCCGTCGCCGACCACGGCGAGGGGCAGCTGCTGGTCAGCCATCTCGACGCGGCGGTGGAGGGCTCGGTGCGGTCGCTCCTGGTGGAGATCCGCGGCGCGGGGCACCCCCGTACTGTCCAGGTGCTCGTGGCGCTGGCCGCCGCGCACCCGGACCCCGCGGTCGCCAAGGCCGTCCGCCGGGCCGCCTTCCAGGTGCACACCGGCGGCGCCTGACCGCTCGGGCACCGGGACGACGACGATCGGCGACGGCCCGGCGGGAACACCCGCCGGGCCGTCGCCGTCCCTCCCTGCTGAGGGGCTATCCGAACGTGTCGCAGCGCGCCGGGTCACCGGTCTGCAGACCGGTGGTGAACCACTGCTGGCGCTGCGCCGACGAGCCGTGCGTCCAGTTGTCCGGGGTCACCCGACCCTGCGCGCGGGACTGGATCGCGTCGTCGCCGACCGCGGCCGCCGCGTCCAGGCCGCGGGCGATGTCGTCCGCCGTCACGGCGGTGATCAGCGGTCTGCCGGTGGCCGGGTTGATGGTCATGGTGGCGTTCTTCGACCACAGGCCCGCGTAGCAGTCCGCCTGCAGCTCGACCCGTACCGACTTGCTGGTGGCCCCGGTGCGCCCGTCCTGGGCGGCGCGCAGCGTCCCCAGCAGGTTCTGCACATGGTGCCCGTACTCGTGGGCGACGACGTAGCTCTCCGCGAACGGCCCGCCCTCGGCGCCGAACTGGCTCTGCAGCGTGGCGAAGAAGTTCAGGTCGATGTAGACCTTGCGGTCGACGGGGCAGTAGAACGGCCCGGTCCGCGGATCGGCGACGCCGCAGCCGGTGCGCATCGGCCGGTCGAAGAAGACGGTCGGCGCCGGCTGATAGGTGCCGCCACGCTGCCGGAACTCGTTCGTCCAGTACGCCTGGACGCTGTTGACCACCGCGACGATCCGGCACTGCCCCTGGGTGTTGGCGTCCCGGCCGGTCGCGCAGGTCTGCGCCAGATCGGCGGCCGCGCCGGTGCGCGGCGCGGTGTCCGTGGCGCTGCCGGACAGGCCCATCTGGTTGGGGCTGATGCCCAGGACGATCCCGATCACGACCACGATCAGGCCGACGATGCCGCCGCCGACCACCTTGCCGCTGGGAGCGCCACCACCGAACGGTCCGCCGCCGGACGAGCCGCCACCGCGCTGGTCCTGCACCTGTGACGTGTCCAGTTTCGCGTTGTCGTCGAACTGCATACGACGAGTATGGGTGATTTGCCCCACCCCGGCGCCCCAGGACCGAACGGGCGAAGCCCGCCCCGGCCCGCCCGTGTCGCCCGGCCGCCCTCCCGCGTGGTCCCCAGGGGCTCCGCGGTCGTCGTCGCCCAGCCGTGCGCGGATCCGCACACGGCCTGGACGGGTCAGCTGATCGCGGTCGACGGCCTCGGGCGCATAGCACCTCATCGCACTCCCCTGGGCAACAACCGGCTTGCCACACCCCGGTAGACTGGCTTGTATGGCAGTCCCTCTCGTTCATTAGCCGGCGGCGTACGACCTCCCCCGCGCCCCTTTCTGTCGTTCGCCATGCCCTGGAGCTTTTCCCGTGATTACTGCCACTGGCCTCGAGCTGCGTGCTGGAGCCCGCATTCTCATCGAGTCCGCTTCCTTCCGTATCGCCAAGGGCGACCGCATCGGCCTCGTCGGCCGCAACGGCGCCGGCAAGACCACCCTCACCAAGGTCCTCGCCGGTGAGGGCCAGCCCGCCGGCGGCACCGTGACCCGGTCCGGCGAGGTCGGCTACCTCCCGCAGGACCCGCGCACCGGCGACCTGGAGACCCTCGCCCGCGACCGCATCCTCTCCGCCCGCGACCTGGACTCCGTCCTGCGCAAGATGCGGGAGAACGAGGAGCGGATGGCGAACGGCAAGGGCGCCACCCGCGAGAAGGCGATGCGGAAGTACTCCAACCTGGAGACCGAGTTCCTCACCAAGGGCGGCTACGCGGCCGAGGCCGAGGCGTCCACCATCGCCGCCGCCCTCGGACTGCCCGACCGGGTGCTCGGCCAGCCGCTGTCCACCCTGTCCGGCGGCCAGCGCCGCCGGGTGGAGCTGGCCCGGATCCTGTTCTCCGACGCCGACACCCTGCTGCTCGACGAGCCGACGAACCACCTGGACGCGGACTCCATCGTCTGGCTGCGCGACTACCTCAAGACGTACCGCGGCGGGTTCATCGTGATCTCCCACGACATCCAGCTCGTGGAGACGGTCGTCAACAAGGTCTTCTACCTGGACGCCAACCGCACCCAGATCGACGTCTACAACATGGGCTGGAAGCTCTACCAGGCCCAGCGCGAGGCCGACGAGAAGCGCCGCAAGCGCGAGCGCAGCAACGCCGAGAAGAAGGCCGCGTCGCTCAACTCGCAGGCCGACAAGATGCGCGCCAAGGCCACCAAGACGGTCGCCGCGCAGAACATGGCCAAGCGCGCGGACCGGCTGCTGGCGGGCCTCGACGCCGTCCGCGTCTCGGACAAGGTCGCCAAACTCCGCTTCCCGGACCCCGCGCCCTGCGGCAAGACCCCGCTGATGGCGACCGGGCTGTCCAAGTCGTACGGCTCGCTGGAGATCTTCACCGACGTCGACCTGGCCATCGACCGCGGCTCCCGGGTCGTCATCCTCGGCCTCAACGGCGCCGGCAAGACCACGCTGCTGCGCCTGCTGGCGGGCGTCGAGACGCCCGACACCGGGAAGGTCGAGCCGGGCCACGGCCTCAAGCTCGGCTACTACGCCCAGGAGCACGAGACCCTGGACCCGGAGCGCACGGTCCTGGAGAACATGCGCTCGGCCGCCCCGGACACCGACCTGGTCGAGATCCGCAAGATCCTCGGCTCGTTCCTGTTCTCCGGCGACGACGTCAACAAGCCGGCCGGCGTCCTGTCGGGCGGTGAGAAGACCCGGCTGGCGCTCGCCTCGCTGGTGGTCTCCAGCGCCAACGTGCTGCTGCTCGACGAGCCCACCAACAACCTCGACCCGGCCAGCCGCGAGGAGATCCTCGGCGCGCTGCACACCTTCAGTGGCGCCGTCGTCCTGGTGACGCACGACGAGGGCGCGGTGCACGCACTGGCCCCCGAGAAGATCATCCTGCTGCCCGATGGTGTTGAGGACCTGTGGGGCGAGGACTACGCGGATCTGGTCTCGCTGGCCTGACCGCCGCGCCGCCCCGACCCGCCGGCCCGTCCGGCCGACCCGCCTGATCACTTGGCAGTGGATCATTCGGCCTACGGGTGATCCATCATCTGTGTGAGACGAGCTCATACCGCGCCACCCGGTGGCGCGGTATGACCGCCGCCCTGAGTCGATCAGTGGCGTGACGTCGGGAAACTCCTTACCGACCATGGATGACCTGCCGCTTTTCGCGGCGCCCGGACAACTGTCCGGAAAGCGCCGGACGAAATCGGGGATCTTCGTGCGCCACCCGGCCGCCGGAAAAAGGTCTCCGGTTCAAATGTTGTCGTACGGACCTTGCCGAATGGGTGGCCAGGAAGGCGCCTAGGGGTGATCATGAGAGTCCAGAGCGCACTTCCCTAGAGGAGGCACGGGTGGCCGAGACTCTGAAGAAGGGCAGCCGGGTAACCGGCGCCGCGCGCGAGAAGCTCGCGGCAGACCTGAAGAAGAAGTACGACTCCGGTGCGAGCATCCGGGCGTTGGCCGAAGAAACCGGCCGCTCCTATGGATTCGTGCACCGGATGCTCAGCGAGTCCGGCGTGACCTTGCGCGGTCGCGGCGGTGCAACACGAGGTAAGTCGAAGGCCGCTACGGCCTGACGGGCAGGGCATCTCCCGCGACCCGGATTCCCCAGCGTGCCCACCCGGTCGACGACTGTGTCGACCCAGTGGTTACTCTTCGGTAATCAATTCCGCGGTTCGCTCGGAGGTGCCCGATGCCCGACCCCACCGTGCTGCTCGAGCGTGACGGAGTGCGGCTCACCGCCGACGACTCCGTCGCGACCGTCACACTGTGCAATCCGGCCAAACGCAATGCCCAGTCGCCCGCCCTGTGGCGGGCCCTGGTCGAAGCAGGCCGGCTCCTGCCGGGCAGCGTGCGCGTTGTCGTGCTCCGCGGCGAAGGCCAGTCCTTCTCCGCGGGGCTCGACCGGCAGGCCTTCACGCCCGAGGGCTTCGACGGCGAGCCGTCGTTCATCGACCTCGCGCGCGGTTCCGACAAGAAGCTCGACGCGACGATCGCCGAGTACCAGGACGCGTTCACCTGGTGGCGGCGCAGCGACATCGTGACCATCGCCGCCGTACAGGGCCATGCGATCGGTGCGGGCTTCCAGCTCGCTCTCGCCTGCGATCTGCGGGTGTGCGCGGACGACGCGCAGTTCGCCATGCGCGAGACCAGCCTCGGACTGGTGCCCGACCTCGGTGGCACCAAGCCGCTGGTCGACCTCGTCGGCTATGCGCGGGCCCTGGAGATCTGCGCCACCGGGCGGTTCGTGCACGGGTCGGAGGCCGAGCGCCTCGGCCTCGCCAACCTGGTCGTCCCGGTCGCCGAACTCGACGCCACGGTCCAGGACCTCGCCGGGGCGCTGCTCGCCGCGCCCCGGGACGCCGTCATCGAGACCAAGGCCCTGCTGCAGGGTGCCGCCGCTCGTTCGTACGAGGAGCAGCGCCCCGCCGAGCGCGCCGCCCAGGGCCGCCGGCTGCGCGACCTCGCCGGCGTCGGCGAGTAACTCCGTCCGGCAACTCCGTCCGGTCGATGTCCGGTCGTGGTCACCCGATGGCGGTGACCACGACCGCCGTCGTCACAGGGCCCGGGGAACCGGGCTCGGCGGCCTCGGTGACCGCCACGGCCACCGCGCGGGCCACGTCCAGCGCGCGGTGGCCGGGCATGACCGCGATCTGCACCCGGACCTCCCGGGCCGGCGGATCGCCGCCGTCGGCCGTGCGGATCCCGGACGCGAAGCCGCCGAGCCGTGACGTCACCCGGGCGACACCCGGCACCAGGAGCGCCGCGGCGACCACCCCGTTGCCGGCGGGCGGCGGCCCGGTCTCCGTCAGATCCTGGCCCGTCGCACCGGCCGGGCCCTCGACGGCGGCCACCGGAGCAGGTCCGGCCTGGGGATCGATCAGGCCCGTGACGTCGAGGTCCACCGAGGTGACGGCCAGCCCCAGCAGATCGTGGGCCGCACTCCACAGCGCGGTCCGCAACTGATCCGCGGTGGCGGGCAGCGGCCGGTCGATGGCGGCCTCGAAGGCCGCGGCCACGCACAGCGGGCCGTACGGCACCGCACTCGGCGGTACGAGCGGCAGATTATTCGCATCCGTCGCCGGCTCCGTCGTCGGTTCTGCTTCCTGACGCGGCACCCGGACCGGCTCCGGGCCGATCCGCAGCGCGCCGACCCGCACGCCGGTGAGCCCGTTCACCGCCCCGCGCAGCGCGTCGGCCGCCGCGTTCTCGGTGATCCAGACACCGTCTCCCGCCCTGCCGAGCGGCAGCACGCGCCCGAACGCGATCTGCTCCCGTACCGCACGGGCCAAACGGTCCACAGCCACCGGTCTCCGCCTCCTTCGCCGCGCGCCACCCGAACGGCGGCCCGCTCCACGCTTCCTGACCGCATCTCCACGGCACGGCAGGGCATGCGCACATAGTGTGGTGCATGGAGCAGCCCAGACGAAGGGACGACTCGCCATGACCGAGGCGGCACAGCGCAACCTGTCCGAGCCGGAGGGCCCCGATTCCGTGGGCGAAGGCAGGACATTGGAGAAGGGCACGAGCGGGGGTGCCGGGACGCCCGGCCGGCGGGCGCCGCTGGGCGACCCCGCGACCCGCGGCCGGACCACCATCGCGGACGGAGTGGTCGAGAAGATCGCCGGGCTGGCGGCCCGTGATGTGCTGGGTGTGCACGCGATGGGCAGCGGCTTCGCCCGCACCTTCGGCGCCGTGCGTGACCGGGTGCCCGGCAGCAAGTCCGTCACCCGTGGGGTGAAGGCGGAGGTCGGCGAGGTGCAGACCGCGCTCGACCTGGACATCGTCGTCGAGTACGGGGTGTCCATCGTCGAGGTGGCCCGCGCGGTGCGGGAGAACGTGATCGCCGCGGTCGAGCGGATGACCGGTCTCGAGGTCGTCGAGGTCAATGTCGCGGTCGGCGACGTGAAGCTGCCGGACGAGGACGACGAGGACGACCGGGAGCAGAGGGTCCAGTGACGACCGGGTGGACGGGTGGGACGGCGGCCGGCGGTGCCGGCGACAGCGGTGAGGCGAGGACGGTGAGCGGACGATGAGAATGTCGCTGGTCGGACTGATCGTGGGCATGGCGCTCGGATTCGCCGGGTACTTCGGCGGGTTCGGCGCGTTCCTGCTGGTGGCCGCGCTCGGCGCGGTCGGGTTCGTGGCCGGGAAGTTCGTGGACGGCGATCTGGAGCCCGGAGAGTTCTTCCGCAGCCGCGACCGGCGGCGGTGATGGCCGCTGCGGCCCCGGTCACCCTGCCGGCCGCGGAGCGGGGCGCGCTCAGGATCGCGGACCGGGTGGTGGCGAAGATCGCCGCGCGGGCCGCGTCCGAGGTGCTCGCGGACATCCCGGAGTCCGGGCTCGTGCCGCCGGACCGTACGCCGCACGCGTCGGTCTCGGTGCGCAAGGAGACCGCCCGGGTGCGGTTGTCGGTGGAACTGGGCTATCCGGGTGACCTCGGTGCGGTCTGCGGCTCGGTGCGCCGCCATGTCGCGGACCGGGTGACGTCACTGACGGGTATGGAGGTACCTGAGGTCGCCGTCGAGATCGAGCGGCTGCACTCCGCGACGGCGCGGCAACAGAGCGAGGGGAGGGTGCGGTGACCGGGACCGGTGCGGAACCCGAACCCGAGGGCACGACACGGCAGCTGCCGGTCGTCGGGCCCTACGAACCGGACGAGCCCGACGGATCCGGCGGGTCCGCCGCCGAGCGCCCCGCCGAACCGCCGGCCGGCCGCGCGGGCCGGTTCTGGTCGGAGCGCCGGGTACCGTCGGCGCTGACCGCGCTGGTGGTGCTGGGGGCCGCCGGGATCCTGCTCTACGACATCGCCGCGGTCCGCACCGACCGCGCCGCGATGAGCTGGCGGCCACGGCTGGCCCGTGAACTGGCCACCCGGCCGCTGGACAACGTGCTCGTCATCACCGCCGCCGCGGCCGCCGTGGTGATCGGTCTGTGGCTGATCGTCCTGGCCGTCACCCCCGGCCTGCGCGACATCCTGCCGATGCGGCGCAGTGTCACCGG
This sequence comes from Streptomyces fildesensis, assembly GCF_016107395.1. Lineage (GTDB taxonomy): Bacteria > Actinomycetota > Actinomycetes > Streptomycetales > Streptomycetaceae > Actinacidiphila > Actinacidiphila fildesensis. The sequence continues at coordinate 409,237 of NZ_JAAIKO010000002.1, forward strand.
GGTGCGCGCGGGGCTGGACCGGCACGCCGCCGAACTCACGCTGCGCGACCGGGCGATGGAGGTCTCCGGCGTGCACACCGTCCGGGTCCGCGTCGGCCGCCGCCATGTCACCGCCCGCGCCGCGTCCCACTTCCGTGACCTGGACGAAGTACGGGCCGACCTGGACGCCGCCCTGGCCGAGGGCGTCGTCCAACTCGGGCTGGCCCGCCCGCCCAGCCTGGGCGTCCACGTCCAGCGCGCCCAGAAGGGCTGATCCGCCGATGCGCAGTTCCCTCAACCGGACCCTGCTGGCACTGACCGGCCTGCTCCTGCTGATCGCCGGCCTCGCGGTGCTGGTCGGCAGCCTGGACCTGCAGCGCCGCTGGGGATTCACCCTGCCGGGCTGGTGGCCGTTCGACGGCCCCGGGGACGTGCTCCTCACGGCCCGCGACCGCACCCGCTACCGCGGCGACGGCTGGTGGTGGCCCACCGTCCTGGCCGTCCTGGGCGTGCTGGTGCTGACGGCCCTGTGGTGGTTCCTGGCCCAGTTCCGCAGCCACCGGCTGCGCCAGCTGCGCATCGACAGCCGCGACGGCCAGGACGCCGTGCTGCGCGGCCGGGCCCTGGAGGACATCCTGGTCACCGAGACCGAGGCACTGGACGGTGTGGACCGGGCCGGCGCCGTCCTGACCGGCAAGCGCTCCGCGCCCCGCGCGCGCCTCACCCTCGCCCTGGCGCCGCACGCGGCCCCGGACACCGTCGTCTCCCGGCTGGACACCGAGATCCTGCAACGGGCGGGCGGCTCGGCGGGACTCGACCACCTCCCGGCCGAGGCGCGGCTGCGCGCCGTCAAGCACCGCGCCAGCCGCGTCAACTGACCGGCGTCCCAGGCGCCGTACGCAGCACGCCGTACGTCAGAAGCCGTGCCGGGCGCCGCCGTCGACCGGGAGCATGATGCCCGTCAGATACGAGGCGGCGGGGGAGAGCAGGAAGGCCGCGGCGCGGCCGAACTCCTCCGGGGTCCCGTAGCGGCCCAGCGGGATGGTGGCGCTGTGCCGGGCGCGGGAGGCCGCCGCGTCGCCGCTGAGGGCGTCGAGTTCCGCCACCCGCTCGGTGTCGATCCGGGAGGGCAGCAGGCCCACGACGCGGATGCCGCGCGGGCCCAGTTCATCGGCGAGGTTCTTGGCGAAGCCGGCCAGCCCGGGCCGCAGCCCGTTGGAGACCGCCAGGCCGGGGATCGGCTCGTACACCGACCCGGAGAGCACGAAGCCGATCACGCCGCCCTCGCCGAGCGCCGCCGCGGCGGCCCGGGCGAGCCGTACCGCACCGAGGAAGACCGTCTCGAACGCGTCCCGCCACTGGTCGTCCGTGATGGTCTCGGAGAGGCCGACGGCCGGGCCGCCGACGCTGATCAGTACGCCGTCCAGCCGTCCGAACTCCTCGCGGGCGGCGCCGATGAGCCGGTCGGGGGTGTCCGCGCCGGAGTTGTCGGCGGCCATCCCGATCGTGTTCCCCGGGCCGCCCAGCGCGGCGGCCGCCGCGTCCGCCGACTCCTGCGAGCGCCCGGAGACGACCAGCTTCGCACCGTCGGCCGCCAGCTCACGGGCGGCCGCCATGCCCAGCCCGCGGGTGGCGCCGGTGACGACGTACACCCGGTCCTTCAGTCCCAGATCCATGCGCTCATGCTCCCTTACGGACTCCGGACAGGCTCAGTGCGGTGTTGACGAGCCCGATGTGGCTGAAGGCCTGCGGGAAGTTGCCGAGCTGGCGGCGGGAGACCGGGTCCCACTCCTCGGCGAGCAGCCCGACGTCGTTGCGCAGACTCAGCAGGTGCCCGAACAGCTCGCGGGCCTCCCGCTCGCGGCCGGTCGTGTGCAGGGCGTCGGCCAGCCAGAACGAGCAGGCCAGGAAGGCGCCCTCGTCGCCCGGCAGGCCGTCCACGGCCTTCTCGTCGAGGGTGTAGCGGCGGACGAGGCCGCCGTGGTTCAGCTCCCTGCGCACCGCGTCGACCGTGCCGATCACCCGCGGATCGGAGGGCGGCAGGAAGCCGACCTGGGGGATGAGCAGCGTCGCCGCGTCGAGCTGGGTGGAGCCGTAGAACTGGGTGAACGTGCTGCGCTCGTTGTCGTAGCCGCGCTTGCACACCTCCAGGTGCACCTGGTCGCGCATGGCCCGCCAGCCGGCCAGGTCGCCGCCGCGCTTCGGCTGCGCCTCCAGGGTGCGGACCGCGCGGTCCGCGGCGACCCACGCCATCACCTTGGAGTGCACGAAGTGCCGGCGCGGCCCGCGGACCTCCCACAGGCCCTCGTCCGGCTCGCGCCAGTTGGACTCCAGGAAGTCCATCAGGGCGCGCTGCAGGCTCCAGGCGTGCTTGTCGTCGGAGAGTCCGCTGTTCCGGGCCAGGTGGAGAGAGTCGAGCACCTCGCCGTAGACGTCGAGCTGCAGCTGCCCGGCCGCCGCGTTGCCGATCCGGACCGGGGCGGACGTCTCGTACCCCTTCAGCCACGGCACCTCGTACTCGGGCAGCCGCCGCTCACCGGAGATCCCGTACATGATCTGCAGGTCGGCGGGGTCTCCGGCGACCGCGCGCAGCAGCCAGTCCCGCCACTTCGCGGCCTCCTGGAGATAGCCGCTGGAGACCATCGCGTTGAGTGTCAGGGTGGCGTCGCGGAGCCAGCAGAAGCGGTAGTCCCAGTTGCGCACCCCGCCGATCTCCTCCGGCAGCGAGGTGGTGACGGCCGCGGCGATACCGCCGGTCGGCGCGTACGTCAGTGCCTTGAGGGTGATGAGGGAGCGCAGCACGGCCTCCCGCCAGGGGCCGTCGTAGGTGCACTGCGCCGACCACTTCTCCCAGTCCTCGATGGCGTGGGGCAGCGCATCGTACGGGTCGACCCGGCGCGGCCGGGTCTCGTGCGACGGGTGCCAGGTGAGGACGAAGGCGACGCTCTCGCCCGCCGAGACGGAGAAGTCGGCGTAGGTGCAGAAGTCCTTGCCGTACATCGGCACCTGCGGCGGATAGCTGCGCAGCCAGACCGAGTCGGGCCCCGCGACGGCGATGCGGTGGCCCTCGGCGCGCCGCATCCAGGGCACGATGCTGCCGTAGTCGAAGCGCAGCCGCAGCTCGCTGCGCATCTGCACGGTGCCGGAGACGCCCTCAACGATCCGCATGACATCGGGGGCGCGGTCGCGCTGCGGCATGAAGTCGATGACCTTGACGATGCCGGTGGCGGTCTCCCAGAACGTCTCCAGCACCAGGGTGTCGCCGCGGTACGCCCGCCGGGTGCACTGGTCCGCGCCGGCCGGGGCGATCCGCCACTGGCCGTTCTCCTCGTCCCCGAGCAGCGCCGCGAAGCACGCGGCGGAGTCGAAGCGCGGCAGGCACAGCCAGTCGATGGAGCCGTCCTTGCCGACCAGCGCCGCGGTCTGCAGATCACCGATGAGCGCGTAGTCCTCGATCAGTCCTGGCACGGGGCCGCCTTTCGTCCACACTCCTGCTCGTAGCGTGCCGGGGACGCCGTTACACCGCGACCGGAACGCTCTTCTGTGACTCCTGCCCGGAGACCCGCTCCTTGCGCTCGCGGCGCACCAGGATGACCCAGCCGACCGGGACCATCGCCGAGAACAGCCACCACTGGATCGCGTACGCCATGTGCGGGCCGATGCTGGAGTCGTCCGGCTCGGGGATCAGTTCGGGCTGGGCGCCGGAGGGCTTGGGGGAGGTGGTGGCCAGCTCCAGATAGCCGCCGAGCAACTGCCGCGGGCCGGTCTTCGCCAGGTCGGTGGAGTTGATGAGCATGATCATGCGGTCCGGCAGCCCGCTCTTGTTCCTGATCCCGGTGCTGGAACTCGTCTCGTCGGGGCGCAGCCGCCCGGTGACGGTGATCTCGCCGGACTCGGCGGCCGGGATCTTCGGCAGTGCGGTGAGCCCGCCGTCGGCGTCGATCCAGCCGCGGTTCACCAGGATCGCCCGGCCGTCGTCCAGCACCAGCGGGGTGATGACGTGGTACCCGTTCTTCTGCCCGTCGGCCGCGGTGCGCTGGCGGGCGACGACCTCGTGCGCGGTGTCGTAGTGACCGGTCGCGCTCACCGACCGGTACAGGTCCTTGCGGGGTACGGCCTTGCCGGGCGCGGCCAGCCGCTCGACCGGGACGGCGGCGGCCTTGACGTTCTGACTGATCAGGTGGTTGTTGGCCACCCGGTGCTCGTGACGGTGCAGCTGCCAGTAGCCCAGCTTGATCATCGTGGGAATCATGACCAGGCCGAGCAGCGTGAGGATCACCCACTGGCGGGAGAGCAGAAAGCGGTACACCCCACGACCGTACTCGGTCGTGGGGCGCCCTCCGGTAGGGGGTCGGTGGGGGACGGATCAGGAGATCGGGACGGAGCCGACACGGTCGACGAGGCCGTGCACGCCCTCGGCCTTGGCACAGTGCGCACTGCAGTACCAGCGGCCGTCGGCCTCGACGCCGTGGCCGACGACCTGCACCCGGCAGTGCTCACAGATGGGCGCCATACGGTGGATGGCGCATTCGAAGCTGTCGAAGACGTGCACCGCACCTTGGGCGTGCACCTCGAAGCTCATGACGTAGTCGTTTCCGCACACTTCACATCGGGCCATGGGGCACAGATTGCGCGGCGCGGGGGCGGCGGGCAACAGGTCGCCGGGCGCGTCGTCGCCGCGCCACTCGATCAGCCGTGTACCCCGGGCGCCGGGGTCACCGCCTTGAGGAGTTCCGCGAAGCGCCGCTCGTCGATGACGGGGGTGCCGAACGCGCGGGCCTTGGCGGCCTTGCTCGTCGGGGAGTCCGGGTCGTTGGTGACGAGCAGGCTGGTGAGACGGCTGACGCTGGACGCGACATGCAGCCCGGCGTCGGTCGCGCGGTCCTCCAGCAGTTCGCGGTCGATCCCGGTGTCACCGGAGAACGCCACCCGCATCCCCTGCATGAGCGGGCCCTCGGGCGCCATCCGGCCCGGGTTGGGGTACGGGCAGGACGACCGCTTGCGCGCCGGGCGCCAGCTGCTGGGGCGGTAGGAGCCGTACGACCCGCCGGCCGGCGCGGGGCGGGCCGCCGGCACGCTGCCCTCGGTCCACTCGGTGAGCGGCCGGCAGGTGTGCAGCGGCAGCGGCAGGCCGGCCGCGGCCGCCAGGTGCAGGCTGGGGCGGAACGCCTCGGCGAGCACCCGCGCGTCGTCCAGGGCGTGGTGGGCGCGCTGCTGGACGACGCCGTAGTGCGCGGCGAGCGACTCCAGCTTGTGGTTGGCCAGCGGCAGCCGGAGCTCCTTGGCCAGCACGATCGTGCACAGCCGCTGTTCGACGGGGGCGGTGGACTTCGCCCGCGCGTACTCACGGGCCAGCATCGACCAGTCGAAGACCGCGTTGTGCGCGACGAGCACCCGGCCGGCCAGCCGCTCGGCGAGCTCGGCGGCGATGTCCGGGAAGAGCGGGGCGTCGGCGAGCATCGCGCTGGTCAGTCCGTGGATCCACACCGGGCCCGGATCGCGCAGCGGGTTGACCGGTGAGTACCAGTGGTCCTGGACCTCGCCCCGGGAGTCCAGCCGGTAGACGGCGGCGGACACTATCCGGTCGTCGCGGCCGAGACCGGTGGTCTCGACGTCGACCACGGCATATCCGTCCGGGTAGGCGGCGGGCCACGGGGACGGGGAGGCGGTCGGCTCGGTGCGGTTGTCCAGCATGGTCATTGAGAATAAGGGGCGCCGCTGACACTCAGACACACAGCAGGGAGCCGACCAGGGCGCGCGTGGTGGTGGTGAAGAGGCGTTCGGGGTCGGGCGGGGCGGCCAGCGCGCGGGCCAGCGCCGGGTCGTGGCCGGCCGTGGCGGTGTCCCACAAGTCCTGTTCCGCGGGGCTCTGGGCGGGGGAACGTTCGCGGTTGCGTTCGACCAGAATGAAGCCGATGACGTGGAACTCGATGGCGCGCAGCGCCTCGGCGGCCCGCGCCCCGCGCAGCCCCGCGTCGTGCAGCTCATGGACCAGGGCCTGCTGGGCGGGGAGGAACATCAGCTCGGTGAGGCCGCGTTCGTGCACCATCGCGATCAGATGCGGCCGGTCGCGCAGCATCCGGCGCTGGGCGCGGGCGATGGACAGCACCCGGTCGAGCGGCCCGCGGCCGGTGGGCGCGATGGCGCCCATCTCCCGCACGGTACGGGCCACCAGTTCGTCGAGCAGCGATTCGCGGTTGCCCACATGCCAGTAGATCGACGTGACGGCGGTGCCCAGTTCGGCCGCGAGCTTGCGCATGGTCAGCGCCTCGGGGCCGAGCTGCCGGACAAGTGCGGCAGCGGCGTCGAGTACATCGTCGCGGGTCAGGGCGGTGCGCGGCATGGTGCTCCCATTGTGGACCGTGCACGCCTATTTACCCTTCGAGCGCGTCGGTGTAACTGTGTTACAGAGCTCGTCCCGAATCTCTCATGACGCACCCGTGTGACTGACATGAACGAAGGGCGGCACGACATGGCGCGAGTACGGTACGGCCCGCGGAGCGAAGCGGAAATGCAGGCGGCGAAGGCGGGCGGCGGCAAGCTCCCCGACATCTGGTCGACCGGGGTGGTGGCGGTCTGGGAGACCGACCCCGACGTGGTGGCACAGGTCCTGCCGCCGCCGCTCAAGCCGGGGGAACGGCCCCTGGTGCGGGTGAACATCAGCCGCGTCGATCTGTTCGGACACCCGCTGGGTGCCGGCTCGGTCGCGGTCTCCGCCCGGCACGACGGTGTCGAGGGCTGGTATCCGCTGGTGATGCCGATGACGACCGAACGGGCGCTGATCGGCGGCCGGGAGGTCTTCGGCGAACCGAAGAAGCTCGGCGAGGTCACCGTGGAGCGGGTCGGCGACGTCGTGATGGCGAAGCTCGCCCGGCACGGCATCGCGTTCGTCGAGGTCGCCGGCGCGGTCAGCGGCGCGCTGCCGCTGCCGGGAGTCACCGAGAAGACCGACTTCTACTTCAAGTTCCTCCCCGCGGTGGACGGCAACGGCTTCGACGGCGACCCGGTGCTGGTGCGCTGCAGCCGGCACGAACGGGTGCGCAAGCTCGAAGCGATGACCGGCAGCGTGGTGCTGCGCGAGTCCGCGTACGACCCGGTCGCCGACCTCTCGGTGCGCCGGCTCGTCGAGATCACCATCGGCGAGAAGACCAGCGACCAGTCGGGCCAGGTCGTCGAACGGGTCAGCGCGCAGGCGCTGCTGCCCTACATCCACCAGCGCTACGACGACGTCCAGCAGATCCTCGACGCGCCCCACCGGGAGGCCTGATGGACCTGCTGGCCGGACAGACGGCCGTGGTGACCGGCGCCGCGAGCGGCATCGGCTACGCCATGGCGGAACGGTTCGCCGCGGACGGGCTGAAGGTGGTCCTCGCCGATGTGGAGGAGGGCGCGCTCGACAAGGCCGTCGGGCGGCTGCGGGAGAATGGCGCCGAGGCCGTCGGGCAGCTCACCGATGTGAGCGACCGCGCCTCCGTCGAAGCCCTCGCCGAGGCCGCGTACCAGGCCTTCGGCGCCGTCCATGTGCTGTGCAACAACGCCGGGGTCGGCTCCGGCGCCGAGGGCCGGATGTGGGAGCACGACCCCAAGGACTGGCAGTGGGCCTTCTCGGTCAACGTATGGGGCGTCTTCCACGGCATCCAGGCGTTCCTGCCCCGGATGCTCGCGGCCGGTGAGCCGGGACACGTCGTCAACACCTCCTCGGGAGACGGCGGGATCGCGCCGCTGCCGACCGCCTCGGTGTACGCCGTCACCAAGGCCGCGGTGGTGACGATGACGGAGTCGCTCTACGCCCATCTCAAAGCCGAGCGCGCGGCCATCGGCGCCTCCGTGCTCTTCCCGGGCCCCCACATGCTCCGCACCGGACTGTGGGAGTCGCACCGCAACCGGCCCGAGCGGTACGCCAAGTCCGCGCCCCGCCGCACCCCGTACCGCAGCCTCGACCAGTGGGAGGCCGCGATGAAGGAGGCCGGGCACGAGGTGGCGTTCACCCCCGTGGAGGAGGTCGCCGGCTTCGTGGCCGACGGCATACGGGCCGGCCGCTTCTGGCTGCTGCCCGCCAGCGACCGCACCGACGCCCAGATCAGGGCGCGTTCGCAGTCGATGCTCGACCGGGCCGACCCGGGCTATCTGGAGAACTTCATTCTCGACTGAACGAGGGGACAGGAGACACCATGACGGATCCGTACCTGATCATCTCCTCGGACTGCCACGCGGGCCTGCCGACGGAGCAGTACCGGCCGTATCTCGACAGCAGGTTCCACGCGGACTTCGACGAGTTCCTCGGGCAGCGCCAGGCGCGCCGCGAGGCGATGACGCGGCTCGGGGTGCGCAACGAGGCGTTCGCGGAGAAGTGGTTCAGCGACAACGAGGAGGGGCTGCGCGGCGGCTGGGACAGCGCGCAGCGCGACAAGGAACTCGACGGTGACGGGGTGGCGGCCGAGGTCGTCTTCCCGGACGCCGACGCCGTCGACAGCCAGACCGCCGCGCCCTTCGGGGTGGGCCTCGGGCTCTCCGGCGACCAGGACCCGGCGCTGGGGATGGCGGGCGCGCAGGCGCACAACCGCTGGCTCGCGGAGTTCTGTGCCGAGCGCAGCCCGGAACGCCGCTGCGGGGTGGCGCTGCTGCCCATCACCGGCGACGTGGACGCGGTGGTGGCCGAGGTCCGCAGGGCGAAGGCGTCCGGCCTCGGCGCCCTGATGATCCCCGCCCGGTGGGTCGACAAGGCGGCGTACCACGACGCCCGTTACGACCCGGTGTGGGCGGTGGCGCAGGAGCTGGAGATGCCCATCGTGACCCACTCCGGATCGGCCCCGCACCACGAGTACGGGGACCATCTGGGCATCTACGTCAGCGAAGTGACGTTCTGGCCGTCCCGGCCGCTCTGGTTCCTGCTGTGGGCCGGGGTCTTCGAGCGCTTCCCCGGGCTGAAGTTCGGCATCGCCGAGTCCGGCTGCTGGTGGCTGCCGAACCAGCTGTGGTTCATGGACCGGCTCTACCTCGGCGCCCACGGTGGCAAGAAGCTCTCGCCGTTCGCCGAGCTGAAGCGGCCGCCGAGCGAGTACCTGGACCGCCAGGTGTTCATCTGCGCGACCAACACCAAGCGCCGCGAGCTGGCCCAGCGCTACGAGATCGGGGTCGGCAACATCCTGTGGGGCAGCGACTTCCCGCACCCGGAGGGCACCTGGCCCGCGACCCGGGAGTGGCTGAAGAACACGTTCCACGACATCCCGGTGACCGAGACCCGGCAGATGCTGGGGCTGGCCGCCGCCGAGGCCTTCGGCTTCGACACCGAGGCGCTGGCGCCGATCGCCCGCCGGATCGGCCCGACCCCGGCCGAACTGGGCCAGCCGGACGACCAGTCGGCCGTCGAGGCGTCCTGGGCGCGCGCCCGCGACACCGGACGGCACTGGCTGACCGGGCACGACTTCCCGTACGTGGGGATGGAGGCGGGCACATGACACCCTCCGGTCCCGACGACCGCTACACGGTGATCTCGGCGGACTGCCACGCCGGCGCCGACCTGCTCGACTACCGGCCGTACCTGGCGGCCGGCCTCCACGAGGAGTTCGACGCGTGGGCGGCCACGTACGTCAATCCGTACGAGGACCTGATCGCCCCCGAGGCGCCGCGCAACTGGGACTCCGGCCGCCGGCTCGCGGAGCTGGAGGCGGACGGCATCGTCGCCGAGGTCGTCTTCCCCAACACCGTGCCGCCGTTCTTCCCCAGCGGTTCGCTGCTGGCCCCCGCGCCCTCGAAGGAGGAGTTCGAGCTGCGCTGGGCCGGACTGCGGGCCCACAACCGGTGGCTCGCCGACTTCTGCGCGCAGGCCCCCGGCCGGCGCGCGGGCGTCGCACAGATCCTCCTCAACGATGTGGACGCGGCGGTCCGCGAGGTGCGGTGGGCCAAGGAGCACGGGCTGACCGGCGGCATCCTGCTGCCGGGCGCGCCACCGGGCTCCGGCGTCCCCGAGCTGTACTCGGCGGTGTACGACCCGCTCTGGGCGGTCTGCGACGAGCTGGACGTACCGGTGAACCACCACGGCGGCTCGGCCTCCCCGCCGCTCGGCGACGAACCCGCGGCCCGCGCGGTGTTCATGGTCGAGACGACATGGTTCTCGCACCGGGCGCTGTGGCACCTGATCTTCGGCGGGGCGTTCCAACGGCACCCCGGGTTGCGGCTGGTGCTCACCGAGCAGGGTTCGGGGTGGATCCCCGCCGTGCTCGACATGCTGGAGTACTACCACGGGCGGCTGGTCAGCGCCGCGACCCGGGCGGCCACCGCCGAGGCCAAGTTCGGCACCGGGCTGGCGGACGCGATGGGCAAGGGACCGAAGGCCGTCTGGCGGGACAACTGCTTCGTCGGGGCGAGCTTCATGCGCCCCCACGAGGTGCCGCTGCGCGACCGGATCGGCCTGGAGAAGATCATGTGGGGCAGCGACTACCCGCATGACGAGGGCACGTATCCCTACACCAGGGAGGGGCTGCGGATCGCGTTCGCCGGGCTCCCGGCCGAGGAGGTCGCCGCGATGGTGGGCGGCAACGCGGCCCGTGTCTACGGCTTCGACCTCGGGCTGCTGGACGCGGTCGCCGCGAAGTCCGGCCCCACGGTGGCGGAGATCGCCGAGCCGCTGAAGGAGCCGCCCGCCGACGCGACCAGTCCGGCGTTCGCACCGGGAGGTTCGGTCCGCGTCTGGTGACGGTGGCGGGGCGGTGATGACGGCCGGCGTGTTACCTCCGGCGGCGGGGAATACGGGGGAGAACCCCGCCGCCGGAAGACCGGGTGGACCGCGGTGTGCCGCGGTCTAACGCGATGACACCGTCCTGAACAGGGCGGACAGTGCCGCTCCGGGCCGCGCCGTGGAGGCGTGCCCGGACGGATCCTGGGTCGGTGACGGACGTGCGGCGTCCTTGGAGCCGCCGCCCGCCGTCACCAGCACGAACACGGAAAGGGCAAGCACGGCCAGGCTTACCGCGGTGGGCAGGCTCGGCCTGTGCATGAGGGTTCCCCCGGTGGATCGGCTACAGGCTCCACAGTGCCCGGGGCGGGGGTACCCGGCCATCGTGGACCACCACGAGATCAACCACGACAACACCACGGCATATCCTGGGACCGCGGCGGCGGAAGGGGTGCGGTGGCCACGGTGGGGGAGCAGCTCGGTCTGCGCGAACGGGACGGCCAGCTGGCCGTCGCGGCACGCCTCGCGGAACGGGCCGAGGCGGGCGCGGGCGCCCTGCTGGTGGTGCGCGGCGGCACGGGCAGCGGCCGGACCGCCCTCCTGGACGCGGCGGCCGAACTCGCCCGGCGGCAGGGCCTGGACGTCCGCCGTACCCGCTGCGCGCAGCACGACCAGGACGCCGGCAGCGTGCCGTCCGTCGTGCGGCGGCTGCTGGACGGCGCCCCCGAGGCCGCGTCCATCGACGAGCTGCCGCCCGGCGGCATACCGCTCGCACTGGCCGTCGACGACGTCCATCTGGCGGATCCGGCCTCCCGCGGCTGGTTCGGCCGGCTGGTGCCCCGGCTCGACCGGCTGCCGGTCCTGCTGATCCTGACCGAGCGTCACCAGTACGACATGACGCCGGCCCCGCGCGGCATCGCCTGGGGCCTGGCCCCCTCGCTCGTCCACACGGTGCGGCTGCCGCCGCTGAGCGGGCCGTCCGTCGACGCGATCGCCCGCGAACGGCTCGGCGGCGACCCGCCGCCCGGCCTCGCCGCGGCGACCGCGGGCAACCCGCTGCTGCTGCACGCCCTGTTGCAGGACCTGGCCGAGCTGCACCCCGGCGGCCCGCCGGAGCGGACCCCGTCGAGCGTCGCCGAACTCCACCCCGGTGCCTACGCCGACGCCGTCGCCTGGCTGCTGGCCGCGGCGGGCCCGCAGACCGCCGACGCCGGCTGCGCGCTCGCCCTGGTGCAGGACGAGCACGACCCGCTCGGCCTGCTGGCGGAATGGCAGCGCGGCGAGCGCCGCCGCACCGGGCGGAAGGGCTTCACGGTGCCGGGGCACGTCGGCGCGGGGCCGGCGCGCGGCGAGCCGGAGACCGCCGATCCCGCACGGCTGGCCGGCTGGGCCGCCGCGCTGCGGCACCACGGCTTCCTGGCCGCAGGAGGCGGCGAAGCCGGCGGGCCGGCCATGTTCGCCCACCCGTTGCTGCGCGACGCGGTGCTGCACACCCTGCCCCGCGAACGCCGGGACGCGGCGCACCGCACCGCGGCCCGGCTGCTGCACGAGCGCGGCGACCGGGCCGGCGCCGTCGCCGGGCATCTGCTGCCGGTCCCGCCGGTCGGCGAGGCGTGGGCGGCCGATGTGCTGCTCGCCGCCGCGCAGGAGACCCGCTCGGAACCGGCGGGCGTTCCGCGGGCCGTCGCCCACTTGCGCCGGGCGCTGGACGAGCCTCTCACCACCGAGCGGCGCGGCAGCGTGCTCACCGAACTGGGCTGCCTGGAGGTCCGGATCGACCGGGCGGCGGGGGTCCGGCGGCTCGCCGAGGCGCTGCGCGTGCAGCAGGACGGGCACGGCCGGGTGCGGGTGGCCAGCGCGCTGGGCACGGCGCTCGCCGCGCACGGCGAGGTGCCCGCGGCCATCGCCGTACTGCGCGAACTCGCCGACGGCTTCGCCGGCCGCCCCGACCTGCTGAGCGCGGTGCAGGCGGCGACCGCGCTCATCGCCTCGCACGACGGGGAGAGCTGGCGGCAGATGATCTCCGAACTGCTGCGGCTGCGGCATCTCGGCGACCCGGACCCGATGGCCGAGATGATGCTCACCGAGTACGAGTCGGCCGCCGGGCTGCTCTCGGCGGAACAGGCCTGGGAGCAGGTGCGTCCGCTGCTCGCGCACGGCTCGGTGGACCCGCTGCTGGAGCCGTACGTCCTGGGGTCGGTCGCCACCATCGCGCAGTGGGCCGACCTGCTGGACGAGGCGGAACGGTACGCCGCCCGGATCCCGCTCGGCGAGCCGGTGCTGCATCCGGGCCATGAGTGCCTGGTGAGCGTGCGGGCCGAGGCCGCCGTCATGCGGGGGGACTTCGCGCGGCTCGTCGACGACCAGGACCCCGCCGCCAATGTGCACGTCGGCGCCCAGACCATGATCGCGCTCACCGAACTCGACCGGCTGGACGAGGCGGCCGGGCTCGCCGGGAAGCTCGCGGGCCCCGGTCCCGACAACTCCTGGCAGTGGTGCGAGTTCCTGTACGCGCGCGGTCTGCTGCGCGCTGCGCGGGGTGATGACGGGGGCGCGCTGGAGGACCTCACCGACTGCGGCCGGCGGCAGGTCGCCCGCGGTGTGGTGAGCCCGGTCGTCACCGCCTGGCGCTCGGCGGCCGCCGACAGTCTGGTGCGGACCGGCCGGGCCGGCGAGGCGGTGCCGCTCGCCGCCGAGGAGCTGCGGCTGGCCAGGATCTGGGGCACGGCCCGTACCGAGGGTCGCGCCCTGCGCGCGCTCGGCTCGGCCACCGGCGGCCGGCGCGGCATCGAACTGCTCGAGGAGGCCGTCACCCGCCTGCGCGAGGAGCCGGCCGCCGAGCCGGAACTGATCGCCGCGCAGCTCGGCCTGGGCCGCTCCCTCACCGCCGCCGGGCGCTCAGGACAGGCCCGCGACGTGCTGCGGGAGGCCGCCGCGCGCGCCGAGCGGCTCGGCGCCGTACGCCTGGGCCGGCTCGCGCGGCAGGCGCTGCGGGACGGCGGCGCCCGCCCGCGCCGGATCCCGCACACCGGAACCGGCGCCCTGACGGGCAGCGAGCGGCGGATAGCGGAGCTTGCCGCCGCGGGCCACGGCAACGTCGAGATAGCGGAGCTGCTGCATCTGGCCCGCCGGACCGTCGAGACCCATCTGACCAGCACCTATCGGAAGCTCGGCATCCGGCAGCGGGCCGATCTGCCGACGGCGCTGGCGGCGGCTCCGGGGGACCCGGCCGGACGGTGACCGGCCGCGGCGCAGCACCTGCCGGCCGGTGCCCTGACCAGCCGTGACCCGCGGAGTGCGGCCCCCGGACCGCTGGCGTACCGTGAAGTCACCCCATTGAGCTGAGCAGCAAGGACACCCCCATGCGCGCCACCGCCATCCACGCCCCGTTCGACATCAGGGTGGAGGACGTGCCCGACGCCGCGATCCGGCAGCCCGGCGACGCCGTCGTCCGGGTGGTCCGCGCCTGCATCTGCGGCAGCGACCTGTGGGCGTACCGCGGCGAGGCCGCCCGCGAGCCGGGGCAGCGCATCGGCCACGAGTTCCTCGGCGTCGTCGAGGAGACCGGCTCCGAGGTGTCGGGACTGACGGCCGGCGACCTGGTCGTCGCCCCCTTCATGTGGTCCGACGGCGTCTGCGAGTACTGCGCCGACGGCCTGACGACCTCCTGTGTGCACGGCGGCTTCTGGGGCTCGGTCGGCTCCGACGGCGGCCAGGGCGAGGCCGTCCGGGTGCCCTTCGCCGACGCCACCCTGGTCAAGCTGCCCGCCGAGGCGCTCTCCGACGACCGTCTGCTGTCCGCGCTGCTCGCGCTGTCCGACGTCATGGGCACCGGCCACCACGCCGCCATCGGCGCCGGGGTCGGCCCCGGCACGACGGTGGCGGTCGTCGGTGACGGCGCGGTCGGCCTGTGCGGTGTGCTCGCCGCCAAGCGGCTGGGCGCCGAGCGGATCATCGCGCTCGGCCGGCACACGGCGCGCACCGACATCGCCCGCACGTTCGGCGCCACCGACGTCGTCGCCGAGCGCGGCGAGGCCGCCGTCGCGGCGGTCCGCGAGCTGACCCGCGGGCAGGGCGCGCACGCCGTCATCGAGGCGGTCGGCACCGAGCAGTCCATGCGGACGGCCGTCGGCATCACCCGCGACGGCGGCGCGATCGGCTACGTCGGCGTCCCGCACGGCAGCGGCACCGGCCTGGACCTCGGCGAGATGTTCAACCGCAACATCGCCCTGCGCGGCGGCGTCGCCCCGGTCCGCAGCTACATCCCGGAGCTGCTCCCCGACATCCTGTCCGGCGCCATCGACCCGTCCCCGGTCTTCGACCACGCGGTCGGCCTGGAGGGCGTCCCCGGCGGCTACAAGGCGATGGACGAGCGCACCGCCCTGAAGGTCATCGTCAAGCTCTGACGATGCAACGCCGGGCGGGCCCGTCCATCGGGCCCGCCCGGCGTCATCGGCAGCCGTTCGTTACTTGGTGACGGCGTCCAGGGCGTCGACGATGCCGTACCCGTAGAAGCTGTTCAGCCGCTTCGGGCCGGTGCAGGTGGCGTCCTGCACTCCGTTGCCGTCCGGGTCGTACAGGCCCGTCGGGCAGCCGGGGTTGTCGGCCTCGGCCTTGAGCAGCCACTGGATCTGCTCGGGCGTGGCGTGCGGGTGCCTGCTCTTGATGAGCGCCGCGACGGCCGCCACGTGCGGGCTGGCCATCGAGGTGCCCTGCAGGTATCCGTAGGTGTTGCCGGGCAGCGTGGCCAGGATCCGGCCGTTCTTGTCCGGGGTTCCCGGGATCTGGTACTTGTCCCCGCCGGGGGCGGCGACGTCGATGACGCCCCGGCCGTAGCTGGAGTAGTACGACTTGAGGTTCTGCACGCCGGTCGCGGAGACCGTGACGACGCCGGGCAGCTGGGTCGGGATGTCGAAGCACTTGTGCGGGTCGACGGTGCGGTCGACCGGGGTGCCGTCGTCCGGGCTGGACGCGTCGGAGAGCGCGTTCGAGTCCAGGTCGTCGTTGGAGTTGCCGGCCGACGCGACGTTCAGTACGCCCTTGCGCTCGGAGTACTTCGACGCGCGGTTGACCGCGTCGACGATCGCGCGCTGGTCGGGGTCGTCCAGGCAGTTGTAGAGCCACGGGTCGATGTAATAGCTGTTGTTCGTCACGGAGATGCCGTGGTCGGCGGCGAAGACGAACGCGCAGACCACGCTCTCCGGGTAGAACAGGCTGGTGACGGGGTCGCTGACCTTGATGGCCGCGACCTTGACGTTGGGTGCGACACCGGCCACGCCGATGCCGTTGCGCGCCGCGGCGATCTCGCCCGCCACATGCGTGCCGTGGTAGTCACTGGCCGGGTCGTACGGGCGCCAGGCGCCCGGGGTGGTGTCGGCCACTCCGCCCACGCAGTTCGCGGACTGCGAGGCGGAGAAGTTCGCGGCGAGATCCGGGTGGGTGTCATCGATACCGGTGTCGATGACACCGACCGTGACCTTCCGGCTGCCCGGGTTGATCTTCGCGGCCTTGTCGGCCTTGATGGCCACCAGGTCCCACTGGTTCGCCTCCAGCGGTTCCTGCTCGGTGCCGGCCTTCGCGTTGGCCGCGGTCGCCGCGGCGACCTGTGCGGCCGTGAGCCGCTCCGGCGCACCCAGTTCGGTGGTCGAGGCCGGGGCGATGGCGGCGGTGCGGGTGGCGCCCGCGGTCTGTACTCCATGGGCCTTGCGTATCGCGGCGGCGAAGCCCGGGTTCGCCGAGTGCACGACGATGACGCCGATCTTCTCGTACGAGATGACCACCTGGCCGCCGGCCCGGGATATCGCGTGTTCGACGCTCTTGACGGTGCCGTGGTCCACGTTGGTGTTGACCACGTAGGACAGCAGCGGGCCGTCGGCCGCCACCGTGCTGTCCGCCGCCGACGCCGAAGCGGCGCCCGGCAGTACGGCGACGGCTGCCGCCAGCGCCATCCCGACGGTCGCCGCGAGCATGCGGCGCCGTCCGGACCGTCTGTGAAGAGGAACCATGGGATCTCCAATCGTCCAACGACCCGCCCTGACGGCACGGTTGCCGTTGGACGGGTACATGACGATGGAAGCTATCGTCGTACCGGTGGCGCCATCAATGGATTGCGGTGGAAATCCCGGATTCCTACCGGATTCCCGTTCGAACCGGTGGCGCGTCAGCCACCGCTGTGGCCGGACCGCAGCGCCTCGATGCTCAACAGGGGTATGACCACCCGCGGTCCGTACCACCGCCCGGGCGCCGCGCGGCCGGCCGGCTGCGGTGCCGCGGCCACCGGGACGGTCAACCGGACGGCCCCGTAGGGCAGTCGGTGCGGACCCGGGGGCGGGGAACTCGGCGGGGTGTTCACGGGCGATGTCCTCGGTGCTGCGTCACGGCCGCGTCCGGGCCGCTTCGTGGCGGTGCTGGGCACTCTGTACAACGAAGCGCCCCGGTCCCGGTGTCGGCCCTGATCCGGATGGCGGCAGATTTCACCCATGGCCTGTTGAACACCCGCCGTCACACCTCTAACATGCGGTCTCCGATCATCGACGTGACGCAGATCACTCATGGAGGCACCGTGGATCCCGCACCACCGTCCGCCACCCCGGGCCCGCCGACCCCCGCCTCGTACTCCGAGGTCGAGGCGAGCCCGGAATTCGGCGAACTACGGCACTCCTACCGGGTGTTCGCGTTCCCGGTCACCGTCGCCTTCCTCGCCTGGTACCTGCTGTACGTACTCCTGTCGAGTTACGCGGGCGGGTTCATGGCGACCAAGGTCGTCGGGCACATCAACGTGGCCTTCGTCTTCGGCCTCGCGCAGTTCCTCACCACGTTCCTCATCGCGTGGATATACGCCAGGTACGCGAATGCCCGGCTCGACCCGGGGGCCGAGGCCCTCAAGGCGCGGCTGGAGAACCGCACCGCGTCGGTCGGCCTCGACCCGGCGGCCGAGGTTCCCGGGGCGCGGCTGGAGAACGACGCTACGTTGGAGGACCGCTCATGACCACCGGCACGATCAACCTGGCGGCCGAGGCGGCGGCGTCCGAGCACCGCACCCTGATCATCACGCTCTTCTCCGTGTTCGTCGTCATCACCCTCGGCATCACCGTCTGGGCCGGCCGCCAGACGAAGGACGCCACCGACTTCTACGCGGGTGGCCGCGGCTTCACCGGGTTCCAGAACGGTCTGGCGATCTCCGGCGACTACATGTCCGCCGCGTCGTTCCTCGGTATCGCCGGCGCCATCGCGCTCGTCGGCTACGACGGCTTCCTCTACTCGATCGGCTTCCTGGTCGCCTGGCTGGTCGCCCTGCTGCTGGTCGCGGAACCGCTGCGCAACTCCGGCCGCTTCACCATGGCCGACATGCTCGCGTACCGGCTGCGCCAGCGACCGGTGCGCACCGCCGCCGGCACCTCGACCATCGTCGTGTCGATCTTCTATCTGCTGGCCCAGATGGTCGGCGCGGGCGCCCTGGTCTCGCTGCTGCTCGGTGTCACCGGCGAGGGCCCGAAGCGGCTGATCGTGGCGCTGGTCGGCATCGTCATGGTGCTGTACGTGACGATCGGCGGCATGAAGGGCACGACCTGGGTGCAGATCATCAAGGCCGTGATGCTGATCCTCGGCACCCTGCTGATCACCATCCTGGTGCTCAACAAGTTCCACTGGAACCCGTCCACGCTGCTGGGCGCCGCGGCCGAGAAGAGCGGCCAGGGGCACAAGTTCCTGGAGCCCGGCCTCAAGTACGGCATCGACAGCACCAGCAAGATCAACTTCATCTCGCTGGGCCTGGCCCTCGTCCTGGGCACCGCCGGGCTGCCGCACATCCTGGTGCGCTTCTACACCGTGCCGTCCGCGAAGGTCGCCCGTAAGTCCGTGAACTGGGCGATCGGCATCATCGGCGGCTTCTATCTGATGACCATCGCCCTCGGGTTCGGTGCGGCGGCGCTGGTCGGCGCCGCCAAGATCAAGGCGAGCGACAAGTCCGGCAACACCGCGGCGCCGCTGCTCGCCGAGTACGTCGGCGGCGGCCCCGGCACCACCGGCGGCGCGATCCTGCTCGCGGTGATCTCCGCGGTGGCCTTCGCCACCATCCTCGCCGTCGTCGCCGGCCTCACCCTCGCCTCGTCGGCCTCGTTCGCGCACGACCTGTGGGCCAACGTGATCCGCAAGGGCAAGGTGAGCGAGAAGAACGAGGTCATCACCGCCAAGATCGCCGCGGTCGCGATCGGCGCGGTCTCCATCGGGCTCGGCATGTACGCCACCAAACTCAACGCGGCGGCCCTGGTGGCGCTCGCCTTCGCGGTGGCCGCCTCCGCCAACCTGCCGACCATCCTCTACAGCCTGTACTGGAAGAAGTTCACCACCTCGGGAGCGACCTGGTCGATCTACGGAGGACTGGTCTCCTCGGTCGCCCTGGTGATCTTCTCGCCGGTCGTCTCCGGCGCCCCCGACTCCCTCTTCACCGGCAGCGACTTCCACTGGTTCCCGCTGGGCAACCCGGGCATCGTCTCCATCCCGCTGGGCTTCCTGCTCGGCTGGCTGGGCACGGTCCTGTCCAAGGAGGAGCCGGACCTCGAGAAGTACAAGGAGCTGGAGGTCCGCTCCATGACCGGCGCCGGGGCACACTGACCGGCCTGCCCCCCACGAGAGACCACGATTCAACAAACTGTTGCAATATGGGGCCCATCGCGTACGCTGCGGCGATACGCGGTGGGTCACCGTGGTCCTAAGCTGGAGTGGCGGGCGCACCTGGTGCCCGCGAGGGAGGCGGAACGCGTGCTGATCGACACCTACGGACGCGTGGCCACCGATCTGCGGGTCTCGCTGACCGACCGGTGCAATCTGCGCTGCACGTACTGCATGCCCGAGGAGGGCCTGCAGTGGCTGGCCAAGCCCGAGCTGCTCACCGACGACGAGATCGTCCGGATGGTACGGATCGGCGTCACCGACCTCGGCGTCAAGGACGTCCGCTTCACCGGCGGCGAGCCGCTGCTGCGCCCGGGCCTGGTCGGCATCATCGAACGCGTCGCGGCCCTCGAACCCCGCCCCCGGATATCGCTGACCACCAACGGCATCGGCCTCGGACGCACCGCAGCCGCGCTGCGCGACGCCGGCCTGAACCGGGTCAACGTCTCCCTCGACACCCTGCGCCCCGAGGTCTTCCAGGCCATGACCCGGCGCAAGCGCCACCACGACGTCATCGGCGGGCTGGAAGCGGCCCGCGCCGCCGGCCTGGCCCCGGTGAAGGTCAACGCGGTCCTCATGCGCGGCGTCAACGACGACGAGGCCCCGGACCTGCTCCAGTGGGCCGTCGAGAACGACTACGAGCTGCGCTTCATCGAGCAGATGCCGCTGGACGCGCAGCACGGCTGGCAGCGCAGCGACATGGTGACGGCCGAGGAGATCCTGGAGAGCCTCAGGACCCGCTTCACGCTCACCCCCGAGCCCAACGGGGCCCGCGGCTCCGCGCCCGCCGAACGCTGGCTGGTGGACGGCGGCCCGGCCCGGGTCGGCGTCATCGCCTCCGTGACCCGCCCCTTCTGCCGCGCCTGCGACCGTACCCGGCTCACCGCCGACGGCCAGGTCCGCGACTGCCTCTTCGCCCGCACCGAGTCCGACCTGCGCGCCCCGCTGCGCTCCGGTGCCACCGACGCGGAGATCGCCGCGCTGTGGAAGACCGCGATGTGGGGCAAGAAGGCCGGCTCCGGGCTCGACGACCCGTCGTTCCTGCAGCCTGACCGCCCGATGTCGGCGATCGGCGGCTAGTACCCGCCCGACCCCGGAGTCCGACCCCGGAATCCGACCCCGGAATCCGGGGCCGGAGTCTGCGTCTGGTCCCGATGGGCCGGACCGCGGTTCCGTCCGCTATCAGGACGCCGCCGGGCTCCCCGGTGCCGCGGGATTCTCCGGCGCGACGGGGTCCGCGGGGTCCGCAGGGTCCCGCCAGTCCGCGAACGGCACGACGTCCTTCAGGAACCCCCGCAGGTCCAGGAACTGCGACAGGTGCTCCCGGTGCTCGTCACAGGCGAGCCAGGTCTTCCGGCGGTCCGGGGTGTGCAGTTTGGGGTTGTTCCACGCCAGCACCCACGCGGCGGTGGTGCGGCAGCCCTTGGCCGAGCAGATCGGCGTCACGTCGTTCATAGCTGCCAGTAAACATGGCGACGCCGGGCAGCCACGGGGGGAGCCGCCCGGCGTCGGTCCGTCGCTCCGACGGGGGATGCGGAGCGCGTACGAAGTATGTCACGCGTGCACCCCGGTCGAGGAGTGGATCCTCATGATTGATCTGAGCTTTTCTTGAGGTTTCCGGCCAGCCGCGGCTCAGTTTCGACTGCTGTACGGACCCTCCGGATATTCCGTTCCGGGCTCCACGTGACCCTCCAGGACGACCGGTTCCAGCATCGGCCGGGTCGGCGGCGGGACGAAGGACGACGGCAGCGACGGCGCGTTCGCCCGTCCCGCGTTGGCGATGACCACCGCGACATAGGGCAGCAGCGCGCCCAGCACCAGCGCGACCCAGGCCAGCGGCCGCTGTACGTTCCACAAGGTCACGGTCGCGATGACCGAGGCGGTACGGACCAGCATCGAGATGACGTAGCGGCGCTGCCTGCCCTGTACATCCTGAGTGAGACCGGTCCGGGCTCCGGTGATCCGGAAGACCTCGCCGTCACTGTGCTTCCGCATCACATTCCACCGCCTGCTCGGCCCACCGGGCCGTACCGAATTCTGTTGCGGGGACCCGCCCCAGGCCCTTCTCACGGTACGCCGCGGGTCCGCCGCATTCGAGACCGGGGCCGCCCCGCGAGTGGCGTGCCGACCCCGTCGTACGGCGTATGGACGCCCCCGACATGCGGCGTAGCCCACCCCGGATCAGACTGACGTCACGAGTGCATCGTCACTCGAACGCGAGGAGGCGTGTGACATGAGTTGGTTGTGGGCGATCATCGTCGGTCTGGTTCTGGGTCTGATCGCGAAAGCGATCCTGCCCGGCAAGCAGTCCATCCCGCTGTGGCTGACCGCGATCTTCGGCATGCTCGGCAGCATCCTGGGCAACGCGGTGGCGACCTGGATCGGCGTCAACGACACCAGTGGCATCGACTGGACCCGGCACCTGCTGCAGTTGCTCGGCGCCATCGCGGTGGTGGCCGTCGGCGACGGACTGTGGGCGGCGATCCGAGGCAAGAAGGAAGCCGCCTGACGACCCTCAGACCGGGCGCTGTCGCAACCGCGCCGGCGGAACCCGGTCGGTCAGCCACACGCCGTTGGCGCTGACCCGGAACACATGGCCCTCGGCGGCCAGCCCGGCAGCGTCCACCTCCAGCACCACCGGACGGCCGTGCCGCGCACCCACGCGCACGGCCGTCTCCACGTCCGCCGACAGATGGACGTCCTGACGGGACATCGGCAGCAGCCCGTCCCGGAGGATCAGCGGCAGCGTCGTGGTCGCGGTGCCGTGGAACAGCACGTCGGGCGGCGGCGCGGCCGCCAGTCCGAGGTCCACCGGGACCGAGTGCCCCTGGCTGGCCCGGATGAGCCGGCCGTCCGGCGAGTACTCGTACCGCTTCTTGTTGTTCGTCGCGACGACATGGTCCAGCTCGGCGCGCGAGAAGCGGCGGCCCGCCCGGTCGCAGGCGGCGATCAGCTCGTCCACCGCCACCCAGCCGCCCTCGTCGAGGGTCACCCCGACCGCTCCCGGATCGTGCCGCAGCACCAGGGCCAGGAACTTCGAGACCTTGACCGTCCGCTTCTCGTCCACCGTCGTCATCCTCCTGGCAGGGTCAGACGCCCTGGCTGACCGAACTCATGTTGAAGTCCGGGATCCGCATGGCCGGTGCCGCGGCCCGGGTGAAGTAGTCGCTCCACTCGCGCGGCAGCGTCCGCTCGGTGCGGCCGGTCTCGGCGACCCGGCCGAGCAGGTCCACCGGCGACTCGTTGAACCGGAAGTTGTTCACCGCGCCCGTCACCTCGCCGTTCTCGACCAGGTAGACCCCGTCCCGGGTGAGGCCGGTGAGCAGCAGCGTCGCCGGATCGACCTCGCGGATGTACCACAGGCAGGTCAGCAGCAGCCCGCGGTCGGTGGCCGCGACCATCTCCTCCAGCGACTTCGTGCCGCCGCCGTCCAGGATCAGGTTGTCGCCGGCCGGGGTCACCGGCAGGCCGGTGAGGCCCGCGCTGTGCCGGGTGGTGGGCAGCCGGTTGAGGACCCCGTCCCGGATCCAGTCGACCGGACCGACCGGCAGGCCGTTGTCGAACACCGAGGAGTCGTCGCCCGAGGCGTGCGCGATGACGAACGGCGCCGACTCCAGACCGGGCGCCTGCGGGTCGCTGCGCAGCGTCAGCGGCAGGTCGGAGAGTTTCTCCCCGACCCGGGTGCCGCCGCCGGGCTTGCTGAAGACGGTGCGGCCCTCGGCCGCGTCCCGGGCTCCGGACGACCACAGCTGGTAGATCGCCAGGTCCGCGACGGCGGTCGGCGGCAGCAGCGTCTCGTAGCGGCCGGCGGGCAGCTCGATCCGGCGCTCCGCCCAGGCGAGCCGCTGCGCGAGCTCCGCGTCGAGCGCCGCCGGGTCGACGTCCTTGAAGTCCCGGGTCGAGGCACCGGCCCAGGCGGACCGGGAGCGGTCCGGCGACTTGGCGTTGAGTTCCATGGTGCCGGTCGGCTGGTCGTGCCGCAGCCGCAGCCCGGTGGAACTGCCCAGGTAGCTGGAGGTCACCGAGTGGAAGGCGAAGCCGTACAGCTGCCGTCCGCCGGCCCGCGCGGTCGCGAAGGACTCGCCCAGCGCCGGTGCGAACGACCCGAAGACCTCGGAGGAGGTCTCGGCGGGCGGCTCGGTGAAGGCGGCGGAGTGCGCGGTCCCCTCGACGAGCGGCTGCGCGTCCTCGGCCGGTCCCGCGGCGCGGGCCGCCTCCTCAGCGGCCCGGACCAGCGGCTCCAGATCGTCGGTGGTCACCGCGGAGCGGGACACCACACCGGAGGCGGCGCCCTGCGAGCCGTTCACCGTCGCGATGACGGTGAGGGTGCGGCCCCGGGTCACGCCGTTGGTGGTCAGCGCGTTGCCCGCCCAGCGCAGGTTGGCGCTGGACTCCTCGTCCGCGATGACGACGCAGCCGTCGGCGCGGGACAGTGCCAGGGCGCGCTCGACGATCTCGTGCGGAGCGGTGCTGCGGGGGCTCATCGGCCGGCCTCCTGGGTCGTGTTCAGGATGTTGACACCGCGGAACAGCGCGGACGGGCAGCCGTGGCTGACCGCCGCGACCTGGCCGGGCTGGGCCTTGCCGCAGTTGAAGGCGCCGCCGAGCACATACGTCTGCGGGCCGCCGACGGCTTCCATCGAGCCCCAGAAGTTGGTGGTCGTGGCCTGGTAGGCGACGTCCTTGAGCTGGCCCGCGAGCCGGCCGTTCTCGATCCGGAAGAACCGCTGGCCGGTGAACTGGAAGTTGTAGCGCTGCATGTCGATGGACCAGGAACGGTCGCCGACGATGTAGATCCCGCGCTCGACGCCGCCGATCAGCTCCTGCGTCGACGGTCCGTCCGGCGCCGGCTGGAGCGACACGTTCGCCATCCGCTGCACCGGCACATGGCCGGGGGAGTCGGCGTACGCGCAGCCGTTGGACCGCTCGAAGCCGGTGAGCTTCGCGATCCGGCGGTCCAGCTGGTACCCGACCAGGGTGCCGTCCTTCACCAGGTCCCAGGTCTGCCCGGCGACGCCCTCGTCGTCGTAGCCGACCGTCGCGAGGCCGTGCTCCGCGGTGCGGTCCCCGGTGACGTTCATCAGCGCGGAGCCGTACTTCAACGTGCCCAGCTGGTCGAAGGTCGCGAAGGAGGTGCCCGCGTAGGCCGCTTCGTAGCCCAGCGCCCGGTCCAGCTCGGTGGCGTGGCCGATCGACTCGTGGATCGTCAGCCACAGGTTGGACGGGTCGACGACGACGTCGTACGAACCGGCCTCCACGGTCGGCGCGAGCATCTTCTCCGCCAGCAGCTCCGGGATCTCCGCGAGTTCGGCGTCCCAGTCCCAGCCGGTGCCCGTCAGGTACTCCCAGCCGCGGCCGGCCGGCGGGGCCAGGGTGCGCATGGAGTCGAAGTCGCCGCTGCCGGGGTCCACCGCGACCGCGGTGAGCTGCGGGTGCAGCCGCACCCGCTGCTGCGTGGTGCTGGTGCCCGCGGTGTCCGCGTAGAACTTGTTCTCCTGGACGGTCATCAGGGACGCGTCCGCGTGCGCGACGCCCTTCGCGGCGAGCAGCCGGCCGCTCCACTCGGCGAGCAGCGCCGTCTTCTCCGCGTCCGGGACGTCGAAGGGGTTGGTCCCGTACTCGGAGACCCACACCTTCTCCGCGTGCACCGGCTCGTCCGCCAGCTCGACCCGTTCGTCGGATCCCGCGGCGGCGATCACCTTCGCCGACAGCTTCGCCATGGCGACCGCCTGGCCGGCGACCCGCGCCGCCGCGTCCATCGTCAGATCGACGCCGGACGCGAAGCCCCAGGCGCCGCCGTGCACGACCCGGACCGCGTAGCCGGTGTCCGTGGTGTCCGACGTGCCGGACGGCCTGGCGTCCCGTAGCCGGTACGTGGCGCTGCGGATCCGTTCGAAGCGGAAGTCCGCGTGCTCGGCTCCGAGCGCCCTGGCCCGGGCGAGTGCCGCGTCGGCCAGCGCCCGCAGCGGCAGTGCCAGGAATGACTGATCGACCTCGTGAGGCACAGCGGCCTCCTCCTTCGCCCGATTCGACAGGTCTGATGCGACAGGTCTGCGCAGTGAATCATGCCGCTCGGACAGCACGGACGGCCACGGTATATCCGGCGCGTTCCGGGAATTGATGATGCTCCGTCAGAAGCCGGTAGCCGCAGGCCTCTTGTCGTTGGTCCAGACCAATCCTATGCTCAGTTCTGCTGTCCCCCCACGCCCCTGTCCGCGCAGTCACCAGCCACAGCACGACAAGGAGCCCCCACATGTCAGCCCCCCACCTGCCGGCACTCCGTGTACCCCCGCCGCGGCTTCCCGCGTTCCGCCATGCCGCGGCCGTCGGCGCCGCGGGCGCCGCGGCACTGGCGCTCGTCGCCCTCACCCCGGTGTCCGCGAGCGCGCACGGCGCCCTCAGCAGCCCCGTCAGCCGGATATCCGCCTGCTACGCCGAAGGCCCGGAACACCCGCAGTCGCAGGTCTGCAAGGACCTGGTCGCCATGAGCGGCACCCAGCCGCTCTACGACTGGAACGAGGTGAACATCGCCAACGCCGACGGACACAGCCGGGACATCATTCCCGACGGCAAGCTGTGCTCGGCCAACCGCGACAAGTACAAGGCCCTCGACATGGCCCGCACCGACTGGCCCGCCACCAGCGTCGCCACCGGCTCGTTCAACGTCGGCTTCCGTGTCACCGCGCCCCACCGCGGCGTCATGACCCTGTACATCACCAAGGCCGGCTACGACCCGACGAAACCGCTCAAGTGGTCCGACCTGGACGCCACTCCGATCGCCACCTACACGACCAGCTCCACCGCGACGAGCGGCTACTACAACTTCACCGCGAAGCTGCCCAGCCGCTCCGGCCGCCACCTGATCTACCAGGTCTGGCAGCGCACCGACAGCCCCGAGGCGTTCTACGGCTGCTCCGATGTCGTCTTCGGACAGGGCGCCGCCGCCAAGGCCCCGGCCGCGCCCAGCGACCAGCAGATCGCCGCCGGGGCGAGCCGGTCGACGGTCAGCCACCAGGGCCACGGCGGGGACACCACTCTCGTCACCCAGAACACGGCAGCGAGCGGCCAGGCCGCCGGCACCCTGAAGACGGCACTCGGCGGCAGCGCCGTTCTCGCCGCGGGAGCCGTCGGAATGATCCTCCGCGGCCGCCGCCGGACCGCAGCCCGCACACAGGCGTAACTCCGCCGACTGTAGGGACCCGACAGGGACAGCTGGATGCCCCTGTCGGGGCCGGTTCCCTGTATCGCTGCCCGGACCGATAGTTTCGTGGTGATAGCCACAACTATGGGAAAGGGTGATCCGTTGAGCCGCTCGGTTCTCGTCACCGGAGGAAACCGGGGCATCGGCCTCGCCATCGCCCAGGCCTTCGCCGACGCGGGTGACAAGGTCGCCATCACCTACCGCTCGGGCGAGCCACCAGCGGGCTTCCTCGCGGTGCGGTGCGACATCACGGACGCCGAACAGGTCGAGCAGGCCTACAAGGAGATCGAGGAGAAGCACGGCGCGGTCGAGGTGCTGATCGCCAACGCCGGCGTCACCCGCGACCAGCTGCTGCTCCGGATGACCGACGAGGACTTCACCTCGGTCCTGGAGACGAACCTCACGGGCACCTTCCGTGTGGTCAAGGCCGCCGCTCGGAAGATGCTGCGGGCCCGCAAGGGACGCATCGTGCTCATCTCGTCGGTCGTGGGCCTGCTCGGCTCCGCCGGCCAGTCGAACTACGCCGCCTCCAAGGCCGGCCTGGTCGGCTTCGCGCGCTCGCTGGCCCGTGAGCTCGGCTCGCGCAACATCACCGTGAACGTCGTAGCCCCCGGCTTCGTGGACACCGACATGACCCGCACGCTCAGCGACGAGCAGCGCGAGAAGATCGTCGGCCAGATCCCGCTGGGCCGTTACGCGCAGACCGCGGAGATCGCCTCCTCGGTCCGCTTTCTCGCCTCCGAAGAGGCCGCATACATCACTGGTGCCGTCATTCCCGTAGACGGCGGATTGGGCATGGGTCACTGATCACCATGAGTGGAATTCTCGAAGGCAAGCGCATCCTGATCACCGGAGTGCTGATGGAGTCCTCCATCGCGTTCCACACCGCCAAGCTGGCGCAGGAGCAGGGCGCTGAGATCATCCTCACCGCCTTCCCGCGGCCCACCCTGACCGAGCGCATCGCCAGGAAGCTGCCGAAGCCCACCAAGGTCATCGAGCTGGACGTGACCAACCCCGAGCACCTCGGGTCGCTCGCGGACACCGTACGCACCGAGCTCGGCAGCCTGGACGGGGTCGTGCACTCCATCGGCTTCGCGCCCCAGGACGCGCTGGGCGGCAACTTCCTCAACGCCCCGTGGGAGTCCGTCGCCACCGCGATGCACGTCTCCGCGTTCTCGCTGAAGTCGCTCACCATGGCGTGCCTGCCGCTGATGAGCAACGGCGGCGGCTCGGTCGTCGGCCTCACCTTCGACGCGCAGTACGCCTGGCCGCAGTACGACTGGATGGGCCCGGCCAAGGCCGCGCTGGAGGCGACGTCCCGCTACCTCGCCCGTGACCTGGGCAAGCAGAACGTCCGCTGCAACCTGATCTCCGCCGGACCGATCGGCTCGATGGCCGCCAAGTCCATCCCGGGCTTCTCGGAGCTGGCGGACGTCTGGAACCACCGCTCCCCGCTGGAGTGGGACATGTCCGACCCGGAGCCCACCGGCCGCGGTGTCGTCGCCCTGCTCTCGGACTGGTTCCCGAAGACCACCGGCGAGATCATCCACGTCGACGGCGGCCTGCACGCGGTCGGTGCCTGACCCGTACCGCTCCTGACGCACGGCGAACGCCCGGTCCCCGACGCTTCCACAGCGTCCGGGGCCGGGCGTTCTCCGTGCTCTGCGGGGGTCAGGGCGTGCCGAGCCCCCGGCAGTGGAAGGCGTGCCCGGCGGCCTCGGCCGACGCCGTCCCCGCGTCGCCCGCGCGGATCGCCTCCACCAGCCGGGCGTGGTCCAGGTGCTGCTCGGGGCGCAGCACCTCGCCGACGTCCGCGCGCAGGAAGTCGCGCAGCACCTCGCCGAGGTCCGCGTAGAGCTCGGCCAGCACGTCGTTGTGCGAGGCGCCGACGACCGCCAGGTGCAGCGTCGCGTCCGCGTCGACGAACGCGGCGGCGTCCCCCGACTCCCAGGCCCGCTCGCGGCGCTCCAGCAGGGTGTCGAGATGCCGCAGATCGCGGTCGGTGCGGCGGGCGGCGGCCAGTCCCGCGGCGGACGCCTCCAGGGCGCTGCGCAGCTCGGCGACATGCCGCGGATCGGCGTCCGCGAACCGGCGCTGCATCACGCCCGCCAGCTCGCTGGTGGCCAGGACATAGGTGCCGGAGCCCTGCCGGATGTCGAGCAGCCCGTTATGGGCCAGCGCTCTGACCGCCTCACGGACGGTGTTGCGGGCGACGCCGAGCTGGTCGACCAGCTCGGGTTCGGTCGGGATACGGGAGCCGACCGGCCACTCACCGGACGTGATCTGGGTACGCAGCCGGGCGATCACCTGGTCGGCGAGCGTGGACTGCCGGGGGAGTGGGCCGAGATTCATCCCATCATTCTATGATGGGTGCATGCGCGATGACGAACCCCGCACCCTCGACCGCGACAAGGCCGTGTCCATACCGGGCATACCGGGATCCGCACCCGGGTCAGCACCGGCTCCCGGACCGGATTCCCTACCGGCTCCCTTGCCGGAGACGGCGGCGCTCCCCGTCTGGACGCGCCGCCTCGTGCTCGCCGGGCTGGTGCTCGCCGCGCTCAACCTCCGCCCCGCGGTCACCAGCCTCGGGCCGCTCATGAAGGAGGTCAGGGCCGGCCTCGGCATGAGCGGCGCCGTGGCCGGGTTCCTCACCTCCGTGCCCGCCCTGTGCTTCGCGCTCTTCGGCATCGCCGCCCCGCGACTGGCCCGCCGCTTCGGCGCGGGCGCCGTGGTCTGCGCGGGCATGGCGGGCATCGCCACCGGGCTGCTGCTGCGCCCGTTCGCGAGCGGCACCGTGCTCTTCCTCGCCGCCAGCGCCGTGGCCCTGGCCGGTATCGCGGTGAGCAACATCCTGATGCCGGTGATCGTCAAGCGGTACTTCCCCGACCGGGTCGGCGCGATGACCGGGCTCTACTCGATGGCGCTCTCCCTCGGCACCGCGGCCGCCGCCGCGGCGACCGTGCCCCTGACCTCCGCCATGGGCCACGGCTGGCGGCTCGGCCTGGGCGTCTGGGCGGCGCTCGCCGTCGTCGCGATCGTGCCGTGGCTCGGCCTGGTCCGGGACCGCAGCTCCGCCGCGCGGCCCGCCCCCGCAGGTTCTGGCCCCGCCACCGACGGGAACACCGGCCGGATCATCCGCAGCCGTACGGCTTGGGCGCTCGCCTGCTTCTTCGGGCTGCAGGCCACCGCCGCCTACGTCACGATGGGCTGGATGCCGCAGATCTTCCGCGACGCCGGGCTCTCCGCCGGCACCGCGGGGGCGCTGCTCGCCGTGACGATGGTGATGGGCGTCCCGCTCTCCTTCGCGCTGCCCTCGCTCGCCGGCCGGATGCGGCACCAGGGTCCGCTCGTCGTCGTCCTCGCGCTCTTCGGCCTCGCCGGGTACACCGGCCTGTGGCTGGCCCCCGCCGGTGCCCCCTGGGTGTGGGCGCTGCTGCTCGGCATCGCCAACTGCGCCTTCCCGCTGGCCCTGACGATGGTCGGGATGCGCTCGCGCACCGGCGCGGGAGTGGTCCGGCTGTCCGCCTTCGCGCAGAGCACCGGCTATCTGATCTCGATCCCGGGGCCGATCCTGGTCGGCGCCCTCTACCAGCACAGCGGCGGCTGGGACCTGCCCATCGCGCTGATGGCGGCGCTCATGGTGCCGCAGATCGTCGTCGGCGTGCTGGCCGGACGCAACCGGTACATCGAGGACGAACTGTGACCGCGCCGCGGGCGACCCCGCCGCGGTCCTCTTCGGGGCCGGTGCGAGACTGGGCCCATGCCCGTACTTGAGCCCAACCCCCCGCACAGCCAGAAGCGGCTGATGATCATCATCGGTCTGATGCTGGCTGTTCCGGCCTTCGTCGCGATCATCGCGACCGTCGCGGCCAAGTTCGGCTGAACCGCCGCCCCTGAGGCCGATGGTGGGGACAACCCCACCATCCCTAGGGGGGCCAGGTCAGGGTCGAGTGGGTGGCCCGCCCGATGGGATCTTCGAGTGCCCTTCCGTAGTTTCGAAGGGTCAGAACATTCCAGCACTTCACGGAGGCGGTCACCGTGTCCACCCAGTCCATCCAGGCACCCACCCGCCCCTCGCGGCACACGGTCGGCCAGGGGGCCGGCGGGGTCCAGACGCGCCTCCCGTGGTGGGCCGTCGCGCTGCCCGCGCTCGCCTTCGCCGCGCTGCTCATG
This sequence comes from Streptomyces fildesensis, assembly GCF_016107395.1. Classification (GTDB taxonomy): domain Bacteria; phylum Actinomycetota; class Actinomycetes; order Streptomycetales; family Streptomycetaceae; genus Actinacidiphila; species Actinacidiphila fildesensis. The sequence goes on from NZ_JAAIKO010000002.1 coordinate 439,937, forward strand.
CTGATCGCCGGACCCGGCCGGAGCGACACCTCGGCGGCCGAGCCCGCCGGCCACCTCATCGCCCGCATCGCGGACGCGCTCCCCGATATCGCCCAGCACCTCCTGTGATGCCGCGGCCTCTGATGAGCGGCGCCCACGGGCCGGTGCGGGCCGTAACGGCCAGCCCGCGCCTGATCGCGGATTTTCTGGAAAGCTGAGGGGCATGAGCGTCGACTCGCCCCGCACGATCGTCCTACTCCGTCACGCCAAGGCCGACTGGCCCTCGGTCGCCGACCACGAGCGGCCGCTGGCCGAGCGCGGCCGTACGGACGCCTCCGTGGCGGGCCGCCGGCTCGCCGACGCGGGGATCGCCCCTGACCTGGTCCTGTGCTCCACCGCCGCCCGCACCCGTGAGACCTGGAAGCTCGCCGCGCACGAGATGCCGCAGCGACCCAGGACGGTCTACGAGGAGCGGCTGTACGAAGCGAGCCTGGGCGAGCTGCTGGCCCTGCTCAACGAGACCCCCGACGACATCGGCACCCTGCTGGTCATCGGCCACAACCCCGGCATGCACGCCCTCGCCGACGCCCTCGCGGGCACCGCCGAGGCGGACGCCCTGGCCCGGATGAACCGCGGCGGCTTCCCGACCGCGGCCTTCGGCGTCGTCACGTTCTCCGGTTCCTGGAAGTCCGTGGAGCACGGCGTCGGCCGGCTGGCCGACTACTGGGTGCCGCACGAGGCCTGAGCCCGGCCGGACGGATCGCGCGGCGAGGCCTGACGCGATCCCCTCCCGGCCTAGCGGGATTCGGTCGGGGCGCCGTCCAGCGCGTCGGCCGCCTCGACCTCTTCCCGCGTGATGCCCAGCAGGTACAGGACGGTGTCCAGGAACGGCACGTTGACCGCGGTGTCGGCGGCCTGCCGGACGACCGGCTTCGCGTTGAACGCCACGCCGAGCCCCGCCGCGTTCAGCATGTCGAGGTCGTTCGCCCCGTCACCGATCGCTACGGTCTGGCTCAGCGGCACCCCGGCCTGTTCCGCGAAGCTCCGCAGCAGCCGCGCCTTGCCGGCCCGGTCCACGATCGGTCCTGTCACCCGGCCGGTGAACTTCCCGTCCACCACCTCCAGGGTGTTCGCGGCCGCGAAGTCCAGCCCCAGCCGCTCCTTGAGGTCGTCGGTGACCTGGGTGAAGCCGCCCGAGACGATCCCCACCTGGTAGCCGAGCCGCTTGAGCGTGCGGATCAGGGTCCGGGCGCCCTTGGTGAGCCGGACCTCGGCGCGGACCTTGTCCACCACCGACGCGTCCAGCCCGGCCAGCAGCGCGACCCGGGCGTGCAGCGACTGCTCGAAGTCCAGTTCGCCGCGCATCGCGGCGGCGGTGACCTCGGCGACCTCCGCCTCGCACCCGGCGTGCGCGGCGAAGAGCTCGATCACCTCGTCCTGGATGACGGTGGAGTCCACATCCATCACCACCAGCCGCTGGGCCCGGCGCTGCAGCCCGGCCGGGACCACCGCCACATCCACCCCGCGCGCGGCGGCCTCCGTCGCCAGCGCGGAGCGCAGCGCCAGCGGATCGGCACCCGAGACGGCGAACTCGACCGCCGTCACCGGGTACTTCGCGAGCCGGAAGATCCGGTCGATGTTGCCGCCGGTGGCGGTGATGCAAGCCGCTATGGCGGCTGTCGACTCGGCGGTCAGCGGGTGGCCCAGGACCGTCACATGGGAACGTCCCTCACCGCGCGGCCGGTTGTCACCGATACCGGAGATGATCTCGGCCTGCATCTTGATCGACTCGGACCAGCTGTGCACGGTGGACCGCAGCTCGCCCTCGGCGCCGGGCGCGGTCGGCGCGGTCACCAGCGCGCACAGCACCATCCGGCCCCGCGTGACGACCTGTTCGATGTCGACGACGTCCACGCCGAACGCGGCGAGGGTGTCGAAAAGTCCGGCGGTGATGCCTGGGCGGTCCTTGCCGAAGATCTTGACGAGGAGGGTGGGCGCGTCCGCGGAGGGAACGGCGGCGACAGGGATGGGCTGCGTGGCGTCGTTCATGGTGGGACCACCGTATCCGGCGGCCTCAAGGACGCGACGAGCCGTCCCGCGTGGCGGACACCCATCCGGACCCGCGAAGGCGGAATCCGCCCCGAATGCCCGCCGGCACCCCTTACTGCCTGCGGGGCGCTCCCGGCGGGGGCGGTGGTTCGCCCGGCGGGTCGGGCCATTTGTCGGTGCGGCCGCCGCCACGCGAGCGGCGCGGCAGCGGCGGGGGCAGCGGGGCGCCGGCCATCGTCTGGGTCGCGTGCGGCGAGTCGTTGCCGGCGCTTCCGGCGGGATCCGCCGGCTGCTTGTACGGGTTCGGCCCGGCCTCCTCGGGGTGGTACGCCGGACTGGGAACGTAGGGACCCGGCTCGTAGGCGATGACCGGGTACGTCCGCGCGGAATCGCCGGAAGTGCTCCCCGGCGCCGGGCCGAGCGCCAGCGGCGCGGCCTGCCGCCCGGCGGCGCCGGTCGCCAGCGCCAGCAGCGCGCCCACGCCGCCCGCACCCGCGCCCCAGGCGGCGCCCAGCAGCAGCGCCGGCGGAACGCTGCCGTGCAGCTCGATCCCGGCCCCGACGGCGTCGAAGCCGAAGACCGACAGGTTCGCGTTCACCGAGACCCCGGTCAGCCACACCAGCAGCGGGAGCGCGACGGCCGACGCGACCCCCAGCCGCAGCGCGCAGCGCCCCGCGTATCCGGCGCGCGACCCGGTCCCGAGCGGGGTGCGGGTCGCGGTGAGGGCCCCGGCGGTCAGCATCATCAGCGCCACCGCGACCGGCAGCAGCCAGACCCGGTCGTCCAGCTCGGCGAGCCGGCCGAGCGTGATGGGCTCCTTGACCCCGTTGCTCAGCAAGCGGTCGAGGGGATCGGGCAGCACCTTCGCGAGCTCCCCGGTCGCGACGCCCTTCCACTGGACGAACAGGCCCAGCGGCAGCGCCAGCCAGACCCCGTTGGGCGCGCCGAGGAGCGCGGCGCCCATGATCCGGCCCGGCTCGTCGCCGGTGACCGCCGCGTACCCGGCGGCGGCGAACCCCGCCACCACGGCGAGCACCAGAACGCCGCACAGCGCGGAGACGGCGGGCCGCACCACCCGGTGCACACCCTGCCAGCCCGGCGGCAACGGCGTACGGCGCGAGGCGAGCAGCGCGATCAGCAGTACCAACAGCACCCACACCAGGCCGCGCAGCAGGGTGGGCACGGTGTCGACATGGAAGCCGACCGACGTCTTGGACTTGATCAGACCCTGCAGGCCGTCGGAGAGTCCGCCGCCCCCGATGTCCCCGATACCGGGCAGCTTGTCCAGGATGCCGCCGGCCTGGGGGGCGCCGAGCGAGGCGCCGTCGATGGCGATGGTGTCCTGGCCGGCCCAGGCGAGTCCGCCGAGTACCGCGGTGAAGAACACCGCGACCGCGATCACCCGGGCGGCCAGCTCACCGGCGGAGACGACCGTCCCGGCCTTGCGTAACGACCGCAGGAAGACCCACACCAGCAGCAACGCGCCCACCAGGGCGACGCCCAACGGCATGACGCCGACGGCGCCCTGGGTCCCGGCGCTGTCCATCCCGAACACGGCGACGTCGCCCGACGGTCGGACCCGGCCGCCCGCGGCCATCGCGACCACCGCGGCCGTCATCGGTCCGAGTGAACCCGCGGTGTCCGCCCCGAGCAGATGCAGACCGAGCGCGGCGGTGCCCGTCATGGCCAGAAACGCCCAACTCACGGACGCGATGGCGGAGAGCAGTACGCTCACCCAGGGCGTGGTCCTAGCGGTCATCCCGGCCCCCCGAGGTCGTTTCCTTGGGCGGTTACTACTCTCCGGTGGCATTTGGGCGCAGTCAACGCTGCCGGCGGGCGTACTTATCGGAGGGCGGGTTCCGGTTCGGCTGCCGGGCCTGAAATAGTTCCTCCCGATGTTCGCAATCCCTAGACTCCCCGCATGGGGAAATACCGGGGGACAACTTTTGGGGCTTGGGGTGCCTGAACTCGTACTCGAATTGAACGGTCAAACCTGGACGCTCGACCCATCCAGGTCGTACAGCCTCGGGCGGGATCCGCAGGGAGACATGGTGTTCGACGACGCCAGAGTCTCCTGGCGGCATGCCACCATCCGCTGGGGCGAACGCAGTTGGATCGTCGAGGATCTCGGCAGCACCAACGGCACCTATGTCCAGGGCCAGCGCATCCACCAGATGGAGGTCGGACCGGGCTCCGCCGTGAACCTCGGCAACGCGACCGACGGCCCCCGTCTCAACTTCAGCGGCGGCCAGCAGGTCAGCGCCGATCTCTACAGTGCGGAGACGTCGCTGGCGCAGCCGCACCAGGCACCTGCCGCACGGCAGGCCCCGCCGGTGCAGCAGCCGCACCGGCCGCCCGTCCAGCCGCAGCAGCCGCAGCAGGGTGGCTGGAACCAGCAGCCGCCGGCGCAGGTTCCGCAGCAGCAGGGCTGGCCGCAGCAGCCGCAGCAACCGCAGGGCGGGCAGCAGCACCGCAGCCCGACCACGATGCACCACTTCTCGATCAACCAGGTCACGAAGATCGGCCGTGCGCTGGAGAACGACCTGGTCGTCTCCGACCTCCAGGTCTCCCGGTTCCACGCCGAGTTCAAGGCGCACCCGGACGGCCGCTTCGAGATCGTCGACCTGGGCAGCCACAACGGCACCTACGTCAACGGCCAGGCGATCCAGCGCCATCTGCTGGGCCCGAACGACATCGTCGGCGTCGGCCACTCGACCTTCCGACTGGCCGGCGACCGGCTCGAGGAGTTCGTCGACACCGGTGAGGTCTCCTTCTCGGCCCGGCGGCTGACCGTCACGGTCCCGCAGGGCAACACCACGAAGACGATCCTCAAGGACGTCTCCTTCGGTGTCCCGGAGAAGTCGCTGATCGGGGTGATCGGCCCGTCCGGTTCCGGCAAGTCCACGCTGCTGCGTGCGCTGACCGGCTACCGCCCGGCCGACCAGGGCGAGGTGCTGTACGACAACCGAAACCTGTACAAGCAGTTCGCCGAGCTGCGCCAGCGCATCGGTCTGGTCCCGCAGGACGACATCCTGCACAAGGAGCTGACGGTCCGCAAAGCACTGCGGTACGCGGCCAAGCTCCGGTTCCCCGGTGACACCGCGACCGACGAGCGCAACCACCGGATCCAGGAGGTCCTGCAGGAGCTCAAGCTCGACATCCACGCGGACAAGCGCATCACCTCCCTCTCGGGCGGTCAGCGCAAGCGGGTCTCCGTCGCGCTGGAGCTGCTCACCAAGCCGTCGCTGATCTTCCTGGACGAGCCGACCTCCGGCCTCGACCCGGGTATGGACCGCGACGTCATGAAGCTGCTGCGCGGTCTGGCCGACGACGGCCGCACCGTCCTGGTGGTCACCCACTCGGTGGCCGAGCTGGCGCTGTGCGACAAGCTGCTGGTGATGGCGCCGGGCGGCTCGGTCGCCTACTTCGGCCCGCCGGAGGAAGCGCTCAACTTCTTCGGTTACGAGACCTGGGCCGATGTCTTCTCGGCGTTTGAGAACTACCGCGACTACGACTGGTCGGGCCGTTGGCACGGCTCGCAGCACTACCAGATGTACGCGGCCGACCTGGACGCCGCCCCGCAGGCCGCGGCGGTCGTCCCGCAGCTGGCCACCCGGCCGCCGAAGCCGCAGAGCTGGGGTTCCCAGCTGTTCACGCTGGTACGCCGCTATCTGTCGGTGATCGCTTCCGACCGCGGCTTCATCGGGCTGATGTTCATCCTGCCCGCGGTGCTGGGTGTGGTCAGCGTCGTCATCCCGGCCGACAGCGGTCTGGGCCCGGGTCCGCTCAAGGCCCACCTGGTCAACAAGGACGCGGGCACGATCCTGCTGATCCTCGCGGTGGGCGCCTGCTTCTCGGGCGCCGCCAACTCGGTACGAGAACTGATCAAGGAACGGGTGATCTACGAACGGGAACGGGCCACCGGCCTCTCCCGCTCCGCGTACCTGATGTCCAAGGTCATCGTGCTGGGTCTGATCACGGCCCTGCAGGGCGTCATCATCTGCGGCATCGGCTTCGCGCCGCGGGCCATGCCCACCGAGGGCGTGATCTTCAAGAGCTCACCGGCGATCGAGATGACGCTGGCCGTCATCGCGCTCGGCTTCACCTCGATGATGTTCGGCCTGATCATCTCGGCCCTGGTGAAGACCGCCGAGAAGACCATGCCGCTGCTGGTGATGTTCGCGATCGTCCAGGTCGTCTTCACCGGGGTGCTGTTCCAGCTCTACGACTCGATCGGCGTGGAGCAGTTCGCCTGGCTGATGCCGGCCCGCTGGGCCGTCTCGGCCCTGGGCACCACCGCCCAGCTGAACGTCCTCATGCCGTGGGACGCGGCCAACCCGGACCAGCTCTGGGAGCACACCGCGGCCCAGTGGATCGTCGACATGGGCGTGCTGGTCGTGCTCGGTGTCATCTGCGGTGTCGTGGTCGCGCGGCTGCTGCGCCGCCACGAGCCGGAGGTCATGCGCAAGTAGCGCGCGGGACCGACAACGCCGAAGGGCGGCCGTACCCCTGGGGGTGCGGCCGCCCTTCGGCGTGGTGGACCGGTGCTCAGTAGGCCGAGTCGACGTTGTCGATCGAGCCGTAGTTCGCGGCCGCGTAGTTGCACGCGGCGGTGATGTTGGCGACCGGGTCGTAGATGTCCATGGAGGTACCGGACACGTGGTACGCCTGGAACGTCGGGTCGATGACCTGCAGCAGGCCCTTGGACGGTATGCCGGCGGCGGCGTTGGAGTCCGTCAGGTTGATGGCCTGCGGGTTCCCGGACGACTCGCGCATGATGTTGCGGTAGATGCCGTCGTAGCTGCCCGGGATGTTGTGGGCGGCCATGACCGACAGCGACTCCTTGATCCAGCCGTCGAGGTCGTTCGAGTACGAGACGGCGGCCGGGGCCGGAGCCTTGGTCGCGGGCTTCGGCTTGGCGGCGAGGGCCTTGCGCTCCTTGGAGCGATTCGCGGCCTGCTCCGCCTTCTTGCGCTTGGCGGCCTCGTCAGCGGTCTTCTTCTTGGCGGCCTCGTCAGCGGCCTTCTTCTTGGCGGCCTCGTCGGCCGCCTTCTTCTTCGCGGCCGCGGCGGCCGTGTCGGCCGCCTTCTTCTTGGCCGCGGCCTCGGCTGCGGCGTGCTGCGAAGCGGCGCCGGCCTGGTCGGTAATGCTCTGCGGTCCGGCGGTGCTGACCACAGCGATGTTGGAGGGCTCGCCGGCGGCGAGGGCCGTTCCGTCGGATCCCTGGACACCAGCGGTGATGGCCAGAACCGTCAGAGCGGCGGTTGCGGTGCCTGCTACGGCGAACGAATGCACCTTGTTCAGGCGGCCGAGCTTCGGGAGCGTCGGGAGCTGCATGGGGGAGTTACCTCTTCCGATTGCGGACTCCGGCATTGATAGCTGGGTAAAAACCGCAGGGCAAAGAGGTCGATTACTAACGAAAGTCGTAGTTGCGGGTGGAACGGCAGGGCGTGTTTACGGGCCCCTTACGCGCCGTGGGCACCCTCCGGGTCCACTACCCGGCTTCGTAAGTGACGTACGTCCTATCGGGCAGGTCACACGGCACCACCCCCGCCATCGACGGATCGTCATGACGGGGGTGCGCACGGTGACGGCTTTTCAGGGGTCCTCGAAGCGTGCCCGGGAACGGCGCCGGAAGCACCCCCGAAACGCCTACGGGAGCAGCAGGTTCACGTCGCCGAACTCGTGCCACAGATAGCCGCCGCGCACGGCTTCCGCGTAGACCCGCTCCAGCAGGGGAGCGCCCGCCACCGCCTCCAGCATCAGCAGATGGGAGGCCGCCGGCTCGTGCAGCCCGGTCAGCAGCCCGTCCACGGCGTGTACCCCGTGTTCCGGGGTCAACACCAGATCCGTCCAGCCGCGCGCGGCACGGACCGTGCCCCGGCCGTCCGCCGCCGACTCCAGCGCCCGTACGGCCGTCGTACCGACCGCCACGACCCGGCCCCCACCGCTGCGGGCGGCGTTCACCTGCCCCGCGGTGCTCGGCGACACCTCGAACCACTCCGGGTACGGCGGCTCATGCGTCTCGGCCGAGGAGACCCCGGTGTGCAGGACGATCGGTGCGATCTGCACACCCCTGCTGACCAGGGATGTCACGATCCCGGTGGTGAACGGCCGGCCGGCGCTCGGCATCTCCGCCGAGCCGAGACCGTCGGGGGACGGCACCGAGAACACCGTCTGATACTCGGCGAGCGGCTGGTCCCGCTCGGTGTAGCCGTACCGGATCGGCCGCCCGTGACCGTGCAGATAGCCGGCGGTGTCCGCCATCGACGGCCGGGCCAGCCACAGCCGGTCCCCGCGCGGCGACAGCGGCTCCTCCAGCACCAGCCGTTCGCCGTCCGGCAGCTCCACGACCGCCCCGGCCGGTCCGCCGGCCCGCGGCACGGTCGTGCCGCGCCCGTCGGGCGTCCTGACCTCCACGGCCCAGTGTCCCCCAACCTCCGGCCGGGGGTGCCCCCAGTCCTGGCGGGTCGAGAAGTGCACGGTCACCGGTTCCAGGCCGAGCCGCCCGCCGACCGCCGCGGGCAGCGTCCGCGAGGTGTTCACCACCAGGACGTCACCCGCCCGCAGCAACCCCGGAAGCTCCCGGAAGGCGTGGTGCGACACCTCGCCCGCCGCCGCCCGCCCGACCAGCAGCCGTACGCCGTCCCGCTGCCCGGCCGGCGCCCGCGCCGACAGCTCGGGCGGTACCCGCAACCCCCGCAGGCCCTCCATCGTGGTCACCGTGCTTCCAGCAGCGCCGGAGCGGTGTAGCGCCCGCTGGGCGCCTCCTCGTCGAGCAGCCGCAGGAAGGCCGGGGCGACGTCCGCCGGCAGCAGCCGGTCCGACGGGTCGTCGTCCGGGACGGCCGCCGTGTACAGCTCGGTCCGCAGATCGCCCGGATCCACCCACCACACCCGCAGCCCCGGCTCCTCCACGGCCAGCACCGCGGAGAGCTGCTCCAGCGCGGCCTTGCTCGCCCCGTAGCCGCCCCACGTCGCGTACGCCTCCACGGCCGCGTCGGAGCTGATGTTCAGCACCGCGCCGCCCGCCGCCCGCAGCAGGGGCAGTGCCTCCCGCACCAGCGCCAGCGGCGCCACCACATTCGTCTCCAGTGCGGCGCGTAGCCCGTCCACCGGAAGCTCCGCCAGGGCCACCAGCGGCTCGGCACCCAGCGCGCTCGCGTTGTTCACCAGCAGATCGACGCCGCCGAACGCGCGGGCCGCCGCGACGAGCGCGGTCCGGTGGGCGGCGTCGGTGACATCGCCCGGCACGGCCGCCACCCGTCCGGGGCCCTCCCGCTCCAGCTCCGCCGCCGCCGTCTTCAGCACCCCCTCGGACCGGCCGTCGAGCACCAGGTCCCAGCCACGCCGGGCGAGCGCCCCGGCCAGGGCACGGCCCAGTCCCCGCGAAGCCCCCGTGATGATCGCTACCGGCATCGCCGGCCCGTCACCCGCCACCACCCTTGCAGTGAAGCGTTTCACGCTGCTCCTCCTTGTGGCCTTCCGAGCCGCCGCAGGACCCGTCGTCCAGCGGCTCCCTTCACCGTAGGAACGCCGCCGCGTCCGGCGCCTCGGCCGTCCGCCGCACGTCGGGGGGCACTTTGCCCTAGGTCCCCGGCCCGATCCGCCGGGGCCGCGGCGCCGGTAGGTTGACGACATGTCCAACCGGTCGCCCAGAGGCGGAATCGAAGCGGTCAGCGACGCGGTCCTCGCGATGAGCCGGCACTTGGAGGTGCGCGAGGTGCTGCAGACGATCGTCGCGTCCGCCCGCGAGCTGCTCGACGCCGAGTACGCCGCGCTCGGGGTGCCCGACGATCACGGCGGGTTCGCCCAGTTCGTCGTCGACGGGGTGAGCGACGAGCAGTGGAAGGCGATCGGCCCGCTGCCCCGCCAGCACGGCATCCTCGCCGCGATGCTCCACGAGGCGACCCCGCAGCGGCTCGCGGACGTCACGCAGTCCGACTCCTTCGGGGGCTGGCCGCGCGCCCACCCGGACATGACCGACTTCATCGGGATGCCGGTCGTCGACGGCGAGGAGATCCTCGGCGCGATCTTCCTGGCCAACAAGGTGGGCCCCAGAACCGGGCCCGCCACCGACTGCGCCTTCACCCAGGAGGACGAGACGCTGCTGCGGACCCTGGCCGCCCACGCCGCCATCGCCCTCACCAACGCCCGCCTCTACGAGCGCAGCCGCGAACTCACCCTGGCGGGGGAGCGGGCGCGCATCGCCCACGAGCTGCACGACGCGGTCTCCCAGAAGCTCTTCTCGCTGCGCCTCACCGCACAGGCCGCGGCCGCCCTGGTCGACCGCGACCCGGCGCGCGCCAAGGAGGAGCTGAAGCATGTGGCGGCGCTCGCCGCCGAGGCCGCCGACGAGCTGCGCGCCGTCGTCGTCGAGCTGCGGCCCGCGGGACTGGACGAGGACGGCCTCGTCGCGACCCTGCGGACCCAGGCCGAGGTGCTCGACCGGGCCCACGCGGCCCATGTCACCTTTACGTCCTGCCAGGTCAAGGCGCTGCCCGCCGCCCAGGAGGAAGCGCTGCTGCGGGTCGCGCAGGAGGCGCTGCACAACGCACTGCGGCACGCGGACGCCGGGACCGTGACCGTCTGCCTCACCGGCCGGGGCAAGGGAGCGGTGCTGCGGGTCCGCGACGACGGCAGCGGCTTCGAACCGTCCGCGGTGCGCCGCGCCGGACGCCATCTGGGCCTGGTCTCGATGCGGGACCGGGCGAGCGGCGTGGGCGGACACCTGACAGTGGAATCGGCGCCCGGCAAGGGCACCGTCATCGAGATGGAGGTGCCCGGTGGCTGAGTCAGAGGGGCAGGCCCGCATCCGCGTATTGCTCGTCGACGACCACCAGGTGGTGCGCCGCGGGCTGCGGACCTTCCTGGAGGTCCAGGGCGACATCGACGTCGTCGGGGAGGCGGGGGACGGCGACGAGGGCGTGGCCCGCGCCGGGGAACTGCGCCCCGACGTGATCCTGATGGACATCAAGATGCCCGGCGCCGACGGCATCTCCGCGCTGCGCAAGCTGCGCGAGCTCGGCAACCCGGCCCGGGTGCTCATCGTCACCAGCTTCACCGAGCAGCGCACCATCGTGCCCGCCCTGCGGGCCGGTGCGGCCGGCTATGTGTACAAGGACGTGGACCCCGAGGCGCTGGCCGGCGCCATCCGCTCCGTGCACGCCGGCCATGTGCTGCTCCAGCCCGAGGTGGCCGACGCCCTGCTCTCCCAGGAGTTCCCCGGCGGCGGCCAGGGACGGGGCAACGCCCTCACCGAACGGGAGCGCGAGGTGCTGACGCTGATCGCCGACGGGCGCTCCAACCGGGAGATCGCCCGCGCGCTGGTGCTCTCGGAGAAGACCGTGAAGACCCATGTCTCGAACATCCTGATGAAGCTCGATGTCTCGGACCGCACCCAGGCCGCGCTGTGGGCGGTCAGGCACGGCATCGGGGCACCTCCGGAGGCCTGACGGGCCATACCGGACCGGTGTGTTCCGGTATCGGATTCATTCCGACGGGTGGATGTGGGGCCGGTGGCGCATCCTGACCGCCTGTGGCCCGTTCTGTAGGGAGTACCGCGGCGGCTGGTCGCGGTGCACCCTGCAAGGAGGAAGTTCGAAGTGAAGATCCTGAAGACCGCCGCGGCTGTCACCTTCGTCGCGGGCGGGCTCGCCATGGCCGGAGCCGGTGTCGCCTCCGCCCACAGCGGCGCCGAGGCCCACGGCGTGGCCGAGGGCTCGCCCGGCGTTCTCTCCGGCAACCTGCTCCAGGTTCCCGTGCACGTCCCGGTCAACGTCTGCGGCAACACCGTGAACGTGATCGGTCTCCTGAACCCGGTGTTCGGGAACGAGTGCGTCAACCAGTAGTCCCCCCGCGGCTCCGCCGCGACGACCGGCCCCGGAGGCACCGCCTCCGGGGCCGCTGCGTTCGATCGAATCCCCGCGCGTTCGATCCGGCGATCCCTTCGGACGTTTCCGGTCCGCGGCCGTGTCATCCGGCCGGGCCGGGCGTTCTTCACCGTGCGGCCCGCGGCTGGGCCGTACCGCAACAGGAGGATCGTTTCCCATGAACACTGCCAAAAAGGCCGCCCTGGTCATCGCCGTCACCGGAATCGCCGCGGGTGTCTCCGCCGGTTCCGCGTTCGCGAGCGCCGATGCCTGTGGCTCCGCCACCGACTCCCCGGGCGTGCTGTCCGGCAACCTGCTCCAGGTGCCGGTGCACGTCCCGGTCAACGTGACGGGCAACACCGTCAACGTGATCGGTCTGCTCAACCCGGCGTTCGGCAACGCGTCGTCGAACATCGGCTGACCTGCCCCGTACGACCGTGAAGGCCCCGCGTCCCACCGGTGACACCGGCAGGACGCGGGGCCTTCCGCGTCATCCCGGTGCGGCTCAGGCCCGGCGCTCCGACTCCTCCACGTACGCGTTGTACGCCGCCACCTGCGCCCGCCGCGCGGTGCGCTCCACCGGCCGCAGCAGCTCCGCCCGCGCGGCGATCTCCGACGCGCTCACCGCGCCCCCGTGCCCGTCGGAGGCGATGGCGACCAGGGCGCCGACCCGCTGCGCCAGCGCCAGCACCCGCACCGCCCGCGGCGGATAGCCGGGCGCCAGCAGATCACGGCCGCGCTCCGCACGCGCCCGGTACGCGTCCAGGGCGGCCTGCGCGGCCGGCCCCGCCCCCGCCACGTCCAGCCGGGTCAGCGCCTCGGTGGTGTCCCGCAGCGCCTCGGCCAGCTCCCGCTCGGCCTCGCCGAGCGAGGGCACATCGGCCGGTGGGCCCTGCCGCACCTCCAGGCACTTCCACTCCACCTCCACATGCACATCGCCGCGCGGCCCGGCCTCGCTCACCTCGGGTACGAGGCCGAGCGCCGGGCCGCCGACCGCGATCACGGCCTCGCCCGCGGCCAGCGCCCGCGCGTTGAAGTCGGCCGGGCCGCTGAGACCCAGCGGATGTCCCGGCGCGGGCAGGGCGACCCGCAGCCCGGTCGTACCGAGCGCCCGCAGCCGGCCGAGGCCGAGCGTCAGCCCGACCGGGCCGGTCTCGCCCGGCAGTCCGGTCATCCGGTGGACCGCGTCCTCGCCCAGGACCTCCTGGGCGACATCATCCGGTGCGGCAAGTCCGGCAAGTAGGGCATTTCCCCACGCCGCCAGCCGTCCTGATCGAGGTTCATCAAGCATCCCCCCAGCCTAAGGAGTGGACCGCCCGACGCGTGGCGTAGGTTTTCCCTCGGGGCTCTGCCCGTGACAACCGAAACTGCAATGGGAGACAACGCGCTCATGAGCGATGTGCTGGAGCTGGTGGACGTATCGGTGGTCCGCGACGGACGGGCTCTGGTGGACCAGGTCTCGTGGTCGGTCGCCGAGGGCGAACGCTGGGTGATCCTCGGACCGAACGGCGCGGGAAAGACCACCCTGCTCAATGTCGCCTCCAGCTATCTCTTCCCGACCACCGGCACCGTCCAGGTGCTCGGCGAGAAGCTCGGCAGCGTCGACGTCTTCGAACTGCGCCCCCGTATCGGCATGGCCGGCGCGGCCATGGCGGACAAGATGCCGCGCGGCCAGACCGTCCTGCAGACCGTGCTCACCGCCGCGTACGGCATGACCGCGCACTGGCGGGAGAGTTACGAGAAGGTCGACGAGGACCGCGCCCGCGCCTTCCTCGACCGGCTGGGCATGTCCGACTACCTGGACCGCAAGTTCGGCACCCTGTCCGAGGGCGAGCGCAAGCGCACCCTGATCGCCCGCGCCATGATGACCGACCCGGAGCTGCTGCTCCTCGACGAGCCCGCGGCCGGCCTGGACCTCGGCGGCCGTGAGGACCTGGTACGCCGCCTCGGCCGGCTCGCCCGCGACCCGATCGCGCCCTCCATGATCATGGTGACCCACCATGTCGAAGAGATCGCCCCCGGCTTCACCCATGTCCTCATGATCCGCCAGGGCAAGGTCGTCGCCGCAGGCCCGGTCGAGCTGGAACTCACCTCGCGCAACCTCTCCCGCTGCTTCGGCCTCCCGCTCGTCGTCGAGCACAGGGGCGACCGCTGGACCGCCGCAGGACTGCCGCTCTCGTAGCCATCCGCCGCCCGGCCGGGGGGAGCGGGACGTAACACCCCCCGGCGGAACGCCCGTTCGTGCTTCCCCGCGCCCGCCCCCGCGCCCGGAAGGCCTGTCACAGATCACCCCCGCCCCCCTACGATGGGGAGGTGGACCCATGGGTGTGGTGGCTGATCGCCGCCGTAGGACTCGGCATACCGCTGGTGATCACGACGATGCCCGAATTCGGGATGTTCGCGGTCGGCGCCGTCGCGGGGGCGATCGTCGCCGCGCTCGGCGGCGGCATCGTCGTCCAGGTCATCGTCTTCGTGATCGTCTCGGTCGCACTGCTCGCGGTCGTCCGCCCGATCGCCTACAAGCACCGGACGCAGCGGCCCGAACTGCGTACCGGCATCGACGCGCTGAGGGGGCGGCAGGCCGTCGTCCTCGAACGGGTCGACGGCGGCGGCGGACGGATCAAGCTCGCCGGAGAGATCTGGTCGGCGCGCGCCCTCGACGAGGAACGGAGCTTCGACCCGGGCGAGAAGGTGGATGTCGTGGAGATCGACGGCGCGACCGCCGTCGTCATGTGACCGAGGACGCCTGACCGACCGATACGGCCGCCGCGGTCGTGCTCCGGGAATTCGCCGAACCCGAGCGCACCGCCGCAGTGGTCTGCGAGAATTGATCATGTCGTAGTACGTCCGCAAACGGCGCGGGAGTGGACATGCAGCCGATCATCATCGTCCTGATCATCCTGGTGGTGCTCGTCTTCGTCGCGCTCATCAAGACGGTCCAGGTCATCCCCCAGGCGAGTGCCGCCATCGTCGAACGATTCGGCCGCTACACGCGGACGTTGAGCGCGGGCCTGAACATCGTCGTTCCGTTCATCGACACGATCCGCAACCGCATCGACCTCCGTGAGCAGGTCGTGCCGTTCCCGCCGCAGCCGGTGATCACCCAGGACAACCTGGTCGTCAACATCGACACGGTCATCTACTACCAGGTCACCGACGCCCGCGCGGCGACGTACGAAGTCGCCAGCTACATCCAGGCGATCGAGCAGCTCACCGTCACCACGCTCCGCAACATCATCGGCGGCATGGACCTGGAACGGACGCTGACCTCCCGCGAGGAGATCAACGCGGCGCTGCGCGGCGTCCTGGACGAGGCCACCGGCAAATGGGGCATCCGCGTCAACCGCGTCGAGCTCAAGGCGATCGAGCCGCCCACCTCCATCCAGGACTCGATGGAGAAGCAGATGCGCGCGGACCGCGACAAGCGCGCCGCGATCCTCACCGCGGAGGGCATCCGGCAGTCCCAGATCCTCACCGCCGAAGGTGAGAAGCAGTCCTCCATCCTGCGCGCCGAAGGTGACGCCAAGGCCGCCGCGCTGCGCGCCGAAGGTGAGGCCCAGGCCATCCGTACGGTCTTCGAGTCCATCCACGCGGGCGACCCGGACCAGAAGCTGCTGGCCTACCAGTACCTCCAGATGCTCCCGAAGATCGCGCAGGGCGACGCCAACAAGCTCTGGATCATCCCCAGCGAGCTCAATGACGCGCTCAAGGGCCTCGGCGGCATCGTGAACCTGCCCGGCGCCCCGACCAACGGTGCCGGCGGCGGGAACAACGGCGGCACCAACGGCAACAACGGGGGCGGCGGCGACGTCCCCATCCCGCGCCGCGAGACCCCACGCTTCGACAAGGACTGACCCTCGGGCATGATCGGTGCATCCGACACCGGTCATCGAGGGGTACAGCGTGACGTTCTGGGAGGCACTCGCCGTCTTCGCGGCGGGCATCGGCGCCGGCACCATCAACACCATCGTCGGCTCCGGCACCCTCATCACGTTCCCGGTACTGCTCGCCGTCGGCCTCCCGCCGATCACCGCGAACGTCTCCAACGCCCTCGGCCTGGTACCCGGTTCGCTCACCGGTGCCATCGGCTACCGCCGTGAACTGCGCGGCCAGCGCCGGCGCGTCATCCGGCTCGGCAGCACCGCGCTGGCCGGCGGCCTGGCCGGCGCGATCCTGCTGCTGACCCTGCCGTCCGACGCGTTCGACGCGATCGTCCCGGTACTGATCGGGCTGGCCCTGGTCCTGGTCGTGCTGCAGCCCCGCCTCGCCCGCGCCATCAAGGCCCGCCGCGAACGCGAGGGCACCGAGGTCCCCACCGACGGCGGCCCGCTGCTGCTCGTCGGACTGTTCCTCGCCAGCATGTACGGCGGTTACTTCGGGGCCGCCCAGGGCGTTCTCTACCTGTCGCTGATGGGGCTGCTGCTCCATGACGACCTGCAGCGGATCAACGGCGTCAAGAACGTCCTCGGCATGCTCGTCAACGGCATCGCCGCCGTGTTCTTCCTCTTCGTCGCCGACTTCAACTGGGCCGCCGTGGGCCTCATCGCCGCCGGAGCCACCCTCGGCGGCATCTTCGGCGCCCGCATCGGCCGCCGGCTGCCGCCGGCGGCGCTGCGCGGCGTCATCGTCGCCGTCGGCATCGTGGCCATCGTCCAGCTCGTCCTCAGATGACCGCCGCCGTCCGCGCCCCACCGGGATCAGGCCGGCAGCGCCAGCCACCCCGGCAGCGCGTCGTTGTCCCTGATCCCCAGCGCCAGCAGCAGCGTGTCCGCCGGCGTCGGCTCGAACGGCTGCGCCAGCAGCCGCATCCCCGCCTGCTCAGGAGTCCGGTCCGCCTTGCGGCCGTTGTCCTCCGCACAGGCCGCGACCGTGTTCAGCCAGGTGTCCCCACCACCGCGCGACCGCGGGACGATGTGGTCCACCGTGCTCGCCCGGCGACCGCAGTACGCGCACCGGTGTCGGTCACGCACCAGCACACCCCGCCGCGACCACGGGGCCCGTTGTCGGAAGGGCACCCGGACGTATCTGCGCAGCCTGATCACCAGCGGAACCGGAACCTCGACGGCCGCCGCGCGGATGCGCAGCCCGGGATGCGCCTGCTCGACGACGGCCTTCTCCTGCATGACCAGCACCACGGCACGCCGCAGCGACACCGTCGACAGCGGCTCGAAACTCGCGTTCAGCACCAGAGTCTCACGCATTCCGCCCACCCCAAGGATCCGTCCCCGCCCCATGGCGAAGTGGATCCACTGTGCCTCGCGGACCACCGGCGGACAACGCAATTACCGTGCGGGGAAAGGGGATCGACGGGGTACGGGAGCGGCTCCCGGAAGGGTGGCCGGGCGGGTGGACAGCGAAAAATGCCGAACGCCCCGGACGCTTCCCCCCGTGCGTAACGGAAGCGTCCGGAGCGTACGGCAGCCGGCGTGGACACCGGGCGGGAAACACCTGGTTCCGGCGGACGGCCGGCATCGCGCGGGCGAGAACCACCACGACGCAACGCCCCGCCGCCCCCGCTACAGCGGTACCGGCTGCCTGGTGATGGTGGGCCACCACCAGACACGTACCACTGTGCGATTCAGGGCGCCGGGGCGCAACGCAATTAACGGGCGCCCGCCGGCCACGGCGGACGCCCGGCCGTCAGCTACCGGCCGGTGCCTCGTACTCGCCGATCAGCTGGGCGCGGCCCAGCGTGTGGAAGCGGAGGTTGAAACCGATCACGGCAGGCGAGGCGTCCGCGTCCGGCCCGAGCTTCTCGGTGTCCACCGCGTACACGGTGAAGACATAGCGGTGCGAACCGTCCCCCGGCGGCGGCGCGGCCCCGCCGAAGTCCCGCGTCCCGTAGTCGTTCCTGACGTGCAGCGCACCCTCGGGCAGCCCCTTGAAGTCCCCGCCGCCCGCGCCCGCGGGCAACTCGGTGACGGACGCGGGAATGTCGATGAGCGACCAGTGCCAGAAACCGCTGCCGGTCGGCGCGTCCGGGTCGTAGCACGTCACGGCGAAACTCTTCGTCCTGTCGGGGAAGCCCTCCCACCGCAGGTGCGGTGACGTGTTCCCGGCCGCGTACACCTGCGCGTCCTTCAACACCCCGCCCGGCGCCACGTCATCGCTCACCACCGTGAACGACGGCACCGGCGGATGGAACTCGTGGGGGAGCGGCCGCCGCTTCTGCTCGGTCACCTCGACACCTCCTGATCGCAAGAACAGCTAGGGACCGCGGCCGGGCTGCGCCGGCGCGGCCTTCTGCGCACCGAGCCTAGATCCCTAGAACCAGTTGCGCTTGCCGCCGACCTCCGCCAGCCACTGATTCAGGTACGCCGCCCAGTCGGTGCCCTGGAAGGACTGCAGACCGACCGTGAACGACCGGTACGAGTCGCTGCCCTCGCCGAACAGCCCCGGCTTCTTGTCCATCTCCAGGATCACGTCCATCTCGTTGCCGTCCGCGATGAACGTCAGCTCCACCTGGTTCAGCCCCCGGTACTGGTGCGGCGCCCGGAACTCGATCTCCTGGTAGAACGGCAGCCGCTGCCGCGTCCCCCGGATGTGCCCCTTCTCCAGGTCCGCGGCCTTGAACGCGAAGCCCAGGTGCCCGAACGCGTCCAGCAGCGCCTGCTGCGCCGGCAGCGGGTGCACGCTGACCGGGTCGAGGTCACCCGAGTCCACCGCGCGGGCGATCGCCAGCTCCGTCGTCACCCCGATGTTCATCCCCGACAGATGCCGGCCGAGGAACGTCGTGACCGGCGTCTCCCACGGGATCTGCAGCCCGAACGGCACGGTGTGCACGGCCCCCGGCGCCACCTCGAACGCCCCGCCCAGCTGCTGCCGGTGGAACTCGATGTCCTGCTTGTACTCGTTGTCGCCGCTCTCGACCTCGACCCGGGCCTGCAGCCCGACGGAGAGCCCCTCGATCTGCTGCGCGACCGACCCGCCCTGGATACGCACCTCACCCTGGACAGTGCCGCCCGGCACCACGTTCGGGTCCGTCAGTACGGTCTCGACGGACGCCCCACCGGCACCCATGCTCGCAAGCAGCTTCTTGAAGCCCACGTTGTCCCACTCCTCATACCGGCGGTTGACTGTTTCTTTACGTTATCTACGGTCACTACGAACGCGGAACCGCCGCGGGCGGTTCCAGTACCCTCGTACCGCATGATCGCCGACGCGGAAAGGGCCCCGCTCGCCCGGCCCTTCTTCGACCGCCCGGTCCTCGACATCGCACCGGACCTCCTCGGCCGGATCCTCGTCCGTGACACCCCGGACGGCCCGATCGAACTGCGCCTCACCGAGGTGGAGGCCTACGCGGGACCCGTCGACCCGGGATCGCACGCCTACCGGGGCCGCACCGAACGCAACGCGGTGATGTTCGGCCCGCCCGGCCACACCTACGTGTACTTCACGTACGGGATGTGGCACTGCCTCAACCTGGTCTGCGGCCCGGAGGGCACGCCGAGCGGGGTCCTGCTGCGGGGCGGCGAGATCACCCGTGGGGAGGACCTCGCCCGAGCGAACCGCCCCACCTCCCGCAAGGGCACCGACCTCGCCCAGGGCCCGGCCCGGCTGGCCACCGCGCTCGCCGTCGACCGGTCGCTCAACGGATCCGACGTCTGCGACCCCTATACCGGTCCGGCGGGCGAACCGGCCGGCAGCCCGTTCCGCGTCCTCACCGGTACCCCGCCGGCCGCTGACCGGGTGCGCTCCGGCCCGCGTACCGGCGTCGGCGGCGAGGGAGCCGTGCACCCCTGGCGCTTCTGGATCGACGGCGACCCCACCGTCAGTCCCTACCGTGCCCACACCCCGAGACGCCGCCCATAACGACTCGCCATGACCGCGTACTCTCGGACACGCTGTACAGACGCTCTGCGACCGCCGGTGTGCGGACCGCGGAGCACCGACTCATCGCACTGACCCAAGGAGACAAGAGAACCGTGACGGACATCGTCGACGAGCTGCAGTGGCGCGGGCTGATCGCCGTATCCACTGACGAGGACGCACTGCGCAAGGCGTTCGCGGACGGCCCGGTCACGGTCTATTGCGGCTTCGACCCCACGGCGCCCAGCCTGCACCTCGGCAACCTGGTGCAGATCCTCACCATCCGGCGGCTGCAGCAGGCGGGCAACCGGCCGCTGGGCCTGGTGGGCGGGGCCACCGGCCTGATCGGCGACCCCAAGCCGTCGGCGGAGCGGACACTCAACGCTCCCGAGGTCGTCGCCGACTGGGTCGAGCGGGTCCGCGGGCAGATCGAGCCCTTCCTCTCCTTCGAGGGGCCGAACGCCGCGACGATGGTGAACAACCTGGACTGGACGTCCGGGATGTCGGCGATCGAGTTCCTGCGTGACGTGGGCAAGCACTTCCGCGTCAACAAGATGATCGCCAAGGAAGCCGTCGCCCGGCGCCTCAACTCCGACCAGGGCATCAGCTACACCGAGTTCAGCTACCAGATCCTCCAGGGGATGGACTTCCTGGAGCTCTACCGGCGCTACGGCTGCACCCTGCAGACCGGCGGAAGCGACCAGTGGGGCAACCTCACGGCCGGCATCGACCTGATCCACCGCGTCGAGGGCGCCTCCGTCCACGCCCTCGCCACTCCGCTGATCACCAAGGCGGACGGCACCAAGTTCGGCAAGACCGAGGGCGGCGCCATCTGGCTCGACCCCGAGATGACCACGCCGTACGCCTTCTTCCAGTTCTGGCTGAACGCGGACGACCGTGACATCTCCAAGTTCCTGCGCATCTTCAGCTTCAAGTCCCGCGAGGAGATCGAGGAGCTGGAGCGCCTCACCGAGGAGCGCCCCCAGGCCCGCGCCGCCCAGCGCGCCCTGGCTGAGGAACTGACGACCCTGGTCCACGGGGCCGCCCAGTGCACCGCGGTCACCGATGCGTCCAAGGCGCTTTTCGGCCAGGGGGAACTGACGGACCTGGACGAGGCCACGCTGGCGGCCGCTCTCTCCGAGCTGCCGTACGCCAAGGTCACGGCGCTGGAGCCGGTCGTCGACCTGCTGACCGCGGTCGAGCTGGTGGCCAGCAAGTCGGCCGCCCGCCGGGCCATCAAGGAGGGTGGCGCCTACCTGAACAACGCCAAGGTGACCAGCGAGGACGCGGTGCCGGCCGAGTCCGACCTGCTGCACGGCCGGTGGCTCGTCCTCCGCCGCGGCAAGAAGAGCCTGGCTGCCGTCGAGGTCGGCTGAAATCGTGCGTTTGAGCGGCGGTTGAGCTTGACTCTGCCGCCGCTCCTCCGTAATGTAGTCCGAGCCGCTTGAAACGGTGCGTCCGGTTCGTCCGGATCCCCGCGGGGGTGGCCACCCACTACTACGACTTCCCGACAGGGTTGCTTTTCGGTGCGCCGAAATTCAGTCCGAATAGCTCGATTATGAGCGTGGCGGGAAATCGGCTAACGTAGTGGACACGCCGCAAGGCGAGAAACAAAAGCCCGCCTCAGCGGGTGGCAGAAACGGGAAATCGGATCTGCTAAGCTGAGAAACACGAAGGGAAGCCCGGAGGGCGCCGGTAAAACGGCACCGAAGGAAGCGTCCGTTCCTTGAGAACTCAACAGCGTGCCAAAAGTCAACGCCAGAC
>NZ_JAAIKO010000297.1 GCF_016107395.1 Streptomyces fildesensis
GACAGATCTGCAGCCTGGGGATCATGTTCTTCCTGTATTCACCGGAGAATGCAAGGAGTGCCGGCACTGCAAGTCGGAGGAGAGTAACATGTGTGACCTCCTCAGGATTAACACCGACAGAGGCGTGATGCTGAGTGATAACAAGTCAAGATTCTCTATTAATGGAAAACCCGTTTACCATTTTGTGGGGACCTCCACATTCAGTGAATACACCGTTGTTCATGTTGGCTGCGTTGCCAAGATCAACCCTGCTGCTCCACTAGAC
>NZ_JAAIKO010000298.1 GCF_016107395.1 Streptomyces fildesensis
GCGCTTGCTTCTCCCCCTCAAGTTTAGGTGTCAACGCCTTGATGTATTTCTTCACCCAACCGACAAACTGCTTCTTGTCAAATGCTGGTTGCTCCTGAAGCCTGAATGTGTCAACAATGTCAACCACTTTGACAGCTTGATCATCAACACCCTCATCTTCACCACCACCTTCAGCAGAAGGATTTGCACCAATGTCTACATCAATGGCTCCTTGAACAACCCACTTTCCCTCAACTTCCCAGAGAGCTCCATCGAAGAGTTCCTT
>NZ_JAAIKO010000299.1 GCF_016107395.1 Streptomyces fildesensis
GTCTCTTCCAGCACAGACGACGACCGCCATGGATCCGGCACAAGAATTTCTGGCGTCGCCGACGCTGACGGAGAGCGCATACGCCTTGCCAGGCACGGTCCTTACTATCTGCGCAACCGCACTCTCCGGCCCTGCAACGAGCTCAATCGCTCGCCTGCCATGCGGGACAGAGAAGAAGTTGCTGTCTATGTATTTCACAGCTTTGAGAGACTCCACCACCCAGCCAGGCAATGGGTCGTGGCGATCTTCGGTGCGGGGCGGTATT
>NZ_JAAIKO010000300.1 GCF_016107395.1 Streptomyces fildesensis
TTGTGGTACATTTGCGCGGGAGTAATCCACATGGCCTGCTTTTTCGGTTTCTCTTGTATCATAAAGCTGAAGGGCATGCTATTTTCAAGATGGTTCCCAGAGTCGTATCGATTGCCTAGCACAGCTGCTTCTGGCTTGCGTAAGATGATGGCTGCCAGTCAAAATTATCAAACAAAACCCAATTATAAGAGTGCTGCTGCTGCTGCTACTACGGTGAATGTCTGCATGCTAAGGTAGCAAGTCGGATACTACTAATAGACTATGG
>NZ_JAAIKO010000301.1 GCF_016107395.1 Streptomyces fildesensis
CGGCCATCTTGCGCTGGTTGAGCTCCTGCAGGTTCTCCTTCATGATCACGGTGGACTTCACCAGGAGTCCCGACATGCCGATCACGTCGGCCTTGTGCTCGGTCGCCGCGTCCAGGATCGCCGCCACCGGCTGCTTGATCCCCAGATTCACCACGTTGTAACCGTTGTTCGACAGGATGATGTCGACCAGGTTCTTACCGATGTCATGAACGTCGCCACGGACCGTGGCCAGCACGATGGTGCCCTTGCCGTCGGCGTCGGACT
>NZ_JAAIKO010000302.1 GCF_016107395.1 Streptomyces fildesensis
GCGGGAGAGCAGCCACGAGTACCCGTACGCGTCACGGCTGAACTCCACCGGTACGCCGCCCCGTTCGGAGTCCGCGTCGAGGAGGGCTCGTACCTCCTGTTGGACTTGGGCGAATGCGCCGCCCTCGATGGCGGCGAAGCACACCGAGCCCAGGCCGGTCGGGGTGAAGCCGATGTCGGCCTGGAGGGTGATCGCTGCCGAAGGCAGGCCGAAGAGCTGGTCCAGGTCGGGCTTGACCGGCTTGGTCCGGCCGAGCAGGACGT
>NZ_JAAIKO010000303.1 GCF_016107395.1 Streptomyces fildesensis
CTTCCGTCATCGCGAGCTGCCCAAACACATGCCCCAAGGCGCTTGGCGCCCCTACTACCGGTCAACGACTAGGCAATGGCTCAGACGCGTCGCTAGAAGCCCAGATTCTGACTTAGAGGCGTTCAGCCATAATCTAACGCACCATAGCTTTGCGCCGCTGGCTTTTCAACCAAGCGCAATGACCAATTGTGCGAATCAACGGTTCCTCTCGTACTAGGTTGAATTACTCTCACGACGCACACATCAGTAGGGTAAAACTAACC
>NZ_JAAIKO010000304.1 GCF_016107395.1 Streptomyces fildesensis
GTTGTTTCAGAATTTATTACGTTTTTCTTTTTTCAGTTCTTGAAGGTTTCGATTTCTCAGACTTGATCGATCATGGAAGAAGAGCATCGCCACCACCATCACAAAAGCCATGAGTGTGAGACCACAGTGGTGGTTGAGGAGACTTCCGTGGAGAGCAAGGATCGCGGCTTGTTCGATTTCTTGGGGAAGAAGGAAGAGGAGAAGCAACAGGAGGAGGTGATCGTCACCGAGTTCGAGAAGGTTCATGTTTCCGAGCCTGAGGC
>NZ_JAAIKO010000305.1 GCF_016107395.1 Streptomyces fildesensis
CCGGCACCAGAGGATCATCAGGATTTGGATCCGTCAGAAGAGAACAGATTGAGAGCAACACCTTGGAAATTGTAAGGGCTGGGCTCCACTGCTCCTTCAATATATCAAGACAAATGCTCCCATTGCTGTTAATATTTGGGTGGAACACCTTTGTTCTGAATGCCACCTTAGGTGGCTTAAATGGATAATCTGGAGGAAAATGAATAGAAACAAGGAAAACCCCTCCTGAATATGGGCTATCAGTTGGACCCATGATGGTTGCT
>NZ_JAAIKO010000306.1 GCF_016107395.1 Streptomyces fildesensis
TGCTAAACGAAGTGCATCCTGCCTCTTCTCCTCATCACCTTCATATTGACCACCTTCCCAAATTGGCCTGTAAGTGACTAGAGTAGGAAGAGGAGAATTTTTGATAAGAATTTCAAGATCATGCACGGGATTGAAGTTTCTTAAGCAATCTAGCCTGATCTCAACAATATCTGCACCAATTTTCTTTGCTTTTTGCATCTCAATCAGCATCTGATCCACTGAGCTTCCCATTAATGGCGTGCAAAGCCAGGTGGGACAACT
>NZ_JAAIKO010000030.1 GCF_016107395.1 Streptomyces fildesensis
CGCCGATGGTACTGCAGGGGGGACCCTGTGGGAGAGTAGGACGCCGCCGAACAATTTTTGAGAAGAAGCCCCCAGGCTATTGCCTGGGGGCTTCTTTGCGTTCTCGGTGCCGATCCAACGGTGTTGCCGGCAGCAGTATCGAGCCGGGCCCCGGATTCGATCCGGCCGCCTCTGATGACGATCCCCTGTCTCACGCGATCAACACACCACGACGCCTTCTCGAACCGATCGTAGTGTCCCGTACACCCTCAGCCGGCGATGGTGAACCCGTACTCCCCGGCGAACCTCAGCGGTCCCAGCACTAGAGGCGGCCGGCGGCCTTCAGGGCCAGGTACGCGTCCGCCAGAGCGGGGGCGATGTCCGTGGGTGGGGCGTCGACGACGGTGATGCCGTGGCGGGAGAGGCGCTGGCCGGTGCGGCGGCGTTCGGCTCGCGCTTGTTCGGCTGCTGCTGCCGCGTAGACGGCGTCCAGTGTGCCGCGGCCCCGGGCCATTTCCTCGATGCGGGGGTCGGCCACGGACGCGATGAGGACTTCGTGCCGGTGGGTGAGCTGGGGGAGGACGGGAAGCAGGCCCTCCTCCATGGGGGCCGCGTCGAGGCCCGTGAGCAGGACGACGAGGGATCGGCGCGGGGCGCGCTGCAGGATCGCGGCGACCAGGCCCCTGGCGTCGGACTCGACCAGTTCGGGTTCGATCGGCGCCATCGCGTTGACGAGCGCCGGAAGCATGTCGGTGGTGCTGCGGCCCTGGACGGAGGCGCGGATGCGGCGGTCGTAGGCGAGGAGGTCCACGCGGTCGCCGGCCCGGCCGGCGAGGACGGCGAGCAGCAGCGCGGCATCCATGGCGGCGTCGAGCCGGGGAGCGTCGCCGACCCGGCCCGCCGAGGTGCGGCTGGTGTCGAGCACGATGAGGATGTGCCGGTCGCGTTCCGGCCGCCAGGTGCGTACGGCGACGGTCGTGCGGCGGGCACTCGCGCGCCAGTCGATCGAGCGGGTGTCGTCGCCGGGGATGTACTCGCGCAGCGAGTCGAACTCGGTGCCCTGACCGCGGGTCAGAAGTGAGGTGCGGCCGTCGAGTTCGCGGAGCCGTGCCAGCCGGGAGGGCAGGTGCTTGCGGCTGGTGAAGGGCGGCAGTACGCGGACGGTCCACGGGATGCTGTGCGAGCCCTGGCGGGCGGCGAGGCCGAGCGGACCGTGCGAGCGCACGATGACACGTTCGGCTTGGCGGTCGCCGCGGCGGGTCGGGTGCAGCACGGTCGTGACGCGGCGGCGCTCGCCCGGTGGGACCACCAACCGGTGCCGGGACGCGGCCACTTCGGTGCCCGGGTGCCAGCTGCTGGGCGGCCAGGAGTCGCGCAGCAGGGCGCGCAGCGGCCGGCGGCCGGGGTTGGTGACGTTCAGCGTGACGTTCGCGGTTTCACCGAGTCGAACGGATGTATCACCGATTCGAGTGAAATGGAGCTTTCGTACTGGCGCGGCGAGCGCGAGGTCGCACAGAATTCCGAGCAGAAGAACGCCTTCGACAGCGAGGATGCCGCTCCAGCCGGGGAGCAGCACACCGACGGCGAGGGCGCCGAGTGCGGCGAGAAGGGCGGTGCGTCCGGTGAGTGCCATGGGCTGTTCCTGCCGGCCTAGCGGGGCACGGGGACGTGGGCGAGGATCGCGGTGATGACCGAGTCGGCCGTCACGCCCTCCATCTCGGCCTCGGGCCGGAGTTGCACCCGGTGGCGGAGGGTGGGCAGGGCGAGGGCCTTGACGTCGTCGGGAGTGACGTAGTCCCGGCCGGTGAGCCAGGCCCAGGCGCGCGAGGTCGCCAGCAGGGCGGTCGCACCACGCGGTGACACTCCGAGGGTGAAGGAGGGGGATTCTCGGGTGGCCCGGCAGAGGTCGACGATGTAGCCGGTGATCTCGGGGGAGACGGACGTCTTGGCGACGGCGGCGCGGGCGGCTTCGAGGTCGTCGGGGCCCGCGACGGGACGCAGTCCGGCGCCCGCGAGGTCCCGGGGGTTGAAGCCTTCCGCGTGCCGTGTGAGGACGTCTATCTCGGTGGCGCGGGAGGGGAGCGGAAGGATCAGCTTCAGCAGGAATCGGTCGAGTTGGGCTTCGGGGAGGGGATAGGTGCCCTCGTACTCGACCGGGTTCTGGGTGGCTGCGACCAGGAACGGGTCGGGGAGGAGGCGCGGAGTGCCGTCGACCGATACCTGGCGTTCCTCCATCGCTTCGAGGAGGGAGGCCTGGGTCTTGGGCGGGGTGCGGTTGATTTCGTCGGCGATCAGGAGGTTGGTGAAGACCGGGCCGGGCTGGAAGGAGAACTCGGCGGTGCGGGCGTCGTAGACGAGGGAACCGGTGACGTCGCCGGGCATGAGGTCGGGCGTGAACTGGACGCGCTTGGTCTCCAGTTGGAGCGAGGCTGCCAGGGCGCGGACCAGGAGGGTCTTGGCGACTCCGGGGACGCCTTCCAGGAGGACATGGCCGCGGCACAGCAGTGCGACCACCAGGCCGGTCACTGCTGCGTCCTGGCCGACGACGGCCTTGGCGATTTCGGTGCGCAGGGCCTCGAGTGAGGTGCGGGCACTGTCGGCTGTCGGGGCGCTCACGGAGTTGCGTACCTCTCTGTGGAAGTGATCCGGCGCTCGAGGTCGTCGAGGTCGTCGGCCAGACGCAGCAGGGCCGCGTCGTCGGATGGGGGCGGGCCGTAGAGCAGCGCGCCCGGGTCGGGATCCGGGCCGCCGGTGCCGGGGCTGCCGAGGAGGGCGGCGACGGCTGCGACAAGGGCCTCCGGGGCGGGGGCCGGGGAGATGCCGACGATCGGTGCGAGCCGGTCGCGGGTCGCCTGGCGCAGTGCTTCGGCGGCCCTGGCCCGGGCGTTGGCCCGGCGGTAGAGGCGGGCGCGGCCTTCGGTGGTTTCGGAGGCGTGCACGGCCACGGGGAGTCGTTCGGCGATGACGGGGCCGAGCCGCCGGGCTCTCCAGAGGGCGGTGATGACGGCGGCGATCAGCAGCTGGAGGAGACCCCAGCTCCAGCCGTCGGGGATGAGGTCGAAGAAGCTTTTGCGCTCGCCGTCGAGTGCGGAGGTGTCGCTGAGGGAGGGGAGGTACCAGACCAGTTTCGGGTGGGCGCCGAGGAGTTGGAGGGCGAGGGAGGCGTTGCCCTGCTCGTCGAGGCGGTTGTTGGTGAGGAGGCCGGCGGAGCCGAGGACGACGGTGTCGCCGGTTCCGGCGGCAGGCAGCCGGATCAGGGTCGGGTTGCCGCCGCTGAGGTAGCAGCTGTCGGCGCCGGGGACGGAGGTCGCGTACTCGACGCCGCCGAGCTCGACGTCGCCCGCGCGGATGGCGCTGAGCAGCGAGCACTGCGGGGCGAGGGTCCGGGTGGCGGTGGGCGCGAGGGCCTGGACGCCGGGGGCGAGCGCTTCGGCCGCGGAGGGGCCGGGGGAGACGAGAACGGTACGGCCGCCGGACTGTTCGGCGGCGCTGTGGAGGAGGGACTGCTGATGTGGGGTGAGCAGGTCGGGGACGGCCACGAGCAGGGTGGTGTCCGTACCGAGCGCGGCGGTGGCTTCGTTGGTGGTGGTCACGACGGTGGTGGTGACGCCCTGGGCCGCGAGGAGTTGGGCGACGGCGCGGCTGCCCGCGGGGTCGGCGGAGCGGGGGTCCAGTGCTCCATGGCTTTCGCCGGAGCGCAGCGCGGCATAGCCGATGCCGAAGATGAGGACGGCGAGCGCGGCTGCCAGGAGGGCGCGCGAGCGGGTCCACAGCTGGCGGGCGGTGGGGGAGACCGACGTGTCGCCCGTGTTGTCGGCGGGATCTGCGGCAGAGGTGGCCGGCGGGGCGGGTGCCGCGGAGAGGGGAGTGGTCATGGGCGGGCGTCCCCGGCGCCGGCGAACTGGGGTTTGGCGCGTTGCAGCCGGCTGTCGAGGTCGCGCAGGACCGTGTACGTCTGCTCGGTGCCGGTGCGGCCGCCGTAGGTGAGGTCGTCGAAGAGCCGGGCGGCGTCGCCCAGTTCGGTGGCGTGGCCGGGCAGGGCGCGGCCGGCGTCCGCGGCGGCTTCGTCGGCGGTACGGCCGGGACGCGGGTCCAGGACGGTCCGTTCCTCCAGGGCGCGGACGAGGGCGCGCATCCGTTCCTGGGACGCCTCGGTCCATCTGCGGGCGGCGGCGTGCTGCTCGGCGGCCGTGCGGTGTTCCGCGGCGGTGCGGGTGCGGTCGCCGAACAGGCCGGGCCCGCCGGTGGAGAGCTGGCGCACCTTGCCGAGCCGCCAGCGCAGGGCGACCAGCAGCAGGACGACGGTGAGGACGATGGCCAGCAGCCCCACCCCGCCGCCAGGGGTGGCGCCGGAGGCCACGGTCAGGAGGTCACCGACCTTCTCCCAGAGCCAGTCCAGGGCGCGCTGGAACAGGCTCGGGTCGTGCTGGTGGTAGATCCCCTTGGACAGCTCGTGCTCGGCCGCTTCGCGGGCGGCGTCGCGCGGGGTGGTGACCGGTGCGTCCCCCGACACCTGGGGTCAGCTCTCGGGAGTGGTGCGGTCCGGGGTCCGGGTGTCGCCGTAGCCCGGGAGGCCTGCGGCGCGGGCCAGTTCGATGTCGAGGGCCTCGCGGCGGATGCGCTGGTCCATGTAGAGCAGGGCGGTGACGCCCGCGCTGATGGGGAGGGTGATGGCAGTGCCGATGACGCCGCCGATGGCGGTGACGATGAGGAAGGTCCAGCCGAGGTTCGCGTTCTCGGACATGAAGGAGGTCATGCCGTCTCCGCTGACGGCCCCGGCGATGAGGGTGAACGGAGTCTGGATGATCATGGAGACGATGGTGACCAGGACCCAGGCGAGCAGCTGGACGCCGAGGATCCGCCACCAGGCGCCGCGGACCAGTTTCATGGAGCGCTTCATGGACGTGATGACGCCCTGCTTCTCCAGCATGAGGGTGGGAGAGGCGAGGCTCCAGCGGACTGACAGCCAGATCGCGACGACGGAGGCGGCGAGGCCGCCGATCACGGCGAGGGCGATACCGCCGCCGGTGCCGCCCAGGGCGATGATCACGATGCCCGGCACGGTGCCCGCCGCGATGATCAGCAGGGCGATCAGGGGGAGCAGCAGGGTCAGTCCGAGCAGGCGCAGCAGCTGGGGACGGGAGTCCCGCCAGGCCTCGCCGGTGGTGACCGGTCGTCCCAGTACCGCGCGGCTGATGACCATGGTGAGCATCGCGGTTGCGAAGATCATGGCGAGCAGGCTGATCAGGGCCGCGATGCCGGAACCGGCGAGGGCGCCGCCGGCCGAGCGCAGGATCTCGCCGGACGTCGCGTTCGGGTCCTTCTGGACCTGGTTGAAGTCCGAGTTCTCGTTCAGGAACAGGCCCTGGAGGACGACGAGTACGGCCTGGGTGACCAGGGCGACGGCCAGGGAGATGCCCAGCACGACCCGCCAGTGGGCGCGCATGGTGGAGACCGCGCCGTCGAGGATCTCACCGACGCCCAGCGGGCGGAGCGGGATCACCCCGGGCTTGGCCGCCGGGGGCCGGCCCCACGGTGCCGACTGCCAGCCGCCCGGGGCACCGCCCCAGCCGGGGCCGGGCTGCGGGGGCGGCGGAGGCGGGCTGCCCCAGCCGCCGCCGGCCGGCGCGGACCACTGGTCCGGCGGGGGCTGCTGCTTGGACCAGTTCGGAGCCGCGTCCTGCGGAGCGGGGGGTGGGGGCGGCGCCTGGGGACTGTCGCCGCGCTCCGGCTCGTCGGAGTCGGAGGATCCGGGCGATGCCCAGCCCGGAGTGTCGTTCATTGCTGCTGCCCCTTCGCCTGCGTTCAGTGTGCTGGCCATCGTGCCATGGGCTGCCGCCGGTGGGGCCCGGCAGGGCAGACTGGGCGGATGGGTGATCAGTTCTCGATACCGGCGGCCGATGTGATTCCCGCGCTCCGTTGGGAGGAGCCGCCGGAAGGACCGGTGCTGGTGCTCCTCGACCAGACCCGGCTGCCGGCCGAGGAGGTGGAGCTGGTCTGCACCGATGTGCAGGCGCTGGTGCGGGCGATCCGCGATCTCGCGGTGCGGGGTGCGCCGCTGCTGGGGATCGCCGGGGCCTACGGAGTGGCCCTCGCCGCGGCGCGTGGCTATGACGTGGACGAGGCGGCGGACCTGCTCGCGGGTGCCCGGCCGACCGCCGTCAATCTGGCGTACGGGGTGCGCCGGGCGGTGGACGTGTACCGGGCGGCGCTGCCCGGCGGCCTGGACGCGGCAGCGGCGGCGGTGCTCGCCGAGGCCCGTGCGGTGCACGCCGAGGACGCGGCGGCCAGTGCGTCCATGGCCCGCCGCGGTGCCGAACTGCTGGCGGAGCTGGCGCCGGGCGGTGGCTATCGGATCCTGACGCACTGCAACACCGGGGCGCTGGTCTCCGGCGGCGAGGGCACGGCGCTCGCCGTCGTGCTGGCGGTGCACCGGTCCGGTGAGCTGCGCCGGCTGTGGGTCGACGAGACCCGTCCGCTGCTCCAGGGCGCCCGGCTGACGGCGTACGAGGCGGCCCGCACCGGCATGCCGTACACCGTGCTCACCGACAACGCGGCCGGTTCGCTCTTCACCGCGGGCGAGGTCGACGCGGTGCTGATCGGCGCGGACCGCATCGCCGCCGACGGTTCGACGGCGAACAAGATCGGCAGCTATCCGCTGGCGGTGCTCGCCCGCTACCACAACGTCCCGTTCATCGTGGTGGCACCGTGCACGACCGTGGACCTGGCGACTCCGGACGGGGCCGCGATCGAGGTGGAGCAGCGTCCGGGCCATGAGGTGACGGATCTGGGGTCTCCGCTCGGTGCCCAGGCGTACAACCCCGCGTTCGATGTCACGCCGCCGGAGCTGATCACGGCCATCGTCACGGAGCGCGGTGTGGTTTCACCCGTCACGGCGGACGCACTCAGGGTGATGTGCGGTCCCGGGGCGGAGTGACGGCCGGATCCGTGGGCCGCTTGCGCTGCGTAACCTGTCCCTGGGCTCTGGCGCACGGTTGCACGGTCAGTGGCGAGATCCTGCACTGGCGTCTGTGCGCAGTACCGGAGTGACCTATACGCCATTTTTCAACGGGGCGCGATACCGCAGGCCGACCGCTGACCTGCGCAGACACGCCCGCGGACGAGGTGACTATTAACACGCTGGTCGATCAAACGGTTACGACAATGGGATGATGATGCAATGAAGGGTCGAGTCCTGGTCGTCGATGACGACACCGCACTGTCCGAGATGCTCGGCATCGTGCTGCGTGGTGAAGGTTTTGAGCCGTCGTTCGTAGCAGACGGTGACAAGGCTCTTGCCGCTTTCCGGGAGACCAAGCCTGATCTGGTTCTCCTCGACCTCATGCTCCCGGGTCGGGACGGCATCGATGTATGCCGGCTGATCCGTGCGGAGTCCGGGGTACCTATCGTCATGCTCACCGCGAAGAGCGACACCGTCGACATCGTGGTGGGCCTGGAGTCCGGCGCCGACGACTACGTCGTCAAGCCGTTCAAGCCGAAGGAGCTGGTCGCACGCGTCCGGGCCCGGTTGCGGCGGGCGGAGGAGCCGACACCCGAGCAGCTCGCGATCGGTGACCTCGTCATCGATGTGGCCGGGCACTCCGTCAAGCGGGAGGGCCAGCCGATCGCGCTGACCCCGCTGGAGTTCGACCTGCTGGTCGCGCTCGCCCGCAAGCCCTGGCAGGTGTTCACCCGCGAGGTGCTGCTGGAGCAGGTGTGGGGATACCGGCACGCGGCCGACACCCGGCTGGTCAATGTGCACGTCCAGCGGCTGCGCTCCAAGGTCGAGCAGGACCCCGAGCGTCCCGAGATCGTGGTGACCGTCCGCGGCGTCGGCTACAAGGCCGGTCCGGGCTGACATGTCGGCGTCGTACGAGCGTGAGCGCTTGGAGAGCCGGCATGCGGACCCGCTGAGCGGTCTGCTGCCGGTGCTGCGCTCGTGCGTGCGCTGGGCACGCCGTCCGTTGCTGCCCGCTGTCCGGCTGTGGCGGCGCAATATCCAGCTGCGCGTGGTGGCGGTGACGCTGCTGATGTCGCTGGGTGTCGTGCTGCTGCTGGGTGTGGTCGTCATCGGGCAGGTGAAGAACGGTCTGCTCGACGCGAAGGAACAGGCGTCGCGGGGCCAGGCGAGCGGTGGTTTCTCCGTGGCGCAGGCGCAGGCCGACAAGGAGAAGGAGCGGGACGCCGTTCCGGTCGCGGGGGGTGCGACCACCCGCGGAATGATCGACTCCGGCACCTGGCTGACCAACCTGGTCGGCCAGCTCGCCAGTGGCGGCAAGGGCGTCTACTCGGTCGTCGCGCTCAGCCCCGGGACCGGTGACGGCGCCGATGCCCGCGGCCCGCGCACCTCGGGCCTGCTGCTGCCGGACGACAGCATTCCGCAGGACCTGCGGGACAGCGTCGAGACGCGTTCCGGGTCGCACGAGACCTACGCGACGATCATGCGGGAGAACGATTCCAAGCCGCAGAACGCCCTGGTCATCGGCAAGCGGCTCAGCGATGTGAACGGCAAGCCGTACCAGCTCTACTACGTCTTCCCGTTCGATCAGGAAGAGACCACCCTCGGTCTGGTCAAGCGCACCCTGGCGACCGCGGGGATCTTCGTCGTGGTGCTGCTCGGGGCCATCGCCTGGCTGGTCACCCGCCAGGTCGTGACCCCGGTCAGGATGGCCGCCGGGATCTCCGAGCGGCTCGCCGCCGGCCGGCTCCAGGAGCGGATGAAGGTCTCGGGCGAGGACGACATCGCGCGGCTCGGCGAGTCCTTCAACAAGATGGCGCAGACCCTGCAGATCAAGATCCAGCAGCTGGAGGAGTTGTCCCGGCTGCAGCGCCGCTTCGTCTCGGACGTCTCGCACGAGCTGCGCACCCCGCTCACCACCGTCCGGATGGCCGCGGACGTCATCCATGACGCCCGTGAGGACTTCGACCCGGTCACCGCGCGCTCCGCGGAACTGCTCGGCAGCCAGCTCGACCGGTTCGAGGGGCTGCTGTCCGACCTGCTGGAGATCAGCCGGTTCGACGCGGGCGCCGCGGACCTGTCCGCCGAACCGATCGACCTGCGCGACGTGGTGCGGCGCGTGGTGGACGCCGCCGAGCCGCTGTCCGAACGCAAGGGCAGCCGGGTGATCATCAGGGGCGACGAGCAGCCGGTGATAGCGGAGGCCGACCCGCGCCGGGTCGAGCGCGTCCTGCGCAACCTCGTGGTCAACGCCGTGGAGCACGGTGAGGGCCGCGATGTGGTGGTCCGGCTGGCGACGGCCGACGGGGCGGTCGCGGTCGCGGTGCGGGACTACGGCGTGGGACTCAAGCCCGGTGAGGCGACCCGGGTGTTCAACCGGTTCTGGCGCGCCGATCCGGCGCGGGCCCGTACCACCGGCGGAACGGGCCTCGGCCTGTCGATCGCGGTGGAGGACGCCCGGCTGCACGGCGGGTGGCTGCAGGCATGGGGCGAGCCCGGCGGCGGCTCGCAGTTCCGCATGACGCTGCCGCGTACCGCGGGCGAGAGCCTGCGCGGCTCACCGATCGCGCTGGAGCCCGAGGACTCCCGGCGCAATCGCGGCCTGAACGCTTCCGGCGCGCCGCCGCGGCCGGACGCGCCGCCGATGCCACGCACCTCCCCGCTGTCGCCCGCGCTGCCGCCGATGCCGTCGGCACCGGCGCGGCCGCCGTCCGCGAACCCCGCGGCGCTGCCCGGGAACGGGTCGCGGGTGGTGGGGCACGAGCCGGGTGTCCCGGGAGACTCTGCACGGGAGGACGAACGCTGATGCGGGCGATGGGGGAGCGGCGGACCGGGTGGGGCGGTCGGCAGGACCGGCTGTGGCTGCCGGTGGTCTGCGCGGTGCTGCTCGCGGGATGCGCGTCGATGCCGGGCAGCGGCGAGGTGCACAAGGTCGCGGGGGAGCAGAGCGCCGATTCGGACCAGCAGGTGCAGGTGCTCGGGATCAAGCCGCAGCCCGGCGAGTACCCCGACCAGATCGTGCGCGGGTTCCTGGAGGCGACCACCAGTGACGAGGCCGAGTACGCGACGGCCAAGGAGTACCTGACGACGTCGATGGCCCAGCACTGGGACCCGTTCGCGAAGATCACGGTCCTGTCGGGCGGCCCGTCGCCGGTCGAGGAGCAGGCCGGGACCGCGCGCAAGGAGGGCCTCCACACGTTCGGGCTGAGCGGTACGCAGGTCGCGGCGGTGGACGAGAAGCACGCCTACACCTCGGGTGACGGCACGACGTTCCACACCTCCTTCCAGCTGGTGAAGGAGAAGAACGAGTGGCGGATCGACTCGGTCGACAACGGGCTGGTGCTCACCGAGTCGGACTTCCAGCGGATCTACCACTCCGTCAACATGTACTACTTCGCCAACCTCGGGACACCCAGTGCGGGGGCGCCGACGCTGGTGGCCGACCCGGTGTATCTGCGGCGGCGGATAAATTCGCTGGAGTCGGCGGTCTCGGCGATGCTCGGCGGCCCGACCGACTGGCTCGGTCCCGTGGTGCGCTCCGCGGCGCCCAAGGGCGTGGCGCTCTACAACAAGGACGCGGACCACGGCGTCTCCCTCGATGACTCGCAGCATCTGCGGGTGCGGCTGAACTCGATGGCGGACCGCCTGGACGCGGCGCAGTGCCAGCGGCTGGCGGCGCAACTGCTGCCCACGGCGCAGAGCCAGTCGGCGACGAAGATCACCTCGGTGGAGGTGCAGCGCGCGAACGGCGATTCGGCGTGCACCCTGTCGGACGAACGGGCCAAGCCGTATCTGCCGGAGACGCTGAGCGGGGTCTCGCCCCGGCAGTTCTTCATCGACGACCACCAGCAGCTCGTCGCGCTGCCCGACGACAGCAGTTCGCTGGCGGAGACCGTGCCGGGCGTGCTCGGCGGCGCCACCGCGAAGCTCGTGTCGGCCGCGGTGCAGCGGGACGAGCAGTTCGCGGCCGGGGTCAGGACCGGCGGCCGCGAGCTGATCGTCGCGAGTATCGCCAAGAGCTCCGCCGACCCCGGACGGGTGGTGTTCACCAGCGCCGCGCACGCCGCGAACGACGGTCTGAGCGCGCCCAGCTGGGACGGGTACGGCAACCTGTGGGTGGCCGACCGCGACGGCCCGCGGTCCCGGCTGCTGATGCTGCGCGGCGGTACGGGCGAGCCCTACGAGGTGCCGGTGCCGGATCTCGGCGACGGGCGGATCCAGTCGCTGCGCGTCGCACCGGACGGGACGCGGATCGCGATGCTGGTGAAGAAGGGCGGCCGGACGACGCTGAAGCTCGGCCGGATCGAGCGGGGCGGGACGGCGGAGGTGCCCGTGATCACGGTGACGGCGCTGAAGGGCGTGACTCCGCAGCTGGAGGACGTCACCGCCGCGTCCTGGGCGGGCGGCAGCCGCCTGCTGGTGGTCGGGACCGAATCGGGTGGCCTGCAGCAGATCCAGTACATCAACACGGACGGCTCACTGCCGTCCACGCCCGCCCTGCCGGGCATCAGCGACGCGGCCTCGGTGGCGGCGTCGGAGGACCAGACGAAGCCGCTGCTGGCGGCGTACAAGGGCGGTATCTACCGGCTGTTGGCGCAGGACGCGAACTGGAAGCAGATCGCGGCGAAGGGCATCGGGCCGGTCTACCCGGGCTGACGTCCGGCACGACACCCCTGGTGAGGGCCTTGTCCGGAGCCCGGTGAGGGCTCCGGGCCCTGCCGGGCATCCGGTGCGGGCTCCGCCACGGTTCTCCCGCGCGGGGTGGGTTATCCACAGGCCGGGCGGGGGTCTGGTGAAGGGATCCCGCAGCGGGCAGAGTGGTGGCCATGCGGGCGTGGTGGCGGGAGTTCACCGGACTGGTCCTGCCGGTCGACTGCGCGGGATGTGGCCGGCCGCGCACGGCACTGTGCGGTGCGTGCGGAGAGCTGCTGGGCTCGACGGACGGGGCGGCCGTGCGGCGGGTGCGGCCGGATCCGGCGCCGGGCGGGCTGCCGGTGGTCCATGCCGCGGCGACCTACGCGGACGAGGTGCGGGCGGTGGTGCTCGCGCACAAGGAACGCGGCGCTCTGGGGCTGGCACGGCCGCTGGGCGCGGCATTGGCCGGGGCGGTGCTCAAGGTGGGCGCAGTGGGGCCGTTGCTGCTGGTGCCGGTGCCCTCCGCGCGGCGGACGGTCGCGGCCCGGGGGCACGACGCGACCCGGCGGATCGCACGGTGCGCGGCCGGGGAACTGCGCCGGTCGGGGCAGCGCGCGCGGGTGGCCGCCGTGCTGCGCCAGCGGCGGGCGGTCGCAGACCAGGCGCGGCTGAGCGGGCGCGAGCGGCTGGAGAACCTGTCGGGTGCCGTGGTGGCCGCAAGCGGTGGCCACAGGCTGCTGGAGGTGGCTCCTGTGGTGCTGGTGGACGACCTGATGACCACCGGGGCGTCGCTGGCCGCGGCGGCGCGGGCGGTGGAGGCGGCGGGCGGCCGGATCGCCGGTGCGGCGGTCGTCGCGGGGCCGGTGGGAACGGAACTTTGGCCTGAAAGACATCGTTGCAGCTAGTACAGCCGGGCGTTCACCCGAACGGAGGTATACCGATGCTGGGGATGCCGACCTCCGCTCCTCAGGACTATGTTCGGTTGTGAGGCAAGGTGAACATCATGGGGTGTTGATCTTGCTGGTGGGGGAGAAGGAGGTGAAAGCGGCCGCTTCGGTGGCTCCGGGGAATTCCGGGGCAGGAGAAGCAGCAGCTGACGCAGCGCCGGACGGGACAGGTGCCCGGCCGGCCTAAGCGAATGGGATGCGCTCCGCGTGTTCGGAGCGATCCGGAACGGAGTTCTGAGTGGACATCGTCATCAAGGGCCGCAAGACCGACGTGCCTGATCGGTTCCGTAAGCACGTGACCGAGAAGCTGGACAAGATCCAGAAGCTCGATGGCAAGGTGATCAGCCTTGACGTCGAGGTGTCCAAAGAGCTCAACCCCCGCCAGTCGGACCGTTCCGACCGGGTGGAGATCACACTGAACACCCGCGGCCCCGTGGTGCGAGCCGAGGCCTCTGCGGCCGATCCGTATGCCGCGCTCGACCTCGCGGTGGCCAAGTTGGAGGCGCGGCTGCGCAAGGCGGCCGACAAGCGCCGGGTGCATCACGGCGGAGGGCGTACGCCCCTCAGCGTCGCCCAGGCCACAGCCTCGCTGACCGGCGAGCTGAACGGCTCGGCGCCCGCACCGGCCGTGGAGAACGCAGTACCGACGACCCGGATCGGGCCGCTCGAGGTACAGGGGGACGGCCCGTTGGTGGTGCGCGAGAAGACGCACGCCGCGGCGCCGATGGCGCTCGATCAGGCTCTCTACGAGATGGAGCTGGTCGGGCACGACTTTTATCTGTTCATCGACTCCGACACGGGCTCACCGAGTGTCGTCTACCGGCGGCACGGCTACGACTACGGAGTCATTCACCTGAAGGCGGACCCGTCCGCCGAGGAGGCGCCCGCAGGCGCGGGCGGCGCGCTACGCCGCTGATTCGCAGCTGAAACGCACCATGGATGGCATCGCCCCCGGGGCCTTTCCCGGGGGCGACGCCGCGCCCCGGACAGGCCCCAATCATGAAAGCATGGGTGTAGCTGCCAACTCTGGCCTGAGGGGGAGGATCTGATGCCGGACAGCTTCGAGCCCGCAGACATCAGCGACGAGGGGCACGCCCCTGCGAGGGACCACCTGGAGGCGCCCCGCAAGGAGCCCATCCGGGTACTGGTCGTCGACGATCACGCCCTGTTCCGGCGGGGGCTGGAGATCGTCCTCGCGCAGGAGGAGGACATCCAGGTCATCGGCGAGGCGGGGGACGGCGCGGAGGCGGTGGAGAAGGCCGCCGACCTGCTGCCGGACATCGTGCTGATGGACGTCCGGATGCCCAGGCGCGGCGGTATCGAGGCGTGCACCTCCATCAAGGAGGTCGCCCCCAGCGCCAAGATCATCATGTTGACGATAAGCGATGAAGAGGCCGACCTCTACGAAGCGATCAAGGCCGGCGCGACGGGATATCTGCTCAAGGAGATCTCCACGGACGAGGTCGCCACCGCCATCCGCGCGGTCGCCGACGGCCAGTCGCAGATCAGCCCTTCGATGGCGTCCAAGCTCCTCACCGAGTTCAAGTCGATGATCCAGCGGACCGACGAGCGGCGGCTGGTGCCCGCACCGCGGCTCACCGACCGGGAGCTGGAAGTGCTCAAGCTCGTGGCGACCGGTCTGAACAACCGTGACATCGCCAAGCAGTTGTTCATCAGCGAGAACACCGTGAAGAACCACGTGCGCAACATCCTGGAGAAGCTGCAGCTGCACTCCAGGATGGAGGCCGTGGTCTACGCGATGCGCGAGAAGATCCTCGAAATCAGATAGCCGGTAGCCGGTGTCCGGTGGCCGGTAGCCAGCAACAGGAGACGCCGGCGCCGGGCAAGGGGCGCCGGGTCAGCGGCGGTCGTGGGTCCGGTTCAGGGCGTCCGCCAGCGGCTCCCGCAGCGCTTCCGGCAGCACCCGTTCCACCCGCGCCTCCACGCAGCCGACCCAGCCCGCCGCCTCGGCGATCGCCTCGGCCGCCGGCTGCACCGCCTTCGGGCCGTCGAGCGTCACCTGCCGGGCCACGAGGGTGCTGCCCTCGCGTGCCGGGTCCACCCGGCCCACCAGATTCCCGCCCGCCAGCAGCGGCATCGCGAAATAGCCGTGGATGCGCTTCGGCTTGGGGACGTACGCCTCCAGCCGGTGGGTGAAACCGAAGATCCGCTCGGTGCGCGGCCGGTCCCAGACCAGGGAGTCGAACGGGGACAGCAGGGTCGTACGGTGCCGGCCGCGCTTCGCGGCGGACTCGGCGTCCAGCACCAGAGGGTCCGCCCAGGCCGGCTTGCCCCAGCCCTCGACCTCCACCGGGACCAGTCCGGAGCCCTCGATCACCGCCATCACCTGCTCGCCCTTGAGCCGGTGGTAGTCCGCGAGGTCGGCGCGGGTGGCCACGCCCATCGCCGCCCCGGCCTGCGCCACGAGCCGCCGCATGCACTCCGCGTCATCGATGTCGTCGTGCAGCAGAGCGTCCGGAATGGCGCGCTCCGCCAGGTCGTAGACGCGCTTCCAGCCGCGCCGCTCGGTGCAGACCACCTGGCCGGTGTCGAGCAGCCACTCCACCGCGATCTTCGTCTCCGACCAGTCCCACCAGGGGCCGCCGTTCTTGGCGCCGCCCAGTTCCGTGGACGTGAGCGGCCCGTCGGCCTTGAGCCGGTCCAGTACGGCGCCGCACGAGCGGTCGGCGTCCTCCAGCACGTGCCAGCGGTGGCCGCGGTCCCGCCGGGCGCGGCGCCGGAAGGCGAAGTGCGGCCATTCCTCGATGGGCAGGATGCAGGCGGCGTGCGACCAGTACTCGAAGGCGTGCGACTCGGTCCAGTACGCCTTCTCGATGGCGTCCCGGCCCACGGCGCCCAGCCGTGCGTACGGAATGAGCTCGTGCGACCGCGCCAGGACGGAGATCGTGTCGAGCTGGACCGCTCCCAGCCGGCGCAGCACCCCGCGGACCCCGGCGCGCCGGTCCGGGACGCCGAGCAGGCCCTGCGCGCGCAGGGCGATCCGGCGGGCATCGTCCGCGGACAGGGTGGCTACGGGGCGGGGCAGCGGTGTCATGCCGGAGAGCCTAGAACGCGCCACTGACAATGCCCCGGGCCCACCGGCGACCCGGCCGCCCGCGACCCGTGCACCGCCTGCCGAGGTCCCACTCGCCCGCCGAGGATCCCTACTCGCCCGGGAAGGGCAGATACGGCGTCGCCAGCGGAAGCCCCAGGTCCGAGGGGAGCAGCGAACCGGTCCAGCAGTCCCGCCGGGTGCCGTTGTGGACGATCTTGGCCCGCATGGTGCCCTCCATGACGAAGCCGATCCTGCGGGCGACCGCGCGCGATCCCTCGTTGCCCGCGTCCGCGAACCACTCCATCCGCTGCACGCCCAGGTCGGCGAAGGCCCACCGGCACACCGCGAGGCCGGCCTCCACGGTGTACCCGCGGCCGCGCTGCTCCTTGACCGCCCAGTAGCCGAGCTCGGCCTGGTGGTCGGGCGCGCCCAGCTTGCCGAGCCGCACCAGTCCGACGGAGCCGACCAGCGTGCCGCCGTCCCTGGTAAAGGCGCCGAAGTTGTAGAGGATGTCGTCGGCCCACCCCTGGGCGCTCACCGGACCGGTGAAATCCGCCGCGTCCTGACGCGTGTACGGCGACGGGACGCTGGTCCAGCGGGGGATCTCCGGGTCCTGGCAGGCTTGGTACACCGCGTCGGCGTCGGCCGGCCCCAGCGTGCGCAGAACCAGGCGTTCGGTGGTGAGGGTGATGGGCTCCATGAGCGGAGTATCGCCGACCGCCGGGCCGGTTGAAAAAGCGATTTGTATCACTACGCGGGGTGACGGCGGACCGGTGTGCTGACGGACCTCCCGGCCTGCAGGTGTCCTCGCTTACGATGGCCGTTGCGGCGGAGTGCATCCCGCTGTGCCCAGCGCGAGATTACGTGCCAGGCCCGACCGGCAAGGAGCCAGCCTACGTGTCCGTCTTCAACAAGCTCATGCGTGCAGGCGAAGGCAAGATCCTGCGCAAGCTGCACCGCATCGCGGACCAGGTCAATTCCATTGAAGAGGACTTCGTCAATCTGACGGACGCCGAGCTGCGGGCCCTCACCGACGAGTACAAGGAACGGTTCGAGGGCGGCGAGACCCTCGACGACCTGCTTCCCGAGGCGTTCGCCACGGTCCGTGAGGCCGCCAAGCGCGTGCTCGGCCAGCGTCACTACGACGTCCAGATGATGGGCGGCGCAGCTCTCCACCTCGGATATGTCGCAGAAATGCGCACCGGTGAGGGCAAGACCCTGGTCGGCACCCTGCCCGCGTACCTGAACGCGATCTCCGGCAAGGGCGTCCACCTCATCACCGTCAACGACTACCTCGCCGAGCGTGACTCGGAGTGGATGGGCCGGGTGCACAAATTCCTCGGCCTCGAGGTCGGCTGCATCCTGGCGAACATGTCGCCGGCGCAGCGCCGCGAGATGTACAACTGCGACATCACGTACGGCACCAACAACGAGTTCGGCTTCGACTACCTGCGCGACAACATGGCGTGGTCGAAGGACGAGCTGGTGCAGCGCGGCCACAACTTCGCGATCGTCGACGAGGTCGACTCGATCCTCGTGGACGAGGCCCGTACCCCGCTGATCATCTCCGGCCCCGCCGACCAGGCCACCAAGTGGTACGCCGACTTCGCGCGCCTGGTGAAGCGGCTGAACAAGGGCGAGGCCGGCAGCATCGGCGTCGAGGAGACCGGCGACTACGAGGTCGACGAGAAGAAGCGCACGGTCGCCATCCACGAGAGCGGCGTCGCCAAGGTCGAGGACTGGCTCGGCATCGACAACCTCTACGAGTCGGTGAACACCCCGCTCGTCGGTTACCTGAACAACGCGATCAAGGCCAAGGAGCTCTACAAGAACGACAAGGACTACGTCGTCATGGACGGCGAAGTCATGATCGTCGACGAGCACACCGGCCGTATCCTCGCGGGCCGCCGCTACAACGAGGGCATGCACCAGGCGATCGAGGCGAAGGAAGGGGTGGACATCAAGGACGAGAACCAGACCCTCGCCACGATCACCCTGCAGAACTTCTTCCGCCTCTACGACAAGCTCTCCGGCATGACCGGTACGGCCATGACCGAGGCCGCCGAGTTCCACCAGATCTACAAGCTCGGTGTCGTCCCGATCCCGACCAACCGGGACCTCGCGCGGCTGGACCGGGCGGACCTGATCTACCGCACCGAGGAGGCGAAGTTCGCGGCGGTCGTCGAGGACATCGCCGAGAAGCACGAGAAGGGCCAGCCGGTCCTGGTCGGCACCGTCTCGGTCGCGAAGTCCGAGTACCTGTCGGCGCAGCTGTCCAAGCGCGGTGTCCCGCACGAGGTGCTGAACGCCAAGCAGCACGACCGGGAGGCGTCCATCGTCGCCCAGGCCGGCCGCAAGGGCGCGGTCACCGTCGCCACGAACATGGCCGGCCGTGGCACCGACATCAAGCTCGGCGGCAACCCCGAGGACCTCGCCGAGGCCGAGCTGCGCCAGCGCGGCCTGGACCCGGTCGAGCACGTCGAGGAGTGGGCCGCGGACCTGCCGGCGGCGCTGGAGCGCGCCGAGGCGGCCGTCAAGGCCGAGTTCGAAGAGGTCAAGGAGCTCGGCGGCCTGTACGTGCTGGGCACCGAGCGCCACGAGTCCCGCCGGATCGACAACCAGCTGCGCGGCCGCTCCGGCCGTCAGGGCGACCCGGGCGAGTCCCGCTTCTACCTCTCCCTCGGTGACGACCTGATGCGCCTGTTCAAGGCGCAGATGGTCGAGCGCGTGATGTCGATGGCCAATGTGCCGGACGACGTCCCGATCGAGAACAAGATGGTGACGCGCGCGATCGCGTCCGCCCAGTCGCAGGTCGAGCAGCAGAACTTCGAGATCCGCAAGAACGTCCTGAAGTACGACGAGGTGCTCAACCGCCAGCGCGAGGTCATCTACGGCGAGCGCCGCCGCGTCCTGGAGGGCGAGGACCTGCACGAGCAGGTGCGGCACTTCATGGACGACACGATCGAGGCGTACATCGACGCCGAGACGAAGGACGGCTTCGCCGAGGACTGGGACCTGGACCGGCTGTGGAACGCCTTCGGGCAGCTCTACCCGATCAAGATCACCGTCGAGGACCTGGAGGACGCGGCCGGCGACCGGGCCGGCATCACCGCCGAGTTCATCGCCGAGACCGTCAAGGACGACATCACCGAGCAGTACGAGGAGCGCGAGGCG
This sequence comes from Streptomyces fildesensis, assembly GCF_016107395.1. Lineage (GTDB taxonomy): Bacteria > Actinomycetota > Actinomycetes > Streptomycetales > Streptomycetaceae > Actinacidiphila > Actinacidiphila fildesensis. The sequence continues at coordinate 18,749 of NZ_JAAIKO010000030.1, forward strand.
CAGCTCTCCGGTGACGTCATGCGCGAGCTGGAGCGGCGCGTGGTCCTGTCGGTGCTGGACCGCAAGTGGCGCGAGCACCTCTACGAGATGGACTACCTCCAGGAGGGCATCGGGCTGCGCGCCATGGCGCAGCGCGACCCGCTGGTCGAGTACCAGCGCGAGGGCTTCGACATGTTCACCGCCATGATGGAGGGCATCAAGGAGGAGTCCGTCGGCTACCTGTTCAACCTGGACGTCCAGGTCGAGCAGCAGGTCGAGGAGGTCCCGGTCGAGGACGCGGCGCCGTCGCTCGTCAAGGACGCCCGTCCGGAGATCCGCGCCAAGGGCCTGGAGGCCCCGAAGCGGGCGGACCGGCTGCACTTCTCCGCTCCTTCGGTGGACGGCGAGGGCGGTGTCGTCGAGGGCGACTTCGAGAGCGAGGGTGCCGGTTCCGACGGGGACGGCCAGACGCGCGCGGAGCGCCGCAAGGCCGCCAAGGGCGGCAAGCGCCGCAAGAAGTAGCGCGGGCGCACGGCGCGAAAAGTCGCGCGGTAAGCACCGGCCGGGGCCGGACTCCCATCGCGGGGGTCCGGCCCCGGCCGCGTTCCCACGAGGCCGCGGGGGCGGCGGGTCAGCGGGCCTCGACCGCGGTGCAGCGCCAGACACCCCCGCCCGCCCCGTCGGCGTCCCCGCCCGTTCCGCCCGCCGGGCCGCGCTCCAGCCGGAAGGCGATGGCGCGGAAGGCGTCATGGGCCAGGGAGACGACGGCCGTCACCTCCAGGGCGCCGTCGTGCTGCCGCGCGACCTGGCAGCTGTGGACGTAGGGTGCTTCCCCGCGGGCCCGGCGCTGCCAGTCGGCGCGGGAGGTCACCAGCTCCCAGAGCCGGTCGTAGGCGGGGCCGCGGACCCGGCCGGCGAGGCAGCTGATGGGCTGCCGTCCGGTGAGGACGGTGAGCAGCCGGCCGGCGAACCACAGGTGTGGCGGAACGGCGGCCGGCCGGCCCGCCCGGACCGGCGGGCGCCGGTGGTCGTGCCGGTTGGGCGGCCCGGACCGGCGGGTGCGGGCCGGGCCGGGACGGGCGGACGCTGGTGAGGTGACGGCCATGCTGATACCCCCGTGGTGCGGTGCCGGCGGGATCCGCCGGATTCGGCCGGTTGTGGCCGGGTACGTACCCGGGCCACCGGTTTCTACCGTTCGGTAACCCGGTTGTACGCGCCACCGGGGGGCGGGGACAACGCGGTCCGCCGGCGCGGGACGCGGGCGGCCGTTTCACCTATCCGCGTGGTCGCGCCGTTACGCACGTATGCTGACGGCCATGCGCGTCTACATCCCCACGACCCTGTCCGGCCTGGCCGAGGCCCACAAGGCGGGCGAACTGGGCCCCGCACCGCTGGACGCCTACGCGGTCACCCCCAGCCTTCGCGAGTGGTACGTCTCCGACGACATCGAGGAGCTGGAGTACGCGGCGCTGACCCGGGCCGCCCAGGCGTCGCTCCGGCAGCTCGCCGTGAACCCCGACGCCCCGCGCCGCCGCATCGTGCTCGCGGTGGACGTGCCGGAGTCGGCCGTCGCCTTCGACCCGGACCGCGGGCTGGACGCCGCCGCCCTCGGCGAGGTCCGGCTGGCCGCGGTGGTGTCGATGAGCGATGCCGCCGCCGTACACCTGGACGCCACCGACGCGGAGCAGGACGTGACCGCCGCGGCGCTGGCGCTGGGTGCGGCCGACGCGGGCGACGACGACGCCCAGTTCACCGTCGACGGCGCGGAGGACCACGAGCTGCTCTGGTTCGCGACGCAGGAGATCCCCAACCTGATCGGCTGAGGCCGCCGGGCTGTCGTACCCGCCGGGTAACGTCGGGTGCGTGAACGCTCATCTGGTGTGGGACTGGAACGGGACCCTTTTCCACGACATCGACGCGGTGCTGGAGGCCACGAACGCCTCCTTCGCCGAGCTCGGCCTGTCCCCGATCACCCTGGACCGCTACCGCGAGCTGTACTGCGTGCCGGTGCCGAAGTTCTACGAGCGGCTGATCGGCCGGCTGCCCACGGACGCGGAGTGGGTGGTGATGGACGAGGCGTTCCACCGGCACTACTGGGAGCGGGCGGGGAACTGCGGTCTCGCCGAGGGCGCGGCCGAGCTGCTCGCCGCCCAGCAGCACGCGGGGCTGACGCAGTCGCTCTGTTCGCTCGCCCCGCACGATCTGCTGATACCGATCGTGCGCACCCACGGCATCGAGCGGCACTTCGTCCGGATGGACGGCGCGACCGGGCCGTCCGGCGGCGGCAAGGCCGAGCAGATGGTCCGCCACCTCGCCGCCCTGGAGGGCGTCTCACCCGACCGCGTCGTCGTCATCGGCGATGCGGTGGACGACGCGCTGGCGGCGGCCCACGCGGGCGCACACGCCGTTCTGTACACCGGGGGGTCGCACAGCCGGGTCAGTCTGGCGGCCGCCGGGGTGCCGGTGGTGGATTCGCTCGCGGAGGCGGTCGAGGCCGCCCGGCGGCTCACCGCGGGATGACAGGTCCGGATGATCGGCCCTGAATGACCAGGGCCGGTCGGCCGGCCCCGGGATGACGGGGCCTGACCGGATCGGACATCCGGCTGTTTGCGCGCTGTCCATTTGGTCCAAGAATCCGGCCAGGTTTTATACAGAGGCGTCCCCTGACAGCCCCCCGGGCCGGAGCGATAGCCTTACTGCGTGATCAGCGTTGATCCATGCAGGCGGGTCCGATCCGTAAACAACGGTACGGCGCCCCTGTATCCCGGCATAGCGTCGTCCCGTAGCGGTGAACCCGCGCCCCGGGACGCCGCGCCATCACCCGACGTCACGCAACGGCGCGCGACAGGAGTCAGAGGACATGCAGACCAAGCTGGACGAAGCCAAGGCCGAGCTGCTCGTACGGGCGGCCCGGGTAGCTGAGAACAGCCCGGCAGGGGGACACCCCGGCCAGGGCCTCGACGCAGAGGCGCTGACCGCGTTCCTCCAGCGCTACTACCTGCACAGTGCACCGGAGGACCTGCTCGACCGCGATCCGGTCGACGTGTTCGGCGCGGCACTGTCCCACCACCGGCTCGCAGAGGTACGCCCGCAGGGCACCGCGAATGTCCGGGTCCACACCCCGACGGTCGAAGAGAACGGCTGGGCCTGCAGCCACACCGTCGTCGAGGTCGTCACCGACGACATGCCCTTCCTCGTCGACTCGGTCACCAACGCCCTGTCGCAGGCCGACCGGGCGATCCATGTGGTGGTCCACCCGCAGATCGTGGTGCGCCGCGACGTGACGGGCAAGCTGCTGGAGATCATCGGCAACGGGTGCTCGCTGCACGACAACGGCGGCGACCCCGACAACCTCCCGCACGACGCGCTCACCGAGTCCTGGATCCACGTCGAGATCGACCGTGAGACCGACCGCGAGGATCTCAAGCAGATCACCGCGGAGTTGCGCGGCGCGCTGTCCGACGTCCGTGAGTCCGTCGAGGACTGGACGAAGATGCGCGAGGCCACGCTCCGGATCGCCGAGGAGCTCGCCGCGACGCCGCCGCCGCTGCCCGAGCAGGAGGTCGGCGAGGCCTGGGAGCTGATGAAGTGGCTCGCCGACGACCACTTCACCTTCCTCGGCTACCGCGAGTACGAGCTGACCACCGACGCCGGCCCGGACGGCAGCGGCGAGGACGTCCTGTCGGCGATCGCCGGCACCGGCCTGGGCATCCTGCGCTCCGACCCCCAGCACGGGGACGACGGCACGCACCCCGGTTCCCCGTCGTTCAACCGGCTGCCGGCCGACGCACGGGCCAAGGCCCGTGAGCACAAGCTGCTGATCCTCACCAAGGCCAACAGCCGCTCCACCGTCCACCGGCCCTCCTACCTCGACTACGTCGGGGTGAAGAAGTTCGACGCCGAGGGCAACGTCATCGGCGAGCGGCGCTTCCTGGGCCTGTTCTCCTCAGCCGCGTACACCGAGTCGGTGCGCCGCGTCCCGGTGATCCGCCGCAAGGTGGAGGAGGTGCTGGAGGGCGCCGGATTCACCCCGGACAGCCACGACGGCCGCGACCTGCTCCAGATCCTGGAGACCTACCCGCGCGACGAGCTGTTCCAGACCCCGGCCGACGAGCTGCGCTCCATCGTCACCAGCGTGCTGTACCTGCAGGAGCGCCGCCGGCTGCGGCTGTTCCTGCGGCAGGACGAGTACGGCCGCTACTACTCCGCGCTGGTCTACCTGCCGCGCGACCGCTACACCACGGCGGTGCGGCTGCGGCTCACCAACATCCTCCAGGACGAGCTGAACGGCCACAGCGTCGACTTCACCGCCTGGAACACCGAATCGGTGCTCTCCCGGCTGCACTTCGTCGTCCGCGTGGCGCCCGGCACGGCCCTCACCGACCTCACCGAGGCCGAGATCGACCGGATCGAGGCCCGGCTCGTCGAGGCGGCCCGCTCCTGGGCCGACGGCTTCGCCGAGGCGCTCACCGCCGAATGCGGCGAGGAGCGGGCCGCCGAGCTGACCCGCAGCTACGCCCAGGCCTTCCCCGACGGCTACCGGGCGGACTTCACCCCCCGTTCGGCCGTCGCGGACCTGCAGCACATCGAACAGCTCAAGCCCGAGGGCGACTTCACCCTCAGCCTGTACGAGCCGGTCGGCGCGGCTCCCGGGGAGCGCCGCTTCAAGATCTACCGCACCGGTGCGCCCGTCTCGCTCTCCGCCGTTCTGCCGGTGCTGCAGAAGCTCGGCGTCGAGGTCGTGGACGAGCGCCCCTACGAGCTGCGCCGCACCGACCACACCCGCGCCTGGGTGTACGACTTCGGCCTGCGGCTCGACCCCTCCCTCGGCGATCTCGGCGACGACGCCCGTGAGCGCTTCCAGGAGACGTTCGCCGCCACCTGGACCGACGAGGCGGAGAACGACGGCTTCAACTCCCTGGTGCTGCGCGCCGGGCTGAACTGGCGCCAGGCCATGGTGCTGCGCGCCTACGCCAAGTACATGCGGCAGGCCGGCTCCACCTTCAGCCAGGACTACATGGAGGACACCCTCCGGAACAACGTCCACACCACCCGGCTGCTGGTGAACCTCTTCCAGGCCCGGATGTCCCCGGACCACCAGCGGGCCGGCAAGGAGCTGACCGACGGGCTCCTTGAGGAGCTCGACGGCGCGCTCGACCAGGTCGCCTCGCTGGACGAGGACCGCATCCTGCGGTCCTTCCTCACCCTCATCAAGGCGACGCTGCGCACCAACTACTTCCAGCGCCGCGACGACGGGCAGCCGCACAGCTACCTGTCGATGAAGTTCGACCCGCAGGAGATCCCGGACCTGCCCGCGCCCCGCCCGGCCTTCGAGATCTGGGTGTACTCACCGCGGGTCGAGGGTGTCCACCTGCGCTTCGGCAAGGTCGCCCGCGGCGGGCTGCGCTGGTCCGACCGGCGCGAGGACTTCCGTACCGAGGTGCTGGGCCTGGTCAAGGCGCAGATGGTGAAGAACACCGTGATCGTGCCGGTCGGCGCCAAGGGCGGCTTCGTCGGCAAGCGGCTGCCCGACCCGGCGGTGGACCGTGACGCGTGGCTGGCCGAGGGCATCGCCTCGTACAAGACCTTCATCTCCGGCCTGCTCGACATCACCGACAACCTGGTGGGCGGCGAGGTCGTCCCGCCGAACGGCGTGGTGCGGCACGACGAGGACGACACGTACCTGGTCGTCGCCGCGGACAAGGGCACCGCGTCCTTCTCCGACATCGCCAACGAGGTCGCCGTCAGCTACGGCTTCTGGCTGGGCGACGCGTTCGCCTCCGGCGGCTCGGTCGGCTACGACCACAAGAAGATGGGCATCACGGCCAAGGGCGCCTGGGAGTCCGTCAAGCGGCACTTCCGCGAGATGGGCCACAACACGCAGTCCGAGGACTTCACGGTCGTCGGCGTCGGCGACATGTCGGGCGACGTGTTCGGCAACGGGATGCTGCTCAGCGAGCACATCCAGCTGATCGCCGCCTTCGACCACCGGCACATCTTCCTGGACCCGACCCCCGACGCGGCGGTGTCCTACGCCGAGCGGCGCCGGATGTTCGAGCTGCCGCGCTCCTCGTGGGCGGACTACGACAGCTCGCTCATCTCGGCGGGCGGCGGCATCCACCCGCGCAGCGCCAAGGCCATCCCGATCACCGCGCAGGTCCGCAAGGCGCTCGGCATCGAGGGGAACGTCGCCAAGCTGACCCCCGCCGAGCTGATGAAGGCGATCCTGCAGGCCCCTGTGGACCTGCTCTGGAACGGCGGCATCGGCACCTACGTCAAGGCCTCGACCGAATCGCACACCGACGTCGGCGACAAGGCCAACGACGCGATCCGCGTCGACGGCGCGGACCTGCGGGTCAAGGTCGTCGGCGAGGGCGGCAACCTGGGGCTGACGCAGCTCGGCCGTATCGAGTTCGCGCTCAACGGCGGCCGGATCAACACCGACGCGATCGACAACAGCGCCGGCGTGGACGCCTCGGACCACGAGGTCAACATCAAGATCCTGCTCAACAGCGTGGTCGCGGACGGCGATCTGACCGTCAAGCAGCGCAACACGCTGCTCGCCGCGATGACCGACGAGGTCGGCAGCCTGGTGCTGCGCAACAACTACGCGCAGAACGTCGCGCTCGGGAACGGCATGGCGCAGGCGTCCAGCCTGCTCCACGCCCACCAGCGCTTCATGCGCAAGCTGGTGCGCGACGGCCGGCTCGACCGGGCGCTGGAGTTCCTTCCCACCGACCGGCAGATCCGCGAGCGGCTCGCCAACGGGCAGGGGCTGAGCCAGCCCGAGCTGTCCGTGCTGATGGCGTACACGAAGATCACTGTCGCGGAGGAGCTGATCCACACCGACCTCCCGGAGGATCCGTACCTGCGCACGCTGCTGCACGACTACTTCCCCAAGCCGCTGCGCGAGCGGTTCGAGACGCAGATCGAGAGCCACGCGCTGCACCGTGAGATCGTCACGACGATGCTGGTCAACGACACCGTCAACACCGGTGGCACGACCTTCCTGCACCGTTTCCGCGAGGAGATCGGCGCGACCGGCGAGGAGATCGTCAGGGCGCACACCGCGGCCCGCGCGATCTTCGGGCTCTCCGCGATCTGGGACGACGTCGAAGCGCTCGACAACGTCGTGGACGCCGATGTGCTGACCCGGATCCGGCTGCACTCGCGCCGGCTCGTCGAGCGTGCCACGCGCTGGCTGCTCAACAACCGGCCGCAGCCGCTGGAGATCGCCGGGACGATCGAGTTCTTCCGCGACGGGGTGGCCACCGTCTGGTCCCAGCTGCCGAAGCTGACGCGCGGCGCCGACCTGGAGTGGTACCAGAGCATCCATGACGAGCTGACCGGCGCGGGTGTCCCGGAGGAACTGGCCACCCGGGTCGCGGGCTTCTCGTCCGCCTTCCCGGCCCTCGACATCGTCGATGTCGCGGACCGCACCGGCAAGGACCCGCTCGAGGTCGCCGAGATCTACTACGACCTCGCCGACCGGCTCCAGATCACCAAGCTGCTGGACCGCATCATCGAACTGCCGCGGGCCGACCGCTGGCAGTCGATGGCCCGCGCGGCCATCCGCGAGGACCTCTTCGCGGCGCACGCCTCGCTCACCGCCGACGTGCTGTCCGCCGGGAACGGCACCTCCAACCCGGAGCAGCGCTTCAAGGCGTGGGAGGAGCAGAACGCGGCGCTCATCGGCCGTGCCAGGACCACCCTCGACGAGATCCAGGGCTCGGAGGAGTTCGACCTCGCGAACCTGTCGGTCGCGATGCGGACGTTCCGTACGCTGCTGCGCGCCCGCCGCTGAGGCGGGGGCCGACAGGCCCACGCCGACGCAGGACCGTGAACGCCGGCCGGACCCCGTACACCGGGGCCCGGCCGGCGTTCGTGCGCTCGGGGGTGCGTCAGCCGGCCGTTCCCGGCACGGGTGCGCTCGGTGCCGGCCCCTGGGGCGATACCGGTGTTCCGCAGCACCGCGAGGTGCCGGGCGCCGGTGAAGGGGTGGCCGGTGGCGGGCGGTGGTCGCCGTTCCGCAAGAAGGCGAAGGTCAGGGTCACCGCGAGGAGCAGGGCGACGACGCTGCCGGCGATCGCGAGCAGCGTCTGCTGGCGGTACTTGCCGCCCACCGGCGGTACGTCGGGTGTGGCGGTGCCCCAGTTGGACCAGGTGGAGACGACCGGGCCGAAGAGGTTGCCGGGAGCCGGCTCGGCGGAAGGGTCCGGTGCGGAGTCCGGTGCCGAGTCGCCTAATGTCATGGATTCCGGCTCGGGCGGCCGCTGGGCCGCGGCCGCGCGCCGGACGATCTCCGCCGTCAGCGGCTCGGGCAGCCAGTCGGTGACATCGCGCAGCGGCCGTCCGGCGGCCCGCTCGCACAGTCCGGCCAGTTCGGCGGGCTCGGGCCGGTCGGCGGGATCGGCGGCCAGACAGCGCTCCAGTACCGGTCGCAACAGGTCCGGGTAGCCGGACAGGTCCGGTGGCCGGAGGGCGGTGTTGGCGATCCGGGTGGCGAGGCTGATGGGGCCGCCGGGACCGAGTTCGCCGTACGGATGGCGGCCGGTCGCGACCACCGCGGCGAGCAGGCCGAGCGAGAAGATGTCGCTGGCGGGCGTGAGGGCGTCCCCGTTGGCGTGCTCGGGCGACATGTACTGCGGGGTCGTGATGAGGCCGCCGCCACGCGTCGGACGGGTGGATTCGGCGGCCCTGGCTATGCCGAAGTCGGCCAGCCAGGGACCGTCGTCGCTGAGCAGGACGTTGCCCGGCTGGAGATCGCGGTGCACGATGCCGCCGGCGTGCACCGCGCGCAGCCCCTCGGCCACACAGCCGGTCAGCTGCAGGGCGGCGGGGAGCGGCAGCGGCCCGAAGGCGGTGAGCGCGTCGTCGAGGGAGAGGCCGGGTACGTAGGCGGTGGCCAGCCAGGGCCGGTCCCCGGTGGAGTCATGGCCGACGATCGGGACGACGTGGTAGCCCCGGACGTCCCGTGCGGCCCGCACGTCCCGCTGGAAACGCCGGCGGAACTCCTTGTCCCGCGCGTACTCCCGGCGGATCACCTTCAGGGCCGCGGGCTGCCCGCCCGGGGTGTGCGACAGATAGACGGTGCCCAGGCCGCCCTCGCCGATCCTGGCGAGCAGCCGGTACCCGGCGATCTCGCGGGGATCGTCCGGCCGCAGTGCGCCGAGAGCGCCGGGCGCGTCGCCGCTGTCGCTGTCGTTGCTGGCGATGTCCGGCACCCCCGATTGGCGATCGAGGAACGATGCTATCGGTCCGAACTCCTGTGCATGGCAGGGGAATCCGGCCAGGAAAAGGATGCTCCACGGCCGTGTTCCGCCCCGCGGGGACGACTGCGCCCCCGCCCTCCCGGCGGACCGGGTGGACGGGGGCGCGGCTGGTTCGCGGAGTGCGGCCGGTCAGGCCGTCGGAGCCGAGGAGACCAGGACGAACTCGTTGTAGGGGAAGATCTTCCCGGCCGCGCGGGGGAACGGGAAGGAGTACGTGCGCTTCGTGGTCAGACCCGCCTCGTCGGCGTAGGCCCGCAGCTCCTCGAAGCCGACGAAGCGCACATGCGTGGCGTCCGTGCGGTAGCCGGCCTCCTGCGGGGTGATGAGCACCACCGAGCCGCCGGGCTTGAGGTACGGCAGGTACTGGGCGAGCAGACCGGACGCGACGTCCTCGTCCAGGTGCTCCAGCACGTGCGCGCAGAGCAGGCTGTCGAACGAACCGGGCCCGCAGTCCGCGGCCTCGGCCAGCTCCTCCGGGGTGTACGCGGTCAGACCGCGCTCACGGGCGGTCGCCACCGACGTCGGGTTGTGGTCCACACCCACGCTGTCCGGACCGCAGTTCTGCAGGTTCCGGCCCAGTCCGCAGCCGATGTCGAGCACCCGGCCCAGCTTCAGGCGGCGCAGGTTCCAGCGGTACGGGGCCTGCGTGGGAAGCAGCCGCTTGATGCCGGCCTTTTCCAGGGTCGCCAGACGCTCGGTGTAGTTGGCGTCGGCGGTGCTCTTACGGTCCTGCGAGGTGTCGGACATCAGCCGGAGTAGCTTTCTCTGGGATGAACGGGAAGAACGCTGGGTGACGAGAGGCCGGGCCCGGCCCGGGGACCGGCGGCGGGCGACCCTGTCTGAGCCGACCTGGACGGGAGGCACTCTTCTTGAATCCTCCCCCAGCCGAAGCAGGGGGATTCCTGGCTCACGCTGCTCGGTCGCTCAGCGAACAATCGAGTCTGACGCGATCAACACCAGCCGGGGTGAAACCAGCCCGGTTTACGTGAACGCTAGCAGCGCGGAGAACGCAAATACCAGGGCCGTCCGGCACGGTGGCCGGCGGGCTCTCACCCTTGATCGGAAAACAGCAGGTCAGCGACCCGGGAGGCGGCCGAGCCGTCGTCCAGGGGGCAGAAAGCGGTGTGGAAACGGGCATAGCTCTCCGCACTGCGCCGGATGACGGAGTCCAGATCGCGCAACGCGCCGATCAGGTCGTCGGTGCTGCGCAGCAGCGGGCCGGGCGCCTGGGCCTCGAAATCGAGGTAGAAACCGCGGACGGTGTCCCGGTAGTGGTCCAGGTCCGGCGTGAGGAACAGCATGGGGCGCCCGGTGTTGGCGAAGTCGGCCATCACGGACGAGTAGTCGGTGACGAGCACGTCCGCGATCAGCAGCAGCTCGGCGAGATCCGGGTAGCCGGACACATCGCGGGCGAAACCGCCGCCGTTGACCGGCACCCGGTCCGCGACCAGCGGATGGGCGCGCACCAGGAGCACGTGGTCGGCGGCGAGCGCCGACTCGGCGGCGGCGAGGTCCAGGGCCAGGTCCAGCCGGTAGTGCCGGTCGTCGTACGCCCGGTCGTCGCGCTGGGTGGGGGCGTACAGGACGACCCGCTTGTCCGCCGGGAGACCGAGCTGGGTGCGGACCTCCTCGGCGAGCTTGTCCCGGTCGTCGGCGAAGAGCAGATCGGTGCGCGGCAGCCCGGTCTCGACGACCTCACCGTCGTAACCGAGCGCCTGGCGCAGCAGCGGGGTGCTGTACGGGTTCGGGGAGATCAGTACGTCCCACTGGTGGCCGCGCAGGGGCTGCGGCCACAGGTGGGCGAGGTCGGCGCACAGGGTGCCGGCCAGGTCCTGGCCGATGCGTTTGACGGGGGTGCCGTGCCAGGTCTGGACGACCCGCTGGCCCTCGCGCCGCTCGAACCAGGCGGGCAGGTGGGTGTTGGTGACCAGATGACGGCTGCGGGCGAGCGCCTCGTGCCACGCCGCGCTGCCATGGGTGACGGCGCGCACGGTGGGCGGCAGCTGCACACGGGCGTCGCCGACCACCCACAGGTGGTCCAGGGCGGCGCCGCGGCGCACCAGCTCCTCGTGCACGGCGCGCGGCGAGTCGGAGTACTGGCGCCCGTCGAAGCTGCTGTACAGCACGGTGTCGCGCAGCGTACGGGCGCGGGCCTGCGGATAGTGCCGCTCGCGCAGCAGGCGGCCGCGGTACGGGCCGCGGTCCTCCGGCGCCACGGTGGGACCGGCGTCCAGGAACAGCTGGTCGTGGCAGCGGCGGTCCAGCGTGAGGGCCCGGTCGGCGTCCGGCAGCTGCGTCGGGACCGGGAGCGGGAGAGGAAGCGACGGGAACGCGCAGGGGGCCACGTGGACGGGGGTCTCGCCGGTGACGTCGGTGTTCTCCGCGCTGCCGGTGCGCAGGTGGAGGTACCAGTGCCCCTCGGTCGGCGCGGCCTCCGCGGGCCGGACGGTCACGCTGAAACGGTCCCCGTCCGCGGTGACCGGGAAGGCTGCCTCCGCCCGGTGGGTGCCGTGCCGCAGCACCAGTTCGGCTCCCTCGGGGGTCCTGGCCGGCAGTTCGCCCTCGATGAGCAGCGAACCGTCCGCCTGCAGTCCCACCTGGTCGGCCACGGCGCGGAGCGTACGGTCCCGCAGCTCCAGGTCGCCGGCGGCGGTGACCCCGAGGACCAGCTCACGGTGGAGCCCGCCGAGCAGGGGGTCGGTGCCGAGCGCGTACCGGCCGGGCGACAGCGACGGGCCGACGGCGATCCGGGTCGACCCGTCGGCCAGGGTGAAGGCGACGTCCCAGGTCGCGCTCGCCCCGGGGGAGGCGCCCGCCGGGCCGTCGGTGCCGCTGCCGGTCCCGTCGGCGGGGGCTGGAGTGGTGGCGGTGGCGCGGGCGGTCGCCAGGTCGGCGAGGGAGAACCGGGCGGTGACGACGCTTCCGGGCTTTCCGGCGGAGCCGGCCGGCCGGCAGACGGCGGGGTATTCGAGGAACGCCCCGGAGGCGCGGTGGGTCAGGAGCAGGGTCCGCGGCTGCTCCGTGCCGCTGTTGACGGCGAGCACTTCGACGGTGTCGTCGTCCACTGCGTGGTGGCCGGTCAGCCGGACCTCGACCGGTTCGACCGACAGCCGCAGCCGGCCGTCCTCGAAGCAGGGGACGAGGCGCAGCCCGTCGCCCAGCGGATGCGGCACCGGTGAGGCGCCGGAGCCGGTGTCCCCGGCGTGCACCTCGGTGGTCCTGACGACGCCGGAGGTCGCCACGGTGACGCCCAGCCGCCACCGGCCCGCGGTCCACCGGCCGCCGCGCCGCAGCCGCTTGGGGTCGACGGTGATCTCGAAGCCGGACCAGTCGTAGCAGTGCTGCTCCTGCCGCGAGGCGTCCGTGGCCTCCGGGACCGGCACGGTACGCAGCGGGACCAGGAGTTTGCGGCGGCCCGACGTCAGGACCGCGGTCTTGAGCGACCTGCGCTTCGCGGAGGCGTCCAGGTTCTGGATGTACGCATAGCCCCTGAGGACGAGCTTGCCGTCCTGCCAGCGCGTTTCCAGCAGGCGGGACCGTACGGGGAGGTCGGCCGCGGAGAGCGCGGCCACGTCGTACGGCAGCCGGATCGTGCCACCGGCGCGCGCGCCGTCGGGGATCTCGGCGCGCCTGCGGAGCGGGGGGCCCGCGACGGTGAAGCCGGCGTGGTTGCGCTCCTCGTGCGCGAGCGCGGCGAGCAGGTCGTCGAGCCGGCCCTCGCGGATGAGGTGGCACGTGATCCGCAGCCCGACCGGGAGTTCCCCGTGGAGGGAGGGGTCGACGCGGGCGAGGAAGTCCCGGGCGCGGTCCATGAAGACCTCGCGGTACTCGGGGCCTGCCATCGGCAGCGCCCCGGCGCAGTCCAGCAGGTCACCGGAGAGGATGGAACGGTCGTACTCCCGCTTGAGCGCCTCCCGCTTGTGCGTTGGCGTCGACGCTGACATGGACGTCGACGTGCCGGCGAGGAAACGGCTGACGCCGTCGACGGCCGCGAAGCGGTCCCGCAGGTCCTGGACGTCGGTGCGGCGGCGGTTCGCCGGGCGGGGGTGGGGCTGGTGCCGGTCGCGCTCGCGCTCGGGCAGGACGTCGACGGCCTCGGCGAGGAAGTGCGCGGGGATCGTGACCGCGCCGTCCTCGTGGCGGACGTCTTCGGGGAACGTGAGGGCGTGGCGGTCCCAGAAGGTGCGGCGGAACACCTTGTTCGTCGCCGAACGGTCCGCGAGGAGGGCGCCGTCCCGGGTGATGTGGGTGGTGGTCGCCGTGGTCGTGACTTGTGCGGCGGCGGTGGTGGCGAGGTCCGCGCCCGAGCGGTCCAGCCGGGTCACCAGCTTTTCGTACGTGCGGGGCGGGAGGGTGTCGTCACCGTCGAGGAAGGCCAGGTACGTGGTGCGGGGATCCGCCTGCCTGGCGCCCGCGTTGCGGGCGTGACCGACGCCCCGTGCGTCCGGCCGCGCGGCTCGTACCAGCCGGAAGCGCCGGTCGTTCGCGGCGAACCGCCGCGCGATCTCCGGGGCATGGTCCGCGTCCCCGTCCGTGACGTCGACCATCACCACATCGAGTGCGTCCAGCGTCTGTTCCGCGACCGACCGGAGGCATTCCTCCAGGTGCTGCTCGACGTTGTGGACGGGGACGACGACGGTCAGTCGGGGCGTCATACGGCGGCTCGGGCCTTTCCGGGTGCGGGTGCCGGGGCCGGGCTCTCCGGCGCGGGGTCCGAAATCGTGTATGTGTGGGCCTGGCGGCCCACACATACACGGCAGCATTTCGGACCCCCGCGCCTACGACCCCGTCCCCTCCCGTCGCCGGGCCTGCTCGACCCGGCGTGGCGATCTGGTCGACACAGCGTAGCTGTTCCATCGCCCAACGTAGTCGCCCGGAAAGTGGTGTTGCCCTCCCCGCTCGTCAGCCGCGGCGGCTCACCACTGCCTTCGTGATGAACGGCGGCAGCACGTTCACCGCGAAGCGCCGCAGCGGGGAGCGGCGGCGCTTCGCGGGTGCGGGCGCCACGGTTGCCGGTGCCGGGCTGACCGCGGGGGCCGCCGGGGTCTTGGTGGTGGCCTGGTGGCGGGAGGCGGGCTGGGCCGGCAGGGCCGCCTTCCGTCCGTTGATGCGGATGAGCTGTTCGCCGGCGACGCTCTGCACCTCGTGCCAGAGGTCCTCACGGGTCTCCAGCCAGGTCAGCAGCTCGGCGCGCACGGCCGCCGGGTCGCCCCAGGTGCCGTAGAGCTTCCGCTCGGTGATGCAGATGACGTGCAGTCCGCCGGTGGTCACGGCCTGCCAGGCCGCGGCGGCGACGCCGGGGCAGTGCTCGGCGCGGAAGTCGTCGAGGACGACCACGCCGTGCGCCTTCAGCAGGTCCCGGGCATCGGTGATGTCCGCGTGGACGTGCTCGTAGAGGTGCGAGGCGTCGATGTGGACGAACCGGCAGCTGTCGGCGGTGACATGGTCGGGCACCACCGAGGACAGGCCCTGCACGACCGTCGGCAGCTCCTCGTGGAAGGAGAGGTAGTTCGCCTCGAACGCCCGCCGGGTGAGCGTGGAGTACGACCTGGCCATCTCCGCGCTGTTGTCGGTGTCCTCGGCGGGCGCGTCGAACAGGTCGCAGACGGTGAAGCGCTCTCCCTCACGTCGGTAGGAGCCCGTGAAGATGGCGCTCTTGCCCATGTACACGCCCACTTCGAGCAGATCGCCCGGTTCGGTGCGCTCCTGCTGACGGCTGAGCAGCCAGTCGAAGAGCAGCTGGTCGGCCGGGAAGAACCAGCCCTTCACCTCGGCCAGTTCGGTGGGGGTGGGGAGCTGCTCGGTGGGCTTGGTGGGGGCTTCCATGGGTGTTCCGTTCAGCTGGGCGCGAGTGAGGCGGAGAGGGTTCCGGTGTGCGGGCGGCTGGACAGCGCGCGCACATGGCCGGGGGCGGGCGCCGGGCGGCGGTCCTGGAGCGGGATCACCGACGGGAGGGTGTCCCCGCGGTTCTCCAGGAACAGCCGGCGGACGACGCGCTCCGCGGCGTATCCGTCGTCGTACGGGCAGAAGCGTTCGCGGAAGGCGGCGCGCAGCTGGGCCGAGCGGGGCCCGCGCCAGGCGTCGGTCGCGAGGATGTCGATCAACTCGTCCTCGCTGCGCGCGAGGAGGCCGGGCGGGTGCGCGGTGATGTCGAAGTAGGCTCCGCGCGAGGCACGGTAGACCTCCCAGTCCTCGGCATGGATGACGATCGGCCGGTCGAGATTGGCGTAGTCGAACATCAGCGACGAGTAGTCGGTCAGCAGCACGTCCGAGGCCAGGCACAGCTGTTCGACGGACGGGTGCCGGGACACATCGAGGAAGGCCGGCTGTCCGGCAGCGTGCTGGGCGCCGGTGTCGTAGAGGTGATGTGTGCGCATCAGGACCGTGAATCCGGGGCCAAGTTCGCGGGCGATCCTTTCCACGTCGAGATCGGCGTGGAATCCGGCGCGGTAGTCGCGGTGGGTGGGTGCGTACAGCACGGCCGTGGAGTCGCGCGGAATGCCCAGTTCGGCGCGGATGCGCAGCACGTCGTCGGTGGTGGCGCGCTGGTAGACGTCGTTGCGGGGCTGGCCGTACTCCAGGGTGGTGAAGCCGGACGGGTAGGCGCGTTCCCAGGTGAGGCTCGAGTGCCGGCTGGACGACAGGTTGTAGTCCCAGAGGTCCGCCTGGGCGAGGACCTGTGCGAAGTCCGTCGACCTCGCGGCGG
Organism: Streptomyces fildesensis; assembly: GCF_016107395.1. Classification (GTDB taxonomy): domain Bacteria; phylum Actinomycetota; class Actinomycetes; order Streptomycetales; family Streptomycetaceae; genus Actinacidiphila; species Actinacidiphila fildesensis. Next base: position 34,706 of record NZ_JAAIKO010000030.1, read on the forward strand.
CCGGGAAGTCCCGCAGGTCCAGGCCCATGTGCTTGAGCGGGGTGCCGTGGTGCGTCTGGAGGGTGAGCTGGCCGGCGCGCTTGGCGTAGCGGGGGTGCAGGTCGTCGTTGGTGACCAGGTACTTGGCCCGGGCCATTGCCGTCCAGAACGCGGCCGAGCCCGGCTGCAGGCGGCGTACGCCGGGCGGCAGGGTGTGGGCGTGCTCGGGGGTGGTGACCCAGGCGGTGCGGATGTGCGGCGCCAGCTCGCGCAGCCGGGTCTCGATCGCGGCCGGGTTGCAGACGTAGCCCCGGTCCCCGTACGCGGAGAAGACCGCCAGTTCCTGGTCGAGGGCGCGGCGCCGCTGCAGGCGGTAGTGCAGCCGCAGCGCCGCCTCGCGGATCCGGCCGTACCGGGCGGCGACCCGGGCCTGCGCCCGCAGCCGTGTCCGGTGGACGCCGCCGAGCGCCTGGAAGGCGCGGCGGGCCCCGAGGCGCACCAGGAGGTAGCGCAGCCCCGCCTGGCCGAACGGGGTGGGGGCGCGGAAGGCCCGCGGGCGGTGCCGGCGGTAGTAGGCGCGGCACCGCTTGAAGTAGTCGGCGCGCGATGAACGCGGCAGCCGGTCGGGGGAGTTGTAGACGGTGGTGAGGTGGTCGAGCATCCGGCGGAAGAGGGCCGGCCGCCAGTGCTCCAGCCGGGGATGGCTGTCGAGGAAGGCGAAGACCCGGTCGTACTGCTTGAAGATGTCGAAGTGCCGGCGGCTGGTGGTGCCGAGGACGGTGCCGCGGCGGCGCTGCCGGTAGCGGACGCACACCTGGTCCAGGACGGCGATGGTGCCGGCGGCCAGCAGCGCCGGGTACGTCCACGCGGTGGCCTCGTAGTAGCCGGGCGGGAAGGTGAGGTCCACCCGCTCGGCGAACTCCCGGCGGTAGGCCTTGTTCCAGACGACGGTGAGGAGCTGGAGCAGTTCCGGGCGGTCACCGAGGGTGAACGTCTCCGGCCCGGTCTGGCTCAGGTGTCCGGCCAGGCCGTTGCGCCGCGCCTCGCCGTTCCAGTAGGTGCGCTCGTAGTCGAAGACGAGGATGTCGGGGCCGCCGGTCTCCTTGAGGCGGTCCGTGATCGCCAGCAGGGAGCCGGGGGCGAGGCTGTCGTCGGCGTCGAGGAAGAGCAGGTAGTCGCCGGTGGCGCGGATCAGCCCGGCGTTGCGGGCGTGGCCGGGGCCGACGTTCTCGGGGAGGTGGATGGCGGTGATCCGGCGGTCGCGGCCGGCGAACTCGTCGATGATCTCGCCGCTGCCGTCCGGGGAGCCGTCGTTCACCACGATCAGCTCGAAGTCGGTGAAGGACTGGGTCGTTACGGATTCCAGGCAGGCGTGCAGATAGGCCTGAACCTTGTAGGCGGGAACGATGACGCTGAACCGGGGCAAGGGACATCCAGGTGTTGACGCGGGCGCTGTGGACGGGCGCCCGCGTACACACGAGGATTGCTCGGTTATCGGATGAACAATGACGTACGCGGCCTGTGCCCGTTATATGGGGCGCAACGTCGCGGAGAGTGATCTGGTTACGGCGTCCAGGGGTGAGCTTCCCGCGGGTGGGCGCGGGCTACTTCACGGCGCCGGCCATCACCCCCGAGACGAACTGCCGCTGGAAGGCGAAGAACACCACGAGCGGGATGACCATGGACACGAACGCGCCCGGCGCGAGGATGTCGATGTTGCTGCCGAACTGCCTGACCTGCTGCTGCAGCGCGACGGTGATCGGCTGCGAGTCGCTGTCGGCGAAGATCAGCGCCACCAGCATGTCGTTCCACACCCACAGGAACTGGAAGATGCCCAATGAGGCGATGGCGGGGCCGCCCAGCGGCATGATCACGGTGGTGAAGAGCCGCAGCTCGCCGGCTCCGTCCAGCCGCGCAGCCTCCAGCAGTTCGCGCGGGATCTCGGCGAAGAAGTTCCGCAGTAGGAAGATCGCGAACGGCAGGCCGAAGGCGGTGTGGAAGAGCACGACGCCGGTGATGTCGCCGAAGATGCCGATCTTCCCGAAGAGCTGGGCGACCGGGATCAGCGCCACCTGGATGGGGACCACCAGCAGGCCCACCACGGCCAGGAACCACCAGTCGCGGCCCCGGAAGTCCATCCACGCGAACGCGTAGCCGGCCAGCGAGCCGATGACGACGACGAGCAGCGTGGTGGGGACGGTGATCAGGATGGTGTTGACCAGCGAGTTGACGACGGTGTCGTTGCTGAGCAGCGACTTGTAGTTGGAGACGGTGAGCTGGGAGGGGGCGCTGAGGACCTTCCACCAGCCGGACGCCGCGATGTCCGTGGGGTCGCGCAAGGAGGACAGCAGCAGACCGATGGTCGGCAGCAGCCAGAAGAGCGCGACCACGATGAGGAAGACGCGTACCGCGCCTCCGCTGACCCAGGAGGCGAGTTTCGCCGCGATCGCGCTCATCGTCGTGCCTCTCTGCGCAGCCGCCGGATATTGAAGATCATCACGGGCAGGACGAGCAGCAGCAGAAGGACGCCGATCGCACTGCCGACGCCCTGGTCGTTGCCGCCGCCGAAGGACTTCAGGTACAGCTGCAGGGCGAGCACGTTGGCGTCGCTCTGGGAGGCACCCGGGGCGATGATGTAGACGAGGTCGAAGATCTTCAGCACGTTGATCATCAGCGTGATGAGGACCACCACCAGCACCGGTGCCAGCAGCGGCACGGTGATCTTCCGGAACACCTGCCACTCGTTCGCGCCGTCCACCCGTGCCTGCTCCAGCAGTTCACGCGGCACGCCCGCCAGGCCGGCCGCGATCAGCACCATCGCGAAGCCCGCCCACATCCAGATGTACGAGACGATGATCGACGGCGTGACCAGGCTCGGACCGAGCCAGTCCACCCCGTTGTACTGGGTGGCGAAGTTGGACGAGGGCAGCCGCAGCCGGGCGCCGGCCGCCGAGGCCGGCAGCGCGAACGTGCCGTCGTCCCCGGACTTCGCCGACGCGACGACCTTCCCGTCCTTCACCGCCTCGACCTTGACGCCGGGCAGCGCCTTCTCGCCCGGGTCGATCGCGCCGGTCGTGCCGCCGCCACCGGGCTTGAAGTCCAGCCACACCGTGCCCGAGACACCGCCGTCCGCCGCCGGCGCGGCGGCCTTGGCGTCCTGCGTGTCACCCGGCAGCTTGTTCTGCGGGACGCCGATCAGCGGCAGCGCCGCCGCCGTGCCCGGCTGCGCCTGCGCCTTGGTGGTGAACGAGCCGCCTGCCGACGGTGCGAGATCGGCGTTCGGACGCGGTCTGGCGCCCGGATAGGCGGACGCCTCGGCGAAGGTGTCATGGATGCCGACCACGACCGCGTTGGCGACGCCGCGGTCCGGGTCGTTCTCGTAGACCAGCCGGAAGATGATGCCGGCCGCCAGCATCGAGATCGCCATCGGCATGAAGACGACGAGCTTGAAGGCCGTGCCCCAGGAGACCCGTTCGGTCAGCACCGCGAAGATCAGGCCCAGCGCGGTGGCCACCACCGGGGCGATGACCACCCAGATCGCGTTGTTCTTGACGGCCGTCAGATTGCTGTGGTCGGTGAAGACCTCGCCGAAGTTCTTCAGGCCGACGAACGCCGAGTTGTCCGCGTCGAAGAGGCTGCGCTGGATCGTGTACCCGATCGGGTACAGCACCAGCGAGCCGAGCAGCACCAGCGCGGGCAGCAGGAAGACCAGTGCCACCCAGGGGCGGGTGCCCATCAGGGACTTGCGCTTCACGGGAGGCGGGCCGGCCGCGGCCGCGCCCCCCGTGGTCACCGTCGAGGCCACCGGTGCCTCAGTTCTTGTACGCCTTGGCGGCGTCCGCTTCGAGTTTCGCCTGGGCGCCCGCCACGTCGGTCGGCTTCACCAGGAAGTCCTGCAGGTCCTTCCATTCGCCCTCGCCCTTGGTACCGCCGAAGGCGGCGGGAGCCTGGTCGGACATGTCGAAGCGGAAGTCGTCGCCCGCCGAGATCAGCGCCTTGGCGATCGCGCGCGAGACCTCGTCGGGATAGGCCGCCAGGTCCAGCGACTTGTTCGGCGACACGTAGCCGCCGGGCTTCGCCCACACCTGCGCCGCGTCCGTCGAGGCGAGGAAGGTCAGCAGCGCCTGCGCGCCCTTGCCGTCCTTCAGCACCACGGCGACGTCACCGCCACTGACCACGGGCGGCTTGCCGCTGCCGACGGCCGGGAAGGGGAACACCTTGGCGTCGGTGCCGACCTTCGCCTTGGTGCTGGAGGAGATGACCGCGGCGGAGAAGTCGCCCTCGTAGACCATCGCGGCACCGGGCGGGGTGCCGGTGAACGTCTGGCTGATCGACTTCGGGAAGTCGGTCTGCAGCGCGCCGCTCTGGCCGCCCGCGATCAGGTCCTTCTTGCCGAAGAGCCCGGCCAGCGTGGTCAGCGCGTCCTTCACGGACGGATCGGTCCACTTGATCTTGTGCTGCGCGAGCTGGTCGTACTTCTCGGGGCCGGCCTGGCTCAGATAGACGTTCTCGAACCAGTCGGTGAGGGTCCAGCCGTCCGCGCCGCCGACCGATACCGGGGGCGTGCCCGACTCGAAGACCGTCTCCGCGGCCTTCAGGAAGTCGTCCCACGTCTTCGGCTCGGTGACGCCCGCCTGCTGGAAGGCCGCGGTGTTGTACCAGACCAGCGACTTGTTGGCGGCCTTGGCGTAGACCCCGTACTGCTTGCCCTGGTAGGCGCCGAGATCCTGCCAGCCCTTCGAGAAGTTCTTGGTCAGCTGCGCCTGGGCCTCGGGCCCGATCGGCTTGAGCCAGCCCTTGTCCGCGAACTGGTGCAGCACGCCGACCTGTGGCAGGAACGCCACATCCGGCGGCGCCCCGCCCTGGATCTTCGTCCCGAGGAAGGTGGAGGTGCTGTCGCCCGTCGGGACGAACGTCACCTTCGCACCGGTGCGCTTCTCGAACTCGTCCAGCACACCTCGGAAGTTCTTCTGCTCGGCGCCGGTCCACACGGCGGCCACTTCGAGCTTCTGGCCCTTGAGATCCGGCAACTGGAGCCCCGACGACGAGGCCGACGGAGCGCCCGATGACGGCCCCGCGTCCTTCTTGTCGTCACTGCCGCAGCCGGCCGCGGTGAGCGCCAGTGCGGCGGCCGCCACAACGGCCAGCGCGGTTCGTGCCTGGTGGTTGTGCGCGCGCGTGCTGAATGTACGCATCTGCTCATCCCCTCGGTCCGGTCCGTCTGTCCTACGCCCGGGCCGATCGGCGACGCAAGGGCATGGGCGGGGTATAGGGGTTGATCGTGACCTTGACGTGATGCGGCGTCAGAGGGGTTTAATCACCGGAGAATTGGGCCCCCGCCCGATCCGCCGGAGCCGGCGGTCGCGCCTCGGTCACACCAGCGGCTGGGCCGGGCCCGCCCCCGCGGACTCCGCGGCCCGCTGCAGCGCGCTGGCGAGCAGCGCCAGGTCCGTCGGCCCGTTGCCGAGCTCGCGCAGCGGCCGGCGGGTCGGCGGGTCGCCCATCCGCTCCCACTCCAGCGGTACGACCGTGGGCCGCAGCGTCGCCGTACGGGGGATGCGTCCGCTGACCCGGCCCGCCTGGAACGGCGCCACCGCGCCGCCGGGACGGCGCAGATAGCCGCGGCCGGGCACCTCCTCGTCCAGCCCCGCCGGATCCTCGACATGGACCAGCAGGGCGGCCGACGCGGGATCCTCGGTGCGCAGCGCGATCCGCAGCCGTGACCGTTCGTCCGCCTCGGTCCCCGAGGTGCGCTCCGGGCGCCCCGTCGACGCGATCAGGTGCACGCCGAGCCGCTCGCCCTCGCGGGCCACCGCCTCCAGTGCCCGCACGACGGAACCGGCCGCCGGGCGGCCGGTACTGCCGAGCCCCGGCGCCACCAGTGCGTCGAAGTCGTCGACCACGACCACCAGCCGGGGGAGTGCGGAGTCGCTGCGGGTCTGGACGCGCAGCGCGCCCTGCTCGGACGGTTTGCGGCCGTCGCCCCGCCCGCCGTCGCGCGCCGTCGACTGCCGTGGCACGGTCACCATCCGGTCCGCGTGCCACTCGCCGAAGCCCTGGCCGCCGAGCAGTTCCTCGCGGCGCTTGAGCTCCGCGCCGAGCGCCTGGGCGAACTCCCGCATGCGGGTCGGGTCGGAGGCGGCCAGATACGTCGAGACATGCGGCAGGTCCGTGACCGCGCGCAGTCCTTCGCCGCGCTCGGTGCCCGCGCCGTCGACCAGGACCAGCGCCAGCCGGTCCGGCCGCTCGGCGGCGGCGAGAGCGGACGCGATCGACCGCAGCAGCTCGGTCTTCCCCGAACCGGCGGCGCCGCCCACCATCAGATGCGGCCCCTCGGCCGCCAGGTCCACGACGACCCGGCCGCCGGAGCCCGAGCCCAGCACCGCCAGGGCGCGGCCCCCGGCCCGTGCGTAACCGGTGAGGGCCGGCCGCCCGCCGTCCTGTCCGGCCTCCTGGGCGTCCGCGTCGTCCGGGGTGCCGTCCCAGCGGGCGGTGATCTTCGCGGGGGTGGCCAGCGCCAGATCCAGCGCGTCCAGCAGGCGCACGGTGCGCGGCAGCGCGTTGCGGGCGCGCGGCGCCGCCGTGTCCGTCTCCCGCAGCGGCGCGAGCGCCCGCGCGAAACGCTCCGCCCACGCGGGCGAGACCGCGTCGACGACGACCTGCGCCGGCCCGTACGGATCCATCCGCAGGGTCGTCGCCACATCGCCCGACAACTGGGCGACGGCGCCGCACTCCGTCGCGAGCCGGTCCGGCGACTCGGCCAGGCACAGCACATGCATCCCGACCGAGGGACCGGCGGCCGCTATCCGTTCGAGGGTGTCGCGCAGCGTCGCGGAACCGGGGTCGCCGTCCACGACGACCAGGGTGTACGGGCCCTCGCGGTGGGCCGCGGCCTCGGCGACGGCCTCCGGGGCGGCGGCGGCCCAGCCGGAGCCCAGCGGCCCTTCCTCCAGCCGGCGGGCCAGCTCCGTGACGCGTGCCGCGGCCTGGTCGCGGTCGAAGGCGAGCAGCAGCCGGCAGTCCTGGCCGTGCGCGGGACGCAGCTGCGGCAGCCAGTTGAGCCAGGACCACTCGTCGGCCCGCTGCTCGGCGCCGCGCGAGCGGTCCGCACTGATCAGGACGAGCTCCAGCGTGCTGGGGGAGTGCAGCGCGCAGGCCTGCGCCAGCACCGCGCGGGCCAGCCCGGCCAGCCGCGGCCGGGGCCCGGCGAGGCCGAGCGCGAAGGTGTGCGGATCGCGCAGGTCGACGGTGAAGGGGACGGTGCGCAGGGTGCCCGCGCCGTCCTCCGACGGCAGATCGGCCGTGCCCAGCCGCAGCGTCAGCGCGTCCGGGTGGTCGGGCCCGCGCTCCCACAGCCGGCGGCCGGGGCCCAGCGCGGTCAGCAGCACGGTGGCCGGGTCCGGCCAGCGCTCGCGCAGCGCGGCCGCCTCGGCGGCCAGCCGGGCGCCGTCCGCGCCCTGGCCCGCCCCGCCGGTCCCGGTCCGGCCGGCCGCCAGCCGCCGTGCCCAGGCTCCTATGGTCCCGGCGACCCGCCCTGCGCCGGGCTGCGGCGGCTTCGGCACCCGCACCTGCACGGTGTCGTCCGGCCGGAGCCGTTCGCCGCGGCCGTAGGTGGCCGCCGAGTCGTCCGTCCCCTCGGCGTGGTCGGCGTAGCCGTGCGAACCGCTGCGCGGGGTGTCCAGTCGGCGCGAGGGCCCGGCGGCGGGCGGGACGGGCGGCGCGGACGGCCGCGGCGGCATGGCGGCCGCCTCGGGACTCGTGTGGGCCGCGGGCGCGGACTCCGGACGGGGGCCGGGGTACGTGGCCGAGCCGTGGCCACCGGCTGCCCGTGTCGTCCCGCCGGTCCGTCCGGTCGTGGATGCGTTCCCCGGGGGGAGGGTGACCCGCAGATGGCCCTCGCTGTCGGGCGCCGCCGGAACGGCCGCGTCCCGCGGGCCCGGTTCCAGGTGGAGCGTCGATTCGCCGATCCGCAGCAGCGCGCCGGGCGAGAGCGCGACCGGCCGCTCCCCGACGGGGCGGTCGTCGACGGTGGTGCCGTTGGTCGAGCCGAGGTCGGCGACGGTGACCCGGCCGTCGGCCGCGACCGTGACGGTGCAGTGCAGCCGGGAGACGTCGGGGTCGTCCAGCGGGACATCGGCCTCGGCGGAGCGGCCGATCCTGACCTGGCCGCCCTGCAGCAGATGGACGCCGCCGGAGTCCGGGCCGCCGATGACGCACAGCCGGGCCGGGGCGGACGCGCCCGACGGCGGCTCCGCGTGCTGCTCGGCGGGGGTGTGCAGGGACAGCACGGCGCCGTCCACGAGCGGTGGCATGCCGAGCAGGGCGCCCGGGTCGAGCCGCTCGGCGCCCGAATAGAGCGCGACCGAGGAGCCGGAGGAGCGCGCGGGCTGGCCGGAGCCGGCTCCGGACGCGAGCGCTCCGGAAACCGCGCTCAGCGCGGTCCCCGCGGGCGCGGTGACCAGCACGTCGCAGGTGCGCCCCGCTCGGCCGCTGCGCGGCCCGAGGACGGTCAGCCGGATCTGCATCTCGTCCGCGGTCCCTTCTGCCCGGATGCCTGGCAGGAAGCCTCCCCACCGCGCACGGGCGCGTCGACACGTACAAGCACGAGCGGGCGGGCTCCTGTTGCCCCGTCACACCCGTACGGGATGCATCCTCCCACTTGCCACTGACAACCCGCCCCCGGTCCTGACAGGAGCGATCTTGAATGATCAGTTGTTGACCGGAAAGGTGCTGCTTGTCGCAATGGAAGGCGGTCGCGGAGCAACCAAGCGGTGGCCTGCCGCGTCATACCTCCCAGCTCCGCGGTCCGTCCCCGGGGCCGGATGCGGCCACCTGCGGCCCGGGAATGCGGCTGTCAGCGGGCCGCCGCGGCCGTCCGCACTACAGTTGGCACGGTCGGCCCCACAGGCCGCGCGCAGCAGGGAACCACGAAGTACCACGAAGCACCACCAAGACCAGGGAGCGCATGACGTGCGGCCGGTAGGCAGCAAGTACCTCCTCGAGGAGGTACTCGGACGCGGGGCCACGGGGACCGTCTGGCGCGCCCAGGTGCGCGACGAGGACGGCGTCGTCGCGATCAAGGTGCTCAAGGAAGAGCTCGCGAGCGACCCCGACATCGTGATGCGGTTCCTGCGCGAGCGCGCCGTACTCGTACGGCTGCGCCACCCGCACATCGTGCGGGTCAGGGACCTGGTGGTCGAGGGTGATCTGCTCGCCCTGGTGATGGACCTCGTCGACGGCCCCGACCTGCACCAGTACCTGCGCGACAACGGCCCGTTCTCACCGGTCGGCGCCGCCCTGCTGACCGCCGCCGTCGCCGACGCGCTCGCCGCCAGCCACGCCGACGGGGTGGTGCACCGGGACCTCAAACCAGCGAACGTGCTGCTCGCCACGACCTACGGCGAAGACGGCAGTCCGCGCATGCACCCGATGCTCACCGACTTCGGCATCGCCCGTCTGGCGGATTCGCCCGGCATCACCCGCACCCACGAGTTCGTCGGCACCCCGGCCTACGTCGCGCCGGAGTCCGCGCAGGGCAAGCCGCAGACGTCCGCCGTCGACCTGTACGGCGCGGGCATCCTGCTCTACGAGCTGGTCACCGGCCGTGCGCCGTTCCGCGGCGACAACGCGCTGGAGGTGCTGCACGCGCACCTGAGCCAGGAGCCGGTGCGCCCCGGCAACGTGCCGGAACCGCTGTGGACGGTCATCGAGCGCTGCCTGCGCAAGAACCCGGAGGAGCGGCCCAGCGCCGAGAACCTGGCCCGCGCGCTGCGCGTGGCCGCCGCCGGGATCGGTGTGCACGCGACTCCCGCCGAGGCGGAGGCGGCGCTCGGCGTCGCCGCGCTGCTCGGCCCCGACCTCGCGCCGACCACCGTCCCCGGCAGCGCCGACCCCACCCAGGTGCTGCCCGCGCACCGCTACGACCCGAACGGCGCGACCGGTGTGCTGCCGATCGCCACCGCGGCCGGCGCCGACGGCACCCGCGTCCTGCCGCCGGTGCCCGACGGCCCGCCGCAGGGCAACGCGGATCAGCAGCAGGGCCCGCACCCTTGGCAGTCCCAGCTCAGCGCGGCCCGCCAGCGCGGCGAGCAGACGGAGCTGCAGTACCTCGACCCGGAGCAGGACCCGCTGCGGCGCAGGCCGCGACGGCAGCCCGGCGGCCAGCCGCAGGGCCGGGGCCGGCAGGACCAGTACCAGCAGGATCAGTACCAGCAGGGCCAGGGCCAGTACCAGCAGCAGGGGCAGCAGCCGTACGCCCCGCAGCAGCCGTCCCAGCCCCAGCCGCGCTACCAGCAGCAGCCTCAGCAGCAGGTCCAGCCGCGCTACCAGCAGCCGCAGCCGCAGCGCTACGAGCCGCAGCGGCCGCCGGAGCCCGAGCCCCGGCGCGACCCGCGGCCGCGCGGCGCCAACCCGATGAAGATTCCGGGCCTGGGCTGCCTCAAGGGCTGTCTGACGACGATTCTGGTGCTGATCGTCATCTTCGTGGTGGTCTGGTACACCACGCCGCTCCCGGAGTGGGTCGACAGCGGCCAGAACCTCTGGGACACCACGACGGGCTGGATCAGCACCGCCTGGGACAAGGTCAACGAGGTGACCGGGTCGGGGAACTGACCCCGGCACCGCTCACCGCCGACCCGCATCACGATCACCGCCGACGTTCACGCCGACCTTCGTCACGCGTGCCGCCGGGCTTCGTCATGCCCGCCGCCGACCCCCATCACGCGCGCCATGCTGCCGACTTGTCGACACCTGGCGGGTGATTTCCCCCGCAGAACCACACGTCACCGCACACCGGCCCCCCGAACGGCCGCCGGGCCGCGTAGTTTTGTCGCCAACACGACAGCGCCGCATACGGCGCGACGGACCGTCGGAGGAGTCGGAGCAGGCCTTGGCAAGGAAGATCGGCAGCCGGTACACCGCCCACCAGGTGCTGGGGCGGGGATCCGCCGGCACGGTGTGGCTGGGTGAGGGCCCCGAGGGTCCGGTCGCCATCAAACTGCTGCGCGAGGATCTCGCCGTCGACCAGGACCTCGTGGGCCGCTTCGTGCAGGAGCGCACCGCGCTGCTCTCGCTGGACCACCCGCAGATCGTCGGAATCCGTGATCTCGTCGTGGACGGCACCGACCTCGCGCTGGTCATGGACCTGGTGCGGGGCACCGACCTGCGGTCCCGGCTGGAGCGCGAGCGCCGGCTCGCCCCCGAGGCCGCCGTCGCCATCGCCGCCGATGTCGCGGACGGCCTCGCCGCCGCGCACGCGGCCGGCGTCGTCCACCGTGACGTCAAGCCCGAGAACGTGCTGCTCGACTCCGCCGCCCCGACCGGACCCGGCGGCGCGCCCCCCGCGCTCCTGACCGACTTCGGCATCGCCCGCCTCGTCGACTCCCCGCGCCGTACCCGGGCCACCCGCATCATCGGCACCCCGGACTACCTCGCCCCCGAGATCATCGAAGGCCTCCCGCCCCGGGCAAGTGTCGACATTTACGCCCTGGCGACGGTCCTCTACGAGCTGCTGGCCGGTTTCACGCCGTTCGGCGGCGGCCACCCCGGCGCCGTACTGCGCCGCCATGTGACCGAGGCCGTCGCACCGCTCCCGGACATCCCCGATGAGCTGTGGCAGCTGCTCTCGCAGTGTCTCGCCAAGGCCCCCGCGTCCCGGCTCACCGCCGGTGAGCTGGGCGAACGACTCCGGGACCAGCTGCCGCGGCTGGCCGGGCTGCCGCCGCTCGACGTGGACGCGCCGGACGAGCACCCGGCGGACGCCGACGACGACACCCCGTACGAGCCGGACATCGGGCTGTTCGAGCCGCCGAGCCACCGCGGCGCCGTGCCGCTGGTGCGCGGCGCGGCCCCCGACTCCAGCCGCGACACCCACACGAGCATGAAGCTGCCCTCCGCCGAGGAGCTGGCCGCGTACGGCCGCGGCTCCCGCTCCGGTGGCGGCCAGGGCGGCTCCGGCGGCAGCGGGGCGTCCGCCGGGCGCCCGGCGAGCCCGCGGCACCGCGCCGTCTCCGACGTCGTGCGCCGCCGCCGGGTGCGCGTCGGAGCGGCTGCTGCCGCCGCGCTGGTCGTCGCGGGGCTGGGCGGCTGGGGCATCGCCTCGCTGGGCGGCGACTCCGGGCCGACGGCCCCGGCCGACAACGACCACCCCACCACCGCTCCGCCCACCACGCACCCCACCGCACCCACCGCCGGCGCCGCCTCCCCGCAGGGCTCCATCGGCACCCCGGTCGAGCTGCCGCAATGGTCCGCGTTCAGCGCGGTGCCCGCGCCCCGCGTGAAGCTGGTCGGCGGCCCGCGCGCCATCACCATCGCCGGGACCACGTACGTCTTCGCCCGGGGCGAGGACAACGACGTCTGGTACGTCACCCGGGGCGTCGGCGCCTCGGGCGCCTACAGCGCCTGGCAGCACCTGACGGGAATAGGAGTCGCCGACGACCCGGCGGTCGTCTCGGCCTCGCCGGGCCGCCTCGACCTGTTCGCCCTCGGCACGGACGGCCTGCTCTACCGGCGGACCATGACCAACGGAACCTGGAACCAGTGGTACCAGGTCGACGAGCGCACCCGGTTCGACGCCGCCCCGGCCGCCGCCTCCTCCGAGCCCGGCCGGATCGACCTCGTCGGCCGGTCCGGCGGCGACCTGGTCACCGCCTCCCTCGTCGGCAGCCGCTGGAACGCCTGGTCGGTGGTCCCCACCCCGGGCCGCATCACCGCGGCCCCCGGGCTCGTCTCCCGTTCGAAGGGCACCCTGGACGCGTTCGTCGTCCGCAAGGCCGACGGCGCCGTGCTGCGCCTGCCGTACTCGGCGGGCGCCTGGCGGCCCACGGTCCTCCTGCGGGGCATGGACGCCGCCGGCCGCCCCGAGCCGCTGGCCTCCGGTGACCGGGTCTACGCCTTCGCCCCCGCCGCCTCCGGCGGCCTCTCGCAGGCCGCGGGCCCGGTCGCCGGCGGCGCGGAGTGGTCCGTCGCCGCCCTGCCCGGTGCCACCGAGGCCACCACCCCGGCCGCCGTCACGTCGTCCGGCCGCGTCCTGGAGCTGTACGTCCGCACCCCGGCCGGAGCCCTCACCCGGGCCACCGCGCAGGTCTGACGCGCGGCCTCCGGGCGGGTGCGGGTGCGGCCTCCGGGCCGGTCCGGCCGATGCCTCGGGCCGGGTCGGGTCCGGCGCCCGGAGGTGTCTCCCGTCACAGGACCGCCCCCGGGCGAGAACGTCCCGTTCGACCAGCCGGTAGTCTGGACCCGTGGCAGTCGTCGATGTATCCGAAGAGCTGAAGTCCCTCTCCTCGACCATGGGGTCGATCGAGGCCGTCCTGGACCTCGACGCGATGCGGGCCGATATCGTCGTTCTCGAGGAGCAGGCCGCGGCGCCGTCCCTCTGGGACGACCCGGAGGCGGCGCAGAAGATCACGAGCAAGCTCTCGCACCTCCAGGCCGAGCTGCGCAAGGCCGAGCAGCTCCGGGGCCGCATCGACGACCTGTCGTTGATGTTCGAGCTCGCCGAGGACGAGGCCGACGCCGATGCCCTCGCCGAGGCCGAGGAAGAGCTGGTCTCGGTCCGCAAGGCGCTCGACGAGCTGGAGATCCGCACCCTTCTCTCCGGCGAGTACGACGCCCGCGAGGCCCTGGTCAACATCCGCGCGGAGGCCGGTGGCGTGGACGCCGCCGACTTCGCCGAGCAGCTCCAGCGCATGTACCTGCGCTGGGCCGAGCGGCACGGCTACCAGACGGAGGTCTACGAGACCTCCTACGCGGAAGAGGCCGGCATCAAGTCGACCACCTTCGCGGTGAAGGCCCCGTACGCGTACGGCACCCTCTCCGTCGAACAGGGCACCCACCGCCTGGTGCGCATCTCGCCCTTCGACAACCAGGGCCGCCGCCAGACCTCCTTCGCCGGCGTCGAGGTGCTCCCCGTCGTCGAGAAGACCGACCACCTCGAGATCGACGAGTCCGAGCTGCGCGTCGACGTCTACCGCGCCTCGGGCCCCGGCGGCCAGGGCGTCAACACCACCGACTCCGCGGTGCGGTTGACCCACATCCCCACCGGCATCGTGGTCTCCTGCCAGAACGAGCGCTCCCAGATCCAGAACAAGGCGAGCGCCATGAACGTCCTCCAGGCCAAGCTCCTCGAGCGCCGCCGCCAGGAGGAGCAGGCTCTGATGGACTCCCTCGGCAAGAGCGACGGCGGGAACTCCTGGGGCAGCCAGATGCGTTCGTACGTGCTGCACCCGTACCAGATGGTCAAGGACCTGCGCACCGACTACGAGGTCGGCAACCCGCAGGGCGCCCTCGACGGCGACATCGACGGCTTCATCGAGGCGGGCATCCGCTGGCGCAAGGGCCAGCAGAAGGCCTCCCAGGACTAGGGCCTGACGCGTCGGTTTCTGTCGGCAACTGCCATCCATTGGATGGCAGTTGCCTTTTTTATGTCACAGCCACCTACACAACTGACCGCCATATGACGCTAATTCCGGCATTCCGGTTGGAATGACCTTGACGCTGCCGGGAATTATGGGAAAGGTGTTGCGCGGCATGCGTATGACCGGGACGTGAGTTGCCGTCCTGTCCATAGCTGCTCCACATACGAAGATCCGCTACTGGGGGTAGTTACCAGATGAGCAAGAAGAACACTCGGCTGCGCATGGCTCGTATAGCCGCCGCCGCAGTCATCGCCACGGGCGCGTCCCTGACCGCCGTGGGTGTGGCTCAGGCCGTTACCGTCACGACGAACGCCGCGGGCGGCGACACCGAGGGCACGACCGTCGGCGTCACCCAGGGCACGACCGAGGGCACCACGGTCGGCGTCACCGAGGGTACGACCGAGGGCACGACCGTCGGCGTCACCGAGGGCACGACCGAGGGCACCACCGTCGGCGTCACCCAGGGCACCACCGAAGGCACCGAGGGCACGAGCACGGGCACCAGCACGGGCACCAGCACGGGCACGTCGACCGGTACCTCCACGGGCACCAGCACCGGTACGTCGACCGGTACTTCGACCGGCACCAGCACCGGTACCTCCACGGGTACGAGCACCGGTACGTCGACCGGTACTTCGACCGGCACGAGCACCGGCACCAGCACGGGCACGTCGACCGGTACCTCCACGGGCACCAGCACCGGTACGTCGACCGGCACGAGCACCGGCACCAGCACGGGCACGTCGACCGGTACCTCCACGGGCACCTCGACGGGTACCTCCACGGGCACCAGCACGGGTACCACCGCCGGCACCACCACGGGCAGCACGACCGCCGGCACCACCACGGGCACCACGGGCGGTTCCTCGTCCAGCGGTTCGACCGGTGGCGGCAACACCTGCACCCTGACCGGTGACAGCGTCAACTGCAACAACACCGGCACCGACAACCAGAACACCAAGCCGGTGGCGCAGGGCAACACCAACCAGGAGCTGGCCAAGACCGGTTCCGGTGAGACCACCTTCCTGCTGGTCGGCGCCGCGACGATGATCGCCGGTGGCATCGGCTTCCGCATGATGCCGCGCCTCACCAACCGGCGCACGGCTGCCTGAACAGGCCGCCAGTAGCACATCTTCATGAGAGGGGCCCGGAGCGCGCAGGCGGCGCGCTCCGGGCCCCTCTCAGGCGTGCTCTCTCACCGGCGTGGTCTTCCGACCCCTCTGTGCACAGCGGGAAGTGCCGGGACGGTTACGTGGCGTGTTCGACGACCAGGACCACGGCCAGCAGCGCCACCAGGAGGGCGATCAGGGCTGCCGGGGTCAGGGCGGACCAGGGGTTTTCCTGTTGGAGGCGGGCGCGGTTGGCGCGGCAGACCGCGCAGTGGCCCTCGCTCACGGGGCCGGCGCAGTTGGCGCACACCAGTCGGTCGGATGTCATGCCATCTCCTCCTCCGCCCGGTGAACGCGCCAGTAGGCCGTTCCGTTCCTCCACTGTGCCAGCTTCGGGCACAATCGGCGCGCCTCGCATGATTTCACAGGGTGACGTGCATGGCCCGATGCCTGGTTTGTCCCCCTGTGCCCTGTGCGCAAACACACGAACCCAGGACGCCGACTGCGCGGCCCTACGCCGTTCGCGTATGGTCGCCCACACCAGGAGAGCCGCCCCTGCGGTTGTCCGCCCCCAATATCCGGCTACCTCACTGGTGCGAACGTGATCCGATTCGACAGCGTCACCAAGACCTACCCCAAGCAGAACCGTCCTGCACTCCGGGATGTCTCGCTGGAGATCGAGAAGGGCGAGTTCGTCTTCCTCGTCGGTTCGTCGGGGTCCGGAAAGTCGACCTTCCTCCGGTTGATCCTGCGCGAGGAGCGCACCGACACCGGCATGGTGCACGTCCTGGGCAAGGACCTGGCGAGGCTCTCCAACTGGAAGGTGCCGCAGATGCGGCGCCAGTTGGGTACGGTCTTCCAGGACTTCCGGCTGCTTCCGAACAAGACCGTCGCGGAGAACGTGGCGTTCGCACTGGAAGTGATCGGGAAGCCGCGCGGGACGATCCGCAAGACGGTTCCCGAAGTGCTGGACCTGGTCGGCCTGGCCGGCAAGGAGGACCGCATGCCGGGTGAGCTGTCGGGTGGTGAGCAGCAGCGTGTGGCCATCGCCCGCGCGTTCGTCAACCGGCCGATGCTGCTGATCGCGGACGAACCGACGGGAAACCTCGACCCGCAGACCTCGGTCGGCATCATGCGGCTCCTGGACCGCATCAACCGCACCGGAACCACCGTGGTGATGGCCACCCACGACCAGAACATCGTCGACCAGATGCGCAAGCGCGTCATCGAGCTCGAGAAGGGGCGACTGGTGCGCGACCAGTCGCGCGGTGTCTACGGCTACCAGCACTGAACCGAACCGGGTTCTGCTCCGTAGTCATAGCCACCAACCCCTGAAAGGACATCATGCGCGCCCAGTTCGTCCTGTCGGAGATCGGCGTCGGTCTCCGGCGCAATCTCACCATGACCTTCGCGGTGATCATCTCCGTCGCCCTCTCGCTCGCCCTCGCCGGCGGATCCTGGCTCGCCAGCCAGCAGGTCGACGCCATGAAGGGGTACTGGTACGACAAGGTCCAGGTGTCGATCTTCCTCTGCAACAAGGCGGATGCGAAGAGCACCCCCTCGTGCTCCAAGGGCGCGGTCACGGACGAGCAGAAGAAGGCGATCAAGGCCGACCTGGAGAAGCTCCCGGTCGTCGAGACCGTCTTCTACGAGTCCTCGCAGGAGGCGTACAAGCACTACCAGGAGCAGTTCAAGGACTCGCCGGTCGCCGGGTCCCTCTCTCCTGACCAGTTGCAGGAGTCGTACCGCGTCAAGCTCAAGGACCCGACGAAGGTGCAGGTCGTCTCCAGCGCCTTCGCCGGCCGTCCGGGCGTCCAGGAGGTGCAGGACCAGCGCAAGCTGCTGAAGAACCTCTTCGACCTGCTCGGCGGTATGACGGCGGTGGCCTTCGGGACCATGCTCTTCATGGTGATCGTGGCGATGCTGCTGATCATCAACACCGTGCGCGTCTCGGCGTTCAGCCGCCGGCGCGAGACCGGGATCATGCGCTTGGTGGGCGCGTCCGGCTTCTACATCCAGATGCCGTTCATCGCCGAGGCGGCCTTCGCGGGCCTGGTCGGCGGCGGTGTGGCCTGCGGCATGCTCATGACCGGCCGGTACTTCCTGATCGACCACGGGCTGAAGCTGCAGGACAAGATCCCGCTGGTGAACTTCCTCGGCTGGGGCGATGTCATCAAGGTGCTGCCGCTGGTCCTCGTGGTCAGCATGCTGATGCCCGCCCTCGCCGCCCTCGTCACGCTGCGTAAATACCTCAAGGTCTGAGTGCCGCTTCGGGTGGTCTGCGGTCAACTCTCCGTATGGCGCCCGTTTCTGGCCTAGACTTCCCGCCATGTCCGGCCGGTTGATGTTCGGGACGCCCCGCGGCTCACGCCGCGGGGTCGCCCTGACGATGGTTCTCGGCGCCGTGCTGGCCACCGGCGCGGCAGTCGGCACCCTGGCGGTTCCGGCCCGGTCCGCGTCGGCCGCGCAGAGCAGGATTCCGGCGCGCAACGTCGTCGACTCCGACGCGATCGCCAAGGCGATCGACGAGGGCAAGGTCGGCCCGGAGGCCGCCGAAGAGCTGGTCAGCCGCAGCGGCGACCGCTGGTCCTCGTTCTACACCGCCCAGGAGTACGCGGGCCTGCAACAGGCCCTGGACGGCCGGTACGTGGGCGTCGGGCTCTGGGTGCGGCGCACCGGCGGTGGCTGGATCCAGGTGGCCCGGGTGCAGGCCGGCAGCCCCGCGGCGCTCGCGCGGGTGCAGGTCGGCGACCGGCTCCAGTCGATCGACGGGGTGCGGGCGGACGGCAAGCCGGTCACCGAGGTCGTGGCGGAGCTGCGCGGCGACAACGCCGCGGGGTCCGTCGTCCGGCTCGGCCTGGACCACGCCGGCGGTAACCGCGACATCACGCTGCGTCGCGCGGTGCTGGCCACCGAGGCCGTCACCGTCGGGAAGCTGGAGGGGGACGTCACCTCCATCAAGATCGAGGCGTTCACCAAGGGCGTCGGCGGCCAGGTGCGGTCCGCGGTACGTGCCGCGGTGCGCGCCGGGAGCCGGGGCGTGCTGCTCGATCTGCGTGGCAATTCCGGCGGTCTGGTCACCGAGGCCGTCACGGTCTCCTCGGTCTTCCTCGACGGCGGCCTGGTCGCCACCTATGACGTGCACGGCCGGCAGCGCGCCCTCTACGCCAGCGACGGCGGCGACACCGAGACCCCGCTGGTGGCCGTGGTCGACGGCGGCACCATGAGCGCCGCGGAGCTGCTCGCGGGCGCGCTGCAGGACCGCGGCCGGGCGGTCGTGGTGGGCTCGCGGACCTTCGGCAAGGGCGCGGTGCAGATGCCCAGCGAACTGCCGGACGGCTCGGTCGCCGAGCTGACCGTCGGCCACTACAGCCTGCCCGACGGGCGGAACGTGGACGGCAGGGGCATAGAGCCCGACCTCACGGTGAGCGGCGGATCGGCCCCCTCGGGAGCCTCCGACAAGGCGGTCGCGGAGGCCAGACAAGTATTGAGTGGCCTCAGACCCCCCTCCTAGTGCGAGAATGGCCGCGCTATGGCGAAAGAGACTGGTCACAAGCTGATCGCGCAGAACAAGAAGGCGCGCCACGATTACCTCATCCTGGACACCTTCGAGGCGGGCCTGGTGCTGACCGGCACCGAGGTCAAGTCGCTGCGCATGGGCCGTGCCTCGCTGGTGGACGGCTTCGCGCAGCTGGACGGCGGTGAGGCGTGGCTGCACAACGTCCACATCCCCGAGTACACCCAGGGGACGTGGACGAACCACGCGGCGCGCAGGAAGCGCAAACTCCTGCTGCACAAGACCGAGATCGCGAAGCTGATCCACAAGACGCAGGAGTCGGGCCACACGATCATCCCGCTCCAGCTGTACTTCAAGGACGGCCGGGCGAAGGTCGAGATCGCGCTGGCCAAGGGCAAGAAGGAGTACGACAAGCGGCAGACCCTGCGTGAGAAGCAGGACACCCGGGAGTCGAACCGCGCGATCTCCGCGGTCCGCAGGCGCCAGCGCGCCTGACACCCGCGCGCGAGGTGCCGCGCCCGGCCCGGGCGCGCGGGAATGCAGTGGCCCGTCAAGGCGTTGGTCACGTACGATGGGTGCAGCGCCACCGGATCTGTCGGGTTCGCCCGGCTGCGCCGGTGACACTTTGAAAAATCAACATGGGGATGATCGGTTTCGACTGGGGATGTCGAAGCAGGGGAAGCGAGCCGAGGAAGCGGCAATGATCTCGTTAACCATATGTCGCAAAACATAATCGCCAACACCAAGCGCGATGCCTCCGCTTTCTCCCTCGCTGCCTAATAAGTAGCTAGAGAGAAAGCTCTACGGAGTGTCAGCCCAGGAGCTGTTCCCGGCCTGGATCCTGGCATAATCAAGGGAACTAAACTTCATGACCCGGTCACGGGGGCTTGAAGGAAACCAAACAGTGACTGAGCCCGTTGGCAACTTGTCCGCGTGATTGCCAGGGCTGAGAAAAGCACAGCGGACTGCGCTCGGAGAAGCCCTGATTCCGCACCACAGGACGCGGGTTCGATTCCCGCCATCTCCACCAACCCCATGTATGACGAAGGCCTCGCCGCTCACGCGGTGGGGCCTTTTTCATGTGCGCTTTCCGGGAGTGTCCCTCCCGTGCGCTTCCCGTGCACCCGAAGGGCCAGGGCGGCGGCCAGTGCGCCCGCGGCGGCCGGGAGCCAGAAGCCGGTGCCCGGGGGAAAGCGTTCGGCGGCGGTGCCGGCCAGGGCGGCGCCGGTGGAGATGCCGGCCAGGATGCCGGTGACGGCGAGGGTCATGCCCTCGTTGAGGCGGGCCGGCGGGGCGAGGCTCTGCACCAGGGTCATGCCGTTGACCATGGTGGGGGCGGTGGCGCAGCCGGCGAGGAAGAGACAGCAGGCGAGCGCCGGCAGCCCGCCGGCGAGCAGCGGCAGGGTCATCAGGGCGGCCATCGCCGCCACCGAGGCCGCGAAGCGGGCCGTGGCGGGTCCGGTGGGCTTGGACAGGCCGTAGAACAGGCCCGCGGTGCCGGAGCCTGCGGCCTGCAGGGCGAGGACGGCGCCGGCCGCCGACGCGTGTCCGCGGGCGTCGGCGAAGGCGATCGTGGTGACCTCCAGCGAGCCGAAGATCACCCCGGTGCAGAAGAACACCGCCAGCAGGGCCGGCAGGCCGGGTACCCGCAGCAGGGAGCCGCTACGGGCCGCGGAGCGTCCGGGGGCGGGCGGCTCGGTGCCGCGCTGGGCGGCGAAGAGCAGTACCCCGCTGAGCAGCAGGACGTTCGCGACCAGCATGCCCGCCTCGGGGAAGAGCGCCGTGCACAGGAACGCGGCCAGTACCGGGCCGAGCATGAAGCACAGCTCGTCGGCGACCTGCTCGAAGGAGTTGGCCACATGGCGGGCTGCGGGGTCGTCCCGGTAGAGGTGCGCCCAGCGGGCGCGGGCCATGCCGCCGGTGTTCGGGGACGTGGACCTGGCGGTGTACGCGGCGAAGAGCGTCCAGGACGGGGCGTCGTAGCGCACACAGAGCAGCAGGACGAGGCAGGCCGCCACGGACCACACGGTGGCGGGCACGGCGATCCTGGCCTGCCCGTACCGGTCGGTGAGCCGGGCTACGACCGGGGCGAGGACGGCGGTCGCGGCCATGCCGGCGGCGGCCACGGCGCCCGCGAGGGCGTAGGAGCCGCGGGTCGTGGCGATCATGATGATCAGGCTGACGCCGAACATCCCCATCGGGGCGCGGGACAGCAGGCTGCCCACCGTGAAGGCGGTGGCGCCCGGAGCGGCGAAGATCCGCCGGTAGGCGCCGAAGCGGCCGGACGGCCGCGGCGTACGGGCCTGCCGGGGCGGGAGGGGGCGGCGGGGCGGCCGGACGGCGTCGGGGTGGTTGACGGTGCGGTCGGCGGCGATGAGGGTGCCGCCGGGGGCCATGAGCAGCAGCGGTGCGGGACGGTGCATGCGATCAGCTTCGTGGCGGGCTCCCGTCGCGGTCCAACACCTGATCGGCGGCCATTGACGCATTTGTGTTGTCAATGGCTTCGGGCGAGGGGCCGGTGTTCAATGGCCGCGTGCCTCATGACCTGGAACCCCGCCTGCTGCGCGCATTCACCGCCGTCGCCGAGGAACTGCATTTCTCCCGTGCCGCGGCGGCGCTCTATGTGGCGCAACAGGCCCTCAGCCGTGACATCCGGCGGTTGGAGCGGGAGTTGGGCGCCGAATTGTTCGTCCGCACCACCCGGCGCGTCGAACTCACCGCCGACGGGGAAAGGCTTCTTCCTTACGCGCGGCGCGTGCTCGCGGCACAGGACGAGCTCGCCGCGGCCTTCGCGGCGGCCGACCGGCCGCTGCTCGTCGACGTCAGCGCGCCCGTCAGCACCGGGCGCCGGGTACTGGACGAGGCGCGCGCGACGGCTCCCGGCAGCGAGCTGATCGCCCGCTTCCACAGCGGTCTCACCGGCGCCGCCGCCGATATCCTCGCCGGCCGGCTGGACGTCTCCTTCGGCCGTGTCGCGGGGCTGGCCCCGGCCGCCCTGTCCCGGCTCGACCACCGGCCGGTGCGCTACGAGCCGATGGCCGTCGTCCTGTCGCAGGAGCACCCGCTCGCGCGCCTGGAGCGGATCCCGCTGGACGCGCTCGCGGGGGAGACGCTGTACGCGGGGGCCGGGAATCCGACCACCGCCGAGTGGACCGATCTCGCCGAGCGGCTCTTCGCGGGCCGGGGGATCGCGGTGGCCGCGCCCTTCCCGCAGATCGAGGGCGAGGCGGAGTTCATCCGGCTGGTGGCGAAACACCGCTGGCCGGTACTGGCCACCACCGAGTTCGTCGACATGCCCGGCGCGGTGCTCCGGCCGCTGGTGGACCCCGTTCCGCTCGCCCTGGTCTCGATGGTCTGGCGCCGCGGGCTGCGCCACCCCGGGCTGACCGCCCTGCACGAGGCGGTGACCGCCCTGGCGGCGGCCGGACGCTGGCTGCACCGGCCCGCCGGCAGCTGGCTCCCGGATCCCGACGCGCACCTCGCGGCGCTCCCGGATCCCGACGCGCGTCCCGCGGTGCTCCCCGATCCCGACGCGCGTCTCACAGCGCCCCCCGGCGCCGGGTGAGTGCATGGTTCCCCCCGCGTCACCTCGGGCCATCGGGCGGTAACCGGCCGTTCCTACTGTCGTGGACGACACCCGACACCGGCAGGGCCTGGAGGCGTAATGCATGCCACCGCTACGGAAACGCGCAAGGGGAGCCGCTGGATCGAGCAGTGGGATCCGGAGGACACCGAGTTCTGGGAGAACGGCGGACGCAGGACCGCCAACCGCAATCTGCTCTTCTCCGTCCTGTCCGAGCACATCGGCTTCTCCGTCTGGACCCTGTGGTCGGTCCTGGTGCTCTTCATGGGCCCCCAGTACGGCATCGACCCGGCCGGGAAGTTCTTCCTGGTGGGCACGGCGACCGCGGTCGGCGCCCTCGTCCGGGTCCCGTACACGTTCGCCGTGGCGCGCTTCGGCGGCCGCAACTGGACGGTCTTCAGCGCGCTGATGCTGCTGCTCCCCACCATCGCGGCCGCGGTCGTGATGAAGCCCGGCACCTCGTACACCACTTTCATGCTGGTGGCGGCGCTCACCGGGGTGGGCGGCGGCAACTTCGCCTCCTCCATGACCAACATCAACTCCTTCTTCCCGCTCCGGAAGAAGGGCTGGGCGCTCGGCCTCAACGCGGGCGGCGGCAACATCGGCGTGCCGGTGATCCAGCTCGTCGGGCTCCTGGTGATCGGTACGGCGGGCGCCGCGCACCCGCGGATCCTGCTCGGGGTGTACATCCCGCTCATCGTGATCGCGGCGACGCTGGCCGCGCTGCGGATGGACAACCTGGCGCCGGTCAGGAACGACACCGGTGCGGCCCGGGAGGCGGTGCGGGACGCCCACACCTGGATCATGTCCTTCCTCTACATCGGCACCTTCGGCTCGTTCATCGGCTACAGCTTCGCCTTCGGCCTCGTGCTGCAGAACCAGTTCGCCCGCACCCCGCTGCAGGCCGCCTCGATCACCTTCATCGGGCCGCTGCTCGGCTCGCTGATCCGTCCGGTCGGCGGGCGCCTCGCGGACCGGTTCGGGGGAGCGCGCATCACGCTCTGGAACTTCCTCGGGATGGCCGCCGCGACGCTCGTCGTCGTGCTCGCCTCCGTGCAGAAGTCGCTGCCGGTCTTCACCACGGGATTCATCGCCCTGTTCGTGCTCACCGGGCTCGGCAACGGCTCGACGTACAAGATGATCCCCGGCATCTACCACGCCAAGGCGCTCGCCAAGGGCCTCAGCGGTGAGGCGGCCGCGGCGTACGGGCGCCGGCTCTCCGGGGCCTCCATGGGACTGATCGGCGCGGTCGGCGCGCTCGGCGGCCTCGGCATCAACCTGGCGTTCCGCGAGTCCTTCCTCACCGCGCACACCGGAACCCCGGCCTTCGTCTCCTTCCTGGCCTTCTACGCGGTGTGTTTCGCGCTCACCTGGGCCGTATACCTCCGCCGTCCCGCCGCTCCGCCGGCGCTCTCCCCGGCGGCGGAACCGGCGCCGCAGCTGAGCTACGCGGAGGTGTGAGCGGGCCCGGCCGCGCCAGGGTCCGGGATACGGGATACGGGCGTAACACCCGGGAAATCCTGGCGATCCCCGCCCGTCACCCCGTGTTGGCACGATGCGTCCGACCGGCGGATCGGCCGGACGTGACCATCCACCGGCGGCGGGGGCCACCAGGTACGTGTACCTCCAGCGGAGCGGGGCAAGCCATGCAGGTGCGGAAGACAGAACAGGGTGCGGACGGTGCCCGGGCGCCGTCGGCCGAGCCCACCGACACCACGGCACCCGTCACGGCGCCCGGGAAACTCGCCGCGGCTGCCTCCGTGCTGCCGCTGGCAGGCTTCACGGTCGGGGTGACGGCGGCCCGCCGGGCCGATGAGCTGGCCGCGCTGCTGGAGCGGCGCGGGGCGGTGGTGCTGCGGGCGCCCGCGCTGCGGATCGTGCCGCTGCTGGACGACGCGGAACTGCTCTCGGCGACCAAGGAACTGCTCGACAACGGACCGGACATCGTGGTGGCCACCACCGCGATCGGGTTCCGCGGCTGGATCGGCGCCGCCGACGGCTGGGGCCTCGGCGAGGCCCTGCTGGCCCGGCTGAGCGGGGTGGAGGTGCTGGCCCGCGGGCCCAAGGTGAAGGGCGCGATCCGGGCGGCCGGGCTGACGGAGACCTGGTCGCCCGCCTCCGAGTCGATGGCCGAGGTGCTCGACCGGCTGCTGGAGCAGGGGGTGGTGGGCCGGCGGATCGCCGTCCAGCTGCACGGTGAGCCGCTGCCCGGCTTCATCGAGTCGCTGCGGGCGGCGGGTGCCGAGGTCGTCGGCGTACCGGTGTACCGGTGGATGCCGCCGGAGGACATCGGGCCGGTCGACCGGCTCATCGACGCGGCGATCGCCCGGTCGCTCGACGCGGTGAGCTTCACGAGCGCCCCGGCGGCCGCCTCGCTGCTGGAACGCGCCGACCGGCTCGGCCGGCTCGACAAGCTGCTCGACGCGCTGCGGCACGACGTCCTGCCGGCCTGTGTGGGACCGGTCACCGCCCTCCCCCTGGAGGCCCACGACATCCCGACGTTCCAGCCGGACCGCTTCCGGCTCGGCCCGCTCGTCCAGCTGATCGCCGCCGAACTGCCGGGACGGGTACGGGCGTTGCCCGTCGCGGGCCGCCGCGTCGAGATCCGCGGCCAGGCGGCCGTCGTCGACGGCGAACTGCGGACCGTACCGCCCGCCGGCATGGCGCTGCTGCGCGCGCTGGCGCGGCGGCCGGGGTGGGTCGTCCCGCGCGCGGATCTGCTGAAGGCCCTGCCGGGCGCGGGCAGCGACGAGCACGCCGTCGAGACCGCGATGGCCCGGCTGCGGACGGCGCTGGGGGCGCCCAAACTCATCCAGACCGTCGTGAAGCGGGGCTACCGGCTGGCACTGGACCCGCTGACGGACGAGAAGTACGCGGGGGAGGAGTAGACCCCGTCCACCGGCCCGTCCATCCACCTGCCCACCGGCCCGTCCCTTGACCTAGCCCCGGTGGCCCCGGCGGGGCACTCTGGGGGCAGCGGGTGACGGGCGGCGGCTGGAAGGGTGACAGGCACATGACGGTTACGGCCTCCTCCGAGCTTCGATTCGACACCGGGCGGGTGAGCCTCGACCTCCTCGCGACGGTCACCGGACGCCTCTCCGAGGAGCCCGTCGACCGTCTCGACTCGCCGCGCCGCCTCACCGAATGGCTGTACGGCACCGGGCTCGTCCCGAGCGGTACGGCGGTGGCCGTCGACGCGGCATGGCTCGGCCGCTTCCTGGTGCTGCGGGACGTGCTGCGGCGCGTCGTGGCGACCCAGCTGGCGACCCCGCCGGCCGACGCGCCGTCTCCGGACGTTCCCGCCGAGCCGCTGCCGACGACGCCCACGGCCGCCGACGTCTCCCGGCTCAACGCCGCCGCCCTGGCAGCACCGCCCGCGCCCAGCGCCCGGTCCGCGCCGGACGGCACCCTCGTCCGCACTCTGGCCGCGCAGCCCGACTGCGGGGCCCTGCTCGCGGCCGTCGCCCGCGACGCCGTCGAGCTGCTCACGGACCCCGCCGCACGGGCCCAGCTGCGGCAGTGCGAGGGGGAGAGCTGCTCCCTGGTCTACCTCGACGCGTCGCGCGGACGGCGGCGCCGCTGGTGCAGCAGCGAGATCTGCGGCAACCGGGAACGCGTCGCCCGCCACCGCCGCCGCGCGGTGGCCGCCCAGGCCTGACCGCGCGACGGTCCATCGCCCACCCACCGTCCACCCACCCTCGGTCCGTCCGGATCGGCCGACGATCGGCCGCGTCATCGGCCGGGGTGGGGAATCGCAAGCCCGTCGCAGGCGGAGTGGTGCGCAGGGGGGTGCGGGTCGCGTACGGTTGCAGGCTGCCCCGTGCGTGTAGCCGAACCCGCACGGAGCGCTCTCAACGCACAGGAGAAGGGGGTCTTGCGTGGCCGCGCAAACCGCAGCGCCCGGGGGGGTCCGGGACGTGGAGATCGCCGTCGAACAGGCGCACCTGGACCGGGTGTACCGCCGGCTCGAGGAGAAGATCCACG
This sequence comes from Streptomyces fildesensis, assembly GCF_016107395.1. Taxonomy (GTDB): domain Bacteria; phylum Actinomycetota; class Actinomycetes; order Streptomycetales; family Streptomycetaceae; genus Actinacidiphila; species Actinacidiphila fildesensis. The sequence continues at coordinate 61,292 of NZ_JAAIKO010000030.1, forward strand.
AAGCCGAGTTCCTTATGGATGACGCCGCCAAACGCGGTCAGGTGGGAACACCCGGCGCGCTCGCGGAGCGCGACGCGCAGGTGTTCCGCGCCGGGTTGCACCTCAACCGGCTCAACGCGGAGTTCGAGGACTTCCTCTTCGGACGCATCGACCTGCTGCAGGGCAAGGACGGAAAGCGTGGCGCCGACGGCGCGTTCACCTCGCTCGAACCCGCGGACGACGCCGTCGTCAACGACGCCGCGAAGATCGCGGAAGTGCTGCACATCGGCCGCATCGGCGTCCTGGACGCCGACTACGCGCCGCTGGTGATCGACTGGCGGGCGCCCGCGGCCGCGCCGTTCTACCGCTCGACACCGGTCGCCCCCGGACGGGTGGTGCGCCGCCGCGTCATCCGGTCCAAGGGCCGCAGGGTGCTGGGGGTGGAGGACGACCTGCTGCGCCCGGAGCTGGAGACCGGGCTGCCGGTGGTCGGTGACGGTGCGCTGATGGCCGCCCTGGGGCAGGCCCGCAGCCACACGATGCGCGACATCGTGGCGAGCATCCAGGCCGAGCAGGACATGGTGATCAGGGCGCCCGCCGCGTCCGTCACGGAGGTCACCGGGGGCCCCGGCACCGGTAAGACGGCGGTCGCGCTGCACCGCGCCGCGTATCTGCTCTACCAGGACCGCCGGCGGTACGCGGGCGGCATCCTGGTGGTCAGCCCGACGCCGCTGCTCGTGGCGTACACCGAGGGCGTCCTGCCGTCGCTCGGCGAGGAGGGCCAGGTCGCGATCCGCGCCGTCGGCTCGCTCGTCGACGGCGTGGAGGCCGATACGTACGACGAGCCCGCGGTCGCCCGCATCAAGGGCTCGCTGCGGATGCTGAAGGTGCTGCGCAACGCCGCGCGCGGCGCGCTGGAGGCCCCGCAGGCGGGCAGGCCGCAGCAGCAGGCCGCGCTCTTCGAGGACGACGAGGAGGAGAACGGGGCCGAGCAGCGTGTCTCCCGCACCACGCTGCGCGTCGTCGCCTTCGGGCGGCGGCTGGAGCTGGGCGAGCAGGAGCTGTCGTCGATCCGGCACAACGTGCTGGGCGGCACCGCCCCCGTGAACCTGCTGCGCCCGCGCGCCCGCAGGCTGCTGCTGGACGCGCTGTGGCGGAAGGCCGGACGCCGCTTCGACGACCAGGAGCTGGCGGCCGAGGAGCGCCAGGGCTTCGACGAGGACATCTCGACGGAGCCGGAGTTCCTGGACTTCCTGCAGGCCTACTGGCCGATCCTCACCCCGCGCGGGGTGCTGGCGGCGCTGGCCGACGAGAAGCGGCTCGGCCGTTGGGCGCGCCGGGTGCTCACCCCGCCCGAGGTGCGCCGGGTGGCGCGTTCGCTGCGCCGCGACGGTGTGACCGTGCACGACGTGGCGCTGCTCGACGAGTTGGAGACGCTGCTGGGCCCGCCGCCGCGCCCGAAGAAGCGCGACGCGGACCCGCTGGACATGCTGACCGGTCTCGACGAGGTCACCACCTCGGCCGACCGGATGGGCGGCGGCCGCCGCAACCGGGCGGACCGGCTCGACGAGGAGCGGACCGAGTACGCGCACGTCATCGTCGACGAGGCGCAGGACCTGACGCCGATGCAGTGGTGGATGGTCGGCCGCCGCGGCAGGACCGCGACCTGGACGATCGTCGGTGACCCGGCGCAGAGTTCCTGGACGGATCCCGACGAGGCCGCCCAGGCGCGCGAGGAGGCGCTCGGCAGCCGGCCGCGCCGCCGCTTCACGCTGACGGTCAACTACCGCAACCCGTCGGAGATCGCCGATCTGGCGGCGAAGGTGCTGCAGCTGGCGATGCCCGGCATGGAGTCGCCGCGCGCGGTGCGCTCCACCGGCCTGGTGCCGCGCTTCGCGGTGGCCGGCGCCGATCTGGGCGCGGCGGTGCGCGCGGAGGCCGAGTTGCTGCTGGCCGACGTGGACGGCACGGTCGGCGTCGTGGTGGCCATGGGCCGCCGCGGGCAGGCCCGCAAGTGGCTGGCGGGGCTCGGCGAACGGGTGGTGGCGCTGGGCAGCCTGGAGGCCAAGGGCCTGGAGTACGACGCGACGATCGTGGTCTCCCCGGCGGAGATCGCCGACGAGTCGCCGGCCGGACTGCGGGTGCTCTACGTGGCGCTGACCCGCGCCACCCAGCGGCTCACGGTGCTCTCAGGTGAGCGCGACAGCCCGGACGGGTCCGGTGTCCCGGACCTGCTGCGGGACTGACGGCAGCCGCCGTCCGGGACCTGAGCGGGTCCCGGAGGGTGCTGGTGGAACGACGACGGGCGCCCCTCGTGAGAGGGGCGCCCGTCGGACGTTGGTGACACCGACCCGCCATGCTCGCCTCGCGGCAAGTGGGCGCTCGAAGCGCCTAAGGTTGGGCCCGGGGGCTTGGATCGAGCCGGTGCCGTACCCAGGCTAACAAACCGTCCCGTGGGTTGCTTCCCGCATCTGCCGACAACCCGGAATTTGCTCAAGGTCACAGTCCGGGCTTGAAAATTCAGCCTGTTTCTCGCATGGTGGAAGTATCTTTCCGTTGCCAAGGTCACGGTTACGCGTACCGGCCAGTAGGTGCAACGATCGAGCGGCAGAGCGTTTGAACCAGCAGGCAGCGGAAGAAGGTCGTCAGGATGGCAACGGCGCCAAGCGTCTCGTACTCGATCACGGTACGGCTGGAGGTCCCGGCGAGCGGGACCGCGGTCAGCCAGCTCACCACCGCGGTGGAGTCGTCGGGAGGGTCGGTGACCGGTCTTGACGTGACCGCCTCCGGCCACGAGAAGCTCCGGATCGACGTGACCATCGCGGCCACGTCCACCGCGCACGGCGACGAGATCGTCGAGAAGCTGCGCGGCATCGAGGGCGTCGTCCTCGGCAAGGTCTCCGACCGTACGTTCCTGATGCACCTCGGCGGCAAGATCGAGATGCAGTCGAAGCACCCCATCCGCAACCGTGACGATCTCTCGATGATCTACACCCCGGGCGTCGCCCGCGTGTGCATGGCCATCGCCGAGAACCCCGAGGACGCCCGCCGCCTCACCATCAAGCGCAACAGCGTCGCCGTCGTCACCGACGGCTCCGCGGTGCTCGGCCTGGGCAACATCGGCCCGATGGCCGCCCTGCCGGTCATGGAGGGCAAGGCGGCGCTCTTCAAGCGCTTCGCCGGCATCGACGCGTGGCCGATCTGCCTCGACACCCAGGACCCCGACGAGATCGTGGCGATCGTGAAGGCCATCGCGCCGGGCTTCGCGGGCATCAACCTGGAGGACATCTCCGCGCCGCGCTGCTTCGAGATCGAGGCCCGGCTGCGGGAGATGCTGGACATCCCGGTCTTCCACGACGACCAGCACGGCACCGCCATTGTGGTGCTTGCCGCACTCACCAACGCGCTGCGTGTCGTCGGCAAGGACATCGGCGACGTACGGGTCGTCATGTCGGGTGCGGGCGCGGCCGGTACGGCCATTCTCAAGCTGCTCATCGCCGCCGGCGTGAAGCACGCGGTCTCCGCCGACATCCACGGTGTCGTGCACGCGGGACGCCCCGACCTCGTCGACGCCGACCCCGAGTCGCCGCTGCGCTGGATCGCCGACAACACCAATCCTGAGGGCATCACGGGCACCCTCAAGGAGGCCGTGCGCGGCGCCGACGTCTTCATCGGCGTCTCCGCCCCCAACGTCCTGACCGGCGACGATGTCGCCGCGATGGCCCAGGGCGCGATCGTCTTCGCCCTCGCCAACCCCGACCCCGAGGTGGAACCGGCGGTGGCCCGGCAGACCGCCGCGGTGGTCGCCACCGGCCGCAGCGACTTCCCCAACCAGATCAACAACGTCCTGGTCTTCCCTGGTGTCTTCCGCGGCCTGTTGGACGCTCAGAGCCGTACGGTGAACACCGAGATGATGCTGGCCGCCGCGCACGCTCTCGCCGATGTCGTCGGCGAGGACGAGCTGAACGCGAACTACATCATTCCCAGCGTTTTCAACGACAAGGTGGCGGGCGCCGTCGCGGGAGCCGTTCAGAAGGCGGCAAAGGCGATGGGCGCGGCAACCGACTCGACGGCCACTGTGTGACGACACTGGGTCATCGCAACGCATCCGAGCCGCTTTTTCAGCGACTCGCTCGGGTGCCGGATTGGCTTTCCCCCCATATATGGGGGCAGGATGCAACTCGGGCAGTGAGGCAGCATCAGCTTCAAGCTCGCGCCCCCCTGGCAGAAAGAACACGGGAGTAAAGATATGAACCGCAGTGAGCTGGTGGCCGCTCTGTCCGAGCGCGCCGAGGTGACCCGTAAGGACGCCGACGCCGTACTGGCCGCTCTCGCCGAGACCGTCGGCGAGATCGTCGCCAAGGGCGACGAGAAGGTCACCATTCCCGGCTTCCTGACCTTCGAGCGCACCCACCGTGCCGCTCGCACCGCGCGCAACCCGCAGACCGGCGACCCGATCCAGATCCCGGCCGGCTACAGCGTGAAGGTCTCCGCGGGCTCCAAGCTCAAGGAAGCCGCCAAGGGCAAGTAGTTCCCGACTGGCAAGGCAGAGGGCGGCCATCCCCCCGGGGGGATGGCCGCCCTTGCTGTGTCCGGGCTCCGGACGGGCCCGCGGGCCCGTCCGGGGGAGTGCTAGACGCTCACGGGGTTCGGCAGCTCGACGTTGGCCCCCAGCTCCGCGAGCTTCGCCATGAAGTTCTCGTAGCCGCGGTTGATGAGGTCGATGCCGTGTACCCGGGAGGTGCCCTGGGCCGCCAGGGCGGCGATCAGGTACGAGAAGCCGCCGCGGAGGTCGGGGATGACCAGATCGGCGCCCTGCAGCTTCGTGGGGCCGGAGACGACCGCCGAGTGCAGGAAGTTGCGCTGGCCGAACCGGCAGGCGGAGCCGCCCAGGCACTCGCGGTACAGCTGGATGTGCGCACCCATCTGGTTGAGCGCCGAGGTGAAGCCCAGCCGGGACTCGTAGACCGTCTCGTGGACGATCGACAGGCCGGACGCCTGCGTCAGCGCCACCACGAGCGGCTGCTGCCAGTCGGTCTGGAAGCCGGGGTGGACGTCCGTCTCCAGCGCGATGGCGTTGAGCGGGCCGCCCGGGTGCCAGAAGCGGATGCCCTCGTCGTCGATCTCGAAGGCGCCGCCGACCCGGCGGAAGGTGTTCAGGAACGTCATCATCGACCGCTGTTGGGCCCCGCGGACGTAGATGTTGCCCTCGGTGGCCAGCGCCGCGCTCGCCCAGGAGGCCGCCTCCAGGCGGTCCGGGAGCGCGCGGTGGTTGTAGCCGCCGAGCTTGTCGACGCCGGTGATCCGGATCGTCCGGTCGGTGTCCATCGAGATGATCGCGCCCATTTTCTGCAGAACGCAGATCAGGTCCTCGATCTCCGGCTCGACCGCCGCGTTCGACAGTTCGGTGACGCCCTCGGCCAGCACGGCCGTCAGCAGCACCTGCTCGGTCGAGCCGACCGACGGGTACGGCAGCGTGATCTTGCAGCCGCGCAGCCGCTGCGGGGCTTCCAGGTACTGGCCGCCGGGCCGCTTCTCGATGGTCGCGCCGAACTGCCGCAGCACGTCGAAGTGGAAGTCGATCGGCCGGCCGCCGATGTCGCAGCCGCCCAGGCCCGGGATGAAGGCATGCCCGAGGCGGTGCAGCAGCGGGCCGCAGAACAGGATCGGGATCCGGGAGGATCCGGCGTGCGCGTCGATGTCGGCCACGTTGGCGCTCTCGACGTGCGAGGGGTCGAGCACCAGCTCGCCCGGTTCCTCACCGGCCTGGACCGTTACGCCGTGCAGCTGGAGCAGCCCGCGCACGACGCGGACATCGCGGATGTCGGGCACGTTGCGCAGTCGGCTCGGCTCGCTGCCGAGGAGGGCGGCGACCATGGCCTTCGGCACGAGGTTCTTCGCGCCGCGGACACGGATCTCGCCCCGGAGCGGGGTTCCGCCATGGACAAGCAGTACGTCGGAAGCGTCGGTCATGGATCTCGCGTTCCTGGAGACAGTCATAAAAATGGGCGGGGTCCCCGCAGGCACCAAGAAGAAATGGTAATGCGCCTACAGGGAACTCCTGTAAGCCCAGGAGGCGCCAGCTGTGTCATGACTTCGCTACAGCCGCTCCGGCCCGTCTGGTTACCAGCCGGTACAGGGCGCCCCGGGCCGGCGGGGCCCACCGCTCGACTGCCCGCACGCTGCGCGATTACGCCGGGGCCGGTCGTTGGCACCCCGCGACGGCCCGGGATGCGGGATCATGTTGACCATGATGGAGGTCACTTCGCTCACCGGCAGGCTGCTCGTGGCGACGCCGGCTCTGGCGGACCCGAATTTCGACCGTGCGGTGGTACTCCTTCTCGACCACGACGAGGCGGGGTCGCTCGGCGTCGTGCTGAACCGACCGACCCCGGTCGGAGTGGGCGATGTGCTCCAGCCGTGGGCGGTGCTCGCCGGGTCACCTCCGGTGGTGTTCCAGGGCGGCCCCGTCTCGCTGGACTCCGCCCTGGGGCTGGCCGTGGTCCCCGGTGAGTCCTGGGACGACGGGGACGACGCCCCGCTGGGCTGGCGGCGGGTGCACGGCGCGATCGGCCTGGTGGACCTGGAGGCCCCGCCGGAACTGCTCGCGGCGGAGCTGGGATCCCTGCGGATCTTCGCCGGCTACTCCGGATGGGGGCCGGGTCAGCTGGAGGCGGAACTGGTCGACGGCGCCTGGTACGTCGTGGAGTCGGAACCGGGTGATGTGTCCTCACCGGACCCGGAACGGCTGTGGCGCTCCGTGCTCAGGCGGCAACGCAATGAATTGGCGATGGTGGCCACGTACCCGGACGACCCGTCGCTCAATTAGGCTTGACGGTTATGAGCACTCTTGAGCCCGAACGCGGGGCCGGTACTGGCACCCTCGTCGAGCCGACCCCGCAGGTGTCGCACGGCGATGGCGACCACGAGCGCTTCGCACACTATGTCCAGAAGGACAAGATCATGGAGAGTGCGCTCTCCGGATCTCCGGTGGTAGCGCTGTGCGGGAAGGTCTGGGTGCCGGGACGGGACCCGAAGAAGTACCCGGTCTGCCCGATGTGCAAAGAGATCTTCGAGACGATGCCCCTCGGTGGCGGCGACAAGGACAAGAGCGGCAAGAACTGACCGCAGGTCTACGCCTGATTGGTCTATGCCAATTCGGTGCCGGCGGGGCAGGATGTCGGTCATGGATCTGATCCCCGCCCCGCGCCAGGTGTCCGACGACTCGGGGGACGAGTTCTTCGTCCTCGGACCTGACACGGTGCTGGCCGCCGGGCCGGGCACGGAGCGGGCGGAGAGATGGCTGCGCTCCGAACTCGGAGCGGCCACCGGTCACCGCCTCGCGCCGGGCAACGGCTCGGAGACCGACGCCATCAGGATCACGGTCGCCGAGATGGTCACCGACGATCTCGGCCCCGAGGGCTACCGGATCATGGTGTCGCCGACCGGTGTCCATCTCTACGGCGGCGGCCCGGCGGGCGTCTTCTGGGGCGCGCAGACGCTGCGTCAGCTGCTGGGCCCGGACGCCTTCCGGCGCGCACCGCTCGAAGGCCGCGAGTGGCGGATCCCGTTCTGCCACATCGAGGACTCACCGCGCTTCGGCTGGCGCGGCTTCATGCTCGACGTGGCCCGGCACTTCATGCCCAAGGACGCGGTGCTGCGCTATCTCGACCTGATGGCCGCGCACAAGCTCAACGTGCTGCATCTGCACCTCACCGACGACCAGGGCTGGCGCGTGGAGATCAAGCGCTACCCGCTGCTCACCGAGGTGGGGGCCTGGCGCGAGCGCACCAAGGTGGGGCTGCGGGAGTCCGAGCTGTGGGACGAGCGGCCGCACGGCGGCTACTACACCCAGGACGACATCCGCGAGATCGTCGCCTACGCGGCACAGCGGCACATCACCGTGGTGCCCGAGATCGACATCCCCGGGCACTCGCAGGCCGCCATCGCCGCCTATCCCGAACTGGGCAACACCGACGTCGTCGACACCGGCACGCTCTCCGTGCTGACCAGTTGGGGCGTCAACCCCAATGTGCTGGCCCCCGCCGACAGCACCCTGCGCTTCTACGAGGGCGTCTTCACCGAGCTGCTCGACCTGTTCCCGTCCGAGTTCTTCCACATCGGCGGTGACGAGTGCCCCAAGGAGCAGTGGCGCGCCTCCGCGGCCGCGCAGGCGCGGATCAAGGAGCTGGGGTTGGCCGGTGAGGACGAGCTGCAGAGCTGGATCATCCGGCACTTCGACGGCTGGCTCGCCGAGCGCGGCCGCCGGCTGATCGGCTGGGACGAGATCCTCGAAGGCGGCCTGGCTCCTGGTGCGGCCGTCTCCTCCTGGCGGGGCTACGAGGGCGGGATCGCCGCCGCGCGGGCCGGGCACGACGTCGTGATGTGCCCCGAGTCGCATGTCTATCTGGACTGGCGGCAGTCGGACCGGGCCGACGAGCCGGTGCCGATCGCGCGGGTGCGCATCCTGGAGGACGTCTACCGGTTCGAGCCGGTGCCCGCGGAGCTCACCGAGGAGCAGGCCGCGCACGTCATCGGGACCCAGGCCAACGCCTGGACCGAGGTGATGGACTCACCGCGGGTCGTCGACTACATGGTGTTCCCGCGGCTGGCGGCGGTCGCCGAGGTGGCCTGGTCGGAGCTGCCCGCGCCCGCCGAGCGGGACTGGCCGGACTTCGAGCGCCGAATGGAAGTCCACTACGCACGACTTGACGCGCTCGGTGTGGAGTACCGCCCGCCCGGTGGTCCGCTGCCGTGGCAGCGGCGCCCGGGTGTACTCGGACGCCCGATCGACGGACCACCCCCGATCGTGTGAGCAATACCGCAACATCTGTCCCCCGCAAGGGCGGGCCTGGCACGGTGGATTGGCGTATCTTCGCAACACCCTCGAAGAGCGTTAATCCCGACACTGGGGTGATACCCGACAGAACGGGGCATTCCCTCCCGTGGAGGGCAGGCCCGCACTTCGCGGACCCTCGCGTTGACCATCGCGGAACATGTGCCAGAGTTGCCACGTCCGGGCTGTCAGCACGTACGGTACGGCTACCGCACGGCGGAGAGCCGGGAAGGGGCAGCTGCGTGAGCACGAATGCACAGCAGACGGCACGCAACGTCACGTTGCCGTCCTCGCTCGAAGAGGCGGTGGCGGCGCTCGCCGCCGCGCCCAGCGCCGTGCCCGTGGCCGGCGGCACCGACCTGATGGCGGCCGTCAACTCCGGGCTGCTGCGGCCGGCCGGGCTCGTCGGTCTGGGCCGGATCAGCGAGATCCGCGGCTGGCAGTACGCCGACGGCCACGCCCTGCTCGGCGCGGGCCTCACCCACGCCCGGATGGGCCGCCCCGACTTCGCCGCGCTCATCCCGGCGCTCGCCGCCGCCGCCCGCGCGGCCGGACCACCGCAGATCCGCAACGCGGGCACCCTCGGCGGCAACATCGCCACGGCCGCGCCCACCGGCGACGCACTGCCGGTGCTGGCCGCGCTGGAGGCGAGCGTCATCCTGGCCGGCCCCGGGGGCAACCGGGAACTGCCGGTCAGCCATCTGCTGACCGGGATGGACCCGCTCCGCCCCGGCGAGCTCCTCGCTTTCGTGCGCGTACCGCTGCTGCACGCGCCGCAGACGTTCCTCAAGGCCACCGGCCGCACCGGCCCCGGCCGGGCGCTGGCCTCGGTCGCCGTCGTCCTGGACCCCGCCCGGCGCGGGGTGCGCTGCGCGGTGGGCGCGGTGGCGCCCGTACCGCTGCGGCCGCTGGAGGCCGAGCGGTGGGTCGCGGGACTGATCGACTGGGACGGCGGCCGGCTGCTCGCCCCCGAGGCGTGCACGGCCTTCGGCGAGTACGTCGCCGGAGCGTGCATCCCGGACCCCGTGCCGGGGCCGGACGGGGCCGAGGCCGTCGAGCTGCCGCCCGCCGCCGTACAACTGCGCCGCACCGTGGCGGCGCTGGCCCGCCGAGCGCTCGGGAGGGCACTGGCATGACCGACCAGCCGCAGCCGCAGCCGGGCACCCCGCTCACCCCGGGCACCTGGCAGCCCGTGCCGGGCGGCGGGGACTACGACCCCGACCAGACCATGCACGTCTCCTTCGCGGCGATGCTGCCGCCGGTGGCCGACGCGGGCGACGCGGCGACCCAGTGGTCGATCCCGCTCGTCGCGGCCGACCCGGTGGAGGAGTCCGGCGAGTACTCCCTGGGCGCCGTCACGGACGGCTTCACCGCGCCGTGGGCCGGCCGGCACCCCGACGAGACGCACTCCCGGCCCGACGCGCCCGCCCCGCGGCCGTTCAGCGCCGGGCAGTTCGGCCAGGGCGCGGCGGCGACCGCGGCCCGGCCGCCGGCCGGTAACGCCGGGCACGACCTCAGCGCGCAGGCCGTCGCCGAGCACGGCGGCGAGCCGGCCGGACCGTACCCGCCGGCCGGCCACGGGCCCGGCGAGGACGCGCGGCCGCTGGACGCACAGGACCCGGCGGCCCGGCACCCGTACTTCGCCGAGCACCCGCCGTCCGCCACCGCCGGCGCGATGCCGCCCGCCGACGGGGCCGGGCACTGGAGCCTGCCGTTCGTCGCGGAGGACGCGGCGGACGAGTCCGGCGAGTACCCCGTGGGCGCCATGGGGGCGGTCCCCGGAGCCGAGTCCGTCGTGGTGACCGAGGACGACCAGGAGGCGGCGGAGAGCCCCTCCGACGGGCCCGTCGAGCACGCGGAGCACGCGGAGCACCCGGAGCAGACCGAAGCGGCGGCGGACGACGAGGAGCCGGCGCCCGAAGAGGCGCACAGCGAACACCCGCTCGCCTCCTACGTGCTGCGCGTCAACGGCGCCGACCGGCCGGTGACCGACGCCTGGCTCGGTGAGTCCCTGCTGTACGTCCTGCGGGAGCGGCTCGGCCTGGCCGGTGCGAAGGACGGCTGTGAGCAGGGCGAGTGCGGAGCCTGTTCCGTACAGGTCGACGGCCGGCTCGTCGCCTCGTGCCTGGTGCCGGCCGCGACCGCGGCGGGCAGCGAGGTCCGCACCGTCGAGGGGCTGTCCGACGACGGGCAGCCGTCCGACGTGCAGCGCGCGCTCGCCGAGTGCGGCGCCGTGCAGTGCGGCTTCTGCGTTCCCGGCCTCGCGATGACCGTTCACGACCTGCTGGAGGGCAACCACAAGCCCACCGAGCTGGAGACCCGCCAGGCCATCTGCGGCAACCTCTGCCGGTGCACCGGCTACCGGGGTGTGCTGGACGCCGTCCAGGACGTCGTGGCGTCCCGCGAGGCCACCGCCGCCGAGCACTCGGACCACACTGCCGACGGGGCGCGGATCCCGCACCAGGGCGGGCCGCACGGCAGCCACCCGGGAGGCACCGCGTGACCCGCCGTACGATCCCGGGCCGACGGCCGGAGCCGCGGCACACGCGCCCGGCCGGCACGGGCGAACCCACCGGCAGCAGCGAGAGGGCAGCGGCATGACTGGATCCGACGCGGCCACGGCGGTGCCCGCCCAGGCCACCCGGACGCCCGCGGCGCCCGAACCGGTGCTCCACGGACTGGGCGTCTCCGTGCGGCCCGTGGACACCCTCGCGAAGGCGCAGGGGACGTTCCCGTACGCGGCCGACCTGTGGGCCGAGGGATTGCTGTGGGCCTCGGTGCTGCGCTCCCCGTACCCGCACGCGCGCATCGTCCGCATCGACACGTCGGAAGCCACCTCGATGCCCGGCGTCCGGGCCGTCGTCACGCACGAGGACGTGCCGGGTGACGCCATGCACGGCCGCCGCGTCGCGGACCGGCCGGTCTTCGCCAAGGACATCGTCCGGCACCACGGCGAGCCGATCGCCGCCGTCGCCGCCGACCACCCCGACACCGCGCGGCTGGCCGCCGCGGCGATCCTCGTCGAGTACGAGGTGCTGGAGCCGGTCACCGACCCGGAGAAGGCGTTCGCCGCCGAGCCGCTGCACCCCGACGGCAACCTGATCCGCCACATCCCGCTGCGCTTCGGCGACCCCGACGTCATCGGCGACGTCATCGTCGAGGGCCTGTACCGGATCGGCCGGCAGGACCCGGCGCCCATCGGTGCCGAGGCCGGGCTCGCCGTGCCCCGCCCGGACGGCGGCGTCGAGCTGTACGTGGCCTCCACCGACCCGCACACCGACCGGGACCTGGCCGCCGCCTGCTTCGGTCTGGAGGCCGACCGGGTCAAGGTCGTCGTCACCGGCGTGCCCGGCGCGATGGGCGACCGCGAGGACTCCGGGATCCAGCTGCCGCTCGGGCTGCTCGCGCTGAAGACCGGCTGCCCGGTGAAGTTCGTGGCCACCCGCGAGGAGTCCTTCCTCGGCCACTCCCACCGTCACCCCACCCTGCTGCGCTACCGGCACCACGCCGACGCCGAGGGCCGGCTCGTCAAGGTCGAGGCGCAGGTGCTGCTCGACGCGGGCGCGTACGCCGACCACTCGTCGGAGGCGCTGGCCGCCGCCGTGGCGTTCGCCGCCGGCCCGTACGTCGTGCCGCACGTCTTCGTCGAGGGCTGGGCCGTCCGCACCAACAACCCGCCGTCGGGACACGTCCGCGGCGAGGGCGCGCTCCAGGTCTGCGCCGGGTACGAGGGCCAGATGGACAAGCTCGCGGCGAAGCTGGGCCTGGACCCGGCCGAGCTGCGGATGCGCAACGTCATGGCCACCGGCGACCTGCTGCCCACCGGCCAGACCGTCACCTGCCCGGCGCCCGTCGGCGAGCTCCTCAAGGCGGTCCGCGACGCGGACCTGCCGCCGTTGCCCGTCGACGAGGAGGAGTCGCAGTGGCTGCTCCCCGGCGGCCCCGAGGGCGCCGGAGAGCCGGGCGCGGTCCGGCGCGGGGTCGGCTACGCGCTCGGCATGGTGCACATGCTCGGCGCGGAGGGCACCGACGAGGTCTCCACCGCCACCGTACGGATCCACGACGGCCGGGCCACCGTCATCTGCGCCGCCGTCGAGACCGGCCAGGGCTTCACGACGCTCGCCCGGCAGATCGTCCAGGACGTGCTCGGCGTCGAGGACGTCGGCGTGCTGGCCGCCGACACCGACCAGCCGCCGTCCGGGGCGGCCGCCCGAGGCCGGCACACCTGGGTGTCGGGCGGCGCGGTCGAACGGGCCGCCAAGATGGTGCGCACGCAGCTGCTGCAGCCGCTCGCGGCCAAGTTCGGGATGTCCGTCGAGCTGCTCACCATCGCCGACGGCAAGATCACCTCGTACGACGGGGTGCTCAGCACGACCGTCGGCGAGGCGCTGGAGGGCAAGGAGCTGTGGGCCACCGCGCAGTGCCGCCCGCACCCCACCGACCGGCTGGACGACACCGGCCAGGGCGACGCGTTCGTCGGCCTCGCCTTCTGCGCGGTCCGCGCGGTCGTGGACGTGGACATCGAACTGGGCTCGGTACGGGTCGTGGAGATGGCCGTCGCGCAGGACGTCGGCCGGGTGCTGAACCCGCGCCAGGTCGCCGCCCGGATCGAGGCGGGCGTCACCCAGGGCGTCGGTCTCGCGCTCATGGAGGACCTGCGGGCCCCCCGTGGCATCATCAAGCGGCCGAACCTCACCGGCTACTCCCTGCCGACCGCGCTCGACGCCCCGGACGTGCGCATCGTCAAACTCGTCGAGGAGCGCGACGTGCTGGCGCCCTTCGGCGCCAAGGCGGTCAGTGCGGTCCCGGTGGTGGTCTCGCCGGCCGCCGTCGCCGCCGCCGTGCGCGCCGCCACCGGCCGCCCCGTCAGCCGGCTGCCGATCCGCCCGCAGGCAGCGGTCGTCAAGCCGCAGTCCTGACCGGGACGGCGCCGGAGAACGGACACCACAGCGGACAAACGGAAGGGCCCGGCAGCGATGCGCTGCCGGGCCCTTCGTCTTCCTCACGGAGGCCGTAGCGGGAATCGAACCCACGTGCCTCGCTTTGCAGGCGAGTCCCTAAACCACTCGGGCATACGGCCGTGTCGGTGACATCACCGACGATAGGGCGCCGCCCCCGGGGCCGGTCAACGGTCCCGGCGGGCCCGCAACAGGACTGCCATACGCCGTTCATGAACCGAGGCGGGGGCCCGGGAACGGTGGCACGCCTAGGGCGTGTTGCGAGAGTCCCGCCGGGCCCACGACGCCTGGCACGCGTACCCGCCGCCGTGGGCGCCGCGCTCCTGGTCCCCGGCGTCCTGCGGCTGCTGCCGCGCGGGACGTTCCGGGCCGCCCGCGGACTGCCCGCGGTGATCCTGCTGCGCGGGGTCGCCGCCGGATCGTTCATCGGCGCGGAGAGCTTCATCCCGCTGATGCTGGTCACCGAGCGCGGCTATTCGGCCACCCTGGCCGGGCTCTCGCTCACCGGCGGCGGCCTGACCTGGGCGCTGGGATCGTATGTGCAGAGCCGCCCGCGGCTGCAGCCGCACCGCGAGCGGCTGATCAGGATCGGCATGCTCCTGATGGCCGCCGCCGTCGCGGGACCGGCCCTCGCGCTCGCCCCGTCCGTGCCCGCCTGGATCGTCACCGTCTCCTGGATCGTCGGCGGCTTCGGCATGGGCCTGGTCATCTCCAGCGGCAGCGTCCTGCTCCTCAAACTCTCCCGCCCCGACGAGGCCGGCAGCAACTCCGCCTCCCTGCAGGTCTCCGACGCCCTCGGCAACATCGTCCTCGTCGGCGCCTCAGGAGTCCTGTTCACCGCCCTGGGCGGCGGCTCCGGCCACTCCGGAGCCTTCGTGGCCGTCTTCCTCTCGATGGCGGGCGTCGCCCTCCTGGGCGTCCTCGTGGCGGGCCGGTTGACGCCGAAGGCGGTCTGATCCGGTCGTGGTACCGAGTGGTACCATGGCCTCATGCCTGGACTGAATGTTCGTTTCACCGACGATGAGCTGGAAGCCCTGCGCGAGCGCGCGGAGGCGGAGTCGACGAGCATGCAGGTCATCGCGCATGACGCGGTGGTGCGGGCGATCAGTGAGCGGGCGCGCCTCTTCGAGGCGGCGGCCACGCATGTCCTCCAGGCGAGCGAAGAGCTCAACCAGCGACTCGCGTGACGTACTACCTGACGCTTCCCGAGATCCTGAACCTGGCGAAGCGCCTCGGTGCTGATGAGGTGCGGGACTACGGGCTGCTGGAT
Organism: Streptomyces fildesensis; assembly: GCF_016107395.1. GTDB lineage: Bacteria > Actinomycetota > Actinomycetes > Streptomycetales > Streptomycetaceae > Actinacidiphila > Actinacidiphila fildesensis. Next base: position 76,335 of record NZ_JAAIKO010000030.1, read on the forward strand.
TCCGCGCTCGCCCGGCCGAGGGCGACCGTGTTCGGCCAGGATGCCTATCCGGACATCTGGCACAAAGCTGCCGCCCTCATGGAGTCACTGGCTCGCAACCGCGCACTGGTCGACGGGAACAAGCGGATCGCCTGGTATGCGACCTGGGTCTTCCTGCAGATCAACGGGCATACGCTGCGAGCGGGCTTCGACGTGGACGAGGCCGAGACCTTCGTGCTGAACGTCTGTCAGGGGGTGCTCGACGTGCCGAAGACCGCCGAGATCCTTCCCCGTTTCACCGGATGAGAGCCGGCACCCGGCGAGGCGAGCCCGGTCGCGGGACGCTCGGCGCGATGGCGTAGAACCGGGGTGACGGGCGTGCCGCAGGTACGCTTATGCGCTTGACGCTGTTGACGTCGACCGCCGCCGCTCCCGACCCCGCCCCGGAGACCGTGACTACTACCGCCGCCAGTGCCTCCCACCACCTTTCACCGGCCTTCCCGGGCCGTGCCCCCTGGGGCACCGCCGGAAAGCTGCGCGCCTGGCAGCAGGGGGCGCTCGACGAGTACATGCGGCTGCAGCCGCGCGACTTCCTGGCCGTGGCGACGCCCGGCGCCGGGAAGACCACGTTCGCGCTGACGCTCGCCTCGTATCTGCTGCACAACCACCTGGTGCAGCAGATCACGGTGGTCGCGCCGACCGAGCACCTCAAGAAGCAGTGGGCGGAGGCGGCTGCGCGGATAGGGATCAGGCTCGATCCGGACTACAGCGCGGGCCCGGTCAGCAAGGAGTACCAAGGCGTCGCGGTGACCTACGCGGGCGTCGGGGTGCGGCCGATGCTGCACCGCAACCGCTGTGAGCAGCGCAAGACCTTGGTGATCCTGGACGAGATCCACCACGCCGGTGACTCCAAGTCCTGGGGCGAGGCGTGCTCCGAGGCGTTCGACCCGGCGACCCGGCGGCTCGCGCTGACCGGTACGCCGTTCCGCTCGGACACCAACCCGATCCCGTTCGTGGCGTATGAGGAGGGCAACGACGGGATCCGCCGCAGCTCGGCCGACTACACCTACGGCTACGGGAACGCGCTCGCGGACGGTGTCGTCCGCCCGGTGATATTCCTCTCCTACAGCGGCAACATGCGCTGGCGCACCAAGGCCGGCGACGAGATCGCCGCGCGGCTCGGCGAGCCGATGACCAAGGACGCCATCGGCCAGGCCTGGCGCACCGCGCTGGCGCCGACCGGCGAGTGGATCCCCGCCGTGCTGAAGGCGGCCGACCAGCGGCTCACCGAGGTGCGCAGGAGCATCCCGGACGCGGGCGGGCTGGTGATCGCCACCGACCAGGAGTCCGCGCGCGCCTACGCGAAGATCCTCAAGGACATCAGCGGCCACAAGGTGACCGTCGTGCTCTCCGACGAGAAGGCCGCGTCCAAGCGCATCGATGCCTTCACGCACTCCGAGGACCGCTGGATGGTCGCGGTGCGCATGGTGTCCGAGGGCGTGGACGTGCCGCGGCTCGCGGTGGGCGTCTACGCGACGACGATCTCGACGCCGCTGTTCTTCGCGCAGGCGGTGGGCCGTTTCGTCCGGTCCCGCAGGCGTGGCGAGACCGCGTCCGTCTTCGTGCCGACCATCCCGATGCTGCTCGACTTCGCCAACGAGATGGAGGTCGAGCGGGACCACGTCCTGGACAAGCCCAAGAAGGCCGGCGACGAGGAGAATCCGTTCGCCGAGGAGGATCAGCTGCTGGCCGACGCCGAGAAGCTGGAGGACGAGGAGACCGAGGAGCAGCTGCCCTTCGAGGCGCTGGAGTCCGACGCCGTCTTCGACCGGGTGCTGTACGACGGCGCCGAGTTCGGCATGCAGGCGCACCCGGGGAGCGAGGAGGAGCAGGACTACCTCGGCATCCCGGGACTGCTGGAGCCCGACCAGGTGCAGATGCTGCTGCAGAAGCGGCAGACCCGGCAGATCGCGCACAGCCGGCAGAAGCCCGCGGACCAGGCCGACCTCATCGAGCTGCCGGCCGAGCGGCGCCCCATCGTCACGCACAAGCAGCTGCTGGAGTTGCGCAAGTCGCTGAACACGCTGGTGTCGGCGTACACCCACCAGAGCGGCAAGCCGCACGGCGTCATCCACAACGAGCTGCGCCGGGTGTGCGGTGGCCCGCCGAGCGCCGAGGCGACGGCCGGGCAGCTGAACGAGCGGATCAAGAAGGTCCGGGAGTGGGCCACGAAGATGCGCTGAGCGCCGCCGCGAACGGTCCCCGGAAGGCGCGCCTTCCGGGGACCGTTGTGCTCACCCGGCCGCTGTCACCAGGTGAAGGCCGACGACTGGGCCGTCGTCGCCGTGCAGTAGACCGTCGCCACGGTGGGCGACGAGGTCACGATCTTCAGTGACCAGTTGGTGGCGCTCGGAGTCCCGGTCAGCACCAGCGAATCGGTGGTGTTGCCGGTCGCGATGGTGCCCGAACTCAGCGACAGCGGGCCCAGGGTGATCGGGTTGCCGCCGGACATCGCCGGGTTGAGCTTCGCGGAGAACTGCACCTCACTGGTGACGCCGCCGGCGGTCTTGTTGACCTTCAGCGTCGTCGTGATGCTGTTCGGGTTGGCGCTGGAGCCGACCGGCATCGTGATCGCGGTGGAAGTGAGTTTGATCTTCTTGACGCCGCCGGTGTCGGTGGCTGTCAGGGTGCCCAGTCCGCTGCCCCACGTACCGCAGTTGTAGGTGGCGGTCGCGGTGCCCGGGGCAACGGCGAACGACGAGGTGGACAGGGCGAGGGTCGCCGTGACCGCCCCGACCGTGCCGAGAACGGCCAGGCCGACCAGTCTGGAACGTGCCATGTGGTTGGTGCTCCTTTCGGTGGATGGAGCGCCGGGCGCATGCCGAATTCAAGGTTTCCCAACCAAAGAAGTATCGCCAGGGCATTACGTCCGTCGCTGTTCCGCCGCCCCATCGACGGGGGCGTGCGGTGCCGGGCCCGGCATACTGAGTCGTAGTGAAACCATGATCTCCAGAACAGTCAACACATATGCGGGACAATTTTTCCGTGGCGTAAAGCGGAGGCTTCCGCAGTGTTTCCCGGTGATCGCTTCGAGTACTTCTCGACTTGTTCCTGAGATTGGCGGAGATCCCTTCCTTTGCTTCTCTTGACTTCTTCGGTCCTGGACCTCTCAATGTCCTGAATCATTCGACCGAGCCATCGCACTCCTGCCACTCCGGCTCCTCCCGGCGTCATGCCGTGCCGCCTCCGGTGAGGCCGGGGCGGTGGCCACCGTCACGAGGAGTCAGGTGTCCCGACAACGAAGATGCGTACCGCACCGGTTGGCCGCGGGCGCGGCCGGGCTCGTCCTGGTGCTGACCGGCGGGGGAGCGGCCCAGGCCCTGATCGTTTCGCCCTCGGGAACGGTCGGCCCGGTGGTGCACTGTGTGCTGCCGCTCGGTCAGGGTGAGGCCACCGGGCCGCAGGACATGACCGTCGAACTCAGCCCGTCCACCGTGCTCCCGGGCGGCAAGGTGCACGCCAAGGTCACGCTCGGGCCGGGCCCCGCCCTCAGCCCGATCTCCATCACCCAGGTGCCGACCACGCCCAACCTCGACCTGGCCCTGTCCGGCGGCGCCACCGGGACCGTCACCGTCACTGGCCCCGAGGTGCCGGTGGACGTCGAGGCCGGAAAGCCCACGGTCATCCCGCCGTTCGAGGGCGACTTCTTCGTCCCGCAGAACGCCTCGGGCCCGGTCGACTTCACCCCGCTGCGCAATCTGACCAGGACCAAGGTGCTCGGCGGGACCTACGAGACCCCCTGCGACGTGGTCAGCGGCAGCGGCAGCATCGGCACGGTCGACGTGCAGGGCTCCGGCGGCACGCCGGCCAGCCTTGTCGCGCCGACCGGGGCGGTCCGGCCCAACACCCCGGTCGCGCTGACCGGTTCCGACTGGACACCGGGCGGCACCGCCGTCCCCTCGCTGTGCTCCGCCGCCGGCACCGGCTGCGACCCGGCGAAGTTCTCCGCGAACACGCTGACCATCGGTTCCACCGGCGCGCTGGCCGGGACGGCGACCCTGGCCCCAGCCACCGACGTCCCGGACGGCGACTACCTGGTCAAGGTCAACGACGGCACGAAGGAGGCCACCGCGCCGCTGACGGTCAAGGCCGTGGCGGCGGGCGAGCGGGAGTTCACGCTGTCGAGCGGCAGCGGACCGGTCGGCAGCGTCATCACCATCACCGGCCGGAACTACCGGCCGGACCAGTGGATCAACATCGTCGGCCTCAACGCCGACGGCGCGACCCTGGACGACACCGCCGTCTATCCGCAGAGCACTCCGGACGGCACGTTCTCCACCGAGTTCACCGTCAGCGACCCCACCCTGGTCGCGGTCCAGGCGGACGAGGGCGGCGACCCGGCGACCGTCAGAACGCAGCCGTTCACCGTCACCACCGGCGGCGGAGGCGGCACCACCACCGGCAGTCAGACACTGCGGACCGCGGTGGTGCCGGGCCTGCTGTCGATGACCCAGGCGGGCGACACCGTCCAGTTCGGGTCGGTCCAGCTCGACGGTGACCCGCACACGTTGAACAGCGCGCTGAACAAGGTCACGGTGCACGACGCCCGCGGCGTCAACACGGGCTGGTCGCTGACCGGCACCATGACCGCCTTCACCAGCGGCTCCGGAGCCACCATCCCGGCCGACGCGGTCGGCTGGGTGCCGGTGTGCACGGCGCAGCCGGGCAGTGTCGGCACTCCGGTGGCGGGCTCGCCCGCGCAGCTGGGCAGCGCGGCCGCGACGTTGTGCGGTCTCGCGCCCGACGGGTCCCGCCAGTTCACCGGCGGGAACTTCGACGCCGACGCTGCTCTCACGCTCCAGGTCCCGGGGACGGCCCGGCCGGGCGACTACAGCGCGACGCTCACGCTGACGCTGTTGTGAACCGAGCTCCGAATTGATCGTTCCGCTGGACTTCCGGCCGGTACCCGCAGCTTCGGGTACCGGCCGGAAGTCTATTCAGGAAACAAGATCTGACGCCTCATCAGGTACTTCTCCGGCGCCTATTGACTTATGAAGGTCACACCCTCTCAATGTGCCGTGAATTAGCGGAATGACATCCCCCGATCTTGTTTCGAAGAATGGGAGTCACGTGTTCTTGCGACCAGGACCATTGGCACATCGATTGATGTCAGGATCTGCGGCACTCGCCCTCGCTCTGACCGGAGCCGGACTGGCTCTCGCACCGGCCGCCCACGCCGGGACGATCACTCCCACGGTGCACTGTTCGCTGCCGGCCGGCCAGGGTGAGGCGACCGGCCCGCAGACCATGACCGTCGACCTCACCCCCTCCGTCGTCGACCCCGGCGGCAGCGTGCACGCCAAGGTCACCCTCGGCGGGAGCCCGGCGACCAGCGGTATCGCGTTGAGCAATGTGCCGACCACCCCCAGCATCGACCTCGCCATGTCCGGCGGTGCCACGGGCACCGTCACCGTCCGCGGCCCCGAGATCACCATGGACATCCCCGCCAACACGCCGATTCTGATCCCGCCCTACGAGGGCGACTTCCTCATCCCGGTCAACGCCGCCGGACCGATCACGTTCAGCGTGGTCCGCACCCTGACCCAGACCAAGGTGCTCGGCGGTACCTACCAGACCCCCTGCGACGTCACCGCGAACGGCGGCAGCGTCGGCACGGTGACCGCCCAGGGCACCGCCGGCGTCCCGGCCACCCTCCACGCGCCCGCCACGCCCGTCCGCCCCAGCACCCCGGTGGCGCTCACCGGTGACCTGTGGACGCCCGGCGGCACCCCCGTCGCGTCGCTGTGCGACACCGCGGGCGGCGGCTGCGACCCGGCGAAGTTCGCCTCCAGCACCCTGGCGATCGGCGCCAACAAGCAGCTGACGGGCTCCGCGACGCTCTCCGACGCCAACTCGGTGCCGGACGGCAATTACCTCGTCAAGGTCAACGACGGGACCAAGGAGGCCACCGCGCCGCTGACGGTCAAGGCCTTCGTGCCCACCGGCCCACGGGCGTTCACGCTCTCGCGGAGCCAGGGCCCGGTCGGCAGCGTCATCACCGTCTCCGGCACCAACTACCGGCAGGACCAGTGGATCAACACCGTCGGCCTCGACGCCGACGGGCAGACCCTGGACGACACCGCGGTGTACGTGCAGACCACCGCCGACGGCACCTTCTCGGTGGACTTCACCGTCAGTGACCCGGCGCTGGCCGCCGTACGGACCGACGAGGCCGGCGACCCCGCCACCACGCTCACCCGGTCGTTCACCGTCGTGGCGGCCGCCGCCACGCTCGGCACGGGCACCGGCAAGGTCAAGCCCGGCGGGACCGTCACCGTCTCCGGAACCGGCTGGCCGGCCGGCACCGCCGCGACCGCCTCGCTGTGCAACGCCGACGGCACCGGCTGCGCCGCGAGCCGCATCGCCGCGAAGTCCCTGACGATCGCCGCCGACGGGACCCTGCACGGGACGGTCACCGTCGCGTCCTCGGTCGCCCCGGCCGCCTATCTGCTCAGGGTCGAGGCGGGCGGGGTCTCGCAGACCGGGGCCCTGACGGTGGCGAAGTACTTCATCGTCCTCAGCCCCTCCAGCGGCCCCAAGGGCACCCAGGTGACCGTCGTCGGCCAGGGCTTCGCCCCGGTCTGCACGGTGGTGATCTCCGGGCTGAAGGCGAACGGGTCGCAGACCTCCGACATCCCCAGGACCAAGGTCGTCGGCCTCGACGGCGCGTTCTCCCAGACCTTCACGGTCAAGGACGCCGCCACGGTCGCCCTCCAGGTCAAGGAGGTGCTGGTCAATCCGCGGATCGCGATGGCCGTCTTCACCGTCGACGACAGCATCCCGCCGCCCTCCGCCGGCTTCGCGCTCTCCCCGGACTCCGGCCCGCTCGGCACTGTGGTCCAGGTCACAGGCCAGGGCTTCGCGCCGGTCGCCACGGTGGCGGTGACCGGACGCCGGGCGGACGGCTCGCAGACGTCCGACGGTTCCGTCCTCCGCGTCATCGGCCTGGACGGCAGCTACGCGCTCAACTTCACGGTGCACGACCCGACGACCGTCGCCCTCAAGGCCTGTGAGGTGCTCGTCGACGGCAGAACCGTGCAGCGCACCTTCACCGTGACCTGACGGGAGGGGTGCGGAGGAACGGAAGAACCGCAGGCGGCGCGGCCCCGGAACCGGGACCGCGCCGCCTTCGTCATAGGCCCGTGAGCTTAAAGAGCGGGTCAGGAGTTTTCCTCGGTGTGACCGCATTGTGGACGACCCCTTCCGCTCAGCGGTACTCGGTCGCTACCGTGCCCGTCACGCACGCGCCGTGGCAGAGCAGCCGCGGAGCGCAGCCGGTACCACCGCGACCGGCGGCCTCTCCGCGCGCTGCCGCGGGACCGGCAGTGCGTCCCGCCGTGAGATGAGCCGCCACTCATATGAGGAGGGGGCGTCGTGACCGCGGAGACATCTCAGACGCTCGACAGAGGACTGCGGGTCCTCAAGCTATTGGCCGACACCGACCACGGGCTCACCGTTACCGAGCTCGCCACCAAGCTGGGGGTCAACCGCACCGTCGTCTACCGCCTGCTGGCCACCCTGGAGCAGCACGCACTGGTACGGCGTGACCTCGGCGGGCGGGCCCGCGTCGGGCTCGGCGTGCTGGGGCTCGCCCACCAGGTGCATCCGCTGCTGCGGGAGGCGGCACTGCCGGCCCTGAGGTCACTCGCCGAGGACATCGGTGCCACCGCGCACCTGACCCTCGTCGACGGCAGCGAGGCGCTGGCCGTGGCGGTGGTCGAACCGACCTGGACCGACTACCACGTCGCCTACCGCACCGGTTTCCGGCATCCGCTGGACCGGGGCGCGGCGGGCCGGGCCATCCTGGCCGGCCGCGGCGTCCTGCCGCACGCACCCGGGCAGGAACAGAACGGCGCCGAGCCGGGGGAGGGGCGGACCGAGCCGGTCCGCTACGTCCTCACCCACGGCGAACTGGAGGCCGGCGCCAGCGGCGCCGCCGCCCCGCTCATCGGGGTGACCGGTATAGAGGGCAGCGTGGGCGTGGTGATGCTCGCCGAGGCGGTGCCCGAGCGGGTCGGCCCCAGGGTGGTGGAGGCGGCCACGGAGGTCGCCGACGCGCTGCGCTAGGCCACGGTCCGCCGCGTGGCGGACGGGGCACCCGGCCGGGGTGCCCCGCCCGTCACGGCGGTGGACTACATTCTCTGCATGCCCGCAGTCTCCCGCCGTGCCCGAGTCCTTGCCCTTTGCGCGATGCTGGTGGCAGCGCTGCTGGCCGTCGCGGCGCTCGCCCCGCTCCCGGTGTCGATCGTGGTGCCCGGGATGACGGCGGACGTGCTCGGCGCGGACAAGGGCCGTCAGGTGATCACCGTCACCGGCACTCCGACCCGGACCACCAGCGGGCAGCTGCGGATGACCACGATCGCCGCGACCCAGCCGGACGCGTCGGTCCACCTCCCCGATGTGCTCAGGGCCTGGTTCGCGACCGACCAGGCGGCGATGCCGCGCGGCGCGGTCTATCCCGGCGGCGGCTCGGTCCAGGAGATCGAGCAGCACAACGCACAGGAGATGACCGACTCGCAGGACGCGGCGACCGGGGCGGCGCTCAGGCACCTCGGGCTGTCCCCCGCGAAGGTCAAGGTCGAGCTGCACCTCGCGGACGTCGGCGGACCGAGCGCCGGGCTGATGTTCAGCCTCGGCATCATCGACAAGATCGACGGGAACGGCCGCGGTGGTGACCTGACCGGTGGCCGCACCGTCGCCGGTACCGGCACCATCACCGCCGACGGCAAGGTCGGCGCGGTCGGCGGCGTACCGCTGAAGGAGCGGGCCGCCAAGCGCGACGGCGCCACCGTCTTCCTGGTCCCCAAGGGCGAGTGCTCCGACGCCGCCGCCGAGCTGCCCGCCGGGCTCCGGCTGGTGCCGGTCACCGACCTGGAGGGCGCCCTGGCGGCCCTGGCCGCGATCAACACCGGCGGCAGGGTCCCCAGCTGCTGACCTCCTGCTGACCCACGGATCCGTGGGTCGGGCCGCTCAGCCCTTCTTGATGAAGCCCTCCTGGATCATCCAGTCCTTGGCGACGTCGTGCGGGTCCTGGCCGTCCACGTCCACCAGCGCGTTCAGCTGCTGGGCGATCTGTGTCGTCAGCCGCTTGCTGATGGGGTCCAGCAGTCCGGCGATGGCCGGGTACTTGTGGAAGGTCTTGCTGTTGAGCTCGGGCGCCGCGTTGTAGTTCGGGAAGAAGTGCTTGTTGTCCGCCATCGTGTCCAGGTCCATGGCCTTGATCCGCCCGTCGGTGGTGAAGGCCTCACCGAGCAGGCAGGTGCCCTTGGCCACCTGGGTGTAGACGATGCCGGCGTCCATCTTCTGGATGTTGGAGGCCGGGATGTGCATCCCGTACGCCTTCTCCATGCCGAGCAGCCCGTCGTCCCGCGAGGCGAACTCGTTCTCCACGCACACGGTCACCGCCGAGGGGTCGGAGTTCGAGAGGGCGGCAACGTCGGAGAGCGTCTTGAGGTGGTACTTGGCGTTGTTCGCCTGGTTGATGGCGAGCGTGTACGTGTTGTCGAGGGAGGACGGCGGCAGCCAGGTGACGCCGTTCCTGACGTCCTCGTCGCGCACCGCCCGCCACTGCGCCAGCGGGTCGGTGATCGGCTTGTCGTGGCCGAGATAGGTGATCCAGGCGGTGCCGGTGTACTCGTACATCGCGTCCGCCTCACCGGACTTGATGGCCTCGCGGGCACCGATCGACCCCTGGATGTTGGTGCGGTCCAGCACCTCGGCGCCCGCAGCCTTGAAGGCCAGGCCGATCATCGAGCCGAGGATGATCTGCTCGCTGAAGTTCTTCGAGGTGACGATGAGCGAGGCGCCCTTGAGGGGCAGTCCCTGGCCGATGGAACCCGGGACCACGTCGTCCACCAGGGGGCTGCCGCTCTTGAGGCCGCAACCGCTGAGCGCGGCCGTCGCGACGAGCAGCCCGCAGCCCGCCGTCGCCAGGGTGCGTCCGTACCTCATGACCCCACCTCCAGGCCGCGCGGCCGCATCAGCTGTTCGGCGACCGAGGCGATCCAGTCCACGGCCAGCGCCAGCAGCACCGTCAGGATGGAGCCGAGCACCAGCACCGGCATCCGCTGGGTCTGGATGCCGGTGGTGATCAGGTCGCCGAGGCCGCCACCACCGCCGAAGGTGGCCAGCGTGGACGTGCCGACGTTGAGGACCAGCGCGGTGCGCACTCCGGCCAGGATCAGCGGTACGGCGAGCGGCAGTTCCACCTTGGACAGGACGCCGACCGCCGACATCCCGATGCCGCGCGCCGACTCGACGAGCGTCGGGTCGATGCTCCGCAGACCGGCCATGGTGTTGGACAGCACCGGCAGCACGGCGTAGGCCACCATGCCGATGATCGCGGTGCGCGGACCGATGCCCAGCCAGATGACGAGCAGCGCCAGCAGACCGATCGCCGGGGTCGCCTGGCCGATGTTGGCCAGCGCGGTGACGAACGGGGTGGCCTTGCGCAACTGCCGCCGGGTCAGCGCGATGCCGACCGGGATGGCGATGATCAGCACCCAGAACGTGGAGTACGCGGTGAGCTTGACGCTCTGCCAGAACCGCAGCTGGACGGTGTCGCCGGCCAGCGCGTTGTGCGCGATCGAGTCGAGGTCGGCGTTGCTGATCCACAGATAGGTGGCGCCCAGCGCGGCGCCCAGCACCAGCGGGGTGATCACCAGCTTGGGCCAGCGCAGCCGGCGCTCGGGCGCCTCGTGCGGCAGCGGACCGGTGCCCGTCCCGACGGCCCCGGCCACCCCGTCGTCCTCGGCCGCCTCCGGGTCGTCACGGAAGGCCCGCCCGCGCACCTCGTGCTCGCCCGGCGGGCGTTCGGGGCGGCGCGCGCTCATGCGTCCGCCCTCTTCGGTCCCTCCGGGGGAGCGGCCTCCGCACCCTCCTGCTCCAGCCGCGTCTGCTGCCTGCGCAGCTCCTCCAGCTCGTGCCGGTGCTCGATGGCGGTGAGCCGGTCGGCCTCCAGCATCTCGTGGACGGAGTTCATCAGCGTCTCCATGTCCACGACGCCGATGAACTCGCCGCGCCGGCCGGTCACCGCGACCCGGCCGCCGCTGTCGGTGAGCACCGCCTCCAGCGCGTCGCGCAGCGTCGCGTCCCGCGTCACCGTGTCGTGCACGAGGGTGCCGGCCCGCGCCAGGGACCCCTTGGCGCGCATCAGGTCGCCGCGCCGCAGCCACTTGTACGGGCGGCCGCGCTTGTCCAGCAGCAGCAGTTCGTTGGTGGTGGCGTCACGCAGCCGGTCGAAGATGGCCTGCAGCGGGTCGTCGACCGTCACGGTGGGGAACTCCGCGATTCCCACGTCCCGCACCCGGGTGAGGTTCAGCCGCTTGAGGGCCGCGCCCGCGCCGACGAAGCCGGAGACGAAGTCGTCCGTCGGGTTGGTGAGGATCGCCTCGGGGGTGTCGAACTGGGCGATGTGCGAGTGCTCGCGCAGCACCGCGATGCGGTCGCCGAGCTTGATGGCCTCGTCGAAGTCATGGGTGACGAAGACGATCGTCTTGTGCAGTTCGTGCTGCAGCCGGATCAGTTCGTCCTGCAGATGGTCGCGGGTGATCGGGTCGACGGCGCCGAACGGCTCGTCCATCAGCAGCACCGGCGGATCGGCCGCCAGGGCGCGCGCGACCCCGACCCGCTGCTGCTGCCCGCCGGACAGCTGGCGCGGGTAGCGGCCGTGGAACTCGCGCGGGTCCAGCCCCACCAGGTCGAGCATCTCCTCGACGCGGTCCTTCACCCGGGACTTCGACCAGCCCACCATCTTGGGGACCAGCGCCACGTTCTCGGCGACCGTCATGTGCGGGAAGAGCCCGGAGGACTGGATCGCGTAGCCGATCTTGCGGCGCAGTTTGACCGGGTCCATGTCGGTGACGTCCTCGTCGCCGATCCGGATCCGCCCCGAGGTCGGCTCGATCAGCCGGTTGATCATCTTCAGGGTGGTCGACTTGCCGCAGCCGGACGGGCCGACGAACACGACGGTCTCGCCCGCCTTGATCTCCATGCTGACGCTGTCCACCGCCGGTTCGGCGCTGCCGGGATAGCGCTTGGTCAGGTTCTCCAGCTGGATGGTGGCACCAGCCACCGAGGCGCCGGACGCCGGTGACCGATCGGACGGTTCAGACACGGATCCCCCTCGGGATGGTCATACGGCCCACGACGATGTACGCGGCGTCGAAGAGCAGCGCCAGGACGACGATGCCGAGCGTGCCGGCGAGCACCTGGTTGAGGGCGTTGGCACTGCCCAGTGACGCGATACCGCGGAAGATCTCGTTGCCGAGCCCGGGGCCGGACGCGTACGCGGCGATCGCCGCGATGCCCATCAGCATCTGCGTGGAGACGCGGATGCCGGTCAGGATCGGCGGCCAGGCCAGCGGCAGTTCCACCTTGGCCAGCCGGGCGAAGCGCGACATCCCGATGCCCTTGGCCGCGTCCACCAGTGTGGGGTCGACGCCGCGCAGCCCGACGATGGCGTTGCGCACGATCGGCAGCAGCCCGTACAGCGTCAGCGCGGTGACGGTCGGCGGGACGCCGAGGCCCAGCACCGGGATCAGCAGACCGATCAATGCCAGCGACGGGATGGTGAGGATGGTCGAGGTCGCGGTGACGGCCAGATTGCCCGCCCACTCGCTGCGGTACGTCAGGACGCCGAGCACGACGCCGATGACGGTGGCCAGCACCATGCACTGGAAGACGGCGCTGGCGTGCTGGAACGCGTCGGTCAGCAACTGCTGGTGCCGGTTGCCGAGGTAGCTCCAGAAACTCACCGTCCGGCTCCCTCCTGCTCGTACCGCGGGGTTCCGCCCGTCCCGTCACCTCACGGGCGGTCACGTCACGGGCGGTCCTCCGCTGCCTGTTCGATCAGCGGGATGATCCGGAGTGGCACCGGATTTTCCATGACGATCGCCGTGGAGGCCCGCATGATGCCATCAAAGCCCACAACCCGGTCGATCACCCGTTGAAGATCCGCGTTCGAACGGGCCACCAGCCGGCAGAGCATGTCGCCCTGGCCGGTCGTGGTGTGCAGCTCCAGCACCTCGGGCACGCCCGCCAAGTGGGCGCGGACGTCCACGCCTTGGCCCTGCTTGATCTCCAGCGTCGCGAAAGCCGTCACCGGATAGCCGAGCGCGGCCGGATCCACCTGCGGCCCGAACCCCCGGATCACCCCATTGGCCCGCAGCCGGTCCAGCCGGGCCTGCGCCGTCCCGCGGGCCACACCCAGCCGCCTGGACGCCTCCAGCATCCCGATTCTCGGCTCATCGGCGAGCAGCTTGATCAGCTGCCCGTCCAGCACATCGATCCCCATGACTACCGCCTCCGATGGTCAGACTGCACAGATTGACCCGTGATTCCGGCGCTTCACTGTGCTCATTGTCCAGTGAAATCGGCAACTATTGCGCACTCTGGTCCGCAGGGCGACGCTTTTGACATGACTGAGACGACTGAGACGCAGCAGACCGCCGAAGCCCAGCAGAAGGACCTGTTCCCGGTGAAGGGCATGGACGCCGTCGTCTTCGCCGTGGGCAACGCCAAGCAGGCCGCGCACTACTACTCGACCGCCTTCGGGATGAAGCGCGTCGCCTACTCCGGCCCGGAGAACGGCAGCCGCGAGACCGCGTCGTACGTGCTGGAGTCCGGCGGCGCCCGCTTCGTCTTCACCTCGGTCGTCAGGACCGCCAGCGAGCGCGGCAAGTTCCTCGAGGCGCATGTCGCCGAGCACGGCGACGGTGTCATCGACCTCGCCATCGAGGTACCGGACGCCCGCGCCGCCTACGCCTACGCCGTCGAGCATGGCGCCACAGGGCTGGAGGAGCCGCACGAGCTGACGGACGAGCACGGCACCGTCGTCCTCGCCGCGATCGCCACGTACGGCCAGACCCGCCACACCCTCGTCGACCGTTCCGGCTACACCGGCCCGTACCTGCCGGGCTACGCAGCCGCCGACCCGATCGTCGAACCGGGTACCCGCCGCTTCCAGGCGATCGACCACTGCGTCGGCAACGTCGAGCTCGGCAAGATGAACGAGTGGGTGGCGTTCTACAACCGCGTCATGGGCTTCACCAACATGAAGGAGTTCGTGGGCGACGACATCGCCACCGAGTACTCCGCGCTCATGTCCAAGGTCGTCGCCGACGGCACCCGCAAGGTGAAGTTCCCGCTCAACGAGCCGGCCATCGCCAAGAAGAAGTCCCAGATCGACGAGTACCTGGAGTTCTACGGCGGCCCCGGCGTCCAGCACATCGCCCTCGCCACCAACGACATCGTCGCGACCGTGCGGGCCATGCGCGCCGCCGGTGTCGAGTTCCTCAACACCCCGGACTCGTACTACGACACCCTCGGCGAGTGGGCCGGCGAGACCCGCGTCCCCGTCGAGACCCTCCGCGAGCTGAAGATCCTGGTCGACCGCGACGAGGACGGCTACCTGCTGCAGATCTTCACCAAGCCGGTCCAGGACCGGCCGACCGTCTTCTTCGAGATGATCGAGCGGCACGGCTCCATGGGCTTCGGCAAGGGCAACTTCAAGGCCCTCTTCGAGGCGATCGAGCGCGAGCAGGAGCTGCGCGGCAACCTCTGAGCGATACGGGTACGCCGACGGGCCGTGCCGGGGCGGCAGAGCTTCCCCGGCCACGGCCCGGGTGCCAGTCTGGAACCATGCGCGAACTGATCGAACGACTGCACGAGGGACTGCCGGCGGAGGCGGTCCTCACGGACCGGGACGTCACCGCCTCGTACGCCCATGACATGGCGAGCTTCTCCGAGGCGGGCACTCCGGCGGTGGTGGTGCTGCCCCGCACCGTCGAGCAGGTGCAGCACGTGATGCGCACCGCGACCGCGCTGCGGGTGCCTGTGGTCCCGCAGGGCGCGCGCACCGGTCTGTCGGGTGCGGCGAACGCGTCGGACGGCTGCATCGTGCTGTCGCTGGTCAAGATGGACCGGATCCTGGAGATCGACCCGGTCGACCGGGTCGCCGTCGTGGAACCCGGTGTCGTCAACGCCGTGCTGTCGCGCGCGGTCGCCGAGCAGGGCCTGTACTACCCGCCCGATCCGTCGAGCTGGGAGCAGTGCACCATCGGCGGCAACATCGGCACCGGAGCCGGCGGGCTGTGCTGTGTGAAGTACGGCGTCACCGCCGAGTACGTGCTGGGACTGGAGGTCGTGCTCGCCGACGGCCGTCTGCTGAACACCGGCCGCCGCACCGCCAAGGGCGTCGCGGGCTACGACCTGACCCGGCTCTTCGTCGGCGCCGAGGGCACGCTGGGCATCGTCGTGCGGGCGGTGCTCGCGCTGCGGCCCGCCCCGCCGCGGCAGCTCGTCCTCGCGGCGGAATTCCCGTCCGCGGCGGCAGCGTGCGCCGCGGTCTGCGAGATCATGGCCCGCGGCCACGCCCCCTCGCTGCTGGAACTGATGGACACCACCACCATCCGGGCGGTCAACGACCTGGCCCACATGGGGCTGCCGGAGACCACCGAAGCGCTGCTGCTGGCCGCGTTCGACACTCCCGATCCCGCCGCGGACCTCGCGGCGGTCGGTGAGCTCTGCACGGCCGCCGGCGCCACGCAGGTCGTCCCGGCGGAGGACGCCGCCGAGTCCGAGCTGCTGCTGCAGGCCCGCCGGATGGCCCTCGTCGCCCTGGAACGGGTCGGCACGGCGACGATGATCGACGACGTGTGCGTGCCGCGCACCAAGCTCGCACCGATGATCGAGGGCGTCGCCGCCATCGCACAGAAGTACGAGCTGACCATCGGCCTGTGCGCGCACGCGGGCGACGGCAACACCCACCCCATCGTCTGCTTCGACGGAGCGGACGAGGACGAATCGGCGCGCGCCCGTGAGTCCTTCGACGAGATCATGGCGCTGGGCCTGGCCCTCGGCGGGACGATCACCGGCGAGCACGGTGTCGGCCTGCTGAAGAAGGACTGGCTGGCCCGGGAACTCGGCCCGGTGGGCGTGGAGTTGCAGCGCGGCGTACGACAGGTCTTCGACCCGCTCGGCCTGCTCAACCCGGGCAAGCTCTTCTGAACCCCCGCGTTCCCCCGCGCCCTCACCCCTCGGGCGACTCGTCCGTCACCGTCCATGGATCGCGCAGCCACAACTCGTCCCGGGTCGTCGGGGCCAGCAGCTCGTTCAGCCCGTCGTCCATGCCGAGCTGCTCGTGCTCGGTCCCCGGCGGCACGGCGCGCAGGGTGCGCTCCAGCCAGGACGCCACCGGCGAGGACGGCGCCTCCAGCAGCGCGTTGCCGTCCGGGGAGCTCAGCGCCATACAGATCACGCTGCGCCCGTTGACCTTCGTCGGCCAGATGCGCACGTCCCCGTGCCCGCACGGCCGGAACACCCCTTCCACCAGCAGTTCGCGGGCGAACGTCCAGTTCACCGGGGCGTCCGAGCCCACATGGAAGGTGATGTGCACAGCAAAGGGATCATCTGTGCGATAGGCCAGCCGGGCCGGTACCGGAATGCTGCGCTCCGGCGACAGCACCAGGTTCAGTTCCAGTTCGCGTTCCACCACGGTCTGCATCAGGTCGTCGTCCTTTCCTTGGCGGGCGGCCCCTTGCGGTGTTGCGCAGCGGGTGCTGCGCGGGGCCCGCACCAGGAGAGAGCGCATACAACCCCAACCATTACGCGACTTCTCCGAATCGCGGTGAAAATTACGGAAGGCCCCGCGCGGGTCCCTCCCACCCGGTAAGGGTGTGTGGTGTGCGGTACCGCGGACCCGGCGGGTCCGCCTGTCTGGTAGATGTGGTCATTGCACTCCCCTGGCCGAATAGATACGGACCTCACGAACCATGAGCTCACCCTCCACTGGCTCCTCCGGTTCCTCCGGTTCCCCCGTTCCGGGGTACTACCCGGATCCGTCGATCCCGGGCTACATCCGGTACTGGAACGGAGCCGCCTGGGTGCCGGGCACCAGCCGTCCCGCACCGCGGCCCGGCGAGGAGCTCGCCCCGCCGCCGGGGCAGGACGCCGGCGGCCGGGGAACGCCCGGCCCGCCGGCCCCCGCGCCGGCCTCCGGCGGCGGTACGGGCATGCCCGCCGTCGAGGAGTCGGGCGTCATGTTCTTCGACGAGGACCCGGTGCGGACCGCGGAACCGGCGGCGTCCGACGGGCGTGGCGCGGCCGCCGCCCCCGTCTGGTCGGCGACGCCGGCCGTCGAGCCGCCCCGCACCACCTGGGGCGCCGCGGAGCCGCAACCGCGTCCCGAGCGGGCTGCCCCGGACGCCAACCTGCCCGCCACGCGCGGCGCGTCGGTCGGCACTCCTGCGACCGGCACTCCGGCCACCGGTACCCCCGCCGCCGGGACCCCGTGGGGCACCCCGCCGCGGCAGCCGCAGCCGCAGCCGCAGACACCGGAACATCCGCATCCGCATCCGCAGCCGCAGCCGCAGCCGCACATGCCGCGACAGTCGCAACAGCCGCAGACCCCGCAGCAGTCGCAGCCCGCCGCGGGCGAGGGCACGGACGGGCGGCGCGCCGGTTCCGCGCCCCTCGCCCAGGCCGCGCCCGCGCCCTGGGCGCAGCAGGTGCACGAACTCGCCCGGCAGGGCCCCGGCGGGGCGGGTCCCGGCGCGGGTCCCGGTGCCGGGACGGGCGGTGGCACGGCCGGCGGCGTCGTCGCCGTGCCGGGCCAGCAGGGTGAGCCGGCGGGTGTGGTGCCGTGGCGGCCGCCGGTGAACGACCCGTTCGCGTCGATGGTGCAGGAGCAGGGCCGCCCGGCCGGGCTCGGCCGGCGCCTCGCCGCCCGGCTGCTCGACACGATCGTCGTCCTCGCGGTCACCGGTGTGGCGGCGGTACCGCTCGGCACGGCCGCCTACCGCCACCTCAAGGACAAGGTGGACGAGGCGCGGCAGACCGGTGAGACCGTCACGGTCTGGCTGATCGACGGCACCACCGGCGTCCAGCTGGCCATCGTGCTCGGCGTCGCCCTCGTCGCCGGGCTGCTGTACGAGGTGCTGCCCACCGCCAAGTGGGGCCGGACGCTGGGCAAGAAGCTGTTCGGGCTGCGGGTGGTCGACATCGAGTCGCAGCTCGCCCCCGGCTTCGGACCCTCGCTGCGCCGCTGGCTGACGCACACCGTCCTCGACGCGCTCGTCGTCGGCGTCGTCGGCCTGGTGTGGTGCATGGTCGACCGCCCCTGGCGGCAGTGCTGGCACGACAAGGCGGCCCGTACGTTCGTCGCCCGGCAGTAGCGGGCGGCGCTGACGGTCCGTTCGGGGTACCCCGAACGGATCTTGCCGGAAGGCGCGTCCGCTTCCTACGGGTTTCACTCGGTTCATGAGTACCGACCAGCCGTCGCCCGGATCTCCTGACGATCCTTTCGCCAAGCCCCCCCAGGACAGTGGCCCCGGTACGCCCGGCGGCTCGCCCTACGGTCAGCAGCCGCCTTCCTACCCGCCGCCGCAGGACGGGGGCGGCAACGACCCGTACAGCGGCAACCCGTACGGCAATCCGCCGCCCGGTGGTCCCCCGCCCGGCGGCGGCGCACCGCCGCCCTACGGCGGCGACCCCTACGGCGGCGACCCCTACGGCGGCGACCCCTACGGCGGTGGCACGCCCGACCCACTGGCCGGCATGCCGCCGCTCGGCGACGTCGGCAAGCGGCTGCTCGCGAGGATCATCGACTTCATCCTCATCTCCATCCCGGTCGGCCTGCTCGACTGGGCCTTCGGCACCTTCCAGACCGACACGGACGACATCAACTACGGCCGGTCGCTGCTGGGGTCCTGTGTGGCCGCGGTCCTCTACATCGGCTACGAGTGGTGGATGACCAGGGCGACCGGCCAGACCCTGGGCAAGAAGTGGCTGGGCGTGCGCATCGCCATGCTGGACAACGGCACCGTCCCCACGTCGTCGGCCGCGCTGATCCGCGCCTGTGTGTTCTGGCTGCCGACACTGTTCTGCTGCCCGTGCCTGTGGATCGTGCTCATCGGGATCCTGCTGCTGCTCGACAAGCCGTACCGCCAGGGTCTGCACGACAAGGCGGCGAAAACCGTCGTCGTCACCGCGTGACGGTCCGCCCCGGCGGACCCGGCCGGCCCCGTCGTCGTACCGGTCCCGCCGTCAGCACACGACGGCGGCCCCGGAGCAACCGCTCCGGGGCCGCCGCCCGCCGCTCAACGCCGCAGCGAGTGCTCGCTGACGCGGGACTGGCCGGAACTGTGCACCCGTGGGCGGGGGACCGTCGCGGGCGCGGTACGGAAGGTCGTACGGCCGCGGGCCTTGGCGCGGGCGGTCAGCGGGATCGTGGTCGTCACCGCGACCAGCACGCCGAGCAGCAGCCCGGCCGCCGCGATGATGACGACGCTGGGTCCGGAATGAGCCTCGGACAGCAGCAGCATCGCAAGAGTGGACAGGACAACGGTCGCGGAACCGTATGCGAGTTGCGCGGGGGTAGGACGCGGCATGGCGGGATCCGTCCTCGAATACGTCGGTTAAGTCGCAGTGTCGGAAGGGGCGGTGGACATCTTCATGCGTGGGCGCCGGCAACTGACTCTACGGATCGGCATGCCCCATGGGAACGGTTGGTAAGCGTGACCTAACCCACGGTGGGGGAGCACAGGGGGGCGCACGGAATCTCGACCCGGTCCACCCGTCTCAACTGGCAGACGGTCCACCTGGGTTGATGTCCGTTATCCGGACCTAAAAAGCCGGTCAACGTACTGGTCTGCCATGAGCAAGTCAAGACCTGTCTTTTCTTCCGGCACTTGGATGCAATGGCATCTCCCAAGGGGAGGTCAAGACATCTTGAAGAATCTTCGCAGCAACATCAGACCCGCCACCCTCGCGGTGGCGCTCATCGCACTCGGTGCGATGGCGATGCCCGCGACCTTGGCCGCAGCCGCTCCCGCGGCGGGCAACGAGGCGCAGGCGAGCCACGATCCGATGCAGGCGCCGACCGGCAAGGCGCCGGCCGGCACCAAGGCCAAGGTCGACGACGACCGTCTCGGCCCGCTCGGGCGCGAGCAGGCGGTACGCCGGCAGGACGCCCTGCAGAAGGTGATCGCGGGGGACCTCACGGTCCAGGACAGTGGCCGCTCCAAGGTCGCCAAACTCAGCGCGGGCAAGTACGTCGAGCTGAGCCGCGAGAAGACCGACAAGATCTTCGTGATCCTCGCCGAGTTCGGCGACAAGGTCGACCCGCAGTACGGCGGCACCGTCGGACCGCTGCACAACCAGATAGCGGAACCCGACCGTTCCACGGACAACAGCACCGCCTGGCGGAAGGACTACAACGCGCAGTCCTTCCAGGACCTCTACTTCTCCCACGACCCCAAGAAGGAGTCGGTGGCGAAGTACTACGAGAAGCAGTCCTCCGGCCGCTACTCGGTCAACGGCGAGGTCTCCGACTGGGTCAAGGTCGACTACAACGAGGCCCGTTACGGCAACAACAAGTGCGGCGCCACCAACTGCGCCACCGTCGAGGACCTGGTCCGCGACGGCACCGCGCAGTGGGCCGCGGACCAGAAGGCCAAGGGCCGCACCGCCGCGCAGATCAAGACGGACCTCGCCCAGTACGACCAGTGGGACCGTTACGACTTCGACCACGACGGCAACTTCAACGAGCCCGACGGTTACATCGACCACTTCCAGATCGTGCACGCGGGCGAGGACGAGTCCGCGGGCGGCGGCGTCCAGGGCACCGACGCGCTGTGGGCCCACCGCGGTTACGCCTACCAGGGTGACGAGGGCTTCACCGGCCCGGCCGGCAACCAGCTCGGCGGCACCCCGATCGGCGACACCGGCATCTGGGTCGGCGACTACACGATGCAGCCGGAGAACGGCGGCCTGGGCGTCTACGCCCACGAGTACGGCCACGACCTCGGCCTGCCCGACCTGTACGACACCACGTACATCGGCGAGAACGGCACCGCCTTCTGGTCGCTGATGTCGTCCGGCTCCTGGCTCTCCAACGGCACCACCGACATCGGCTCGCTGCCCGGTGACATGGACGCCTGGGACAAGATGCAGCTCGGCTGGCTGAAGTACGACACCGCCAAGGCCGCCAAGCTCTCGACGCACAAGCTCGGCGTCGCCGAGTACAACACGAAGGACCCGCAGGGTCTGGTCGTGACGCTGCCGTCGAAGAGCGTCACCACGGCGATCACCACGCCCTTCGCGGGCACCAAGCAGTGGTGGAGCGGCGCCGGCAACGACCTGCGCAACACCCTGACCCGCCACGTCGACCTCACCGGCAAGACGTCCGCGGCCCTGTCCTTCAAGGGCTGGTACGACGCCGAGGACGGCTACGACTACCTCTACACCGAGGTGTCCACCAACGGCGGCGTCAACTGGGCCCCGATCGACGGCACCATCGACGGCCAGCCCATCACCCGCAACGGCAGCGGCCGTCCGGCCATGACCGGCACCACGGGTGGCTACAAGGACATGAACTACCCGCTCGACGCCTTCGCCGGCCAGCAGATCGAGCTGCGCTTCCGCTACCGCACCGACGGTGGCGTCGCGCAGAAGGGCTTCGCGGCCGACAACCTGACGATCACCGCCGACGGCGCCGCCGTCTTCACCGACGGTGCCGAGGGTGACGACAACGGCTGGACCGCGAACGGCTTCAGCCGCTCCGAGGCGTCCTTCACCAAGTCGTACCCGCAGTACTACATCGCGGAGAACCGCGAGTACGTCAGCTACGACAAGGTCCTGAAGACCGGTCCTTACAACTTCGGGTTCGGCGCCGCCGCCCCGAAGAAGGTCGAGCACTACGCGTACCAGAACGGCCTGCTGATCTGGCTCTGGGACACCTCGCAGCTGGACAACAACGTCGGCGAGCACCCCGGCCACGGCCAGATCCTGCCGATCGACGCCCACGCCAAGCCCGACGCCTGGTCCGACGGCGCGCTGTTCCGCAACAAGATCCAGTCCGCGGACTCCACCTTCGGCTGGTACCCGACCGACGCCCTCACCGCGCACAAGAACGGTGTCGCCACGACGATCAAGTCCAAGCCGGGCGTCCCGGTCTTCGACGACCGTCACGGCACGTACTGGTACGACACCAACCCGTACGCGAGTGTCCAGGTGCCGAACACGAATACCCGCATTTCGATCCTGTTCGACTCCCCGAACGGACAGAACACGATCGTCGCGGTCAGCCCTGCGGGTCGCTGACCTGCGTTGATCCAGTGTTCGGCCCACGCCCTCTGGTGGGCGGGGGCCGATCACCGGATTATGTGGGCATGGCAGTCGGTGGATTCACCAAGCTTCCCAACGGCAACGTCGTCGTCGCTCTCAAGCTGCCCCACCCGGGCGGCGCGGAGGACAGCGTCCGCGTCATCGTGCACGCCCAGAACCGCCAGCGGGCGCTCACCCGGCTCCGGAATCTCGGCTTCCGGGCGGCCCGGCTCAGCGGCAACACCGAACCGCCGACGCCCGACGAGGTCACCGCCGTCCTGCACCACCCGGACGGCCTCGTCTGGCGGCACTCCGCGTCCGGCTCGGAAGAGCTCTGGCAGCCCTTCCGGGCCACCCACCGCCGCGCGGGCTGAGCGGGCGGGCGGTCCCGGCTTCTCCGGCCTCCCGACCCGCTCAGGGCCGCTCAGAGCCGTCCGGGCCCCTCTGCACCGCCCTCAGGCCCCGACCGCCGGCTTGCCCGTCAGCAGGACGCCCGCGGCCAGCAGCTCGGCCAGCGCGCTCTCCGTGGTCGCCGGGGCGACACCCGCCGTCAGGTCCAGCAGCACCTGCGTGACGAAGCCCTCCCGGGCCGCGTCCAGGGCCGTGGCGCGCACGCAGTGGTCGGTGGCGATCCCGACCACGTCCACCTCGGTGACGGCCCGCTCCCGCAGCCACTCGGTGAGCCCCATGCCGTTCTCGTCCAGGCCCTCGAAGCCGCTGTAGGCGGCCGAGTACGCGCCCTTGTCGAAGACCGCGTCCACGGCGCCGGAGGCGACCGCCGGCGCGAAGTTCGGATGGAACCCGACGCCCTCGGTGCCCGCCACACAGTGCACGGGCCAGGACGTCACGAAGTCCGGCCGGTCCGAGAAGTGGTCCCCCGGGTCGACGTGGTGGTCACGGGTGGCCACCACATGGCGGTAGCAGGCAGTGGCCTGCCCGACGAGATCGGTGATCGCGGCGGCCACGTCCGAGCCGCCGGCGACCGCGAGGCTGCCGCCCTCGCAGAAATCGTTCTGGACGTCCACGACGATCAGTGCGCGGTGCATTCGCGGTCCTCTTCGGTCGGCTGACCGCCGTGCGGGGACAGGCGGCACGCGTCGAGCGTAGGGACTCGCGCCGCGATCCGCGACAGTCCCGGCCCCGCCGACCCCGGCGGCCGCCGCGTCACACCTGCTCCGTGGGGAGCACCGGCTCGCCGCGGGAGAGCTGCGAAGCGGACAGCGGCAGCCCCGCGCGCGCCTCGATGTGCCGGGTGCGGGCCGCCTCCAGCGGCTCACGGCCGGTGATCTCCCCGCCGCGGACCAGCGGAACCAGCAGCTGCCGGTCCTCGAGCTCCGGCGGCACGGGCCCGGTGCCGACCACCTCCGCCTCCGCGACCCCGTCGTCGTCCAGCCGCCGGGCCGCCCACTTACGGCCGCCGACGCTGCTCTTGGCGCCCATCGACTTCTTGGCGACGGCCACCATCGGCGCGTCCGGCTCGTTCGACGAGGCCCGGGAGACCAGCTTGTAGACCATGGAGCAGGTCGGGTGGCCGCTGCCGGTCACCAGCGAGGTGCCGACCCCGTACGCGTCCACCGGCGCCGCCGCCAGCGAGGCGATGGCGTACTCGTCGAGGTCGGAGGTCACCACGATCCGGGTGTTCTTGGCGCCGAGGTCGTCCAGCTGCTGCCGCACCCGGTGGGCGAGGAGCAGCAGGTCGCCGGAGTCGATGCGGACGGCGCCCAGCTCGGGCCCGGCGACCTCCACGGCGGTACGGACCGCCGACATCAGGTCGTAGGTGTCCACCAGCAGCGTCGTGCCCCGGCCGAGCGATTCGACCTGGGCGACGAAGGCGTCCCGCTCGGTGTCGTGCAGCAGCGTGAAGGCGTGCGCGGCCGTGCCGATCGTCGGCAGCCCGTAGCGGAAGCCGGCCGCCAGGTTCGAGGAGGACAGGAAGCCGCCGACGTACGCGGCCCGCGAGGCGGCGACCGCCGCCAGTTCGTGCGCCCGCCGGGCGCCCATCTCCATCAGCGGACGACCGCCGGCCGCGACCGCCATCCGGGACGCGGCCGCCGCGATGGCGGAGTCGTGGTTGAGGATCGACAGGATCACCGTCTCCAGGATCACCGCCTCGGCGAAACTGCCCTCCACCCGCAGGATCGGCGAGCCGGGGAAGTACACCTCACCCTCGGGGTAACCCCAGATGTCGCCGGTGAAGCGGTACTTGGCCAGCCACTCCAACGTCGGCCCGTCCACCACGTTCTCGCGGGCGAGGAAGTCCAGCACATCGGCGTCGAAGCGGAAGTTCTCCACCGCGTCCAGCACCCGGCCGGTGCCGCAGACGACACCGTACCGGCGGCCCTCCGGCAGCCGGCGGGTGAAGACCTCGAACACCGAGTGCCGGTGCGCCGCCCCGCTGCGCAGCGCGGCCTGCAACATCGTCAACTCGTACCGGTCGGTGAACAGCGCGGTGGACGGTACGGCCACCGGCAGCCCCAGATCTGCAGCGCTCATGGAACGGGATAGTACCCCGACTACTCGTCAGAGTGACGATTTCTCTGCGCTTCCGCGTCCATTTGTGCGAAGCGCCGCCATAGCGGCAGCATTGGAGGAGTGATGAGTGCCCACCCGTCTCCCGCCCCCGCCCTTCCAAGGACGCGCTCCGCGCGCTGTTCTGTCGCTCCCGCAGAGATCGCACGGCCCGAGTCGACCGAGGCCACCTTCGAAGTACCCGACCCGGACGTCCCCTGGGTGACCCTGGTGCACAACGACCCCGTCAATCTCATGAGCTACGTGACGTACGTCTTCCAGGCCTACTTCGGGTACTCCAAGGACAAGGCCGTCAAACTCATGAAGGACGTCCACCACAAGGGCCGCGCCGCCGTCTCCAGCGGCACCCGCGAAGAGATGGAGCGCGACGTGCAGGCGATGCACGGCTACGGCCTGTGGGCGACCCTGCAGCAGGACCGCTGATGGCCGGCTACTTCGAACCCGCCCCGGGCGGCGGCGCCGTCATCACCCTCGACACCGTCGAGATCTCCATCCTGCGCAGCCTCGCCGTGCAGCTCCTGGAGATGATCGGCCCGGGGGAGGAGCCGGTCTCCGACGACCCGCTGGCCGCGCTGTTCCCGCCCGACGGGCCGACGAAGCCCCCGGCCGACCCGGCGCTGGCCCGGCTCTTCCCCGACGCCTACGAGGACACCGCCCAGTCCTCGGAGTTCCGCCGCTTCACCGAGAACGACCTGCGCACCCGCAAGCGCGAGGACGCGCTGGCCGTGGTCCGCGCGCTCGACGCCGGCGCCCCTGAGCTGCTGCTCACGCCCGAGGACGCCCGCCGCTGGCTCGGCGCCCTCAACGACCTGCGGCTGACCATCGGCACCCGGCTGGAGGTCACCGACGAGGACACCGAGCTCTACCGGCTGCCGGACGACGATCCGCTCAAGCCGATGGTGATGGCGTACCTGTGGCTCGGCGGTCTGCAGGAGACGCTGATCGAGACGCTGTGACGTCCGGCATTCGCTCAGCGGACGCTCAAATCCGGATAACGATCATGTCACCGCGATCATCCGGTATGCGGCTTCACTTCACCTTCGGGGTGTTTTTCCCGTGGCCCGCGTCACATTCCCCTTTTCCGACGGCGTCTCAGCTTGTTATTTATGGTCCGGACTCGAACATCGAGTAGGACACCATCACTCA
>NZ_JAAIKO010000307.1 GCF_016107395.1 Streptomyces fildesensis
TGTGTATCCACATTGGTGCAAGCTCTTTGTTCTTTATTCATGTGCGGGAGTTCTTCTGCTTTTTGTCTCTTTGCTTCTCTTTAGGGCATTGGTGTTTGGGGCTTTATTTATCATCCTGGGAAAGCGTGTCTGGTTCTTCCCAAATATCCTTGCAGAAGAGGCTACACTGCGAGAGTTGTTTCGTCTCTGCCCCAAGAACGATGAGGAGGAGCGACCCAGGTGGACTACAAGGCTTCTCTATGCCGTGGTGGTTATTCTGAC
>NZ_JAAIKO010000308.1 GCF_016107395.1 Streptomyces fildesensis
GTCGGACATCAGATCCGCTGCCCGGGAGGTGACCATGAGGAAGCGGGCGGCCAGCGCGCGGATGTCGGCGAGGGCGACCCGGGCTGGCTGGGGGTCGGCCGCGTAGATCCCGAAGTCGGCCCTGCCGGTGTCGATGCAGGTGGCAAGCAGGTGCTGAGCCTGGATCACCGGAGATTCGGCCGGGAACGGGAGGCTGGGGGCCGTGGTCAGGTCGTGGTGGCAGCGGGGGTGCTTGTCGCTGCCCCGCGTTGTGTTCGCG
>NZ_JAAIKO010000309.1 GCF_016107395.1 Streptomyces fildesensis
TGATGATGATGAGGATGAAACAGAGGCACTTTTGGCAGAACTTGAACGGATAAAGAAAGAAAGGGCAGAAGAAATGCGCTGCAAGGAACAACAGAGAATGGCGGAAGAGGTGGAAGCCAAGAAAGAGCAACTTCTGAGAGGGAACCCACTGCTTAATAACTCACATAATTTTAATGTGAAAAGAAGGTGGGATGACGATGTGGTCTTCAAGAACCAGACACGTGGTGAAACCAAGACTCCTAAGCGCTTCATCAACGAC
>NZ_JAAIKO010000310.1 GCF_016107395.1 Streptomyces fildesensis
GCCCGAGGACGACGGGTGCGGCGACTCCGGCGGAGGGGTTGCGTGTGGTGACGGAGAGCAGGATCGCCAGGGCGGTGAAGCCGATCAGGGGTGGCAGGGCGGTGGCCCAGGAGGTGATGACCAGTTGAAGTGCCGTGTCAGGTGCGATCAGCTGGCCGCTGAGTCCGGTCAGCGGCTGGGTGCCGATGAGGAGCACGCTGGTGATGATGGAGCTGGCGGCCAGGACGGTCACTGCGGCGAGGGTGAACAGGGTCGCGG
>NZ_JAAIKO010000311.1 GCF_016107395.1 Streptomyces fildesensis
CTATGGATCTTCACGATCCAATGATCAGGGTGTCCTCGATCAAGGGGAAACGCCCGACCTCCTGCCCAACCGAGAGGCGGACACGCTCGCGGCTTGGCTTTCCGAGCGGCCCGAAATTGAGATCATCTGCCGTGACCGTGCCGTCTTCTACGCCGAAGGCGCTGCCCGCGGTGCCCCGCAAGCCCTCCAGGTCGCCGACAGATGGCAGTGCGCCATGAGGCGCCTTGTCTTATCCCCGATTCAGTCGGGATGAATTT
>NZ_JAAIKO010000312.1 GCF_016107395.1 Streptomyces fildesensis
CAACACAAAACCAGACACTTTATTGACCAACAAACACTAGAACCAAGTAGAACAACAGGGTGACTGTGATCTCGAGAGGAGTGGGGGTCAAGAGGGAGGAGGGTCTGGACGGGTATTTGATTGAGGCGGACGAGGACCTGCACCAACCCTGTTGGGGTTAACCAACACATTTTTATTTGAAGAGGACACCAACCTCGCCAAAGCGAGAGGACAGGAGAAGAGGAGGAAGACGAAGAAAGATAGCCACACAATCTTCA
>NZ_JAAIKO010000313.1 GCF_016107395.1 Streptomyces fildesensis
GAACGAGCATGGAGACACCTGAACTGTGAAGGAGTGAGGCGACGATGACTGTGACAACGCCATCCACCATGGGCGTGTCCGAGGCCGCGTGGCAGGGGTTCTCCGGCCGGTCCTGGCGCGACCGCATCGATGTACGCGACTTCATCCAGACCAACTACACACCGTACGAAGGCGATGCCTCCTTCCTGGCAGGCCCGACGACGCGCACCCTCGCGGTATGGCACAAGGTCTCCGCGCTGTTCCCCGAGGAACGCCG
>NZ_JAAIKO010000314.1 GCF_016107395.1 Streptomyces fildesensis
CTCTGAAATCCGGTGGCATCATGCTTGAGAAAGACTATCCGTACGTTGGAAATGATCGAGGAACCTGCAAATTTGACAAGGCCAAGATTGCTTCTAAAGTGGCCAATTTCAGCATCGTGTCCCTTGACGAAGATCAAATAGCTGCAAATCTTGTGAAAAATGGCCCCCTTGCTGTGGGCATCAATGCGGTGTTCATGCAAACATACATCGGGGGAGTTTCGTGCCCGTACATATGCTCGAAGAGGCTTAATCATGG
>NZ_JAAIKO010000315.1 GCF_016107395.1 Streptomyces fildesensis
GCCGGCGCAGTGACCCTCGTCGTCGCGGATGAGGACGTGGTCGGTGCGGGCGCCGCGGAGCACGGCGAGGGCTCGGTCGATGGTCGTGTGGTCGCTCACGTGCAGCTCGGGGAGAGCCATGGCGTCGGCGACGGTCGGGCGGGCGGCATCGGTCATGGTCGGCTCCGAAAGGTTCGGGCCCGCGGGCCGGTCAGGAGGGTCCGGGTGGCGAGGTCGTCAGGGTGGGATTGGTGGCACGGAGGTCTTGCAGGAGCT
>NZ_JAAIKO010000316.1 GCF_016107395.1 Streptomyces fildesensis
TCCACACCGGCAGGAGGCCACATTCACCCGCAGGGGTGACATGCCACGTCCCTCGTGGGGTCGCCCACAGCACTCCGTGCTGAGGAAGGGAATCTGTCGCCGGTGGGAAGGAGCGTCGTGGTCAGGGCTTGGTGAGGCTGATGTAGAGCTGGGTCCAAGCGGTGTCTTGTGTCGTAGCGGGCTTGCCGTCGCAGAAGCGAACGGCTCCCATGGCTGTGTAGTACTTCATCATTCCCAGCACGGCGAGGGGCTTGG
>NZ_JAAIKO010000031.1 GCF_016107395.1 Streptomyces fildesensis
ACGGCCACCGGAGGGGCGCTCGTCACGGCGGTCGCGGCCCTGGTAGCCACCGGAGGACGGGCGCTCGTCGCGGCGCTCGAAGGAACGGCCGCCGGTGGGACGGTCGCCGCCGGAGCGGAAACCACCGGAGGACGGACGGTCGTCACGACGCTCGAACGAACGGCCACCGGTCGGGCGGTCGCCGCCGGAGCGGAAACCACCGGACGGACGGTCGTCACGACGCTCGAACGAACGGCCACCGGAGGGGCGCTCGTCACGGCGGTCGCGGCCCTGGTAGCCACCGGAGCCCTGACGGTCGTCACGACGGCCGTAGTTGCCCCGGTCGTCACGGCGCTGCGGCTCGGGCTGGACCGGAATGGCCGCGATCCGGACTGCCTCGGCAGCCGCGGCCTCGGCGATCTCCAGGGCCTTGGCGGCGACGGCCTCTTCCGGGTCCTCGCCACGCTCGCGGGCCGAGCGCATGGTGAGGCGGTCGGCCTCCTCGCGCAGCTCGGTGGCCCGGCGCTGCAGCTTCTCCAGCTCGCGGGTCATCTCGGCGACCTCACGCTCGGCCTGCGCCGCGGCGTTCTGTACGGAGTCGGCCTGGACGTCGGTCATCGAGCGGGCGCCGGTGATCGTGGCGACCTCCTCGTCGAAGACGCCCGAGCCGCCGATGATGTGGCGCGAGGCGTCGACGCCCGCGTCCTCCATCAGACGGAAGATGGTCTTGCGCTGGTGCGGAAGCGCCAGCGACACGACCGTGCCGGACTCACCGGCACGGGCGGTACGGCCCGAGCGGTGCAGGTAGTCCTTGTGGTCGGCGGCCGGGTCGACGTTCAGCACCAGGCCGACGCCGTCCACGTGGATACCGCGCGCGGCCACGTCGGTCGCGACGAGGACGTTGACGAGACCGCCCTTGAAGTCCTCCAGCACGCGGGTACGCGCGCCCTGCGTCATACCGCCGTGCAGCGCGTCGGCCTTGACGCCCGACTCGAGGAGCTGCTCGGCGACGCGGTCGGCACCCATCTGGGTACGGACGAAGATGATCGTGCGGCCCTTGCGGGCTGCGATGGCGGCCGTGACCGGCGCCTTGTCCTTCGGCTTCACGACGAGCACGTGGTGGGTCATGGTGGTGACCGCGCCCTGCGCCGCGTCGACCTCGTGCGTGACCGGGTCCTTCAGGTAGCGCTTGACCAGCGAGTCGATCTCGTTCTCCAGGGTGGCGGAGAACAGCAGACGCTGGCCGCCGACCGGAACCTGGTCGAGGATCTCGGTGACCTCGGGCAGGAAGCCCATGTCGGCCATCTGGTCGGCCTCGTCGAGGACCGCGATCTGGATCTTGTCGAGCGAAGCGGCGCCACGGTTCATCAGGTCGCGCAGCCGGCCCGGGGTGGCGACGAGGATGTCGACACCGCGCTCCAGCGCGTAGATCTGGTTGGACATCGAGGTACCGCCGCAGACGACCTTCATCTTGAGGCCGAGAACGTCGCCGTACGGCTGCAGCGCGTCGGCGACCTGCATGGCGAGCTCACGGGTCGGCGTCAGGATGATGCCGCGCGGGCGCTTCTTCTCGGTGTGGCCGCCGGCGAGCAGCGACAGCAGCGGCAGGCCGAAGGAGAGCGTCTTGCCGGAGCCGGTACGGCCACGGCCGAGGATGTCCTTGCCGGCCAGGGCGTCCGGGATGGTCGCGGCCTGGATCGGGAACGGCTTGGTGACGCCGTTCTGCGCGAGCTTGCGGACGATGCCCTCGGCGAGACCCAGTTCTCCGAAGGTGACGCCGGTGTATTCCTCTTCCTCGGCCTCTTCGGCCTCGGCGGAAACCTCTTCGGCGGAAGCGTCGTCACCGGCGACTACGGCCTCGGCGGCCGCGTCGTCCTCGGTGACGGTGAAGTCGGTGGTGGTGTCGGCCTCGACGGCGTCGGTCTCGGTGGACTCGACGGCGGTGATCTCGGCCGTGGTGTCGATCGTGGTGTCGTCAGCCACGGAGTCGTCCATGGGCATGGCGGTACGGTCGGCGGTGTTAATGGGCATGCTAAAGCTGAACCTCTCGGAGACTCGGCACGCGCCAGCTCCGGGGTTCGCATACAACCGCCTCAATGCGGTCAGCAGCCTGGAGAAAAGGAACGCGCCACGCGGCGCTCTTCGGATTCGGCGCCGGGCATTAGGATCAAACGATCTACCAGCATACGCATCTCCGGCCCGATTGACCAATCGGGCCGGGAGCACGCTGCTAGGCCACCTACTTTACACCGGATACGGCGGATTCACCGGGGCCGGCGAGTGATGCCGGTTACACCGGATGCACTGGATGCGCTGGATGCGCTGGATGCGCTGGATGCGCTGGATGCGCTGGATGGGCCGGTTACGCCGCTGGGGCCGATTCGACGGGTGACTCCGACGGCGAGGCGGGCGTCGACGCGGGCGGAGCCGGAGGCTCGGTGGTCGCCGAAACCGTGGCGGAAGGCGTGGGGCTGGACGCCGGCGTGGTGGGGGTGGCACCGCCCGGCCCGGCGGACGGCTTGCCCGCTCCCGGGGACGGTGCCGGCTTCACGGCGGCGGGGGCACCGCCCACCGGCGGCACCCCGCCGGCGGAGGCGGACGCGGACGGCGACCCGTTCGGCTTGGCCTTGTGCCCGCCCGGCACCACCCTGGTGCCGTCCGGCAGCGTTCCATCGGGCCCCGCGCCGACCCGCGCCGACGGTGAGACCCCCTGCGGCCGCGGATCGTCCCGCGAGTCCCCGGTGCTCATACAGCCGGCCGTCAGCAGGACGGCGGTGGCGGCGAGTAGGGCTCCGGCGGTCCGCGCGGCGGCGCGGGAGGAGGAAGGGGGCACGTGCATGCACCTCGGGGAGTCAGGACGCGGCGGGCAGGGTCTCTGGTGCCCAACGCCCGTGCCACCCCCCAGGACACGCCCGGCCCGTCACGTCACCCCATGGCCGAGCGCGTGCGGCCCGCCCGTCACCTCACCCGTAGCCGAGCGCGTGCAGCCGCTCGTCGTCGATGCCGAAGTGGTGGGCGATCTCGTGAACGACCGTCACCTCGGTCTCCGCGACCACGTCCGCGCGGTTGTCGCACATCCGCAGCGTCGGCCCCCGGTAGATCGTGATCCGGTCCGGCAGGACCCCGGCGTACCACTCACCGCGCTCGGTCAGGGGTGTCCCCTCATAGAGGCCGAGCAGATCGGGGTCCTTGGGGTCGGGCTCGTCCTCGACGAATACGGCGACGTTGTCCATCAGCCGTGTCAGCTCGGCCGGAATCCGGTCGAGCGCTTCGCCGACCAGTTCCTCGAACTCCTCACGCGTCATCTCCAGCACCCGCCCATTGTCGGTCATGGGCGGCACTTTCCCCCGGCGTACGGCTCACTTCCGGGCGCCCCCTCGGCCCACCCTTCACCCCACCCCTCACCCCACCCCGCACCCGGCCCCGACCGCCCCCGCGACCGGCCGGTAAACCGTTTTGGCGATACCCGGCGGCATCCCATATGCTTCTCTCGTCCCCGACGGCGCCGACAAGCGCCCAAGGCGGGCCAATTAGCCCTCATCGTCTAGTGGCCCAGGACGCCGCCCTTTCAAGGCGGTAGCACGGGTTCGAATCCCGTTGGGGGTACGCTTTACCGTGTGTGAGACTCGTCTTACACATAGCTAGGTCCTGTGGAGCAGTTTGGAGTGCTCGCCACCCTGTCAAGGTGGAGGCCGCGGGTTCAAATCCCGTCAGGACCGCTGCGGCTGGGTAGCTCAGTTGGTACGAGCGACCGCCTGAAAAGCGGTAGGTCGCCGGTTCGACCCCGGCCCCAGCCACCGCACGACGAAGGCCCCGTCTCCGGACGGGGCCTTCGTCGTTCCCCAGCAGAACTTCCCCAGCAGAACTCCTCCGCTCGGAACTCCCCCGCCCAGCTCTTCGCCGGTGTCCGATGCGTCACACTCCCCCGCACCGGAGCCCCGCCCCGCACCCCCGTCGATCCCCCGCCATTCAGGCCCGGATTCAACGACTTTTGGCGGATCTCCCGCCCCGGCCGCGCGCCGCTCCCGGTCCGGTACGGGTCGAGCCCCGCTGGCACCGCGGCGAAATGATTCGCGGACTCTTCCGGCCGGGTGAGATCCTGGGGGCCGTATGTCTACGCAGCCTGCTTCCGCCTCCAGTGCCGCCGGCCAGCCCGGCCCCGCCACCCTCGCCGACCTGGGATCCCGTCTCTCCGCACTGTCGCTCCGCGACGAAGTGCGGCTCGGCCGCCGTCTTGAAGGCGCCCGCCGGATCCGCAAGACCGAAGCCCGCGCGGCGGTGCTGGCGGAGATCGCCGGCCAGATCGAGCAGGGCGAGGCGCGTGTGGAACGCCGGCGCGCCGCCGTGCCGAAGATCAGCTACCCCGAGCAGCTGCCGGTCAGCCAGAAGAAGGACGAGATCCTGGCGGCCGTCCGCGATCACCAGGTCGTGATCGTCGCGGGTGAGACCGGCTCGGGCAAGACCACCCAGATCCCCAAGATCTGTCTGGAACTGGGGCGCGGGGTGCGGGGCCTGATCGGCCATACGCAGCCCCGCCGGATCGCCGCCCGTACCGTCGCGGACCGGATCGCGGAGGAGCTGGACACCCCGCTCGGCGAGGCCGTCGGCTGGAAGGTCCGCTTCACCGACCAGGTCGGCGACCGCACCCTGGTCAAGCTGATGACCGACGGCATCATGCTCGCGGAGATCCAGACCGACCGCGAGCTGCTGCAGTACGACACGATCATCATCGACGAGGCGCACGAGCGCAGCCTCAACATCGACTTCATCCTGGGCTACCTCGCCCAACTGCTCCCCCGCCGCCCCGACCTCAAGGTGATCATCACCTCGGCCACCATCGACCCGGCGCGCTTCTCCCGGCACTTCGGGGACGCCCCGGTCGTCGAGGTGAGCGGGCGGACGTTCCCCGTGGAGGTCCGCTACCGGCCGCTGCTCGCCGAAGAGGGCGATGACGACGACCGCGACCAGGTCACCGCGATCTGCGACGCGGCGGAGGAGCTCCAGCGCGAGGGCCCGGGCGACATCCTGGTCTTCCTCTCCGGCGAACGGGAGATCCGCGACACCGCGGACGCCCTCAACAAGCTGAACCTGCGCTCCACCGAGGTGCTGCCGCTGTACGCGCGGCTCTCCTCGGCCGAGCAGCACCGGGTGTTCCAGAAGCACGCCGGCCGCCGCATCGTGCTGGCCACGAACGTCGCCGAGACGTCCCTGACCGTGCCCGGCATCCGGTACGTGATCGACCCGGGCAATGCCCGTATCTCCCGCTACAGCCACCGCACCAAGGTCCAGCGGCTGCCGATCGAGGCGATCTCGCAGGCCAGCGCCAACCAGCGCAAGGGCCGTTGCGGGCGTACCTCGGACGGCATCTGCGTACGGCTGTACTCCGAGGAGGACTTCGAGTCCCGCCCGGAGTTCACCGACGCGGAGATCCTGCGCACCAACCTTGCGTCCGTCATCCTCCAGATGACGGCGGCCGGGCTGGGCGACATCGCCAAGTTCCCCTTCATCGACCCGCCGGACAGCCGTCACATCAAGGACGGCGTCCAGCTCCTGGAGGAGCTCGGCGCGCTCGACCCGAAGGAGAAGGACCACCAGAAGCGGCTGACGCCGCTGGGCCGCAAGCTGGCCCAGCTGCCGGTCGACCCGCGGCTCGCCAGGATGGTGCTGGAGGCCGACCGCAACGGCTGTGTCCGTGAGGTCATGGTGATCGCGGCAGCGCTGTCGATCCAGGACCCGCGTGAGCGGCCCGCGGAGAAGAAGCAGCAGTCGGACGAGAAGCACCGCCGGTTCGCCGACGAGACCAGCGACTTCCTGGCGTATCTGAACCTGTGGCGCTATGTGCGCGAGCAGCAGAAGGAGCTGTCGTCCTCGGCCTTCCGCCGGATGTGCCGGTCGGAGTTCCTGAACTATCTGCGGATCCGCGAGTGGCAGGACATCTACAGCCAGCTGCGCTCGGTCGCCAAGACCATGGGCATCCATCTGGAGGAGAAGGAGAGCGACGCCGCTCCCGACTCGCAGCGGCTGCACACCTCGCTCCTCGCCGGGCTGCTGTCGCACCTCGGGCTGAAGGACACCGACAAGAACGAGTATCTGGGCGCCCGCAGCGCCAAGTTCGCGATCTTCCCCGGTTCGGCGCTGTTCAAGAAGCCGCCGCGCTGGATCATGTCGGCCGAGCTGGTGGAGACCTCGCGGCTGTGGGCGCGGGTCAACGCGAAGATCGAGCCGGAGTGGGTCGAGCCGCTCGCGCAGCACCTGGTGAAGCGCACCTACAGCGAGCCCCACTGGGAAAAAGATCAAGCCGCGGTGATGGCGTTCGAGCGGGTGACGCTGTACGGCGTGCCGATCGTCGCGCAGCGCAAGGTGAATTACGGACGGATCGACGCAGAGGTCTCGCGGGATCTGTTCATCCGTAACGCGCTGGTCGAGGGCGACTGGCGCACCCATCACCAGTTCTTCCACGACAACCGCAAGCTGCTCGGTGAGGTCGAGGAGCTCGAACACCGGGCCCGCCGCCGGGACATCATGGTCGACGACGAGACGCTCTTCGACTTCTACGATCAGAAGCTGCCACAAGACGTCGTATCCGGCGCCCACTTCGACTCCTGGTGGAAGCAGAAGCGCCGGGACGAACCCGAACTGCTCAACTTCGAGCAGTCGATGCTGATCAACGAGGCGGCCCAGACCGTCACCAAGGACGACTACCCGGACTCCTGGCGCCAGGGCCGGCTCAAGTTCAAGGTGACGTACCAGTTCGAGCCGGGCGCGGACGCGGACGGCGTGACCGTCCACATCCCGCTCCAGGTGCTCAACCAGGTCGTCCCCGACGGCTTCGACTGGCAGATCCCGGGCCTGCGCGAAGAGGTCGTCACCGAACTGATCCGGTCGCTCCCCAAGCCGATCCGCCGGCACTACGTCCCCGCGCCGAACTACGCGAAGGCGTTCCTGGACCGGGTGGTGCCCGTCCAGGAGCCGCTGCCCGACACCCTCGCCCGCGAGCTGCAGCGGATGGTCGGCGTCCGGATGGACGTCGAGGACTTCGACCTCGGCAAGGTCCCCGACCACCTCAAGATCACCTTCCGGGTGACCGACGAGCGCGGCCGCAAGCTCGCCGAGGACAAGGACCTGGAGGCGCTCACGCTGCGGCTGAAGCCGAAGACGCGTGAGGTGATCTCCAAGGCCGCCGACGCCATCGGCATCGAGCAGCGCACCGGCCTGACGCAGTGGACCATCGGGAGCCTGCCGCGCACCTTCGAGACCCGGCGCGGCGGTCAGCCCGTGAAGGCGTTCCCCGCGCTGGTCGACGAGGGCGCGAGCGTCGCCGTGCGGCTCTTCGACACCGAGGCCGAGCAGAGCGCGGCGATGTGGCGCGGCACCCGCCGGCTGATCCTGCTCAACATCCCCTCGAACCCGTCGAAGTTCGCGCAGGGCCAGCTGAACAACGAGGCCAAGCTGGCGCTCTCGCGCAATCCGCACGGCAGCATCCAGGCGCTCTTCGACGACTGTGTGACCGCCGCCGCCGACAAGCTGATCGCCGACCACGGCGGGCCGGCCTGGGACGAGGAATCGTTCCGCAAGCTCTTCGACAAGGTGCGCACCGACCTGGTCGACGTGACCGTGAAGACGGTGGCCCGGGTCCAGCAGGTGCTGGCCGCCTGGCAGGCCTGTGAGCGCCGTCTGAAGGGCACCACGAGCCTGGTACTGGTCGCCAACCTCACGGACGTCAGGGAGCAGCTGGCGGCCCTCGTGCCGGCCGGCTTCGTCACGGCCACCGGGCTGCGGCGGCTCCCGGACCTCATGCGGTACCTGGTGGCGGTCGACCGCCGGCTCCAGCAGATGCCCACGAACGTCCAGCGGGACACCATGCGCATGGAGAAGGTGCTGGAGATCCAGCGCGAGTACGCGGAGCTGCTGGCGTCCCGGCCGGCCGGGCGCCCGGTTCCGGACAAGGTTCGGGACATTCGCTGGCTGATCGAGGAGCTACGGGTGAGCTACTTCGCGCACGCGCTGGGCACCTCGCAGCCGGTCTCCGACAAGCGGATCTTCAAGGTGCTGGACGAGGCCTGGGGCTGACGGCTCCGGGTGCGGGGGCCGGCGCGGGCCGGTCCCGGGGGACGGTCCGCGAGGGGCCGTTGGCCGGTCCGCGGCCGTGCCGCCGAACGGGTTCGACCCCACCCCCTGACCTGCTGTACAGTCTCTCTCGCAGCGCAGGAAGGTTCAGCGCGGCAAAGCCTGGTCCTGTGGAGCAGTTTGGAGTGCTCGCCACCCTGTCAAGGTGGAGGCCGCGGGTTCAAATCCCGTCAGGACCGCATCATCGAAAGGCCCGGATCCCTTGTGGATCCGGGCCTTTCGCGTTGCCGGCGGCCCGTGCCGCTCCCCGTGCCCCGCCCGGCGGCCGGGGCTGTGCGCCGTCTTGACGGGTCCTGGCGGCCGCCGGTACGCCTTCGGTATGACGCCGACTCCCAGGCACGAGACGAGGGCGCTCCTGCGCGCCCACCTGGCGGCCGCTTCAGGGACCAGGCACCTCACCCGACACTGCGTCACCTGCCACCGCCTGCTGCGGCTTGCGCTTCTGAAGCCCGATTCCCCATTACCGCAAGGATCTGAGCAGCCACAAGACCCGTGCATGTGACGGGCGTCACCCAAAGATTTCCAAGACGTGGGGAACTCGACCCCCTTCTGGGGGGTGTCAATTTAATATGTGCAATTGCACCTGTGCCCGATCTGCCCGCGATGCGCATCGGTCGGCACCGACAGGTCCGCGCAAGATGCCCACAAGACTCCACAGCAGACCCCACAGAGGCGCGCGTACGGCCGGCCGCGCCGCCCGGCGCAACTGCCCGCGAAAGCCCCGCAACGTCCCGCAACGCCCCCTCAGTGGCCTCGTGGCGCCCCCCAAGGGCCCCTGGGAGCACAAAAAAGATCGCATCGGACCCGGCGGAGTCCGATGCGACCTTCTGTGTCCTTGTGGCGTCCCCGATGGGGGCAGGGAGCCCGTGGAGCTGGTGGAGCAGGTGACTTATGGGGTGGGGGCCCCATAAGACGGCCCTAAAGGGCATGTAAGGGCTAGTCAGGCCTCGCTGCGCTGCTGCGGAATGCCCGCCAGAAGTGCGCGGACCTCCGCCTCGCGGTAGCGGCGGTGCCCGCCGAGCGTGCGGATGGACGTGAGCTTCCCAGCCTTGGCCCACCGTGTGACCGTCTTCGGGTCCACGCGGAACATCGTGGCGACCTCAGCGGGGGTCAGCAGCGGCTCGGCATCAGGGGTGCGAGCGGTCATGAGCGGCCTCCTCGAGAGAACCGAACCAGCGCGGTTCTTCCTCTAAATTCTGCACCTTGACCCGTGTTGCCCGAAATGGCGGACGCGGGCCGAGTCGGTAATAGGACGAACGGCTTGTCCTCGGCACTACAACTACACCATCCGTCCAGCCTCGTCGGCCAAACCGATGGAATTGCCCTCTCAGGGGTTCAAGCTCTACGGAAGCCGATGGACCATGCCATAACGGACAGTCACTCCAGAGTGACGATCAGTCACAGCTGGATCACCAGCCCCATCCCCACCCTCAAGATATGCAATACCGGACAACCCGCCCATTGCTGGACGGAATAAGCTCTTCCAGGACTCGTTGTCCCATATTGGCACGACCGGTAGGGATGTCCGCAAGAGTCCAGTTACGTGCTCTCCGTCACGCTTGAGCCAATGGCCCGGATCGGGACCAACGTCCCCGGCCCTCCGGCGGCGCGTCGGCAGCCGCCGGCGTCAGCTCGCGAACTGCAGTTCGCGGATGGTCCGCCAGCGCTCGGTGAGCCGCTCGTACGCCTCGGAGGCGGCCGCTCCCGACCCGTCCTTGAGCGCGGCCAGACCCTCGGCCACATCGGCGGCCGACCGGTCCTCCGCGAGATCCGCCTCGGGGATCGCGTGCACCAGGCCGCCGTAGTCCAGCTCGACCATGGAACGCGGGTGGAACTCCTCGAGCCAGCGGCCCACGTCGATCAGGCCGTCGATCAGCGGGCCTTCCTCCAGCGCGTCCTTGAGCACCCGCAGCCCGCGCGCCACCCGGCGGCGGGCCTGCACCATCGGCGTCCGGTACCGCATCAGCGGCTCCTTGGACTCGCCGAGCCCGGCCGGCTCGTACTCCCGCTCGTCATCGCCGAACAGGGCGAACCAGCGGACCGGTACGTGCCAGGTCGCTGAGCGGATCCACGGCCGGGCGTCCGGGTTGCGCTCCCGCCATGCCTCGTGGTCCGCCTCGGCCTGCGCGCGCACCACGGCGGGCAGCACGGCGTCCAGCACGATCTCCGGAAGCTGCTCGGAGAGGGCGTCCAGCGCCAGCCAGCCGCGCAGCCGGGTACGCCAGGGGCAGATGTGCGTCACGCCGTTGACGACGGCCACGAAGGCGTCGCGGCTCTCGTGCACCGGGACGGCCACCGGCGGGACCGGCAGCAGGTCGGCCAGCGACTGCCGCAGCTCGTCCTGTGCGGTCCGCACCTCGCCCGCGGCCGCATACCGGTACCAGTGGGTGCGTTCGGGCTCGGGGAACGCCGCCAGCGGCTCGTAGACCCGCAGATACGCCGCGTACGGGACCAGCACCGACGACAAGCCCACACCCGCTCCCTCGTGACCGGCTCTCACCCGAATCGTCCCACGCTCCGGCCCGCGGTGGGGGTGATCCACAGCACTGTGCCCGTCCGGGGGGCCGGCGCCGGCCGAGGGGTCCTCCGGAATGTCGTTCCGCACAGCTCCGGAACACCCTCGTCCACTTTTTTCCGCGCTCTTTCCGCGTTCCCTCAGAGTGCCTTCCGGCGGCCGCGGCCCGCTACGGCGCGGCCCGGAGCGGTGCTCGGGAGGACGTACCGTGCGCAGCGGAGGCCGTTGGCGATCACCCGGCCGGGCCCTACGGCCGTACGGGCCGCCTGCGGGCAATACGCTTGCGCCAACCGGCCCTCCCCACCCGCACGGAGGGCAACCTCTGGACTGCAGGAGTCACCACCGTGACCGACGTTCTTCAGACTTCCAGCGTCGTCTCCAAACTGTTCCGGTCGGAACAGGGCGGACACGAGCAAGTCGTCTTCTGCCAGGACCGTGCCAGCGGCCTCAAGGCCGTCATCGCGCTCCACTCCACCGCTCTGGGCCCGGCCCTCGGCGGTACCCGCTTCTACGACTACGCGACCGACGAAGAGGCCGCGCTCGACGCCCTCAACCTCTCCCGCGGCATGTCGTACAAGAACGCTCTGGCCGGCCTCGACCACGGTGGCGGCAAGGCCGTGATCATCGGTGATCCGGAAGCGATCAAGAGCGAAGAACTCCTGCTCGCCTACGGCCGTTTCGTGGCCTCGCTCGGCGGCCGTTACGTCACCGCCTGCGATGTCGGCACCTACGTGGCCGACATGGACGTCGTCGCCCGCGAGAACCGCTGGACGACCGGCCGCTCCCCCGAGAACGGCGGCGCCGGCGACTCCTCCGTGCTGACCGCCTTCGGTGTCTTCCAGGGCATGCGGGCCGCCGCCCGCAGCCAGTGGGGCGAGCCCACGCTGCGCGGCCGCCGGGTCGGCATCGCCGGCGTCGGCAAGGTCGGCCACCACCTGGTGGAGCACCTGATCGAGGACGGTGCCGAGGTCGTGATCACCGACGTCCGCGCCGACGCCGTCGACCGGATCCGCGCCCGCCACCCGCAGATCAGCGCCGTCTCCGACGCCGATGTCCTGATCCGGACCCCGCTCGACGTCTACGCGCCCTGCGCGCTCGGCGGCGCGCTGAACGACGAGACCGTGCCGGCCCTCACCGCCACCATCGTGTGCGGCGCGGCCAACAACCAGCTCGCCCACCCGGGCGTCGAGAAGGACCTCGCCGACCGCGGGATCCTCTACGCGCCCGACTACGTGGTGAACGCCGGTGGCGTGATCCAGGTCGCGGATGAGCTGCACGGCTTCGACTTCGACCGGGCCAAGGCCAAGGCGACGAAGATTTTCGACACCACCGCCGCCATTTTCGACCGCGCGCGGACCGACGGCATTCCGCCGGCCGCCGCCGCGGACCGGCTCGCCGAGCAGCGCATCGCGGACCGGACCCCGGCCGCCGACTGGCTGCGTCCCGAGGCAGGCTGATTTCAGCCACTTACCCGCCGGTCACCCGCCGCTCACCTGGTGTGCGGCGGGCGGCCGCCTGTCCGAGGGCAGGCGACCGCCCGGTGATCTCCCCCGGAACGGCCCGGTGGTCCACCCGCTGACGCGGTGGGTGACCGAACGCACGACGCGATAGCAAGTTCGCGCTAGAACCGGGTAAAATCACGGCTGACCAGCCAGGACAGGGCCCACTTCGGCTCCCGCTCCGACGCGCGTCGTGCGGGCGACGTACCGTGCGGCTCCGGAAGCAGGTACCGTTGAGGGCCTACGGACCGGTCCCTC
Organism: Streptomyces fildesensis; assembly: GCF_016107395.1. Taxonomy (GTDB): domain Bacteria; phylum Actinomycetota; class Actinomycetes; order Streptomycetales; family Streptomycetaceae; genus Actinacidiphila; species Actinacidiphila fildesensis. Next base: position 12,379 of record NZ_JAAIKO010000031.1, read on the forward strand.
CCCGGAGAGACCGCTCCGATTCATGAACGCGTGTCAAGACTCGGGGCCATCGAGCCCCGCCGTTGAGGGGGTCGAGCCATGGGGCGCGGCCGGGCCAAGGCCAAGCAGACGAAGGTCGCCCGCCAGCTGAAGTACAACAGCGGCGGTACAGATCTGACACGTCTGGCCGACGAGCTGGGCGCATCGTCACCACTTCCGGTACTTCCGCCGGAGCCTGTTGTGGACGATGACGACGAGAACGACGACGACGATCCGTACGCACAGTACGCGAGTCGTTACAACGATGATGACGACGACGAGGACTCCGAGCCCTCGCCGCAACGTCGTCACTCTTGACGCTGCACTTCTACAGACCCGGTCCGGGGCCCGCCCCGGACCGGGTTTCGTCATGGCCCATGGTGCCTAGGGCCTGTCCGCTGGACAGACCCCAGGCGCCCGGACCTGGCTACTTCGCGTAGTCGCCGGTCAGGGTCACGGCCTCGGCGTGGTCACCGCGTTCGACGACCTCGCCACTCACCCATGCCTCCACACCGCGGTCGGCGAGAGTGGCGAGCGCCACATCCACCGAGTCCTGCGGCACGACGGCGATCATGCCGACGCCCATGTTCAGCGTCTTCTCCAGCTCCAGCCGCTCCACCCCGCCCAGCTCACCGACGGTGGTGAAGACCGGGTCCGGCCGCCAGGTCGAACGGTCGACGGTGGCGTGCAGGTGGTCCGGGATCACGCGGCCCAGGTTGTTGGCCAGACCGCCGCCGGTGATGTGCGAGAACGCGTGCACCGGGGCGAGCCGGGTGAGCGCCAGGCAGTCCAGCGAGTAGATCTTGGTCGGCTCCAGCAGCTCCTCGCCGAGGGTCCGGCCGAACTCCGGAACGTCCCGGTCCAGCTCCCAGCCGGCCCGGTCGAAGAAGACGTGGCGCACCAGCGAGTACCCGTTGGAGTGAAGTCCCGACGACTCGATCGCGATCACCGCGTCACCCGAACGGATACGATCCGCGCCCAGCACCTCGTCGGCCTCGACCACACCGGTACCGGCGCCCGCGACGTCGAAGTCGTCCGGGCCCAGCAGGCCCGGGTGCTCGGCGGTCTCGCCGCCGACCAGCGCGCAGCCGGCCAGGACACAGCCCTCGGCGATGCCCTTGACGATCGCCGCGACCCGCTCCGGGTAGACCTTGCCGACGCAGATGTAGTCGGTCATGAAGAGCGGCTCGGCGCCGCACACGACCAGGTCGTCCACGACCATGCCGACCAGGTCGTGGCCGATCGTGTCGTAGACGCCCATCCGGCGGGCGATGTCGACCTTCGTGCCGACGCCGTCCGTGGCGGAGGCGAGCAGCGGCCGCTCGTAGCGCTTGAGCGCGGAGGCGTCGAAGAGTCCGGCGAACCCGCCGAGGCCGCCCACGACCTCGGGCCGGGTGGCCTTCTTGACCCACTGCTTCATCAGGCCCACAGCGCGGTCGCCCGCTTCGATGTCCACGCCGGCGGAGGCGTAGCTGGCGCCGGTATTCTCAGGCATGGCTGGGAACTTTCACGTCGTCGAGTAGATGCGGTGCGATCGCCGGGGCGGCGATCAGGGGAGCCGGTTTCACGGGCGCCGGCTCCCGGGGTGGAGCGTCACGGCAGTAGTCCGAGTTTGCCCGACTACGGACGGCGCAGCGCGTCGGCGGCGTCGGTGCCACCGGCCAGCTCGCTCTCCAGGAGCTGCTTGCCGAGCAGCTCCGGGTCGGGCAGATCCATCGGGTAGACACCGTCGAAGCAGGCGCGGCACAGGTTCGGCTTGGCGATCGTCGTCGCCTCGACCATCGCGTCCAGCGAGATGTACGCGAGCGAGTCCGCGCCCAGCGACTTGCCGATCTCCTCGACGGACATGCCGTTGGCGATCAGTTCGGCGCGGGTCGCGAAGTCGATGCCGAAGAAGCACGGCCACTTGACCGGCGGCGACGAGATCCGGATGTGGACCTCGGCGGCCCCCGCCTCACGGAGCATCCGCACCAGCGCGCGCTGGGTGTTGCCGCGGACGATCGAGTCGTCCACGACGATCAGGCGCTTGCCGCGGATGACGTCCTTGAGCGGGTTCAGCTTGAGCCGGATACCCAGCTGCCGGATGGTCTGCGACGGCTGGATGAAGGTCCGGCCGACGTACGAGTTCTTGACCAGGCCGGTGCCGTACGGGATCCCGCTCGCCTCGGCGTAGCCGACGGCGGCCGGCGTGCCGGACTCCGGAGTCGGTATCACCAGATCGGCTTCGACGGGGGCCTCGGCGGCGAGCTTGCGGCCCATCTCCACCCGGGACAGATAGACGTTCCGGCCCGCGATGTCGGTGTCAGGGCGCGCCAGGTACACGTACTCGAAGATGCAGCCCTTGGGCTTGGCCTCCGCGAACCGGGTGGTCCGCAGACCGTTCTCGTCGATCGCGATCAGTTCGCCGGGCTCGATCTCCCGGACGAAGCTGGCACCGCAGATGTCGAGGGCGGCGGACTCCGAGGCGACGACCCAGCCGCGCTCCAGCCGGCCGAGCACCAGCGGGCGGATGCCCTGCGGGTCACGCGCCGCGTACAGCGTGTGCTCGTCCATGAAGACAAGGCTGAAAGCACCCTTGACCAGAGGCAGCACCTTGCCGGCGGCGAGTTCGACGGAGAGCGGCTTGCCGTCCTCGTCGACCTGTCCGGCCAGCAGCGCTGTCACCAGGTCGGTGTCGTTGGTGGCGGCCACCCGCGTGGCCCGGCCATTGCCCTGGGGCAGGTCGGCGACCATCTCGGCGAGCTCCGCCGTGTTGACCAGGTTGCCGTTGTGACCGAGCGCGATCGACCCGTTGGCGGTGGCACGGAAGGTGGGCTGGGCGTTCTCCCACACCGAGGCACCGGTGGTCGAGTAGCGGGCGTGACCGACGGCGATATGGCCGGTCAGAGAGCCGAGGGAGGTCTCGTCGAAGACCTGGGAAACAAGCCCCATGTCCTTGAAGACCAGGATCTGGGAGCCATTACTCACAGCGATGCCCGCGGACTCCTGTCCGCGGTGCTGCAGGGCGTACAGACCGAAATAGGTGAGCTTGGAGACCTCTTCGCCGGGGGCCCAGACACCAAAGACGCCGCAAGCGTCCTGGGGGCCCTTCTCGCCGGGGAGCAGGTCGTGGTTGAGTCGTCCATCACCACGAGGCACACAGCGAGTCTAAGGCAGATTCGACCCGCGTCCGAACGGGCGACGGACCGCGAACCCCGCGATCACGGGTGTGACCACGGGTGTCTCACCGCAGGTGAGGCGAGGATCACGTGCTTTACGGGCCCTGAGCGGACACCGTGTGAGCACCCCACTACGGGGTGGTGGGGACGGGGGTCCTGCGGACCCGCTCAGCCGAGCGCCGGTGGCGGCTCAGCCGATGACCGGGAGACCGGCGGGGTGGCTCAGCCGAGGACCGGGAGACCGGTGGGGTGGCTCAGCCGAGGACCGGGAGATAGGGACCGAGATCGGCCCGCTCCCCGCTCGCCGAGACGGCGGCGGCGTGGAGCGCGGTCTTCCAGTCGGTCCGGCCGGTGGCGAGCCGGATCCACGTCAGGGGATCGGTCTCGACGACGTTCGGCGGCGTGCCCCGGGTGTGCCGGGGCCCCTCCACGCACTGAACGGCCGCATACGGTGGAATGCGGACCTCGACGGAGTTCCCGGGCGCCTTGACCGCCAGCGCGTCGGCCAGCAGCCGGGTGACGGCCGCGACGGCCTGCCGGTCGTGCACCACCTCCACACCGGTGGCGCGCGCCAGATCGTCGCCGTGCACCACCAGCTCCACGAGCCGGGTGACGGTCATGTCCAGCGCCCGCATCGCCCCGAACACATGCGGAACGATCCGGTCCGCCCGGACCGCCTCGTCCAGGAACGGCTCGATCCGCTCGGCGGCCGCGTCGAGCGCGTGCTTGACGTCGGTGATGCCGGCGGCGGTCTCCCGCGTCGAAGCGTCCAGCCGGTCCGCGATGGCGGCGGTGGACACCGCCCACACCGACAACCCGGTGACCGGAGGCACCGGATCCGGCACGGGCTCACCGAGCAGCGACCCGACGGCGTCGATCTGCCGCACGATGTGCGCCACCAGCAGCCGCACATCCCACCCGGGCAGCCCGGAGGGCCTGGTCAGCTGCTCGTCCGTGAGCGATCGCACCGCCGCCCGCACCGCCCCCACCTGTGCGACGAGCGCGGCCCGCGTCCTGGCGGGGTCATAACTACGGGCACGGCGACCGGCTGACGTCATGCCTCCGAGCCTATGGGGCTCCCCCCGGGTTGTCCCCAGGCTTTCACCGCCCGGGGCCCGGCCCCGGACTCAGCCCTGGCGGGGGCGCTCGAAGGTCAGCAGCAGACCCTCGACGGCGCCGGGGCCGATGCGGCCCTTGACGTCGGCCGCGGTGATCGACTTCAGCGCCCAGCCGTCACCGGCGTGCTTGTTGAGCGTCTTCTCCAACTTGTCGCCGTCCAGCGCGTCACCGATCAGCGATTCGCGGAACGAAACAACCTTGTACTCGAACATGGCCCAGCCCCTCGTGCGTACGTACGGAATCCGTCCGCCGCCACCCAACCACGCTCCCGCGGGGTTACGGGGCGGCGGGGGCGGATCCGCCGCCCTTGAGGGTTTCGAGGAAGGCCGCGAAGCGGGCGGGGGTGGTGGAGAGGACGACGCCGGGCGCTTCGCTTTCCCGGAGGAGGACGGTTCCGTTGACGGCGGCCGCCAGCTCTACGCAGTTCTCGCCGCCGGAATCGCTGAACGAGGACTTCTGCCACTGAAGCTGAGACATGTTCGCCGCTCCTAAAGTGCGTAGGCGACGTGCTGGATCAGACCCAGCGAGTCTTTCACCAAGTGGCTTTCCGGCACTGCGCCGGGGTCGATTGGAGCCAGGGCCGCAGCAGCCAACCGTACGAACGTGTCGGCGTAGCTCTCGACGACTGTGTCTCCCCCGAGGAAAACGGTGCGTTCAGCCGGGGTATCGGCCACAACCGTTTCCAGTCCGGGCGCTTGGCCGTGCAAGAGCGAGAAGGAGGTGCTGAAGCTTCTGACCGCCCCGACGTCGAACGGGAGGATCTGCAGCGTCACATTCGGCAGACGTGCGGCCTCGATCAGCCGCATCAGCTGCTCGCGCATGACATCTGGGCCACCGACGGCAATCCTCAGCGCCGCCTCATGGACCACGGCATGCAGTGGAAGCGCGTCATCGCCGATGAGTAGGTGCTGCCGCTCCAGCCGAAACCGCACCGCCGGTTCGATGTCCGGTCGTTGTGCACTGCCGAGAATGGCCCACATGTACCCCTCGGTCTGCAAGAGACCGGGGATGAACAGCGTCTCGTAGCTACAGGCTCGCTTAGCTCCCGCCTCAAGCTCCGCCAGGTCCAGGGCGATCGGCGATACCAACTTGCGGTGCTCGGTCCACCAGCCCTTGCCGGAATCCTCCGCCATGTCGACGAGCGCCTCGACGTAGGGCTCATCCGTGCATCCGTACGCCTCGCACAGCGCGCGGAGCCGCGAAGTGACGATGGAGGTCCGGCCGGCCTCGATGTGGCTGAGGTGGGCCGACCCCATCCCAATCACCTCGCCAGCCTCTTTCGTGACCATGCCGGACCTCTCACGGAGCTTGCATAGTTCAGCACCCAGCCGACGCTGCCGCTCAGTGATGCTGGTGCGCAGTCCCAATGGGGCTCCTTCGAAGAAGTTCGCTCACAGTCTGCACCCGGCCGGTGACCCGGTCCATCACCTTCGACGATTGAGTTGCAATGCTGAACCCAATTCCCCTACCGTCTGTGATGTCGCCATCACAGGGCGCACGCTCGCAGTAGGACGGCAGCGCATCGCTACCCCATGCCCCGGCACGGGAAGGGCGACAGGCCACCGCATGGGGGCGTTTCCCAGAACCGTTCGGAGAGCCGCATGAACGCGAAGGACGAACCCCCTCGAACCCCGCCCGGTGAGGGCGCGGGCGCCGACGACGAGTGGGACTACTCGCTCCAGATCCCGCACGACCTGCGCGGCGCCGGCATCGCGCGCTGCACGCTCAGAGCGGTGCTCAACGCGTACGGGCTGGCGCCGATGATCGAAGTGGCGCAGCTCGTCGCGGCCGAACTCGTCGCGAACGCGCTGGAGCACTCCAGCGGGCCGGTCAGTCTGCGACTGCACTGGCGGGAGAGAAACCTGCGGCTCGGGGTGTGGGACACCAGTCCCGCGAAGCCGGAGTTCCTGACCGTCACGGACGAGGCCGAACACGGGCGCGGCATGTGGCTGGTCACCGGGCTCGCGGCGGCGTGGGGGTGCCACCTGCTCGGGGAGGAGCCCTTCGGGCTCGCGGGGAAGCTCGTGTGGGCGGACATCGCGGCGGGGTCCGCTGCCGCGTAACCGGAACGGGCGGGCGGTGGCTGAGGTCAGAGCAGTGCGAAGTGCTCTTCTGCGGCGCTGCGCACCTTGACCGGGCGGAGGGGAGGCCCCGGCGCTGCGCGCCTGCCAGGGAAGCGGTCCGTTGCGCGGCCCGGCGAGGCGGAGGGATTCCGGTCCGCTGCGCTCCGGGCGGGGTGGAGGGGAGCTGCGGCCGACGAGGCAGCACGGCCCGGCGGGTTGGGGCGCACCCCGCCTCTCGAACTCCGGCCGCTCTCAAAGGGAACGAACTGTGTGGCCGCAGCCCCGGCATGTTGAGTTTTGACCGCCCTTAGTGATCCACATCAACTCAAAAACCACCTCACAGGTCCCACGGAACACCATGTGTCACAGCCACCCCACTTCGCCGGGAGAAGAGCGGATCAGAACGTCAACCGGAGGCGCACCGCACGGCCCACCACCCCGCCCGGGGCGCGAAGCGAACCCGGCCCCCTGCGAAGGCCCCTCAAACGCCCCACCCCCAGGGCACCTCCGGCCGCGACCGGCCCACCACCCGCCAAGGGGAGCGCAGCGGACCGCCTCGCTGGCAGGCGCGCAGCGCCGGGCCTCCCCCTCCGCCCGGTCAAGGTGCGCAGCGCCGCAGAGGAGCACTCCGTATCTGACCTCAGCCACCCACCCGCCGTGCCACGAAGAACCGCCGGAGCAATACGCACTGCCGTCGCCAGCAGGCACGCCCTTCCCCACCCCTTCGTTCTCTCCCCACGCACAGACCGAGCCGCGCCGTCCGGGTCTCAACCAGTCGTTCGTGGCCCGGGTTCAGGCTCTGGAGTGCTTTTCCTTCGGGGTAACGTCGCCGAAAATCGTGCGGCGAGCTGAGCGTGACCGGTACAACCTTGGAGTCCGAGGCTCCTCACGGAGGCGACGGTTCCTCCCGCTCCGACGATTCTGGCTGGCGTACCGTGGCTCGTGCGACCCGAGGAGACGACCATGAGTACGCAGCCCGAGCACCCTGGCGGAGAGCTGATCCCCAGGCCCGAGCGAACCCCTGACGCTCTACGGGTCGCCCTCGCCCGGATCGCACCGCACCGGCTGGAGGAGATGGAGCGCCAGAAGAACGAAGCGTTCTCCATGGCTGCCCAGCACGACGCGCTCGGCCCTATTCGGATGTGGCTGCTGATCTGGTCAGGCGAAGTCGAAATCGAGCGTCGCCCGGACCTCTCCGAGCGGCGGCGCAAGGCGGAGCGAGCGGCTCAGACTCTCCCCAGAGAAGATCCAGCCTGGCGTGCGGCCATGGACGAAATCGTCGCCTTGACCGAAGAGGCACGCGCGGCAGTGGCCGGATGAATTGGTGCTGGGAGTACGACCCGAACGAAGAACACGTCATCGGTGGGGCACCGCCCGCCCTGGTTGCCGCCGTGGAAAAGCACTCGGTATCGCTCTGACCTCAGCCCCTACCGGCCCCCAACAGGTCCCCGCTCCTCCCCGGCCCCGGCGGCGCCCCCGCCTCGACGAACCACTCTCTCCCCAACACCAGTCCGAAGATCGGTGCCGGGAGGCGGATCAGTAGGCGGAACAGTGCCGACGAGCGGCCTTTGCCCTCTCCCGCTTGGGATCGGTGGGCGGCGAGGGCGGCGCGCTTTTGCTGGGCGTAGGGGCGGACGTTGATGCTGTGGGTGATCGCCGCTCGCGGGGTGAAGGACGTGCGCATCACCTCCGGGTCGTAGCGGACCGGCACCCGGAGGAGGCGCAGCGCACGGAACACCCGGTCGATGGGCTCGCGCGGCAGCGTCGCCTCCAGGACGCGGGTGCCCGTCAACCGGGCCGCCCGCGCGCCCACTTCGTGGACCCGGACGTGGTCGCGGTGGCCGTAGCCGCCCTGGGCGTCGTAGCTGAGCAGGACGTCGGCCCGCTCCTCACTCAACAGCTCCGCGAGCTTCGACGCGGCCTCGTCCACGTCCGCGCGGGCGAAGCGCACGCGGTCCGGTGGGTCCGGGAACAGCAGTGGGCCGTGGCCGCTGTCGGCGTATCCGAGGTGCACCACGCGGGCGACGCCCAGCAGCGCGGCGCTCGCCCGCAGTTCGTCCAGGCGCAGGGTGCCGTCCGGGCGGGTCGCCTCGCCCATGATCCCGTCGCAGGCGACGGCCACGACCACCCGGTGACCCTCCGCGGCCAGCCGCGCCAGCGTGCCGCCGGTGAGCAGCACCTCGTCGTCCGGATGGGCATGGAACGCGAGAATCGTCGTCATCCCGGCCATCCTGACAGGCCCTGGCAGGCGCCGGCAGGCATGCGAACGGCTCGGCCCCGGCTCCTCGGAAGAGGAGCCGGGGCCGAGCCGAGAGGCGGTCTCAGGCCAGCAGAGCCGGGATCGTCGCCTCGTGCGCCTGCTTCAGCTCACTCAGCGGGATCGTGAACTGGTCCTGGATCTCGATCGTCTCGCCGTCCACGACACCGATGCGCGCGGCCGGGAGGCCTCGCGCGCCGCACATGTCGTTGAAGCGGAGCTCCTCGCTGCGCGGGACGGCGACGACCGCGCGGCCGGCCGACTCGCTGAAGAGGAAGACGAACGGGTCGAGGTCGTCCGGGACGACGATCCGGGCGCCCTTGCCGCCGCGCAGGCACGACTCGGTGACGGCCTGGATGAGGCCACCGTCCGAGAGGTCGTGCGCTGCGTCGATCATGCCGTCGCGGGAGCCGGCGATGAGGATCTCGCCGAGCAGCCGCTCGCGCTCCAGGTCCACCGCGGGCGGCAGGCCGCCGAGGTGGCTGTGGACGACCTCGGACCAGGCGGAGCCGCCCAGTTCTTCCTTGGTGTCACCGAGGAGGTACAGGAGCTGGCCCTCTTCCGCGAACGCCATCGGCGTACGGCGGTTGACGTCGTCGATGACGCCGAGCACCGCGACCACGGGGGTCGGGTGGATGGCGACGTCACCGGTCTGGTTGTAGAGCGAGACGTTGCCGCCGGTGACCGGGGTGCCCAGGATCAGACAGCCGTCGGCCAGACCGCGGGTGGCCTCGGCGAACTGCCACATGACGTCCGGGTCCTCGGGGGAACCGAAGTTGAGGCAGTCCGAGATGGCGAGCGGCTTGGCGCCGGTGGCGGCGACGTTGCGGTACGCCTCCGCCAGCGCGAGCTGCGCGCCGGTGTACGGGTCGAGCTTGGTGAAGCGGCCGTTGCCGTCGGTGGCGATGGCGACGCCGAGGTTGGTGTCCTCGTCGATGCGGACCATGCCCGAGTCCTCGGGGTGCGACAGCACCGTGTTGCCCTGCACGAACCGGTCGTACTGGTCCGTGATCCAGGACTTCGACGCCTGGTTCGGCGACGAGACGAGGGCCAGCACCTGGCGGCGCAGTTCGTCACCGCCCGCCGGGCGGGCGAGCTTGTTCGCGTCGTCGGCCTGGAGGGCGTCCTGCCAGGACGGACGGGCGTACGGGCGGTCGTAGACCGGGCCCTCGTGGGCGACGGTGCGCGGCGGGACGTCGACGATCTGCTCGCCGTGCCAGAAGATCTCCAGCCGCTCGCCGTCGGTGACCTCACCGATGACGGTGGCGATGACGTCCCACTTCTCGCAGATCTCGAGGAAGCGCGCGACCTTGCCGGGCTCGACGATCGCGCACATGCGCTCCTGGGACTCACTCATGAGGATTTCCTCGGGCGAGAGGGAGGAGTCGCGCAGGTGGACGGTGTCGAGTTCGACGCGCATGCCGCCGGAGCCGGCCGAGGCCAGCTCGGAGGTGGCGCAGGACAGGCCCGCGCCGCCGAGGTCCTGGATGCCGTCGACGAGGTCGGCCTTGAAGATCTCCAGGGTGCACTCGATGAGGAGCTTCTCCTGGAACGGGTCGCCGACCTGGACGGCGGGGCGCTTGCTGGGCTTGGCGTCGTCGAAGGTCTCCGAGGCGAGGACCGAGACGCCGCCGATGCCGTCGCCGCCGGTGCGGGCGCCGTAGAGGATGACCTTGTTGCCGGCGCCGGACGCCTTGGCGAGGTGGATGTCCTCGTGCTTCATGACGCCGACGCAGAGCGCGTTGACGAGCGGGTTGCCCTGGTAGCAGGCGTCGAAGACGACCTCGCCACCGATGTTCGGCAGGCCCAGACAGTTGCCGTAGCTGCCGATGCCGGACACGACGCCGGGCAGTACGCGCTTGGTGTCGGGGTGGTCCGCGGCACCGAAGCGCAGCGGGTCCATGACCGCGACCGGCCGGGCACCCATCGCGAGGATGTCGCGGACGATGCCGCCGATGCCGGTGGCCGCGCCCTGGTGGGGCTCGATGTACGAGGGGTGGTTGTGCGACTCGACCTTGAAGGTGACCGCGTAGCCCTGGCCGACGTCGACGACGCCGGCGTTCTCGCCGATGCCGACGAGCATGGCGTCGTTCTCGGGGGCCTTCTCGCCGAACTGCTTCAGGTGGACCTTGCTGCTCTTGTACGAGCAGTGCTCGGACCACATGACGGAGTACATCGCGAGTTCGGCGCCGGTCGGGCGGCGGCCGAGGATCTCGCGGATGCGCGCGTACTCGTCGGGCTTGAGGCCGAGTTCAGCCCAGGGCTGGTCGGCCTCGGGGGTCTTTTCGGCGTTCGTGACGGTATCGAGGGTCATGCGGTGACCAGCTTCTTCAGGATCGAGGTGAAGAATCCCAGACCGTCGGTGCGACCGGTGCCGATCAGCGGCTCGACGGCGTGCTCGGGGTGCGGCATGAGGCCGACGACGTTTCCCGCGGCGTTGGAGATGCCGGCGATGTCGCGCAGCGAGCCGTTGGGATTGACGTCGAGGTAGCGGAAGACCACGCGGCCCTCGGCTTCCAGTTCGTCCAGCGTCCGCTCGTCGGCCACATAGCGGCCGTCGATGTTCTTCAGCGGGATGGAGATCTCCTGGCCGGCCGAGTAATCGGCGGTCCAGGCGGTGTCCGCGTTCTCCACCCGCAGCTTCTGGTCGCGGCAGATGAAGTGCAGGTGGTTGTTGCGGAGCATCGCGCCGGGCAGCAGGTGCGATTCGGTCAGCACCTGGAAGCCGTTGCAGATGCCGAGGACCGGAAGACCGTCCCTGGCGCCCGCGATGACCGACTCCATGACGGGGGAGAAGCGCGAGATCGCGCCGGCCCGCAGGTAGTCGCCGTAGGAGAAACCGCCGGGCAGGACGACCGCGTCGACCTGGTGGAGGTCCTTGTCGCGGTGCCACAGCGGCACCGGCTCGGCACCGGCGACGCGGATCGCGCGCTGGGTGTCGCGGTCGTCGAGCGTTCCGGGGAAGGTGACGACGCCGACGCGTGCGGTCACGACTCCACCTTCACGGAGAAGTCCTCGATGACGGTGTTGGCAAGGAAGGTTTCGGCCATCTCCCGGATGCGGGCGAGGGCGGCGTCGTCGACCGGCCCCTCGACCTCGAGTTCAAAGCGCTTTCCCTGGCGGACGTCCGCGATCCCTTCGAACCCGAGACGCGGCAGTGCACGGTGCACCGCCTGGCCCTGGGGGTCGAGGATCTCCGGCTTGAGCATGACGTCGACTACGACGCGTGCCACTGGCACTCCCGGTGTTGTGGTGGTGCGTGAAGTGACTTCAGCGTACCCGTCGCAAAAATCTACGCGGGTAGATATCCTGTTCTCCGCCGGTTGACGCTCATCACGTTTAAGTATCGGCCGTGCGATTCTCTAGGGGATGCGTTTCAAGAAACGTAGGGTCCCGATTGCGACGGGACACGCGGAGGAATAATCCTCCGGCTTCCCGACGTAATGCATGGCATCGTACAAATGAAAACTTATTGTCCCCGACTTGTCGGCTTCATCGCATCGACCCAGCTCAGCCGCAGATCAGTCGTTGATCAGTGGTAGCCAGGAGGCCGGCAGAAGCCGATTCCGCACGAAAGGACCGACACCCATGGCGCAGCGCGTAGTGGTCAGCCTCTCCGACGATCTCGACGGCGGCGAGGCAGCGGAGACGATCGTTTTCGGGATCGACGGAAAGTCCTTCGAGATCGACCTGTCGGCGGTCAATGCCGACAAGCTGCGGAGCGCCCTGTCGCCGTATGTCGGCGCCGGCCGGAAGCACGCCCGCTCGGGAAAGGTCTACAAGCGCACGGCCGTCGCGCCCGACCCGGCCGCGGTGCGCGCGTGGGCCCGGTCCAACGGCTTCGACGTGCCGCCGCGCGGCCGCATCCCGAAGAAGGTCTACGAGGCGTTCAACGAAGCGAGTTGAGCCGGAGGGCGTCCGTCCGTGATCTTGCGCCCTACCGACTGGACAGGCACCCCCTGTGTTCCGCTACTGTTTGGAGCACGCCGAGGGCAGGGTCGAAAGACCAGGTCGTCGATAGTCACGCGGGTGTAGCTCAGTAGTAGAGCGCCCCCCTTCCAGGGGGGAGGCGCAGTGTGCGATCCCTGTCACCCGCTCTGACTGTTCTGACCGGTCCAATGGATCGGGTAGAGTAGTCCTGCGCAACAGCGCGGTGCGGACGTAGCTCAGTTGGTAGAGCGCAACCTTGCCAAGGTTGAGGTCGCCAGTTCGAACCTGGTCGTCCGCTCAGTTCAATGAAGTCCCCGGTCGGATCTCCGACCGGGGACTTCATTGTTTCAGCCTTCTTCGCGTCGGCGACACGGGCGCTTCATGACATTCGTCATCAATGCCGATGACACCGCGCACTGCCCGCACGTCCCGGCCGGCGGAACGCTGGATATATGGACACGTACAGCGGGGACACGCACGAGAAGGTGATCGATGTCGCCGGATTGCGCCGCCGATATGACGGTCAATTCGAGGCGGTACGCGGAGTGACGTTCACGGTGGCGCGCGGCGAGCTCTTCGCGCTGCTGGGGACCAACGGGGCGGGCAAGACCTCCACCGTCGAGGTGCTGGAGGGGCTGGCCAGGCCGAGCGGCGGGCAGGTCAGGGTGCTGGGGCACGATCCCTACCGGGAGCGGGCGCGGGTGCGGCCGCGGATGGGCGTAATGCTCCAGGAGGGCGGGTTTCCTTCCGACCTGACGGTGGCCGAAACCGCCCGTATGTGGGCCGGCTGCACGACCGGGGCCCGGCCGGTCGGCGAGGCGCTGGAGATGGTGGGCCTCGGCACCCGCCACAAGGTGCGCGTCAAACAGCTGTCGGGCGGTGAACGGCGGCGCCTAGACCTGTCGATGGCGCTGCTCGGCCGTCCCGAAGTGCTCTTCCTGGACGAGCCGACCACCGGGCTCGACGCGGAGGGCCGCCATGAGACCCAGCAACTGGTGCGCGAGCTGCGGGACCGGGGCACGACCGTCCTGCTCACCACGCACTACCTGGAGGAGGCCGAGGGCCTCGCCGACCGGCTGGCGATCATGCGCGGCGGACGGATCGTCGCGACCGGCACCCCCGCCGAGGTGACGGCGGCCCGGCCGGCCCGGATCCACTTCACTCTGCCGGAGGGCGTGACGCCGGACCGGCTGCCGCTGTCCGTCCCGTCGGCCGCCGACGGGCGCCGGATCGAGGTGCGGACCGAACGGCTGCAGGAGGACCTGCTGGAACTGCTGACGTGGGCGCGCGACAGGGACGTACAGCTCCTCGGACTCGACGCGCGGCACGCGTCGCTGGAAGAGGCGTTCATGGACATCGCGAAGGGGGACGCACGATGAGCACGACGCGTACGGGAACGCTGAAGGGAACGGGCACGGTGCCGGCGACGGGCCCACGGACCCGGAGCCGTACGCGGCTGGTGGCGCTCGGCCGGGCCGAGCTCACCTTGCTGTGGCGCAACCGGACGGCGATGTACACCGCGCTGCTGCTACCGGTCGGCATGGTCTGGGCGACGCGTTCCGTGGTCCCGACCCACGACCTCAGGGAAGCCGGACTGACCCGCAACGCCCAGACGATGAGCGGCGGCATCGGCGTCATCCTGCTCCTCGTCGTCTACTACAACCTGGTGACCGCCTATGTGGCGCGGCGCGAGGAGCTGGTGCTCAAGCGGCTGCGGACCGGGGAACCGTCGGATCTGGAGATCCTGGCCGGGACGGCCCTCCCGGCGGCCGCCGTGGCGCTCGCGCAGTGCACGGCGCTGATCGCCACCGGTGCGCTGCTGCTGGACCTGCCGGCTCCCCGGCGGCCGGAACTACTCGTCGCGGGCGTGTTGCTGGGGGTGCTGCTGCTGGCCGCGCTGGCGGCCGTCTCGACCGTCTTCACCCGGAGTGTGGAGGTGGCGCAGTTGACCACCCTGCCGCTGTTCATGGTGTCGCTCATCGGATCCGGGCTCTTCGTACCGGTGGAACTGCTGCCCGGCTGGGCCCACGATCTGTGCCGGCTGCTGCCCGTAACGCCCGTCACCGACCTCGTACGGTTCGGCTGGCTGGGCGGCGCCGGGGCGGGCGAAATCCTGCGCACGCTGGGGCTCGCGGTGGCCTGGACCGCGCTCGCGGTGTTTGCTGTACGCCGGTGGTTCCGCTGGGAACCGCGTCGCTGACCAGGCCCAGGGGGACGACCGTGCCGAAGCTGACGGGATGGTGGGAGCGGCGCAGCGATCCGGCCCGCTTCGAGCTCTACACGCGGTGGTCGCTGTACTCCTTCGCGTTGATCGAGGTGTTCCTGGTCCTCGGCGCGGTCCAGCGCTCCGACAGTCCGATCGGTGCGCGCGTCGTCCTGTGGGCGCTGCTGGGGCAGGCCGTGCTGTGCGCGGTGCTGGTGTCCCGGGTGCTGGACTGGGCGCTGGGCCGGCGCGAGCGGCCGACCCGGCTGCTCGCCGCCGCCGGCGCCACGACGGCCCTCGCGGTGCTGGTCGTCGTGGTCCTGCGGGCGCGCGGCACCCTGCTCCCCGGGGGCGAGGCGGTCCAGATCGTCTCCGGCTTCACCGCCTTCGCGATCGGCCCCGCGGTGCTGAACATCCGCCGACCGCGCCGGATCGTGCTGCTCGTGATGGGTACGGCCGCACTGGTGGCGGTGTGCTCGGCGGCGGCGGGACTGCCGACGGGTGAGACCACCGGCTACGCCGTCGCGGTGGCGGCGGGGGGCGCCGCCATGGCGTTCACCTACCGCGGCTCCGCCTGGATCCTGGTCGTCGTGTGGGAGCTGGACCGGGCACGGGAGGCGCAGTCGCGGCTGGCGGTCGCGGAGGAGCGGCTGCGGTTCGGACGGGATCTGCACGATGTGATGGGACGCAATCTCTCGGTGATCGCGCTCAAGAGCGAACTCGCCGTCCAACTCGCCCAGCGGGGGCGGCCCGAGGCCATCGACCAGATGGTGGAGGTGCAGCGCATCGCGCGGGAGTCGCAGCGCGACGTGCGCGAGGTCGTCCGCGGCTACCGGTCGGTGGACCTTCAGGTGGAGCTGGCGGGCGCGCTGTCGGTGCTGCGGGCCGCGGGCGTCGACTGCCGGGCCGAGGGCGACGACGGGGCGACGCTGTCGCCCGCCGTCCAGTCCGTGATCGCCTGGGTGGTCCGAGAGGGCACCACCAACGTGCTGCGGCACGGGGACGCGCGCAGCTGCGTCATCCGGCTGCTGGTCGAGCCGGCCGGCTCGGCCGTACTGACCATGGAGAACGACGGAGCGGTGACCGTCCCCGCCGTGGCCGCTCCGACGACGCCGGGGACCGGGCTGACCGGGCTGCGCGAGCGCGTCGGCGCGCTGGGCGGCACGCTGACCGCGGAGCCGGACACGGGCGGGGTGTTCCGGCTGACGGCGTGCGTGCCGCTGCAACGCCGGGAAGCCGCTTCCAGTGCCCCCGGTACCACCTCCGTAGGTTCGCAGAGCACGGAAGGAGCCGCATGACGCATCCGATCGGGACCGGTGAGGCCGGCGAGGCGCGCGTCCGCGTTCTGCTCGCCGACGACGAGCACCTCATCCGCGGCGCGCTCGCCGCGCTGCTGTCCTACGAGGACGACATCCTCGTCGTCGCCGAGGCCGCCTCCGGGCCCGAGGCACTCGCGATGGCACGGGCGCACCGGCCGGATGTCGCGGTCCTGGATCTGGAGATGCCGGGCGCCGACGGTGTGGCGGTCGCCACATCCCTGCGGGCCGAGCTGCCCGGCTGCCGGACCATGATCGTGACCGGTCACGGTCGTCCAGGACACCTGAAGCGGGCCCTGACGGCGGGCGTCAGGGGCTTCGTTCCCAAGACCGTCTCGGCGCAGCGGCTGGCCGAGATCATCCGCACCGTGCACGCCGGGGGCCGTTACGTGGACCCGGAGTTGGCGGCCGACGCGATCAGCGCCGGGGACCCCCCGCTGACCGTCCGCGAGGCCGAGGTCCTCGATCTGGCGGCCGACGGCGCGCCGATCGCGGAGATCGCCCGGCGGGCCGCGCTGTCCCAGGGAACGGTGCGCAACTACCTCTCCTCGGCCGCCACGAAACTGTCCGCGGAGAACCGTCATGAGGCCGCGCGCATCGCCCGGGAGCGCGGTTGGGTATAGTGGCTCTCGCGCAAAGCACACAGCACGCGCGATGCGGACGTAGCTCAGTTGGTAGAGCGCAACCTTGCCAAGGTTGAGGTCGCCAGTTCGAACCTGGTCGTCCGCTCAGCAGAACGAAGGCCCCGGTGGATTTATCCACCGGGGCCTTCGTCGTACGCGGCCTTCGTCGTACGCGGCTGCCCGGGTGCCCGGCCGCGGGGTGCGCGGCCGGGCACTTGGGGCAGCCGGCCGCTAGGACCAGGTCGTGCCGGTGAGGCGCTCGTAGGCCTCGATGTACTTGGCGCGGGACTGCTCGATGATCTCGGGCGGCAGCGGCGGCGGGGGCAGTTCGCTGTTCTTGTCCCAGCCGGAGGCGGGGGACGTCAGCCAGTTGCGGATGAACTGCTTGTCGAAGGACGGCTGGGTCCGGCCGGGCTTCCACTGGTCGGCCGGCCAGAAGCGCGAGGAGTCCGGAGTGAGCACCTCGTCGCCGATGACGAGCTCGTCACCGTCGAAGCCGAACTCGAACTTGGTGTCCGCCAGGATGATGCCGCGGTCCCGGGCGACATCGCGGGCCCGGCTGTAGACCGCGAGGGTCGTCTGGCGCAGCAGGGCCGCGGTCTCGGCGCCGACCTGACGGGCCGCCTCCTCGTAGGAGACGTTCTCGTCGTGCTCACCGACCTCGGCCTTGGTGGCGGGCGTGAAGATCGGCGCGGGCAGCTCCGAGCCGTCGACGAGGCCCTCGGGGAGCGCGAGGCCGCAGACGGTGCGGTGCGCGTCGTACTCGACGAGGCCGGAGCCGGTGAGGTAGCCGCGGGCCACGCACTCGACCGGGATCATCCGCAGCGACTTGCAGACCATGGTGCGGCCGGCCCAGTCGGCGGGGGCGCCGGCCGGGACGTCGGTGGAGATGACGTGGTTGGGGACCAGGTCGGCGAGCTGGTCGAACCACCACAGCGACAGCTGGGTGAGGATCCGGCCCTTGTCGGGGACCTCGGTGGGCACCACCCAGTCGTACACGGACGTACGGTCGCTGGCCACCATCACCAGTTCACCGGCCGCGTTCCGGTACAGGTCGCGGACCTTACCGGTGTGCAGGTGCACCAGTCCCGGCACCTGGACGGGTACGGGTTTCTCAACGAATCCGGACATGGGTCCTCCCCACTCGGCGGCTCAGCTCCCGATTCTCCCGCACGAGGGAGGGTGCAACCCGACAGGGTCCGGCCGAGCGGGCAGGTCGGAACCCATCGGAACCTAATCGTGCTTGCAGATCCGGTCCAGGAGGTTGGCCGTGGCGCGCTGGATCCGGGGGTCCACATAGTGCGGACGGTCCAGCGCCGGGGACCAGGCGAAGGTGCCGGAGGCGAAGACATAGGCGCCGCTCGGTGCCCGGTACAGCGACGTCTCCTGATGGCGGCGGCGGCCGTCGGCGTCCTCGTACGGCGAGTGCGCGAGCAGGATCCGGTCGGTGGACTCGGGCAGCGCGGTGCGCGGGAAGTAGCGGTCCGCCTCACCCGCGACCAGGCCCTCGATCTCGTCCCCCTCGGCCGCGCCGGTGGCCTCCCACAGCCAGTGGTCGGCGTTGCGGACGACGAGCGGGGCGGGTTCGGGGACGCGGCCGGCGTACTGCACGCCCAGCAGCAGCTGTTCCGGCTCGCCCAGGTCCCGCCACAGGGCGCTGCGGCCGCGGGCGTCGCCGCGGCGCTTGCGGCAGGTCAGCAGCCGGTCGGGCTCACCGGCCGGCGAGGGGCCCAGTTCGACCTGCCAGTACATGGAGTTGGCGGAGAGGAACACCAGCGAGGTGCCGCCGTCCCTGGCGGCCTCGGCGGCGCGGCGCATCGGGACCGACCAGTACTCGTCGTGCCCGGGGAAGACCAGGCCGCGGTACCGGGAGGGGTCGACGCGGCCGGCGTGCAGATCGCGGGCGTCCGCGTAGGCCAGGTCGTAGCCGTACCGCTCCGCCCAGCGGATGAAGTCGTAGGCGTGGCCGACGTGCAGCGGCAGCCCCGCGCCCGCGTAGGGACGGTCGAAGGAGACCGTGGCGGGCGCCTCCTCCTCGCCGAGCAGCCGGCCTTCGGCGTCCCACGCGTGATAGAGGCTGGCGCCGGTCCTGCCGTCCTCCGGGTACAGGTTGTACGCCTGCCAGGTGACGTCGGGCATCACCAGCAGCAGGTCCGCGTCGAGCGCGGGGGCGTGCGGCGGCTCCTGGGTCGGGTACCGGCGCGGGGTCGGCGGGCGTGCGTCACGGACGGTGAACGGGATATGGCTGCGGTACCCGTCGGCGGTGGTGAGCACCGCCACATAGGCGCCGGTCTTCCAGTACCCCGGCACCTGCAGCCGCCAGGACTGCCACCAGTGATGGCAGGAGACGGTGCGGCCGGCGGCGAGCGGGGCCGACTGGACGATGCCGGAGAGCCGCGGGCTGGCCGTCATGTGGCACGCGCCGTCACCGCCGTAGTGGCCGATGCGGTAGATGTCGACGGTGAACTGCTGGGGCGGGTCCACGGTCACCCGGAAGTCGATGGCCGCGCCCGGGGCGACCGCGCCGGCCGAGGCGAAGCCCTTGACCTGGCAGCGCACGTCATCGGCGGTGCGCGGGCCCGGTACCTGCGGGCGGGCCGGTGCCTCGCCACGGCTCACGGAGAGGTCGACGTACCAGGGGACCACGTTCCCCTCGTCGTCCAGATACTGCTCGGCGCCGCGCAGCCACGGTAACGGGCCCTGTCCGAACGGGTCGGTCACCCCATGCGCGAGCGCTCCCGACTGCCAGCGCCGGATCTGCTCCGTCCCCACGTGTGCCCCCCTTCTTCGCCACGCCCCCGGGTCGAGTCCCACGCGTCCGAACCCAGCACATCACATAACGCACTCCCCTGGTTACTGTTCGTGGCGAATAATCGGAACAGTTTCGCTCCGAGTGGGGCAGAAACTGTCATCCGGCGGGTGCGGCGTGGCCCCTGTGTCAGACGAGGCGGACGGGCTTCTCCAGCCGGACGCCGACCGCGGTGAGCCAGGAGCGCAGCGGAGCCGCGTCACCGTTCTCCACGAGGCGCAGCACCGGCCACGCGAGGTCCGCCCGGCGGGAGCCGTTGACGAGCAGGGCGGGCCCGTCCAGCCAGTCGAGACCGGCCGTGGCGCCCGCGGTGTCGACGGCGGCGCAGCAGACCATCGCGGTGACGTGTTCGGTGAGCAGCTCGCGGCCGGTGCGGGGCGGGAGCAGTTGGTAGACCGGGGCGAGGGAGGTGCCGGTGGCGGGGGTCCGGTTGGCGTCGCGGGCCGCTTCCTCGCGGGCGACATGGCCGGTGATCCGGGCCGCCAGCTCCTCGCTGCCGCCCCGGGAGAGCCGGTCGATCACCCGGGCGATGGTGGCCCGGCCGGGCTCGTCGGGAAAGTCCACGGAGCCGGCCACGGCCGCCTGGCGGGCGGCCTGGGCGCCCATCAGCAGCCCGGCACCGGCGCGGCTCTCCGCGGTGTGCTCGGCGGTCTGCACGGTGATGACCGCGGGCCGGTCGCGCTCGGGGCGCGGTACGGCGCTGCCCGGCTCGTCCAGCACCCTGATCAGCAGGGCGGCCTCGGAACGCCATATGCGGTCCACGACCTCCTCGGGGTACGAGTCCCAGTCGACCGGCGACCAGTCCGGGCCGTGGCCCTCGGGGCCGCCGTGGAAGAGCCGGGCCGCCAGCAGGGAGGCCGCCTCGTCGACGGTGCCGGGCTCTTCGAGCAGATCGCAGGCGGGGCGCTCGCCCAGCCGTGACTCGAAGCCCTCGGCCAGCCGGTCGCGGCGGGACAGATCGGTGAGCGCGGCCACCACTCCGGCGTCGAGCCGGGACGGCCAGCGGCCCATCCGCCAGGCGGGCAGCGCGACCCTCGTCAGCAGCCGGTCCCAGCCCGCGTAGGCGAGGCCGACCTGCTCCTGGGCGACGATCCGCAGCCCGTAGTCCACCGCCTGGGCGCGCTCCGAGGCGGACGCGGCCACTCCGCGCTCCATCTCGGCGGCATGCGCCCGGCAGCCGCGCAGCAGCAGCCGCGCGACCCAGCCGAGGAAGGCGTACGCGGGCCACACGAGACCGCGTGAACGCGCCGAGGCGACGCCGGCTGCGGCGTCCAGACCCCGGATGAAGCGCCGGGCCGCGGCTATGTCCGGGTCGGCGGACGGTCCGGTGCCGGCCACGACGGGGGCGAGCAGGGCACGCAGCTCGGCGACCCGCATCCACCACATGAAGGGCGAGCCGATCACCAGCACCGGCGCGGCCGGCTCCCGGCGGCGGCCCCAGCGGCCCGCGCCCGCTCCGTCCGGGCGGCGGTCCTCCAGCCAGCTGTCGCAGTCCGGGGTGAGCTCTATCGAGGAGGGCGTGGGGACCTGGAGGCGGACCGCGAGGTCATGGACCATCCGGTACAGGTCGGGGGCCGACGATTCGGCGACCGGGACCGTCGGGCTGACCGCGGGGCGGGCCCGGACGACGACGGCGGCGACGGCGCCCGCGAGCACCAGCACCACCAGCGCTCCGCCGACCACCGACCACCGCAGCGCGTCCCAGCTGTCGCCGATCCGCCCGGTGGCGCCGCCCACGAGCAGGACGACGGCGGCGGCGGCGGGCAGCAGCGCCACGGCGAGCGCGGTGCTGCGGATCCGCAGCACCGCCAGCGCACGGGAGCGTGCGACTCCCTCACCTGTTTCTCCAGCCATCGGGCGGCTCACCCCCGTCTCACTGTCAGGACCGCCGTCGGCGGCTTATCCCACTGTCGCACCGCCCACGGACATCGCAATGTCTGTACGGCTACTTGCCGCACAGCACCACGCCGTCCGGCAGTGCGCTTCCGGGGCACAGTAGTTGGGGACCGCTGCCACGTCAGCCGGATGGGGAAGCCATCACTCCTTGGGGTGGCTTTGGGTAACGACCTGCCCCGCGGTATGGAGTGGATCAGGCAGCGGCGCCCTGTGGCTTCGATTGCAAGGCGGAGGAGGGAGTCCATGCGGTGGGGCACCTCCCAGCGGTAGCTGGGGGCCATCGGCGACCGACGACAACGCCGCAAGCGAAGTCGCAGGGCGCCGCGAGCCCGCTCCGTACCGCGGGGCAGGTCGTGAGCCACCCCAAGGGCTGATTCAGGACTGGCCGGTTCCCGCCGCCTTGGCCGCGATGTCGGTCCGGTGGTGCGAGCCGTCGAGCCGCACCCGGGCGACCGCGCGGTACGCCCGTTCCCGGGCCTTGGCCAGGTCAGCGCCGGTGGCGGTGACGGACAGCACCCGGCCGCCCGCGCTCACCACGCGGCCCTCGTCGTCGATCCTGGTGCCTGCGTGCAGCACGTACGCGTGCTCGTCCTGCTCCACGACGTCCGCCAGACCGGTGATCGGGTCGCCGGTGCGCGGGGTGTCCGGATAGTTGTACGAGGCGATGACGACGGTCACGGCCGCGCCCTCGCTCCAGCGCAGCGGCTCCACCTCGGAGAGGCGGCCCGTCGCGGCGGCCCGCAGCAGACCGGCCAGCGGGGTCTTGAGACGGGCGAGGACGACCTGGGTCTCGGGGTCGCCGAAGCGCGCGTTGAACTCGATCACGCGCACCCCGCGCGAGGTCATCGCCAGACCCGCGTAGAGCAGCCCGGCGAACGGGGTGCCGCGGCGGCGCAGCTCGTCCACGGTGGGCTGCAGAACGGTCCGCTCGACCTCGTCGACCAGCTTGGGGTCGGCCCACGGGAGCGGCGAGTACGCGCCCATACCGCCGGTGTTGGGGCCCTCGTCGGCGTCCAGCGCGCGCTTGAAGTCCTGGGCGGGCTGCAGCGGGACGACCGTCACACCGTCGGTGACGGCGAACAGCGAGACCTCGGGGCCGTCGAGGAACTCCTCGATGACGACGCGGTCGCAGGCCAGCGCGTGCGCGCGGGCGGTGGCGAGGTCATCGGTGACGACGACGCCCTTGCCCGCGGCCAGTCCGTCGTCCTTGACGACGTACGGGGCGCCGAAGGCGTCCAGCGCCACGTCGATCTGCTCGGCGGTGGTGCAGACGTAGGAGCGGGCGGTGGGCACCCCCGCGCCGGCCATGATCTCCTTGGCGAACGCCTTGGAGCCTTCCAGCTGCGCGGCTTCCGCGGACGGGCCGAAGCAGTCGACACCGCGGGCCCGGACCGCGTCGGCGACGCCCGCCACCAGCGGGGCCTCCGGACCGACGATCACGAAGTCCGCGCCGATCGAGACGGCGAGGTCGGCGACGGCGGCGCCGTCGAGGGCGACGACCGGGTGCAGCTCGGCGACCTCCGCGATCCCGGCGTTGCCGGGGGCGCAGTGCAGCGAGGTGACATCGGGGTCGAGGGACAGTGAGCGGCACAGGGCGTGTTCGCGGGCGCCGCCGCCGATGACAAGGACCTTCACGTGCCCAAGGGTAGTGGCCCCGTGCGGAGCCCCGTGCCGCGCGCGGCGGCTCACTCTTTCGAGTGGGACGGATGTTCGGCCCATACCTGACCACGCGGCCTTTAAGGGATGAAATCCAAAAATCCTTCCCCCATGGTCAGCCGTTCGGCGGTAAGAAGGGAGCTTCGTCGTGTCGGAAGACGAGCGCCGGAATGCGAGGGAGCGCGCAGTGAGCCAGCCGGACATGTATCCCGAGGAGGCTCCCCGGGAGGAGCCCGTTCAACGGGCTCTGCATAGCCAGGAGGACCTGCGGGCGCTGCCTTTTCCGCTCGGCGACTGGGGCGAGCCCGCCGAACGCCTGGAGGAGCTCTACCGCTGGGCCGAGTCCGGGGCGCTCAACACCACCGACTGGTACCTCGCCGACCGGGTCTGGAAGCGGCACGGGGCGCGCGGGCTGCGGCTGGCCGCCGCGTTCTTCGGCACCGTGGGCGTGGGGCTGCCGCTGATCGAGCTGACCGGGGCCGCGGCCGGCGCCGCGCGCTGGGGTTATGTGGCACTGCTCCTCGCCGCGGCCTGTGTCGGCATCGACCGCTGCTTCGGGCTGACGTCCGGCTGGATGCGGGACGTCGCCACCGCGCAGGCGGTGCAGCGGCGGCTGGAGGCGCTGCGCTTCGACTGGGCGTCGGAGAGCGTCCGCGAGGTGCTGGGCCCCACCGAGGGCACGGCGGCCGAGGCGGCCGAACGCTGTCTGGCGGTGCTGCGCCGGTTCTGCGAGGACGTCTCGGACCTGGTCAGGATGGAGACGGCGGACTGGATGACGGAGTTCGGGACGCGGACCGCGCCGCTGCGCGCGCAGGCCACCGTGCCGTGGGCCGCGCGCACCGAGGGGGTCCCCGCCGGCCGCTTCCCGATGGCACCCGGCGGCCGTCCGAACATGCCGCGCCAGCGGCCCCCGGAGGGGCCGGCCCGCTGAGCGGCCGGCGGCCCCTCCGTCAGCTGAGGGCCGCCTCGAACGTCGCCTCGACCGGAGGCCGCCTCAGCTGAAGACCACCATCGAGCCCTGCGCCAGCGAGCGGGTCGCCGCCGCGTGCAGGCCGAGCCAGACATGCCGTTCGCGGGCGAACGGGCTGGGATCGTACGACGGCGGGGCGGCCGGCTCCTCCAGTCCGGTGGGCCGGTCCGGCGGGGCCGGGGCCTGCGGCGGGTTGGCCGCGTCGATGCCGATCGCCGCCGCGACGGACGCGAGATCGCGCAGCAGTCCGTGGCTCGAACCCAGCGGGCCGCCGCCTTCGAGCAGTTCGTCGTTGACGACCGGGTGCGGGAAGTCCAGCGGCACGTACGCGCCGGCGTGGTCGTAGTGCCAGACGAGGTGCGACTGCTGGGCGGTCGCCTCGAACATCTCCAGCAGTTGCTCGTAGTCGCCGCCGAGCGCGTCGACGGGGGTGACCTCCAGGCCCTGCAGGTTCAACAGGAAGGCCCGGCGCAGGAAATGCAGGGCGTCGTAGTCGAAGCCGGCGACCGGGCCGACGTCGCCGGACAGCCCCGGCATATAGGTGTGGACGGGCACCGGCGGCAGGCCCGCGTCGTTCAAGGCCTTGTCGTAGCGGGCCAGTTCCTCGGAGAAAGGGTTTTCGGGGCTGTGGCAGAGCACATCCACGAGGGGAACCAGCCACAAGTCGCAGGCCACAGGCGCTCCAAGTCGTCTATGCGATCGTCGGGCCAGCGTAGTGCGAGGCACGGTCGGCGTCAGGAGGTGGAACCCTTCCGGCTGTCCTGAAGGGTCGTTCGCGCGGTCGCCCGCCCTCGTTATCGGGGGGCCAGCTTCGCCATGAGGGCGAGGGCGTGCTCGTTGTAGTCGGCGACGATACGGCGTGCCGCGGCCAGATCGCGGTCCCGGACGGCGTCGACGAGTTCGACGTGGTCCGACCAGCAGACGCCCGCGAGCATCGGATGGGCGCGCAGATACGGGATCGAGTACATCCAGGTCTGGGTGCGGATCCGGTCGAGGAATTCGCAAATGTGTGGATTGCCCGACAATGCCGCGACTTCGCGCCAGAAGCGGATGTCACAGCCGATGAGTACGTCGAGCATGCCGGACCGCGCGGCCCGCGCCGCGGCCTCGCCACGGCGGCGCACCGACGCGAGGACATCGGCCGGCACTTCCCGCAGTTGGTCGCCCTCGATGCGCCGGAAGATCCCCTCGGTCACCAGGTTGCGGGCCTCGACCATGGAGACGAAGTCGTCGGGGCCGAACCGCCGGACCTGGAAGCCGCGGTGCTGCTCGACGTCGAGCAGGCCCTGCGCGGCCAGGTCGACCAGCGCCTCACGGACGGGCGTGGCGGAGACGCCGTACAGCTCCGCGATCTCCTTGACGGTGAAGTCCCGCCCGGCCGGGAGCCGGCCGGTGAGCACCTCGTCGCGGAGTGCGTCGGCGATCTGCTGCCGCAGGCTGTTGCGCTTCACCGGTGTGGTGTCCGCAAGCACTGCCGCCTCCTCGCCCGAACGTACGTTTCACTCCGATTACTCCGCACACGATAGGCGAAGGTTCGGAAATCAACCGCACGTCCGGGGAGGGAAGCGTGTGGGGGTTATGTGCATTTCGCGATGAGCCACGCGGTGTTGACGGCCGGCGGAGGCCGCTACCGGGGGTCGGCGGGCCGTTGCCGGGCGGTCGCCGGGGGCAAGCGCTATCCGTTGACGGCGTACCGGTCGGTCACCGCGAGCGCCTCGTCCAGTGCCGCCAGGCCCTCCTTGGCCTCGGCCTCGGTCACCGTGCACGGCGGGACGACATGCGTGCGGTTCATGTTGACGAAGGGCCACAGACCGCCCTTCTTGCACGCCGCCGCGAACTCGGCCATCGGCGCGTTGTCGGCGCCGGCCGCGTTGTACGGCACGAGCGGCTCGTGCGTCGCCTTGTCCTTGACGAGGTCGAGGGCCCAGAAGACACCGAGGCCGCGCACCTCGCCGACCGAGGCGTGCCGGGCGGCGATGTCGCGCAGCGCCGGGCCGATGACCCGTTCACCGATGTCGGCGGCGTTCTCCACGATCCGCTCCTCGCGCATCGCGTTGATGGTCGCGACGGCGGAGGCGCAGGCCAGCGGGTGGCCGGAGTAGGTGAGACCGCCCGGGTAGGCGCGGGTGGCGAAGGTCGCGGCGATCTCCGGGGAGATGGCGACGCCGCCGAGCGGCACGTAGCCGGAGTTGACGCCCTTGGCGAAGGTCAGCAGGTCCGGGACGACGCCCCAGTGGTCGGCGGCGAACCACGCGCCGGTGCGGCCGAAGCCGGACATGACCTCGTCGAGGATGAAGACGATCCCGTACCGGTCGCAGATCTCCCGCACGCCGGCGAGGTAGCCGGCCGGCGGCACCAGGATGCCCGCGGTGCCGACCACCGACTCCAGGATGATCGCGGCGACGGACTGCGGGCCCTCGAACGCGACGAGCTGCTCCAGGTGCTCCAGCGCGCGCTCGCACTCCTGCTCCTCGCTCGTCGCGTGGAACTGCGAGCGGTACAGGTACGGGCCCCAGAAGTGCACGACGCCCGCCGAGGCGGTGTCCGACGGCCAGCGGCGCGGGTCGCCGGTGAGGTTGATCGCGGTGGAGGTGGCGCCGTGGTACGAGCGGTAGGCGCTGAACACCTTGTGCCGGCCGGTGTGCAGCCGGGCCATGCGGACGGCGTTCTCGACCGCCTCGGCGCCGCCGTTGGTGAAGAAGACCTGGTTCAGATCGCCGGGGGTGACCTCGGCGATCAGCCGGGCCGCCTCGGACCGGACGTCGACGGCGAAGCCCGGCGCGATGGTGCAGAGCTTGGCGGCCTGCTCCTGGATCGCGGCGACGACCTTCGGGTGCTGGTGCCCGATGTTGGTGTTCACCAGCTGGGACGAGAAGTCCAGATAGCGGTTGCCGTCGTAGTCCCAGAAGTACGAGCCCTCGGCCCCGGCCACGGCCAGCGGATCGATGACCGCCTGCGCGGACCACGAGTGGAAGACGTGCGCCCGGTCGGCGGCCTTGACGGCGGCTCCGGTCTCGGGATCGGCGACGGCGAAAGGAGGGGTCATGCGCTCCAGGCTAAGGATCCCCGCCGGTCAGGGACACGGTCACCTTGTATGGCACACGCCACGTTCCCCGACAGGCTGTCATGGGATCCGGTCCCACGGAGCTCCCGGAACGGGGTCCCGGGAATCCGGCGCGGGACCTTACGTGGACCCGGTGCGGGCGCCTTTCAGGCCCGGGCCACCCGCCCCGGGGGCCCGCTCGAACGGTCAGACTATTCTTCGGCTACGGGTCGGCCGGAAGGCCGGGAGGAGGCACGGGGGGCATGGAAGAACTCAGGGCCGGCGATCCGCAGTGGATCGGCGCGTACCGGCTGCTGGGCCGGCTCGGCACCGGCGGTATGGGGCGGGTCTTCCTGGCCCGTTCGGAACGCGGCCGGACCGTCGCGGTGAAGCTGGTGCGGGCCGAACTGGCCGCCCAGGACGAGTTCAGGGCCCGCTTCCGGCAGGAGGTCCAGGCGGCCCGCCGGGTCGGCGGCGCATGGACGGCGCCGGTCCTCGACGCCGACACCGAGACCGAGATCCCCTGGGTCGCCACCGGCTACATCGCCGGGCCGACGCTGCAGCACGTCATCGCCAAGGAGTACGGCCCGCTGCCGGAGCGCTCGGTGTGGGTGTTGGCGGCCGGGCTGGCCCACGCGCTCAAGGACATCCACGCCGCCGGGCTCGTCCACCGCGATCTGAAGCCCTCGAATGTCATGATCACGATCGATGGCCCACGGGTCATCGACTTCGGCATCGCCCGCGCCCTGGAGACCGTCACCGGCGGGGTGACGAGCACCGGCGCACTGGTCGGCTCGCCGGGCTTCATGTCGCCGGAGCAGGTGCGCGGCGACCGGGTCACCCCGGCCTGCGACGTCTTCTGCCTGGGCTCGGTGCTGGCGTACGCGGCGACCGGGAAACAGCCGTTCGGCGCCGCGAGCAGCGGGGTGCACGCCCAGATGTTCCGGATCGCGCAGGAGCCGCCGGACCTGGACGAGCTGCCCGGCGCGTTGCGCGAGCTGGTCGCGGAGTGTCTGGTCAAGGTGGCCGACCAGCGGCCGGACCTGGACGCGGTGCTGGAGCGGATCGCCGCCCACCCGCCGGAGGACGGCAGGACCTGGCTGCCCAGCGCGATCGTCGCGCAGCTCGGCCGGCACGCCGTGCGGCTGCTGGAGGCCGAGAACCCGCACGACGGAGGTGCCACCCCGACGCCCCCGGCCGCGCGGCCCGCACCCGAGCCGGAATCCGGCTCCGCTCCCCTCCCGACCCCGGCCCCCGCCTCCGCGCCGTCGCTGCCCGCCCGGCCGACCGCG
Organism: Streptomyces fildesensis; assembly: GCF_016107395.1. Taxonomy (GTDB): domain Bacteria; phylum Actinomycetota; class Actinomycetes; order Streptomycetales; family Streptomycetaceae; genus Actinacidiphila; species Actinacidiphila fildesensis. The sequence continues at coordinate 40,732 of NZ_JAAIKO010000031.1, forward strand.
GTCGACCCGGCCCCACCGGCCCCGTCCCCGTACGCGCCCGGCGGCTACGGCTACCCGCACCCCGGATACGGACACCCGCCGGAGTACGCGGATCCGCCGCCGCGCCGGCGGCGGCAGGGTGTGCTGATCGCCGTCGCGGTGGCGGTCGCGGTGCTCGCGGGCGCCGGTGCGGCCGTCGTCGCACTCGACCTCGGCAAGGGCAAGGGCGACAGCACGGGCAACCAGGGCCTCGGCGGCGGTCCCGGGACGGGAACCCCGTCCGGCTCCGGTACGCCGCAGAACTCGCCGTCCACGTCGGAGACCGCCTCCACCCCGCCCGGTGAGGTACCCGACCGGCTCGTCGGCACCTGGCAGGCGGGGTTCGACAGCAACGGCACCAACACCCGCACGCTGACGATCCGGCGGAACGGCACCGTCACGCTGGCCGGCACCGGAAGCACCTATCAGTGCGAGTGGACGATGCACATGACGTCGGCCGGTCCGCCGCTGGCGCTGAGCCCTTCGCTCCTGACCAGCGCGGTGCCCGCCACCTCCTGCAACCCGGGGCTGTCCTCGACGCTCACGGCGATCGACGACTCCCATCTGCTGCGCGACTCCCGTGAGCCGGGCAAGGCCCCGCTCACCTACACGAAGATCGACTGACGGCGCGGAACGACGGACAGCTGGTCCGCGGACGGCAGAACGCGGCGCGCCCCGGTGGTCCTGCCACCGGGGCGCGCCGCGTCGATGCCGTCGGCCTGACCGGCCGCCGTCCGTCAGAGGAACGAGTTGATCTCGATCGTCTCGGTACGGCCGGGGCCCACGCCGATCGCGGAGATCGGCGCGCCCGACATCTCTTCGAGCGCCTTGACGTACGCCTGCGCGTTCTTCGGCAGGTCGTCGAAGGTCTGCGCCTTCGTGATGTCCTCGGACCAGCCGGGGAGCATCTCGTAGATCGGCTTCGCGTGGTGGAAGTCGCTCTGGTTGTAGGGCAGCTCCTCGACGCGCTTGCCGTCGATCTCGTAGGCCACGCAGACCGGGATCTGCTCCCAGCCGGTGAGGATGTCGAGCTTGGTGAGGAAGAAGTCCGTCAGGCCGTTGACGCGGGTCGCGTACCGCGCGATGACCGCGTCGAACCAGCCGCAGCGACGGTCGCGGCCGGTGGTGACCCCGCGCTCGTGGCCGATGACCCGCAGCTTCTCGCCGTCCTCGTCGAACAGCTCGGTCGGGAACGGACCGGCGCCGACTCGCGTCGTATAGGCCTTGAGGATGCCGATCACACGGCTGATCTTCGTCGGGCCGATGCCGGAGCCCGTGCAGGCACCGCCGGCGGTCGGGTTCGACGAGGTGACGAAGGGATAGGTGCCGTGGTCGACGTCGAGCAGCGTGCCCTGGCCGCCCTCCATCAGCACGACCTTGCCCTCGTCCAGCGCCTTGTTCAGAATCAGACCGGTGTCGGCGACGAAGTCCTTGATCTGCTCCGCGTAACCGAGGTATTCCTCGACGACCTGGTCGACGCTGATCGCACGCCGGTTGAAGAGCTTGACCAGGAGCTGGTTCTTCTCGTGGAGTGCGGCCTCCACCTTCTGGTGCAGGATCGACTCGTCGAAGAGGTCCTGAACGCGGATCCCGACGCGGTTGATCTTGTCGGCGTAGGCCGGGCCGATACCGCGCCCGGTCGTACCGATCTTGCGGCTGCCGAGGAACCGCTCCGTCACCTTGTCGATGGTCTGGTGATACGGAGTGATCAGATGGGCGTTCCCGCTGATCAGAAGCTTGGACGTATCGACGCCGCGGTCGTTCAGTCCGCTCAGCTCGGAGAGCAGGACCGCCGGGTCCACGACGACACCGTTACCAATGACCGGGGTACACCCCGGCGACAGGATTCCGGAGGGGAGGAGATGCAGTGCGTACTTCTGGTCGCCGACGACGACCGTGTGGCCGGCATTGTTGCCGCCCTGGTAACGCACGACATAATCCACGGAGCCACCGAGCAGGTCAGTGGCCTTCCCCTTGCCTTCGTCACCCCACTGAGCACCGAGCAGCACAAGTGCGGGCACAGGCGTACACCCCTTCCGGGCGGGGCATGTCCAACGTGCAGAGAGCCGTCGAACCGGTGCCCCGGAATAGACCAAGCCCCTGACGCAACGGCGCAAGGGGCTCTTGCACCGAGATTTTACCTGAGGAAGGACCAAGGTGTCGGCTCAGCCACCTGACGGGCGTCAATTGCTCGTGGTCATCGACCCCGCGGCACGTGCCGTCGACGGCGAATCCGTCCGCATCGCGAAGGATGTCCTGTGTGCGGGCGCGTCCTCCGTAAAAATCGCTCTTCCGGATTCGGCCGAAGAGGTGGCCCGGGTGCTGGCCCATCGCGGCCGGCGCCGTCCGGTGGTGCTGGGCGACGACCGGACCCTGCTGCGGGCGGTGCGGGCACTGCACCATGAGCGGGCACTCGGCGAGGCCCCGCTGGCGCTGGTGCCGATCGGGCCGCGCTCCTCGCTCGCCCGGGCGCTGGGCGTGCCGGGCCAGGTGCTGCCCGCGGCGCGGGCGGTGCTCGACGGCATGGACCGCGAGCTGGACCTGCTGGTCGACGACAGCGGCGGCATCGTGCTGGGCACGCTACAGATCCCCTCCAACGGCGCGGGATCCTCGTCGCACTGGTGGTCGCCGAATAGGGATGGGGAGCGAAGCGATTCGTTGAAAGGGTGGTGGCGGGTGACGGGTGGGCGCACCGCCCGGTCGCTGGTCCGGACGCTGACGATGCCGGCGCCCTCGAACGCGCACGGGCCGGGGCACGGGCACGCGCCGCGCCAGCGGCTGCGGATCGAGGCGGACGGGGTGGTGCTGGTGGACCTGGACCACCCCGTGCACGAGGTGTCGTTCCGGACGGTGAACCCGGGGCTCATCGAGGTCCGGGTGAGCCTTCCCGACAGCCCGGAACCGCTGTGCGTGGAGGCCGCGACCGTCACCGTCTCGGGCCGGGACTTCCGCTACCGCGCGGATTCCGCCCTCGCCGGACCGGTCAGGACCCGCACCTGGACGGTCCAGCCGGGCGCCTGGCGGCTCACGGTGCCCCGCGCCTGAGGAAGAGACGCAGATCACGTCGGGGGCCGGGCGCGTCACCAGCTCGCGTCACCAGCTGACGAGCAGTTCTTCCAGGCCCCGGATGACGTAGCCGGGCTTCCAGCGCGGTTCGGCGGCGAGCCGCAGACCCGGCGCGCGGCTCAGCAGCGTGCCGAAGGACGCGGCCAGCTCGATGCGGGCCAGCGGCGCGCCCAGGCAGTAGTGGATACCGGCACCGAAGGTGAGATGCCGGTTGTCGGCGGCCGGGCGGCGCAGGTCCAGCCGGCCGGGGTCGGGGAAGCGCGACGGGTCGCGGTTGGCGGACCCGAAGAGCAGCGCGACCTCGGAACCCCGCGGGATCACCGTGTCGCCGACCTGGATGTCGTCCAGGACCCAGCGCTCGAACATCTGCAGCGGGGTGTCGTACCGCAGCAGTTCCTCGATGGCGTCGCGGAGCAGCCCGGATTCCGCGCGGAGCAGTTCGAGCTGATCAGGATGGCGGAACAGGGTGAACCAGCCGTTCGCTGTGGTGTTCACCGTCGCCTCGTGGCCGGCGTTGAGCAGCAGCACGCATGTGGAGACCATCTCCTGCTCGCTGAGCGTGTCCCCGTCCTCGTAGGCGGCGATCAGGGCGCTGATCAGGTCCTCGCCCGGTGTACGGCGGCGCTCGGCGATCAGCCCGCGCAGATACTCCGAGAACTCCTCGCTCGCCCGCACCGCCCGCCGGGCGGTCTCCTCGTCCGGGTTCAGCTCGTACATCCCGCAGATGTCCGCCGACCAGGGCCGCAGCGGCTGCCGGTCGCCGGGCGGGATGCCGAGCATCTCCGCGATGACCGCGACGGGCAGCGGTTCGGCGACCCGGGCCAGCAGGTCACCGCCGCCGTCCGCCTGCAGACCGTCGACCAGCTCGTCGGCGAGCCGTTGCACGGTCGGCGCGAGCCGCTCGACGGTGCGCGGGGTGAACGCCTTCGCGACCAGCCGGCGGATCCGGGTGTGGTCGGGGGCCTCCAGGTCCAGCAGGCCGTTGTCGTTGAGGACGTGGAACGGCTCGTGCCCGGCCGGCGGCGCCTCGCGGCCGAACTCCTCGTGGGTGAACCGGTGCAGATACGTACGCCCCAGCCGGCGGTCGCGCAGCAGCGCGCTCACATCGTCGTAGTGCGGGATCAGCCACTGCCGGGTGGGCTCGAACCAGTGCGCGCGGCCCGCCGCGCGCAGCGCCTCGTACGCCGGATACGGGTCCGCGACGAACGCGGCGGACCACGGGTCGAACTCCTTCACCGCCGGGCCGGACGTCTCCTGGCCGCTCATCGGTCGATCCGTCATCAGTAGGTCCGCCGGTCCTCGATCAACCCGTGCTCGCGCAGATAGTCCAGCTGCGCCCGCACCGACAGCTCCGCCGCCGGCCACAGCGACCGGTCGACGTCGTAGTAGACGTGCGCGACCACCTGGGCGGGCGTCAGACAGCCCGCCTCCACGGCGGTCTCCACCTGCGCCAGCCGGCTCGCGCGGTGCGCGAGGTAGTACTCGACGGCGCCGCGCGCGTCCTTCAGCACCGGGCCGTGGCCGGGCAGCACCGTGTCGACGCCGGCCATCGTCATCGCCTGCAGACGGCGCAAGGAGTCGAGGTAGTCGCCGAGCCGGCCGTCCGGGTGCACCACGATCGTCGTGCCGCGCCCCAGCACCGTGTCACCGGTCAGGACGGCGCTGTCGGCCGGCAGATGGAAGGAGAGCGAATCCGCGGTGTGCCCGGGCGTGCCGACGACGCGCAGCTCCAGACCGCCGGTGGTGATGACGTCGCCCGCCGCCAGCCCCTCGTCGCCCAGCCGCAGCGCCGGGTCGAGCGCCCGGACCTTCGTCCCCGTCAGCTCGGCGAAGCGCGCGGCGCCCTCCGCGTGGTCCGGGTGGCCGTGGGTGAGGAGCGTCAGCGCGACGCGCTTGCCGGCCGCCTCGGCGGTCGCGACGACGTTGCGCAGATGCGCGTCGTCGAGCGGGCCCGGGTCGATGACGACCGCGAGATCGGAACCCGGCTCGGAGAGCAGCCAGGTGTTGGTGCCGTCCAGGGTCATCGGCGACGGGTTCGGGGCCAGGACGCAGACGGCACGTGCCGTCGCGGGGCCGCCGACCGTCGGCTGCGGCCTGCCGGGCAGGATCGCCGACGTCATTCAGCAGCTCCTTGCGACGAGTTGGGTCCTTGCTCGGATCCTTGCCCGGTTCCTTGCTCGGATCCTTGCGGAATGTGCTTGGTGAATTCCTCGTGCCCCGGCCAGCTCAGCACGATCTGCCCCTCTTCGAGCACCGCCCGCGCCAGCACCGGCGTCAGATCCCGGCTGGCCGCGCCCGCCAGGGCCGCCTTCACCGAGTCGTACGGGAGCAGCGCGCGCAGCGTCGCGATGGTCGGCGGCATCATCACCATCTCGCCGCGCCGGTAGCCCTCCACGGCCTCGGCCGGGCGCAGCCACACCGTGTGGTCGGCCTCGCCCGAGACGTCCAGGGTGCGCTGCCCGGCCGGCATCATCGCGACGAAGAACCAGGTGTCGTAACGGCGCTCCTCGAACTCCGGGGTGATCCAGCGCGCCCACGGGCCGAGCAGATCGGAGCGCAGCACCAGCTCGCGCCGGGCCAGGAAGTCGGCGAACGACAGCTCCCGGCTGACCAGTGCCTCGCGGTCGGCCTCCCAGCTCTCGCCGGTGGTGTCCGCCACGACGCTGTCACCGTCGGGACCCGCCAGCAGGACGCCCGACTCCTCGAACGTCTCCCGCACCGCCGCGCAGACCACCGCCTGCGCCGACACCGGGTCCACCCCGAGGGCGGCCGACCACTGCGCGAGCGACGGGCCGGCCCACCGGACCGGCTTCTCGTCCCGCGGGTCGACCCCACCGCCCGGATACGCGTACGCGCCCCCGGCGAAGGCCATGGAGGCGCGTCTGCGCAGCATGTGGACGGCCGGGCCGTCGCTCGTACCGTCCGGGCTGTCCCGCAGGAGCAGTACGGTCGCGGCCCTGCGCGGGGTCACGGGGGTCAGATCCCCGTTCGCCAGCGCCCGGATCCGGTCCGGCCAGGAGGCCGGGAACCACTGTCCGTCACTCGTGCCGCCGCTGCTCGTGGTCATGGGCGGGATCGTACGTCCTGCCGCCCTGATGTTCGAGGGTGAGTCTCCGCGGCCGGGCACCCGGCCCGGCCTGCGGAGCGCTCGGACCAGCGCGACCCGGCGTCAGACCAGCTCGACCTGGATCTCGACCTCGACCGGAGCGTCCAGCGGCAGCACGGCCACGCCGACGGCGCTGCGCGCGTGCACGCCCTTCTCGCCGAGCACCTCGCCGAGGAGCTCGCTCGCACCGTTGATCACGGCCGGCTGCCCGGTGAAGTCCGTCGCCGAGGCGACGAAACCGACGACCTTCACGACCCGCTTGATGCGGTCCAGGTCACCGACGACCGACTTGACCGCCGCGAGCGCGTTCAGCGCGCACGTACGGGCCAGGTCCTTGGCCTCCTCGGGCGTCACCTCGGCGCCGACCTTGCCGGTCACCGTCAACTTGCCGTCCACCATCGGCAGCTGGCCGGACGTGTACACGTACACACCCGACTGCACGGCCGGCTGGTACGCGGCCAGCGGCGGCACGACGGCGGGCAGCGTCATCCCGAGCGAGGCGATCCTGTCCTCGACCGCGCTCACGCCTGCTTCTCCCGCTTGAAGTAGGCCACCAGCTGTTCCGCGTTGTTCCCATTGGGTACGACCTGGACCAGCTCCCAGCCGTCCTCGCCCCACGTGTCCAGAATCTGCTTCGTCGCGTGCACAAGAAGCGGCACGGTCGCGTATTCCCACTTAGCCATGGAGCCGACTGTAACGCCTGCTCCCACCCGCCCCGGCCAGCACCCGCCAGCGCTGCCCGGCGAGGTCCCGCCGGGAGATAGAGGCCACACCTGGGCAGTGGGCTGCTTGGGCCGAAGGCCGAGTGGTTAGGCTCGAAGGGTGAGCCCTCAACAGTCCACCCCCACCAGGCTCCATATCGTCACGGGCAAGGGCGGCACCGGGAAGACCACGGTCGCCGCCGCTCTGGCGCTCGCCCTCGCCGCCGAAGGCCGCCGCACGCTGCTGATCGAGGTCGAGGGACGGCAGGGCATCGCCCAGGTCTTCGAGACCGGGGCGCTGCCCTACGAGGAGCGGAAGATCGCCGTCGCGCCCGGCGGCGGCGAGGTGCGCGCGCTCGCCATCGACCCCGAGCTCGCGCTGCTGGACTACCTGGACATGTTCTACAAGCTCGGCCGGGCGGGCCGCGCCCTCAAGAAGCTCGGCGCGATCGACTTCGCGACGACCGTCGCCCCCGGTCTGCGGGACGTCCTGCTGACCGGCAAGGCGTGCGAGGCCGTGCGCCGCAAGGACAACGCGGGCTGGCGGGCGTACGACGCGGTCGTGATGGACGCCCCGCCGACCGGCCGCATCACCCGCTTCCTCAACGTCAACGACGAGGTCGCGGGACTGGCCAGGATCGGGCCGATATACAACCAGGCGCAGGCCGTGATGCGGGTGCTGAAGTCCACCGAGACCGCGGTGCACCTGGTGACGCTGCTGGAGGAGATGCCGGTCCAGGAGACCGTGGACGGCGTCGCGGAACTGCGGGCGGCCGGGCTGCCCGTGGGAGCCGTCGTGGTCAACATGCTGCGCCCGGTGCTGCTGGACGACGCGGACCTCGAATCGGCCGCCAACGGCCGGCGCACCGCCGTCGCCAAGGCACTGTCCCAGGCCGGCCTGGGCGGTGCCCGCAAGGGCGGGCAGGCGGAGCGGCTCGTCGACCCGCTGCTCGCGCAGGCCCACGAGCACGCCCAGCGCGTCCTGCTGGAGCGCCGCGAGCGCGCCGAGATCGCCACCCTCGGCCTGCCGACGTACGAACTGGAACTGCGCGGCGAGGGCGTCGACCTCGGCGGCCTCTACCGGCTGGCCGACAGCCTGCGCAAGCAGGGAATGACGGGCGGGGAGAGCTGACATGGGTAGGAGCCGGCGGGGAGAACCGACATGGGCACGTCGGCGGGGGGAACTGACATGAGCCTGGAGAATCCGGGGGATCTGGAGAGTCCGGTGCTGGCGATCGACCCGCTCCTCGACGATCCCAAGACCCGCATCATCGTCTGCTGCGGCTCCGGCGGCGTCGGCAAGACCACGACCGCCGCCGCGCTGGGAGTGCGTGCCGCGGAACGCGGCCGCAAGTGCGTCGTCCTGACCATCGACCCGGCCCGCCGGCTCGCGCAGTCGATGGGCCTCAGCGAGCTGGACAACACACCGCGCCCGGTCACCGACATCGACGAGTCCGCGGGCGGCACGCTGCACGCGATGATGCTCGACATGAAGCGGACCTTCGACGAGGTCGTGCTCCAGCACGCGGACCCCGAGCGGGCCCGCGCGATCCTCGACAACCCCTTCTACCAGTCCCTGTCGGCCGGCTTCGCGGGCACGCAGGAGTACATGGCGATGGAGAAGCTGGGCCAGCTGCGCGCGCTGGACGCCTGGAACCTGATCATCGTCGACACCCCGCCGAGCCGGTCCGCGCTGGACTTCCTGGACGCCCCGCAGCGCCTCGGCTCGTTCCTGGACGGGAAGTTCATCAAGCTGCTGATGGCGCCCGCGAAGGTCGGCGGCCGGGCCGGGATGAAGTTCCTCAATGTCGGCATGTCGATGATGACGGGCGTCCTGAGCAAGGTGATGGGCGCACATCTGCTGGGTGACGTGCAGACCTTCATCGCCGCCATGGACACCATGTTCGGCGGCTTCCGCAAGCGCGCGGACGCCACGTACAAGCTGTTGCAGGCCCCCGGGACGGCGTTCCTCGTCGTGGCCGCGCCTGAGCGGGACGCGCTGCGCGAGGCCGCGTACTTCGTCGAGCGGCTGGCCGCCGAGCGCATGCCGCTGGCCGGCCTGGTGCTGAACCGGGTGCACGGCAGCGGAGCGCCGCAGCTCACGGCGGAGCGGGCGCTGGCCGCCGCTCAGGCGCTCGAGGAGCCGCGGGAAAATCTTGTGGACGGCGGCATTGTGGATCGTGAGGCCGGGAAGGCTGACTCCGTTGCCGACGGGACCGACGACGGGACGGACCCGAAGACCCCGGCCGAAGCGGCCGACGACATGACGATTCCGCCCGAGCAGAGGCTTGCCGCCGGGCTGCTGCGGCTGCACGCCGAGCGCATGCGCGTGGTCGCGCGCGAACGCCGCACCAGGGACCGTTTCGTCTCCGTGCACCCTGAGGTGCCGATGGTCGACGTAGCGGCCCTACCGGGCGACGTGCACGATCTGGACGGCTTGCGCTCGATCGGCGAACGGCTTGCCGGGGATCACCCCGCGGCGGCGTAGTCGTCCTCTTCGTCCAGCGGCAGGATGCCGGTGCTCCGCTCGTACTCGGTACGGGCGGTCTCGAGCAGCCTGCGCCACGAGGTCACCGTTGGACGGCGTCGCAGCAGTGCCCTGCGCTCGCGTTCCGTCATCCCGCCCCACACGCCGAACTCGACCCGGTTGTCGAGTGCGTCCGCCAGGCACTCCGTCCGCACCGGGCATCCGGTGCATACCGCCTTGGCCCTGTTCTGGGCCGCTCCCTGGACGAAAAGCTCGTCCGGATCAGTCGTCTTGCACGCTGCCTGCGTGCTCCAGTCGGTTACCCAGCTGCTCATGCTGGCGCCGTCCTCTCCCGAATCGAGGCTCCCCCACGGCGGCAACCGGCATATTCACCGTTGCCAGTTGAGGACGTTACGGAAGGTAGGCGTGACGCAACAGCCCTTTCAGGCCCAATCTTCGATGGCCCGAATGGACTATGGGTGTGCGGCAGATCACCCAACGGAGTGAGCGGCACCCATTTCGGACTTATGGGGCAGAGCGGTCACTGCGCCTGGCATATCGCCCAAGTCGCCCGGCATATGACAGGAATTCGGGCAGTTCTCATCACCCACAAGAGTGACGATGGAGGACAGGCGCACGCTCAGCGACCGCGCCTGTCCGTTACAGAGTAGGCGAACAGATGGGCGCACGTCCGGGGAATCGCAACGTAGGCTGCCTCCATGCCTCACAAGCGATCGGGCGGGGGTCTCTCGACGGCCCAGCAGGCCGCCAAGTTCCTCGGTGTCAGTGTCCTGTCCGGAGTGGTACTGGCAGGAATCGCCCTGCCGGCCGCCGGCGCCCTCGGCCTGTCGGCGAAGGGCACCGCCTCAGGGTTCCAGGACCTGCCCGGTGAGCTGAAGCGCCCTCCGCTCAGCCAGGCCTCGAAGATCCTCGACGCCAACGGCGGACTGATCGCGACCGTCTACTCGCGCGACCGCACCGTCATCCCGATCCAGCAGATGAGCCCGAACATACTGAAGGCCATCGTCGCGATCGAGGACGCCCGCTACTTCGAGCACGGGGCGATCGACCTCAAGGGCATCCTGCGCGCGCTCAACAAGAACGCGCAGGACGGCGGCGTCTCCGAGGGCGCCTCCACCCTCACCCAGCAGTACGTGAAGAACGTCTTCATCGAGCAGGCCGGCGACGACCCGGACAAGGTCGCGCAGGCGGTCCAGCAGACCGTCGGCCGCAAGATCAAGGAAATGAAGTACGCGATCCAGGTCGAGAAGGAACTCGGCAAGCAGCAGATCCTGGAGAACTACCTCAACATCACGTTCTTCGGCGAGCAGGCCTACGGCGTCGAGGCAGCGGCCAAGCGGTACTTCAGCAAGCACGCCAAGGACCTGACCGTCGGCGAGGCCGCGATGCTGGCCGGCATCGTCCAGTCGCCCAGCCGCTTCGACCCGGTCAACGACGAGCAGGAATCGATCAAGCGCCGCAATCTCGTACTGCAGCGGATGGCCGACCTGAAGGACATCACCCAGGCCCAGGCCGACGCCACGAAGAAGCTGCCGCTCGGCCTCAAGATCAGCAAGCCGAAGAACGGCTGCATCACCGCCGTGAACGGCGCCGGCTTCTTCTGCGACTACGTCCGCAACACGTTCCTGCAGAACGCGGCCTTCGGCAAGACGAAGGAAGCCCGCGCGAAGCGCTGGCGCCAGGGCGGCCTGACGATCAAGACGACGCTGGACCCGCAGGCGCAGGCGTCGACTCAGAACGGCATCGCCAAGCACGTCTACAAGGACGACCCGATCGCCGCCGCCGTCACCCTCGTCGAACCGGGTACGGGCAAGATCCGGGCCATGGCACAGTCCCGGCCGTACGGCTTCGGCAAGAACGAGACGCAGATCAACCTCTCGGTCGACCGGAACATGGGCGGCGGGGCCGGGTACCAGCCGGGCTCCACCATGAAGCCCTTCACCGCGGCAGCCGCCCTGGAGAACGGCTACCTGCCGGCGCAGCAGTATCCGGCGCCGTACGAGATGCCCTTCCCGGACGTCACCGACTGCGCCAACAACAACTACACCGACCACTCGCCGGTCCACAACGAGGACGAGAAGGAGAAGGGGCCGTACGCGATGCCCGAGGCGCTCCGGAAGTCCATCAACACCTACTTCGTCTCCCTCGAGGCCGAGGTCGGCCTCTGCAACGTGACGAAGATGATGAACAACCTGGGTATGACCAAGGCCGCCGGTGGCACGAACTGGAAGCTGGGCGCCTCCTTCACCCTCGGGTCCAACGAGGCCTCACCGCTCAACATGGCCGCCGCGTACGCCGCCTTCGCCGCTCGTGGCACGTACTGCGTGCCCCTGGCGATCGAGTCGGCGACGGACACCACGGGCAAGCCGGTCCCCGTGCCGAAGGCGAACTGCTCGCAGGCCATGTCGGAGACGACGGCCGACACCATCAACACCATGCTCAAGGGCGTGGTCGACGACGGTACGGGCGCCAAGGCGGGCCTTGAGGACCGTGCCACCGCGGGTAAGACCGGTACCACCAACGACCGGTACGCCGCCTGGTTCGTCGGTTACACGCCCAACATGGCGGCCGCCGTCTGGATCGGCGACCCGCGGCACGCGGTGAAGATGTACAACATCACCTTCGGCGGCCAGACCTACGACAAGGTGTACGGCGCGGACGGCCCGGCACCCATCTGGAAGGACTCTGTCAGCGGGGCCCTGGAGGGCAAGCCGGTCGAGTCGTTCAACGAGGTGCCGCTCAACATTCCGGAGAAGCCGACCGGTACTCCCCCGCCCAACCCCGGCAACCCGCCCAACCCCGGCAACCCGGGCAAGCCCGGCCACACCACCGGCGCCACGACCGCCGGCACCGGCAAGCCGCCGGCCAGTCCGAACCCCTTCCCCTCGTTCACCATCCCGCCGGGCATCATCGGCGGCGGGAACGGGCACTCGGGCGGCGGGACGGGCGGCAACCGCTGACGGCGGGGGCCCGGAACGACTGCGATCGGAACGGCTGGAACGGCTGAGGGGCGCCACCCGGAATCTTCGGGTGGCGCCCCTCACGCGTGCGATCGTGCGATACCGGGTGGATCAGCCCGCGAGCTGCTTCTTCACCTCGGCCGCGACGCGGCCGCCCTCGGCGAGACCGGCGACCTTCGGGTTCACGATCTTCATGATCGCGCCCATGGCGCGCGGGCCCTCGGCGCCGGCCGCCTTCGCCTCGGCCACGGCGGCGGTGACGATCCCGACCAGCTCCTCGTCCGACAGCTGCTTCGGCAGGTACGCGTCGAGCACCTCCCCCTCGGCCAGCTCGCGCTCGGCCGAGGCGGGACGGTTGCCCAGGGCGAAGGCTTCGGCCGCCTCGCGGCGCTTCTTCGCCTCACCGGCGATCACCTTGAGCACCTCGTCGTCGGAGAGTTCACGGGCGGTCGTGCCCGCGACCTCCTTCTTGGTGATCGCGGTCAGCGTGAGGCGGAGCGTGGCGGAGCGAAGTTCGTCGCGGCCCTTCATGGCCGCGATGAGGTCGTCGTGCAGTCGCTGTTTGAGCGTGGTGGTCATGCCGTCGAGTCTCGCACCCGCAGGGCGGTGCTGCCGCCCATTAACGCCTGCGTCCAGGGTCCCGTCGGCGTTCCGTCGGGTCCTGTCGACGTCCCGTCGGGTCCCGTCCGCGTCCTGTCCGGGTCCCGTCCGCGTCCCGTCCGCGTCCCGTCCGCCTCCCATCCGCCTCCCATCCGCGTCCCGCCCAGGTCCCGTCCAGGTCCCGGAGGTGTCCCGGACCGGTCCCGCGCGCCGGAACACCAAGCGCCCCATGGCATCCTGTTCGGTCACAGCTCTGCCGGACGGATCGGCGGACGTCCGGGGGGCAAGGGGACCAGATGAGGCTCTGTTTCCTCGTCGAGGAGCACTACCGTCACGACGGCATGCCTCTCGACGTGGTCAGGCAACTGGGCGCCTGGGGACACCAGGTGGACGTCATCCGCCCCGGCGGTTCTCTCATCCGGCTGTCCGAGTTCTCCGAACTGTCCGGGCTCTCCGCCGCGGTGCAGTCGGGCGCGCACGATGCCTGGGTGCTCAAGACCGTCTCCGGCGGCCCCGGCCTGACCCTCCTCGAAGGCGCGGCGGCACTCGGCCTGACCACGGTCAACGACGCCCGCGCGATCCGGGCGGTCCGCGACAAGGCACTCACCGCGCTCGTCGCGCAGCAGCACGGTCTGCCGATGCCGGTGACGTACGCGGCCGCCAGGGCCGAACTGTTCGCGGAGGTCCCCGAGGAGCACTTCCCGCTGGTCGTGAAGCCCGCGGCGGGCAGCTCGGGGCGCGGGGTGCGGCTGGTGCACACGCCGGACCAGCTCACGGGGTCCGGCGACAGCGGCGAAGCGGCCTCCGGTCCCGGCCCGGGCCCCGGTCCTGAGGACGGTGGTCTGCTCATAGCCCAGCCGTACGTGCCCAACTCCGGGACGGACCTGAAGGTGTACTGCGTCGGCGGTGAGGCGTTCGCGACCGTACGGGCCTCGCCGCTGCGCCCGGAACTCGCCGTGGACGAACGGCTCGTGCCGCTCCCCCGCGAGGTGGCGGGGCTGGCGGCCGAGATCGGTGCCGTCTTCGGCCTGGACCTGTACGGGATCGACGTGCTGCTCGGGCCGGACGGCCCGGTCGTCGTCGACATCAACGACTTCCCGAGCTTCCGCAAGGTTCCCGACGCCGTCGCCCGGGTGGCGCGGGCCGTGCTCGACCTGGCCAGGACGGGCGGAGCGGGCGGGCACGCCGGACTCACTCCCCAGGCCGCGGCCTTCGTCCCCGCACAGGCCGGCACATGAACACCGCTGATTCCGCCGGACAGCGCGTCTGTTTCCTGACGGACAAGCCGGACCACCCGCTACTGGCCGCCACCGCCACCCTGCTGGCGGACCGTCACCACACCCACGTCGAGTTCACCGACCCGGCCCACGCCACGGAACCCGCACCAGGCGCGCTCGCCGACGTCTACCTCCTCAAGTCCCATACGCCGCAAGCGATCCGGCTCGCCCGGGCCCTGGAGCGGCGCGGTGCGCGTGTCGTCAACTCGGCCGCGTCGACCGAGCTGTGCCAGGACCGGGTCCGGATGGCGGAGACCGCGCTGGCCGCGGGCCTCCCGTTCCCCGTGACCCGGACCGTCGCTCCGCTGTCACGGCTCACCGCTCCGCCGCCGTCGGGCTATCCGTTCATCGTCAAGAGCCGGGCCAACCGGCGCGGCGATGTCGTCGCCAGGGTCGACGACACCGCCGGGCTGCGGGACCTCGCCCGCAGGTGGCCGGACGAGCTGGTCGTCGTCCAGGACTTCACGCCGGGCGACGGCTGGGACCACAAGCTGTGGGTGATCGCCGGCCAGGTCTTCACCGGCCTGCGCCCGTCCCCCCTGGGAGCCCTGGACAGCCCGGACGGCCCGGACGGCCCGGACAGCGCGGACGGCGCGGACAGCGCGGACAGCGCGGACAGCGCGGACAGCGCGGCAGCTGAGCCCGGGGGCCAGCCCCCGCCGCCTCCGCCGCCCCCCGGGGCCCACGATCTGGCGCTGCAGGCGGGCAAGGTCTTCGCCCTCGACGTCTACGGCGTGGACGTGATCGCCGACCGGTCCGGGACCCCGCTCATCGTCGATATCAACGCCTTTCCCGGCTTCCGGGGCGGCAGCGGAGCGCCGCACGCTCTGGCGGCGCTCATCTCATCTGCGACGATGGACACATGCGAGCGCGATACGGAGTTCCCCTCGGCGTAACGGTAGTCGGCGCGGCGTGCGTGGCCTATGCCACGGCAATCGAACCGCAGGCCTTCCGGCTGCGCCGCGTCGAGGTCCCGGTGCTGCCCGCCGGGATGCGGCCGATCCGGATCCTGCAGGTCTCCGACATCCACATGGTTTCCGGCCAGAACAGGAAGCGCCGCTGGCTGCAGTCCCTGGCGGGGCTGCGCCCGGATCTCGTCGTCAACACCGGTGACAACCTCTCCGACCCGGAGGGCGTCCCCGAGGTCCTGGACGCGCTCGGCCCGCTGATGGATTTCCCCGGCGCCTACGTCTTCGGCTCGAACGACTACTACGGGCCCCGGTTCCGCAACCCGGCCCGCTACCTCATCGAGAAGTCCCGCAGCCAGCACGGGCTCAACGGCAAGACGGACCCGGTCACCAATGTGGTCCGCAACCCGTGGGGCGATCTGCGCGACGCGTTCGACGCCGCCGGCTGGATCGGCCTCAGCAACACCCGCGGCCACCTCAAGCTCGACGACGGCATCGAGATCGCCCTCACCGGCCTCGACGACCCGCACATCAAGCGCGACCGCTACGCGGCCGTCGCCGGCGGCCCCGACCCGGCCGCGGACCTCAGCCTCGCCATCGTCCATGCCCCGTACCTGCGGGTCCTGGACGCCTTCGCGGCCGACCGCTACCCGCTGATCCTCGCCGGCCACACCCACGGCGGCCAGCTCTGCATCCCCTTCTACGGCGCCCTCGTCACCAACTGCGACCTGGACACCAAGCGCGTGAAGGGCCTGTCCGCCCACACCGCGGCCGGCGAGCGCTCCTACCTCCACGTCTCCGCGGGCTGCGGCGCCAACCGCTACACCCCGATCCGCTTCGCCTGCCCTCCGGAGGCGACACTCCTCACGCTGACCGCCCGGAAGGCGGGCCGCCCCGTACGGTGAGGCGATGTCCGAGCCGGCGCTCCGTCGTCCTTACGTCGCACTCTGCCGCGCCCTCATCGCCGCGGCCGCCGTCACCGGCATCACCATCGAGTGCGTGCACACCGACCCGCTGCGCGTCTTCACCTTCTTCACCATCCTGACGAACGCCGCCATCGCGATCACCTTCGCCTGGTCCGCGCACCGCGCCACGACCGGCCGCCCGCCGCTGTCCCCGCGCATCACCGGCGCGGTCCTGCTCTGCATCGTGATCACCGGTCTCGTCTACCACCTCGTGCTGGCCAACGAGTCCAGCGGCTTCTCCGAGGCGGAGAACCTCGCCCAGCGCACCGGCGACCTGATCCTCTCCAACCAGCTGCTGCACACCGTGACACCCGTCACAGTCACCCTCGACTGGCTCCTCCTCACCACCCCGGCCCGCTTCCAGTGGCGCTACGCCTACCAGTGGCTCGCCCTCCCCCTCGCGTACGCCGCCTTCGCCCTCCTCCGCGGCCCCCTGATCGACCCCCCGAACCGCTACCCCTACCCCTTCCTCGACGTCGACCTGCACGGCTACCCCGCCGTCCTCCGCAACGCCGCCGTCCTCGCCCTCGCCTTCTCCGCCCTCGCCCTCCTCCTCATCACCCTCGACCGCACCCGCCCCCGCCTCCCCACCCAGGAAAACCGGATTTCGTCTCCGGCTTCCCGTCCGCTAAAGTAAATCTCGTTGCACCGGGGTGTGGCGCAGCTTGGTAGCGCGCTTCGTTCGGGACGAAGAGGCCGTGGGTTCAAATCCCGCCACCCCGACTGGTGACATTGCAGTTCAGGGCCCTGATCATCATTGATGATCAGGGCTCTGACTCGTTTCCGGGGGCGGAAAAGGCCGGGCTCTTCGGTGATCTCTCACCTACAGTCGCTGCGGCGGGGGCAGCGGGATCGGTGCAGGGAGATTCTTGTGGGCAGGGTCGAGACGATCGCGGGAGCCATGGCGGCCGCGGTGGGGCATCTTGGGGTGCAGCGGGATCAGACGCGGTTCCGGGTGGGGCTGGTGGACGGCTGGGGGATTCCCGCCGGGGCCTCGGTGCTGGAAGTCGGGTGCGGGCAGGGGGACATGACCGCGGTGCTCGCGGACGCGGTCGGGCCCGGCGGGCGGGTGGTCGGGGTGGACATCGCGGAGCCTTCGTACGGCAGTCCGGTCACGCTGGGCGAGTCGGCGGCGTTCCTGGCGGCCGGGCCGCTCGGGTCGCGGATCGACATCCGGTTCGGCGTCGATGTCCTCGACGAGGCGGTCTCGTTCCCGGACGACGCGTTCGACCACGTCGTGCTGTCGCACTGCTCCTGGTACTTCGCTTCCCTCGACCAGCTGCTCAGGACGCTGACGCGCGTCCGGCCGTGGGCGCGGCGGCTGTGTTTCTCGGAGTGGGATCTGCGTCCGCGGGGTGTGGAGCAGCTGCCGCATCTGCTCGCCGTGCTCGTGCAGGGCCATGTCGAGGCGGTCGGGGCGCGGGGCGAGGGGAACGTGCGGACGCCGTTCTCGCACGAGGCGCTGCTGCGGATTCTCGCGGAGGCCGGGTGGCGGGTGGCGTCCGAGCAGGACGTGGACACGACGGGTCTGCAGGACGCCGACTGGGAGGTGGACGCCGCGCGGCGGATGGCCGGCTCCGACGAGCGGTTCGCGGATCTGTCGCCGCTGGCGCGGGAGTTCCTCACCAGCCAGCTCGATGTGCTCGGCTCCCTCGCGAAGAGCAAGGGCAACGAGCCGCTGCCGTCGTACGCCCTCACCGCGGATCGCGCCTGACGGGCTCTCGCCCCCCCGGGCTCCGGTGAGGGGTGCTCGGGGGCATGGCCTTCATCTTCCTCATGACGCTGCCGGGTCTGGTGGTCCGCTGACGGTCGCCGCGTTCGTCGATCAGGCGATGCTGCGGGCCAGGCGGGCCGGGCGGGCCGGGATGCTGCCGTGGCGGGGGCCGGACGGCAGGGCCAGGTGGCGTCGACGGGGTTCGAGCTGTTGCACGCGACACTGTCGGCGGGCAAGCAGGAGGAGCTCAAGCAGCGCAGGACGTCGCCGGCGCTGCGCGACGAGGAGGGGGACGGGGCACCGCCCCCGGTCGCGGATCGATCCGGACGGCGGGACGGCCGTCCTCCGGATCCCGCCGGGCTAGGGCTGGGGCAGGTCCGGCGCGCGGGAAGCCCGCAGCGAGTACATCAGTGGCACGCGCGGGGTGCCCGGCGGATGCCGGTAGAAGCCGTCGCCCCTCCCGGAGGATCCCTGCCCGTCGCGTTCGAGCGTCCCGAAGCGCTGGAAGAGCGTCGCGTCATGCTCGTGCAGGAACTCCAGCCGGAGCCCGGTGGCGGCGATCGCGGTGACGACGTCGCCGAGGGTGTGCGCCCACTCCACCGTGCGGTTGTTCACCGTCGGGGCGTCGAAGTCCGCGTAGGTGCCCGGGGCTTCGTCGACCCAGGCGTCGCGAGTGAAGTAGTCGTGGGCGATCCGGGAGCCCGATTCGTCGTCGAGGGCGTCCGTCAGCGGGTGGAACTCGGCGAGGTACAGGAAGCCGCCCGGCGCGACGAGGGACGCGGCGGTCTCGGCCCAGCGGACGATGTCGGGGAGCCGGCACAGGGCGCCGGTGCCGGTGTAGACGATGTCGTAGGAGGAGTCGGGGACGGCCTCGGCCGCGTCGTACACGTCGGCGGCGACGAAGGACGCCCGGTCGGGCGGGAGCCCCAGGTCGGCGGCCAGCTCGCGGGCGGCGTCGACGGCGGGCTCGGAGAAGTCCAGGCCGACGACCCGGGAGGCGCCGCGGAGCGCCCAGGAGAGGGTGTCGAGGCCGAGGCGGCACTGCAGGTGCAGCAGCGACTTCCCGGTGACCGATCCCACCTCCGCCGCCTCGAAGGGGCGGATCACGTCCTGGCCGGCCCGGAAGGTGTCCGGATCGTAGGACTCGCTCGCCGTGTGGATCGGAACGCTTCCCCTACCTCCGGCTGGGGAGACCCCAACGTCCCACCTGGCGCGATCGGTCTCCCGCCGGTCCGCCGGGGTCCTCGTGTACATGGGGAGTGACGATAGTCGGGGTGAAGGCGGCCGGCCATCGGGTTTGATGGAGGCATGAGTGATGTCACGGCTGCCATGCCGGAATGGGAAAAGCGGTTCCGGGCGCCTCGGGTGGGGCTGCCCGAGTGGGCGGAGGACGCGCCGCAGCGCTGCCTCTTCGTGTCGAACGCCACCGGCACGTACGAGCTGTACGCCTGGGACCGGACCACCGGCGAACGCCGCCAGGCCACGGACCGGCCGAACGGGACGACGGAGGGCACGCTGTCCCGCGACGGCGAGTGGGTGTGGTGGTTCTCGGACACCGACGGGGACGAGTTCGGGGTGTGGATGCGCCAGCCGTTCGGCGGCGGCGAGGACGAGCCGGCCACGCCGGGACTCGACGCCTCGTACCCGGCCGGGCTGGCGCTCGGCGCGGACGGCACCGTCGTGATCGGCCGGTCGACGGACGACGAGGGCACGTCCGTCCACGTCGTGCGGCCGGGCGCCGCACCGGTCGAGATCTACCGGCACGCGGAGTCGGCCGGCGTCGGCGACCTGTCGGAGGACGGCACGCTGCTCGTCATCGAGCACACCGAGCACGGCGACGCGATGCACGGCGCGCTGCGCGTGGTGCGGCTCGACGGCTCGACCGTCGCCGAGCTGGACGACTCCCGCGGCGGCACCGAGGAACTCGGTCTCGACTGCCTGGGCTTCGCTCCCGTGGCCGGGGACACCCGGCTGCTCGTCAGGCACCAGCGCGCCGGGCGCTGGCTGCCGATGGTGTGGGACGTGACGACCGGCGAGGAGACCGCGCTGGCGATCGACCTGCCGGGCGATGTCTCCGCCGAGTGGTATCCGGACGGTTCGGCGCTGCTCGTCGTGCACTCGTA
Organism: Streptomyces fildesensis; assembly: GCF_016107395.1. Classification (GTDB taxonomy): domain Bacteria; phylum Actinomycetota; class Actinomycetes; order Streptomycetales; family Streptomycetaceae; genus Actinacidiphila; species Actinacidiphila fildesensis. Next base: position 60,658 of record NZ_JAAIKO010000031.1, read on the forward strand.
CCAGGCGCGCAGCGAGATGTTCCGCTACGACCTGGCCGCCGGTGCGCTGCTCCGGCTGGAGACCCCGCAGGGAACGGTGAGCAACGCCACCGCGCGCCCCGACGGGTCCGTGGAGTACCTGTGGTCGTCGGCGCAGCTGCCGCCGGTCGTGCGGTCCACGACGGGCGGGATCGTGCTGGAGGCGCCGGGGCTGAAGGCCCCGGACTCCGTGCCGGTCGAGGACGTGTGGGTGGACGGCCCCGGCGGGCCGGTGCACGCCCTCGTCCAGAAGCCCGAGGGCGACGGGCCCTTCCCGACGGTCTTCGAGGTGCACGGCGGCCCCGCCTGGCACGACTCCGACGCCTTCGCGGCCGGGCCCGCGGCCTGGGTCGACCACGGCTTCGCCGTCGTACGGCTCAACTACCGCGGCTCCACCGGCTACGGGCGCGAGTGGACGGACGCGCTCAAGCACCGCGTCGGGCTGATCGAGCTGGAGGACGTCGCGGCGGTCCGCGAGTGGGCCGTCGGCTCGGGGCTGGCCGATCCGGCGAAGCTGGTGCTCTCCGGCGGCTCGTGGGGCGGCTATCTGACGCTGCTGGGGCTCGGCACCCAGCCCACCGCCTGGACGGCGGGGCTCGCGGCGGTCCCGGTGGCCGACTACGTCGCCTCGTACACCGACGAGATGGAGGCGCTGAAGTCCCTGGACCGCACGCTCTTCGGCGGCTCGCCCGCCGAGGTTCCTGAGCGGTACGAGGCCTCGTCGCCGATCACGTACGTCGAGCGGGTGACCGCGCCGGTGTACCTCTCGGCGGGCATGAACGACCCGCGGTGCCCGATCCGGCAGATCGACAACTATGTCGAGCGGCTGGTGTCGCTGGGGAAGGTGCACGAGGTGTACCGGTACGACGCGGGGCACGGTTCGCTCGTCGTCGAGGAGCGGATCAAGCAGGTCCGCCTGGAGCTGGCCTTCGCGATGAAGCACGCGCTCTGACCGGGTGGGTCCTCAGTCGCCGGGCAGGGCTTCTTCCAGCTTGCCCGGCGCCGCCGCGTTCTCAGCATTCTCAGGGTTCTCAGCGGCCGGGTCCTGGTCCGGGATGAGGCCCAGCGCGGTGTCCTCGCGGAGTTCCGCCTCGCGGCGGACCAGCCGGAACCACATGAAGACCACGAAGCCGGCGAAGACGAACCACTCGCCGGTGTAGCCCAGGTTCTGGAAGGCCTTGAGGTCGAGCCCGGTGTTGCTGGGGGCCGCCGGGGGCACCGGCTCGAGCGGGGCGGTGGCGTCGGTGACCGTGATCCAACCGCTGTAGACCTCGTACGGCAGCACGTTGACGAGCGACGCGGCACTGATCATCCCGAGCTGGCCCTGCGGCAGTCCGCCGGCGGACTGGACGCCCTGGGTGCCGGTGTTCTCGGGGGGCTGCAGGGCGCCGGAGACGGTGATGTCGCCCGCGGGCGCCGCCGGGATGGCGGCGGGCGTCGCGGACGAGGCCTCGCCGGGCAGCCAGCCGCGGACGACGGGCAGCGCCGCGCCGCCCGCCGTACGCAGCGGGGTGAGCACGTAGTAGCCGGTGCGGTCGCCGAGGTCACGGCCGGGGACCAGGAGCTGGTGGCCGGTGTCGTAGCGGCCGGTCGCGGTGACCGTGCGGCCGGTGGTGTCCTGGGTGACCTGCGCCTTGGTGTCCGGGAGGACGGTGGCCAGCGGGACCGGGGCGGCGGACGCGGCGGCCTTCGGGGCCTGCTCGGCCACGTGGTGGCTGTTCATCCGGTCCTCGAAGCGGCTCAGCTGCCAACTGCCCATGAAGACGCAGAACGGCACGGCGAGCACGACGAAGAGGTGGACTCCCAGCCAGCGCGGGGTCAGCAGAAACCGGTACACGCCTCAACGGTACGGGGAGCGGGGCCGGCCGACGCCACCGGGCCCGCGGCCCGGCACTCCGCGGCCCTCCCGCGCCACGCCTCGCCTACTGAGGTGTGAGGGCCGTCGTCTTGTAGATCGTCCCGGCGCACGCGTCGGGGATCGTCGTGTCGGCCACGGCCGGCGCCCCCGCCTCCGGGGTGTGGCTGACCTCGACGCTCGCCGGGCCGGGCGTCGGCGGTACATCGGCCGCTGCCGGGGTGTTGTTCGAGGCACTGGTGCCGTTGTTGCCGCTGCTGGTGCTGCCGCCGGTGGTCGGGGTGGGCGTCGGAGTGGGCGGCGCCGGGCAGCCGTTGGGACCTGCCGCGTCCGGCACCCAGGCGAACCGGACCTCGTACGTGTCGCCCGGCTGGAGGAGCAGCGGGGCGGCCGCCACATCCGGCAGTCCGGTGGCCGGATCGCCCGGCGTGTGGTCCAGCACCTGGATCTTCGACGCGTCGGCGCTGCCCTGGGCGATCACGGTGACGGCGCCGCCGCCCTTGACCGTGCAGCCCTGCGCGGAGACGTTCGCGACCCGGAACCAGCCGTACACGTTGCCCTTGGCGTCCGGGGCACCGGTCTTGCTCGCGCCGCTGCCGAGCTGGGAGCGGTCGCAGGCCGGGGCGGTGCGGCCGGCCGAGCCGGTGGGCGTCGGGGCGACCGTGGCACCGTGCTCGTTCGTGGGTGTGGGGGTCGGCGACGGTGTCACCGACGGGGCGGGCTCGCTGCCGGCGCTGGTCCCGGTGTCGGCCGGACCGCCCGAGTCGTCCTGGCTGCTCTCCCCCGTGCCACCGGTGTCCTGCCGCGGCTCGTTGGGGCTGGAGGCGCCGGCCGCGGTGGTGTCCTGCTGGTCCGCGGTGTTCGCGACATGCAGCAGGGCCGGCACGGCGGTACACGCCAGCAGGAACGCGGCGGCGGCGCCGGCCACGGCCTGGCGGCGGCGCGTCCGGCGGGCCGGTACGGCGTGCCGCAGGTGGTCGAGCGCGTCGGGTGCGGGCTTGAGGCCCTTCACCGCGTCCTGCATCAGCCGGCGCAGCGCCAGCTCGTCGAAGCTCGCCCCTGCACCAGGCGGAGTCGCTCCGGACCCGGGCGGAGTCGCCCCGGCCCCAGGCGGAGTCGCCCCGGCCCCAGGCGCAGTTGTCCCGGCCCCAGGCGCAGTTGTCCCGGCCCCGGGCAAGGTCATCCCGCCTTCAGCAGGGCTGGTTCTCGCTCCCAAGGGGCTTGATCCCGCCCCCTGAGGGCCGGTTCCGGTGGGCGCTGCGTTGCGCTCGTCGTTCAGTTCTTCGGGAAATTCGCGGTTCTCTGGATCCATGCCACGTGAGTCGTAGGGGGTGGTCATACGGTCGCCTCCATCGCGATGCGAAGCGCCGCGAGGCCACGGGAACCGTATGCCTTCACCGAGCCCAGGGAAATTCCGAGCGTTTCGGCGACCTGTGCCTCGGTCATGTCGGCAAAGTAGCGCAGCACGAGGACTTCGCGCTGACGGCGCTGGAGGGACCGCATGGCGGTCTTGAGCTGGTCGCGCTCCAGGATCTCGTAGGCGCCCTCTTCCGCACTCGCCATGTCGGGCATGGGCTTGGAGAGGAGCTTGAGGCCCAGGATGCGCCGCCGGAGCGCCGACCGGGAGAGATTGACCACCGTCTGCCGCAGGTAGGCGAGGGTCTTCTCGGGGTCACGGACGCGGCTGCGCGCGGAGTGGACGCGGATGAAGGCCTCCTGGACGACGTCCTCGCAGGAGGCCGTGTCGTCCAGCAGCAGCGCGGCGAGGCCGAGCAGCGACCGGTAGTGGGCACTGTAGGTCTCGGTCAGGTGGTCGACCGTGGTGCCGACGGTCATCGTGGCGTCAGCACCCAGCTCGGACGGCACGCGCACGATCGGCCAGGGCGCTATCACGGGCATCCCGCCGGGAGTGCGTGCCCTGCCGGACGTACGGCCGGGCGTACGCGGGCGCGGCACGCGTGTCGGAGCGCCGCCCCGCCCAAGTGCCGTCTCGATACCCAGTGCCTCTGCCACGACTGTTGGACACGCGTCCCCCCGTCAGGGTTGTACGCGCAAGGCGTCGCCTTTGATGTGGCGCCGAATATCCCCATGCGTACCAACCTCTTCCCCAATGCGCCCATTTGCCCAGGCACGAACTGTGCCTGCCCAATACCCCCCGGCACGCAGCACATTAGGGCAGTGCGCTGACACAAAGACGCTCCCCGTCTACTGCCGGTTGCAGCGGTCAGGGAGCGAATTGTCCATTGGTGCGCGACCCACTTCAAGTGGTCCAGACCAAGGAGTGGATCACATCATGCGTGCGAAGCGACGAACTCGGCCGCCACGACTTCGGCAATTTGTGCAGTGTTCAGGGCGGCGCCCTTGCGCAGGTTGTCCCCGCACACGAAGAGTTCGAGCGCGTTCGGATCGTCCATGGAGCGGCGTACCCGGCCGACCCAGGTCGGGTCGGTGCCCACCACATCGGCAGGGGTCGGGAACTCGCCCTCGGCGGGATTGTCGGTCACGACGACCCCGGGAGCGCTCCGCAGGATCTCGTGCGCCTTCTCCACGGTCACCTCGTTCTCGAACCGCGCGTGCACCGACAGCGAGTGCGTCGTGATGACCGGCACCCGTACGCAGGTCGCGGTGACCCGCAGCTCCGGCAGGCCCAGGATCTTCCGTGACTCGTCCCGGACCTTGAGCTCCTCCGAGGACCAGCCGTCCTCCCGCAGCGAGCCGGCCCACGGCACCACGTTGAGCGCGAGCGGCGCCGGGAAGGGACCGAAGTCGCCGACCGTGCGCCGTACATCGCCCGGCTGGGTACCAAGGTGGGTGCCGGCGACCTTGGACAGCTGGTCGCGGAGGGTGTCCACGCCGGACTGGCCCGCGCCGGAAGCCGCCTGGTACGAGGAGATGATCAGCTCGCTGAGCCCGAACTCGGCGTGCAGCGCGCCGATCGCCACGATCATCGACAGCGTCGTGCAGTTGGGGTTGGCGATGATGCCGCGCGGGCGCATCCGCACCGCGTGCGCGTTCACCTCCGGCACCACCAGCGGGACATCGGGGTCCATCCGGAAGGCTCCGGAGTTGTCCACGACGACCGCGCCCTTGGCGGCGGCGACCGACGCCCACTGCGCGGACACCTCGTCCGGGACGTCGAACATCGCGACGTCGACGCCCTCGAACGCCTCCTCGCTGAGCACGACGACCTCGGTCTCCACACCGCGCACCACGAGGCGGCGGCCGGCCGACCGCGCGGACGCGACCAGCCGGATCTCGCCCCACACGTCCTGCCGGGTGGAGAGCAGCTCCAGCATCACCGTGCCGACCGCGCCCGTCGCACCGACGACGGCCAGGGTCGGCTTACGGTTCATCGGCCCGTACCGCCGTAGACGACAGCTTCATCACTTTCACTGTCGAGGCCGAACGCGGAGTGCACCGCCTGGACGGCCGGCTTCACGTCGTCGGCCCGGGTGACCACCGAGATGCGGATCTCCGACGTCGAGATCAGCTCGATGTTGACGCCGGCGTTCGACAGCGCCTCGAAGAAGGTCGCCGTGACGCCCGGGTTGGTCTTCATCCCCGCGCCGACCAGCGAGATCTTGCCGATCTGGTCGTCGTAGCGCAGCGAGTCGTACCCGATGCGGTCCTGCGACCTGGTGAGCGCGTCCATCGCCTTGCGGCCCTCGGTCTTGGGGAGGGTGAAGGAGATGTCGGTGAGGCCGGTGGCCGCCGCCGACACGTTCTGGACGACCATGTCGATGTTGACCTCGGCGTCCGCGATGGCACGGAAGATCGTCGCCGCCTCGCCCGGCTTGTCCGGCACCCCGACGACCGTGATCTTGGCCTCGGACGTGTCGTGCGAAACCCCGGAGATGATCGCCTGCTCCATCGGCTTGCCTCCTAGCGGTGCTTCGTTGCTCACCCAGGTCCCCGGCAGGCCGGAGAAGGACGAGCGGACGTGGATCGGAATGTTGTAACGACGGGCGTACTCGACACAGCGGTGCAGCAGCACCTTCGAACCGGAGCTGGCCAGTTCCAGCATGTCCTCGAAGGAGATCCAGTCCATCTTCTGGGCGCGCTTGACGACCCGCGGGTCGGCGGTGAAGACCCCGTCGACGTCCGTGTAGATCTCGCACACCTCGGCGGCGAGCGCGGCGGCCAGCGCCACCGCGGTCGTGTCGGAACCGCCGCGGCCCAGCGTGGTGATGTCCTTCTTGTCCTGGGACACGCCCTGGAAACCGGCCACGATCGCGATGTTGCCCTCGTCGAGCGCGGTCCGGATACGGCCCGGCGTCACGTCGATGATCCGTGCCTTGTTGTGGACGGAGTCGGTGATGACCCCGGCCTGGCTGCCGGTGAACGACTGCGCCTCATGACCGAGGTTCTTGATCGCCATCGCCAGCAGCGCCATGGAGATCCGCTCTCCGGCGGTCAGCAGCATGTCGAACTCCCGGCCGGCGGGAATCGGCGACACCTGCTCGGCGAGATCGATCAGCTCGTCCGTCGTATCGCCCATCGCCGACACCACGACAACGACCTGATGGCCGTTCTTCTTGGTGTCCACGATTCGCCGGGCGACGCGCTTGATGCCTTCAGCATCGGCGACGGAGGAGCCTCCGTACTTCTGCACGACAAGGCCCACGTGCGCTCCTCGGGAAGGTCTGGTACTGCGGTCGGCTCAGTCTAACGAGCGGGCCGGGGCGGCCTCCGCGATACCGGATATTGAGACAGGTGGCCCACTCGGTGGGCCACCTGCCCAGGACGGAACGGAATAACCCCAGATCAGGCGCTGGATGCGTGACCGGAGGAAGATCGTCCGGATATCCGACGGTGGGGGTAGCGGGTGCGCGGCTACGGCGTGTCAGCGAGTGACGGGTTGACCGGTTCAGCCGGTGGTGGGCCAGGGTTCGACGGGTGACGGGCCCGGGATCAGCCGGCGGCGGACCCGGGATCAGCCGGCGGCGGGCTGGGCGCGGACGCCCAGCGGGGTGCCGAGCTCGGCCGCCATGACCTTGCCGGCCTCCTCGGCCAGCCGCTCCTCGTCGTCCGCCGAATCGTCCGTGTCCAGGCCGTCCAGCTCGTCCAGCGGGCTGTCCAGCCGGACGTGAGCGACCAGGGACTGCAGCGCGCGCAGCGAGGCGCTGGCCGTCGGTCCCCAGTTCGACAGGTACGAGAACTGCCACCACCACAGCGCCTCGCTCACGCGGCCGGCGCGGAAGTGCGCGAGGCCGTGCGTGAGATCGGTCACCACGTCGGCCATATCGTCCGAAATCCGGCAGGCGACGGGCGTACTGCGCGGTACGTACGGGTCGAAGACCTCCGAGTAGACGTCGATCGGCTCCAGCAGCGCCGCGAGGTGCTGGCGCAGCTCGTCCGCGTCCGGCTCGGGGCCGATGTCCGGCTCGTAGCGCTCGTCCGGAACGATGTCCTCGTGCGCGCCGAGCCGGCCGCCGGCCAGCAGCAGCTGGGAGACCTCCAGCAGCAGGTACGGGACAGCGCTGTCCGGATCGTCGCCCTTGGCGACCTCGCGGACCGAGAGGATGAAACTCTCGATCTGATCGCAGATCTGGACGGCGAAGTCGTCGGGCTCCTGGACGTTCGGATCGCCGAGGTCGCGTTCCGGAGAGCCCGGTGCGCCCTTCGAGTCCTGTGTGGTTACCGCGGTGTCAGACATCGAGCAGTCGTCTCCCTTCGAAGGCACGACCCAGCGTGACCTCGTCGGCATACTCCAGGTCTCCCCCCACGGGCAGACCACTGGCCAGTCGCGTCACCTTCAGCCCCATGGGTTTCACCATGCGGGCCAGGTACGTAGCGGTCGCTTCACCTTCAAGGTTGGGATCCGTCGCCAGAATCAGCTCGGTGACGGTGCCGTCCGCGAGCCGCGTCAGCAGCTCCCGGATCCGTAGATCGTCCGGACCGACGCCCTCGATGGGGCTGATCGCGCCGCCCAGTACGTGGTACCTGCCGCGGAACTCACGGGTGCGCTCGACCGCGACGACATCCTTGGGCTCCTCGACCACGCAGATCACCGCGAGATCGCGGCGCGGGTCACGGCAGACCCTGCACTGGTCGTCCTGCGCGACGTTCCCGCAGATGTTGCAGAACCGCACTTTGGCCTTGACCTCGGCCAGTACGTGCGCGAGGCGCCGCACATCGGCCGGATCCGCCTGCAGGATGTGGAAGGCGATCCGCTGCGCGCTCTTGGGACCCACGCCGGGCAGCCTGCCCAGTTCGTCGATGAGGTCCTGAACCACGCCTTCGTACACGGGGCGCCTTCTTTACGCTAGAACGGCAGGCCGGGCATGCCGCCCAGCCCCTGGGCGAGCGGACCGAGCTTCTGCTGCTGAAGCTCCTGCGCGGTCGCGTTCGCGTTGTGCACGGCGGCGACGACCAGATCGGCCAGCGTCTCCGTGTCCTCAGGATCGACCGCCTTGGGGTCGATGACCAGCCCCCGGAGCTCACCGGCACCGGTCACCGTGGCTGTCACGAGACCGCCGCCCGCAGAACCCTCGACCTCGGCCTCGGCCAGCTCCTGCTGGGCAGCGGCAAGGTCCTGCTGCATCTTCTGGGCCTGCTGGAGCAGCTGCTGCATATTGGGCTGACCACCGGGGATCACGGGTTCACTCCTGCCTCACGACAACGTTGCGCGGTAGGGCGAGCCTACGTGCTCGGACGGCCCTGCGCCCTACGCCGTACGGAGGATCGGACGACGTGACGCGGAACATCGGGCGACATCAGTCGTTCGGGATCTCCTCGATCACCGTGGCACCCATTTCGCGCACGAAAAGCTCGTATCCGGACAGCGGGGACTCGACCAGATCCACGTCGTCGTCCTCCGGAATGTCGTCCTCCAGGGGCGGCGGCGTCTCGTCCGACATCAGTGGCGGCGGCGCGCCCCCGGGCCGTCCGGCGGCCGTCTGAGGCGCGGCATGGGCCGCCTGGGCGGGCCCGCCCTGCGGGGCGGAGGGCCCGGACGAGGCGGAGTGTGCGGACTGTGCGGACGGGGCGGAGGATGCCGATGGGGCGTATGAGGCGGACGGTGCGGGTGGGGCGGCCGGGCCGGACGGACGGGACCCGCCGCCGCTTCCACCGCTGCCTCCGCCGCCGAAACCGCCACCCGGGCCACCGGAGCCGCCGGGACCTCCGGAGCCGCCGCCGGCCGTTCCCCCGCCGCCCGACGGGTCCACGATGGCCTCGATCCGCCACTCCACCCCGAGGGCGTCGCTGATCGCCTGCTTGAGCACCTCTTCGCTGCCGCTGTTGGCGAAGCTGTTGCGCGCTCCGGGGTTGTCGAATCCGAGCTGCAGCGTCTGCCCGTCGAAGCCCGCCACCTGCGCGTTGTTCAGCAGGAGCATCCACGTCAGCCTGCGGCGGTTCTTCACCGCCTCCAGAATGTCCGGCCACATCTGCCGTACGCGCGTCGAGTCCCCGGCGAACCCGGACGCCGCCGGGGCGGCGGGGCCGGCGGGCGGCGGTGTCTGGGCGGCCAGGGCGGGGGCCGCCGGAGCGGCGGGTGCGGCCTGGGCGGCCGTCGGCCAGGCGCCGGGACGAGCGGCCTCGGGCGGTGCGGCGGCAGGGGCCGCCGAAGCGGCCGCTGGAGTGGCCACTGGAGCACCGGCAGTATCCGGACCGGTCGTGGTCGGCCAGGCGCCGGGGCGCTGCCGGGCGCCGCCGTCCGAGGGAGCCGGAACCGCGGCGGGAGCGGGGCCGGCAGCGGGTTCGTGCTGCTCGGGGGCGGGTGCGCGGGTCGGGGCGGGGGCCTGCTGCGCGGCCGGAGCCGGGCGTCCGCCGCCCACGGCCGCACGGACCGAGGCCGCGCCGCCGGGGCCGCCGGGGCCGCCAGGACCTCCTGGGCCGCCGGGGCTGTGGTCGGCGTGCGCGGGCTGATAGGCGAAGTCCGGGACCTGCGGGGCACCGGGGGCGAAGCCCCGCCGCTCCAGCTTGTCCAGCCGGGCCTGTACGGAGCGCTCGTCGTCGTACGCCGCGGGCAGCAGCACCCGGGCGCAGATCAGCTCCAGCTGGAGCCGCGGCGACGTGGCGCCGCGCATCTCGGTCAGACCGGTGTTGACCAGGTCCGCCGCACGGCTCAGCTCGGCGGCGCCGAAGACGGACGTCTGGGCCCGCATCCGCTCGATGACATCGCTCGGGGCGTCGATCAGCCCCTTGTCCACCGCGTCCGGAACCGCCGCGATGATCACGAGGTCGCGCAGCCGCTCCAGCAGGTCCGCCACGAAGCGCCGCGGATCGTGCCCGCCCTCGATGACGCGGTCGACCATCTCGAAGACCGCCGCCCCGTCACCCGAGGCGAACGCGTCCACCACCTCGTCGAGCAGCGCCGCGTCCGTATAACCGAGCAGCGCCGTCGCCATGGCGTACGTCACACCGTCGGCACCGGCGCCCGCCAGCAGTTGGTCCATCACCGACATCGAGTCCCGCACCGAACCCGCGCCGGACCGCACCACCAGCGGATACACGCCGTCCTCGACCGGGATGTCCTCCCGGGCGCAGACCTCCGCGAGGTAGTCGCGCAGCGTGCCCGGCGGCACCAGGCGGAAGGGGTAGTGGTGGGTACGCGACCGGATCGTGCCGATGACCTTCTCGGGCTCGGTGGTCGCGAAGATGAACTTGAGATGCTCCGGGGGCTCCTCGACCACCTTCAGCAGGGCGTTGAAGCCCTGCGGGGTGACCATGTGCGCCTCGTCGATGATGTAGATCTTGTACCGGCTGCCCGCCGGCCCGAAGAACGCCTTCTCCCGAAGATCACGCGCATCGTCCACACCACCGTGCGACGCCGCGTCGATCTCGATCACATCGATGGACCCCGGCCCGTTCCGCGCCAGGTCCTGACACGACTGGCACTCCCCGCACGGCGTCGGCGTCGGCCCCTGAACACAGTTCAGACACCGCGCCAGGATGCGCGCGCTCGTCGTCTTCCCGCAGCCTCGGGGCCCACTGAACAGGTACGCGTGATTGACCCGGTTGTTGCGCAGCGCCTGCTGCAACGGGTCGGTTACGTGCTCCTGCCCGATGACCTCGGCGAAGGACTCGGGACGATAGCGGCGGTACAGAGCGAGGGACACGCCTACGACGATATCGGGGCCCACCGACATCCGACGTCCCCCGGACCTCCCCCGACCGCCCCCGGGAACGCAAAGACCCCCCACGCACCCGCCAGAGCCCACCTACCCTTGCTGCCTTCCGGCCCTGGGGGAGTTCAGCGAGATAGCGCCACGTGAGGGGCTGCGCACAGCGTACCCGATCGGATCACCCACTTACGAGTTCGCGAGCACCCCTCCGCGTCTTGTAGTGTTCGTCGCGGAGGATTCGCCTAGTGGCCTAGGGCGCACGCTTGGAAAGCGTGTTGGGGGCAACCCCTCACGAGTTCGAATCTCGTATCCTCCGCACTTGCCTGAACAGGCAAAACGAGAAGCCGAGCCGCGACCGCGGCTCGGCTTCTTGGCGTGCACCGGTTGCACTCCTGGTTGCTCTTACCAGCTCCCAATCGGGACATTTCGGTGAACGGTCGGCTCGCTCGCGGCGCAATTTGGAGGTGGCCGACAAGCCGCCAACGCCCGTCAGCGGTGAACCTGCCCTCATGCGGCACCGAGGATCCCGGTGATACGCCATCCTTGAACCGGTCCCGGGGGCTTCGGCCCCGTCACGAATTTCCCTGGTCTGGCGAGGTGTCCCCGCATGAAGTCCCGATCAACGCTGGCGACATGGCTGGGCAGCCTCGACGGCTCTCATCTGGTTCGCGTGCTCGGGACGCGGCAGGACGCCGTTTCCCCTCCGGAGCCGTGCTCGGTGGGGGAGTTGGCGGACCGGCTGCAGCGCCCGGGATCGGTGGCACTGGCTCTGCCGCGACTCGCGCTGCCGCACTTCCAGGTGGCCGAGGCGCTGGCAGCGCTGGGGGTGCCCGCATCGCGCGATGCTCTGGCGGAGCTGCTGGGAGCGGCGGACGACGAAGCCGCTCGCCAGCTGGACGACGTGCTGGAGGTGTTGGCCGATCATGCTCTGGTCTGGCCGGACGGCGCGGGGCAGCTCCGCATGGCCGGACCGCTGCGGCAGGCATGGGACGCACCCCTGGGGCTTGATGCTCCGCTGAAGGAACTGCTGGCGGGCACGACGTCCCAGGAGCTGCGCGGCATGCTGGCGGCACTGGGCGTCAAGCCACCGGGCACCAGGCCGCAGCGACTGGCCGCGCTAATGGAGCACCACAGCGACCCGGAACGGATTGTCTCGGTGGTCGCGAAGGCCCCCGCGGCGGCGCGGAAGCTGCTCGAACGCCAGGCGGCGGCCGGGCCGGGGCAGCCCTCGCAATTCGTCGTGTTCGGCACTCCCGATCCAGGGCTTGAACCGGGCGAGCGATGGGCATCGGACCGGGGGCTCCTGATCCAGGACCGTCACCGCTACGGTCCGGCCCGTATGCCCGCCGAGGTGGCGCTCGCGCTGAGGGGGCCCGGCCGGCACGCCCCGTTCGAACCCGTTCCGCCCTACGCGCCGCTGACGCCTGTCACCCCGCAGGAGGTGGACCGCGAGGCGTCGGCCGCGGCTGCGGCGTTCACTTCCCGTGCTGTCTCGGTCCTGTCGGTCTGCTCGGCGACTGCGCCGGCCCGGCTGAAGTCCGGCGGGATCGGTGCGCGTGAACTGGCCCGGATCGGCAAGGCCGCCCAGGCCGACGACGCCGTCGTGCGCCTTACTCTCGAAACTGCGTACGCTGCCGGGCTCCTGGACCGGAACGGCGATCGCGTGGCTCCCACCGAGGCGTACGACGCCTGGGCGGAACAGGAACCCCCGGAGCAGTTCGCCGTACTGCTTCAGGCGTGGCGGAACCTGCCGCTCACCCCCACCCAGGCGCGCGACGAGGACAACAAGGCGCTTCCCGCTCTCGCCGGAGCACCGCCCTGCAACGGCTGCGTGCAGGCCCGCCACGGGCTGTTGGCCGCAGCCGCACAGCTCCCGGCAGGGCAGGGCGCGAGGGTCACGGCGGATTTGGGACCCCTGATCGCCTGGCAACGCCCGCTCGCCGACTCGTCGCCCCAGGACGGAACGCCGTTCGCCGCCGTGATCCGTGAGGCCGAGCTCCTCGGCGTACTCGCTCGCGGCGTCGTGTCCGTCCTCGGCATCCACCTGCGGACGGACGACACGGAGGGGCTGAGCGCCGAGTGCCGGCGTTTGCTGCCCGCGGCCACCGCAGTGGCCCGGATCGGCGCCGACCTCACCGCCGTCGTCACCGGCACACCGTCCGCGCGGCTTGCCTCGCTCCTGGACTCCGTCGCCGAGCGGGAGGCCAGCGGCACGGCATCAGTGTGGCGGTTCAGCGCCGGCAGCGTCCGCCGAGCCCTGGACGCCGGCCGTATCCCCGACGACATCGCGGCCGACCTGGCCGCCATCGCCGCCGGGCCCCTGCCACAGCCCTTGTCCTACCTCATCGCCGACACCGCACGCAGCCACGGCCGCGTGCGCGTCGCCCCCGCCGTCTGCGTCATCCACGGCGAGGAGCCCGCGCTCCTGGCCGAACTCGCCGCCCACCGCAAGCTCTCCAGGCTCGGCCTGCGGCAGCTCGCCCCGACGGTGCTGCTCAGCCGCAGCCCGGTCGAAGCGACCCTCACCGCCCTCCGTGCCGAGGGCTACGCCCCCGTCGCCGAGACGGCCGAGGGAACCGTACGCATCGAGAAAGCCCGGCCTCAGCGGGCCGCCACTCCCATCCCGGCCCCCCGCAGAACAGGTGGTAGGGCGGCCCTCCGGAGCGCGGCCAATCGCGCGGCGAAGGCCCCGGCACCTGTCGACCTGAACGCCGTGGCCGCCCAGCTGCTCACCGCCCCACCGACCGCCCCGGCCCCCGACCCATTCGGCAGCGGAGTGCCCTACGGCACGGACACCGAAGAAATCGTCTCCGGGTATGCGAAGCAGCTGTCGTACAGCGATGTCCGCCAGCTCGCCCATGCCCTCGACGCCGGTACGGCCATCACGGTCGAATACGTCGCCGCCTCAGGAAGCCGCACCGTACGCACCCTCAGCCGCCTCGCTCTCGACCCGCCCTTTCTCGACGCCTGGTGCCATCTGAGGGACGACGAGCGAGTCTTCACCCTCTCCCGGATCCACGGCGTCATGCCCGCGTAGACCGCGCATACGTCCGCGTACAGCACATCTCGCCATGGGCGAGATACCCCATAGGCGGCGTTACGCGCATCGAGCCGAACGAAGCCGGTCTGGCCGTCGCGCTCACCGATCCGACCGGGAGCACCGAGCGCTACGACCGGGACGCGTTCGGCCGGGTCGTCGGAACGCGCGACCCGATGGGCGGCCTCACCCGCCTGGGCTGGACAGTGGAGGGCCTGCCGGCGTGGTCGGTGGCGTCCGACGGTGCCCGGGAGACCTGGACCTACGACGCGGACGGCAATCCCGCGGAATACCGCGATCCGGCGGGTACGGTCACGAGCACCGTCACCGCCGGCTTCGGCCTGCCGGCTTCGCGCACCGATCCCGACGGCACGGTTCACTACACGTACGACCGGGCGACGCGGCTCGTCGCCGTCTCGAATCCGGCGGGAGCGACGTGGTCGTACACGTACGACGCGGCCGGCCGACTGATCCGTGAGGTCGACTTCAACGGACGTGCGGTCGAGTACCGCTACGACGCGGCGGGGCAGTTGGTCGAACGGGTCAACGGCGCGGGCCAGAGCGTGCGTTACACCAGGGACGCCCTGGGCCGGGTGGTCGAGAGCCGTACCGACGCGGCGACCGCGTCCTTCGCCTACGATGCCGCGAACCGCCTGCTGCGCGCGAGCAACCCGGACGCGGAACTGACATACCTCCGAGACGCCGCGGGCCGGATCCTCACCGAGACCCTGAACGGCAGCGCGATCAGCAACACTTACGACCGGTTGGGCCGTCGCACCAGGCGGAGCACACCGGCCGCACTGGGGACTGGCGGTTGTTCGAGAAATTCAGCAACCTGGCGGTGGACACCCACCCGAGGGACTCGCCGCCGTCATCATCCCCGTGATCGCCGACGGAACGGCGCCGGCCAACTACGAGGACCTCGTCGAGATCCTCGGCGAGGTCGCCAGCGACGACGCGGACCCGAATGCCGTACCCGCCCTGCATGCCCTGCTGACGGCTCGCCTGCCGACCGAGACTCCTCCGTACGCCCTCTCTCTCAAGACCCTCCAGGCGCTCGGTGCGATCGGTGGCCGGCGCGCCGAGGAGATCCTGCGTGCCGTCGCCATCGGCGACCACCTCAAGGTGCTGAAGTGGGAGGCGGCCGTCGAGTTGGGCATCGAGGACGACCTCGGCTTTGACGAGGACGAGATGACGAGCTGACGGGCCGTGGTTTCGGCGCAATCGGACTCGCCGGCTTCGGCGTCGGCTGTTGTGTGTGGCGTCAGTACCGCAAGGCGCTGAGGACTTCGGCGGTGACCGTACCGGTCAGGGTCCGGTTGCTCCGGGCGGTGGCGTCGGCGGTGGCGCCCGCGGCGACCTCGGGAACGTTGAGGGCACTCACGTCGACCACGGTGCCTGACTGGTTCTTGAAATTGACCAGGACGGTGTAGCGCCTGGACTTTGCGTCGTGGTTGGTGACCTTCACCGGGACGTCCGTCCGGCCGTCGGATCCGGTCGTCAGGGGGCCGAGAGTGACGTCTGCCTTCGCGTCCAGGCCGCCCTTGACGTTGTCCAGCGCGGACGACGCGGCCGCTTGGGCGGAGGCGGCCGCGGATGCCGCCGCGCTGCTGGCGGCGGAGGCGGCGGACGACGCCCCCGACCTGACCGCGGAGGCTGCCGAGGACGCCGGGGCGCTGGCAGGGCTGTCCGACGAGCAGCCGGTCAGTCCGGCCCAACCGAGCATGACGGCCAGCGCGGCAGCGGCGCATCAGTTGATCTGACGTTTCATGGCTTCTCCCGGCTCGACGGCATTCTCCCGTCCAGCGTCGGCCAGCCCGGCCCTCCGTACGAGCAGGGCACGCGCGGCACCCGGGTGACGTCGGGGGCCGGAGGACCGGTACGGAGACTCGCGTAGCCATCGGTCGGTCAAGATCTCTTGAAGACCGTTTCGCTGATTCCGCCGATGTCATGCCCTGCCGCCGGAACGACGACGCGACGCGATGCGATGCGCGCGGTGCGCCGAGAGGTCGATGGCACAGGAGCCGATGAGAGACCGAGAAGACGTCGGCCCGGCCGGGGGCGCTCGCGCGCGGATGGTGCGGAGCCGGGTCGGCGAGGCCTGGGACTTGGCGTTGTCGGCCGAGGAGTTCGCGGCGATCAAGGGCGTCGTGGTCGGGGAGGTCTGCAAGGAGGTGCGCGGCATCGTGCTTTCGCGGCGCCAGGTGGGCCTGGACGAGTGGATCGACGCCCTGGCCCAGGCGCTGGCCGACGCCGCGGCCTCGAACGCCCGCGCCCGCGAGGCCATCGAGCGCTTCCTGTCCGGACCGGCCGGAGCGGCCGGACCGGCCGGACCGGGGTGAACGAGCAAACCTCAGGTGGCGGCTTCGGCCCTCCTGAGGTGCTCCACCGCGGCTTCATCGGTGCCCTCGGAACTTCCGCCGAGTCGGTGGACCACCACCCAGCGGCCCGTCTCAGGGAACGCTCCGGCGAAGACGGAGGCGTCGCGGGTGGCGCCGTTGTGCCACTTCAGCGGGCCGGCCGACTGCCAGGACAGTGCGGGCGGGCCCAACGTCCGGTCCAGGAGCAGGCCGGTGAGCAGGTCGGCCGTGGCGCGGGGGGTGGCCCACAGTCCTCCCGCGGGCAGGATCGCTCCGGTCATCGTCCACGGCGCGCGTTCCCTCCCGAACCACCCGGTGGCGCACAGCCGCCGGTCGGCGGGCGGCCGGGCCGTCACCTCGTCCACGCCGAGCGGGTCGAGCACGTGCTCCCCCACGAGCTCTTCGTAGGGCCGGCCGGCGGCGGCGACCAGCGCCGCACCGAGGACGGCGTAGCCGAAGTTGGAGTACTCCTCCGTCTGCCCGGCGGGCCTGACGGTGAGCGAGTCGAGACGGCTCAGGAGTGCCGACAGCGCATCCTCGTCGAAGGGCGCGTAAGGGTCTCTGCGCGACAGGCCGGGCGGCAGCCGGGGCAGACCCGAGGTGTGCTCGGCCAGGTGCCGCAGGGTGATTCCGGTGCCCGCCGGCACCCGGTCGAGCCGGCGCTCCACGGGATCGTCCAGGTCGAGCAGTCCCGCGGCGGTCATGCGCGCGAGCACGGTTCCGGTCAGGACCTTGGTGAACGAACCGATCTCCACGAACCGGTCCGGGTCGTGCCCGCCGTCGGCGAAGGGCGGAGCGCTGCTGCTCAACACGCAGGTGGGTATGGGGCGCACGATCGTTGAGATCCCTTTCCTGAGGGTGGTGGGAGCCGGCACGAAGCTCAGGATCTCGCACCTTCATCGACGAAGGCCCGCACCGCACAACGCGGTCCGGGCCCTCGTCGATCCGTCGATGCGTCAACCGGCGAATCCGTCAGGAGCGGCTCCTGGCCTCCGCCTGCTGCTGCAGGAGGCCCGCGATCCGGGCCACGTCGTTGCCGATGTCGAGGACTCCGTTGATGTCCGGGGCGGAGCCGCCGGTCATGGCGATGTAGAAGGTGTTCAGCTGTCCGTGGCCCGCGGAGAGGTAGCCGCCGAGGGTCCATGCGCCGACGGTGGCCCGCTGGTTGACGGCGTCGTAGCCGGCGAAGGTGCCGGGCTTGCCCCATACCTTGCCCTTGCCCGGGCAGGTGGGAGAGCCCTCGCAGACGGAGGTCAGTGAGCCGTCCACCCCGAGGATCGGCAGCGCCTCACGGAAGCGCTTCGCCTCCTCGGTCCCCTGCCAGTAGTGCAGGATCTCGTCCTCCACGCGCGGGGTGACCCGGTCATTGGGGTTGCCGCCGCGGCCGTCGAGCATCTGTACCTGGGTCGGGTCGATGCCGGCCTGGCGCAGGAAGCTGTTGATCACGGGGAAGCCGTCCGCGCACGCGTGGCTGCCCGTCGAGACGGCCATCAGGCAGATCGTGAGGTTCGCCCCGAGGTTGTGGCTGACCTTGAAGATCAGCTTCGTGTACTCGGCGAAGATCGGCGAGACGTACGCGGCGACGCGCTGCGTACCGTCGTAGGAACGCGGCAGCAGGCCGGACGGGTTCGGTCCGGTCGGCCGGGCGGTGACCGTGACGCCGGCCCGGGCGAGCGCCTCGATCAGTGCCGTGCGCCCGAACGCCGCCGGGTCCTGGACGGGGGAGATCCGCAGCTCCGGCTTCGCGCCGGCCGCGATCGTTCCCGACAGGCTGATGCGGGTGCCGTCCGGCGAGGCGTTGACCACGATGTTCGTCGTGCCGCCCGCCTCGACCGTCTTCACGGTCGACGTCACCTGGTAGGGCGCGACCTGGGGCCGCCAGCTGAGCTGCGCGGGGCGGCCGGGGGTCGTCGCGGTGGTCAGCAGGTCGATGACGTTGTCGTTGATGATGAGCGGGGTCGGGAGCGGGTCCAGCTGCGGGGCGGAGGCGGTGCTGAAGATCCGGGAGTCGATGGCGACGTCGCCCTGGATCTTGGTGAGGCCCGACCGGCGGACCTGATGGGCGATCATGTCCAGCCCCGCGAGCGGGTTCTCGGGCGTGAGCGTGGCGCCCGGAACATCGTTCGCGTACGTGTGGTCGATCGGGGTGTAGGCGACGGAGCCGTCCGGCTTCGTCCGGCCGCCCATGGTGAGGTCGCCCTGCGCGACCAGCGCCAGCGACCCGTTCAGGACGCTGCCGGCCCGGCGGCCGAGGGCCTGCACGGGAGTGGTGAACCGGTGCTCGCCGCCCAGCGCGTGCCAGGCACTCGACACGCTGACCAGCTTGCCCGTCGAACCGGGGATGAAGAACTGGTCCGGGTACTGCGAGTGGACGACGCGTCCGGTCGAGCCCTCGACCTCGAGCAGGCCCCACTGGGCGTGCTCATAGGCGGGCTTCTCCATGATCGCCCTGATCTCCGGGCCGAGGTCGTCGTGGTGCCCGGGTACCGGACCCGCCGCACCGAGCGTCGCGACCGTGGCCATCACCGTGGTGACGATGCCGGCCCAGGTACGCCGGCCTCGCGGAATCGATCTCATGAACCCTCCAGTGCAGGGCCGGCGCACCAGCCAGTTCTGACGGTTGATCAGTTGAGCAGCACCGGGAGGCATACCGTGCGGAGGTCGGTCGTCGAACGTTCCAGCGAGCTGTTCACCCGCTTGCGCGGTGCTATTACCAGCGCGGTGTTCTTACTGGTACGGCTGTTCGTGGTCGGTCGGACAGCCCCTAGGCGTCGAACGCGGTGAGCAGCAGCGCCACGTCGTCCGCGCGGTGCGTCGACAGGCGGGCGTCGGCCAGCAGCCGGTCGGCGAGGTCCTCCAGCGAGCTCTCGTCGGCGTGCGCGAGCGAGACCCGCAGCCGGTCGATGCCCTCGTCGATCGGGATCCCCGGCTCCTCGACCAGCCCGTCGGTGTACAGGGCGAGCACCGAGCCCGGCGGCGGCACCAGTTCACTGATCGGGTACTCCGCCAGCGGATCGACGCCGAGCAGGGCGCCGCCCGCGAACTCCAGCACGTCGGTGTGGCCGTCGGCGTGCCGCAGCAGCGGGGGGAGGTGGCCGGCGCGCGCGATACGGGCCCGGCTCGCGGTCCTGTCCAGCTGGATCAGACAGCAGCTGGCGAGCAGGCCTGGGTCGAGCTCGGACAGCAGCCGGTTGGTGCGGACCAGCACTTCGTTCGGCTCGCAGCCACTGGTGGCGAAGGCCCGCACCGCGCTGCGGAGTTGGCCCATGGTAGCGGCGGCGGCCACGCTGTGACCCTCGACGTCGCCGATGACCAGGCAGAGTCCCTGCGCGGTGACGATCGCGTCGTACCAGTCCCCGCCGATCTCCATGCTCTGTGTCCCCGGCAGATAGCGGGCGGCGATGGCGACACCGGGCACCTCGGGCAGTCGGTGCGGCAGCAACGCGTTCTGGAGGCCGCGGGCGAGGGCGAACTCGGTGTCGTACAGCCGGGCGCGCTCCAGCGCCTGGGCGATCAGACCGCCGAGCGCGGTCAGCACGCCGCGTTCCTCGGACGTGAACGGGTGGGGCTCGTCGAAACCCAGGATGCAGCTGCCGACGGGGTGCCCGGAGGCGATCAGCGGGAGGAAGGCCCAGGCGCACATCTCGTCCAGCGGTATCCCGGGGTAGGCGCCGGACAGCTCGTCGACGGACGCGAAGAAGATCGGCGCACCGGTGCTCAGCGTCTCCACCCCGGGCAGCCGGGCCCCCATCGGCGTGCCCTCGAAACGGTCCAGGAACGCCTCGGGGTAACCCTCCTGGTGGGCGAGGTTCAGCCGGTTCCCCGCGACGACGTAGATCGCCAGTTCCTGGCCGCCGAAGGCCGGCAGTATCTGCTCCGCGACGGCCGTGCACACCTCACGGACCGTGACGGCCTGGGTCAGCGTGCTGGCCAGTTCCAGCAGGCGGTAGATGGCCCCGACGCCGGCGCGCCGTGCGGGGGTCGACGGCCCGAACGCCGAGGCCGGGGTCTCCGCGTCCTCGGTCGGCTGCGGCGCCGGACCGTCGTGCTCGGGGGGCCCGCTCGCCGGGACGACGGTGCCGGTGACCCCGTGCGCGTCGGGGTAGAAGGCGAAGGCCAGCCACCGGTCGGGCGGGCGGCAGGCGAGATACGCGGTGGACTGGCGGGAGATCATCGCGGCTCGGTGGCTGTCCTCGTACGCGGGGTCGGAGAGCCAGCTGAGGCAGTCCCACAGCTGCCGCCCGAGCATTTCCTCGCGATGGGCCCCCAGCAGCAGCTCGGCGCCGAGGTTGGCGTAGGTGATCCGGCCGTCCGGGTCGAGCGAGAGGATGCCCTGCCGCAACCGCTCGACGGCCTCGGCGGCGGCGACGCCGGTCCCGGTGTCGAGGACGGTGCCGACCAGATGATCAGCGTCCTGACCAGCAGCTGTCCCGGAGGTCCTGCCCCGTACCTCGATGGTCCGCGACCGGTTCGGCCCGGCCGTCACCCGCAGTCGCGTGGCGAGCACCCGGCCGTCCAGCAGCGCGCTGCGGGCGGCGGAACAGAATCCCGGCAGGTCCTCCGGGTGGATCCGGGCGGCCAGGGTCTCGGCCCGGCCGTCGAACTGGTCGGAGGCCCAGTCGAAGATCGCGCACAGCTCGTCGTCGGCGGCGACGGTGCCGGTGGTGAGGTCCCAGTCGAACAACCCCAGGCGGATCGCCGTGCCCGACGCGGTGGGCAGCTCGATCACCGCCGTGTCGCCCCCGCCCTCCACCCGGTCCCCCCGGGCGGTCAGTTCCGCCAGCAGGGCCCCCAGCCGGTTGGCCGCGGACCGCAGGTGCCGGCGGGCGCCAGGCGGCAGCCCGACGGACGAGGGCGTCCACAGCCCGCACAGCACCCCGAAGCTCTCCTGACCTGCGACGATCGGCGCGCAGACGGAGGCGAACGAGTACGGCAGGCCCACCAGCAGCTGCGGGAAGCGCCGCAGCGTCTCCTCCGTCCCCGACAGGCACACACTGCGGCCGGTGCGATAGGCCATCGGGGCGGGCAGCGGGCTGCGCACGGAGATCCGGCGGAACGACCCCAGCGCCGACACGGGGACGCCGGCGACGGTGCTCAGCACGAGCGAGCGCCGGTCACGGGAGCGCAGGTACACCATGCCGCAGTAGGCGTCGGTGTCCCTGAGCACCTTGCGCACGGCAGCGGCGAGCAGCTCGTCCCGCTCCTCGGTCTCCACGGGCGGGAGGGCAGGGGCAGCGCCGCCCACAGTGGCCTGTGATGTCGGTGCGGTCGGTGCGGTCTGCGGGGCCTGTGGTGGGTCGGGCCCGCGCCGAAAACGGCGGACACCATCGGGACCGATCCCGGTGCGCGTCGCCTCGGTACTGCCGGTCACTTGCGTCCCTCGCGGGTCCGCCGGCACACCCTGGCGCATCTCTTCTCTGTACGCCCGCCCTCCAGGGGTGTCAAGGCGAACCAGGAGTGGCGGGGCCATCTTCCGTCACCGAGCGTTACCGAATCCTGGCCCCGACCGATGAGCGGTCGGGGCGGAAGACATCGCCCGTCACAGGGCCCTGAGGCGGGCAGTCGGCCGTGTACCGCCGACGCCGGCGACGCGCTCCTCATGCGTCAGGGTTCGGTGCCACGTGCTTCGTGGGGATGCGCTGTTCGGACCAGATGATCTTTCCGGCGCTGGTGTAGCGGGTGCCCCAGTGTTCGCCCAGTTGGGCGACGAGGAACAAACCGCGGCCGCCTTCGTCCGTGGTGGCCGCGTAGCGGAGGTGGGGGGAGGTGCTGCTGGTGTCGGTGACCTCGCAGATCAGGCTGCGGTCCAGCAGCAGGCGGACGGTGATCGGGCCTGCGGCGTGGCGGATGGCGTTGGTGATCAGCTCACTGAGGATCAGCTCCGTGGTGAAGGCCAGTTCGTCCAGTCCCCACTGCTCCAACTGCCGCTCGGCGGCGGCCCGTACGGCGGAGACGGCGGAGGGTTCCGACGGTACGGACCAGCGGGCGATCCGGTCCTCCGGCAGCGCGCGGGCCCGGGCGACGAGGAGGGCGACGTCGTCCTTCGGTTCCGCGGGGAGCAGGGCGTCGAGCACCGCGTCGCAGGTCTGCTCCGGGTCGCGGTCGGCGCCCGCCAGGGCGGTGCGGAGGAGGTCGAGCCCGACGTCGATGTCCCGGCTGCGGTCCTCGACCAGGCCGTCCGTGTAGAGGACCAGCTTGCTGCCCTCGGGCAGTTCGTGTTCCACCGCTTCGAAGGGCAGGCCGCCCAGGCCCAGCGGCGGGCCGGCCGGCACGTCGAGGTACTCCACCGATCCGTCGGGATGGACGAGCGCGGGCGGGAGATGGCCGGCGCGGGCCAGCTCGCAGCGCCGCGAGACCGGGTCGTAGATCGCGTACAGACAGGTCGCGCCGGCGGCGGGGGTGCCGGTGCCCGGGGCCACGTCGTCCTTGTCCATCCGGCTCACGAGGTCGTCGAGGTGCGCCAGCAGATCGTCGGGCGGCAGGTCCAGCATCGAGAAGTTGTGCACCGCCGTCCGCAGCCGGCCCATGGTGGCGGCGGCGTGCATGCCGTGCCCGACGATGTCCCCGACGACCAACGCGACGCGGGCGCCCGGCAGCGGGATGACGTCGAACCAGTCGCCGCCGACTCCCGCCCGCGCGGGCAGATAGCGGGTGGCGACGTCGAGAGCGTCCTGCTCGGGCAGTCCGTGCGGCAGCAGGCTCTGCTGGAGGGTGACGGCCATCGCCTGGTTGCCGGTGACGGCCGAGTCGATCTGCTCCTGGGTCGTGTACTTCGTGTCGAAGAACCCGGTGTTGCGGCCGACGCGCAGCACCGCCACCCGGTCCGTGACCGCACGGACCTCCTCCATCTCATGGCTGACCAGGAGCACCCCGAGCCGCTGGTCCCGCAACCGCTGGACCAGTGCGAGGACCACGGCGGCCTGTTGGGGGCCCAGCGCGGCGGTGGGCTCGTCCAGGATGACGAGTTCCGGCTCCCCGAGCAGCGCCCGCGCAATGGCGACGCCCTGCCGCTGCGCGGCGGAGAGCGAGGCGACCGGGACACGCAGGCTCGGGATCCGGACGGACAGCACGTTGAGCAGCGCACGGGAGCGCTTCTCCATCTCGACCTCGTCGAGCCTGCCGAACCGGCGGACTTCGCGGCCGAGGAAGAGATTGGCGACGGTGTCGAGGTTGTCGCAGAGCGACAGGTCCTGGTGGACGGCGACGATGCCCAGCTTCTGCGCGTCGAGCGGCGTCCGGAGGTCGACCGGCCGGCCCTTCCACTCGATCACCCCGCTGTCCGGCGGGGACACCCCTGCGATGACCTTGACCAGGGTGGACTTACCCGCCCCGTTGGCGCCGACCAGACCGATCGCCTCGCCCTCGCCGATCTCGAGGTCGACCCCGCTCAGAGCTTGTACGGCGCCGAACCGTTTGGAGATTCCGCGCACGGCCAGCAGGGGGGTGTCTCGCACCAAAACTGCCTCCTACCCCGGGCCGGCCGGACTCGGGGACAAATATGCCCGGCGGACTCCGTCAGTGCACCGCGACGCCCTCGGGCGTTCGGATTCGCGATCGTAGAGGACATCGGCACGGATCGTCCCCATCTGGATGATCCTGAGGCCGAACAGATGAAAGCCCCGACCGGGAATCCGGTCGGGGCCCTCTATGAGCAACGGCTGCGGCCGTTGCTACAGGTACGGCTCAGTGAAGTTGACGATGGCTCACCTCTTGGTGGTCGGCACCGACGAAGGGGTTCCGGCGAGTCGGCACGTGTTCGTCAGCCGGCCCAGCGGCCGGAGGTGAAGGCCACCGCGAGGACGGTCATCAGCGGGGCGGACAGGCAGACGTAGGCGGTACGGATCCAGGGGTGGTGGAGGGCCCAGCGGGCGAGACCGGTCCACAGGGGCCACCACAGGAGGGTGGCGCGGGGGATGGACATGTACCAGTACGAGGTGCCGAGTGCCCAGAGGGTGAGGGCGATGTAGGCGGCCTCCGGCCACCGGCGGCGTTGCAGGAGGCGGGCGAGGAGGAGCAGGCCGACCACCATGGCGACGAGTTCGGCCCGGAACATGAAGGCGTAGCCGGTGGTCTGGGCGTGGGAGAAGGCCGAGTCCCAGGTGTTCTGCCAGGCCTCCCTCGGGGTGTGGAACTGCCGGAACCAGCCGCGTTCCTGGGCGTGCTTCCAGGCCATCCAGTCGCCGGTCCTGGCGTGCAGGTACCAGGTGTAGGCGAAGGCGGGCAACGCGGGAAGGGCCAGCCAGGGGAGTGCGCGCAGGCGGTCGCGGAGGCCGGTGGCGGTCAGGAATTCGACGGCCAGGGCGGCCGCGAGGAACAGTCCGCTGATCCGGACGGTGGTGGCGCAGCAGGCCAGGACCGCCGCCAGCGGCCAGCGGCCCTTCTTCGCGGCCAGCCAGGCGGGCAGGGCGAGGGCCAGGAAGAGGGCTTCGGTGTAGCCGACGGCCAGGAACACCGCGCAGGGCGACAGCAGGAGGAAGAACACCGCGTGCTCCCCCGGGTCGCCTTCGCCGGTTTCCGTGTTCTTCGCGGCGAGGTGGAGGCGGGCTATTCGGGCGAGGGCCAGGACCGCGACAGCCCCGGCGACGAGCGAGATCAGCAGGCCCGCCACCGTCCAGCTGGGCACGACGGTGTGCACGGCGCGGAGCAGCAGGGGAAGGCCGGGGAAGAACGCCTCGCGGTTGTCGGGAGGGGCGGAGGCGGACCCGTCGGGGCTGCCGAAGTAGCCGTACTGGGCGATGCGGACGAAGTACGACCAGTCCCACTGCTCCCACCGCGAGAGCAGCGGTGGTGCATCCTTTGCCCGGCCGTCCCCGGTGAACAGCCAGCCGGTGCAGTAGGCGGTGATCCAGATCCCGGCCCGGGTGAGCAGATAGAGCGCGAGCACCTTCCGGTCATTGGCGCTGACCGAGGCGAGCAGCCGGTGTACGGCCGAACGCGCCGGTGCCAGTGCCGGTGGACGGTGCTCACGTGGGCGGCCGCTCTGGCCCCGCCTGGGGGAGGGCAGCAGCTGGTGCGGCCCCGCTTCGGCCTCGGCCTCCCGCGTCCGCGGGGCTGGTACGACGGACATGTTCGGCTCCGGACGGTGAGGTGGGAGGGCGGGGGCGGGCGTTTTTGGGCATGCGGGATCGCCCGGCGGCGCGACCGGTTCGTTCAGGAGGTGGTGCGGGAGGTGGCGGAGATCAGCCGGGCGGAGATCAGCCGGGCGGCGAGGTGGTCCGCAGCGTCGACTGCGTCGTGCTGCCCGGCGGCGGGACCGAGGTGGCCGTACCGGCGGGCGGCCCGCCCGGCCCGTAGGTCGCCATGCCGTGGGAGTCCGTGCCGTGTGTCGTCCCGGTCGCGGTCGGCGAGTCGCTGGGCTGCCCGGACCTCGACTGCGTCGGCAGCGGTTGTGGCGGGGTCGGTGATGCACCGTCCGGGTACGAAACGGAGGGCGATGTCGCGGGAGCGACCGTTCCGCCGCCGAACGGCAGGACGGCTGCCGCCGCGATGCCCGTACCGCCGACCATCAGGCAGGCGGCGAGCGCGTACGCGGCCGTCCGGCGGCGCCGGACCCGGTCGCCGCGCGCCATGATCACGGCGACGGGGACGGGGGCCGCCGCGGTCTGCCCGGCAGCGGCGGCGTTCTTGAGCGCGCTCGTCAGCGCGTCCTCCGGCGCATTCGGACCGTGCGGGTCGTGCCGGTCACGGGGGTCGTGGGGGTCGTGGAGCTCAGGCACCGGGAGCCTCCTCGGCGTGCGAATCGTGCGAACGATGCGAAGCGTTCGGATCGCCAGGACCGCCCGGATCACCGGAACCGCCGGAACCGCCCCGGCCGCCCGGATCGGCCGGATCCGTCAGGCGGTCGGCGAGCGCCGCCCGGCCCCGGTGCAGATGCGTCTTGACGGTGCCGCTGGAGACTCCGGTCTCGGCCGCGATCTGGTCCACGGACAGATCGCAGACGTAGTGCAGGACCACCGTGCGCCGCTGCCGCGGCGACAGTTCGCGCAGCGCCGACACCAGGGCCACCGGCTCGGGACCTGGTCCCTCGACGGACGGCGTGCCGCCGTGCCGCTGCCAGGCGTCGTCGGAGCGCCGGCGGCCGCGCCACCGGCTCACCGCGAGCCGCCAGGCGACCGTACGGATCCAGGCCTCCGGAGCCCCGTTGCGGTCCAGCTGCCGCCGCCGGCTCCAGCCGCGGACGAAGGCCTCCTGTACGACGTCCTGCGCCTCGTGCAGGTCGCCGAGCATCACATAGAGCTGACCCGTGAGGCGTCCCACCGCATGCGCGTAGAACTCCTCGAACTCCTCGACGGTCAACACTCACTCCAGATTCTCCGCGGACTCACCAGGCATACGCCTGGGCCCCCGCGTCCGGTTGACAGTGAACGCCGAAAAGTTTTTCCGGGGAGCCAAAGTTCTTCCGGGGAGCCAGGAAGGGCGGGATGCAGCGGACTCCTGGGGCCCCGACTGGGGCGCCGGCTGGGGCGCCGGCACCCGTCCGACCGGAGCCCCGATGATGTCAGCGCTTGCGCGTGCCGAAGAGCGAGCGGCTGATCTCGCGGCCGATCTGGGTGCCCAGCGAGCGCGTCAGTGATGTGAAGACGCCGCTGCCGACGACCTGCTCCACGACGCTCTTCTCCCCCTCGGCCGCTTTCCCCGCGGCTTTCCCGCCCGCCTTTCCAGCGGTCTTCGCGGGCGCCTCGGCGGCTTGCCGGCCGGCCGCCGGGGCCATGGCGGCGTCGGCGGCCGCGTTCAGCTTCTCGTAGGCCGATTCGCGGTCGACGGCCTGCGCGTAGCGGGCGTAGAGCGGCGACGACTTGACGGCCGTGTCCATCGTGGCCGCTTCGATGGGTCCCATCAGGGACTGCGGGGCCCGCAGCCGGGTGGCGGCGACCGGGGTCGGCGCGCCCTTCTCGCTGAGGACGGTGACGACGGCCTCGCCGGTGCCCAGCGCGGTCAGCAGCTCGCCCAGGTCGTAGGCGGAGTTGGGGAACGTCGAGACGGTCGCCTTCAGGGCCTTGGCGTCCTCGGGGGTGAAGGCGCGCAGGGCGTGCTGGACGCGGTTGCCGAGCTGGGCGAGGACGTCGGAGGGCACGTCCTTCGGGGTCTGGGTGACGAAGAAGATGCCGACGCCCTTGGAGCGGATCAGCCGCACCGTCCGGGTGATGGCGTCGAGGAACGCCTTCGACGCGCCGTTGAAGAGCAGATGGGCCTCGTCGAAGAAGAAGACCAGCTTGGGCCGGTCGATGTCGCCGACCTCCGGGAGGTCCTGGAAGAGGTCCGCGAGCAGCCACATCAGGAAGGTGGAGAAGAGCTGCGGCTGGTCCTGGACGGCGGGCAGTTCCAGTACCGACACCATCCCGCGCCCGTCCGGCGCGGTCCGCAGCAGTTCGCTGGTGTCGAACTCGGGCTCGCCGAAGAACGGCTCGGCGCCCTGCGCCTCGAACGCCGTCAGGGTCCGCATGAGGACGCCGGCGGTGGCGGACGAGATGCCGCCGATGTTCTTGAGCTCGCCCTTACCGACGTCGGAGGTGAGGAAGGCGATGACGGCCCGCAGGTCCTTGAGGTCGATCAGCTCCAGGCCCTTGGTGTCGGCGTAGTGGAAGATCAGGCCGAGCGACTGCTCCTGCGTCTGGTTCAGCCCGAGCACCTTCGACATCAGGATCGGGCCGAAGCCGGTGACCGTCGCCCGCAGCGGGATACCGGCGCCGATGCCGCCGAGCGCGTAGAACTCGGCGGGGAAGCCGGACGCCGCCCAGCTCTGGCCGACCTCGGCGGTGCGCTGCGCGACCTTGTCGTTCGGCTGACCGGGGGCGGAGATCCCGGAGACATCGCCCTTGACGTCGGCGAGGAACACCGGCACCCCGTTGGCCGACAGCTGTTCGGCGATCAGCTGCAGCGTCTTGGTCTTGCCGGTGCCGGTGGCGCCCGCGACGAGGCCGTGCCGGTTGAGCATGCCGAGCGGGATGCGGATCTGGGCGTCGGCGTGGCAGGTGCCGTCCCACAGCAGCGCGCCCAGGTCGAGCGCCGGCCCGGTGAAGGTGTAGCCGGCCAGGATCGTCGCGGCGGGGCCCGGCAGATCCGCCGCGGGGCCGGGCCGGTCGGTGGAACGGACGGCGGACGCCCCAGCGGACGGGACGGATGGCGCATCGGGAGACATACCGGACGGCGCATCGGCGGACTGCGCGGGGGACGCGCCGACAGGCGAATCCGCGGGCGGATCGGCCGGAAGTGCCGCCTGGGCTTGCGGATCGGTCATGGCAGGCTCCCGCTAGGTCCGGCTATCGACGTAAATACCACCTTTGCACTCCTCCGCCACTGCTGCGCCCGCACGGGCTCGCCCGGTAGGCTTTCCGTGTGATCTTCAAGCGCATCGGAAACGGGCGGCCGTACCCCGACCACGGCCGGGTCAGCACGCGAGAGTGGGCGGATGTCGCTCCACGTCCGGTACGCCTCGACCAGCTGGTCACCACCAAGGGCCAGCTCGACCTGGAAACCCTGCTCGCCGAGGACTCGACGTTCTACGGCGACCTCTTCGCGCATGTCGTGAAGTGGCACGGTGACCTGTATCTCGAGGACGGTCTGCACCGGGCGGTCCGGGCGGCGCTCCAGCAGCGCCAGGTTCTGCATGCCCGCGTCCTGGAGATGGACTGACCGAGGCGGCCGTACGGACCCGCCTGCGGACCCGCCCTGTGGGGGCGGCTGTTCGGAGGCGGGTGTTCGCCCTTTCGGGTTCGGCTGTCCGCCATTCATTGATCATTTAGTACGCTCCGGCGATGAGCGCACTACGCTGCGCCCATGAGCATGCTCACCCCTTCCGGCATGGGCGGGAAGTACCGGATCACCGGAAACCAGTACCCGAGAATGGGCCGGCCGCGAAGGCGCGGCCGTACCGCCCTGGCCATCGTCGCCTCGGTGGTGGTACTCGGCCTGATCGGCTGGGGCACGCTACAACTCATCGACGTCTTCACCGGCGGCAAGGACAAGGGCCCCGCCCAGGCCCACGCGGCCCCGGCGAGCTGCAAGCCGACGGCCGCCGCCACGCCGAAGCCGACCGGCAAGCCCGCCCCGCTGCCCCCGCCGGCCTCGATCGGGGTCACGGTCTTCAACGCGACGGCGAAGGGCGGGCTGGCCAAGACCACGGCCGATGAGCTGGCCAAGCGCGGCTTCCGCGTCATCAAGTTCAGCAACGCGCCGGTCGAGTACGACAAGAAGGTCACGGTGCCGGCGCTGATCGTGGCCGGCCCCGCCGGTGCGCAGGCGGCGAAGGTCGTCGGCACGCAGGTCGCGGGCTCCACGGTGAAGATCGACCCGAAGCGGGCGGGCCCGGGCGTGGACCTGCTGATCGGGACGCCCTACACGAAGCTGGCCGACCCGAAGGACGCCGCGAAGGCCCTGGCCGTCGCGGCCAACCCGACCCCGGCGCCCTCGCCCAGCTGCTAAAGGCCGCAAGGGCACGACAGCCGCCCGGAAGACCGAGAACCCCGAGAACGCCGAGAAGCCCCGGACCACCAGGTCCGGGGCTTCTCGCATCCGACGTCCAGTTCGTGTCGCGGCCCTGCGGCGGCTATCCGGCGGTGCCGTAGAGCCGGTCGGCTATCCGGCGGTGCCGTAGAGCCGGTCCCCCGCGTCGCCCAGGCCGGGGACGATGTAGCTGTTCTCGTTGAGCCCCTCGTCGACCGAGGCGGTGACGACGGTGACCGGCTTGCCCGCCAGCTCCCGCTCCATGACCTCGATGCCCTCGGGCGCCGCGAGCAGCACGATCGCGGTGACGTCGTCCGCGCCGCGCTCGATGAGCAGGTTGATGGCGGCGACCAGCGTGCCGCCGGTGGCCAGCATCGGGTCGAGGACGTACACCTGGCGGCCGGAGAGGTCCTGCGGCATCCGGGTGGCGTAGGTCTTCGCCTCCAGGGTCTCCTCGTCACGGATCATGCCGAGGAAACCGACCTCGGCGGTCGGCAGCAGCCGGACCATGCCGTCCAGCATGCCCAGGCCGGCCCGCAGGATCGGGACGACGAGCGGACGCGGGTAGGAGAGCCGTACGCCGGTGGTCGGGGCGACCGGGGTCCGGATGTCGACCTGCTCGGTACGCACGTCGCGGGTCGCCTCGTAGGCGAGCAGGGTGACGAGTTCATCGGCCAGCCGACGGAAGGTCGGCGAGTCGGTGCGCTCGTCGCGCAGGGTGGTGAGCTTGTGCGCGACCAACGGGTGGTCGACTACGTGGATCCGCATGCACCCGACATTAACCGAGTCCCAGGGGTCCCCGCCGCCGCTCGCTCTCTCCACCGATGCTCTGCCGACTCTCCGCCGAACACGCATCAAACCGCACGGTAGAGGGAAACTGTGCACATACGCCCGGAGCGCCCCCGGGTGCCCCGACCCCCCACGGGTGGTGCCACATGCCGGAGCGGAGCGAGAACGGTGACAAGCCGGAAGAGCCCGGTCAGCCGAAAGCGCGGAACAAGCAGACCAAACGCAAGACCCAGGAAGAACGCGACGCGGAGCGCCGCAGACGCCGGGTGATGTTCCTGCGCGAGCTGAACGAGGCCAAGGAGCTGCGCGAGCGCGTACAACCGCGCAGGGCGCGCGCGGCACGCATGCGGCAGGCCATGCGAATGCGGACGTTCCGCTGGTGACCGGCCGGACCTCCGGAACGTCCGGAAACGGTGCGGGGGCGGGCCGGAAGCCGCCTCCTGAGGGTGTTCCGCAGCCCGACGTGATGAAGACCTGGCACGTCGGAGTGCGGAAGACCCTTCGCAAAGCCCAGCTTTCTGCCACGATGCCGAGTGGGTGGGGTGCTCCCCGCCCGGTCCGGACGGCCTGAGACCTGTGGGAGAGTCACGGTGTACTTCGCCGCACTGCTCGCGCGCAACGAGAACGGTTGGCAAGCGAGCGAACCTGATCTCGACGATGTGGAAACCCTCGGCGACCTGAGCGACCTGGCCCGTGCGGCCATCGCCGAGGAGGAAACGGTTCTGGTCTTCATCGAGCAGGAGGACGCCTGGTTCGGTGTCATCCGCGTCGATGGTGAAGAGGACCCCAGGATCTATGTGTCCGATGCCGCCGCGGCAGCCCGTAGTTCGTACGGAGAGATCCTGCTCACCGACGAACTGCTCGGCCGGGACCCCGAGGACCCCCTCGACGTCCTGGTCGACCTCGACGGTACCGAGGACGGCGACGACGACGATGCCGACGAGGACGTGGTCCCCGGCCCCACCGAGGACCATGTGCCGGCCGGCCCGCTCGGCGAGGCCGGCCTGCTGTCCGATCTCGGTATGAGCGACAAGGAGCTGCTGGACCTCAGCGGTGACGGCGCGCTCACCGGAGAGGCGCTCGGTGAGATCGCCGAGGCGATCGGCTGTGCCGACGTTCTGGAGGCGGTCCGCTGAGCACCGCACCACCCCCGCCCGGTCCTCCCCGCGATCCGCTGCGCGACCCGTGGACCGGGCCGATGCGCCATGCCCTGGAAGAGGCCGGGCTCGCCCCGCGCACCGGCGATGTGCCGGTGGGCGCGGTCGTACTCGGCCCGGACGGCGTGGTCATCGGCAGGGGCCGCAACGAAC
The DNA here is from genome assembly GCF_016107395.1 of Streptomyces fildesensis. GTDB lineage: Bacteria > Actinomycetota > Actinomycetes > Streptomycetales > Streptomycetaceae > Actinacidiphila > Actinacidiphila fildesensis. Next base: position 92,538 of record NZ_JAAIKO010000031.1, read on the forward strand.
GCGAGGCGACCGGTGACCCGACCGCCCACGCCGAGGTGCTCGCGATCCGCGACGCCGCTCAGGCGGTCGGAGAGTGGCGGCTGACCGGCTGCACGCTCGTCGTCACGCTGGAGCCCTGCACCATGTGCGCGGGCGCGATCGTCCTCTCCCGGCTCGACCGGGTCGTGTACGGGGCACTGGACGAGAAGGGCGGCGCCGTGGGCTCCCTGTGGGACGTCGTCCGCGACCGCCGGCTCAATCACCGCCCCGAAGTCATCCAGGGAGTGCTCGCCGAAGAGTGCTCCGCCCTCCTCACCCGGTTCTTCCGCTCGGGCGATTTCGGAGCACGGCCCCACGTGGGCTAAGCTCTCTCTCGGTAGCGTGTCCGAGCGGCCTAAGGAGCACGCCTCGAAAGCGTGTGTGGGGGCAACTTCACCGTGGGTTCAAATCCCACCGCTACCGCTCTTGAGCAGTACCGAGCAGTACCCAGTAGTAACGACGAAAGCCCCGGCTCGTGCGAGCCGGGGCTTTCGTCGTTCCCGGCTTCTGACGGCGCGTCCGGGCGGGCCGCCGGATGTGGGCAGGAGGAAGGGGACCTTCGTGCTAAAGCGCCGGTTGAACCGCTGGCGGGGCCGCTGAATAGGCCGTTCGATGGATAGACTCCACCAATCGCACGCTGGGGACAGCCGGTGGGGGCTGCCACTGCTGCCGGGGAGGGCAAGGGGCATGGCGCAGGCGAAAAAAGTCACCATGTACGTACTCGTGGTCTTCGTGCTCTACACGATCATCACGCAGCCAGCGCGCGCCGCCGATCTTGTGCAGGTAGGGTTCGAGGGCATTTCGAACGCCGCAAGAGGCATCGGAGAGTTCATGCACGAGCTGGTCAACTGATCGGCGCGCTGCCGGTGAGGAGTCCCGCGTGATCCGCCATCTGGTCCTGTTCAAGCTCAATGACGGTGTCGGCCGTGACGAGTCCCGGGTCGCCGCCGGAGCGAAGGCGTTCGAGGAGCTCGGCGGGCTGATCCCCGAGCTGACCTCGTGGGAGTGCGGCTGGAACATCACCGACCGGCCGATCGCTTACGACTTCGCGATCAACTCCTCGGTCGCGGACGCCGCCGATCTGAAGACCTATCTGGAGCACCCCGCACACCAGGCGGCGGCGGGCCAGTGGCGTGAATTCGCGACCTGGGTGATCGTCGACTACCCCTTCTGACGGTGCCTGGCCGCCGGTCCGCCCGGTAGCCGCCGCCACCCGTCCCGGCCCGTCCCACGGCCGGTCACACGGCCTGTCGCTCAGCCCCCCGCCCACCGGGCGGGGGGCTTTGTCGTGTCCCGCCAAGGTCAACTCACCGCCCAACACGGCGTTATTAGGTGCTTGCGTACAGTGCACATGAATTGTGATGCTATGACCGCTTTTGCCGGATGAGTGGACCGATGAGGGGTGGTGTGTCCGTGTCGGCCCGAACGGCGTCAACAACTTTCGCCCGCAGTAGGACGAGTACGCCCAATACCAATGCCCTGGAAGCGCGTGCGCTGACGACCGTGCTGTTCGAGGAGATCTCCGGGCTCGAACCCGGAACACCCGAACACGCACGCGTACGCGCCGCGCTGATCGAGGTCAATCTGCCCCTCGTCCGCTACGCGGCAGCCCGCTTCCGCAGCCGGAACGAGCCCATGGAGGACGTCGTCCAGGTCGGCACCATCGGGCTGATCAACGCGATCGACCGGTTCGACCCGGAGCGCGGGGTGCAGTTCCCGACCTTCGCCATGCCCACCGTGGTGGGGGAGATCAAACGTTACTTCAGGGACAACGTGCGGACCGTTCACGTACCCCGCCGGCTCCATGAGCTGTGGGTCCAGGTGAGCGGGGCGATCGAGGACCTGACGGTGCTGCACGGCCGGTCGCCGACGACCGGAGAGATCGCCGAGCGGCTCAAGCTGGCCGAGGAGGAGGTGCTGGCCTGCCTGGAGGCGGGGCGGGCGTACCACGCCACCTCACTGGAGGCCGCACAGGAGGGCGACGGCGCTCCGGGGCTGCTGGACCGGCTCGGGTACGAGGATCCGGCGCTGGTCGGGGTCGAGCACCGCGACCTCGTCCGGCATCTGCTCGTACAGCTGCCCGAACGGGAGCGGCGGATCCTCATGCTGCGGTACTTCGGCAATCTGACGCAGTCCCAGATCAGTGCCGAGCTGGGCGTCTCGCAGATGCACGTGTCCCGGCTGCTGTCCCGCAGCTTCGCCCGGCTGAGGTCCGCAAACCAGCTCGAAGCGTAACTCTTGGGGAGGAACGGTCCTGCAGAAATATGTCGACTTGGCGCTACAGCGTGTTGCCGACATGTGACATTCTGCAGGAACCGCGTTTGTCGCGACCCGGCCTCCGGTATTCAGGTGGAGGAACAAACCGTCGCTCGCGACACCCGTCCGCGACCTCAAGGGGGTGGCATGTCCGTTCAGGTGGGCAGTCCTCAGGTGCGCCGTACCAGCGCACCAATCGATGCACGCACCGGCGAAGCCATCGACACCCGCACACTGTCCCGTTCGCTGTTCCTGCGCCTTGCGGAACTGGAACAGGACAGCCCGGAACGAACCTATGTGCGTGACACGCTCATCGAGCTGAACCTGCCACTTGTTCGGTATGCGGCAGCCCGCTTCCGCAGCCGCAACGAGCCGATGGAAGACATCGTCCAAGTGGGCACGATCGGCCTGATCAAGGCAATCGACCGCTTCGACTGCAACCGCGGCGTGGAGTTCCCGACGTTCGCGATGCCCACCATTGTCGGCGAGGTGAAGCGGTTCTTCCGCGATACGTCGTGGTCAGTGCGGGTGCCGCGGCGGCTGCAGGAACTGCGGCTGGCGCTCACCAAGGCGAGCGACGAACTCGCGCAGAAGCTGGACCGGTCGCCGACGGTGGCCGAACTGGCGGTCTGCCTGGGCGTGTCCGAGGAGGACGTCGTCGACGGCCTCGCGGTCGGCAACGCCTACACCGCCAGCTCGCTCGACTCGCCGCCGCCGGAGGACGACAGCGGTGAGGGCACCCTCGCGGACCGCCTCGGCTACGAGGACACCGCGCTGGAGGGCGTGGAGTACCGCGAGTCGCTCAAGCCGCTGCTCGCCCAACTCCCGCCGCGTGAGCGCCAGATCATCATGCTGCGGTTCTTCGCGAACATGACGCAGTCGCAGATCGGCGAGGAGGTCGGCATCTCCCAGATGCACGTCTCCCGGCTGCTCACCCGCACGCTCGCCCAGCTCCGGGACGGCCTGACAGCGGAATAGACCGGCCCGCTGGTTCGCTGACGTTCCGTCAGTAGACTGGCGCGATGGTCGCGATAGCACGGATGTCTGGCCGCCGGGGCGCGGCACTCGCCGTCCCGGCGGTTGGCGTGGCCCTGCTGCTGGCGATGACGACGGCCGGCTGCGGAGCGGCGGGCGACGACGGGTACGTGGCGGTCGGCGGGGTCGGTCCCTCGCAGGGCGGCGCGACGGGGGACGTACCGCCGGTCGGTCCGGTCGTGATGGTGCCGCTGGACGGCCCGGCACCGCCGGGACCCGGCAGTGGCACACCGTCCGCACCGGGCTCGACCCCAGGATCCGGATCAGGCCCCAGCGCTCCCGGATCGGCTCCCGGTTCGACGGGGGGCCAGGGGACGACCCCTGGAACCACGCCCGGGGGCTCCGGCACGCCGGGGAACGGTTCACCGGGGACGTCGCAGCCGGGAGGCGGCGGCTCGACGGCACCCGCACCACCCGGCACGACCCCACCGCACACGCCACCACCGGGCACGACGCCGCCGGCATCGCCCGCGCGGCTGACCGTGAGCACGCCGAAGCGCGCTCCGGCCGCGGACCGGTGGTGCGAGAAGGTGACGGTCACCTTCACCAATTCCGGCGGCAGAGCGGCGACTTCAGGCAGCGTCACCTTCGGCACCCACATCATCGGCGGCCTCGGCATCGACTGGGCGACGATCGAGACCACGAAGCCGGTGCCGGTGCCCCTGGCGGGCGGCGCCTCCAAGGTGCAGACCTGGGAGATCTGCGTGGATGCCTGGCGGGTTCCGCTGGGCATGCACATCGAGACCCGGGACGTCACCCTTACGTGAGCGACGCGGTCCGGTCCCGTGCCGTCGGGCGGTGCCGTCAGCGCATCGCGAGCGCGACGACTCCGGCGATCACCAGGACGGCGACGACGATGCCGATGATCAGGCCCGTGCGCTTGCCGGACCCGGTCTGGGCCTGCTGCTGCTGGAGTTGCTGCGGCTCCTCGACGAAGGCGCGGAACATCTGGGTGTCGCCGGCGGGGTCGTAGTTGTTCTCAGGGTTCGACATGCTGCCCGACCCTAGCGAACAAGCGGAATCCCGGGCACCCCCGGGTGCGCCTGGGAGACCGACGCCACGTCCCCGTCACGTCCGCCGGAACCTCCCCCTGTCACCTCCCCGCAGGAATACCGCCGGCTCCCGGCCGGTTGTAGGTGCCCATGGCACGCATCGGAACATCTGATCTGGACGTCTTCCCGCTCGCCCTGGGCGGCAACGTGTTCGGCTGGACGGCCGACGAGGCGCAGAGCTTCGCCGTACTGGACGCGTACGCGGCGGCCGGCGGCAACTTCGTCGACACCGCCGACGGCTACTCGGCGTGGGTCCCGGGCAACTCGGGCGGTGAGTCGGAGACCCTCATCGGGAAGTGGCTGGCCTCCCGCGGCAACCGGGACGCGATCGTGGTCGCCACCAAGGTCAGCAGCCACCCGGACTTCAAGGGACTGCGGGCCGACAACATCCGGGCCGCCGCCGAGGCGTCGCTGCGCCGGCTCGGCACGGACCACATCGACCTCTACTACACGCACTTCGACGACCCGCAGATCCCCGTCGAGGAGATCCTCGGCGCCCTGGACGAGCTGGTGCGCGAGGGCAAGGTGCGGCAGATCGCCGCGTCCAACATCTCCGCGGAGCGGCTGGCGGAGTCGCTGGCCTTCTCCGAGCGGGAGGGGCTGGCCTCGTACGTCGCCCTGCAGCAGCTCTACAACCTGGTGGAGCGCACGGACTACGAGGGGGCGATGGCCGAGGTGGTCGCCTCGCACGGCCTGTCGTCGGTCCCCTATTACGCGCTGGCCTCCGGCTTCCTGACCGGCAAGTACCGGACCGGCACCGTGGTGGACAGCCCGCGGGCGGGCGGCGCGGGGAAGTACCTGGCGACCGGCCGCGGACAGCGGGTGCTGGTGGCGCTGGACGAGGTCGCGCAGGCGCATGACGCCGAGGTCGCGACCGTGGCGCTGGCCTGGCTGGCGGCGCAGCCGACCGTCGCGGCGCCGATCGCGAGCGCGCGCACCGTGGAGCAGCTGCCAGCGCTGCTGGCGGTGGCGGATCTGAAGCTGACGGCCGAGGAGCTGGACCGGCTGACGGCAGGGCTGATGCGTTCTCAGCAGATGATCTTGAGTAGTGCGGTGGCGTGGTCGGG
>NZ_JAAIKO010000317.1 GCF_016107395.1 Streptomyces fildesensis
TGCATCAAGCATGCAGTTGAGCTGGAGCAATCCTTTATGGAAGGGGCTTATGGTCGCGTGCTGAGTGCCAGACAGACCGCACCACACGAGGCCTATGATTATTTTATGGATCTTTTGGCCAAGACTGTAAGAGATGAAATTGCTGGGTGTAGTGAGAAGGCTTATGATCGCCTTGCACTGGATGATGCTCGACAAATGTTGCTTTTCTCTTCTGAGTGTGAACTTATTCAATATGTTAAAGAGGAGCATCCGGAG
>NZ_JAAIKO010000318.1 GCF_016107395.1 Streptomyces fildesensis
CCGCAACAAAGAGAGCGAACGCGTGGGAAAGTGCTGCCGCCACGAGTCCTGCAGGGGTCATCGAGGCGTTGCTGGTCAGTTTGTTGAATGCCATGCCGGAGCCTTCTCCGGCGAAGACGAAGATAAGGGTGGAGAAGAACTCCGCCAGGGCTGCTCTCAGGCTGTCGAGGCGAACAGCCTCGTGGGCGTGGCCAATCGCCATATCTCTCATCGGCATCTTTGTTTGGTAGGTGAGCGTCAGCCTCCGTTCTGTG
>NZ_JAAIKO010000319.1 GCF_016107395.1 Streptomyces fildesensis
GCTTGCAGATATGTCGATTCTTGTTCCAGAGATGGGTTCGTGATCAAAGCGTCACACCAGCAGATTTCCCATGAAAAAAATCACAGATCATTATTATTAAGGAATGGCGGAGATGATGAAGGTGGTTCTTGTTCAAGAAGGCAAACTTTTTTCTCCGATCTGGGTTTCATGGAATTACAGAAAAGAAGAACCAGGCTTCTTTCTTTGGTGGAAGAGGTGGATAGAAGATACGGGCATTATTGCGAGAAAATGAG
>NZ_JAAIKO010000320.1 GCF_016107395.1 Streptomyces fildesensis
GGGTGCAGGATGCAATCTGATGGGGGGCCTGGGCCGACGGCCCGTCCGGCAGCAACCGGAAAGGGGGAGGGCCGTTCCCAAGCCGGCGGTGGGGCCCGGGCGGCCCCATTCGGCTCCGGCAGATTGCGGGAGCTCGCGACCCGTGGTGCTTTATATGTAGCTTAAGCCGCATTTCGGAATCCGTGGACGGCTGCCGCCGATGATCGGTGCGGTTGCCGCGTTTTTCGTTGCGGCCTGGAGTGTCCGCCGCTCTC
>NZ_JAAIKO010000321.1 GCF_016107395.1 Streptomyces fildesensis
TTTAGAACGTCGTGAGACAGTTTGGTTCCTATCTACCGTTGGTGTGAAAGGGAGAACTGCGAGGAGCCAACCCTAGTACGAGAGGACTGGGTTGGGCCAACCTATGGTGTACCGGTTGTTATGCTAATAGCAGCGCCGGGCAGCTAAGTTGGTATGGAAGAACTGCCGCGGGAAATCCTTCTCTATACAAGTTCTCGGACGAGGTTTTTGAACATAACTTCGATAGGCGAGAGGTGTAAGCACCGCGAGGTGC
>NZ_JAAIKO010000322.1 GCF_016107395.1 Streptomyces fildesensis
GTTGATCATCATAGCAGATCACACAGAGCTTTGCATCGTACAGATCATCTGAAGAACTACTCGACAATCTCTCTTCTTCGTCGTCGGCACTGGTTCCATAGAAACGAATTGACTTGTCTTCCACGGCCAGTGTTGTTTCATCAACCCTAATTGGTTCCTCCATTGTGTTCATCGTCATCTCGTCTTCGTAAACTCCCAGGTATTTTAGAATGACCAGGATGACAACGATTATAAATCCTGGGCAGAGAAAATT
>NZ_JAAIKO010000323.1 GCF_016107395.1 Streptomyces fildesensis
CCTCGTCAAGGTCAGCGTCAAAGGTTCTCGAACCGCCTGGATGAGCATGAGCAGAAACTGGGGCCAAAACTGGCAGTCCAACGCCGTTCTCGTCGGCCAGTCCCTTTCCTTCCGCGTCCAAGGTAGCGACGGTCGCAGCTCTACCTCTGTCGACGTCATCCCTGCAAAATGGCAGTTCGGCGAAACTTTCTCCGGCAAGAATTTTCTCGCCTGACCTCCCCCATTCCCCACCCCTTCCTTCCACTCTCTCCGG
>NZ_JAAIKO010000324.1 GCF_016107395.1 Streptomyces fildesensis
ATCAACCCCGACGAAGCCGTCGCCTATGGAGCCGCGGTTCAAGCCGCCATCCTGAGCGGTGAAGGCAACGAGAAAGTGCAAGACCTTCTACTTCTCGATGTCACGCCTCTCAGCCTTGGCCTCGAAACCGCCGGCGGAGTCATGACCGTTTTGATTCCTCGGAACACCACCATTCCCACGAAGAAAGAGCAGATCTTCTCCACGTACTCCGACAACCAGCCCGGAGTTCTGATCCAGGTTTACGAAGGCGAGC
>NZ_JAAIKO010000325.1 GCF_016107395.1 Streptomyces fildesensis
ACGCCAAAGCCTGGAACGCGGTCCTGACCGGCGCCGGCAAGCCCGCCATCACCAATGTGCCGCTGTCCAACCAGGCCGACGTCACCGCCGCACTCGGCAAGGCGACCGATGTCGGCTCCGTCGCCAAACTGGCCCTGCAGTTGGAGGACCAGGCCGCACAGACGTACCTGTTCGCGACCTACAACGTCATCAGCCCTGCCGGGATCAGCACCGCCGCCACCATCGCCCCCGTCGAGGCGATGCACGCCGCGA
>NZ_JAAIKO010000326.1 GCF_016107395.1 Streptomyces fildesensis
TAGTGACCTTCAATTTTTTGTGGGAGAGAGCATGCATGATGATGGCTCCTTGGTATTTGCTTACTACAAGGATGGAGCTGCTGACCCAACATTTTTGTACTTCGGCCATGGGTTGAAGGAGGTTAAGTGTTAAACAAGAACTGGGTCTCATAAGGAGGACTTAAAGAAGATTAGTTGCGTGCTGTAGTTCTAGTTTTTATTATTACTTTTTATGTGTT
>NZ_JAAIKO010000032.1 GCF_016107395.1 Streptomyces fildesensis
GGATCGACATCTTCCCCGACGGCGGCATCTCCCGCCTGCGCCTGCACGGCTCCCTCACGGCGCGCGGTGCTGAACAACTCACCACCCGCACCGAAGAAATCAGCTGAACGCAGGCTGACTGTACGTACGTTGACCGCCCCCAGCCGAGCATCGGCCGGGGGCGGTCGGCGGTTCCGCGTATCGGGCGATTCGGTCGGTGGCGAGCGGGCCTCGGCGACTGACATAACCTGTGCCGCGTCGACGAAGTATGACCATCCGTGGGGGACCTCTCGTGAGTACCGTCAAGCCCGTTCGCCTGTCCTTCGGGGTACTGCGAAGAAACCGCCGCCTGCTGATGTTTCCGCTGCTCAGCGGTTCCGCGCTGATAATGATAGCCGGCGGCGTGGCGGCGCTGACGCTCCTTCTGGACGGAGCCGAATCGTCAGAGTCCACCTTCGACGTCCTCTACGTGGGCGTCGGCTATCTCCTGCTGGGATTCGTGCTCACGCTCTGCAGCGCCGCGATGATCTGCGCGGTCGATGACGTGCTGCGGGGAGAGCCGGTCCGGATCGGCGCGAACTATCGGCGAGCTGTGCGGAACTGGCGACGGCTGCTGGCGTGGAGTCTGCTCAGCACGACGGTTCTGCTGCTCATCCGACAGCTGGAGCGGATCCCGGTCGTCGGCTGGATCCTGGGCGAACTCTTCAGCGCCGGATGGGCCGTCGCCACCTACCTGGCGCTGCCGGCCATGATGATCGACGGCCTCGGGGTCGTCGAGAGCACCCGCCGGTCGGCGCGGATGCTGCGCGAGACGTTCTCCCGCCAGGTGTTCGGCTCGCTGTGGATCGCGCTGCCCATGGTTCTCTCGGTGGTCATCGGATTCGCGGCATTCATGCTCGCAGCGGAGTCGAACAGCATGGGGCTCGCCATCGCGGGCGGACTGTTCGCCGCCCTGCTGCTGTTCTGCACGCTGCTGGTAGGCACCACGGTCTCCGGGATCTTCCGCACGATGCTCTACCGGGACGCGGCGGCTGCGGCGTAATTCCTTAGCGCCGGGGTGCGGGTGGTGGGGTGGCCGAGGTTCCGACAGTACGAAGGGGTGCGTCTGCGGCGCTGCGCACCTTGACCGGGCGGAGGGAGGCCCCGGCGCTGCGCGCCTGCCAGCGGGTCGGCCCGCTGCGCGGCCCCGCGCGAAGCGATCCCGGTCCGCTGCGCTCCCCTTGGCGGGGCTGGAGCGGGTTGAGCTCGTGGTGCTCTGCGGGTGATGGTTTGGCCCACCGTCCTCGGCCGGAGGTGGTGCTGGTGTGACGGGGGATGTCCTGCGGGTCCTATGAGGCGGTGTTTTGGCTGGCCCGGATCACTAAGGACGGTCAAACGCCGGTATAGCGGCAGTCCGGCCACGCAAGCTGATCCGAAGCACGCGGTGCTCGCCTTCCGGGGCCTCCCCGACAAAGCCGCGCCGCCCCGGCCACATGCCACCCCCACCCCGCCCGGGGAGCGCAGCGGACCGGATCGCTTGGCTCGGGCCGCGCAGCGGGCCGCTTCACTGGCAGGCGCGCAGCGCCGGGGCCGCCCCTCCGCCCGGTCAAGGTGCGCAGCGCCGCAGAAGGGCGCTTCGCATCGCTCTGACCTCAGCTACGCACCCGCCCGGCCGGATCAGAGCTCGCCGGCGATGACCCCTGCGCGGAACGCGGCCCACTCGGCCGCGTCGAACCGGAGGGGCTCCCGCCCCGGGTTCTTGGAGTCGCGCACGGCGACGGCGCCGTTGGGGAGATCTGCGATCTCCACGCAGTTGTTCTCGGCTCCGCTGGCGGAGGACTTGCGCCAGGCTGCGACGGAGAGGTCGTGCGTGTACAGCTCCGCCTTGGGTCCGTTCACTTTCTGTGGCCTTCTTCCATCTGCGCGATACGGGCGAGTGAGTCTTCCACCGGCAGCGCTGTCGCACGGATCCGCTCGAACGCTTTGGTGAAGGGCACAGCTTCATCGCCCTCAACGTATGCCGCTCCGCTCAGGTTTTCCAGCAGGACCACGTCCGGGATGGGACCGGGGAACGAGACGATGGAGAATCCGCCCACGACACCCGGATGGGTGCTGCAGTCCAGCGGCATCAACTGGATGGTCACGTTCGGCATTTCGGCTGTGTCGAGTAGGCGGCGCAGTTGCTCGCGCATCGTCGCCGGACGGACCACGAACCGTTGATGCAGGGCTGCCTCGTGGATGATTACCCACAACTCCAGTGGATTGCCAGGCCGGGTGAGCACGGACTGGCGTGCCAGCCGGACCTCGGCCAGTGCCGCGATATCGTCCGGGGTTCGCGACGTGGTGATGCCCGCGATGTTCTCGCGTGCGTAGGCCGCCGTCTGCAATAGTCCGGGGACCACGAGAGGCGCCCACTCGCAGATCTGCTCGGCGTCGGACTCCAGCGAGATGTAGTCGGCGTAAGCGGGCGCAACGATGCCGCTGTACGTCTGCCACCACCCCTTCTTGCTCGCGTCCTTTGCCAAGTTCTCGAGCGCTGCGTGCACTTCAGGATCGCCGACGCCGTAGATCTGGAGCAGTGAGCTGACCTCGGCCGGCCGGATGGCCTGTGCCGCGTTCTCGATCTTCGACATCTTCGGGCCCCTCCACCCCATGGCGATGGCGGCTTCGTCGAGCGTCAGCCCGGCGTCGTTGCGCAGCCTCTTCAGGGTTGCGCCGAGGCGGCGGCGCCGGACGGTCGGGATCAGCGGAGAGTTGGGCATAGCCGCAGTCCTACACCAGCAACCGGGTTGAAGAGAACGGTCAGTGATGAAGCGTCATTCATATCGGGTAGAAAACTTGCGATGGAATCAGAAAAGCGCCACCATCGGAGAGTCGTCACGCAGGGTCGATGACCCGGCGCACGGCGCGACATGATCCGACGCTGCCTGTGGAGGTGCCATGTACGACATGGCCGAAGTGCACGGACCCCCAACCCCCGGCTTTTACCTCCGCACCAGACCGCACGGCTTCGTCGTCCACCTCGTCGCTTCCGGCGACAACCTGCGCGCCGTCCGGGAGCTGACCCGTAAGACCCTCGCCTCGGCGGGCGTTGACACCGAGACGGCCGAGAGCGCGCAGCTCGTGCTGTCCGAGCTGGTCGGGAACTCGGTTCGGGCGTGCGGGGAGTGGGTGCCGCTGGTGGTGGAGCTGTCCGTCGGGCGGACGGTGGTGGTGTTAGGGGTGCACGATCCGGATCCGGCGCGGATTCCGCGCCGGCGCGCGGTGGCGATGGATGACGCCGACGCCGAGTCCGGGCGGGGGCTGGCGCTCGTGGATCTGCTCACGTCGGGGTGGCGGGTGGCGCGGTCGCCGGTCGGGAAGCAGGTCCGCTGCCGGCTGGAGCTCGCGGCGGGGTGAGTGAGTGCCCGGCTCCGCCCTCATCCCGCCCGCGGGGCGAGTGCCCGGCTCCGCCCTCATCCCGCTCGCGGGGCGAGTGCCCGGCTCCGCCCTCATCCCGCTCGCGGGGTGAGGGCCTGGAAGCCGCCGTCTGCCCGCCGCCGTGTGAGGGCCTGGCAGCCGCCGTCTGCCCGCCGCGGGGTGAGTGCCCGGCAGCCGTCCTCCCCGTGCGGGACGGATGCCGGGCACAAGTGCGAGCGAACCGTCAGGCCGCGCGGCGGGCGCGGCGGTGGTGGGCGGCGATGATGTCGGCGTAGCGGCGGCCGCTGCCCTTGATGGTGCGCTTCTGCGTCGGGTAGTCGACGTGGATCAGGCCGAAGCGCTTGTCGTAGCCGTAGGCCCACTCGAAGTTGTCCAGCAGCGACCACGCGAAGTAGCCGGCCAGCGGTGCGCCGCGGCGCACCGCTCTCGCGCAGGCGGCCAGGTGCTCCTCCAGGTAGGCCTGTCGCTCCGGGTCGTCGACCTGGCCGTCGGGGCCGACGGTGTCGGGGTAGGCGGAGCCGTTCTCGGTGACGAAGATCCGCTCGGCCCCGTACTCCTCGGCGACCCGGACGAGCAGCTGCTCCAGGCCGTCGCCGTAGACCTCCCAGTCCATCGCCGTGCGCCGGACGCCCGGCAGGTAGACCTGCTTGGCGCGCGGCGGCAGGCCGGTGGGGTCGTCGGCGATGACGTTGCGGAAGTAGTAGTTGACGCCGAGCCAGTCGAGCGGGGCCGCGATGGTGTCGAGGTCGCCGCTGCGGATCGGGAGGTCGACGCCGTACAGGTCGACCATGTCCTGCGGGTAGCCGCGGCCGTGGATCGGGTCGAGCCACCAGCGGTTGGTGTGGCCGTCGGCGCGGATCGCGGCGGCCTGGTCGGCCTCGCGGTCGGTGGCGGGCTCGCAGGGGCTGAGGTTGTTGACGATGCCGATGCGGGCGTTCGGGTTGGCGGCGCGGATCGCCTGGACGGCGAGGCCGTGCCCCAGGTGCAGGTGGTACGAGGCGCGGACCGCGGCCGTGATGTCGGTGAGGCCGGGGGCCATCTTGCCCTCGAGGTGGCCGATCCAGGACGAGCAGAGCGGCTCGTTGAGCGTCGCCCAGTCGTGGATGCGGTCGCCGAGGGCTTCGGCGACCACCGACGCGTACTCGCCGAACCGCTCCGCGGTCTCCCGCTCCGGCCAGCCGCCCCGGTCCTGCTGGGCCTGTGGCAGGTCCCAGTGGTAGAGCGTCGGGAAGGGGGTGATGCCCGCTTCGAGGAGGGAGTCGGTGAGCCGGTCGTAGAAGGCGAGTCCGGCCGGGTTGACCGGCCCGCCGCCCTGCGGCATGACACGGGGCCAGGCGATGGAGAACCGGTAGGCGTCCAGGCCGAGATCGCCCATGAGGGAGATGTCCTCGGGTACCCGGTGGTAGTGGTCGCAGGCCACGTCGCCGGTGTCACCCTCCGCCACCTTGCCCGGGGTGTGGGAGAAGGTGTCCCAGATCGAGGGGGACCGGCCGTCCTCGTCCACCGCTCCTTCTATCTGGTAGGCGGCGGTCGCCGCACCCCAGATGAAGTCGGCGGGGAGAGCGCTGAGGTCGTTCACGAGCAGCCTTTCGGTGGTGGTCACTTGACGGCGCCGGCGGTGAGTCCGACGACCAAGTAGCGCTGGAGCAGCAGGAACCCGGCGACCACGGGCACACTCACGACGAGTGAGGCGGCCATGACCTGGTTCCAGTACACGTCGGTCTGGGTGGCGTATCCCTGCAGGCCGACGGCGAGGGTGCGGGTGGTGTCGTTCGTCATGACCGACGCGAAGAGCACCTCGCCCCAGGCCGTCATGAAGGCGTACACCGACACCGCGACGATGCCGGGGACCGCGGCCGGGACGACGACGCGGAACAGCGCGCCGAGCGGGCCGCAGCCGTCCACCATCGCGGCCTCGTCGAGATCGCGCGGGATGGAGTCGAAGTAGCCGACGAGCATCCAGATGGAGAAGGGGAGCGAGAACGTCAGATAGGTGAGGATGAGGCCGCCGCGGCTGCCGTAGAGGGCGATCCCCGTCGCGTTCCCGATGTTGACGAAGATCAGGAAGAGCGGGAGGAGGAAGAGGATGCCCGGGAACATCTGGGTGGACAGCACCGTCACGGTGAAGAACTTGCGGCCCTTGAAGCGGTAGCGGCTGACGGCGTAGGCGGCGAAGATCGCCACGGCCACCGAGGCCACGGTCGCGCTGACCGAGACGATCACCGAGTTCACGAAGTACTTGGCGAGCGGGACCGTGTGCCAGATGTCGATGTACGGCCGGAACGTGAAGCCGCTCGGGATCCACCGGAAGGAGCCCTGCACGTCCTGCAGCGGCTTCAGCGAGGAGCTGAGCATCACGTACACCGGGGCGAGCGTGAAGACCGTGAGCAGGGTGAGGAAGATCCTCCGGGTCCAGATGAAGGACTTCGGCTGCGCCATCGGGGACGGGGGAGGAGGGGGTTTACGCATCGGCCGCATCCCTCCTGCGTGACGTGACGAGCAGATAGATGGCCGTGACGACCAGCAGGAACAGCAGCAGGAGGACGGACATGGCCGAGCCGGAGCCGAAGTTCCAGGTGACGAACGACGACTGGTAGATGTGGATGGAGATCAGGTCGGCGGCCTCCGGCGCCGACCTGCCGAACAGCACGTAGGGCGTGTTGAAGTCGTTGAACGTCCACAGGAAGAGCACCAGCACCAGCACCTGGTTGACCGGCCGCAGCGACGGCAGGGTGATCCGGCGGATCTGCTGCCAGACGCCCGCGCCGTCCATCGACGCCGCCTCGTACAGCTCACGCGGGATGTTCTGCAGCCCTGCCATCAGGCACAGGAACGCGAACGGCCACGAGCGCCAGACGGAGACGGTGACGAGGGCGGTGAAGCTGTTGTCGCCGATCAGCCAGAACGACCGCTCGGAGGTGAGGTGCAGCTGGTCGTGGATCACATGGTTGATCAGGCCCGTATCGCGCTGGAACATGAACGACCAGGTGATGACGGCCGCGTAGACCGGCAGCGCGTACGGGACAAGGAAGATCGCCCGCAGGAATCCCCGGCCGCGGAAGGCGTCCTGCATGAGGATCGCCGCCGCGGTGCCGAGGAGCCAGGAGAGCCCCACGGCGAGGACGGTGAAGCAGAGGGTGACCCAGAACGAGTGCAGCAGCGCCTGGCCGACCGGGGCGTCGAAGTCCACCGCTACGCGGTAGTTGTCCAGGCCGGCCCAGGGCGCGGCGCCCCAGTCGCGGATGAAGAACTGGGTGAGCTGTTTGAAGCTCATCACGATACCGACGATCATCGGGATGAGGTGGATCAGCAGTTCGAGCAGCAGCGCGGGAAGCAGGAGGAGGTAGGGCAGGCCGATCCGGCGCAGTCGCGCGATCACGAGGCCGGCATCTGCTGCTGGGCCTTGGTGAGGGCGTTCTTCACGGAATCGGTGGTGACGTCCTTGCCTGAGGCGGCCTGCGCGAAGAGCTCCTTCATCGCGGTGCCGACGAGCGTCTCGAACTGGCTCTCATTGGGGACCTGCGGCAGCGGGGCGGCGCTCTTGGCGAGCACCTCGGCGAGCGTCTTCAGGTCGGGGGTGGAGAAGGCCGGGTCGCTCTGCGCGTCCTTGACCGGCGGCAGCGAGCCGTAGGTGGCGTTGAGGGTCTTCTGCTCGGCGGCGCTGGTCATGAAGTTGACGAACTTCAGTGAGCCGTCGAGGTTCTTGGTGTTCTTGAAGACCGCGAGGTTGATGCCGGCGACCATCGAGTTGATGGCGTGCGCACCCGTGGCGCCCGCGGTCTGGAACGGAACCGGCGCCACGCCGTAGTCTTCGGGCTTCATGCCGTGGGACTTCAGCGAGGAGGCGGCGGCCTGCCACATCAGCATGCCGGCCTTGCCGGTCGCGAAGTCGGCGAGGGACTGGTTGGCGGCGTACTCGGCGTTGCCGGGGGCTGCGATCTTGTCCTTGCCGATGAAGTCGATGTACTGCTTGACGGCGGCGACGTTCTCCGGGGTGTCGAAGGTGGCTTTGCCGGAGGCGTCGAAGAAGTCCGAGCCGTGCTGCTTGGCGAGGACGAAGGCGTGGTGGATGTTCTCCGAGCCGTTGCCGCCCTCGACGGCGAGGCCGTACTTGCCGTCCTTGGTGAGCTTCTTGCCGTCGGCGACCAGTTCGTCCCAGGTCGTCGGCGGGGCGGCTATGCCCGCGTCGGCGAACATCTTCTTGTTGTAGTAGAGCCCGTAGGCCAGCGAGTACAGCGGCACGGCGGCCGGGTCCTTGCCCTGCGCGCCGGCGGCGGCGAGCGCGGCGCTGACGAAGCGGTCCTTGCCGCCGATCTTGGAGAAGGTGGTGGCGTCGAACGGGAGCAGCGCACCGGTGGCCTGGAGGGACGCCGACCAGGTGTTGCCGATGTTCAGCACGTCGGGCCCCTGGCCCGAAGTGGCCGCGGCCAGAATTCTGTTGAGCAGGTCGGACCAGGGGACGACCTCCAGCTTGACCTTGATCCCGGTCTGCTGCTCGAACTTCTTGAGCTCGGGCTCCAGCACCTGCTTGTCGTTCTCCAGGCTGGTGCCCTGGTTGCTCGCCCAGTACGTCAGGGTCTTCGGGCTGCTGTTGCCGCCGCTGTCGTTGCTGCTGGAGCCGCCGCCGCAGGCGGAAGCGGTGAGTGCCATCGCTGCGGCGATGGCGGTGGCCGCGACTGCCCGGTGGTAGGTACGCATGACGGTCCCCTCTCAGGGGTGGGATCGCTACGGAACGGGAACGGGTCTGGACTGGTGCGGAACCTGACAGGAACGGGTCCGGAAGACGTCAGGAACAGGTCGGGAACGGGTCTGGATCAGTTCAAGAAGTGAACAGGGGCCGTGTCTTATTTCAGGGCGTGATTTAACTTGTGAGAAAAGGTGGCGTCAAGACTTCGCGCACCGATAGATTTCAGCCGGGGAGCCAGGGGAGGAGGACCGAATGGCAGATCGAGGCAAACGAACCGTGCGTGACCTGCGGCGCGGCAACCGGTCGGCGCTGTTGCGCCACCTGTATTTCGAAGGACCACTCAGTCGCCAGGAGTTGGGACGGGACTCCGGGCTGAGCGCGGGATCGATCAGCAACGTCGTCGGCGATCTGATCGCCGACGGGCTGGTCGAGGAGGCCGGTTCCGTCGACTCCGACGGCGGACGGCCGCGGATCCTGCTCAGGGTCGCCGCCGGTTACGGCTGCGTCGTGGGGGTGGATGTCGGGGAGACCCGGGTCCGGGTCGAGCTGTTCGACCTCGCCCTCACCGAACTCGCCGCGGCGGACCTGCCGCTGTCGGACAGCGGCCATGACGTCGACCACGTCGTACGGCTGATTCTCGATGGTCTCTCGGCCGTCGTCCGGGACGCGGGCATCTCCGAGAGCGATGTGCTCGGGGTGGGCGTCGGGGTCCCCGGCATCGTCGAGCAGGGTGACGGCGCCAACGGCCAGGGCGGCTCGGGCGGTTCCGGCGGCCAGGGCGGCTCGGGCGGCTCAGGTATCGACCTCGGCAGCGGCGAGGGCATCGTCGTGCACGGCCAGACCATCGGCTGGAACGCGGTCCCGTTCGGCCGCCTGCTGCGGGCCGGCACCGACCTGCCGCTCTACATCGACAACGGCGCCAAGACGCTGGGCCAGGCCGAGATGTGGTTCGGCGCCGGACGCGGCGCGAGCAGCGCCGTCATCGCGCTGCTCGGCTCGGGCGTCGGCGCCTGCGTGGTCGCCGACGGCAAGCCGTACCGGGGGGCCACCAGCAGCGCGGGGGAGTGGGGTCACACCACCCTCCAGGTGGGCGGCCGGCTCTGCCGGTGCGGCGCCCGCGGCTGCCTGGAGGCCTATGTCGGCGCCGAGGCGCTGCTGGAACGCTGGGGCCGGGCCCCGGAGGGGCAGAGCGAGGAAGCGGGCCTCACGGCCCTGCTGACCGCCGCCGACGAGGACCCGTCCGCGGCCGCGCTGCTGGCGGAGACCGCCGAGTACCTGGGCGCGGGCATCGCCGACCTGATCAATCTCTTCAACCCCCAGCGCATCGTGATCGGCGGCTGGGCCGGGCTCATGATCGGCCCCCGGCTGCTGCCGGCCGTCCGCGAGGCGGCGGTGGCCTACGCGCTGCACCACCCCTGCGCCCAGACCTCCATCGAGATGGGCCGGCTCGGCCCCGACGCGGTCACGGTCGGCGCGGCCACCCTGCCGCTGGCCAGGCTGCTCGACTCCGGCGGCGCGCCCTGGAACCGGAGCCCAACCGTCCGGGAGGCCCGCCTGGAGGTACGTTGACAAAGCGGGAGCAATCGGATGCTCCCGCCTTGTCGCACCTCGTCCCGCCAAGGAGCCCCGCTGTGACCCTGCAGCAGCAGATCGTCGGCACCGCCATGCAGATGACCGTATGCACCCTTCAGCCAGGTCAGACGGTGTACTGCGAGGCGGGGAAGTTCCTGTTCAAGACGTCGAACGTCACCATGGAGACCCGGCTGTCGGGACCTGGCGGTGTCCAGCCGGGCGGCGGCGCGTCCGGCGGCATGAGCGGCATGCTGCGCCAGGCGATGGGCACGGCCATGCAGGCGGGGCAGCGGGCGCTGGCGGGCGAGAGCCTCGCCTTCCAGTACTTCGCCGCGTCCGGCGGCGAGGGCACCGTCGGCTTCGCCGGGGTGCTGCCCGGTGAGATGCGGGCCCTGGAGCTGGACGGTTCGCGGGCCTGGTTCGCCGAGAAGGACGCCTTCGTGGCCGCCGAGTCGACCGTCCACTTCGGTATCGCCTTCCAGGGCGGACGGACCGGCCGCAGCGGCGGCGAGGGCTTCATCCTGGAGAAGTTCACGGGGCACGGCACGGTGATCATCGCGGGCGCGGGCAACTTCATCGACCTCAACCCGGCGGACTTCGGCGGCCGGATCGAGGTCGACACCGGCTGCATCGTCGCCTTCGAGGAGGGCATCGAGTACGGGGTGCAGCGGATCGGCGGCCTCGACCGGCAGGGGCTGATGAACGCGGTCTTCGGCGGCGAGGGGCTGTCGCTGGCCACCCTGGAGGGCAACGGCCGCGTCATCCTGCAGTCGATGACGATCGAGGGTCTGGCCAACGCGCTGAAGAAGGCTCAGGGCGGCGACAAGCAGGGGCCGACGGGCGGGCTGTTCTCCACCCACCAGGGCTGAGCGGCGTCCGTACGGGCCGGCCGGCCGGTCACCCGGGCCGATCGTGCCGGGCCCGCGCCGGTTCTCACACATCTTCCGTGACCGGTTAACTCCTGGAAAACAGTGTGTGGTTGGCATTGACGGGGCCAGGTCTACGCGCGTCATGGTGGTGTCCATGAGAACCCCACGTCTCACTCGTATCGGCGCGCTCGCCGTCCTCGCGGGCACCCTCCTCGTCGGCGGCCCGGCGGTCGCCGCCTCTCCCGCCGCCCTCGCCCCCACCTCCGCCGCCGTCGGCTCGTCCGCCACGGTGACGGTCAACGCGGTGGGCAGCATCTGCTATTCGGCGCTGCCGTCGCAGGCCCACCACACCCTCGACCTCATCGACGCGGGCGGGCCGTTCCCGTACTCGCAGGACGGCGTCGTGTTCCGGAACCAGGAACACCTGCTGCCCAGTCACACCAGCGGCTACTACCACGAGTACACCGTCGTCACGCCCGGGTCGCCGACCCGCGGCGCCCGCCGGATCATCACCGGCCAAGCGGTCGACGAGGACTACTACACCGCCGACCACTACGCGTCGTTCAAGCTGGTCGACTTCAGCTGCTGAGCACCCTTCCGGGTGCCTGCTGAGCATCCTTCCGGGTGCCTGGTGAGCGCCCTGCCGAGCAGCTGCCGATCCCTCTGCCCACCGCCTTCCGACCCCAGTGAGCGGGGCGGGCGCCGGACCTTCCTCCGGCGCCCGCCCCGCTCTTTCGCGTGTTACGGACCGGATACATCCCCGCGAACCGCAGGCCTCGGTGTCAGAGGCACCCGATAGCGTTCCAGGGAGACGATGATCCGCCCCCGTTCCACAGCACCGAGGAAGGACGGCGATCCGCCGTGTACCGCTGGGAGATCACCCGGGCCGCGCTGGCCCAGCGGGTTTTCGCCATCGTCCGCAGCGAGAGCTACGACCAGGCCGCCGCGGTGGCCGACACGTTGCTCTCGGCCGGGCTGACCACACTGGAGATCTCGCTCACCACACCCTTCGCGCTCGAAGCGGTGACCACCCTCGTCCGCGAGGTCGGCGATGACGCGATCATCGGCGCGGGCACCGTACTGGACGCCACCTCCGCCCGGATGGCCGTCGACGCCGGAGCCCGCTTCCTGGTGTCGCCGAGCCTGGACGAGGGCGTCCTACGGACCGGGCACCGCTACGGCGTCCCGGTCTTCCCCGGCGTGGCGACCCCCACCGAGATGGTCCGCGCCATGGAACTCGGCGCGGACGCGCTCAAGCTCTTCCCCGCCTCCGGCTACGCCCCCGGCTGGATCAAGGACGTGCGCGCCGCCCTTCCGCAGGCCGCGCTGCTGCCCGCCGGCGGCATCACGGTCGACACCGCGCCGGACTGGATCGCCGCGGGCGCCGTCGCCTGCGGGATGGGACCTGAGCTCACCGAAGGCGACCGCGACACCGTCGCCAAGCGGCTGACCGAGCTGCTGGCCCGCCTGGCGGACGCCCGCTGACCCCCTGACCACCGGACCCCCTGACCACCGGACCCCCTGACCACCGGACCCCCGGGTCCCCTGACCTCCTGCCCGCTGTACTCCTCCGTGAGGGGGAGGCGCGCTCCGCCGACGGCCGGTTACCGTGCGGAGCAAGGCGAACCCGTCTGACCAGGGGGAGGTTATGGGCATGTCCGAGATCATCGATCTGACCGCCTACGGCGAGGAGTTCACCGCCGACCCGTACCCGATCTACGCCAAGCTGCGGGAGCAGGGCCCGGTCCATCGGGTCCGCACCGTCGACAACGGCGAGCTGTGGCTCGTCGTCGGCCATGAGGCGGTGCGCTCGGCGCTCGCCGACTCCCGGTTCAGCAAGAGCTGGCGCACCCTGGACCCGCTCGCCGAACCCGGCGCCATCAGCGCCAACATGCTGGAGGCCGACGCACCGCAGCACACCCGGCTCCGGAAGCTGGTGGCCAAGGAGTTCACCGCACGCCGTGTCGAGGCGCTGCGGCCCCGGGTCCAGGAGATCACCGACGAGCTGCTGGACGAGATGCTGCCGCTCGGCCGCGCCGACCTGGTGGACGCGCTCGCCTTCCCGCTCCCGATGACCGTCATCTGCGAACTGCTCGGCGTCCCGTCGCTGGACCGCGAAGCGTTCCGGCGCTGGTCCAACGTGATCGTCGGGCAGGCCGGCGCCGAGGCGGAGAACGCCGCGGTGGAGGCCATGGGCGCCTACCTGGTGGAGCTCATCGAGGACAAACGGTGCAGTGCCCCCGCCGACGACCTGATGAGCGCCCTGATCCGCACCCGGCACGAGGACGGCGACCAGCTGTCGGCCGAGGAACTCGTCGGGATGGCCTTCCTGCTCCTGGTCGCCGGGCACGAGACGACCGTCAACCTGATCTCCAACGGGGTACTGGCACTGCTCCGGCACCCCGGCCAGCTCGCCGAGCTGCGCGCCGACCCCTCGCTGCTGGACGGCGCGATCGAGGAGATGCTGCGCTACGACGGGCCCGTCGAGACCTCCACCTGGCGGTTCACCACCCAGCCCGTCGACATCGGCGGCACCGTCATCCCGAGCGGCGAGCCGGTCCTGGTGGCGCTGGCCTCAGCGGACCGCGACCCGGAACGCTTCGAGGAGCCCGACACCTTCGACATCCACCGCTCCGCCCAGGGCCATCTGGCGTTCGGCCACGGCATCCACTACTGCCTCGGCGCCCCGCTGGCCCGTATCGAGGGCCGGACCGCGATCCGCACCCTGCTGGAACGCTGCCCGGACCTGGCGCTCGACGCGGACCCCGCCACCCTGACCTGGCGCCGCGGCATGCTGATCCGCGGTGTCCACCGGCTGCCGGTGCGCTACTAGGTGCTGCCCGGCAACGCCACCGGTTCCGTCACCTGATGTGCGCGGACCTAGAATCGGTCCCGATCAAGGCATCAGCAACGCCGCTGACGCGCGTCCGAGTCGTATCGGGAGGCCCAGAAGTGTCCGTTGTCGCCGTGCCGGGTTCGAAGTCGGTCACCGCCAGAGCGCTGTTCCTGGCAGCCGCCGCCGAGGGCACGACCACGCTCCGCCGGCCGCTGCTCTCCGACGACACGGACGGCTTCGCCGAGGGGCTGACGAAGCTGGGCTACGCGGTCGAGCGGGAGCCGGACCGGTGGCGGATCGAGGGCCGGCCGGCCGGCCCCGCCGTCGGGCAGGCGGACGTGTACTGCCGTGACGCGGCCACCGCCGCCCGTTTCCTGCCCGCGCTCGCCGCCGCGGGACACGGCACGTACCGCTTCGACGCCTCCGCCCAGATGCGCCGCCGCCCCGTCGCCCCGCTCACCGACGCCCTGCGCCGGCTCGGCGTCGACCTGCGGCACGAGGAAGCGGAGGGCCATCTGCCGCTCACCGTCACCGCGCGCGGCATCAAGGGCGGCGACCTCGAACTCGACGCGAGCCTGTCGTCCCAGTTCCTCACCGCGATGCTGCTCGTCGCCCCGCTCACGGCCGAGGGTCTGCGGATCCGCGTCACCGGGCTCGTCTCCGCCCCGTACGTCGAGATCACCCTGGCGATGATGCGGAGCTTCGGCGTCGAGGTGCTGCGGGAGGGCGACACCCTCACCGTTCCGCCCGGCGGCTACCGCGCCACCGACTACGACATCGAGCCCGACGCCTCCACCGCGAGCTACTTCTTCGCCGCCGCCGCGCTGACCGGCGCCTCCGCGACCGTCCCCGGCCTGGGCGCGGACGCGCTCCAGGGCGATCTGCGCTTCGTCGACATCCTGCGGCGGATGGGCGCGGAGGTGGAGACCGGAGCGGACGCCACCACCGTCACCGGCACCGGGCGGCTGTCCGGGGTCACCGTCAACATGCGCGACATCTCCGACACCATGCCGACCCTCGCCGCCATCGCGCCGTTCGCCGACGGCCCGGTGCGGATCGAGGACGTCTACAACACCCGCGTCAAGGAGTGCGACCGGCTGGACGCGTGTGCGGAGAACCTCCGCCGGCAGGGCATCCGGGTCGAGACCGGACGCGACTGGATCGAGATCCACCCCGGCACGCCCGTCGCCACCGAGATCACCTGCCACGGGGACCACCGCATCGCCATGAGCTTCGCCGTCGCCGGGCTGCGCACCCCGGGTGTCACGTTCGACGACCCGGGATGCGTGAAGAAGACCTTCCCCAAGTTCCACGAGGCGTTCGCGGCGCAGCGCCGCACCTGGGGCGTCTGAGTCCTCGTCCGGGACGAGGGCTCGGTCAGGGTCCGCGGCTCAACGCGCGCTGTACTCGGTGAGCGCCAGCCGCAGGGTCTCGCGCATGAGCTTCACGCCGACGGCGATGCACTCCTCGTCGACGTCGAACCGCCCGCTGTGCAGGTCGTAGGCGGTCGCCCGGCCGCGGGGCCGGACCCCGAGCCGGGCCAGGCCGCCGGGCACGGATTCCAGGTACCAGGCGAAGTCCTCGCCGCCGAGGCTCTGCGGGGTCTCGTAGCGCGCACCGGGTTCGAGGGCCGACGTGACCGCCGCGTCGAACACCCGCATAGCGTCCGGGTCGTTGGTGACCGCGGGCGCCACCTGGTTGAAGTCGGCGTTGAACGTCACCCCGTACGGGGAGACGATCGCGGAGGCCAGCCGCTCGAACAGTTCCGGTACCGCCGCCCACGCCTCCCGGCTCAGCGACCGCACCGTCCCCAGGGATGTGACGCGCTCCGGCCGGCCGTCGGGTCCGGGCACGCTGTTCACCGTCCCGAACACCGCCGAGGCGACCATCGCGGCGCCTGGGGGCAGCGCGTTCTGCAGGGCGGTCGGGAGGTCGGTGATGAGCTTGGCCATCACCATCACCAGGTCCGCGGGATGGGCTCCGGGCGCGGTGCCGGCCGGCGGCTGGGTGATCTGGATGTCGAAGGCGGTCAGGCTGGAGGTGATCGGCCCGGTGCGGATCCCGACCCGGCCCACCTCGCCCGCGGGATCGCAGTGCAGGGCGTAGATGACCGCCACGTCCTTGAGCACCCCGGCCGCGATGGCGTCGTGGGCGCCGCTGGGTACGGCCTCCTCCGCGGGCTGGAAGATGAACCGGGCCCGCCCCTCGATCGCTTCGGGCGCCTGGGCGAGCCCCAGTGCCACCCCGAGCATGATCGTGGTGTGCACGTCGTGCCCGCAGGCGTGACACGTCCCGGGCTGGGTGGACCGGTACGGGACCTCCTTCTCGTCCGCGACGGGCAGCGCGTCGATGTCGGCGCGCAGCGCCACGAGCGGGCCGCGGCCGTCACCGATGTCGCAGTACAGGCCGGTGCCGCCGGGAAAGATCTGCGGCGCGAGACCGGCGGCCGTGAGCTGCTCGGCGATGAAGGCGGTGGTGCCGAACTCCTTGCGCGCCGTTTCCGGGTGCGCGTGGATGTGGCGGCGGATCTGCACCAGGCGGTCGAACCTGTCGGGATTCATGACTATCCAGTTCCAGCGGTGACGGAGTCTTCCAGCGGTGACGGAGGTCGTAGCGCGGACGCCCGCTGCTCGACGGCGTCATCGTATGCGAGCCGGGCGGGCCGCCGGGTGCGGTGCGCCCACCCGACAACTCCCGTGGTGAGAAGGCCCGTTGGGGTGACGGATACCTGCGGGGGCCGTGCGGGAGCCGGTACGCCGGGTGATTCGGGCGGCGGATATCCCGCGAAGGTGTGACCGTCCACCCGTCAGTTCGATTCTTCCGGCGCCGCCGGCTGGACCGGGAGCCGGTCGAGGACGACACCGAAGGAGTCGCGGTAGACGGCGAGCAGTTCGTCCTGCTCCAGGTCCTGTTCGTGCCGTTCGTCGCCCTCGGTGGTGATGAGGGAGGTGCCGCTGAGGGTGATCCGGCCGGTCGGCGTGAGCAGCGAGCAGACCAGCGACCGGGTGAAGTGGGACGCGGGGGAGGTGCGCTGCCACCAGCAGGTCGGTTCGAAGTCGGCGAGTTCGCGGGGGCGTTGCTCCAGCCGGTACTCCGCTACGCCGTCCTTGAGGATGTCGACGTCACCGTCCGGCGCGTCGGCGACACGGAAGACACCGCTGGGGTCCGACTGGTCCTCGCGGCTGTCCAGCCGGATCGGGTGCTGGGTGAACCGGCCGAAACCGACGTCCACCAGCCAGGAGCCGGAGGCCTCGACGCGCAGCGCCAGATGGTCGAAGGGCGGGCCGAGGACCCCGTCCTTGTCGAAGACCCGGGCGGCGAACAGGCTCACCGGGTACCCGAGCTCCGTCAGCAGCGCACCGAACAGACCGTTGAGTTCGTAGCAGAAGCCGCCCCGCCGGGCCCCGACGACCTTGGCGTGGAGCGCCTCCCGCGTCAGCACGATCTCCTCGCCGAGATGGATCGAGAGGTTCTCGAACGGCACGGTGAGCAGATGACGAAGCTGCAGGTCGCGCAGCGCGGCGGCGTCGGGTATTGCGGGGCGGTCGGCCCCGATGCGCGAGAGGTAGGCGTCGGCCTGTGATGCGTCCATGACGCAGTTATCCCTCAGCGTTCCTCCGGGCGCCAAACGGAACCCGGGTGGCCGGTCACAGGTGGTGCCGCTGGCCGCGCTTCGCCCGCTCGTACTCCGCGCGGGCCCGGCGGGCGGCCGGCCGGTCGGAGACCTCGGCGACGGCCACGTCCCACCAGGCGCCGGAGGCCGGTTCCCCGCCCGTGCCCGGCCCGGTCTCGACGTACACGGCCGTCGCGCGGTCCGAGGCGCGGGCCGTGGCCAGCGCCTCGCGCAGCTCCTTGACGGTGCGGGCGGTCAGGACGTCCAGGCCGAGGCTGGCGGCGTTGGCGGCCAGGTCGACGGGGAGCGGATCGCCGGTGAACGTGCCGTCCGGGGCCCGGAACCGGTAGGCGGTGCCGTAGCGCTCGGCGCCGACCGAGTCCGACAGTCCGCCGATGGAGGCGTAGCCGTGGTTCTGCACGATCACGAGGTTGATGTTGACGCCCTCCTGGACCGCGGTGACGATCTCGGTGGGCAGCATCAGATACGTGCCGTCGCCGACGAGGGCGAACACCTCGCGGTCGGGCGCGGCGAGCTTCACCCCGATCGCGGCGGGGATCTCGTAGCCCATGCAGGAGTAGCCGTACTCGACGTGGTACTGCTTCGGGTCGCGGGACCGCCAGAACTTGTGCAGGTCGCCGGGGAGCGAGCCGGCCGCGTTGATGACCACGTCGCGGTCCTGGAGCACCTCCGCCAGGGCGCCCAGCACCTGGGTCTGCGAGGGGAGGCTGTCGCCCGCGTCGCCGCCCGGCCGGAAGACGGCGTCGGTGGCGCGCTGCCACTCCGCGACGCCCCGGTCGTGCCGGGACAGGTCCACCCGGTGGCCGGCCAGGGCGGCGGTGAGCGCCTCGATACCGGACCGGGCGTCGGCGACCAGGGCGGTGCCCGCCATCTTGTGCGCGTCGAACGCGGTGATGTTCAGGTTGACGAAGCGCACGTCCGGGTGGGCGAACAGCGAGTTCGACGCGGTGGTGAAGTCCGTCCAGCGGGTGCCGATGCCGAGGACGACATCGGCCTCGCGGGCGGCGGCGTTGGCCGGCCCGGTGCCGGTGTGGCCGATCCCGCCCAGCGCCTGCGGGTGGTCGAAGCGCAGCGAGCCCTTCCCCGCTTGGGTCTCGGCCACCGGGATTCCGGTGGCCGCGGCGAACTCGCGCAGCGCGTCGGTGGCCTCGGAGCCGATCACACCGCCGCCCGCCACGATCAGCGGGCGTTCGGCGGACCGCAGCAGCTCCGCGGCCTCGTCCAGCGCCGCCGCGTCCGGCTGCGGACGGCGTACGTGCCAGACCCGCTGCTCGAACAGCTCGGCCGGCCAGTCGTACGCCTCGGCCTGGACGTCCTGGGGCAGCGCCAGGGTGACCGCGCCGGTGTCCACCGGATCGGTCAGGACGCGCATCGCCTGCAGCAGGGAGGGCGCGAGCATCTCCGGGCGCCAGATCCGGTCGAAGTAGCGGGAGACCGGCCGCAGCGTGTCGTTGACGGACATGTCGTACGCCCACGGCACCTCCAGCTGCTGCAGCACCGGATCGGCGGGGCGGGTCGCGAACACGTCGCCGGGAAGCAGCAGTACCGGCACGCGGTTGATGGTGGCCAGGGCCGCACCGGTGACGAGGTTGGTGGCGCCGGGCCCGATGGAGGTGGTGCAGGCCATCGTGGACAGCCGGTTGTTCATCCGGGCGAAGCCGACCGAGGCGTGCACCATCGCCTGCTCGTTGCGGCCCTGGTAGTACGGCATGACATCGTGGCCGGTCTGCAGCAGGGCCTGGCCGACCCCGGCGACGTTGCCGTGGCCGAAGATGCCCCAGGTCCCGGCGATCAGCCGGCGGCATACGCCGTCCCGTTCGGTGTGCTGGACGGTGAGGAAGCGGACGAGGGCCTGGGCGACGGTGAGCCTGACGGTGGTCGTCATGGGCGCGGTTCCTCCACTGATGCGGTCTCCACAGGTGCGGTGTACAGCGGCAGTCGCGGGTCCACGGACTGTGCGGCCCAGCTGCCGCGTACCCAGGCGTGCGCGGGGTCGTCACAGATCAGCCAGGCCCGGTCGGCGCCGGGCCCGGCCATCACGTTCAGGTAGTACATGTCGTAGCCGGGGACGGCCATGCTCGGGCCGTGCCAGCCGTCGGGGATCAGTACGGCGTCGCCGCCGCGCACTTCGGCGAGCACGTCGGTCCGTCCGGCGCCGGAGGGGTAGACCCGCTGGTAGCCCATCGCCCCCGGGCCGCCCGCCAGCTCGAAGTAGTAGATCTCCTCCAGCTCGGACTCCGTCGCGCTCGCCTCGTCGTGCTTGTGCGGCGGGAACGACGACCAGTTGCCGCCGGGGGTGAGCACCTCGACCGCGATGAGCCGGTCGCAGTCGAAGACCCCGGCCGCCGCGAAGTTGTTGACCTGACGGCTCGCGCCGCCCGCGCCGCGCAGCTCCACCGGCACGCCGGAGGCGGGCCCGTAACGGGCAGCGAGCCGCCGCTCGCAGCGGGCCCCGGTGAGCGCGAAGCGGCCGCCGGCCCGGCTGGTGAGCACCGTGCGCGCGTCCCGCGGCACATACGCGAAGTCGCTGACGCCGCTGAACACGTCGGGCCTGCCGCGCAGTTCGAAGACCTCGTCGTCGACGGCGACCGAGCAGCCGCCCGCCAGCGGCAGCACGATCCACTCGCTGTCACCGCTGTCGAGGGTGCGCGTTTCGCCGGGCGCCAGCGTCAGCACCCGCAGCGAGCTGTAGCCCCAGCCGGCGCCCTCCGGGTCCACCCACAGGTCGTAGCCGTCGCGGGCGGCGCTCGCGGCCGGTACGTGCCCGGCCAGCCGCGTGGGCCCGCCGCCCGGCGTCATCGGGCGTTCTCCGGCGCGGACGGGCTGCGGTCGACCAGCGACACGGCGGTGTCGATGGCCTTCGCCACGTCGCCGTCGTCCGGGAAGAGCATGGTGCGGCCGAGGATCAGACCGCGCACCTGCGGTATCCGCAGCGCCTTCTGCCAGGCCGCGTACCGCTCGTCGGGACCGCCGGTGCCCTCGCCGCCGAGCAGCAGGGTGGGCAGGGTCGTCGAGGCCATCATGCGCTCCATCTCGTCGACGACCGGGACCTTCAGCCAGGTGTACGCGGAGGTGCTGCCCAGGCCCTGGGCGATGTTGTTGACGTAGATCTGCGCGTCGGGCTCCAGGATGTTGACGACCCGCCCGGCCACCCGGTGGGTACGGAACGGTTCGACGAGCGCCAGCAGCCGGCGCGCGGCGAGCGTGTGCACCGCGTGCGAGCAGCCGGCCAGCGTGTCGGCCGTGCCGGGGTCCTCCGGGTCGATCCGCAGCAGCACCTTGCCGCCGTCGAGGCCGGCCGCCGCGATACCGGGTGCGTCGTAGCCGGTGAAACGGTCGTCGAGCTCGAAGGACGCGCCGGGCAGCCCGCCGCGGTTCATCGACCCCAGGACGAGCTTGCCGTCGAGGGCGCCGAGCAGCATCAGGTCCTCGACCAGGTCGGCCGTGCCGAGGAAGCCGTCCACCCCGGGGCGCGCCAGCGCCTCGACGCACCGCGCCAGCAGCTCGTGGCGGTCGCCCATCGCCGTCGGGTCGCCGCCCGCCGCGACGGCGCCGCGCGCGGGATGGTCGGCGGCCAGCACGAACAGCGGGCGGGCGAGCCGGGACGGGTCGAAGGGCGTGCGCTGCGCGCAGGCCAGCCGGATCGCGTCCGGCGCGGACGCCCGCAGCCGGGTGATCTCGTCGACCGAGGACGCGAGCGGCGCGGGGCGCCGGTCGACCGCGGACGACTGGGTCTGGGCCTCGGGAACGGGCGCGAAGGGCCGTACGGGGCGGGATTTCGCGGTCATACGCGGGACCTCTTCGTTTCGGCGTCGACGGCCGCTTGCCGCGCCTGTCGCGTGAGAAGAGCCTCCACCTCGGAGAGGGTCGGCATGGCGTCGGCACAGGCGTGCCGTGAGGCGACCAGCGCGCCGGCCGCGTTGGCGGTGCTGATCACACGGGACAGCGGCCGGCCGGCCAGCAGACCGGCGCACAGCGCGCCGCCGAAGGCGTCACCCGCGCCGAGGCCGTTGACCACCTCGACCGGTACCGGCGGGAAGGAGACGCTCTCGGTCGCGGTGCGGGCCAGCACTCCATCCGGTCCCTGCTTGACGACGGCGAGGCGCACCCCGCGGTCCAGCAGCAGTTCGGCGGCCCGGTCCGGATCGCTGGTGCCCACCGCGACCTGCGCCTCCTCGCGGTTGCCGACCGCGACCGTCGCGTACCGCAGGGCCCGTGCGTACAGTTCGGGCGCCTCGGCCGGGTCGGCCCAGAAGCCGGGCCGCCAGTCGAGGTCGAAGTACACCTCGCGGCCGGCCCGTTCCTCCAGCGCGGCGAAGAGGGTGGAGCGGGTCGGCTCGACGGCGAGCGCGGAGCCGGTGATCCACAGCACCCGCGCGTCGCGGACCGCCGCGCGGTCCAGCCGTTCCGGTTCCAGGCACTGGTCCGGGGCGACGGGGCGCCGGTAGAAGTAGAGCGGGAAGTCGTCGGGCGGGAAGATCTCGCAGAACACGACCGGCGTCTGCAGTCCCGGCACCGTGGTCACCAGCGCGTCGTCCACCCCGAAGCCGCGCAGCGCGCCGCGTACGTACCCGCCGAACGGATCGTCCCCGACACCGGTGAGGACCGCGGTCCGCAGGCCGTAACGCGCCGCGGCCACCGCGACGTTGGTCGCGGTGCCGCCGAGGTACTTGGCGAACGTGCGGACGTCGGCGAGGCCGACGCCGGTCTGCTCGGGGTACAGGTCCACGCCCACCCGGCCGACGGTGATCACGTCGTACGGGGTGCCCGGTGCCCGCGCGGTCTCCGGGGCGGTCACAGCGCGGCCAGCCAGTCCAGCGAGGCCCGTACGTCGTCGACGGGGCCGCCGCCGGGCGGCGGTTCCGCGGTGAGCACGGCGTCCTGCTCCATGACGTACCAGCCCGCGTACCCCGCGTCCTCCAGTGCGCCGATGAGGGCGGCGAGGTCGATGTCGCCCTGCCCCAGCGGCTGGTAGAGATTACGGTCCACGGCTTCGGTGTAGGAGGTGCGCCCGTCGTGCACGGCCGCCGCCGCGCCCTCGTCCACGTCCTTGAGATGGACGTGGACCACCCGGCCGGCCGCCCGGCGGGCCAGTGCCACCGGGTCGGTGCCGCCGACGAGCAGATGCCCGGTGTCCAGGCACAGCCCGGTCCAGCTGCCCTCCAGGACCCGGTCGACGTCCTCCGGGCCCTCCACCATCGTGCCGACGTGCGGATGCAGGGCGGCGGTGATCCCGGCGGCCGCGGCGAGCGCCGCGACCCGGTCGAGATTGGCCAGCAGGGTCTTCCAGCCGAGCGTGTCCAGCTCGGGGCGGGCGTCGTAGCCGTCCTGCCCGGTCGCGGCGGCGAGCACCAGGGTTCCGGCGCCCGCCGCGGTGAAGGCGGCCAGCGCGGTGCGCACCTCCGGCAGTGGATCGGTCGCCGGATCGTGCAGCACGACCGGGACGAAGCCGCCGACGGCCGTCATCCCGCGCGCCGCGAGCAGCGGGCCCGGCAGGAAGCCGTCGGGTCCGAACTCGGTCGCGGTCAGCCCGAGCGCCGCCATCTCGTCCAGTACCCGCTCGGGCGTCAACTGGTGCCCCCAGCCCGGCACTTCGCACACGCCCCAGGAGATCGGCGCCGCGGCCACCCGGCCGAGCCTCATGCGCTCACCTCCGCGGTGCGTGCCGTGGTGCCGGCGAGCAGTTCGGCGCGGGCCGCGATCTCGGCGACCGCGACCGGCCGCCGCTCGCGCCGCGACACCTCGCACGCCTCGGCGACGAGCAGGGCGCGCAGCGCCTCGCGTCCCGGGCAGGGGTTGGCGCTCTCGCCGCGGGCCACCCGGACGAAGGTGTCCAGCTCGGCGCGGTAGGCGGGGGCGAAGCGCTCCAGGAAGCCGGGCCACGGGGCGGGGACGCTGCTCGCGGCGCCGGGCTCGACGGAGGTGACGGGGGTGCGGGCGTCGACACCCACGGCGATCTGGTCGTCGGTGCCGGCCAGCTCCATCCGGACGTCGTAGCCGGCGCCGTTGTAGCGGGTCGCGGTGGCGGTGGCGAGCAC
This sequence comes from Streptomyces fildesensis, assembly GCF_016107395.1. GTDB lineage: Bacteria > Actinomycetota > Actinomycetes > Streptomycetales > Streptomycetaceae > Actinacidiphila > Actinacidiphila fildesensis. The sequence goes on from NZ_JAAIKO010000032.1 coordinate 23,015, forward strand.
TCCGCCCTCCAGGGTGAGCAGGGTCGCCGCGGTGTCGGCATCGCCCGCGGTGCGGAAGAAGTCCGCGCCGCCGTTGGCGCCGGTCGCGTACACCTCCAGGATCTCGCGGCCGGTGACCCAGCGCAGGATGTCGAAGTCGTGGATCAGGCAGTCGCGGTACAGGCCGCCGGAGAGCGGGATGTAGTCGGCGGGCGGCGGGGCCGGGTCGGAGGTGACGGCCCGCACGGTGTGCAGCCGGCCGAGCCTGCCGGACCGTACGGCCTCGCGCGCCGCCAGGTATCCGGCGTCGAACCGTCGCTGGAAGCCCATCTGCAGCGTCGTGCCGGCCGCTTCGACCGAGCGCAGCGCGGCGACGGTGCCGGCCAGGTCCACGGCGATCGGCTTCTCGCAGAAGACCGGCAGGCCCGCCCGTGCGGCCCGTTCGATGAGGGTGGCGTGTGCCGCGGTGGCGGAGGCGATCACCACCGCGTCGACCCCGGAGGTGAAGACGGCGTCCACCGAGTCCGCGGCGGTGGCGCCGGTCCGTGCGGCGACCTCGGCGGCCCGGCCGGGGTCGGCGTCCGCGACGAGCAGTTCCCCGACGTCCGGGTGTGCCCGTAGCGCTACGGCGTGGAAGGCCCCGATCCGACCGGCCCCGAGAAGTCCCATTCGCATACCTGGCCCTGCCCCTTCCAGGAAGGTGATCTTCCGGAGGCCGCCGCCCGACGGACTCGGCACCTCCGGCTGATACGGCTTGCGTGCCCTGCGGGACCAACCTCCCGCGAGCCGTCACCGCCTGTCAATAGTTTGTCCGGACATACGGACTTCCCGTCATGGCAACCTGCCGATACGCTCCCATCGTGCCCAGTCCCGACCCCGCACCGCTCCGTCTCAGCGTCGACCGCTCGAGCCCGGTCCCGCTGTACTTCCAGCTTGCCCAGCAACTGGAGAGCGCCATCGAGACCGGCGGGCTCGCCCCCGGCAGCCTGCTGGGGAACGAGATCGAGCTGGCCGGCCGGCTCGGTCTGTCCCGGCCCACTGTGCGCCAGGCCATCCAGTCCCTCGTGGACAAGGGGCTGATGGTGCGCCGCCGCGGGGTCGGCACCCAGGTGGTGCACAGCCAGGTCAAGCGCCCGCTGGAGTTGAGCAGCCTCTACGACGACCTTCTCGCCGCGGGCCAGCGTCCCGCCACCCGGGTGCTGCGCAACTCCGTCGCGCCCGCCTCCGCGCAGGCCGCGGCCGCGCTCGGGGTGCCGGAGGGCAGCGAGGTCGTGGTGGTGGAGCGGCTGCGGCTGGCCCACGGCGAGCCCATGGCGCACCTGACGAACCACCTGCCGCCCGATCTGCTGCCGTTGAGCACCGCCGACCTCGAGGCCACCGGCCTGTACCGGCTGATGCGCGGCGCGGGCATCACGCTGCACAGCGCCCAGCAGACCGTCGGCGCGCGGGCGGCGACCGCGGAGGAGGGCCGGCTGCTGGCCGAGCCGGAGGGCGCGCCGCTGCTGACGATGCAGCGCACCACGTACGACGCCAAGGGGCGGGCGGTGGAGTTCGGATCGCACATCTACCGGGCTTCGCGCTACGCGTTCGAGTTCCGGCTGCTGGTCCGTACCTAGCCACGAACGTAAGAATGTCTGTACAAAGTCTTGACGCTGCACCCCGGCCCCGATTAGAAACCACCCCGTGCCGTACACCGGACCGGACCCGGGCGGCCGGAGGAAAAGGCGGACCCACGATGGCACGCAGGCGTACGGCTCTGTCCGCGGCGGCACTCGCCCTGGCGATATCGCTCGCCGCCGCCGGATGCAGCAGCTCCGGGGGCAAGAAGACCGAGGAGAAGGACGCCACGAGCGCGGTGAACGGGGCGGGCACCCCGCAACTCACCATCGCCATGGTCACCCATTCGGGTGAGGGCGACACGTTCTGGGACATCGTCCAGAAGGGCGCGAAGCAGGCCGCGGCGAAGGACAACGTGAAGTTCCTCTACTCCAACAACAAGGAGGGGAACGAGCAGGCCCAGCTCGTCCAGACCGCGATCGACCAGAAGGTCGACGGGATCATCGTGACGCTGGCCAAGCCCGACGCGCTCAAGGCGGTGCTGCAGAAAGCCGTCCAGGCCGGCATCCCCGTCATCAGCATCAACTCCGGCTCCCAGTTCTCCGCCGCCTACGGCGCGCTGAGCCACATCGGCCAGGACGAGGCGGTGGCCGGCGAGGCGGTCGGCGACGAGATGACCAAGCGGGGCCTGAAGAAGGCGCTGTGCGTCATCCACGAGCAGGGAAACGTTTCTCTCGAACAGCGCTGCGACGGCGCCGCGAAGACCTTCAAGGGCTCGATGCAGAAGCTCTACGTCACCGGCACGAACATGCCCGACGTGCTCTCCTCCGTCACCTCCAAGCTCCAGGCGGACAAGTCCATCGACGCCATCCTGACCCTGGGCGCGCCCTTCGCCGCCACCTCCGTGCAGGCCGTCCAGCAGACCAAGGCCAAGGTCGAGGTCGACACCTTCGACCTCAACGCGGCCGTGGTCAAGCAGCTCAAGAGCAAGGAGGTCGGCTTCGCCGTCGACCAGCAGCCCTACCTCCAGGGCTACCTCGCGGTGGACGAGCTGTGGCTCTACAAGACCAACGGCGACGTCATCGGCGGCGGCCGGCCGGTGCTGACCGGCCCCGCCCTCGTCACCGACAAGGACGTGCCGCAGCTGGAGAAGTACACCCAGCGCGGTACCCGATGACAGCGGCCACGTTCCCCTTGACAGATACTTGGGCCGCCGGGGCTGATCATCGAGCCCCCGGCGGCACCGGGATCCGCAGGGAAGGGCAAGGCTTCGTGGCGATGGCTAAGACGGGGACGCGCGCGATCGGCGCACTGCTGGCGGCGGTGCTCGGGGCCTCACTGGCGGGGTGCAGCAGCACGGGCGGCAAGCGCGCCGAGGAACGGGCCGCGCAGTCCGCGGGCGGCGGCTCGGGCGTCGACACGCCCAAGTGGACGGTGGCCATGGTCACCCACTCGGGCGCCGGCGACACCTTCTGGGACATCGTCCAGAACGGTGCCAAGCAGGCCGCCCGCAAGGACAACATCAAGTTCGTCTACTCCAGCAGCAACCAGGCGAACGAGCAGGCGCAGCTCGTCCAGGCCGCCATCGACCAGCACGTCGACGGCCTGGTGGTCACCCTCGCCAAGCCCGACGCGATGAAGGACGTCGTCGCCAAGGCGGTGAAGGCCGGCATCCCCGTCATCACCATCAACTCCGGCTCCGACCAGTCCAAGGCCTTCGGGGCACTCAGCCACATCGGCCAGGACGAGAAGATCGCCGGCCAGGCCGTCGGCGACGAGCTGGACAAGCGCGGGAAGAAGCACGCCATCTGCGTGCTGCATGAGCAGGGCAACGTCGGCCACGAGGACCGCTGCGCCGGGGCGAAGGAGACCTTCGCCGGGACGATGGACAACCTCAACGTCGACGGCACCAACATGCCCGACGTGCAGTCCACGATCCAGGCCAAGCTCCAGGCCGACAAGTCCATCGACGCGGTCGTCACCCTGGGCGCGCCGTTCGCGGCCACCGCCGTCAAGGCCAAGCAGCAGGCGTCGAGCTCCGCCGAGGTCGACACCTTCGACCTCAACGCACAGGTCGCCACGGCGCTGGCCGCCGGCACGATCGGCTTCGCCGTCGACCAGCAGCCCTATCTGCAGGGCTACGAGGCCGTGGACCTGCTCTGGCTCTACCGCTACAACGCAGACGTCCTGGGCGGCGGGAAGCCGGTGCTCACCGGCCCGCAGATCCTGACGCAGAAGGACGCCGCCGCGCTGGCGAAGTACACCGAACGGGGGACGCGATGACACCGGCCACCACACTGGAGAAGCCCGCGGGCCAGGACGGTCCGGACCCCGGCGGCAAGGCCGCGGACGACCGGCTGGTGCACCGCTCGCTGGCGCGCCGGCTGATGGGCCGCCCCGAACTGGGCTCGGTCGTCGGCGCCGCGGCCGTCTTCATCTTCTTCTCGGTCGCCGCCGACTCGTTCCTGCAGTGGTCCAGCTTCGGGACCGTGCTGTACGCCGCCTCGACCATCGGCATCATGGCGGTGCCCGTCGCCCTGCTGATGATCGGCGGCGAGTTCGACCTGTCGACCGGTGTGATGGTCACCAGCTCCGCGCTGGTGTCCTCGATGTTCAGCTACCAGATGACGGCGAACGTCTGGGCGGGCGTCGCGGTGTCGCTGGTGGTCACCCTGGCCATCGGCTTCTTCAACGGGTTCCTGCTGACCCGCACCAAACTGCCCAGCTTCATCATCACGCTCGGCACCTTCCTGATGCTCACCGGGCTGAACCTGGGCTTCACCAAGCTCATTAGCGGCACGGTCAGCACCAAGTCCATCGCCGACATGGAGGGGTTCGACTCGGCGCGGGTGCTCTTCGCCTCGCACCTCACCATCGGTGACATCGACCTGAAGGTCACCATCCTGTGGTGGGCGGCCCTGGTCGCCGTCGCCACCTGGGTGCTGCTGCGCACCCGGGCCGGGAACTGGATCTTCGCCGTCGGCGGCGGCGCGGACGCCGCCCGCGCGGTCGGCGTCCCGGTGTCCCGCACCAAGATCGGCCTGTACATGGCGGTCGCGTTCTGCGCCTGGATCTCCGGCCAGCACCTGCTCTTCTCGTTCGACGTGGTGCAGTCGGGCGAGGGTGTCGGCAACGAGTTCCTCTACATCATCGCGGCCGTCATCGGCGGCTGTCTGATGACCGGCGGCTACGGGTCGGCGATCGGCTCCGCCGTCGGCGCGTTCATCTTCGGCATGACGAGCAAGGGCATCGTGTACGCCCAGTGGAATCCGGACTGGTTCAAGTTCTTCCTCGGGGCCATGCTGCTGCTGGCCACGCTGCTGAACGCATGGGTCCGCAAGCGGGCGGAGGCGACCGCATGAGCGCGCTGGTGAAGCTCACCGACGTGAGCAAGTACTACGGCAACATCAAGGCCCTGGAAGCGGTCTCCCTCGAAGTGCACGCCGGTGAGATCACCTGCGTGCTGGGCGACAACGGCGCGGGCAAGTCCACCCTCATCAAGATCATCTCGGGTCTGCACCAGCACGACGCGGGCACCTACGAGGTCGACGGCGAGCCAGTGCGCCACAGCTCGCCGCGTGAGGCCCTCGACCACGGCATCGCGACCGTCTACCAGGACCTCGCGGTGGTGCCGCTGATGCCGGTGTGGCGGAACTTCTTCCTCGGCTCCGAGCCCACCAAGGGCCGTGGACCGCTCCGCCGGCTCGACGTGCGCACGATGCGCGAGACCACCCGCAGTGAGCTGCTGCGGATGGGCATCGACCTGCGCGACGTGGACCAGCCCATCGGCACCCTGTCCGGCGGTGAACGGCAGTGTGTCGCCATCGCCCGCGCCGTCTACTTCGGGGCGAAGGTGCTGGTCCTCGACGAGCCGACGGCGGCGCTCGGCGTCAAGCAGTCCGGCGTCGTCCTCAAGTACGTCGCCGCCGCGCGCGACGCCGGGCTCGGTGTGGTCCTGATCACCCACAACCCGCACCACGCCTTCCTCGTCGGCGACCGGTTCGTCCTGCTGAAGCGCGGCGCGATGGCCGGGAGCTATGCCAAAACGGGCATTACGCTGGAAGAACTGACCCGCCAGATGGCGGGCGGCAGCGAGCTGGAGCAGCTCAGCCACGAGCTCGCCCGCGAGGGCTGACCCAGCCCGTGCTGCGCGGGGTACGTCCCCGGTGCGGCACAATCGGCACGACAGCCACCGATCCGGAGACGACCCTTGCCAGCAGCGTCACGCAGCGACCGATCAGCATTCCAGCGCAAGGGCGCCGCCCGTGCGACGGTGCTGCAGACCGTCGGCCGCCGGGAGCGCCGCTCCCATCTGACGGCGCCGAGGGTGCCGACGGTCGGCATCGACATCGGCGGCACCAAGGTGGCGGCCGGGGTCGTGGACCCGGACGGCAACATCCTGGAGCAGCTCAGGACCGAGACACCGGACCGGAGCAAGAGCCCCAAGGTCGTCGAGGACACCATCGTCGAGCTGGTGCTGGACCTGTCGGAGCGGCACGACGTGCACGCGGTCGGCATCGGCGCCGCCGGCTGGGTCGACGCCGACCGCTCCCGGGTGCTCTTCGCCCCGCACCTGTCCTGGCGCGACGAACCGCTGCGCGACCGGCTGGAGGAACGGCTGCTGGTGCCGGTCATGGTCGACAACGACGCCAACACCGCGGCCTGGGCCGAATGGCGCTTCGGCGCCGGCCGCGGCCAGGACGACCTCGTCATGATCACGCTGGGTACCGGCATCGGCGGCGCCATCCTGGAGGACGGCCACGTCAAGCGCGGCCGCTACGGCGTGGCCGGCGAGTTCGGCCATATGCAGGTCGTCCCCGGCGGCCACCGCTGCCCCTGCGGCAACCGCGGCTGCTGGGAGCAGTACAGCTCGGGCAACGCGCTGGTCCGCGAGGCCCGCGAGATGGCCGCCGCCGAGTCGCCCGTCGCGTACGGGATCATCGACCGGGTCGGCGGCAACATCGGCGACATCACCGGACCGCTGATCACGCAGCTGGCCCGGGAGGGCGACGCGATGTGCATCGAGCTGCTCCAGGACATCGGCCAGTGGCTCGGCGTCGGCATCGCCAACCTCGCCGCCGCGCTGGACCCGTCCTGCTTCGTCATCGGCGGTGGCGTCAGCGCCGCCGACGACCTGCTCATCGGCCCGGCCCGGGACGCCTTCCGCCGCAACCTCACCGGGCGCGGCTACCGCCCCGAGGCCCGCATCGTGCAGGCCGAGCTGGGCAACGAGGCCGGGCTGGTCGGCGCCGCCGACCTCGCCCGGCTGGTCGCCCGGCGGTTCCGCCGCGCCAACCGGCGCCGTGTCGAGCGCTACGAGCGCTTCGTCCGGGCGGCGGGCCGATGAGCGTCGACCGCCCGCACAGCAGGCCGCTGCGCCAGGTGCCCCGCTGGGTCCAGTGGACCGTCGTCCCGCTGCTGATCCTGGTACCCGTCGGCTATGTGATCGTCTCCGCCGAGCAGAGCCGCAACAGCGGCCAGGACAAGGAGGAGTCGGCGGCCGCCAAGCACCTGACGTGGGACTGGCCCAGCCAGGTGCAGCGCCGGATATACCAGGTGCCGGTCCCGCTGGACTGGACGCGGAAGATCGCCTACATGGAGACGAACAACTGGAACACGAGCGCGCTCTACGTCCAGTTCACGTCCACCGCGGGCGGGCTCGACACCTTCCTCGCGCAGCTGGGCACCAGCCGCTCCGCGCTGAAGCCGGGCGACGTCACCATCACCCCCGACCAGGCGAAGGTGCCCGGCTGGCTCTTCCGGCCGGGCCACGACTGGGGCGGAGTGTCGACGACCCAGCACGGTGACAAGCCGGACCACGACATCACCGTCGACCTCAGCGATCTGGACCATCCCGTCGTGTACATCGTCTCCACGATCAACTTCTGACGGAACCATCCCCCCACGCGCCCGCCCCACCGGTCGGAGGCGGGCGCCCGCACGGGTCCTGGCGGGCCGCGGGGGGCGGGTGACCAGCCGCTTCCCGTCACTCGATAGCGTGAACCCGGTGAGCGACCAGAAGACCCTCCAGCACCGGCTCGACGGCCCCGAGGACGCCCCCGTACTCGTCCTGGGCCCCGCCCTCGGCACCACCTGGCACATGTGGGACCGCCAACTGCCCGAGCTGACCCGCCAGTGGCGGGTCCTGCGCTACGACCTGCCCGGCCACGGGGGTGCGCCCGCCGATCCCGCGACCTCGGTCACCGAGCTGGCGGACCGGCTGCTCGCCACCCTCGACCTGCTCGGCATCGACCGGTTCGGCTACGCGGGCTGCTCCCTCGGCGCGGCCGTCGGCGTCCGGATCGCGCTGGCGCGCCCCGACCGGGTCGCGGCGCTGGCCCTCGTCTCCTCCGCCGCCCGCCACGGCACCGCCGACGCCTGGCGGCAGCGCGGGGTCATCGTCCGGGCCAACGGCCTCGGGCAGTTCTCCTACACCGTCCCCGAGCGGTGGTTCACCGACGGCTACCGGGCCGCCCAGGGCGCCATCGTCGAATGGGCCGTGCAGATGGTGCGCACCACCGACGCGGAGTGCTACATCGCCGCGTGCGAGGCGCTGGCGGCGCACGACGTGCGCGACGAGCTGGGCCGGATCACCGTCCCGACCCTCGTGGTGGCCGGCGCGGACGACCCCGCGACGCCGCCCGCCGACGCCCGCGTCCTGGTCGCGGGGATCCCCGACGCCCGACTCGCCGTGGTGCCCGCCGCCTCCCACCTCACCCCGGTGGAGCAGCCCGCGGCCGTCGGCGAGCTGCTGGTACGGCACTTCGGCGCCGCCTGGACCGAGTCCGCCATCGCCTCCACCACCGCCGTGCTCCAGTCCCCGCCCGCCCCGCCGGCCGCCGAGCAGCCCGCCGCGGTGCCGGCGGGCCGCGTCGACCCGTACGACGAGGGCCTGCGGATCCGCAGGGAAGTCCTGGGCGACGCGCATGTCGACCGGGCCGCCGCGGGGGCCGACGACTTCACCGGGGACTTCGAGGAGTTCATCACCCGCTACGCCTGGGGAGAGGTGTGGGCGCGGCCCGGCCTGGACCGGCGCACCCGCAGCATCATCACGCTGACGGCACTCACCGCCCGCGGGCACCTCGACGAGCTCGCCTCCCACACCCGCGCGGCGCTGCGCAACGGCCTCACCCCCGCCGAGATCAAGGAGACGCTGCTGCACACGGGCGTCTACTGCGGAGTGCCGGCCGCGAACGCCGCCTTCGCGGTCGCGCAGCGCGTGATCCAGGAGGAAACGTCCGTCGGCCGCCCCGCCGGTGATCCTCCGCAATGATGGTTCCCTGACGGCCTGGTGACGACCCGGTGCACGTCGATATCGCTGATCACGTTCCGAGGAGCAGAGGAGCAACGGTGAAGCTGACCAAGAAGGGCCACGCCTGCGTCAGGCTGGAGAAGGACGGGCAGGTGCTCGTCATCGATCCCGGTGCCTTCACGGAGGAGGACGCCGCGGTCGGCGCCGAGGCGATCCTCATCACCCACGAGCACATCGACCACTTCAACGAGGACCGGCTGCGCCTCGCCCTGGACGCCAATCCGGCCGCCCAGGTCTGGACCCTCAAGAGCGTCGCCGACCAGGTGTCGGCGGCCTTCCCCGGCCGGGTGCACACCGTCGGCGAGGGTGACACCTTCAGCGCGGCGGGTTTCGACATCGAGGTGCACGGCCAGCTGCACGCCGTGATCCACCCGGACATCCCGCGGATCGCCAACCAGGGCTACGTGGTCGACGGCTCGGTCTTCCACCCCGGTGACGCCCTGACGGTCCCCGACCGCCCCGTCGACACCCTGCTGCTCCCGCTGCAGGCCCCCTGGAGCAAGTTCTCGGAGATCGTCGACTACCTCCGCGAGGTCAAGCCGCAGCGCGCCTTCGACGTCCACGACGGGCTGCTCACCGACATCGCGTTCATGATCTACGGCCGGATGCTCGGTCCTGACGGCCCCGGCATCGGCGGCGGCGAACACCGCCGGCTGGCCCCGGGCGAATCCGTCGAACTGGCCTGACGGCACGACCTGCGCGCACCGCCCCGGGACAGCCCGGGGCGGGTCGGCAGAAAGGTCCGGGGGCGGGTCCGGGGCGGTTGTCGGTGCCGGGCGGTAGATTCGGGTCCATGCGCATCGCCACCTGGAACGTCAACTCGATCACCGCCCGTCTGCCGCGCCTGCTCGCCTGGCTGGAGAGCACCGGCACGGATGTGCTGTGCCTTCAGGAGACCAAGTGCTCGTTGGAGCAGTTCCCCTTCGACGAGCTGCGCGAGCTCGGCTACGAGGCGGCCGTCAACGCCACGGGCCGGTGGAACGGCGTGGCGCTGCTGTCGAAGGTGGGCCTGGAGGACGTCGTGACCGGGCTGCCCGGCGGCCCCGAGTACGAGGGTGTGCTGGAGCCCCGCGCGGTCTCCGCCACCTGCGGCGGGGCCCGTGTCTGGTCGGTGTACGTGCCCAACGGCCGCGAGGTCGGGCACGAGCACTTCGCCTACAAGCTGCAGTGGTTCGGGGCGCTGCGCGCCGCGGTCGCCGAGGACGCCGCGGGTCCGCGGCCCTTCGCCGTGCTGGGCGACTACAACGTCGCGCCCACCGACGAGGACGTGTGGGACCTGTCCCAGTTCGAGGGCGCCACCCACGTCACCCCCGAGGAGCGCGCCGCCCTTGCCGCCCTGCGCGACGCGGGTCTGACGGACGTGGTGCCGCGGCCGCTCAAGTACGACCGCCCGTACACCTACTGGGACTACCGCCAGCTGGGCTTCCCGAAGAACCGGGGCATGCGGATCGACCTGGTCTACGGCAACGAGCCCTTCGCCAAGGCGGTCACCGACTCGTACGTCGACCGTGAGGAGCGCAAGGGCAAGGGCGCCTCCGATCACGCCCCGGTCGTCGTTGATCTCGACGTCTGACCGCACCGGACCACTTACGAGGCGTACGGCCGGGCCCGGGACCGCATACAACCTGTCGATCCCGCGCCCGCCCGCCGCCCCGTACGCTCGGCGCTCATGAGCACCGTTGACCTGCCCTCCGCCAGCTTCGCCGTCCACGTACCCGACGCCGAACTGGAGCCCGAGCCGCTCGATCCGGCCCAGATCGTGTCGGGCACGCCCGAGGTCACCGGCAAGGTGCTCTGGGAGTCGGCCGACGGGACCCGGCTGCGGGGGATTTGGCAGATCACCCCAGGCGTGGTGACCGACACCGAGGCCGACGAGATGTTCGTCGTGGTCAGCGGCCGGGCCACCGTCGAGGTGGCGGGCGGCGACACGCTCGAACTCGGCCCCGGCGTTGTCTGCGTCCTGCGCGAGGGGGACCGGACGACCTGGACGGTGCACGAGACGCTGCGCAAGGCCTACGCGATCGGCTGCTGACCCACCGCCCCCGAACACCAGCGGGGCAGGCGCGCCTGTAGAAGTCCGACCGCCCCGGGTGCGACGCTGAGCCGTATGGACATCCCCTTCCTGGACAAGTGGCGCAAGCGGAACGCGACGGCGCAAGGGGTCGCGGTCCGGGTCGGCGACCCGGACGCCGCGGGCGTGGCCGAGTTGCTGGCGGAGTGCGATCTGCTGCGCGCCCAGGCGGAGGACGCGGGGGTCGAACTCGACGACTCGCCCGGCTCGTTGACGGCTCTCGACCAGTTGGTCCCGCAGTGGCGCGACGATCCAGAGGTGCTGCCGTGGCTCGGCAACGACGCCGGTCTGTACCTCGGCACCGTCATCGTCCGCACCGTGCCCGGCGCGGTCTGGCAGGTGTGGCCGAACGGCCTGCCGGTGGTCAGGCTGGAGTCGGGCCGCGAGATCGACGTGGTCGCGATCGGCCACGCCTGGGCCGAGAGCGGCACGCCCGAGCTGTCCCAGACACTCGCCGAGGAGTCCGAGAACTGACGGCCCGCCGTCACCCGAACTGATGGACCGCGCCACCGGAATGCGACGGCAGGCAGGCGTGTCCGGCGCGCAATGACGCCTCCGCGCCCAGCCGTACGGTGCATGATGTCGGAAACGCACCAGTTGATCAGCTCGGTACCGGAGGCGCGACGTGGACTCCCTGCAGCAGATGCCGAATATCGGAGCGGTCCTTGCCGACCGCTTGCGCCGCGGCGGCGTCGAGGACGCCGGCGAACTGCGCCGGCTCGGCGCCGGCCGTGCCTTCGAGAAGATCCGCGAGGACCTTCCCGAGGACGCCTGCACGCACACCCTGCTCGCACTCGAAGGCGCGATCCGCGGCACCCGCTGGACCGCCATCCCGCAGACCGAACGCGACACCCTCGTCAACCGGGTCCTGGGCTGACCCGGAGCCGCACCCGACCGGCCCGATCCCGCGCCGACCGCACCCCTGCCGACCGGACCCGCGCCGTTCAGCGGCGCGGGCCGTCGGCGATCCCGCGCACCGCACATCAGGTTATTGGCGGCAGTCTGCGTGTCGGCGCGATATGCGGATTTGAAGGGATAGGTTGCCCATTCGTTGACTGTCCGACGGGGTGAGAGTGAGCTGGGCTGCGCATGGATCCACTGATCGTCCTGAGTGGTGTCAACAAGCACTTCGGACAGTTGCATGTGCTGCGGGACATCGACCTGACCGTCGGCCGCGGCGAGGTCGTGGTCGTCATCGGTCCTTCGGGGTCGGGCAAGTCCACGCTGTGCCGGGCGATCAACCGACTGGAGCCGGTCGAGTCGGGCACCATCACCATCGACGGCCGGCCGCTGCCCTCCGAGGGCAAGGAACTGGCCAAGCTGCGCGCCGACGTCGGCATGGTGTTCCAGTCCTTCAACCTCTTCGCGCACAAGACGGTGCTGCAGAACGTCGCGCTGGCGCCGGTCAAGGTACGCGGCCGCAGCCGCGCCGACGCGGACAAACGGGCCAGGGAACTGCTCGACCGGGTGGGCCTGCTGGCGCATGCCGACAAGTACCCCGCGCAGATGTCCGGCGGGCAGCAGCAGCGGGTGGCGATCGCCCGCGCGCTGGCCATGGACCCCAAGGCACTGCTCTTCGACGAGCCGACCTCCGCGCTCGACCCGGAGATGATCAACGAGGTGCTGGAGGTCATGCAGCAGCTCGCCCGGGACGGGATGACGATGGTCGTCGTCACCCATGAGATGGGCTTCGCCCGCTCCGCCGCCAACCGGGTCGTGTTCATGGCCGACGGCCTGATCGTCGAGGACCGGGTCCCGGAGGAGTTCTTCACCGCGCCGCGCAGTGAGCGCGCCAAGGACTTCCTGTCCAAGATCCTCCACCACTGACGACCCGGGACCGCCATGCGACGCAAGAACAGGCACATCGCGCTGCTCGCCGTGGCCGCGGCCCTGCTGGTGGGCTGCGGCAAGGAGGGAAGTCCGCCCACGAAGGGCCCGAGCTCCGACGATCTGCCCACCTACAAGGTGGACCGGAACTTCTCCCTCCCCGACTCGAAGACGTGGAGCTCCGCCCACCGGCGCGGCAAGATCGTCGTCGGGGTCAAGGACGACCAGCCGTACCTCGGCCAGCGCGACCCGGCCAACGGCACGTACGCGGGCTTCGACGTCGAGATCGCCCGGATGCTCGCCGCGTCGCTCGGCTTCGGCCTCGACCAGATCCAGTACAAGTCGGTGGCCTCCGCCAACCGCGAGACCGCGCTCAGCAACGGCCAGATCGACTACTACGTCGGCACGTACACGATCAACGACAAGCGCAAGCAGCAGGTCGGCTTCGCCGGTCCGTACTACGTCGCGGGCCAGGGCCTGCTGGTGCGCAAGGACGAGAACGACATCAAGGGCCCGCAGGACCTGAAGGGCAAGAAGGTCTGTTCGGCCGCCGGTTCCACCCCGATCCAGCGCATCGAGTCGGACTACCCCGACGCCATCCCCGTCACCTACGACACCTACTCCGTCTGCGTGGACAACCTGCTGACCTTCCAGGTCGACGCCGTCACCACCGACGACTCGATCCTGCTGGGCTACGCGGCCAAGGCACCCGACGAGATGAAGCTCGTCAGCAAGGCGTTCTCCAAGGAGCCCTACGGGGTCGGCGTGGCCAGGAGCGACAACGCTCTGCGGCTCGCGCTCGACGACGCGATCGTGGCCCACGAGAAGAACGGCGACTGGAAGAAGGCGTACGACGCGACCCTCGGCCTGTCCGGGGTCCCGGCGCCCACCCCGCCCGCCGTCGACCGGTACTGAGAGGGCCGCCGCACATGAACGTACTGCTCGACAACTTCTCCCTCTACGGCAAGGGTTTCCTCGGCACCCTCGAACTGACCCTGTACGCGGGTGTGCTGGCACTGGTCGGCGGCGTGATCATCGCCGGCTTCCGGGTCTCGCCGGTCAAGGCGCTGCGCGTCTTCGGCACCACCTGGGTCACCGTGCTGCGCAACACCCCGCTGACCCTGCTGTTCTTCGCGGTGCTGCTGGGACTGCCGCGGTTCGGGCTGCGGCTGCCGTTCACCACCTTCGCGGTCCTCGCGCTGGCCTGCTACACCTCGGCGTTCATCTGCGAGGCGGTCAGGTCGGGCATCAACACCGTGCCGCTGGGCCAGGGCGAGGCCGCCCGCAGCCTCGGCATGACGTTCATCCAGACCCTGAACCTGGTGGTGCTCCCGCAGGCGGGCCGCGCGGTCATCTCGCCGATCGGCTCGACGCTCATCGCGCTCGCCAAGAACTCCGCGATCGCCGGCTCCTTCTCGGTCACCGAACTGCTCGGCACCTACAAGCCCCTCAACGAGCTGGGCTACAGCATCATCTGGTCCTTCATCTGGATCGCGGTCGGCTACCTGATCATCACGCTGTCGATCAGCCTGCTCTTCAACGTGCTGGAGAAGAAGATGGGGGTCGTGCGATGAGCAGTGCGCTGTACGACATTCCGGGCCCGAAGGCGCTGGCGCGCCACCGGCTCTACGCGTGGATCACCACCGCCCTGCTGGCGGCGCTGGTCGGCTGGATCATCTACATGCTGATCCACACCGCCCAGTTCGAGTCGACCAAGTGGGTGCCGTTCGAGTACCAGGGCATCCAGCGGCTGCTGCTGACCGGGCTCGCCAACACCCTCAAGGCGTTCATCTGGGCGGCGGTGCTCTCGCTCGCCTTCGGCGCGCTGTTCGCCGCCGGCCGGCTCTCCGAGCACCGGGTGATCCGCTGGGTGAGCACCCTGGTGGTGGAGTTCTTCCGGGCGATGCCGCTGCTGGTGATGATCTTCTTCATCTTCATCGCGCTCAAGGTCGAGCCGATGATGGCGCTGATCACCGGTCTGACGCTCTACAACGGCTCGGTGCTCGCGGAGGTCTTCCGTACCGGTGTGAACTCCGTGTCGCGCGGCCAGGGCGAGGCCGCCTACGCGCTCGGGATGCGCAAGACACAGGTGATGACGTACATCCTGGTGCCGCAGGCGGCCCGCGCGATGCTGCCCGCGATCATCAGCCAGCTGGTGGTGGCGCTGAAGGACACCTCGCTCGGCTACCTCATCACCTATGAGGAGTTCCTCTACAACGGCAAGCTCATCGCCACCAATCTCGACTACGACCTGCCGTTCATCCCGGTCGTGATGGTGATCGCGCCGATCTACATCGGGATGTGCATGCTGCTGTCGTGGTTCGCGAACTGGCTGGCGCGCCGCGAACGGCACAACCCCAAGACGAAGGGCACGCCGGTCGCGACGACGCCACCGCAGCAGATCTGACGGATCTGCCGGCGCGTTACTGGTCGTGCAGCGGGACCGACAGCCAGGACGGGTCGGACGCCGGCGACGAGACGGTGACCGTGGAGAAGAGCGGGTTCTGCTCGATGTAGAGCGGGTCGACGGTGTCGACGACCAGCGCCAGCCGGTGGCCGGCCGGCACGTCGTAGGCGGTGGAGAGCAGGTCGATGTCGGTGGTGAAGGCCTTTCCGGGGGTGCGTCCGACCCAGGTGTAGGGCGCGTGCGTGACCAGCTTGCCGATGCCCAGGGAGTCGACGTCGTAGAGGTACGCGATGACGGTTCCGCCGGCGGCCGACGGGGTCAGCGTGGTGTGCAGCGTCGAGGTGCCGCGGACGTGCTGGGCGGTGCCGTACGCGGCGGACTGCCAGACGGTGGCGAAGGCGCGCGGCAGCAGCGGGATCGACGCGACGGGCGGGGCCTGGGCGAACTGGTCGAGCAGGCTGGACAGGAAGATGATCCCGCCGTCGGCGCCCGAGTCGACATTGGTGCCGATGGTGGTGCGCCAGCCGGAACCGGCGTCGCCGCCGAGCTCTCCGGTGCGCAGCCCCTTGGCGCCGAGCTTGAGGGTGGTGGTCCGTGACGGGACCGCGGACCAGCTGTCGTAGCTCTCGTAGGCGCCGGTGGAACGGGACTTGAGCTGGACCGGCTGCTCGTGGTCGATGCCGTTGTCCACGCCCTTGAGGTAGTGGTCGAGCCACCGCCTGGAGCTGGCCCAGGTGTCGTTGGGCAGGCCGAGCAGGCCGGTCGCCTCGGCGGTGGCGTGGTCGCCGGGCCGGAACTCGAGGCGCTTGGGGCCGGTCAGCTTCTCGTAGAACTTCGCGTACTGGTTCGGCGGGAAGAGGCTGTCGCCCCAGGCGTTGGCGAGCATGACCGCCGTGCCGTTGGCGTTCAGCTGATCCAGGTAGGTCACGGGGGAGCGGAGCTTGCCCCAGGCGATCATCTCGTCCTCGGCGGCGAGGTTCGCGGTGAGGAAGTTGCCCAGGATCTTCTGGAGTTCGGGGCTCGGGCGGCCGGTGAGGTAGCCCGCGCCGCCGAGCAGGGCGGCGGCCTGCAGATGCGGGGTACGGCCCTGGTAGATCGAGTCGATGAGGTCGGCCCAGCCGCTGAGCGCGACGACGGCCTTGATGCGCGGGTCGTGCGCGGCGCCGAGCAGGCCGATGCCGGCGCCGTACGAGACGCCCGCCATCCCGATGTGGTCGGGGTCGGCCGGGGTGTTGGCGAGCGTCCAGTCGATGACCTTGGACACGTCGGCGACATCGGGCGGTCCCGCGGTCTCGATCTGCCCGCCGGAGAGCCAGAAGCCGCGCGAGGTGTAGCTGACGACGACGTACCCGGAGTCCGCGAGCTGCTTGGCCTGGGCGACGTACTCGAGGTCGTTGATGGCCCAGCTGCTCGGGAGCACGACGACGGGGTAGCGCTGCGAGCCGTCGTATCCGCCGGGGGTGAAGACGTTGCCCTTGAGCGTGATGCCGCCGGAGCCCGGGATGTCGACGAACCGGAAGGTCGACGCGGCCGCGGCCTGCGCGCTGGCGGCGGTGACCACGGTGGGTGCCGGCGCGGCTTGTGCCAGCGGGGCCAGACCGAATGCCGTGGAGGCGAGCAGCGCCGCGCCGACGACACCTGCTGTGGTTGCTCTCATGACTGCTCCTGTCTGGCCGGATGCAAAGTGACTGGAGAGTAACCTCGCGGCCTTACCGGCGGTAATAGGCGTGCATGTTACGCACGGGTAACGATCTGAGGGCGGTGGGGCGCCCGTGAGACGCCGGGGGCGCACCCGGGGCAGGTGGCGGCAGGTGACGGCCCGTCGGGGCGGGTCGATCGAACACGAGTGCGTCGGACGATCTTTCGTCAAGGTCATTGACACCCGGCGCGGTACGCGCGGAATCTGATGCTCGTCACCGTCGACACTGGGGGTACCGATGGCCCGCACCACCGTCCTGGCAGCAGCCGCACTCGGCGGGGCCCTGGCCCTCACCGCGGGCATCGCCGCCCCGGCCTCGGCCCATTCGGGCCGGCCGGGTCACTCCGGTCACGGACACGGCGTCAGCTACGCGGCGCTCGGCGACTCGTACACCTCAGGGCCCGGCATCCCCGACCAGGTGGACGCCAACTGCGCGCGGTCCAGCCACAACTACCCGTCGCTGGTCGCCGAGGACCAGCGGTTCGCGGCCGTCAAGGACGTCAGCTGCGGCGGCGCCACCACCGCCGAGATGTGGAAGCCGCAAGGTACCAACGGACCGCAGCTCGACGCGCTGAACCGCGGCACCGACCTCGTCACGCTGCAGATCGGCGGCAACGACGTCGGCTTCGGCTCGATCATCGGCACCTGCGCCGTGCTCAGCGCCACCGACCCGACCGGCAACCCCTGTCAGAAGCACTACACCGCGACCGGCACCGACCAGCTCGCCCTCAACATCCAGCAGACGGCGCCGAAGGTCGCGGCCGTGCTGCGCGCCATCCACGCCCGCTCCCCGCACGCCCGGGTGGTCGTCGTCGGCTACCCGGACCTGCTGCCGGACAACGGCGTCGGGTGCCGTCCCGCCGTCCCCTTCGCGGACAAGGACTTCGGGTACCTCAAGGACACCGAGAAGCGGCTCAACACGATGCTGCGCCGGCAGGCCGGGGCCGCGCACGCCGAGTACGTCGACACCTACCGGCCGACCGTCGGCCACGACATGTGCACGGCGCCCGCCAACCGCTGGATCGAGCCGCTGGTGCCGGCCTCCCCGGCCGCGCCCGCGCACCCCAACGCCAAGGGCGAGAAGGCCATGGCCGTCGCCGTACTCGACCGGATCGACCCGCGCTGCCGCCACCACTGACCGGGCACCGACCGGCACTGACCAGCCCTGACTCGCGCCGCCGGTCCGCTTCGCCGATCATGGGCGGAAGCGGGCGGGCCGGCGGCGGAGGCGGGTGAACGCGGATGGCGGTGCTGATAGCCCTCGGCGCGTTCGTGATGACCCTGATCGGCGGACTGGTCGCCCAGCACATCGGTGACCGCCGCCATCTGGTGCTGGGACTCGCCGCCGGGCTGATGCTCGGGGTGGTGGGCTTCGACCTGCTGCCCGAAGCGCTGGACCTGCAGGCCGACGACGTCTTCGGCGTCCCCGCCGCGCTGCTGATGTTCGTCGGGGGCTTCCTCACCCTGCACATCGTCGAGCGGTCGGTGGCGATCCACCGCGCACACGAGGGCGAGTACGCCGCGCACACCCACGCCCACGGCCCGGTGCCCACCGACCCCGGTGAACCCGTCAAAGGCATCGGGCTCACCGCCGCCTCGGCGCTCGTCGGCCACAGCGTCATGGACGGCTTCGCGATCGGCGCCGCGTTCCAGGCCGGCAGCACGGTCGGCCTGGTGGTCGCCATCGCCGTGGTCGCGCACGACTTCGCCGACGGCTTCAACACGTACACGATCACCCGGATGTACGGGAACGGCCAGGGCCGCGCGCTCGTGCTGCTCGGCTGCGACGCCATCGCCCCGGTGATCGGCGCCGCGATCACCCTCGCCTTCACCATCCCGCCGGGCGCGCTCGGCCTCTACCTCGGGTTCTTCGCCGGGTTCCTGCTCTACCTGGCGACCTCCGACATCCTCCCCGAGGCACACAGCCCGCACCCGTCCCGCTCGACGCTGCTGTGCACGGTCGCGGGATGTGCCGTCATGTGGCTGGTGATCGGTCTGGCCGACTGACCGGGACGGTCTGCGCCGCCCGCGTCACATCGGCGACGAGCTCGACGACGTCGGGACCGTAGGCCTGCGAGTTGACGACCTTGAGCAGCAGGCAGAACGTGCCGTCGATGCCGTGCTTGCGCGACAGCCGCACATGGTGCCGGGCCAGATACCGCACGGCCGCCTGGTTGGCGACACCGCGCTGACCGGAGGAGAGGAAGACCGGGCGGTCGTTGCCGGCGTCCCGCACGGCGGCCAGCCGGGCCAGCAGGACGTACTCGACGGCGCCCTTGTCCATCCGGTAGGTCTCGCCGTCGATGGTGAACGCCCCCTGGTCGGGCCCGGGGGAGGCATCGGTATTGATCTCTATGCCCGGCAGCATCGACCGCAGGTGCGCCCCCAGCCGGTGATTGGCGACGGGGCCGCCCACGCAGAACTCGGTACGTGCCCCGAAGCCCTGCCAGGCCGTGTCGTGCGGCAGGATCTCGGCGTGCGCCCCGCAGTCCTTGATCAGCGCGGCCAGTTCCAGCAGCGCGAACGCGTCATGGCGGGCGACGCTCCACACCCGGGCCCCGGGGTCGCGCGGCACCACCAGAAGGCATTCGGAGCCGCTGGGCAGCCCGAAGAAACGCTGCTTGCGGTGCAGTTTCCGGCGCCACACATAAGTGCGGACAAACCAGCCCAGCGCTGCACTGATGGCGCTGGCCGCCAGGCCCAGCACGAGGTTGCGGACGTCATCGCTCATGGCCGGGCATCGTAGCGGTGTTCGAGCGAACGCGCTCCTGACGGGATCGCCGTACCCAAGTTAGGCTGCGCGGACCCGTGTTGACTGGAGGAAACCGTATGCGTCTCCCCGCCGTCCGGAGTTTGTCGCTGCTGGCCGTCACGGCCGCTGTTGTCACGGTGGGAGCCGCGGCCCCACCGGCGCAGTCGGCCCCGCAGGATGCGCGGGCCCGGCCGGCCAAGGTGCCGGTCGCGGTCGGCTACGGGGGCGCGGTCGCCAGTGTGGACGCGGACGCCTCCGCGGCCGGTATCGAGGTGCTCCGCCAGGGCGGCAACGCCGTGGACGCGGCGGTGGCCACCGCGGCCGCGCTCGGCGTCACCGAGCCGTACTCGGCGGGCGTCGGCGGCGGCGGGTACTTCGTCTACTACAACGCGCGGCTGCACAAGGTGTTCACCATCGACGGCCGGGAGACCGCACCGCGCAGCGCCACCGAGACGCTCTTCCAGGAGAACGGCAAACCGCTCCCGTTCGCCGACGCGGTCACCAGCGGCCTGAGCGTCGGCACCCCCGGCACCCCCGCCACCTGGGCCACCGCCCTCGACAGCTGGGGCAGCCGCCCGCTGGGGCAGGTGCTCAAGCCCGCCGAGCGGATCGCACGAGACGGCTTCACCGTCGACGAGACCTTCCGCTCGCAGACCGCGGCGAACCAGGACCGCTTCAAGGACTTCCCGGCCACCGCGAAGATCTTCCTGCCGGGCGGCGCCCCGCCCGTGGTCGGCTCCACGCTCACCAACCCGGACCTCGCCCGCACCTACCAGGAGCTGGGCAGGAAGGGCGTCGGAGCGATCTACCAGGGGGACATCGGCGCCGACATCGTCAGCACGGTCCGCAAGCCCCCGGTCGACCCCAACGCCACCCGCGTGGTGCGTCCCGGCGATCTGACCACCGCGGACCTGCGCGGCTACGCGGCCAAGCGGCAGGCCCCGACCCAGGTCTCCTACCGGGGCTACGACGTCTACTCGATCGCACCGTCCTCGTCGGGCGGCACGACGGTCGGTGAGGCGCTCAACATCATGGAGCGGGCGAACCTCTCGTCGAAGAAGGCCACCGACGCCCAGTACCTGCACCGCTACATCGAGGCGAGCCGGATCGCCTTCGCCGACCGCGGGCGCTGGCTCGGCGACCCGGCCTTCGAGGACGTCCCGACCGGCGGACTGCTCTCGCAGCGCTACGCGGACTCGCGCGGCTGCCTCATCAAGGACACCGCGGTGCTCACCAGCCCGCTCGCACCGGGCGACCCGCGCCACCCCGCCGCCTGCGGCGGTACCGGCACGGCCGCGCCGACGACGTACGAGGGCGAGAACACCACGCACCTGACCGTCGCCGACAAGTGGGGCAACGTCGTCTCGTACACCCTCACCATCGAGCAGACCGGCGGCAGCGGCATCGTCGTTCCCGGCCGCGGCTTCCTGCTCAACAACGAGCTGACGGACTTCTCGTTCGCGCCCGCCAACCCGGCGGTCCACGACCCGAACCTGCCCGGCCCGGGCAAGCGCCCCCGGTCCTCGATCTCCCCGACGATCGTGCTGAAGGACGGCCGTCCCGCGTTCGCGCTCGGCTCGCCCGGCGGCTCCACCATCATCACCACCGTGCTGCAGGTCCTCACCGAGCACGTCGACCGCGGTCTGCCGCTCGTCGACGCGATCGCCGCACCGCGCGCCAGCCAGCGCAACGCGGCGGCCACCGAACTCGAACCGGCCCTGTTCACCAGCGCGACCAGGACACAGCTCGAAGCGCTGGGCCATGTCTTCACGCTCAACCCGGAGATCGGCGCGGCCACCGGCATCCAGCGACTGCCCGACGGCCGCTGGCTCGCCGCGGCCGAGACGACCCGGCGCGGCGGCGGCTCGGCGATGGTGGTCAGCCCGAGCCACACGGGCTGACACCCGGCTCTCGGGTCCCTCCTGTCTCGGGTCCCTCCTGGGAGCTTCGGCTCCTAGGAGGGGATGTGGGTGACGTCGGAGACGGTCAGCTCCACGGGCAGGGCGCCGGAGCTGATCTGGGCGGCCAGATCCTGGGCGGAGGTACGGGTGAAGTTGCCGCTGATCTGCACCGCTCCGCCGGTGATCGACTGGGAGACGGACGGTGCGGAGATCACCTGGCGGTCGAGCACGATGCCGATCTGATTGGCGGGCGCGCTCTGCTGGGACAGCCGGCCGGTGAGCTCCGCGAACTTTCGACCGCCCGCCGAGGTGAGCACCAGGTTGATCGTCCAGCCGTTGCCGGTCTGCGCGTCGAGCGACGCCTTGGCGCTGGTCACGTCCCGGCCGCTGAGAGCGACGGGACCGAGGACGTACTTCGTGGGGCCCGTTCTGTCACAGGCGACCGTCGGGCTCGTGGGGGACAGCGCCGGTGCGCCGGCCGGCACCGGCGCCATGCAGTCGAAGGCGGTGAACTGCCGCTGCAGTTCGGGTGGCACGGAGGAGTCGCCGCCCAGCACCGGCCGGAATCCCAGCTCGGCCGTGACGGCCAGCTGCCGCAGCCGCTCACCGCTGTCGCCGGGCGCCTCGGCGGTGATCGTGGCGCCGTGCACCTCGATCCGCGCGCCCTCCAGCCCGAACGCGTCGGCCCTGGTCCGCAGCAGATCCACGGTGCGCCGCAACGTCTCGGCGCCCGGCGCCGAACGCGGGGTGTAGGTGACGGTGGTCCGGCCCGAGGCGGGGGTGCCGGACGCGGTCGTGCGGGTCGGGCCGGACAGCAGCGGGGACCGGTCCTTGCCGTCCGACGAGCTCGAGGAGCCGGAACACCCGGTCAGTGCGGCGCTCAGGACGAGCACGGCGGCGACGGCGGTCAGGGCGTTCGCGGTCGCGGTCGCGTTCGCGCTCGCCGAGGATGTCGCGCGGGGGATCGTTCGGAGGAGACGCATAGCGGCCAGTCTCGCGGACCGGCGGCCGGCCGCGCAGATGAATCGCCGCGGCTCCGTCGTCCCGGTGGGGCACTGGTGACCGGTGCGCCGGGTAAGGCAGTTGAGGCAGCCGCGGTGCGGACGAAAACTCCCCGTAGCCGCCCCGTAACACGAATGGTGTCGAATGCGGGAACGGGACTGCATGCCTCCGGGGCGGGGGCGGAGAGGCAGCAGCGATGACACAGCGCGGCGCCGGACCTCAACTGGCCGACTCTGCACGAGAGTTCACCGAATTCTTCCGGGAGCTGGTCGCCGGACTGGGGGACGCGCCGGGCTGGTACGGCGCCTTGTCGCGACGTGACCCGGGCGGGGTGAACGCGTACGAGGCGGGCGTGGAGCTGGCGCCCTGGGACGTGGTGCACGCAGTTCTTCACGACCTGGCCGCGCTGCGGGGCACACCGGTCGACCCGGCCGATGTCGGCCGCGCCCAGCGGCTGTACCGCGCCGCCGCGGCCGGCCGGGACGCGGCCCCCGGCAGTGGCACGGCGCTGCGCTCCCGGCTGGACGCGATGCTCCGCGAACGCCACGACGCCGTGCTCCGTGAACGCGAGGCCGCGCACGCGGCCCACGAGTACACCGCGACGGGCGGCGACCCCCACTCCGTGACGGCGGGGCGGCTGGCCAACGCCCTCGCCTGGGCCCGCGACGACCGGGAACGCGCGGGCGCGCGCTGCGCGGAACTGCAGGCCCGGCTCGACGCGGTCGAGACGCGGCTTTCCGGAGAGTTCTTCACGGACCGGTCCGCCGCCGACCGTTCCCCCGCGCCGGACGACTGGTTCCGCCCGAGGACGCCGGAACCGGGGCACCCGGCGGATCCGTCGGCCCGGCAGCAGAGCTCCGCCGCCGGACCGGAAGAGAGCGCCGAACCCGTCGCACCGGCCGCGCCGGCCGGGCGTGCGAAGCGCCGCCCCAAGGCGTCCGGACGCGGTACCGGGTCACGCCCGCGCGGTGCCCGGTTCGCGACGGCGTTCGACGAGCCGTTGGACGAGGCGGACGACGCGACGTCCGAGGCGCCCCGGCAGGAGGGCCCCGCGGCGACCGGTGCCCCGGCGGCTGGACCCGCACCGCGTGGCGCGCGCTTCGCCGGTGCCGCCGCCGAGCCTGCACCGCCACGGACCGCCGAGATATCGCCCGATGCCGGGCCGCGGCAGGCGGAGGCCCGCAGCGAGGCGGCCCGGCTGGGCGGCCTGCGCCGGGCCGGGCGCGGCGGGGAGGCGTACGTGGTGCTGTGCGAGGCGGCGGCAGGCCCGGCCGCCGCGCTGCCGGTGCTGGCCCGTGAGCTGGAACGCGCCGGTCTGGCGGCGGATGTCGCGACGTTGCTGTGGGAGGTCGCCGGCCTGCCGCCGGACCGGCTGGCCGCCGCCGCGGCCGCCCTGGCGCAGGCCGGACGCACGGACGACTGCCGCACCCTGCTGCACCAGGCCGCGGCACGCCCCGCCGGCGAGGTCGCGGTGCTGGCGGCCGCGCTGTACGAGGAGAACGGGGGCGAGGCGGCCGGGATACTCCTGGGCGCCGTGGTCAGGACCCGGCTGCCTGAGGAGGCCGCGGCCGTCGCCGGCGCGTACCCCGGGCTCGCCGCGCCGCTGCTGGCGGTCGCGGCGTCGATCTCCAAGCCGCGCCGCCGGGACATCGCGGCCGCCCTGCGCCGTGCGGGTCTGCCGGACCGGTGAGCGCGCCGGAATCACCGGCGGGGAGCACGCCGGACTGCCGGAGCGGCCGCCGGTTGCCCCGGTCGGGCTGGAAACGTGATCGACCCGGTCAAGTAACGGTAGCGGTCTTGCCAGAGCGGGTAAGGCGCTTCTACGTTCTTCCACACGGCCGGAATCTACGTGCGTAGACCGGACGTGATGCCACGTCAGAGGAGCTGCTCATGAGCAACGTTGTGCGTGCCGCGCTCGTCCAGGCGACCTGGACCGGTGACACCGAGTCGATGATCGCCAAGCACGAGGAGTACGCCCGGGCCGCGGCCGCCCAGGGCGCCAAGGTCATCGGCTTCCAGGAGGTGTTCAACGCCCCCTACTTCTGCCAGGTCCAGGAGGCCGAGCACTACCGCTGGGCCGAACCGGTCCCCGACGGACCCACCGTCCAGCGGATGCAGGCGCTCGCCCGCGAGACCGGCATGGTGATCGTCGTGCCGGTGTACGAGGTCGAGCAGTCCGGCTTCTACTACAACACCGCCGCGGTCATCGATGCCGACGGAACCTTCCTCGGCAAGTACCGCAAGCACCACATCCCGCAGGTCAAGGGGTTCTGGGAGAAGTTCTACTTCAAGCCCGGCAACCTCGGCTGGCCCGTCTTCGACACCGCGGTCGGCCGGATCGGCGTCTACATCTGCTACGACCGGCACTTCCCCGAGGGCTGGCGCGCCCTGGGGCTGGCCGGCGCCCAGCTCGTCTACAACCCGTCGGCGACCTCCCGCGGTCTGTCCGCCTACCTCTGGCAGCTGGAGCAGCCCGCCTCCGCCGTCGCCAACGAGTACTTCATCGCCGCCATCAACCGGGTGGGCCAGGAGGAGTACGGCGACAACGACTTCTACGGCACCAGCTACTTCGTCGACCCCCGCGGCAAGTTCGTCGGCGAGGTCGCCTCCGACACCAAGGAGGAACTGGTCGTCCGGGACCTGGACTTCGACCTCATCGACGAGGTGCGCCAGCAGTGGGCGTTCTACCGGGACCGCAGGCCGGACGCCTACGGCGACCTCACGGAGGCCTGATCGTTATGGCCACTGTGACCGAGAACCTGCACTCCGCCCTGCACGCCCGCCACCAGGCCGTCATGCCCGACTGGCTCGCCACGTACTACAGCGAGCCCATCGAGATCACCCACGGCCAGGGCCGCCATGTCTGGGACGCCGAGGGCAACCGCTACCTCGACTTCTTCGGCGGCATCCTGACCACGATGACCGCGCACGCCCTCCCCGAGGTCACCGCCGCCATCACCGAGCAGGCCGGGAAGATCCTGCACTCCTCGACGCTCTATCTGAGCCGGCAGACCGTCGACCTGGCCGAGCGCATCGCCCGGCTGTCCGGCATCCCGGACGCCCGGGTCTTCTTCACCACCTCAGGCACCGAGGCGAACGACACCGCCCTGCTGCTCGCCACCGCCTACCGGGGCTCGAACCAGGTCCTGGCGCTGCGCAACAGCTACCACGGCCGCTCGTTCACCTCGATCGGCATCACCGGCAACTCCGCCTGGTCGCCGACCAGCCTCTCCCCGCTCCAGACGCTGTACGTGCACGGCGGCGTCCGCTCCCGCGGCCCGTACGCGCATCTGGACGACGCCGCGTTCACCGCCGCCTGCGTCGAGGACCTGGAGGACATCCTCGGCCAGGCCAACGGCAGCGTCGCGGCGCTGATCGCGGAACCGATCCAGGGCGTCGGCGGCTTCACCTCGGGGCCGGACGAGCTGCTGGCCGCGTTCAAGCGGGTCCTGGACCGGCACGGCATCCTGTGGATCACCGACGAGGTGCAGACCGGCTGGGGCCGGACGGGTGACCATTTCTGGGGCTGGCAGGCCCACGACCAGGCCGGCCCGCCGGACATCCTGACGTTCGCCAAGGGCATCGGAAACGGCATGTCCATGGGCGGTGTCGTGGCCCGCGCCGAGGTCATGAACTGCCTGACCGCGAACTCCATCTCCACCTTCGGCGGCAGCCCGATCACCACCGCGGGCGCGCTGGCCAACCTGACGTACCTCGTCGACCACGACCTGCAGGGCAACGCCCGCCGGGTCGGCGGGCTGCTCAAGTCCCGGCTGGAGGCGATCAGCGCCGCGCTGCCCATCGTCCGCGAGGTGCGCGGCCGGGGTCTGATGCTCGGCATCGAACTCGTCGAACCCGACACCGGCGAACCGTCGGCGCAGGCCGCGAGCCTGGTGCTGGAGGCGGCCCGCGAGTACGGGCTGCTGATCGGCAAGGGCGGCCGGGCCGGCAACGCGCTGCGGATCGCGCCGCCGCTGACGCTCAGCGTCGCCGAGGCGGAAGAAGGCGCGAGCGCCCTCGCGGACGCGCTCAGGCAGACCCAGGACAAGCTCGCCGGAGGAAGGTCATGAGCACCGAACGCACCGTCGTCCGTGGCGGACTCGTCATCACCGCCGCCGAGGAGATCCACGCCGATGTGCTGATCGAGGGCAGCCGGGTGGTGGCCCTCGCCGCCCACGAGTCGGCCGTCGCGGAGAGCTGGACCAGCGGCGACGCCCGCATCGTCGAGGCCGCCGGCAAGTACGTCATCCCGGGCGGCGTCGACGCGCACACCCACATGGAGCTGCCGTTCGGCGGCACCGCGGCGTCCGACACCTTCGAGACCGGCACCCGGGCCGCGGCCTGGGGCGGCACCACGACGATCGTGGACTTCGCCGTGCAGAGCGTCGGCCACTCGCTGCGCTCCGGCCTGGACGCCTGGCACGCCAAGGCCGACGCCCAGTGCGCCATCGACTACGCCTTCCACATGATCCTCTCCGACGTCAACGAGGACACGTTGAAGGAGATGGACGTCCTGGTGGAGGAGGGTGTGACCAGCTTCAAGCTGTTCATGGCCTACCCCGGCGTCTTCTACAGCGACGACGGCCAGATCCTGCGCGCCATGCAGCGCTCGGCCGGCAACGGCGGCCTGATCATGATGCACGCCGAGAACGGCATCGCGATCGACGTCCTCGTCCAGCAGGCGCTGGCGGCGGGGCACACCGACCCGCGCTACCACGGCGAGGTCCGCAGGGCCCTGCTGGAGGCCGAGGCCACCCACCGCGCCATCCAGCTCGCGCGGGTGGCGGGCTCCCCGCTGTACGTCGTGCACGTCTCGGCCGAGGAGGCGCTCGCCGAGCTGGCGCAGGCCCGCGACAAGGGCCTCAACGTCTTCGGCGAGACCTGTCCGCAGTACCTCTTCCTGTCCACCGACAACCTCGCCGAGCCGGGCTTCGAGGGCGCCAAGTACGTCTGCTCCACACCGCTGCGCCCCAAGGAGCACCAGGAGGCGCTCTGGCGGGGGCTGCGCACCAACGACCTGCAGGTCGTCTCCACCGACCACTGCCCGTTCTGCTTCACCGGGCAGAAGGACCTCGGCCGCGGCGACTTCTCCAAGATCCCCAACGGGCTGCCGGGCGTCGAGAACCGGATGGACCTGCTGCACCAGGCCGTCGTGGACGGCCGCATCAGCCGGCGCCGCTGGATCGAGATCGCCTGCGCCACCCCGGCCAGGATGTTCGGCCTCTACCCGCGCAAGGGCACCATCGCGCCCGGCGCCGACGCCGACATCGTCATCTACGACCCGCACGCCGAGCAGGTCGTCTCCGCCGAGACCCATCACATGAACGTCGACTACTCGGCGTACGAGGGGAAGCGGCTCACCGGACGGGTCGAGAGCGTCCTGTCGCGCGGCGAGCCCGTGATCACCGACCGGACGTACGTGGGGCGGGCCGGCCACGGCCAGTACACCCCGCGCAGCACCTGCCAGTACCTCATCTAGGAGCAGCGCCATGGACTTCGGCCTCGTCCTGCAGACGGATCCGCCCGCTTCCGGTGTCGTCGGCCTCATGCGCCGCGCCGAGCGCAACGGGTTCACCCACGGCTGGACCTTCGACTCCGCCGTGCTCTGGCAGGAGCCCTTCGTCATCTACAGCCGCATCCTCGAACACACCCGCAAACTGATCGTCGGCCCGATGGTCACCAACCCCGGCACCCGCACCTGGGAAGTGACCGCGTCCACCTTCGCCACCCTCAACTCCATGTACGGCAACCGCACGGTGTGCGGCATCGGGCGCGGCGACTCGGCGATGCGGGTCGCCGGGCGCAAGCCCAACACCCTCGCGCGCGTCGGCGAGGCGATGGGCGTCATCCGCGACCTCGCCGAGGGCCGCGAGGCGTCCGTCGACGGCACGCCCATGCGGCTGCCATGGGTGGAGAACGGGAAGCTGCCCGTCTGGATGGCCGCCTACGGGCCCAAGGCGCTCGCCCTGGCCGGTGAGAAGGCCGACGGCTTCATCCTGCAGCTGGCCGACCCGTTCCTCACCGAGTGGATGATCCACGCCGTGCGGGAAGCGGCGTCGGCCGCCGGCCGCGACCCGTCCGAGATCACCATCTGCGTCGCCGCGCCCGCCTACGTCACGGACGGCAGCGACGAACAGCTCGCGCACGCCCGCGAGCAGTGCCGCTGGTTCGGCGGCATGGTCGGCAACCACGTCGCCGACCTCGTCTCCCGCTACGGCGAGCACTCCGGCCTGGTGCCCGACGAGCTGACCGCGTACATCAAGCAGCGCCAGGGGTACGACTACGCCCACCACGGCCGCTCGGGCAATCCCGACACCGCCTTCGTGCCCGACGAGATCGTCGACCGCTTCTGTCTGCTCGGCCCGGTCGAGGCGCATCTCGCCAAGCTCGAACACCTCCGGGGCCTGGGCGTCGACCAGTTCGCGCTGTACGACATGCACGACGCCAAGGAGTCGACCATCGACGCCTACGGCGAGCACATCATCCCCGCGCTGAGCTGACCTGAGACGAGGTGCCGATGACCATAACCGCAAGCCCGGGGGACCGCGTCGAACTGCCGGCCGACGCGGCCCTGCCGGACACCCGGTTCGCCAACGAGGACCTGCTGCCCGTCCCGCTCGCGAACCGTACGTGGACGACGTACAACTTCACCGCGCTGTGGATCGGGATGGCGCACAACATCCCCTCCTGGACGCTCGCCTCGGGACTCGTCGCGCTCGGCATGGACTGGAAACAGGCGGTCTTCACGATCGCCCTGGCGAACGTGATCGTGCTCTTCCCGATGCTGCTCACCGGGCACGCGGGACCCCGGTACGGCATTCCGTTCCCGGTGCTGGCCAGGGCCTCGTTCGGGCTCCGCGGGGCGAACCTGCCGGCGCTGGTGCGGGCGGCGGTGGCCTGCGCCTGGTTCGGCATCCAGACCTGGATCGGCGGGCAGGGCATATTCGTCCTGCTCGGCAAGATCTTCGGCGGCGGCTGGGCGGACGTCGGGAAGATCGGCGGCTACCCGTGGACCATGTGGCTGTGCTTCGTGGTCTTCTGGGCCCTCGAACTGGCCATCATCTACCGGGGTATGGACACGCTGCGGCGCTTCGAGAACTGGGCCGCGCCGTTCGTCCTCGTCGGCGCCGTCGTGCTGCTGATCTGGATCACGGTGAAGGCCGGCGGCCTGGGGCCGCTGCTCGACCAGCCGTCGAAGCTCGGCTGGGGCAGCGACTTCTGGCCGGTCTTCTTCCCCTCACTGATGGGCATGATCGGCTTCTGGTCCACCCTGTCGCTGAACATCCCCGACTTCACCCGCTTCGGCGCCGGCCAGCGGGCCCAGATCTGGGGCCAGTCGCTGGGCCTGCCCACGACGATGACGTTCTTCGCGCTGCTGTCGGTGCTGGTCACCTCAGGATCGCAGGCCGTCTACGGAGCGGCCATCTGGAACCCGGTCGAGCTGGCCGCCAAGACCGACAACGTCTTCGGCCTGGTCTTCGCGCTGGTCACCGTGCTCATCGCGACCATCAGTGTGAACATCGCGGCCAATGTGGTGTCACCGGCCTACGACCTGTCCAACCTCGCGCCGAAGTACATCAACTTCCGCACCGGGGCGATGATCACCGGAGTGGTGGGTGTGGTGATCTTCCCGTGGAAGCTCATCGAGACCCCCGAGTTCTACATCTTCACCTGGCTGGGCGTGGTCGGCGGGCTGCTGGGAACGGTCGCGGGCATCCTCATCGCCGACTACTGGATCATCCGCCGCACCGTCCTGGACCTGGTGGACCTCTACACCCCCGGCGGCCGCTACTGGTACACCGCCGGCTGGAACTGGCGGGCGGTCGCGGCCTTCGTCGTCGGCGGGGTGCTGGCGGTCGGCGGCTCCCATTCGGAGCCCGGCAAGGGGCCCTTCCCCGCCGACGGCATGATCCCGTTCCTCAAACCGCTCGCGGACTACGGCTGGGCCGTGGGTCTCGGCTCCGCGCTCGTCCTCTACACGGCCCTCATGCACCCCCTGCTCCGGCGAACCGTACGACAGGACGCGGCCCCGGTCTGATTTGATGGAGGCATGGTCAACGAGGTCAACGAGGAGCTGCTCGCCGCCGTCGAGCGGGTGGTGCGGAGCGTGGTCGCCGAGGAGGTCACGCCGCGCTGGCGGCGGCTCGCGGCCGAGGACGTGATCGAGAAGAACGGCCCCTACGACCTGGTGACCACCGCCGACCGCCGGGCGGAGGAACGGCTCACCGAGGAGCTGACCGCGCTGCTGCCGGGCTCCGTGGTGGTCGGCGAGGAAGCGGTGAGCGCCGACCCCGGCGTCCTCAAGCGGCTGGACGGCGACGACCCGGTGTGGGTCGTCGACCCGGTCGACGGCACCGCCAACTTCGTCCGCGGCGAGGACGGTTACGCGACGCTCGTCACCCTCGTGCAGGGTGGCGAGCCGCTCGCGTCCTGGACCTACGTCCCCGAGCGGGGGCTGATGGCGACCGCGCGGCGCGGCGCCGGCGCGTATCTCAACGGGCAGCGGATGCACACGGCCGCCGCGCCGGACGGCACCCTGCGGGTCTCGACGTCGAACCCGGTCTTCCGCACCGACCAGGAGCGGGTGCTGCTCGGCCGGCTGGAGGCGGCCGGCGCGGCGACCCGCTCGTGCACCTGCGCCGGCATCGAGTACCTGGAGCTGGCCCGAGGCGGCGTCGACGGCGTCGCCTTCTTCTGGGAACTGCCCTGGGACCACGCCGCCGGGCTCCTCCTGGTGACCGAGGCCGGCGGCGCGAGTCTGACGGTGACCGGTGAGCCGTTCCGTATCCCCGGAGGCAACGCGTTGCCGTTCTCCATCGCCCGCGACGCGGAGACCGCGCGGCGGATCATCGAGCTGATGGGCGCGTGATGAGCCGGACCGCAGTAGTGGACGTGGTGGTCGTCGGGGCCGGGCCGAACGGGCTGACGGCCGCGGCCGAGCTGGCCCGCGCGGGCCTGTCCGTACAGATCTACGAGGCCGAGGACACGATCGGCGGCGGCGCCAGGACCCAGGAGCTGACGCTGCCGGGCTTCCGGCACGACCCGTGCTCCGCGGTGCACCCCATGGGCGCCGGCTCGCCCGCGTTCAAGGCGCTGCCGCTGCGCGCGCACGGCCTGGAGTGGCTGCACCCCGAGCTGCCGATGGCGCACCCCTTCCCGGACGGCACGGCCGCGCTGCTGTCGCGTTCGGTGGGGGAGACCGCGGCGTCCTTCGGCGCGCACGACGCCGTCCGCTACCGGCGGCTGGTGGCCCCGTACATCGGCCACTGGAACACGATGGCCGCCGACCTGCTGCGGCCCCAGTGGCGCGGGGTACCCATCGACCCCTACCGGTTCGTCCGCTTCGGCCTGACCGGGCTGCCGCCGGTCGCCCTGCTGGCCCGGCGCTTCCGCGACCCCAAGGCCCGTGCCCTGCTGGCCGGACTGGCCGCGCACGCGATCACCCCGCTCAGCTCGCCGCTGACCGGTGCCACCGCCCTGATCTTCGCGCTGGCCGCGCACGCGGGCGGCTGGCCGATTCCACGCGGCGGCTCGCAGGCGATCTCGGACGCCCTCGCCTCGTACCTCACGGAGCAGGGCGGCGTCGTCCACACCGGTGTGACGGTGCGCAAGCTCGACGAGCTGCCGCCCGCGCGGGCCTATGTCTTCGACACGTCACCGACCGCGCTGGCCCGTATCGCCGGACTCGGCGACGCCTACCGGAACTTCAGCTACGGCCCGTCCGTCTTCAAGATCGACTACGCGCTGGACGGTCCCGTCCCCTGGAGCGCGCCCGACGCCCGCCGGGCCGGCACGGTCCACATCGGCCCGACGTACACGGAGATCGGCGACGCGCTCAACCGGGCGGTCAGCGGCCGGCCGCCGCAGACCCCCTTCCTGATCACCTCGCAGCCGACGGTCGTCGACCCGTCCCGCGCCCCGCAGGGCAAGCACGTCTTCTGGGCCTACGGCCACGTCCCGCACGGCTGGCACGGCAACGCCACCGACGCCGTCGAGCGGCAGATCGAGCGCTTCGCGCCCGGCTTCCGCGACCTCGTGCTGGCCCGCGCCGTCGCCGGTCCGGCCGAACTCGCCGCCCACAACGTCAACTACGTCGGCGGTGACATCGCCTGCGGTGCCTTCGCCGGGCTCCAGACCGTGCTGCGCCCGAAGATCGCCTGGAACCCGTACGCCACCGCCCGCCCCAACGTCTTCCTCTGCTCCTCCGCGACCCCGCCGGGCCCCGGAGTGCACGGCATGAGCGGGCACCACGCGGCCCGCTCCGTCCTCAGGTCCCTGGCGAAGCGAGCGCGCTGAGCAGCGCGGGCAGCGCCGTACCGATCGGCTCCCGCACCACTTCGGCGGCCAACTCGTCGTAGGGCGTGGGCTCCGCGTTCACGATCACCAGCCGCGCCCCGTGCTCGGCCGCGATGCCCGCCAGTGACGCGGCGGGCTGCACCCGCAGCGTCGTGCCCACGGAGAAGAACACGTCGCACGCCTTCGTGATGGCCATCGCCTGCGCCAGCACTTCGGGGTCGAGGCGCTGCCCGAACATCACCGTCGCGGACTTCAGGATCCCCCCGCACACCAGGCACGGCGGGTCCTGCTCGCCTGCCGCCACCCGCTCCAGCGCCACGTCCATGCCGCTGCGCGCATGGCACTTCGTGCAGACGACGGCGCGGGCCGTGCCGTGCAGCTCCAACACCTTGCGGTCCGGGAGCCCCGCCAACTGGTGCAGCCCGTCGACGTTCTGGGTGATGACACGGACCGGGACGCCGGACTTTTCCAGCTCCGCCACCGCGAGGTGCGCGGCGTTGGGGCGCGCGTGCCAGGTCTCGCTGTCGCGCCGCATGAGCCAGGCGCGGCGGCGGATGTCCGGGTCGGCCATGTACGTGTCGTAGGTGACGAGCTTCTCCGCACCGGGGTCGCGCCGCCACAGGCCGTTGGGGCCGCGGTAGTCCGGAATCCCCGAGTCCGTGGAGATACCGGCCCCGCTCAGGATCGCCACGAGGGGCTTGCGGTTGCTCATCTCCGCAGCGTAGGGCCCAACATGGGTGCGGACGAACGGGTTTCCGCCGCGGCCGGCCCACCGCGTTGTCGTACCCGGCGGCTACGGTTTCGGGTATGACGGATCTTCGGGTATTGCATCGGCAGGCGCTGCGGACGGCGGAAGAGATCACCGGAAGGATCGGATCGACCCGGCTGGACGTGGCCACGCCGTGCGGGGACTGGACGCTGCGGCGGCTGCTGGAGCACATGGTGGGGCAGAACCACGGCTTCGCGGCGGCGGCGCGGGGCGAGACGAAGGACCGGTCGGTGTTCGCCGACCGGCCGGTGGGGGACGACCCGGCCGGGGCGTTCGCGGCGTCGGCCGCCGATGTGGCGGCCGCCTTCAGCGAATCGGGGGTGCTGGACCGCAGGTGGTGGCTGCCGGAGGTCCGCGACGGGCGGCCCTTCCCGGCGCCGGTGGCGATCGGATTCCACTTCGTGGACACGGTGGTGCACGGCTGGGATGTCGCGCGGGCGCTCGGCGTCGACGCGAAGTTCGACCCGGAGGTGCTGGAGGCGGCGCTGCCGGTGGCCGCGGCGGTACCGGCGGGAGAGAGCCGGCTGACCGCCGGAGCGGCGTTCGGGCCCGCGGTGGCCGACGGCGGTACGGGCGATCCGCTCGACCGGATCGTCGCGATACTGGGCCGCTCCCCGCAGTGGCCGCGGGACGCCTGATCTGCCCGCAGTGGCTGCCGGGCGCCTGACGCCGTTCCGGACCCGCGGCCTGTTCCGCCTCTGGGAGTTCTCGGAGTTCTAGGAGTTGAGCAGGTCGCGGGTGTCGGCGACGAGTGCGGCCGCTGCTTCGACGGCGGCCGCCGGATCGTCGAGCCGGGTCAGAACGTCCTCGGCGCGGCTGCGGAACTCCGGGGGCGTCCCGGGGAGCGCCGCGGCGGCCGCCAGGGCGCCCTTCTCGTTGAGGCACCAGGCGCGGTGGTGCGCGTGGAGGGACTGGGTGAGGACGCCGACCGCCCGGGACAGACAGAGCGCGACATGCAGTGTGTCGCCCGCGCGGGCGGACTTGCGGGCTCCGGCCACCGAGAACTCCGCTTCCCACGCGGCGGCGACGAGCGCCGCGCGCAACGGCTCCGGATAGAGCCGGGTCTGCTCCCGCAGCGCCGTCAACTCCCCGTCCCGGTCGGCGAGTACGCGGCCCAGCGCCACCTCGCCCGGGTACGCGGGGGACCAGAAGCCGAGTGGGTGGCCGGGCTGGGTGCCGACCTCGTAGCGGCCGGCGCGGCAGTCGTCCCAGACGCGCTCGACGCGGTCGAGGTCGCGCAGGATCCAGTCGACCGGCACCCCGTCGACCGTCAGCCAGGCGCCGCCGTTCACCCAGGGTCCCCAGCCGCCGGGGCCCGCGACCTCGACGGGTCCGCCGGTGAACTCCGCGGCGAGGGCGGCCAGTGCCGCGGTGTCGGGCTCGCCCCGGTAGTACAGGCCGAGGTCCCAGTCGGAGTCCGGGCGGTGGGTGCCGCGGGCCCGGCTGCCGCCGAGCAGCACACCGGCGATACCCGGGACGCCGGCCAGCCGCTCGGCCATCGCGTGCACCGTGGAGTTCTCAGCGCCAAGGGAGGAATCGTGGGACACGTTGCCAGCCTAGAGTGGCGGCTCTAGGATTACCCACCAGTAAACTTACTCTGGAGTAAGGGTGGTGCCCGGCATGGCCGACATCGGCGATCTCGACCTCGACACGCTCGACTTCGGTACGGTCGAGCCGAAGGAATTCGCCCGCATCGTCAAGGAGCTGCCCGTCCGGCGGATCGCCGAGCTGATGAGCGGGCCGCAGCGCAAGCGCGTGCTCGACGAGGTGTTCAACCGGATGGAGACCCTCTTCAAGCCGGACGTCGCGGGGAAGCGCGACGCGCTCATCCGGTGGCGGATCACCAACGGCGACGACGCCCGCGACGTCTACGAGACGCATATCGCCGACGGCGCCTGCACGGTCTCCCGGCAGGACAGCGGCCGTGATCCGCAGCTCACCCTCACCATGGCCGCCCCGGAATTCCTCAAGCTGGCGTCGGGCAACGCCTCTGGCCCGGCGCTGTTCTTCACCCGTAAGCTCAAGATCCAGGGCGACATCCGCCTCGCCGGCGGACTGACGTACTTCTTCGACATACCGAAGGCGTGAGGGTGTAGATGCGGATACCCCGGCAAGCGGCGAGAGTCGCGGTGCTCGACCCGGCCGGAGCGATTTTCCTGCTCAGGTCGGACAACGAGGAAGTCGGCGTCCACTGGCTCATGCCCGGTGGCGGTCTCGACCCGGGGGAGACCCCCGTGCAGGGGGCGCTGCGAGAAGTGCTGGAGGAGACCGGCTGGTCGGATGTCGAGCCCGGCGCTGTGCTGTGCACCTGGGAGCACGACTTCACCCG
Source organism: Streptomyces fildesensis (assembly GCF_016107395.1). Lineage (GTDB taxonomy): Bacteria > Actinomycetota > Actinomycetes > Streptomycetales > Streptomycetaceae > Actinacidiphila > Actinacidiphila fildesensis. The sequence continues at coordinate 58,916 of NZ_JAAIKO010000032.1, forward strand.
GGCGGGTGTGCCGGTCCGGCAGTTCGAGCACATCTTCCTCGGCAGCGGCCCGCGCAGGCCGCCGACAGGTGATGTGAGCGGGGTCCACCAGGAGGACGGGATCCTGGAATGGCGCTGGTGGACCCCGGAGGAGCTCGCGGCGACGACGGAGGCGTTGTGGCCGCCGCAGCTGCCGGAGCTGCTCGCCCGGCTGCGCGACGAAGGCCCGCCGGAGCGTCCCGTCGAGCTCGGGTTCATCGCCGATGCCGGCCCCCGAGCCGTGTAGGCGCCCGGTGTTCACCACCCGGCCCACCCTCCAGGGCACCTTCGGCATGGTCTCCTCGACACACTGGCTGGCGTCGCAGTCGGCGATGGCCGTGCTGGAGGACGGGGGCAACGCCTTCGACGCTGCGGTGGCCGCCGGCTTCGTGCTGCACGTCGTCGAACCGCATCTGAACGGTCCCGCGGGCGAGGTGCCGATCCTCCTCGCCCCGGCAGGCGGTCCGGTGCGGGTGCTGTGCGGACAGGGCCCCGCCCCCGCCGGAGCGTCCGTCGGGCACTACCGGAGCCTCGGGCTCGACCTGGTGCCCGGCACCGGACTGCTGGCCGCCGCCGTGCCCGGCGCGTTCGACGCGTGGATGGTGCTGCTGCGCGACCAAGGCACCAAGTCCCCGGCCGAGGTCCTGAAGTACGCCATCGGCTACGCCGCACACGGGCATCCGGCAGTCGCGGCGATCGGCGCGACCGTGGAGGCGGTGCGAACCCTCTTCGCGACCGAGTGGACCGATTCCGCCGCGCTCTATCTGCCGGCGGGCCGGGCACCGCGGCCCGGCGTCCTGCTGCGGAACCCCGCCCTGGCCGCCACCTGGCGGCGCCTGCTGCGCGAGGCCGACGCGCAGGCGGCGGGCAGCGGGCGGGAGGAGCGGATCGAGGCCGCCCGGCGGATCTGGCGCTCGGGCTTCATCGGCGAGGCGCTGGCCGCCGCCGCGGCCCGCCCCGCGATGGACACCTCCGGCGAACGGCACGCCTCGACGCTCACCGGGGATGACCTGACCGGCTACGAGGCCCGCTACGAACCCCCGCTGACGTACGACCGGTTCGGCTGGACGGTCTGCAAACCGGGGCCGTGGAGCCAGGGCCCGGTGTTCGCGCAGCAGCTCGCCCTGCTGCCCGACGGCTTCGGCTACGAGGAGCCCGGCTACGTCCACACCCTGGTCGAAGGCGCCAAGCTCGCGATGGCCGACCGCGAGGCCTGGTACGGCGACGCCGCGGAGGTCCCGGTCGGCGCGCTGCTGTCACCCGCGTACAACGCCGGGCGCCGGGCACTGATCGGCGCCGACGCGTCCTACGAGCTGCGCCCCGGCAGCCCGGACGGACGCGCGCCCCGGCTGCCGCGCTTCACCGTCGACAGCACACCGCAGGCACCGGGCACGGGCGAACCGACCGTCGCGTCGGGCGAACCCGCCGCAGGATCTGCCGCCGGACCGACCGCCGCGCCCGACGTCGCCGCCGACGGACGCACCCGCGGCGACACCTGCCATGTCGATGTCGTCGACCGCTGGGGCAACATGGTCGCCGCCACCCCCAGCGGCGGCTGGCTGCAGTCCAGCCCGCTGATCCCGGAACTCGGCTTCCCGCTCGGTACCCGGTTGCAGATGACATGGCTGGAGGAGGGACTGCCCAACTCCCTCACGCCCGGCCGCCGTCCGCGCACCACACTGTCGCCGTCGATCGCGCTGCGCGACGGCGAACCCGTCCTGGCGTTCGGCACCCCCGGCGGCGACCAGCAGGACCAGTGGTCGCTGCACTTCTTCCTGGCCGTCGCGTTGGGCGGGCTCGGACTGCAGGAGGCGATCGACGCGCCCGGCTGGCACACCGACAGCTTCCCCGGCTCGTTCCATCCGCGTGCCATGCGGCCCGGCAGCGTCACCGTCGAGTCGCGCCTCGGTGAGCGGGCGATCGGCGAACTGCGGCGCCGCGGCCACCAGGTGACGGTCGGCGGCCCCTGGTCGGAGGGCCGGCTCTGCGCGGTCGCCCGCGACCCCGCGACGGGTGTGCTCTCCGCGGGCGCCAACCCGCGCGGCATGCAGGGCTACGCGGTCGGCCGCTGACCCGTCCTGCCGGTGTGATCCACCGCTGCCGGCGGGCCGACCCGGTGGCCGTTCTCCAGCTCAGCGGGCCCGGTGCCGGCCATCAACGCGGTGAACCCGGCGCGGATCCGGCGTTCCAGACCCGGCTGGACGAAGGTGCCGACCTGGTCGAGAGGGACCAGGTTCCAGGCGTCCAGCTCCTCCTTCTGCAGCTGGATCGCGCCGAGCTGCTCCCCGTCGAGCACCCCGCCGTCGTACAGGTACACCGCCAGCGGCGGCTGGCCGGGGCCGGTCACCCAGTCGATCGCGATGAGCGCGCCGGGGGTGATGTCCAGGCCGATCTCCTCGGTGGCCTCGCGGCGCGCACCCTGCCGGGGCGATTCGTCCTGCCCCGACTCGATCGTCCCGCCGGGCAGAATCCACTTCTTCTCGCCCTCGCGGTAGTTGGGATCCACGAGCAGCACACGGCCCGCCCCGTCACGGAACAGCACCGCCGCTCCGGCGAGGATCTTCGGCAGACCGGCGATGTATGAGGCGTAGTCCTGGGTCACGGACCCCAACCTACGCGGCTCAGACGTCGTCGAAAGGCGCGGCGTAGGCGAACGCGCCACGCAGTGCCGGATCGGCCGGATCGTAGCCGGCCAGCGTCCGGACCTGGAAGTACGGCCGCCACTCGGGCACCGCGGGGGTGATCCCGTACTCCTCGGCGAGCCGGAAACCGAACCGTCCGTAGTAGCGGGGATCGCCCAGCAGGATCACCAGCGGCGCGCCCAGCGCGTCGCAGGCGCCGAGGGCGGCGTGCCATCAGGGCCTTGCCGACGCCGGACCGCTGGTGGCCGGGAGCCACCGCCAGCGGGCCGATCGCGAGCACGGGTGTCCCGCCGACATGGCCGCGGGTGGCCAGCACATGCCCGGTCACCCGCTCCTCCTCGTCCGTCGCGACCAGCGACAGCTCGGGGAGCCACGCGTCGTCCGCCCGGAGCCGGTCGACCAGCAGCGCTTCGACGGTGCCGCTGCCGGTGGCCTGGCCGGGCTTGGTGAACGCGGCGGCGATGACGTCGCGGATCGCGTCGATGTCGGTGGGTCGCTCACGTCGGATCAGCACCGGCGAACTGTTGCGCACCGCGCCCGGCCGCCGCAAACGAATATGCCCGGCGGGCGTGTCACGGGCCGTCCACGGCCTTCAGCTGGACCCGGACGCCCTCGGCGTCGGGGTGGTTCAGCGTGTCCAGCAGTTCCAGGGGCTGCCGCCAGGCCTCCCGTGCGCCGGTCGGATCGCCGGCGGCGAGCCGGGTCTCGCCGAGGTCGGTCAGCGCCAGGGACTCGTAGAACGGGTCGCCCACCTCGCGGCACCCCTCGGCGGACCGCAGAAAGCGGCCGGCCCCGCCAGAGCTCCAGCGCCCTCGCGCACTCCAGGCGCACGCTCTCCCGGTCGTGCCGCGGCCTGTCCCCGGCGGTGCTCGGCGCCCGGTACGGAGGGGCGGGAGCGTGCTCCCGTGCCATGCCGTCACCGTTCAGGACATCCCGCTATGGTCGTGAATCTTGTGGTTTGCGGGGGTGGCGCGCTGGACCGGCCATGGGCAGGCGGCCGATGGCGGGATATGGTCCGAGCGGCGCGATGTTCCGTATCGGATGGGGAGTAAACGTGTCCGACGCTGCAAGACACACAACGGGGCGCGTGCTGATCGCCGCCGACAAGTTCAAGGGTTCGCTGACCGCGGTGCAAGTCGCCGAGCACGTCACGGCCGGCCTGCTGCACGTGGTGCCGGGGCTGACGGTCGAGTCGCTGCCGGTCGCCGACGGCGGTGACGGCACCGTCGACGCGGCGGTCGCGGCCGGCTTCGAGCGCCGTGAGCTCCAGGTGACCGGGCCGCTGGGCGAGCCCGTGACCGCCACGTACGCCGTACGTGACACCACCGCCGTGGTCGAGATGGCCGAGGCCTCCGGCCTGCGGCACCTGCCGGAGGGCGTCTTCGCGCCGCTCACGGCCACCACCCACGGCACCGGCGAGCTGCTGCGCGCCGCGCTGGACGACGGTGCGCGCACCATCGTGCTCGGCGTCGGCGGCAGCGCCACCAACGACGGCGGGGCCGGCATGCTCGTCGCGCTCGGGGCCCGTCTGCTCGACGCGGACGGAGCGCCGGTCGGTCCCGGCGGCGGGGCGCTGGCCGCCCTCGCCACCGCGGACCTCTCCGGGCTCGACCCGCGGCTGGCCGACACCGAGGTGGTGCTCGCCAGCGACGTCGACAACCCGCTGCTCGGCCCGAAGGGCGCCGCGGCCGTCTACGGTCCGCAGAAGGGCGCCACCGAGCAGGACGTGGCCACCCTCGACGCCGCCCTCGGACGGTTCGTCGAGGTGCTCACCGAGGCCCGTGGCTCCGCCGCGGCGAATGCCGCGGAGGCACCGGGCGCCGGCGCCGCGGGCGGTATCGGCTATGGAGCGCTCGTCGGACTCGACGCCGCCTTCCGGCCCGGTATCGACGTCATGCTCGACGTCCTCGGCTTCGCCGAGGCGCTGGACCGCGCCGACCTGGTGATCACCGGGGAGGGCTCGCTCGACGAGCAGACCCTGCACGGCAAGGCCCCGGTCGGCGTCGCGCAGGCCGCCCGCGCCCGCAACATCGACGTCGTCGCCGTCTGCGGCCGGCTCGCCCTGGCCCCCGGCGCTCTCGGCGGAGCCGGCATCCGCCGCGCCTACGCCCTGACCGACATCGAGCCGGACCCGGCCGTCTGCATGGCACAGGCCGGCCCCCTCCTGGAGCGCGTCGCCCAGGCCCTGGCCCGGGACTTCCTGGCGCCGTAACGCAACGCGGCAAGGGCGGGCCGGAAAACCTCCGGCCCGCCCTTACTGCTGTCCGCCCCTCAGCCGCGCAGCTGGACGGCGGAGAACCATGGGCGAGGAACGCGAAGGGCCCCGGGCGGATCGCCCGGGGCCCTTCGTTGCTGTGCCGCGCGCTCGGCGGCGGCGCCGTCACTGCTCGGCGCGTGCCTCACGGCGGTTGTTACGGAACGTGTTCACCCGTCGCGTGGTCGCGAAGAGCGGGATGACCGCCGCGGCGACGATCTGGAGCGCCGCACCGGTCTGGAGCAGCAGGTGCCCGCCCGGTACGTCCAGCGTCCAGGCCGCGAGGCAGCCCATGCTGATGAAGATCCAGGCCAGCGTGATCAGCGCGAGCCGACCGCGGGGCTTGGGGTACTCGACGCGGCTCATCATCAGCCATGCCACACCCACGATCGCCAGCAGCGTCGGGATGAACGGCAGCTCCAGCAGGACGACGGAGACGACCGTCATCGCGCCGAAGGGGCTCGGCATGCCCTGGAAGACCCCGTCCCGCACCGTGGTGCAGGAGAAGCGCGCGAGTCTGAGGACCACGGCGAGCAGCACCACGACGGCGGCCACCGCCGAGACCCGGCCGTGCGCGTCGTCCGCGACCAGCCCCCACACCACCACGAAATACGCTGGCGCGAGGCCGAAGCTGATCAGGTCGGACAGGTTGTCGAGCTCCGCCCCCATCGCCGAGCTGCGGAGCTTGCGCGCCACCAGCCCGTCCAGGAGGTCGAAGACGGACGCCATCAGCATGAGGGTCACGGCCGTCGCGGCGTTGTGCCGCGCCATGCCGCCGTCGGCGGTGCCCATGAGGTGCGGCACCAGCACTCCGGTGGTCGTGAAGTACACGGCCATGAATCCGCAGATGGCGTTACCGAGAGTGAGGGTGTCCGCGATGGAGAGCCGGGTCGAGAGTGGGAGGTCGTCGACCTCTTCCTCCAGCTCGGTCACCCAGGGGGCCTGTGTGTCGGGATCAATCACGGTCAAGACGAGTCACCCCAGCCATGGTGGTCTGGCCGACCTCGACATCGGGCAGGACGCCCTCCGGGAGGTAGATGTCGACGCGGGAGCCGAAGCGGATCAGACCGATGCGCTCGCCCTGCTCGACCTTGGTGCCCGAGGGCACGTAAGGAACGATGCGGCGGGCCACAGCGCCGGCGATCTGCACCATCTCGATGTCGCCGAGTTCGGTGTCGAAGTGCCAGACAACGCGTTCGTTGTTCTCGCTCTCCTTGTTGAACGCCGGAACGAATCCGCCGGGGATGTGCTCCACGGAGGTGACGGTGCCCGCGAGCGGTGCGCGGTTCACATGGACGTTCAGTGGGCTCATGAAGATCGCGACGCGGGTGCGCCCGTCCTTCCACGGCATGATGCTCTGCACCACGCCGTCGGCCGGTGAGATCACCCGGCCCTGAGCGATCTCTCGCTCAGGGTCACGGAAGAACCACAGCATGCCCGCCGCCAGGGCGGTGGTGGGTACGGCCACGGTCGCCCAGCGCCCGGAGCGGCGGGCGCGGGTAAGGCTGACCGCCGCGGCGGCGACGGTCGGGAGGAGCCACGGCGACGCTCCGCGCGCGAGGCGGACCCGGCCGCGAGGTGCAGAGGAATGGCTGTGGGGCATGGAAGACCTTCGTAGCGGAGGGTGCCGCAAGATGGTTCTGGGGACGGCGGCTTTACCAAGATGGTATCGGTTGCCACCCACAACTCGGCAAGCGCGAGGGCGAGTCGATGGCCGGTAAGCGATGACTCGGTGTGACCTTCACCTCGGATATATCGCTTATATCAGGACATTTAACCCTGGATACGATACTCCTCCAGGAGCCTGCGGCCAATGATCATTTTCTGGATCTCAGCGGTTCCTTCACCAATGAGGAGCATCGGGGCCTCCCGGTAGAGCCGCTCGATCTCGTACTCCTTGGAGAAGCCGTACCCGCCGTGGATGCGGAAGGCGTCCTCCACGACCTCCTTGCAGTACTCCGAGGCCAGGTACTTCGCCATGCCGGCCTCGAGGTCGTTGCGGTGCCCTGAGTCCTTCTTGCGGGCCGCGTTGACCATCATCGCGTGCGCGGCCTCGACCTTGGTCGCCATCTCGGCGAGCTTGAAGGAGATCGCCTGGTGCTCGATGATCGGCTTGCCGAAGGTGTGGCGTTGTTGCGCGTAGGAGATCCCGAGTTCGAACGCGCGCTGTGCGACTCCGCAGCCGCGCGCCGCCACATTGACCCGGCCGACCTCGACGCCGTCCATCATCTGATAGAAGCCACGACCGCTCTGACCTCCGAGAACGCGGTTCGACGGGATCCTGACGTCCTCCAGGATCATCTCCGTCGTGTCGACGCCCTTGTAGCCCATCTTCTCGATTTTGCCGGGCACGGTGAGGCCCGGAACCGTCGGATTCGGACCGAAGCCCGGCTCCTTCTCGATGAGGAAGGTCGTCATCGACTTGTGCGGCTTGGCCGCCGCTTCCTCCGGGGACAGGCCCTCGTCGGTCTTGCAGAGCACGGCCACCAGGTTGGACGAACCGCCGTTCGTCAGCCACATCTTCTGGCCGTTGATGACGTAGTCGTCGCCGTCCCTGACGCCCTTGGTGCGGATCGCGGACACATCGGAACCCATGCCGGGCTCCGACATCGAGAACGCGCCACGCACCTCACCGGCCGCCATCCGGGGCAGGAAGTACTCCTTCTGCTCCTGCGTTCCGTGCTGCTTGAGCATGTAGGCGACGATGAAGTGAGTGTTGATAATTCCGGAAACACTCATCCATCCCCGGGCAATCTCCTCGACCGTGAGGGCGTATGTGAGAAGAGACTCACCAAGACCCCCGTACTCCTCGGGAATCATCAGCCCGAAGATGCCAAGTTCCTTGAGGCCCTCAACGATTTCGGTGGGGTACTCGTCGCGGTGTTCCAGCTCCGTCGCGACCGGCAGGATCTCCTTGTCCACGAAGCTGCGGACCGTGGAGAGGATCTCCCGCTGGACGTCGGTCAGCCCGTCGGTGTGAGCAAGACGCGTCATGTCACTTCTCCTGCAGCTCGGGGCGGCCGGGCTGCTCGCCGCCGCGTTCCTTGATGTACGTGGCGGTGGGGACCATGACCTTGCGGCGGAAGACGCACACCATGGTGCCGTCCTGCTTGTAGCCCTTGGTCTCGACGTGGACGATGCCGCGGTCGTCCTTCGACTTGGACGGCCACTTGTCCAGGACGGTGGTCTGCCCGTAGATGGTGTCGCCGTGGAACGTCGGTGCCACGTGCTTGAGCGACTCGACCTCCAGGTTGGCGATCGCCTTGCCCGACACGTCCGGCACGGACATGCCCAGCAGCAGGGAGTAGATGTAGTTCCCCACCACGACGTTCTTGCCGAAGTCGGTGGTGTTCTCGGCGTAGTTCGCGTCCATGTGGAGCGGGTGGTGGTTCATCGTGAGGAGGCAGAAGAGATGGTCGTCGTACTCGGTGACCGTCTTTCCGGGCCAGTGCTTGTAGACAGCACCGACCTCGAACTCTTCGTAAGTGCGACCGAACTGCACCGTCATACCTCCAACTTGTTCGCGAGCCGGATCTCGTCCACGATCCGCCCGATGATCTCAGTGATACCGAAGTCCTTCGGGGTGAACACCGCCGCCACCCCGGCGGCCCGCAGCGCCGCCGCGTCCGCCGGGGGGATGATCCCGCCGGCGATCACCGGTACGTCGTCCACCCCGGCCCTGCGGAGCCGGTCCAGCACGTCCGGCACGAGTGCCGCGTGCGAACCGGACAGGATCGACAGGCCCACGCAGTGCACATCCTCGGCCACGGCCGCGGACACGATCTGCTCGGGGGTGAGCCGGATGCCCTGGTAGACCACCTCGAAGCCCGCGTCGCGGGCCCGTACGGCGATCTGCTCGGCGCCGTTGGAGTGCCCGTCGAGACCCGGCTTGCCGACCAGCAGCCGGAGCTTGCCGCTGCCGAGTTCGGCGGCGGTCGCGGCGACCTTGCGGCGGACCTCGGCCAGCGGGGTGCCCGCCTCGGCGGTGACCGCCACCGGGGCGCTGCTGACGCCCGTGGGGGCGCGGAACTCGCCGAAGACGTCCCGCAGCGCCCAGGACCACTCGCCGGTCGTGACACCGGCGCGTACGCAGGCCAGTGTCGCGGCCATCAGGTTCTCACTGCCCGCCGCCGCGGCTTTCAGCGCCGCCACCGACTCCTGGGCGCGCTGCTCGTCGCGGTTGTCCCGCCAGGTGTGCAGCGCGCTCACGACGCGCGCCTCGTTGGCCGGGTCGACGGTCATGATGGCGGTGTCGAGGTCCGCGGTGAGCGGGCTGGGCTCGGTGCCCTGGTACGAGTTGACCCCGACGATCTTCTCCTCGCCCGACTCGATGCGGGCGCGCCGCTCGGCGTGCGAGGAGACGAGCGCCGACTTCAGATAGCCGGACTCGACGGCGGCCATGGCGCCGCCCATCTTCTCGATGCGCTCCATCTCGGCCGTCACCAGCTCCATGAGCTCGGTGACCTTGGCCTCGATGACATGGCTGCCGTCGAAGATGTCCTCGTACTCCAGCAGGTCGCTCTCATGGGCGAGCACCTGCTGGATGCGCAGGCTCCACTGCTGGTCCCAGGGCCGGGGCAGACCCAGCGCCTCGTTCCAGGCGGGAAGTTGCACGGCGCGGGCGCGGGCGTCCTTGGAGAGGGTGACGGCCAGCATCTCCAGGACGATGCGCTGGACGTTGTTCTCCGGCTGGGCCTCGGTCAGCCCCAGCGAGTTGACCTGCACGCCGTAGCGGAACCGGCGCTGCTTGGCGTCCTCGATGCCGTAGCGCTCCCGGGTGACGGTGTCCCAGAGCCGGCCGAAGGCCCGCATCTTGCACATTTCCTCGATGAAGCGGACACCCGCGTTCACGAAGAAGGAGATCCGGGCCACCACCTCGCCCCGGCGGTCCTCCGGGATCTGCCCGGAGGCGAACACCGCGTCCAGGACGGCGATCGCGGTGGACATCGCGAAGGCGATCTCCTGGACCGGTGTGGCCCCGGCCTCCTGCAGGTGGTAGCTGCAGATGTTGATCGGGTTCCACTTGGGGATGTTGTTGACCGTGTACGTGATCATGTCGGTGGTCAGCCGCAGGGAGGGGCCGGGCGGGAAGACGTGCGTCCCGCGCGACAGGTACTCCTTGACGATGTCGTTCTGCGTCGTCCCCTGGAGCTTGGTGATGTCCGCGCCCTGCTCCTCGGCGACCACCTGATACATCGCCAGCAGCCACATGGCGGTGGCGTTGATGGTCATCGAGGTGTTCATCCCCTCCAGGGGGATGTCCTGGAAGAGCCGACGCATGTCACCGATGTGCGAGACCGGGACGCCGACCCGGCCGACCTCGCCGCGGGCGAGGATGTGGTCGGGGTCGTACCCGGTCTGGGTCGGCAGGTCGAACGCGACGGACAGGCCGGTCTGCCCCTTCGCGAGGTTGTTCTTGTACAGCTCGTTGGACGCCTCGGCGGTGGAGTGGCCGGCGTACGTCCGCATGAGCCACGGACGGTCTTTTTCGCGTCGCGGCATCAGACGTTCCGGAAGCGGTTGATCGCCGGCAGGTGCTGTGCCCGCATTTCGTGGTCGGTGACGCCGAGACCCTCCTGCGGGGCCAGCGCCAGGACGCCGACCTTGCCCTGGTGCAGGTTGCGGTGCACGTCGAACGCGGCCTGGCCGGTCTCCTCCAGGGAGTACGTCTTCGACAGCGTCGGGTGGATCTTGCCCTTGGCGACCAGCCGGTTGGCCTCCCAGGCCTCGCGATAGTTCGCGAAGTGCGAGCCGACGATCTTCTTGAGCGACATCCACAGGTAGCGGTTGTCGTACTCGTGCATGTAGCCCGAGGTCGAGGCGCAGGTGGTGATGGTGCCGCCCTTGCGCGTGACGTAGACGCTGGCGCCGAAGGTCTCCCGGCCGGGGTGCTCGAAGACGATGTCGATGTCCTCGCCGCCGGTCAGCTCGCGGATGCGCTTGCCGAAGCGCTTCCACTCCTTGGGGTCCTGGGTGTGCTCGTCCTTCCAGAATTTGTAGCCCTCGGCGCTGCGGTCGATGATCGCGGTCGCGCCCATCGAGCGGCAGATGTCCGCCTTCTGCTCACTGGAGACCACGCAGATCGGGTTGGCGCCGCCGGCCAGCGCGAACTGGGTGGCGTACGAGCCGAGTCCGCCGGACGCGCCCCAGATGAGGACGTTGTCGCCCTGCTTCATGTCGGCGCCGTTGCGGGACACCAGCTGGCGGTAGGCGGTGGAGTTCACCAGGCCGGGAGCGGCGGCCTCCTCCCAGCTGAGGTGCGCGGGCTTGGGCATCAGCTGGTTGGACTTGACGAGCGCGATCTCGGCGAGACCGCCGAAGTTGGTCTCGAAGCCCCAGATGCGCTGCTCGGGGTCGAGCATCGTGTCGTTGTGGCCGTCGGAGGACTCCAGCTCGACGGAGAGGCAGTGCGCCACGACCTTGTCGCCGGGGTGCCAGGCGTTGACGCCGGGTCCGGTGCGCAGGACGACGCCCGCGAGGTCGGAGCCGATCACGTGGTAGGGCAGGTCGTGCCGCTTGCTGAGCGGCGAGAGCTTCCCGTACCGCTCCAGGAACGAGAACGTGGAGACCGGCTCGAAGATCGAGGTCCACACGGAGTTGTAGTTGACCGAGCTGGCCATGACGGCGACAAGGGCCTCACCGGGACCGAGTTCGGGGACCGGCACATCGTCCAGGTGCAGGGACTTGCGCGGGTCCTTGTCACGGCTGTCGAGGCCGGCGAACATCTCGGCCTCGTCCTTGTGGACGGTGATGGCGCGGTACGACTCGGGCAGCGGCAGGGCCGCGAAGTCGGCGGCCGAGCGGTCCGAGTTGTCCGAGCTGTCCGACGCGAGAATCGCGTCCAGAATTTCCTTCACGGGGTGCCTCCGGCGAAGCGCGACGTAGATACGTTTGAGGGAACGTCGGCGAGGGCTGACGGGTGACTGGTGCCGTCGGTTCGGCGGGGGTACTGCTCCCGTGACGGTCGCACGGGTGGAACCGGTGCGCGCGGTGGCGCGGTGGTTCCCCCGGACGGGATCCGGGGGTGCCTGTGACGCAGGCGTCCGGGCCTTTGGGGACAGACGGCGTGCGTGGGATAAACGTGCCGCCCGCCCGGACACTCCCCCAGCTACCGCTGGGAGGTGCCCCCAACGTTATGGCACGGGGTGCCACTCGTAAAGACACTGCGTGCCAACAATTTCTCTCAAGTGTCATCCCGGCGCCACAAACGAGCAACAGCGGCCGCCCGGATCACCCGGACGGCCGCTGTTCCCTACCTCTGCGGGGGCTCGGCGGGCGGTCAGCCGCCCCGCAGCGCCCGCTCGATGATCCGCATCACCTCGGCGGGCGAGGCGTCCGTACGCGCCACCGTGACCACGACCTCGCCGGTCTGCGAGACCGCCGCGGCGGGCGCCGAAGGAGGCCCCGCCGGCCGCCTGACCCCTATGCCGGTGCCGAACGTCGCCTTGATCACGTCGAAGGCGTGGTCCAGCTGCGCCTCCACGTCCCCCTTGCCGCCGGCCCGCAGCCAGCGCCGCAGCACATGGTTGTGCGCCGCCACCACGGCCGACGCGGCGACCTCGGCGAGCAGCGGGTCGTCGTCGCCGTCATGGTGCGCCGACTCGTCGAAGTGGCCCAGCAGATAACGGGTGAAGAGCCGCTCGTAGCGGGCCACAGAAGCGATCTCGCGCTCCCGCAGCGTCGGCACCTCACGGGTCAGCCGGTACCGCTCCACGGAGACCTCGGGGGACTCCGCGTACATCCGCAGCACCTCGGTGATGCCGCGGCACACGGTGTCCAGCGGGTGCTCATGCGGTTCCGCGGAGTCCAGGACGGCCTGGACCCGCACCAGCGTGTCGTCGTGGTCCGGGAAGATCGCCTCTTCCTTGGACCGGAAGTGCCGGAAGAACGTCCTGCGGGCCACCCCGGCCGCCGCCGCGATGTCGTCGACGGTCGTCGCCTCGTACCCCCGGGACGCGAACAGGTGCATCGCGGACGCGGCGAGGTCCTGCCGCACCCGGTGGCGCTGGGCGGCGGCACGGCGGCCGTTCGCCGTAGCCGGCGCGGGGCCTTCTGCGGTGGTCTTCGTCGCGGACTTGAGGGGCTGGGCCATACGTGGAACGTACTCCATGGCCGGGCCCGCGCGGGACGTACGGGGCGGCCGGGACGGCCCCCGCGGGCCGAGCAGACCGCCCCAGCCGCCCTCATGATCAGCGCCGGGCATACTCGCGGAAGCCGCGGCCCGTCTTGCGGCCGAGGCACCCCGCCGACACCAGGTGCTCCAGCAGCGGCGAGGGCGCCAGGCCCGGGTCGCGGAACTCCTTGTGCAGCACCTGCTCGATCGCCAGGGACACATCCAGTCCGACGACGTCCAGCAGCTCGAACGGGCCCATCGGGTACCCGCCGCCGAGCTTCATGGCGGTGTCGATGTCCGCCACCGTCGCGTAGTTCTCCTGGACCATCTTCACGGCGTTGTTCAGGTACGGGAACAACAGGGCGTTGACGATGAAGCCGGCCCGGTCCCCGCAGTCCACGGCGTGCTTGCGCACCTTCCCGCACACCTCTCGGACGGTGGCGTGCACATCGTCCGAGGTCAGGACGGTACGGACCACCTCGACGAGCTTCATCGCGGGCGCCGGGTTGAAGAAGTGCATCCCGATCACGTCCCGCGGGCGCGAGGTCGCGCGGGCGATGACGATGACGGGCAGCGAGGACGTCGTGGTGGCGAGCACCGCACCGGGCTTGCACACCTCGTCCAGCGCGGTGAAGAGCGCCTGCTTGACGGCGAGGTCCTCGGCGACGGCCTCGACGGCCAGGTCCACGTCGCCGAAGGCGTCGTACGAGCCGGCCGGCGTCACCCGGGCGACGGCCGCGTCGCGCTGCTCCTGCGTCAGCCGCCCCTTGGCGACCGAGCGGTCCAGCGACTTGGCCAGCTTGGCGACGGCCTGGTCGGCCTTCTCCTGCGAGCGGGCGGCCAGCACGACGTCGTAACCGGCCTTCGCGAACACCTCGGCGATACCGGTCGCCATGGTGCCGGATCCGGCGACGCCCACGCTGCGGACGTCACGGCCCGCGACACCGGCGGTCCCTGCGGTGTCCGGGGTCGAGGCGTCGGTGACGACGACCTCGCTGCCGGGAGCCTCGTAGGTGTAGAAACCGCGGCCCGACTTGCGGCCGGACAGACCGGCGGCGGCCAGCTGGCCGAGGATCGGGGCGGGCGCGTGCAGCCGGTCGTGGGACGCCTCGTACATCGCCTCCAGGACGGTCTGCGCGGTGTCGATGCCGATCAGGTCGAGCAGCGCCAGCGGGCCCATCGGCAGGCCGCAGCCGAGCCGCATCGCCGCGTCGATGTCCTCGCGGGTCGCGTACTTCGACTCGTACATCGCCGCGGCCTGGTTGAGATAGCCGAACAGCAGGCCGTCGGCGATGAAGCCGGGGCGGTCGCCGACGGGGACCGGCTCCTTGCCGAGCGCGCGCACCAGCGCGGTCACCGAGGCGGTCGCCTCCGGCGAGGTCAGGACGGTGGAGACCACCTCGACCAGTTTCATGGCGGGTGCCGGGGCGAAGAAGTGCAGGCCGAGGACGCGGTCCGGGCGCGTGGTGTGCGAGGCCAGCCGGGTCACCGACAGGGCGTTGGTGCCCGTCGCGATGATGGCGTCCGGCTTCACGATCAGGTCGAGCGCCTCGAAGACCGCCTGCTTGGCCTCGAACTGCTCGTTCACGACCTCGATGACCAGATCGGCCTCGGCGGCCGCCTGCAGGTCGGGGAAGGTGCGGAACCGCGCGAGGGTGTCGGCGCGCTCGGCCTCGGTGATCCGGCCGCGCTCGACGGCACGCGCCGTGGACTGGTCCAGCGCCGTGACAGCCGTGCGGGCGGCGGTGTCGCTGGTGTCGATGCCGATGACCTCATGGCCGGCGCGGGCCATGACCTCGGCGATTCCGGCGCCCATGGTGCCGAGGCCGACGACGGCGACGGTGGGCAGGGCGAGGGAGGGCAGGGGACTGCTGCTGGACGGACGGTCCATCGCGAAACTCCAGATGCTGAGGAGACCGCTGCTGCCGGGAGGCGCGCGCGGCTGAGGAGTTGGTGGAGTCGCGGGCCACGGAGAAGGGGTGGATGCCCGCATGAGGGTGAAGGGCGGGCCCTGTCCCGGGGCCGCGCCGCGATGGTGCCGAACCGACGTGAAGTGTTGCGTGCTGCTGAGCGGTGGTGCGTGCCCGGAACACGTACGGGTGGTGCGTTCCGGGCTGTGCGCGGCGGCTGCGTCACCAGGCTGCCGTGCACGTTGGTCCGAGGGTAACCGGCCGGTAACCTACGCGCCAGACCACCGCCCATGTGATCTGTACCGCGTACAGATGAGCGCGCCGTAGGCTGAGCGGGTGGATTCCGCAGCGCGCGACGAACTGGCCGGCGTACTCACCGCACCGGGGCAGCCCCTCGAAGTCAGGGAGGCCGCCGCCGTGGCCCTGGCCGCCGCAGGGGACCGGAGGGCCTTCGAAACCCTCGCCCTGCTGCTCAACTACCGTGAGCCGGAACGGGCCGAGAACGCGGCCCGGGCGCTCGCCCTGCTGGGGGACCCGCGCACCGCGCGGGCCGCCGCCGCGCTCGCGACCAATCCGCTCCGGGTCGCCTACGCCGTACCGCCGATCCGGCTGCTCGTCCAATTGAGGGCGCCGGAATCCGTCCCCGCGCTCATCGAGACCCTGGACCGGCTGCTGGCCGAGCAGACCCTCGGCTGGGACGCCGTTCCCGCCTGCGTGGAGGGGCTCGGCGAGCTCGGCGACCCCCGGGCGGCGACCGTACTGCGGGCCGCGTGCGCGCATCCCCGGCTGCGCACGGCCGCCGTCGCGGCCCTCGAGCGGATCGGCGGCTACGAGGCGGACGCGTCCGGCGCGCGCGCCGCGTCCGACGAGGCGCCGCGGACGTAGCGCACCTCGCGCAGGAACACGTCGCCGTAGTCCTCCTGCTGTTCGGCGCCGTCGGGCACGAAGCCGGCCTTCTCGTAGAAACGGCGGGCGCGCGCGTTGTCGGCCAGCACCCAGAGCCGCAGACGCGGGAAGTCGCGGTCCGCGGCGCGGGCCAGCACCGCACCGATGAGCGCGCGGCCCGCGCCGGTGCCGATCCGGTCCGGGCGGACGTAGATCGCGTACAGCTCGCCGTCGCCCGGCTCGGCGTCGTCGCCCCGGTACGGGCCGTGGGCGGCCCAGCCGGTGACCTCGGTCCCGTCGGCCGACACGAGGTTCTCCACCCGGCCGGTGTCGTGGGCGAACCACTCGCGGCGCCGGGCCGCGTCCTCCGGCGCCGACATCGCGTCGAGGTACCCCTGCGGCACGATGCCGGCGTACGCGCTCTGCCAGCCGCGCACCCGGATCGCGGAAACGGCGTCGATGTCGTCGCCGGTCATCACTCGAACATCGGTCATGGGCAGGAGATTAGAGCAGCGACAGCTGGGTCGGTCCCTCGACCTCCACCGGGGCGGCGGCGGGCGGCGGGACGGCCCGAAGGGCGTTGGACCGGGCCGGGCCGATGCCGAACTCCGTGGCGAACTCGTGCACTTGGCGGGTGATGCGCCGCTGGTACCACGTGGGGGCGTACGAACCGTCCGCATAGAGCGCCTTGTAGCGGCTGAGCAGCCGCGGATGGTGCACGGAGAGCCAGGCCAGGTACCACTCGCGGGCGCCCGGCCGCAGATGCAGCACGAGCGGGGTGACGGAGGTGGCCCCGGACCGCGCGATGGCGCGCACGGTATCGCGCAGCTGCTCGGGGGAGTCGCTGAGATACGGCAGGACGGGCGCCATCAGGACGCCGCAGCGGATCCCGTTCCCGTTCAGCGTCCGGCAGACCTCCAGCCGCTTGCCGGGGGACGGCGTACCGGGCTCGACGGTGCGCCACAGCTCGCGGTCGAGGAAGCCGACGGAGACCGCGATGGAGACCTCGGTGACCCGGGCCGCCTGCCGCAGCAGGTCCAGATCGCGCAGGATCAGCGAGCCCTTGGTGAGGATCGAGAACGGATTGGCGTGGTCGCGCAGCGCGCCGATGATGCCGGGCATGAGCTGGTAGCGGCCCTCGGCCCGCTGGTAGCAGTCCACGTTGGTGCCCATGGCGATGTGCTGCCCCTGCCAGCGCGGCCCGGCGAGCTCCTTGCGGAGCAGTTCGGGCGCGTTCACCTTGACGATGATCTGCGAGTCGAAGTCGAGACCGGTGTCGAGGTCCAGATAGCTGTGCGTCTTGCGGGCGAAACAGTAGACGCAGGCGTGGCTGCATCCCCGGTACGGGTTGACCGTCCAGTCGAACGGCATCTGCGAGGCGCCCGGCACGCGGTTCACGATCGACCGGGCCCGTACCTCGTGGAAGGTGATGCCGCGGAATTCGGGGGTGTCGAAGGTCCGGGTGACCACGTCCGTCCCGAACAGTGCGGGCGTGGTGGCGGTGGCGGCCTCGTCGCGGCCCAGGTTGTCCCAGCGCATGACGCCCTCCTCAGTAGCTCCTCCATAGAATAGAACACATATTCGGTTAGCGCGTGTGGTTGGCTTGCCCGGCACATGCGGGCACGGACCGGAGGAGAAGAAATGGCGCAGGTCGAGGCCACCACCCAGCGGGTCATCGAAGCGGAACCGGAGCGGGTGTACGACGCTCTCGCGGACTACGCGGGCACCAGGAAGACCCTGCTCCCCGAGCAGTTCAGCGAGTACGAGGTCCGCGAGGGCGGCAGCGGCGCCGGCACGCTGGTGCACTGGAAGCTGCAGGCGACCAGCAAGCGGATCCGCGACTGCCTCTTCGACGTCACCGCGCCGACCACCGGACAGCTGGTCGAGGCCGACCGCAACTCGTCCATGGTCACCACGTGGACGGTGACCCCGGCGGGTGCCGGCCGGTCCAGGGTCGTCTCCACCACCACCTGGGACGGCGCCGGCGGCATCGGCGGCTTCTTCGAGCGGACCTTCGCGCCCAAGGGACTCGGGCGCATCTGCGACGAGGTGCTCGCGAAGCTGGCCGCCGAGGTCGAGGCGGCCGAGTAACCGTCGTGCCGTCTGAGCCCCGTCCGGGTTCGATCGTTCACTGATACGGGTGGTTCTGCATCGCTTCGGAGAATCGTCGCGCTTGTTCGTCGTTGTCGCTTAATGCGGGAAATGGGCGACGAGGCAGGCGCGACGAGGGGAGCGGCACGTGGGCGGAACCACTCTGGCCGAACGGGCCGGAAGGTCCGGACGGGCCGAACCGGCGGACGGCGCGGCATCGACCGGCCCTGAACCGGCCGATGCCCCGCCGCCCGGCGCGGACGGCCCGTCCGGTTCGGCCACCGGCATTCCGCCGGCCGACCTGACCCCGCGCAGAGTGCGGCTGGTCTTCCTCGGCCTGATGCTCACACTGCTGCTCGCCGCCCTCGACCAGATGATCGTGGCGACCGCCCTCCCGAAGATCGTCGGAGAGCTGCACGGCCTGGAGAAGATGTCCTGGGCCGTCACCGCCTACCTGCTCGCGTCGACCATCGGCCTGCCGATCTACGGCAAGCTCGGCGACCTCTTCGGCCGCAAGCGGGTCTTCCAGTTCGCGATCATCGTCTTCGTCATCGGCTCCGCGCTGGCCGGCTGGTCGCGCACCATGGACCAGCTGATCGCCTTCCGCGCGGTTCAGGGCGTCGGCGGCGGCGGGCTCATGATCGGTGTGCAGGCGATCATGGCGGACATCGTCCCGCCCCGCGAACGCGGCCGCTACATGGGCCTGATCGGCGCCGCCTACGGGGTCGCGTCCGTCGCCGGACCGCTGCTCGGCGGCTTCTTCACCGACCACACCTCATGGCGCTGGTGCTTCTACATCAACGTGCCGTTCGGCCTGTTCACCCTCGCCCTCATCACCGTCGTGCTGCGGCTGCCCCGCCCCACGATCCGGCCCCGCCTCGACGTGCTGGGAGCGCTGCTGCTCGCGGCCGGCTCCACCTGTCTGGTGCTGCTGACCAGTTGGGGCGGCACCACCTACGCGTGGCGCTCGGAGATGATCGTCGGACTCGGCGCGGGCGCCGTCGTCAGCGCCGTGCTCTTCGTCCTGACCGAACACTTCGCGGCCGAACCCGTCATCCCGCTGCGGCTGTTCCGTGACGGCATCTTCAACGTCACCGCGCTGGTCGGCGCGGTCGTCGGCGTCGCGCTCTTCGGCGCCGCCAGCTATCTGCCGACCTTCCTGCAGATGGTCGACGGCGCCAGCGCCACCGGCTCCGGGCTGCTGATGCTCCCGATGATGCTCGGCGTCGTCCTCGCCTCCGTCGCCTCCGGCCAGCTGATCAGCAGGACCGGCCGCTACAAGATCTTCCCGCGGCTCGGCGGCGCGCTCTCCGCGCTCGGCATGTGGCTGCTGTCCCTGCTGGACGCGGGCACCTCCCGGGTCGAGTACAGCGCCTTCATGGCGGTGCTCGGCCTCGGTATCGGACTCGTGCTGCCGGTCCTGGTGCTCGCCGTGCAGAACTCGGTGCGGCCGGCCGACATCGGCGCCGCCACCAGCGCCAACAACTACTTCCGGCAGATCGGTGGATCCGTCGGCGCGGCCGTCTTCGGCACGCTCTTCGCCAACCGGCTGGCCGACCAGCTCGCCGTCGAACTCCCGCGCGGCGCGCACCTGCCGGACCCCCAGTCGATCACCCCGCAGCTGGTGCACACGCTGCCCGCCGCACTGCGCGACGGCTACGTCCAGGCGTACGCCGCAGCCATGCCGCGGATCTTCCTGTACCTGGTGCCGGTGCTCGTCCTCGGCTTCCTGCTCGCATTCCTCCTGAAGGAGAAACCCCTGGTGACCCAGCATGGTCCCGTCTCCGATCCCGCCGTCCCCCCGGCCAGGACGGCCGCCGGCCGGACCGCCGACGCCGGGGGAGTCCCGGTCTGCGGCACCGTCCAGCACTCCGACGGCACCTCGGTGGGCCGGGCCGCGCTCACCCTGATCGACGTCACCGGCCGGCAGATCGGCCGCGGCGCGACCGGTGAGGACGGACGGTACGCGCTGAGCACCCCCGGCACCGGCAGCTATGTACTGATCGCGGCGGCGGGCGGCCATCAGCCGCAGGCCGTCAGCGTGACGGTCGGCGACCGGCCGGTCGAGCTGGACGTGGTGCTCGGCGGCGCCGGCCGGCTGGCCGGCACGGTGCACACCTCGGACGGCACCCCGGTCCGCGACGCCATCGTGACGCTCACCGACGTACGCGGTGATGTCGTCTCCAGCACCCGCAGCGCCCGCGAGGGCAGCTACGTGCTGACCGATCTGGTGGCGGGCGAGTACACGCTGGCCGCCAGCGCTCCCGCCTACCGCCCCGCCGCGCTGCCGGTCTCGGTGCAGGCGGCCCGTGAGACCCGGCAGGACGTCGAACTGGCCGGTGGCGCGGTGCTGCGCGGCACGGTGCGGGCGCCCGGTGGCCGGGTGGTCGAGGACGCCCGGGTCACCCTGCTCGACGCGGCGGGCAACGTGGTGGACTCGGTGACGACGGGGGCCGACGGTCTCTTCCGCTTCGTCGATCTGGCGGCCGGCGAGTACACCGTGATCGCCGCCGGGTACCCGCCGGTGGCCACCGTCCTGCAGGTCGCGGGCGGCGGGCGCACCGAACGCGATCTGCAGCTGGGGCACGAGGACTGACTCGCGCTGACGGAGGGGCTGACGGGGCGCGCGGATGATGCGGAACTCCCTCGGCGTCCGGGCGCGGCGAGGGAGGTGTGCGCCGGGCGGCGCCGGGGTCAGTCCTTCTTGCAGGGCGTCCCGCGGGACAGGGCGTAGCGCCCGCCTATCCGATACGTGCCCGGCGCCGGCGCGTACAGCCGCGTCCAGTCGCCGGCCTGCTCCAGACAGCCGTGATCGGAGTCCGTGGCTCCCGCTATCGCCAGCCACGGCGACCACGGGATGCGCAGCAGCACCGGACCCGCCGTCGGGACGTCGACGACCAGCTCGGCCGGTCCGGCCTGGCGGACGATCGACGGCGGGTCGGCCATCGGCTCGGCCCCGGTCACGCTGTACAGCCGCCAGTGGTCGTCCTGCCAGACCGGCTGCAGCCAGGCGTGCCCGGCCGCGACGATCTTCGCCTCGGCGACGGCCGCGCCGTCCGGTTCGTCCGACGGCAGGACCACGTATCCGACGCCCCAGCGCTGCAGCCACGCCAGATAGGTGGCCGGGGTGAGGGTGCCGTCGTAGAAGAGCGGATTGCGCTCGACGTCCGCCTGCCGGTTCCAGCCGCGGGCGAGGTTGACGTGCGGGGCTATCCCCGACGCCTCCCAGTGCGAGCGCAGCGGAACGACCTCGACCCGGCCCCGGTCGGCCCCGACCCGGGCCAGTTCGTCGATGAGCCCCTGGGCGTGCTCGATGGTCGCGGTCACCGGCGCGGTGTTGACCAGGTCGGTGACGGGCTTGGCGACCTGCCAGACCGCGACGGCGGTGAACGCCGCGAAGATGACGAGGGTCTTACGGCCCCGGTCGGTGCGCCCGACCGCGGCCGCGAGCAGCGCGGTGCCGCCGAAGAGCAGCGAGAGCCGCTCGACATTGCTGCCGATCGGCGACGGTATCGCCCAGGTCAGCACTATGCCCGCGGCGTAGACCCACGATCCGGTCCGCAGGGTGCTCCAGGAGCGCGGTACCAGGAGCGCCACCAGCACGGCGGCGGCCAGCGGCAGCGCGGCGAAGTACCAGGTGAACGGCTGCACCCCGTAGAAGGGGAACAGCAGCGAGGTGCCGCCGACCACGATCGGCGGGCTCGCGGCCAGGATGTACGCGTGCTTGCGCCGCCCGGTGAGGAACAGGGCGCCCGCCAGGACCTCGATGAAGAGCCCGGCCACCGGGCTGCACATGGTGGCCAGCCCGCCCAGCGCGGAGGCTCCGACGATGCGCGAGGTCCGCTGGTCGTCGTCGGGGAGGACCAGGGCGGCGGCGGCCAGTGCGAAGAGCATGCCGAGCGCGAAGGTCACCCGGCCCGACGCCACGTCGCACCAGAGCGCGAAGGCCGTCCACAGCGCGGGCAGCATCGGCCGCCGTATCCGGTAGCGGACCAGCAGATACGCGGCGACGGTGGCGGAGAGCGTGCCCGCGATCACCGCGGTCGTACGGACCCCGAGCCACGCCATGATGTAGGGCGACAGGATGCTGTACGAAGCGGGGTGCATCCCGCCGTACCAGGAGAGGTTGTACGCGGAGTCCGGGTGCTCGCGGATGAAGTCCGTCCACGCGAACTGGGCGGCCATGTCCCCGGCGTCCTTGGCCAGGAACAGCGCCCACACGATGTGCAGCACCGCGGCGAACAGCGTCGCCGCCATCACCGGCCGGCGCGGATCGGCCAGTCGGAGAAAGGGCTTGGGACGCTTTGCGGCGGCCCAGCCCGCGGTCTCCCAGGTGGTCACGTTGTTCTCTTCCAGTCGCGGGTCCTACGTGCTCCGGCTTGGATCCCCACCCGGCCGGAGTCGAACTCGCACCACGGATCTGGAGTTCGAACAGAGAGGAAGGACGCTAGCACGTGCCCAGGGGGGCGCTCACGCGCGGGCGTGCGCCCGGATTCGGGCAATGCCCTTCGCGGCACCCTTACTCGGTCGTACGGTGGTACAGGTGCCGCAGATCTTGCACCGGGACGGGAGATCCCGGCCGGTCCTGTGAAGCGGCTCCGAGGGAAGGAGCCCACCCAGCCATGGACCGCCGCATTCCTCCGGGGCTGTCCGGACGGATCCCGCTTGCGGTGATCGTCGTGGACGGCGCGGGACTCGTATCGCACTGGAGCACCGGTGCGCGCAAACTCTTCGGCTGCTCCAAAGAAGAGGCCGTCGGTCGCCCGGCGGTGGATCTGCTCCCGGTCTCCGGCGCTCTGAACAGCGCGGTCGTGGACGAGGGCTGGCCGGACGACTTCGGCCCCGAGCTGGACGCCTCGCTCAGCGGAGGGACCTCGTACCCCACCGCCGGCCGGGCCCGGCTCTTCGACGACTGCCACGGCGGCGGCGCGGACCGGGAGGACGGGGCGGTGGACGTCCTGTGGTGGGCGTACCCGCTCGTCGGCCCGGGGCCCGAGCGGCTGCTCGTCCTGGCGGCCGACGCGACCCAGTTACGCTCCTCGCCGGATTCCGGGCCGGAAGAGGACTCGGCGGACGACGCGCAGGCGGCCCACGGGCCGGCCGGGGAATTCGAACGGATCGCGCCCGGCTTCGCGCTGCACACCGAGTTCTCCGGCGCCGACCAGCTCGCCAAGCGGCTGCCCGAGATCCTGCCGAGCATGAATCCGGTGGAGAGCGCCCGGATCGTCTCGCAGGTGCTGGAGCTCGGCTATCCGGTGCTGGAATTCAGCCAGCACGACCGGGTGCCGGTCACCCCCGACTGGGGAGTGCCCAGGCGCGACGAGCGCCGGGCCAGGCAGCGCGCCGCCGCGGCCGCCCAGCTCGACCCGCAGGCCGCGGCCTCGGCCGACCTGGCGCCCGACCTCGAGTACGCCGCGGTGCGCGAGCACCTCGAATTCCTCAACGAGGTCAGTGCCCGCATCGGCACCTCGCTGGATCTGGCCCGCACGATCCAGGAGGTCAGCGCGGCCGTGGTGCCGCGCTTCACCGATGTCGCCGGCTCGTATCTGCGCGAGCAGGTGCTCGCGGGTGAGGGCTTCCCCGACGGGCCGCCGGACGTCACCACCATGTGGTACCGGGTGGCCGTCGAGCACACCGACGAGCCGGGGCGCTGGGACGACGTGGTGCCGGTCGGCGAGTCGATGCCGTTCCCCGAGCACACCCCGTTCTTCCAGTGCATGACCAGCGGCCGGCCGGTGCTCGTACCGCGGATCTCCGAGCAGATGGGCAACGCGATCGCCGCGCAGTTCGAGAAGCGCGACATCAGCCCGCTGATCAACAACCGGTCGATGCTTGTGGTGCCGCTCAAGGCCCGCAACGTGGTGCTCGGCTTCATGATCCTGCTGCGCCACCAGGAGCGTCCGGTCTTCAACGACATGGACAAGGCCACGGGCGCGGAGTTCGCCGCCCGCGCCGGCCTCGTGCTGGACAACGCCAGGATGTACACGTACCAGGAGAATGTCGCCGACACCCTCCAGGACAGCATGCTGCCGCACATCACCCCGCGGATGCCGGGCTGCGACGTGGCCACCCGCTATCTGCCCGGGACCCGGCTGGGCCGGGTCGGCGGCGACTGGTTCGACACGATCAAGCTGGCCGGCTCGCGGCTGGCGCTCGTCGTCGGCGACGTCATGGGGCACGGGCTGAACTCGGCCGCGATGATGGGCCAGCTGCGCACCGCCGTCCAGACCATGGCGGCGATGGGCATGCCGCCCGCCCAGCTGCTGCGCAATCTCGACGATCTGGCGCAGCGCCTCGGCGAGCACTATCTGGCGACCTGCCTGTACGCGGTGTACGACCCGATCGAGTCCGAGCTGGTGATCTCCAACGCCGGACACATCCCGCCGGTCCTGGTGCGGGCGGCCGACGGGCGCAGCGAGCTGCTCGACGTGCCGACCGGCGCCCCGATCGGGGTGGGCGGCGTCCCGTTCGAGACGGTCACGGTGCCGGTCGCGCAGGGCGACCGGCTGGTGCTGTGCACCGACGGGCTGGTCGAGGTGCGCGGACAGGACATCGGCACCGGGCTGGCCGCGCTGTGCGAGAGCGCCGCGCACCCGGCGGCGTCGATGGACGACGCCTGCGACACGATCATCCGCGCGCTCAACCCGCGCGGCGGCCGCAAGGACGACGTCGCCCTGCTGATGGCGCGGTTGAACGGCATCCCGCGTTCGGACGTGGCGACGTGGCAGCTGGCCCGCCATCCGCGCGAGGCCGCGCACGCCCGCCGGCTGACCCGCGCGACGCTGCGCGACTGGGATCTGGAGGAGGTCTCCGAGACCGCGGAACTGCTGGTCGGCGAGATCGTCACCAACGCCATCCGGCACGCGGGCACCAGTGAGGTCGAGCTGCGCCTGGTGCGGGCCGACGCCCTGCTGTGCGAGGTCACGGACGACGACCACGCGGTCCCGGTCCTGCTGAACACGGGCCCCGAGGACGAGTACGGGCGGGGCATGCGGATCGTGAGCCGGCTGGCGCGGCAGTGGGGTACGAGCCGCACGGCGCAGGGCAAGACGGTCTGGTTCGAGCAGACGCTGCCGCGGTCGGCGTCGCGACGGCGGCGCTGAGGGGGCCGGCTGTTCGGCGCCTGGCCGCCGCGTCACCGCGTACCGAGTCACTGAGGTTTCGTCGGATCCTGGGGAGTCCCGAAATGAACGTGCCCGGCACCTACACACAGGCCTGGGAGAGCTTCTGGCGCGACGCGCCCGCCACGGCCGGGGCGGTCTTCTGGGACGCGGACGCGTCCCTCACCGCCGCCCTGCAGCTGCCGCTCTTGGAGCCGTACTTCGACGCCGGCCTGCCGGTCGTCGACGTCGGCTGCGGCAACGGCACCCAGACCCGGTACCTCGCGGAGCGCTACGACCGGGTGGTCGGGGTGGACCTGTCCGAGGCGGCGATCGGGCACGCGCGCCGCGCTGACCCGCACGGCGTCGCCGAGTACCAGCAGCTCAACGGCGCCGACGCGGCCACGACCCGCCGGCTGCACGCGGAGATCGGTGACGCGAACGTCTATATGCGGGGCGTCCTGCACCAGTGCGAACCGGCGGACCGGGCGCCGCTGGTCGAGGGCATCGCGACACTGCTCGGCGAGCGGGGGCGGGTGTTCGCGGTCGAGCTGGCCGCGGCCGCGAAGGGCATCCTGCTGGGTCTGGCCCAGGGACCAGGCGGCCCGCCGCCGAAGCTGGGGGCGGTCTTCGCGCACGGCCTCACCCCGGGCGAGGTGGCCGACGAGGCGGTTCCCGGCTACTTCCGGGCGGCAGGTCTGGAGCTGCTGGCCGGCGGCGGGCAGCCGCTGACGACGACGGAGTCCCGTACCGACGGCACGCGCATCGAGCTGCCGTCGCAATGGCTGGTGGCGGGCCGTGTCAGGTAGCGTCTGTCAGGGTTTGTAGAGGTCTAGACCACTGCAGTTATCCACAGCTCTGGCATGCGCTGCCCAAAACCGCGTAGCGTTGCCTCGCATGAAGATCCTCATCTCGGCCGACATGGAGGGCGCCACCGGCGTCACCTGGCCTGCCGATGTGTTGCCGGGAAGCGAGCAGTGGCAGCGCTGCCGCCATATGTTCACGTCCGACGTGAATGCCGCGATCGCCGGGTTCTTCGACGGCGGAGCCGACCAGGTCCTGGTGAACGAGGCGCACTGGACCATGCGCAACCTGCTGCTGGAGAAACTCGACGAGCGGGCCGAGATGCTCACCGGCCGCCACAAGGACCTGTCGATGGTCGAGGGCGTGCAGCACGGGGACGTGGACGGCATCGCGTTCGTCGGCTATCACACGGGCGCCGGGACCGAGGGCGTGCTCGCACACACCTATCTCGCCAACTCGATCACGGGCGTGTGGGCCAACGGTGAGCCGGCGAGCGAGGGGCGGCTGAACGCGCTGGTCGTCGCCGAGTACGGTGTGCCGGTGATCCTGGTGACCGGCGACGACCGTACCGGCGCCGACGCGCGCGGCTACGCGCCGCGGGCCCGCACGGTCGCGGTCAAGGACTACGTGTCGCGGTACGCGGCGGTCTGCCGGCCCCCGGCCAGGACCGCGGCCGACATCCGGGCCGCGGCGAAGGAGGCGGTGGCCCTCGCGGTGCGCCATGAGCCCGCGCAGGACGGACCGTTCCACATCGAGCTCGAGTTCGATGCCGTACACCTTGCCGGGGCCGCCACGGTGGTGCCCGGCGTGGCGCGGACCGGCGAACGCCGAGTCGGCTACACATCACCGACCATGTACGAGGGAATCCGCGCTTTCAAGGCGGTCACCACGCTCGTGTCGGCAGCGGTGGAGGAACAGTATGGCTGAGCAAGCGGTCTTCGAATCGGTCGGCCTGGGGGTGGACCAGCAGGCGCTGGACGAGGTGGTGCGCTTCACCTCCGAGCTGATCCGGATCGACACGACCAACCGCGGTGGCGGCGACGGCAACGAGCGGCCCGCCGCCGAATACGTCGCCGAGCTGCTGTCCGACGCCGGGATCGAGCCGATGATCCTGGAGTCCGCCCCCGGCCGTACCAATGTGGTGGCCCGTATCGAGGGCAGCGACCCCGGCGCCGACGCGCTGCTGGTCCACGGCCACCTGGACGTCGTTCCGGCCGAGCCCGCGGACTGGAGCGTGCACCCCTTCTCCGGCGAGATCCGCGACGGAGTGGTCTGGGGCCGCGGCGCGGTCGACATGAAGAACATGGACGCGATGGTGCTGGCCACGGTGCGGGCCATGGCCCGCACCGGCCGCCGTCCGGCCCGGGACCTTGTGCTCGCCTTCACCGCGGACGAGGAGGACAGCGCCGTGTTCGGCTCCGGCTTCCTCGCGGACCAGCACGCCGATCTCTTCGAGGGCTGTACCGAGGGCATCAGCGAATCGGGCGCCTTCACCTTCCACGCGGGCGGCGGCATGCGGCTGTACCCGGTGGCCGCCGGCGAGCGCGGCACCGCCTGGCTCCGGCTGACGGCGCACGGAAAGGCCGGACACGGCTCCAAGGTCAATCCGGCGAACGCGGTCAGCAGGCTGGCCGCGGCCATCGCGCGGATCGGTGAACACGACTGGCCGGTCCGGCTCACCGCCACCGTGCGCGCCTCGCTCACCGAACTCGCCGCGCTGCACGGCATCGAACCCGATCTGGACGATGTGGACGGGCTGCTCGGCAAGCTCGGCCCGGCCGCCGCGCTCGTCGAGCCGACGGTCCGCAACAGCGCCAACCCGACGATGCTGCAGGCCGGTTACAAGATCAACGTCATCCCCGGGACCTCGACCGCCTACGTGGACGGACGGATGCTGCCCGGTGGCGAGGCCGAGTTCACCGAGACCATGGACCAGCTCACCGGCCCGGACGTCGAGTGGGAGTTCCACCACCGCGAGGTGCCGCTCCAGGCTCCGGTGGACTCGCCGACGTACGCGGCGATGCGCGAGGCGCTGGAGCACTTCGACCCGGAGGCGCACGTCGTCCCGTACTGCATGTCGGGTGGCACGGACGCCAAGCAGTTCTCCCGGCTCGGCATCACCGGCTACGGCTTCTCTCCGCTGAAGCTGCCCCCGGGCTTCGACTACCAGGCGCTCTTCCACGGAGTGGACGAGCGTGTGCCGGTCGAGGCGCTGCACTTCGGCGTCCAGGTGCTCGACCGCTTTCTGACCTCCTCCTCAGGGAAGGCACCGGAATGACCCAGGACGTCCCGTACGGAGCCTGGCCGTCGCCGATCGGTGCGGCGACCGCCGCGTCGCACGACGGCAGCCCCGAATTCGCGGGCTTCGTCGGGGACGAGGTGTGGTGGACCGAGCCGCGCCCCGCCGAGGGCGGGCGCCGGGCGCTGGTCCGGCGGCTCGCGGACGGCAGCGAGCAGTGCCCGCTGCCCGCACCGTGGAACGTCCGCAGCCGCGTCATGGAGTACGGCGGCCGGCCGTGGGCCGGCACACCGGACGCGGACGGCCCGCTGATCGTCTTCGTGAACTTCGCCGACCAGCGCCTGTACGCGTACCGGCCGGGTGCGGAACCGCTGCCGCTGACGCCCGTCTCGGCGGTGGGCGACGGTCTGCGGTGGGTGGACCCGCAGATCCACCAGGACCGGGGCGAGGTCTGGTGCGTCCTGGAGGAGTTCACCGGCGCCGGGCCCTCCGACGTGCGGCGCGTCATCGCCGCCGTGCCGCTGGACGGGTCGGCCGCCGCCGACCGCGGTGCGGTGCGCGAACTGACCGACGGCGCCGACCGGTTCGTCACCGGCCCCCGGCTCTCACCGGACGGGCGGCAGGTCGTCTGGATCGCCTGGAACCACCCGCTGATGCCCTGGGACGGCACCGAGCTCAAGCTCGCGCAGGTCGGGGAGGACGGCGCCTTCACCGGCGCCCGCACCCTGATCGGCGGTCCCGAGGAATCGGTGGCACAGGCCGAATGGGCCGCGGACGGCACCCTGATCGCCGCCACGGACCGCACCGGCTGGTGGAATCTGCACCGCGTCGACCCCCGCACCGGCGAGGCCGTCAACCTCTGCCCGCGCCAGGAGGAGTTCGCCGGCCCGGTGTGGAAGCTCGGCTACCGCTGGTTCGCCCCCGTCGGCGAGGGCCTGCTCGCCGTTCTGCACGGCGTCGGAGCCCAGCGCCTCGCCATACTCGACCCGGCCACCGGCGAACTGGCCGATGTCCCGGGCCGCTGGACGGAATGGGCCGCGGGCCTCGCCACCTCCGGCACCCGGGTGCTCGACGTGGCCGCGAGCGCGCGCTCCTCGTTCGAGGTCGTCGAACTCGACACCAGCACCGGGCACACCCGCGTCATCGGCTGCGCGCACCAGGACACCGTCGACCCCGCGTTTCTGCCGGACCCCACCGCCCGGACCTTCACCGGACCCGGCGGCCGTGAAGTGCACGCGCAGGTGTACCCGCCGCACAACCCGGCGGCCGGCGCGCCGGCGGGCGACCTGCCGCCCTATGTGATCTGGGTGCACGGCGGCCCCACCAGCAGGGTCCCGATGGTGCTCGATGTGGAGATCGCCTACTTCACCTCGCGCGGCATCGGCGTCGCCGAGGTCAACTACGGCGGCTCCACCGGCTACGGCCGCGCCTACCGCGAGCGGCTCCGCGAACAGTGGGGCGTCGTGGACGTCGAGGACTGCGCCGCGGTCGCCCAGGCACTCGTCGACGAGGGCACCGCGGACGGGGCCCGGCTCGCGATCCGCGGCGGCAGCGCCGGCGGCTGGACCACCGGAGCCTCGCTCACCTCCACCGACCTGTACGCGTGCGGCGCCATCAGCTTCCCGATCCTGGACCTCACCGGC
The DNA here is from genome assembly GCF_016107395.1 of Streptomyces fildesensis. Taxonomy (GTDB): domain Bacteria; phylum Actinomycetota; class Actinomycetes; order Streptomycetales; family Streptomycetaceae; genus Actinacidiphila; species Actinacidiphila fildesensis. The sequence continues at coordinate 88,615 of NZ_JAAIKO010000032.1, forward strand.
TGGTCGGCGAACGGTGAGACGCACGACTTCGAATCGCAGTACCTGGAGTCCCTCGTCGGCCCGCTCGCCGAGGTCCCCGACCGGTACCGCGACCGCTCGCCGGTCAACGGCGCCGACCGCGTCACCGCACCGTTCCTGCTGTTGCAGGGACTGGACGACGTGATCTGTCCACCAGTCCAGTGCGAGCGCTTCCTGGAACGGATCGCCGGGCGCGGCATCCCGCACGCGTACCTCACCTTCGAGGGCGAGGGCCATGGCTTCCGCCGCGAGGACACGATCGTCGCCTGTCTGGAGGCCGAACTCTCGCTCTACGGGCAGGTCTTCGGCTTCGTGCCGCCCGGTGTGCCGAAGCTGGGTCTCACCAGATGACGGGGACCGTTCCGGAGCCGCTGCGCCGCGCGCACCGACTGGTGCCCGGCGACCGGGTCGCCGTCGTCGCCCCCAGCGGACCCGTTCCGCGGGAGCGGCTCGACGCCGGGCTCGACATCCTGCGCGGCTGGGGCCTCGACCCGGTCGTCGCGCCGCATGTCCTGGACCGGCACCCGGGCCTGGACTACCTGGCCGGCGCGGACCAGGACCGCGCCCGGGACCTCCAGCAGGCGTGGTGCGACCCCTCGGTGGCGGCGGTGCTCTGCGCGCGCGGCGGCTACGGCGTCCAGCGCATGGTCGACCTGCTGGACTGGAACGCGATGCGAGCCGTGGAGCCGAAGGCGTTCATCGGCTACAGCGACATCACCGTGCTGCACGAGGCGTTCGCCACCCGGCTCGGGCTCGCCACCGTGCACGGCCCCATGGCCGCGGCCGCCACCTTCCTCAAGGACGACCCCACCCAGGACCATCTGCGCCGCACCCTGATGGAGCCCCGGACCGTCCAGGTCCTCAGCTCGCCCGCCGCCCGGACCATGGTCCCCGGCCGGGCACGCGGCCGGACCCTCGGCGGTACCGTCTGCCTGCTCGCCGCGGAACTCGGCACCCCGGGGGCCCGGCCCGGCGCCGCCGGCGGGATCCTGCTCCTGGAGGACACCGGCGAGGAGCCGTACCGGCTGGACCGCTACCTCACCCAACTGCTGCGCTCCGGTTGGCTGGACGGCGTCGCCGGGATCGTCCTCGGCTCCTGGGCGGAGTGCGGCCCGTACGAAACCCTGCGCCCGCTGCTGCTCGACCGGCTCGGCGATCTGGGGGTGCCGGTCGTGGAGGAGCTGGGGTTCGGGCACTGCGACTCCGCGATCACCGTGCCCCTCGGCCTGCCCGCCGTCCTGGACGCCGACGCCCGCACCCTGACGATCGAGGTCCCGGCACTCCTTACGGACCGCTGACGTCCCGGCCGGGTCACGCCGTCAGGACCGGCCGGGACCGTAGCGTCGGAGCATGCTGACACTCGTCACCGGAGGCGCGGGCTTCATCGGCTCGCATATCGTGACCGCCCTCCTCGAAGCCGGACACGATGTGCGCGTCCTGGACGTCCTGCTCCCCGCCGCCCACGGCGACCGCGCCGAACCGCCCGTCCTCCCGGCCGGAGCCGACTGGCGGCGGGCCGACGTCCGGGACCGCGCGGCCGTCGAGGACGCGCTGCGCGGGGTGGACGCGGTGTGCCACCAGGCCGCCATGGTCGGACTCGGCAAGGACTTCGCCGACGCGCCCGACTACGTCAGCTGCAACGACCACGGCACGGCCGTGCTCCTCGCCGCCATGGCAGCGACCGGAGTGCGGTCCCTGGTCCTGGCCGGCTCCATGGTCGTCTACGGCGAGGGCCGGTACGCCTGCGCGCGGCACGGCGTCGTCCGCCCGGGACCGCGCCGGGTCGCCGATCTCGACGCGGGCCGCTTCGAACCGCCCTGCCCGCAGTGCGGCGATCCGCTCGCCCCCGGCCTCGTCACCGAGGACGCCCCCACCGACCCGCGCAATGTCTACGCCGCCACCAAGCTCGCCCAGGAACACCTGGCCGCCGCCTGGGCCCGCGCAGCCGACGGCCGCGCGGTGTCCCTGCGCTACCACAACGTCTACGGCCCCGGGATGCCGCGCGACACCCCGTACGCGGGCGTCGCCGCGCTCTTCCGCTCCGCCCTGGCACGCGGCGAGGCCCCCCGCGTCTTCGAGGACGGCGCCCAGCGGCGGGACTTCGTACACGTAAGGGACGTCGCGGCAGCCAACGCGGCCGCCCTCGGCGCGCTCACCGGCGGACCCTCCGGCGGGCTGCGGACGTACAACGTCGGCAGCGGCACCGTCCACTCCGTGGGCGACATGGCCGCCGCCCTCGCCACGGCCACCGGCGGGCCCGCCCCCGTCACGACGGGCGAGTACCGGCTCGGCGACGTCCGGCACATCACGGCCTCGTCCGCGCGCATCCGCACCGAACTCGGCTGGGCGCCGGCCGTCGGCTTCACCGACGGCATGCGGGACTTCGCCCGGGCCGCCCTGCGCGGGGCCGCAGCGCCCGCCCCGGCCTGACGTCAGCCCGAGGCGGCCGGCAGGACGACCTCGAAGCGGCAGCCGCCCGGTACGTTGCGCACGGCCGCGTGGCCGGCGTGGGCCTCGACGATGCCGCGGACGATCGCGAGGCCGAGTCCGGCCCCCGCGGGAGGCGTCCTGGCTCCGGTGCCGCGCCAGCCGGTGTCGAAGACCCGGGGGAGATCGTCGGCGGGGATGCCGCCGCAGCCGTCGGTGACCGACAGGACCACGGAGTCGGCCTCGCGGTGCGCGGAGACGGCGACGGTTCCGTCGGCCGGGGTGCGGTGGATGGCGTTGGCGAGGAGGTTCGCGAGCACCCGCGTCATCTCGCGGCCGTCGACCTCCACCGGCACGGACTCGACGCCGTCGCCGATCAGCCGGACCCCGTGCTCGCGGGCCAGCGGATTGGCGCCGGCGATGGCGTCGCCCACCAGGTCGTAGACGGACATCCGGGACGGCGCCAGGGCGAGCACTCCCGCCTGGATGCGGGAGAGTTCGAAGAGATCGCCGACCATGCCGCTGAGGCGTTCCACCTCGGTCCTGATCTGCGCGTGGTAGCGCGCGGGGTCCTCCGCTATGCCGTCCTCCAGCGCCTCGGCCATGGCGCGCAGCCCGGCGAGCGGGGTGCGCAGATCGTGCGAGATCCAGGCCACCAGCTCCCGGCGGGACGCCTCCAGCGCGCGTTCGCGCTCCCGTGACGCGGCGAGCTTCGCGCTGGTGGCGGCCAGTTCGCGGCCCAGGTCGGCGAGTTCGGCGGTCGGCGCCCCGGCGGGCGCGGCGAAGATGTCGCTGTCGCCGAAGTCGCGGGTGGCGGTCGCCAGCGCGCGGCTGCCCGCGACGACCCTGCGGCCGAGCAGCAGGCTCACGCCCAGCGAGACGACGGCGGCCATCGCGCAGACCGTTATGACCACGCCGAGGTCGTGCGAGGACAGGAACATCGCCCAGGCGACCGAGAGCGTGCCGGCGAGCATCGCCGCCACCGTGACGGCGGCGACCACCGCGAGCGACAGCGCCACCGACCGGTTCCGCAGCAGCCGCAGTGCCAGCGCGCCGAGGAGCCCGGCGGCCGCGGCGCCGAGCGCCGCGTAGGCCGCGATCAGCAGGACGTCATGCATCGGGATTCACCGTTTCCTGTACTGCCTCAGGTGCTGCCTCGGGTGCTGCCGATTCCGCCACCGAGGGCACGGGATCCGCAGGGGGAGTGCCGCGTGGCGGGTCGAAGCGGTAGCCGACGCCCCAGACCGTGCTGATCAGCAGCGGCCGGGCCGGATCGGCCTCGACCTTCTCGCGCAGCCGCCGTACGTGCACGGTGACGGTCGACAGATCGCCGAACTCCCAGCCCCACACCCGCCGCATCAGCTCCTCGCGTCCCAGTACCCGCCCGGGGTGCCGGAGGAAGAACGCGAGCAGGTCGAACTCACGGATGGTCAGGGCGAGTTCCGTGCCGCCGTGGGTGGCGCGCCGGGCGGCCGGGTCCAGGGCGAGCGGCCCCGACCGCAGCCAGGGGCCGGCGGGCGGCGGTGTCCCGGCGCGGCGCAGTACGGACTCCACGCGCAGTACCAGCTCGCGCGGGCTGAACGGCTTCGTGACGTAGTCGTCCGCGCCGACCTCCAGACCGAGGATCCGGTCGTCCTGGTCGCCGCGGGCGGTCAGCATCACGACCGGGACGGGGCCGCGCTCGCGTATCCGCCGGCACACCTCCAGCCCGTCCAGGCCGGGCAGCATCAGATCGAGGACGACGAGGTCCGGGCGGACGGCGGCGGCACGGGCCACCGCGGTGGGTCCGTCGGCGGCCCGGTCCACGGCGAAGCCCGCGCGCAGGAGGTATCCCGCGACGACTTCGGCGACGGTCGGATCGTCGTCCACGACGAGGATGCGGCGCTGTGCGGGTTCGGTGGTCACGCTTCGAGTCTGGCACCGGGCGCCGGGAGCGGGCTCCCGGGTGGGGGCTCAGGAGTCCGACGTCCGTGTTTCGTAAGGATCCAAAGCCCGGAATGTCGGTTTCTGCTTCGTAGGGTGAGGAGCGTGACCAACCCA
>NZ_JAAIKO010000327.1 GCF_016107395.1 Streptomyces fildesensis
GCGACTTCGAGGTGGCGCATCCGGTCTTCGTCGGTGGTGTTGATCGGGGCCTTGTAGCCGATGCGGGCGTAGGTGTCGATGACGATGCCGTCGCTGGTGGCCGCGGTCTTCCTGGCCTTCGCCCGGACCTGCGGCTGCCAGCGTGTCTTCACCTCGCGCTCCAGGCGCGCTCTGAGGTCCTTGCGGGGCTTTCTGATCTGCTCTTTGACGTACCGCTCGACGGTGCGCTGGGAGATCCCTAGCGCCTGGGCT
>NZ_JAAIKO010000328.1 GCF_016107395.1 Streptomyces fildesensis
GGGTTCGTGAGCAGAAGCAGAAACTGAAGGGATCCTCGCAATTCAATACAACAATGGAGTAAAAGATATCGGATCAGTTGGACAGATGTACCACCAAATCTTGACCAGCGATTTAGTATAGGAAAATTGCCGACGTGATAATGGCGACCATAACTACAATGTAAGGAGCATACTCATCCCGAAAGTTCATACGCAACAATCAGGGCAGACGTTTGGCTCAAATGTAAGGCGACTTAGGTTCAGACATCCAAG
>NZ_JAAIKO010000329.1 GCF_016107395.1 Streptomyces fildesensis
CCGATCTGCTCCGGAGCCATGGACATATCGACCCCGAACTTGGTGGCCAGGACCACGTCGTCGCGGAAGTCCCTGACCGCCTTGCCGACCAGGATCTCGTTGGATCCGGTGCCCCAGCCGTACATCTCGGCGGTGTCGAAGAAGGTGACGCTCAGGTCGTGGGCGCGGCGGAGGGCGGCGACACCGGCCTCCTCGTCGGTGGGTCCGTAGGCCATGGTCAGGCCCATCGCGCCGTAGCCGATCGCCGAGACC
>NZ_JAAIKO010000330.1 GCF_016107395.1 Streptomyces fildesensis
GGTTTGTGTTCTGAGAGTGGCTTCTCCTTCTCACCTTTGGGAGGCTTTTCAAACGGAGATGGTTTGTGTTCTGGTGGTGGCTTCTTTCCCTTGGGTGGCTTGTGTTCTGGAGGTGGCTTCTCCACCGGAGGCTTATGCTCCGGCGGTGGCTTCTCGGACGGAGGACGCTGAGGGTAATCAGCAACTGAGGGGGCGGTGAGACTGAGAACCACCAACCCAACCAACAACACTAGCAGGTATGTAGGAGACAT
>NZ_JAAIKO010000331.1 GCF_016107395.1 Streptomyces fildesensis
TTCACGGAACCACCACGTCACGATCCCGGCCGCGGTTGCCCTCACGGTCACGGATCGGATCGACACGGACTTGCCGCAAGAGCGCCAACTGCGAACAACGCTTTCGCAAAGAGCTCGAAACGCCTGTCAGCATCGCGAAAGCCCCCGCGAAGTGAAGGCACAGCCAGCGGCTCTGCAGGGCCCATTTGGAGAGTCATCGCGGGGCGAGTTACTACCACACCCGGCGCTGCCATGCCCGACTCCTGCAGGGG
>NZ_JAAIKO010000332.1 GCF_016107395.1 Streptomyces fildesensis
ACGGGCCCGACCGCTATGCCGGCTACGAGTGGCTGACCGCGTCGGACAACGCCGGCCTGTACGTACAGCTGCGTGACATCGCGGAACAGGCTGTGACGGACACCGTCGCCGAACTCCAGAAGGAGCTCGGCGGCACCCCGGTGGAAGTGGAGGTCGTGGTCGAACCGGGACGCCCCTCACAGGTGCTGCTCGAGGCCAGTGCGGACGCCTGTCTGCTGGTGGTCGGCACCCGGGGAGCGAGCTCCTGGG
>NZ_JAAIKO010000333.1 GCF_016107395.1 Streptomyces fildesensis
TGGAGGGCCGGGCGTCCAGCAGGGCCCGCTCGGCACGCTTGACCTCGATCAGCCGAGACGTGCCGTACAGGGCGGCTCTCCGGTAGTCGCCGATGATCCGTCCCCGGCCATAGGCGTCGGGCAGGCCGGTGATGAGGCCGGCCTTGCGTGCGCGGAGCATCTCGGGGGTGTAGGCGTCGAAGACGCCGGTGTTATGGGTCTTCCGGTAGGTGCCGAACACCCTCGTGACGAACGGGTCGGGCTCGTATC
>NZ_JAAIKO010000334.1 GCF_016107395.1 Streptomyces fildesensis
GGATCTTCAACGAATATTACGTAATATTAAATCTGAAGACATGATGGAAAATCTTGATGGAGGCCTGGGACTAGGGGATATCCTGAAGCCCGATCTCATACTGCCTTTGATCGAGACGCTGCCCTTGCAAGAAAGATTAGCCTCGTACCTTCCGAAGGAAGAGTGGACGCCAGAAAATGTTTTAGATTTGTTTCAGAGCCCTCCTTTTCGCAGACAACTAGATTCTTTCACTGACGTACTCCGGACAGG
>NZ_JAAIKO010000335.1 GCF_016107395.1 Streptomyces fildesensis
CTCAGAGGTTGGTGACGGAACCACTACAGTAGTTCTACTTGCAACAGAGTTTTTGAAGGAGGCCAAACCCTTTATAGAGGATGGAGTCCATCCTCAAAATCTGATACGCAGCTATAGAACTGCATGCTATTTGGGAATTGAGAAGATAAAAGAATTGGCTTTTAGCATTGAAGGAAAAAGTCTAGAAGAAAAGAAAAATCTACTTGCTAAATGTGCTGCTACAACACTATCATCAAAACTTATTGGCGG
>NZ_JAAIKO010000336.1 GCF_016107395.1 Streptomyces fildesensis
GGCTACATCTATCTGCCGCCCCAGTACTTCCAGCGCGCGTTCAAGAGCAAGCGGTTCCCGGCCCTGCTCGCCCTGACAGGTTTCCCCGGTGACGCGAGGAATCTCGTCACGAAACTGCGGTATCCCTCCACCGAGCTGCAAATGCTCAAAGACAAGGCCATGGAGCCTCTCATCCAGGTTTTGATGCGGCCATCCCCGTCGATGCCCCGGGACAGTGAGTGCGAGGACATCCCCGGTGGCCCGCAGTC
>NZ_JAAIKO010000033.1 GCF_016107395.1 Streptomyces fildesensis
CTTTCGGCTTTCCCGCTGCACCCGACTTTACCAGAAGGTTTCTGTCGGATTTCCCAGCCAATTCGAGTCTGCTCTGGAAACACACGTTTCCGCGGCACTCGTCGAGGCGGTTGTGACAACGTACTGGAGCGGGGCACCCGGATGCAAATCGGTTGCCCCGCTCCGGTGACTGTGCATCAGGTCTGTGCTCAGACCTCGACGACGACCGGAAGGATCATGGGCCGGCGGCGGTAGGTGTCGGACACCCACTTGCCGATCGCACGGCGGATGAGCTGCTGCAACTGCCGTACTTCCACGACGCCGTCGGAGGCCGACCTGGCCATCGCTTCCTCGATCTTCGGGATGACCGCGGAGAACGCCTCGTCGTCGATCCCGGAGCCCCGGGCATGGATGTACGGCCCGCCGACGAGCTTGCCGGTGTTGCTGTCCATGACGACGGTCACGGAGACGATGCCCTCTTCGCCGAGGATCCGGCGGTCCTTGAGGGAGGACTCGGTGACATCGCCGACCGAGAGGCCGTCGACGTACACATAGCCGGCCTGCACCTTGCCCGCGATCTTGGCGACACCGTCGATGAGGTCGACGACGACGCCGTCCTCGGCGATGACGCAGCGGCTCTTGGGAATACCGGTGAGCTGTCCCAGCTCGGCGTTGGCGCGCAGGTGGCGCCATTCGCCGTGGACCGGCATCAGGTTCTTCGGCTTGCAGATGTTGTAGAAGTACAACAGCTCGCCGGCCGAGGCGTGGCCCGAGACGTGGACCTTGGCGTTGCCCTTGTGGACGACGTTGGCGCCCCAGCGGGTCAGACCGTTGATGACGCGGTAGATCGCGGTCTCGTTGCCCGGGATGAGCGACGAGGCCAGGACGACGGTGTCGCCCTCGACGATCCGGATCTGGTGGTCGCGGTTGGCCATCCGGGACAGGGCGGCCATCGGCTCGCCCTGCGAGCCCGTGCAGACCAGGACGACCTTGTTGTCCGGCAGGTCGTCGAGCTGCTTGACGTCCACGATCAGGCCCTGCGGCACCTTGAGGTAGCCGAGGTCACGGGCGATGCCCATGTTGCGGACCATGGAGCGGCCCACGAAGGCGACCTTGCGGCCGCGCTGCTGGGCGCAGTCCAGCACCTGCTGGATGCGGTGGATGTGGCTGGCGAAGCTCGCCAGGATGATCCGCTTCTCCGCCTTGGCGAAGACCTGCTCCAGCGCCTGCGAGATGTCGCGCTCCGGCGGGATGAAGCCGGGGACCTCCGCGTTGGTGGAGTCGGAGAGCAGCAGGTCGATGCCCTCGTCCGCCAGCCGCGCGAAGGCGTGCAGGTCGGTCAGCCGGCCGTCGAGCGGCAGCTGGTCCATCTTGAAGTCGCCGGTGTGCACGACCATGCCCGCGGGGGTGCGGATGGCGACCGCGAGGGCGTCCGGGATGGAGTGGTTGACCGCGATGAACTCGCAGTCGAAGGGGCCGATGCGCTCGCGCTGGCCTTCGGCCACTTCGAGGATGTACGGCCGGATGCGGTGTTCCTGGAGCTTCGCCTCGATGAACGCGATCGTCAGCTTGGAGCCGATCAGCGGGATGTCGTCCCGCTCGCGGAGCAGGAACGGGACGGCGCCGATGTGGTCCTCGTGGCCGTGGGTCAGCACGATGCCGACGATGTCGTCCAGGCGGTCCCGGATCGACGAGAAGTCGGGCAGGATCAGGTCGATACCGGGCTGCTCGTCCTCGGGGAAGAGCACTCCACAGTCGACGATCAGCAGCTTCCCGCCGAATTCGAAGACCGTCATGTTGCGGCCGATTTCGCCGAGGCCGCCGAGCGGTGTGATGCGCAGGCCGCCTTCGGGCAGTGCACGGGGCGGGCCGAGCTCGGGGTGCGGGTGGCTCAAAGTTTCTCCTCACCACGCGCGCCGGGGTCCCGTGTGGACCGCTGGTGCGCGTGACATTGCGTTGTGTCGTCGGTTTGCGTGTACGTGCGTATTCAGTTGTGAAGTCTGTGGTGGTGAAGTCTGCGACCCGCGAGCCCGGGGCTGCGGAAGTCTGTGACTACAGGTGTACCCCGCCTGCGGCGAGATCCTGCTTCAGCTGCTCCGTCTCGCTCCCGGACAGCTCCACGAGCGGCAGCCGCAGCGGCCCCGCGGGAAGTCCCAGGAGTTCGAGGGCGGCCTTGGTGGTCATGACGCCCTGTGTCCTGAACATGCCCGTGAAAATGGGCAGCAGGCGCTGGTGGATCTCGATGGCCTTGGCGGTGTCTCCGGCCAGGTGGGCCTGGAGCAGTGCGCGCAGCTCGGGTGAGACGACATGGCCGACGACGGAGACGAAGCCGACCGCGCCGATCGAGAGCAGCGGCAGGTTGAGCATGTCGTCGCCGGAGTACCAGGCGAGTCCGCTGCGGGCGATGGCCCAGCTCGCCGCGCCGAGGTCGCCCTTGGCGTCCTTGTTGGCGACGATGCGGGGGTGCTCGGCCAGCCGGACGAGGGTCTCCGTGTCGATCGGGACACCGCTGCGGCCGGGGATGTCGTAGAGCATCACCGGCAGGCCGGTGGCATCGGCGATGACCGTGAAGTTCTGGTACAGCCCCTCCTGGGAGGGCTTGCTGTAGTACGGCGTCACGGTGAGCAGGCCGTGCGCGCCGGCCTGCTCGGCCTGGCGCGCGAGCTCGACGCTGTGCCGGGTGTCGTTGGTGCCGACTCCGGCGATGACGAAGGCGCGGTCCCCCACGGCTTCCAGGACGGCCCGTACGAGCTGCCCTTTCTCCACGTTGCTGGTGGTCGGCGACTCGCCGGTGGTGCCGTTGACGACCAGGCCGTCATTGCCTGCGTCGACCAGGTGGGCGGCCAGTCGCTGTGCGCCGTCGAGGTCGAGCGCGCCGTCCGCGGTGAACGGCGTGACCATTGCGGTCAGGACCCGCCCGAAGGGGGTCGTCGGTGTGGAGGTCGGAGCCATGGGTCCAACGCTACTCGTTGTATCTCGGCGCGTGTCGCCTCGGGACCTGCGGAAAGGACTCCGGCGGTGCCTGCTCGGGGGTCCAAGCACTGCCGGAGTCCGTTTCAGCAGCCTAGATGAACTTCGCGAATGCCTGCAATCGGAACACTTCGGACAAATGGCTGTGACGAGCGCTACGGAGCGATACGCCCGTTGCCGTTGAAGGCCGCGTGGGTCAGCGGCATGAGCTTCGCCCACTCGGCTTCCATCTTCTCGCCGACCATCTCGATCTCCCGCTGCGGGAAGGACGGAACGGCCGCCAGCTCGTGCTGCGTACGGAGTCCGAGGAAGTGCATGAGCGAGCGCGCGTTGCAAGTCGCGTACATCGACGAGAACAGCCCCACCGGGAGGACCGCACGGGCCACCTCACGGGCGATGCCGGCGGCCAGCATCTCCTGGTACGCCTCGTACGCCTGGCGGTACGAGGCCTCCATGGCCTCGGTCGTCGCCCGGTGCTGGGCGTCCGTACCGTCCACGAACTCGTACTTGCCCGGACGGCCCTGCTGGACGAGCTTCCGCTCCTGCGCGGGAACGTAGAACACCGGCTGCAGCTCGCGGTAGCGGCCGGACTCCTCGTTGTACGACCAACCGACGCGGTGCCGCATGAACTCGCGGAAGACGAAGATCGGGGCGCTGATGAAGAACGTCATCGAATTGTGCTCGAACGGGCTGCCGTGCCGGTCGCGCATCAAGTAGTTGATCAGGCCCTTGGACCGCTCGGGGTCCTTGGTCAGCTCTTCCAGGGACTGCTCTCCCGCGGTGGACACGCGCGCCGCCCACAGCACGTCCGAGTCCGCGGCGCTGTGCTTGACCAGGTCGACGGTTACCTCACCGCGGAACTGGACGGCGGTCTCGGTGGAGGTGTCGCTCACCGTGGGTCCTTCCTGTCGTCTCAAGGGGCGCGCCCAGCCTAGACGCTGGCGCTGACAGCCCTGGTCATCGCCACAAACCCCACCCCGCCCACCGAATGGCGGACGAGGGTTGTTAGATTGGGAGACTTCCAGCAATTCGGACACAGGAGTGTGCTGCATGTTCCGCCGGGGAGAGCCTGTTCCGTTCGCCTTCATAGCCGAGGCGGAGAGCTTCCAGAGCAACGTCGCTCCTCCGCCCAGAACGCGACCGAGCAGGCTCCGGATCGCGGGACGCGCACTGGGAACGGTGCTGGTGCTCGCCGGACTGGTCGCCGCCGCGCTGCTCGGCGCTCCCGCGCTCGATCCGCACCAGCAGGGCTCGGTCGGCTCGCAACACGAAGAGGCGGCCCGGACGCCCTGAGCTGGTCACCGCGTCGGACGGCAGATAACCTCACCGGTCAGAGCCCCACCTCTGCCGGTAAAGGACCACGCACGTGCCCCTGCCTTTCCTCGCCTCCGACAGCGTCCACGACCAGCGCGAGGCGCCCGCGGCGCTGCCGCACACCCCGCAGGACCGGTGGATGCGCCCGTACCGTCCCGGTCCGTGGCGGGTGGCTACGGCCGCGCTGCTGCTGGTGCTCTCCTCGTACGTGCTCTTCGCCGCGATGATCATCGCCGCCACGGGCGCGCTGCCCGGCGCCGGGCTCTGCCTGGGCGGGGGCGTCCTGGTGATCGTCAGCGCGCTGCGGCTGCTGCGGGTCGGGTTCTGGGTCAGCGGACGCGGGCTGCGGCAGTCCGGGCTCTTCTACACGATCACCGTGCCGTGGGACGGCGTCGGCAGTGTGCGCACCGTGCAGCAGCCGGTGAAGGTGCTGGGGCTGCCGCGCACCGTCCAGGGGCAGGCGCTCGTCGTCACCCGCCGGAACGGCCAGGCGCTGCGGCCGCTGATGACCGACCACAACGCCGACTTCCTCGGGCGCACCGAGGCGTTCGACATGGCGGCCGACGCCATAGAGGGCTGGGCCACCGAACTCCGCTGACGCCCTTCCACGGGCAGCCCGGCGAACCGATTCAGCTCGTGCGTACCGGCTTGCCGTCGCGTAGCGCGATGGCGCGCTGCATGGCCTTGCGGGCCCGCGGGGTGTCGCGGGCGTCGAAGTAGGCGATGGCGAGCCGGAACCAGCTGCGCCAGTCGTCCGGGGAAGCTTCCGTCTCGGCCTGGCGCTTCGCGAAGACCGCGTCGGCCGAGTCACGGTCGATCCGGCCGCTGGGGGTGCGGACGAGCTCGTCGACGGGGAGGCCGCCCTCGGCGTCCAGTTCCCGGGAGAGCCGGTTCGCGTGCCGGGCGAACTGGGTGGTCTGCCACAGGAACCAGGCCCCGATGAACGGCAGCACCAGGACGGCGATGCCGAAGGGCACGGTGATCCACGTGCCCTCCTCCAGGAGCAGCACACCCCGGCTGCCGACCAGGACGAAGTAGCAGACCAGCGCCCCGGCCAGGACGAAGTAGGTCACTTTGGCGCGCACGGCGATCAGTCCTGGTCCAGGCTGTGTTCATCGGCAAGGAAGTGCTCGAGGCCGAAGGTCAGGCCCGGGGTTCCGGTGACCTTCCGGGCGGCGAGCAGGATGCCCGGCATGAAACTGCTGTGGTGCAGCGAGTCGTGCCGGATCGTGAGGGTCTCGCCCGTGTCGCCGAACAGGACTTCCTGGTGGGCGAGCAGGCCGCGCAGCCGCACCGAGTGCACCGGCACCCCGTCGACGTCCGCGCCGCGCGCGCCGTCCAGGCCGTGCGTGGTCGGGTCCTGCTGGCGCGGCATCCCGGCCTTGTCGCGGGCGGCCGCGATGAGCTGGGCGGTCCGGGTGGCGGTGCCGCTGGGGGCGTCCGCCTTCTTGTTGTGGTGCAGTTCGATGACCTCGACGGTCTCGAACCAGCGGGCCGCCTGCTGCGCGAAGCGCATCGTCAGGACCGCGCCGATGGAGAAGTTCGGGGCGATGAGCACTCCGGTGGCCGGGGACTCCGCCAGCCAGCCGTTGAGCGCCATCAGACGCTCCTCGGTCCAGCCGGTGGTTCCCACGACGCCGTGGATGCCGTTGCGGACGCAGAACTCCAGGTTCGTCATGACGGCGTCCGGGTGCGTCAGCTCGACGGCGACCTGCGCGCCGGCGTCGGTGAGCGCCGTCAGCGGGTCGTTCCTACCGAGCGCGGCGACCAGTTCCAGGTCGTCGGCCGCCTCGACGGCCCGCACGGCCTCGGAGCCGATCCGGCCGGTGGCGCCGATGACGGCCACACGGAGCTTGCTCATGCTGATCCGTTCCTCCGGTTGTGCGCCGCGGTCGCGTGCTGCGACCGCGGCGCGGGGTACGACCCGTCGCGCGTGGGTTACGCGACCGATTCGTGCAGACGCGAGGCCTGCTTGTCCTTCAGCGGGCCGATGACGGCCAGCGAGGGACGCTGTCCCAGTACATCGCGGGCGACCGCGCGCACGTCGTCCGGGGTGACGGCGGCGATGCGCTCCAGCATCGAGTCCACCGACATCTGCTCGCCCCAGCACAGCTCGCTCTTGCCGAGGCGGTTCATCAGCGCCCCGGTGTCCTCCAGGCCCAGCACCGTCGAGCCGGACAGCTGGCCGATGGCGCGCTGCAGCTCCTCGTCGGTCAGACCGTGCTCGGACACGTTGTTGAGCTCGTCGCGGCAGATCTTGAGCACCTCGGGGACCCGGCGCGGCTGGCAACCGGCGTAGACGCCGAACAGCCCGCAGTCCGCGAACGACGAGGTGTACGAGTACACCGAGTACGCCAGGCCGCGCTTCTCGCGGACCTCCTGGAACAGCCGTGAGCTCATGCCGCCGCCCAGCGCGGTGTTGAGCACGCCGAGCGCCCAGCGGCGCTCGTCGGTACGGGCCAGGCCCGGCATGCCGAGCACGACGTGCGCCTGCTCGGTCCTGCGGTCCAGCAGCTCGACGCGGCCGGCGGTGCGCAGCGTGCGGGCGCCGGAGCGCGGGTCCATCGGGACGGCGTCGGTGTCGCGCAGGGAGCCGGCGTTCTCGAACGCCTTGCGGACCTGACGGACGACCGTGGCGTGGTCGACGTTCCCGGCCGCGGCGACGACGAGGTGCGTCGGGTCGTAGTGCCGCTTGTAGAAGCGGGCGACCTGGTCGCGGGTGAGGGCGTTGATGGTCTCGACGGTGCCGAGGACCGGGCGGCCCAGCGGGGAGTCACCGAGCATCGCCGTGGTGAACAGGTCGTGGACCTGGTCGCCCGGATCGTCCTCGGTCATCGCGATCTCCTCGAGGACGACGCCGCGCTCGGCGTCGATGTCCTCCTGGCGGATCAGCGAGCCGGTGAGCATGTCGCACACCACGTCGATGGCGAGCGGCAGGTCGTTGTCGAGGACACGTGCGTAGTAGCACGTGTACTCCTTGGCGGTGAACGCGTTCATCTCGCCGCCGACCGCGTCGATCACCGAGGAGATGTCGAGCGCGCTGCGCCGCTTGGTGCCCTTGAAGAGCAGGTGCTCCAGGTAATGGGTGGCGCCGTTCAGCGCCGGGGTCTCGTCGCGGGAGCCGACGCCGACCCAGATGCCGAAGGTCGCGGAGCGGACCGTCGGCAGGGTCTCGGTGACGACGCGCAGACCGCCGGGGAGCACGGTCCTGCGCACGGTGCCGATGCCGTCGGTGCCGGGAATCAGGGTCTGTGTGCGGACGGCCCGCCCCTTGGTGGAGGGACGGGCCGTCACGACAGTGGTGCGAGAGGTCACGAGCCGGACTCGTCCTCGGGGTCGCCCGCTTCTTCACCCTCGATGACCGGGATCAGCGAGAGCTTGCCACGGGCGTCGATCTCGGCGATCTCGACCTGGACCTTGGAGCCCACGGCGAGGACGTCCTCGACGTTCTCGACGCGCTTGCCGCCGGCGAGCTTGCGGATCTGCGAGATGTGCAGCAGACCGTCCTTGCCCGGCATGAGCGAGACGAAGGCACCGAAGGTGGTGGTCTTCACGACGGTGCCGAGGTAGCGCTCGCCGACCTCGGGCATCGTCGGGTTGGCGATCTGGTTGATCACCGCGCGCGCGGCCTCGGCCTGGGAGCCTTCGGTCGCGCCGATGAGGACCGTGCCGTCATCCTCGATGGAGATGTCGGCGCCCGTGTCCTCCTGGATCTGGTTGATCATCTTGCCCTTGGGGCCGATGACCTCGCCGATCTTGTCCACGGGGATCTTGATGCTGATGATCCGCGGTGCGTTCGGGGACATCTCGTCCGGAACGTCGATCGCCTCGTTCATCACATCGAGGATGTGGAGGCGGGCGTCGCGAGCCTGCTTCAGCGCGGCGGCCAGGACCGAGGCGGGGATGCCGTCGAGCTTGGTGTCGAGCTGCAGCGCGGTGACGAAGGTCTTCGTACCGGCGACCTTGAAGTCCATGTCGCCGAACGCGTCTTCCGCACCGAGGATGTCGGTGAGGGCGACGTAGTGCGTCTTGCCGTCGATCTCCTCGGAGATCAGACCCATGGCGATACCGGCGACGGGGGCCTTGAGCGGCACACCGGCGTTCAGCAGCGACATGGTGGAGGCGCAGACCGAGCCCATGGACGTCGAGCCGTTGGAGCTCAGCGCCTCGGAGACCTGGCGGATCGCGTACGGGAAGTCCTCGCGGGACGGCAGCACGGGCAGGATCGCCCGCTCGGCCAGCGCGCCGTGACCGATCTCGCGGCGCTTCGGCGAACCGACGCGGCCCGTCTCACCGACGGAGTACGGCGGGAAGTTGTAGTTGTGCATGTAGCGCTTGCGCGTCTCGGGCGCCAGCGTGTCCATCTGCTGCTCCATGCGGAGCATGTTCAGCGTGGTGACACCCAGGATCTGGGTCTCGCCGCGCTCGAACAGGGCGGAACCGTGGACGCGCGGGATGGCCTCGACCTCGGCGGCCAGCGTACGGATGTCCGTCACGCCACGGCCGTCGATGCGGACCTTGTCCTTGATGACGCGCTCGCGGACCAGCTTCTTGGTCAGCGAACGGTACGCGGCGGAGATCTCCTTCTCGCGGCCTTCGAACTTCGGGAGAAGCTTCTCGGCGGCGATGGCCTTGACGCGGTCCAGCTCGGCCTCGCGGGCCTGCTTGCCGGGGATCGTCAGGGCCTGGGCGAGCTCACCGGTGACGGCCTCGGACAGGGCGGCGAAGACGTCGTCCTGGTAGTCGAGGTAGCGCGGGAACTCGGCGGTCGGCTTGGCGGCCTTGGCCGCCAGCTCGGACTGCGCCTTGCACAGGGCCTTGATGAAGGGCTTCGAGGCTTCGAGGCCGGCGGCCACGATCTCCTCGGTCGGCGCCTCGGCGCCACCCTCGACGAGCGCGATCGTGCGGGCGGTGGCCTCGGCCTCCACCATCATGATCGCGACGTCGCCGTCCTCGAGGGCGCGGCCGGCCACGACCATGTCGAAGACGGCGTCCTCGAGCTGGCTGTGACGCGGGAAGGCGACCCACTGGCCCTTGATCAGTGCGACGCGGACGCCGCCGATCGGGCCGGAGAAGGGGAGACCGGCGAGCTGCGTCGAGGCGGAGGCGGCGTTGATCGCGACCACGTCGTACAGGTCATCGGGGTTGAGCGCCATGATCGTGCAGACGACCTGGATCTCGTTGCGCAGGCCCTTGGCGAAGGACGGGCGCAGCGGGCGGTCGATCAGACGGCAGGTGAGGATCGCGTCCTCGGAGGGGCGCCCTTCGCGGCGGAAGAACGAACCGGGGATCCGGCCGGCCGCGTACATGCGCTCCTCGACGTCCACCGTGAGGGGGAAGAAGTCGAGGTTCTCCTTGGGGTGCTTCGAGGCACTGGTGGCCGACAGCACCATGGTGTCGTCGTCCAGGTAGGCCACGGCGGAGCCGGCGGCCTGACGGGCCAGACGGCCCGTCTCGAAGCGGATGGTGCGGGTGCCGAAGGAACCGTTGTCGATAACGGCCTCGGCGTAGTGGGTCTCGTTCTCCACTATGGGGATTCTCCTCATTCATGTCCCAGGGCGTATCCCGGGGACCTTCGGTGAGGGGAAGCGTCCCGCCAGGGGCCGGTCTTCGATCGAAGCCTTCGGGGAGTCCTGCTGCCCGGAGGCCACTACCGAGGACCGGCGTTCGTGGCTCATTAGGAGGACGCTCCTCCTCGTGTGTTACAGCGTGCTCACACCAGACTACAAAGAATCGCCGGTCGAGTACGCAAAGGGAGCGGCTCCCGGGTGGGAACCGCTCCCCCGCACAACGTCCTACTTGGCGCCGGCCGCACCGCGGCGGATGCCGAGGCGCTCGACCAGGGCGCGGAAGCGCGTGATGTCCTTCTTGGCCAGGTACTGCAGCAGACGGCGGCGCTGGCCGACGAGCAGCAGCAGACCACGGCGGGAGTGGTGGTCGTGCTTGTGCAGCTTGAGGTGCTCGGTGAGGTCCGAGATACGGCGCGAGAGCATCGCGACCTGCACCTCGGGGGAGCCCGTGTCGCCCTCCTTGGCACCGAACTCGGCGATGATCTGCTTCTTCGTCGCGGCGTCGAGCGGCATACGAACTCCTCAGGTGTTGGTTTGCCTCCGAGTGCCCCTGGACTGGAATCACAGGCGATCTTGGATAACTCTGGAGGCGAGGACGCGGGTTCTTACACACACATCCGTCAGCCAGGGTACCAGCCGCACGGGCGACGCTTCGCCGCGCGGGTCCGGGGGCCGAACGGGAGCGCCGGCCGGGGCCGGCCGGGAGTGCGGGCCGGAGGGGACGGCGAGTGCGGGCCGGAGGGGCGGGCCTGCCGTGGAACTGCCGCCGATGATTAGGCTGTCCCTCAGAGCGGCAGGAGCAGATAGCGGGCGGACAGCCCGAGCGGGGCACGGAAAGGCTGCTGCGGCACGCGGGGGAGGGGATCGACGATGAAACACGCCGGGTTCTCCGGCTCCGTCCGTCGCGGGGATCGTCACACGTTCGACGACCGGTTCCGGGCCGCAGCAGGCCGTCAGCGCTCCACCGACCGTGCGTCCCTGTCGTTCGGATGCGTTTCAGAGATATACCAGGAGGCATTGTGAGCAGCGATCGGGACGAGAACCGCGTGGGCGGGGCCGCCCCTGTCGAGGAGCAAGGCGACGCCGACTACACCGGTGAGTTCACCTTCGACTACACGCCGCCCGCCTGGTACATGCAGAACGCCGGTGGGGACGACAGCGGTGACAGCGGCGACGACCCGGATACGGGCTCCGGTGCCGATGACGCTCCGGCTCCCGCGGCGGTGGAGGAGTCCCGGCCCGAGCCTGAGATCGAGGCCCGGGTGACGCCTCCGGTGGCGCCCGCTCCTCCTGCTCCGCTGCCCTTGAACCCGGTTTCGTCGCCTCCCGCACCGCCGGCTGCGCCGTTCGCGGCGCCGTCACCGGCTCCTGAGGCCGCGAGCGAGCCGTCCTGGTCGGCGACATCGGTGCCGTTCGTTCCGGCGCCCGCACCTGCTCCTGCTCCTGCTCCTGCTCCTGCTCCTGCTCCTGCTGCGGCAGCGGCTCCGGAACCGGCTGCCGCCGAGGCTGCGGCGCCCGCGCCCGCCGCTTCCGCTGTTCCGGCGTTCCCGACGCTCAAGCCGAGCGTCGGCGAGGACCGTCCC
The DNA here is from genome assembly GCF_016107395.1 of Streptomyces fildesensis. GTDB lineage: Bacteria > Actinomycetota > Actinomycetes > Streptomycetales > Streptomycetaceae > Actinacidiphila > Actinacidiphila fildesensis. Next base: position 11,417 of record NZ_JAAIKO010000033.1, read on the forward strand.
GCGGACGCCCCCGTGGCGGTGCCCGAGCGGGACGACGACGAGCTGCCGGGCGCGGTGCGGAGCGAGTCGACGGTGCGGATCGCGCCCGGGTCGCTGCGCGCGCGGCCCGGAGCGGGTACGGCCGAGACCCCGTCGGCGCCCGTGGAGCCGGAGCCGAAGCCGGCACCGGTGGTGGACGCTCCGCCGTCCGAGGGTCCGGTGTGGGTGCCGACGCCGCCGCCGGCCCCGGTCGCGCCGTGGTCGCCGGCTCCTCCGCAGAGCGCGGTCCCGCCGCTGCCGCCGCACTTCCAGGCCGCGGACGCCCCCGCGCCGCCGCTCCCCGACGACCGGGCCACCCCGCCCACGGGTGCGCCCTGGCCGGCTCCCGCGCAGTCCGCGCCGACGCCTCCTGGTGCCGACTACACGTTCGCTCCCCCGGCGCCGTCCGACACCGTCGAGCCCGCCGCTCCGCCGGCCGGCTACGGCTTCCCGCCGGCCCAGCCGGGACCGGGCACGCCGAACCTCCCCGCCCCGCGCGCGGCGGCGCCGCTGCCGCAGGGCGGATACGGCTTCCCGCGGCCCGCCGACGCACCCGTAACCGCGCCCGCGCCGGCGCCCGTCCCGGAGGACCGGCAGGAAGACCGCACTCCCCCGCCGCAGCCGGCGTACGGATTCCCGCAGACGGGAGCGCAGCGACCGCCGCTCGCGCAGGACGGCTACGGGTTCCCGCGACCCGCCGCCGACGCGCCCGCCCCTGCGCCCACACCGGCTCCGGCTCCGGCTCCGCAGGACTCCGCACCGGCGCCCGCGCCGGAGGACCGTACGCCGCCGCCCGCGCCCTGGCCGGCCCCCGCCCCGGCACCGGCCCCCGCGCCGCAGCCCGAGTACGGGTTCCCGCCGGCCGGAGCGCAGCCCCAGCCCCAGTTGTCGCAGCAGCCGCCGCAGGGTGGGTACGGGTTCCCGCAGCCCGCAGACGCTCCCCCGGCGCCGCAGGTGCCCGAGGACCGCGCTCCCGCGCCGTCGGCCGCCCCGTGGCCGAGCCCCAATCCGCCGGCGCCGCAGCCTGGTTACGGGTTCCCGCAGAGCGGTCAGCCGCAGCCGGGCACGTACGCGCCGCTGCCGCAGCCCGCTCCGGAGGACCGCGCCGCTCCGCCCACCGGCGCGCCCTGGCCCAACCCGGCGCTGCCCCCGGCCGCCCCCGCCCAGGCCCCGGCGCCGGCGCCCCAGCAGGGTTACGGATTCCCGCAGAGCGGAGCTCCGCAGCCGCCCGTCGCGCCCGGTCCTGAGGCGTCCGCGCCCATGCCGCCGGCCGGCTACGGATTCCCGCCGCCCGCGGCGCCGTTGCCGCCGGAGGCCAACCCCGGTGCGGCGTTGCAGCCGCTGCCGCCGCACGGCGGGTACGGATTCCCGCCGCCGGGACAGCAGCCGCAGGCCCAGCCGCCGGCCCCGCAGCAACAGCAGCCGCCGCAGCCCCAGCAGTACGCGCCGCCGCAGGCCCAACCGCAGGTCCAGCCGCAGCACCCGGCTCCGGCGGAGGACCCGTCGGCCGATCCGCGTACCGGTGGCTGGCCGACGGTGACGCCGGACCAGCGGCAGCGTTCGGTGCAGGGCGCGCCGCTCGGCTACACCGCGGCCGTCGAGCTGTCGTCGGACCGGCTGCTGAAGAACCAGCCGAAGCCGAAGCGGCCCGGTGCCAACGCGACGCCGTCGCGGTTCAAGCTCGGCGGCAAGAAGGAGGAGGCGGAGCGGCAGCGGAAGCTGGAGCTGATCCGTACTCCGGTGCTGTCCTGCTACCGGATCGCGGTGATCAGCCTCAAGGGCGGCGTCGGCAAGACCACGACGACCACCGCTCTGGGCTCGACGCTGGCGACCGAGCGCCAGGACAAGATCCTCGCGATCGACGCCAACCCGGACGCCGGCACGCTCGGCCGCCGGGTCCGCCGGGAGACCGGTGCAACCATCCGTGACCTGGTGCAGGCGATCCCGTACCTCAACAGCTACATGGACATCCGGCGGTTCACCTCGCAGGCGTCCTCCGGGCTGGAGATCATCGCCAACGACGTGGACCCGGCCGTGTCGACCGCGTTCAACGACGAGGACTACCGCCGGGTCCTCGACGTGCTGGGCAAGCAGTACCCGATCATCCTCACCGACTCGGGTACCGGTCTGCTCTACAGCGCGATGCGCGGCGTGCTCGACCTGGCCGACCAGCTGATCATCGTGTCCACACCGTCCGTCGACGGCGCGAGCAGCGCGAGCACCACGCTGGACTGGCTGTCGGCGCACGGCTACGCAGAACTGGTGCAGCGCAGCATCACGGTCATCTCCGGGGTCCGCGAGACCGGAAAGATGATCAAGGTGGACGACATCGTCGCCCACTTCCAGACGCGCTGCCGCGGGGTGATGGTCGTCCCGTTCGACGAGCACCTGGCCGCGGGCGCCGAGGTCGACCTCGACATGATGCGTCCCAAGACCCGGGAGGCGTACTTCAACCTCTCGGCGATGGTCGCCGAGGACTTCATCCGCGCGCAGCAGGCGCAGGGGCTGTGGACCGCCGACGGGAACCCGCCGCCGCACCTGGCACCGCCGGTCCCCGGCCAGCAGCAGGGTCCGCAGCAGGGCCAGCCGCAGTACCAGCAGCAGCAGCCGCCTCCGCCCGGGTTCCACGGCCAGCCGCCCCAGGGTCCGGGCCAGCCGTATCCGCAGGCACCTCAGCCGCCGCAGCAGTACCAGCCGCAGGCGCCGCAGCCGTACCAGCCGCAGCCCCAGCAGGGCTGGCCGCAGCAGCCGCCGCAGCAGCAGGCACCGCCCGAGCAGCCGCCGGGCTACGGCTACCCGCCGCCGCCTCAGCAATAGCTCGGAGCAGTAGCGCGGAGCAGTAACCACAGCACCACTCCGGAGGGTCCCGCCGCACCAGCGGCGGGACCCTCTTCGCGCAGGGGAACGGACCGCGGCGTACATCACCGGGTGTAGTCCCGTTCCATCCCGGGATGCAGCCGGGCGCCCGGGAGTTCCGCCTGTGGGTCATCGTGCGCGCCCTGGTCGGCGGCCTAGCGTTGGGGCATCCCCCGATCGCTGCCGGCCACGAGGACCTTCCGATGATCGAAGCCCACGCACTCACCAAGCGCTACGGCGAGCGCACCGCCGTCGAGGACCTCAGCTTCACCGTGCGGCCGGGCGCCGTCACCGGTTTCCTCGGCCCGAACGGCGCCGGGAAGTCCACCACGATGCGGATGATCCTGGGCCTGGACGCCCCGTCGGCCGGCCGGGTCACGGTGAACGGCCGCCACTACGCCGACCACCGGGCCCCGCTGCACGAGGTCGGCGCGATGCTGGAGGCCCGTGCGATCCACACCGGGCGCTCGGCGTACCACCACCTCCTGGCGCTCGCCGTCACGACGGGCATTCCGCGCGGCCGGGTCGACGAGGTGATCGACCTCGTGGGTCTGCGCGAGGTCGCGAGGAAGCGCGCGGGCGGCTTCTCGCTCGGTATGGGGCAGCGCCTCGGCATCGCGAGCGCGCTGCTCGGCGACCCTGCGACGCTGCTCCTGGACGAGCCGGTGAACGGCCTGGGCCCCGAGGGCATCCTGTGGATCCGCAATCTGCTGCGGAGCCTGGCCGCCGAAGGACGTACGGTCCTGGTCTCGTCGCACCTGATGTCCGAGATGGCGCTGACCGCCGAGCACCTGATCGTCATCGGCCGCGGCCGGCTGATCGCCGACACCTCCGTGGCGGAGTTCGTCCGCGGCGCGGCGGGCACCTCGGTACGGGTGCGGACCGATGACGCGGAGCGGCTGCGGAGGCTGCTGGCGGGTCCCGAGGTGACCGTGGCGTCGGAGGCGGCGGGGGTGCTGGAGGTAACCGGTCTGACCAGCGACCGGATCGGCAGGATCGCCGCCGACCACGCCATCGCGCTGGCGGAGCTGACCCCGCAACAGGCCTCCCTGGAGCAGGCGTTCATGGAACTCACCCGGGACGCCGTGGAGTACCAGGCGCCTCCCGTCGCAGATCACGAAGGACGTGCGGCATGACCACTCTCCCCGCCCGCCCGGCCGCCGCGAGCGGCCCCGCCGTCCGCGGCCACGTCACCCAGCTCCGGGTGCTGCACTCCGAGTGGATCAAGCTGCGCACCCTGCGGTCCACGCTCGTCACGCTGACCGCCGCCGTGGTCGTGATGATCGGCCTCGGACTGCTCTTCTGCGCGGTCAGCGCGAACCGCTGGCCGCATATGGACCGGGGTGAACAGCTCAGGTTCAGCGCGGCCGGGGTGAGCGTGCGTGGCTTCCTGCTCGCGCAGCTCGCCGTCGCGGTCCTCGGTGTCCTCGTCGTCTCCGGCGAGTACGCGACCGGCATGATCCGCGCGACGCTCTCCGCCGTCCCGCGACGGCTTCCGGTGCTGTGGGCGAAGGCCGCCGTGTACACGGCGGTGACGTTCCTCGCGATGACGACGGCGTCGCTCGTCGCGTTCCTGGCCGGCCAGGCGATCCTGTCGTCGCAGCACATCGGTACGTCCCTCGGCGCGCCCGGCGCCGCCCGCATGGTGTTCGGCGCCGGCCTGTACCTCACCGTCGTCGGCCTGCTGAGCGTGGCGCTCGGCACCCTCATCCGCAGTACGGCGGGCGGCATCGCCACCGTCTTCGGGCTGCTCATGGTGCTGCCGCTGCTGACCGAGGCGCTGCCGACGACCTGGTCCATCAGCGAGTACCTGCCGAGCAATGCGGGACAGGCGCTGCTGGCGGCCCACCGGGAGCCGCATATCTTGGCCCCATGGACCGGCTTCGCAGTCTTCTGTCTCTACACGGTCGTCGCCCTGGCAGCGGCGGCGGCAGCGCTCAAGCGCCGGGACGCGTGAGGCGGTGACGCCCGCCGCGCCCGCGCTCCGGCGGACGGTGCGGTCCTGGCGCGCCCACCTCGGGCGCGCCAGGCTGCTGGTGCGGGCGAAGCTGCCGCCGGTCGCCGTCGACGCGGTGCTCACCGCGGCGCTGCTGTTCGCGACGGCGGGCCTGGCTCACCGTGATCTGTCCCGCTCGACATCCCTCGTGGTCTTCCAGTGGCTGCTGCTGATCCCGCTGGTGTGGCGGCGCCGGGCCCCGCTGGCCGTCTTCGGTGCCATGGCGGCGGTCGCGTTCCTCCAATGGCTGGCGGGAGCCCCGCTGCCCGCCGATGTCGCGCTGCTCATCGCGCTGTACACCGTGGCCGCCCACTCCTCCCGGCTCCGGACGCTGTCGGCCGTCGGCGTGCTCGAACTCGGCGCTCTGCTGGCCTCGTTGACCTGGGCGACGCACGGACGCACCACCCAGTCGTTCATCGCGCTGTCGGCGATGGTGATCGCCGCCGCCGTGACCGGGGTCAACGTGCGCACCCGGCGCGCCTACCTCGCCGCGCTGGAGGACCGGGCCGGACGGCTGGAGCGGGAGCGCGACCAGCAGGCGCAGCTCGCGGTGGCCGGTGAACGAGCCAGGATCGCCCGCGAGATGCACGACATCGTCACGCACAACCTGTCGGTGATGGTCGCGCTCGCCGACGGCGCGGTCTTCGCGCAGGAGCGGCACCCGGAGAAGGCGGCCGCCGCGATGCGGCAGGTGTCCGGGACCGGCCGGCAGGCCATCACCGACATGCGCCGGTTCCTCGGGGTGCTGCGCGCCGACGAACCCGACGCGCTGCGCCATCCCATGCCCGGCATCGCCCAGTTGGAGCCGCTCGCCGAACAGGTGCGCGCCGCCGGACTGCCGACCCGTCTGAGCGTCAGCGGAAACCCGGCCGCGGCCACCGCGGCGGCCCAACTCACCGTCTACCGACTGGTACAGGAAGCCTTGACCAACACCCTCAAGCACGCCCCGGCCGGCACCCGTGCCGAGGTCCGGGTGCGCTGCTCCCCCGATTCCGTCCGGGTGGACATCACCGACGACGGCCCCGCCGCGCCCGCGACCGCGGATCCGTCCCCTACCGCGTCCGGGCACGGGATTCCCGGGATGCGCGAACGGGCCGCCGCGTACGGCGGGCAGCTCGACGCGGGCCCGCAGCCGGACGGCGGCTGGCGGGTCTCGGCCGTGCTCACCCTGAATCCTCCCCAGGACGGGGACGGTGCGCTGTGACGATCCGGGTGCTTCTCGTCGACGACGAACCGCTGCTGCGGATGGCCTTCACGATGGTCCTCGACGCCCAGCCCGACATGGAGCCGGTCGGCGAGGCCGCCGACGGCGCCGAGGCCGTCCGCCTCACCCTCGCGCTGCGGCCCGATGTGGTGCTGATGGACGTCCGGATGCCCGGCACGGACGGGATCGAGGCCACCGGCCGGATCGTCGATTCCTGCCCGGAGACCCGGGTGCTCATCCTGACCACGTTCGACCTGGACGAATACGCCTTCGCGGGGCTGCGGGCGGGCGCCTCCGGCTTCCTGCTCAAGAACGCGCTCCCCGAGGAGCTGCTCGCCGCGATCCGCTCGGTCGCCGCGGGCGACGCCGTCGTCGCGCCACGGATCACCCGCCGCCTGCTGGAGAACTTCGCCCACCAGCTCCCGGCCGGAACCGGTGCGGCGGACGGTGACGAGCGCCTGGGCCGGCTCACCGCCCGGGAGCGCGAGGTCCTCGTCGAGGTCGGCCGCGGGCTGTCCAACACGGAGATCGCCGCGGGTCTGCACCTCGCCGAGGCGACGGTGAAGACCCATCTGAGCCGGATCCTGGTCAAGCTCGGGCTGCGCGACCGCGTACAGGCGGTCGTCTTCGCGTACGAGACCCGGCTGATCAGACCGTCCTAGGCCGACGGCGCTACTCGGGTGTCGGCGCCGCGTCGATCAGTTCGCGGGACTGCTTCACGTCCTCCGCCATCCGCACCAGCAGCGCGTCGATCGAGTCGAACTTCTCCATCCCCCGCAGATACGCGAGGAAGTCGACGGCCACGTGCAGCCCGTACAGATCCAGCCCGACGCGGTCGATCGCGTACGCCTCGACCGTGCGTGCCGTGCCGTCGAAGGTCGGGTTCGTGCCGACCGAGATGGCGGCGGGCATCGGCTCGCCGTCGACGTGCAGCCAGCCGGCGTACACGCCGTCCGCGGGGATCGCCGTGTGCGGCAGCGTCTCCACGTTCGCCGTCGGGAAGCCCAGCTCGCGGCCGCGCTGCGCGCCCCGGACGACGACGCCCTCGACGCGGTGCGGACGGCCCAGGATCTCCATCGCGCCCGCCACGTCGCCCTCGGCGACCAGCCGGCGCGTCATCGTCGAAGAGAACGGCTCGCCGCCGCCCGCGGAGCCGCGCACGTACAGATCCACGACGTCGACCTCGTAGTCGTACTTCAGGCCCATCGCGGAGAGGAACTCGACGTCACCGGCGGCCTTGTGCCCGAACCGGAAGTTCGGGCCTTCGACGACGAGCTTCGCGCGCAGCGCGTCGACGAGCACCGTCCGCACGAAATCGCCGGGCGACAGCTTCGAGAACTCCGCGGTGAAGGGAAGGATGAGCAGCGCGTCGACGCCCAGTCCCGCCATCAGCTCGGCACGGCGGTGGTGCGCGGACAGCAGCGGCGGGTGGCTGCCCGGCCGGACGACCTCGCTCGGGTGCGGATCGAACGTGACGACCACCGACCGGACACCCAGCTCACGGGCGCGGTCGACAGCGCGCCCGATGATCAGCTGATGCCCCCTGTGCACGCCGTCGTAGGAGCCGATGGTGACGACGCTGCGTCCCCAGTCCCCGGGAACGTCCTCCAAGCCCCGCCAGCGCTGCACCTTGACGCTCCGCTTCATCGTCGTACCGAATAGCTGTGTATGCCTGTACGGGTCCAAGCCTGCCATGTCCCCGTGCCGGGCTCAGCCACCGGCCCCGCCGCCGCGCCCGCGGCACGGGCCGCGACCTGCCCCTACGGGGTGGACGGTACGGCGAGTTGTTCGCACAGCCGGCGGGCGCTGGGGCCGATGACGGCGTCCCAGGCGCCGTCGGAGTCCAGCCAGCCGCGGACCAGCCGGGCGAAGCACGGGGAGGCGGCGGCGAGCTGGACGAGCCGCCGGTCGAAGTGCGCGGCGCCTTCGGGGGTGCGCCCGAGCAGCAGGCCGAGACGGTGCACGAGATCGCGGGTGAGCAGCGGCGGGCGGCGGGCGCAGCCGTCCGCTGCGGCGCCGAGCAGCGCGTCCAGGACGTCGGCGTCCCGTTCGCGTTCCAGGGCCACGTCGAGCAGTTCCTGGCGCATCGGCCGGGAGATGTGGCTGCCGGGCGCGGCGAGCACCGGGGCGACCGCGCGCCGCACCTCCGGCGGGTGTTCCCGCAGCAACTCCACTACCAGCGGAAACACCACCGCGCGGGCGGAGGCGCCCTGCTCGAGCCGCCGGTCGAGGAACTCCGCCGCATGGACGGCGCCCTCCGGCCGGTGCCGCAGATGGTCCCGTACGAGGCCGGCCGCGCGGCGGGCCAGCGCGGGAGTGGTCACCGCCGCCAGCTCGCGCAGCACCTCGCCGGCGCCGGCGCCCGGCTCCCGCAGCCGGGCCTGGAACGCGGCGAGCACCGGTTCCGGATGCGAGGCGAGCGCGGCGGCGAGGGCGCCGGCCGGCAGCTGTGGATCGCCCGCGGCGAAGTGGGTGAGCGCGGCCGGCAGGTGCCGGGAGCGGGTCGCGGGGTCGCGGACGAGGAGGGCCAGCGCCGCTCCGTGCAGCGTGCAGTCCTCGGTGCGGGCGAGCATCGCCAGCGCCGCGTACCGCAGCAGTTCCCGGTCGGCGTCGGACCGTACGTAGGGCGCGGCGCGCACCCCGTACGCGGCGGCGGCGACGTGCCGGGCGGGCCGTTCCTCGTGGGCCCAGCGGTCGACGGCGCGGCAGACCGCCGACGGTTCGTCCTCCGCGAGGGCTGCCAGCAGTTCATCGGCGCCGGGGTGCGCGGCTTCGACCAGCGCCTCGGTCAGATCGTCCACGGCGCGGTGCCGGTGGGTGTGCAGCAGCGCCTGGACGGCGGCGGCCACGGTCGGGCGCGGGCCTTTGAGCGCCGTGTCCGTCTGCAGCGGCCGGTCGTCGCCGAACCAGCCGCAGATCACGGGCAGCGCGGCGCGCGGGGCGTCGCAGAGCAGTTCCCCGACGGTCGGGAGGAAGCGCTCGGCGGGACCCGGCGAGCCCGGGACGCCGTGCACGTTCTGCGGATGCGGGTTCTGCGGGTTCTGCGGGTTCTGCGAGGGTGGGCCGTCGGCGGGCAGGAGCAGCCGCAGCAGGTCGAGCCGCTCCCCCAGCGGCAGCTCCAGCCGCCGCCAGAACCACGGACCGAACTCCGCCAGGCCGCCGAGGCCCTGCGGACCGAACCCGCCGCGTTCGATCGACCGCACGGTGATCCGCTCCGCCAGCAGCCGCAGCACACCCCGGTACTGGCCGGCGTCCGGCACCCGCAGCAGGACCTCGCCCAGCAGATGCGCCGCCCACCACACGGCGTCCGCCCGCCGGGCCGCCTCCGGCGCGGGCAGGGGTGGCCGTGACTCTCCGCTCGGACCGGCTTCGGGGGCCGCCGCCGGGGCCGGCCCCGGCGCGACCGGACTCCGGGGCGGCGGTACCGCCGCGCGCCCCGCACCGGGCCGCCGGTTGGGGACGGTGTCCGCGTCGAGATCCGCCTCGTCCGCCGGCGGATCGTCGAACGCGGGTCGGTCCATGAGGCGGTCCATCAGGGCGGGAGCCGGGGCGGCTGCCGCGTCCGGCTCCCCCTCCGACGCTCCCTCCGGCTCCCCGACCACAGGTGGCCAGGGCGGTGTCCGGGGTGGCGTCTGCGGCTTTGGCGGGGCGGCGAGGCGGCTCGGTTCCGCGGCCTGCTGGTCGAGGGCGTGGATCAGCGTTTCGAGATGCCGGGCGAGCGCGGTGGGGCCGGACTGGCGGGCGGTGAGCAGCAGGGACTGGATGACGGGGCCGATGCGGTGGCGGGGCACCGGAAGCGAGTGCGGAGCGGCGGCGGGGCCGACCGGAGGGGCCGGCGGCACGGTGTGCCCGGGGGCGTGACCGGCGCGGGCCCCGGGGCGCGACGGCAGCCGGACCGGGGCCTCCGCGGCGCCCGCCGGGGCGGCGAACCACCGGTGGACGAGGGCGAACAGGGCCTCGTCGAGGTCAAGGTGCAGCCCTTGCAGCCAGTCGGCGAACTCCTCGTGCGCGAAGCGGTATCCCGCTCCGGCCGGGACGACGAGGCCTTCGGTGAGGACGGCCGAGGCCCAGCCCGTACGCCAGGGGAAGAGGTCCTCGAAGGACTCCCGGTCCAGCTCGCCCTGGCCGGGCCCCAGACAGCGCCGCGCCGCCTCGTGCACCTGCCCGGCGACCCGGGCGGCCAGCCGCCGGACGGCAGTCCCCCGGGCGGGGCTCTCGGCGCCCGCCGTCAGCCGGACGGCGATCCGCAGGCACACCAGGTCCAGATAGGCCGAGAAGATCTCCGCACGGCCGGGCACGGCGTCCTCAGCGGCGGGCGTTCCCACCGGGTCGGGCACCGCCGGTTCCGGGAGGGCCGCGCGGATCTCGGCGAACAGCCGCAGGGCCAGCGGATGGGCGGCGTCGGTCGCGGCCAGCGCCCCGGGCGGGATGCCGTACCGGGCCCTGGCGCGGACGGCCTGCCGCTCCGGGAGGTCGCCGAGCCGGACGCAGAACGGCAGCGCGCGGGCCGGGGCGCCGGGCGGTACGGCCGGCGCCTCCTCGGGCACATGGAGCATCCCGGCGGGGAACAGGGCGCCCGCCTGCTCCCAGTACTCGGGGCGGCACGCCACGACCAGCCGGACGCCGCCCGCCCGCAGCCAACTCGCCGTACCGGCCGTCCAGTCGGGCAGCGCGTGCGCCAGAACGGGCGGCATCTCCTCCGGACCGTCGAGCAGCACGAGCAGCGGGCGGCCCGCCGACCGGGCCAGGTCCGCGACCGCGTCCGGGGACGCGACGGGCGCCTCGCCCCTGCTGTCGCCGGCCGCCGCCGAGACGATCCGCGCGGCGGTGCGCAGCGAGCGTTCCACCGCGTCCTTCAACCCGCCGTCGCCCGGCCGCAGTTCGGCGCCGCGCAGCCATACCGTCGGGGCGGGCTCCGCGCCCCGGGCGCGGCGTGCGGCGAGCGCCGCCAGTTCGGTGGTGCGCCCGCAGCCGGGGTCGCCGACCAGACCCAGGACGAGCGGTCCGCGGTCCCCTCCCCCGCTGAGGAAGTCGCGCAGCTCGTCCTCGGTCCCCGGCCTGGCGACCGGCTCACGCCATTCGCGCGGTACGGCCGCGGAACCGACCGAGGTGGCCGTCAACTGCAGCGCGCCGGCGAGGTTGAGGTGCGGCCCGTAGGCGGGCACGGTGGCGGCGTTGCGGGCGAGCAGTTCCGCCAGCGGCCCCGACCCGGCCCGCAGCGGGACGGCGAAGCCGCCGGCCCGGTGCCCGGCGTGCAGTGCGGTGGCGATGACGGCCAGCACCGCTCCGGTCTCCGCGTCGATCACGGGGCTGCCGGACGCCTGCGGGTGGACCCGCAGCACCTCCGGGCTGTCGAGGGCGAGTTCGTAGACCTCGTCCAGGAGATGGAATCGGTCGGTCGCGGTGTACGTCACGGACGCGGTGCCGACGACGACGGCGTCCGTCCAGCCGCGGGCCCGCAGCCGCACCCGGCGTTCGGAGTGCGCGGGCCCGGAGACGGCGACCGGCAGCGGCCGCAGACTGATGCCTTCGGTCGCGACGAGCGCGAGTCCCAGTTCCGGCAGCGGCGTGATCGCGTCCGCACCGACGAGGCAGACCTGGTCGCCGGGGGCGTGCAGCACCAGCCGGGCCAGTCCGTCGACGGCTTCGTGACTCGTCAGGAGAGTGCCGCCGAGATCGGCGAGGAATCCGGTACCGCGCGGCCGCCCGGCCAGATCGCACACCCGCACCAAGGCATCGTCACCGTCGCAGGGCCGCACCGCCATCCGCGCACCTCCCCGCTGGTCAACCGCCTTCCACGGTATGCCCACGGTGATCGCCCGCTATTGATCGCGCACCCAACGCGCCCCCGTACACCCCGAAGTTCACTCCGAGCGCCCACCCGTTGGGGTGAATTCCGGGTGTGAGGAGGATAGGTATACGAGCAGGAGGGGGATCGTGGAGCGGGCGTCCGCGCGGGGACACGGACGCCCGCTCCACGATGGGGGCCTGACCGTGCCCTAGGGGAGCGCGACGACTGCGGATACCGAGGATCCGGACCCGCTCGATGGCCGGTCCGGATCCCGTCAGGTCACGCACGCGCGTCACGCACTCGCGTCAGACGAGGACCGCGAGGATCTTCGTCTGGCCGTCGCGGTCCTCGACGAGGGCCAGGAAGCGGCCGTCGGGGTCGAAGGCCGCGTGAGTGCCGGGGCCCATGCCGTCGGTCTTGAGGCGGACGCCGTTGACGAGCAGGCGGGCCTGGTCGGCGTCCACGTCCCAGCGGGGGAACGCCGCGGCGGCGGCCTCGCCGATCGGCATGACCTGGAAGGCTTCCGCCCCGTCGGCCTGGTACGTCGCTTCGAGCTCGTCCACGGTGCGGGCGCTGCTCAGGTCGTACGGGCCCACCCGGGTGCGCCGCAGCGCGGTCAGATGGCCGCCGGTGCCCAGGTCCGCGCCGAGATCGCGGGCCAGGGCCCGGATGTAGGTGCCGGAGGTGCACTCGACGGTGACGTCCAGGTCCAGGACGGCCGTGCCGTCCTCCGCCGTCGCGGTGCGGTCCTCGTGCAGCACGAAGGAGGAGATGGTCACCGGGCGGGAGGCCAGCTCGAACTCCTCGCCCTCCCGGACCCTGGTGTACGACCGGACGCCGTTGACCTTGATGGCGCTGACCTTGGACGGCACCTGCATGATGTCGCCGCTGAGCTTGGCGATTCCGTCCTGGACGGCCGTCAGCTCGACACCGGCCGCGCCGGCGCTCTCCGTGACCTCGCCCTCGGCGTCGTCCGTCACGGTGGTCTGGCCGAGCCGGATCGTCGCGACGTACTCCTTGCGCGTGAGCGCGAGGTGGCCGAGGAGCCGGGTGGCCTTCTCGACGCCGATGACGAGCACTCCGGTCGCCATCGGGTCGAGGGTGCCCGCGTGCCCGACGCGCCGGGTGCCCGCGAAACGGCGGATGCGGGCGACCACGGCGTGCGAGGTGAGCCCGGCCGGCTTGTCGACGATCACTAGGCCGTCCGGGCCCTGGCCTTTGCGCTTCATGCGGTCGCGGAGCCCTTGTCGTCGTCCTTCGCGGTCTTCGCCGCGTCGGCGTCGGCGTCCGTGTCGTCGTCCTCGTCCTCCACCGGCTTGCGGTACGGGTCCGCGTCGCCCGCGTACGAGGCGTCGGTGGCGGCCTTGCGCACCTGCTCGTCCGAGGCACGGGCCCTGGCCAGCAGATCGTCGATGGTCTTCGCGTTCTCCGGGAGGGCGTCCGCGACGAACGTCAGCGTCGGGGTGAAGCGCACCCCGAGCTGCCGACCGACCTCGGAGCGCAGGATGCCCTTGGCGCTCTCCAGTGCGGCGGCGGACGCCGCACGGTCCTCGTCGTCGCCGTAGACCGTGTAGAACACCGTCGCGTCCTGCAGGTCACCCGTGACCCGGGTGTCCGTGATCGTCACGTAGCCGAGCCGCGGGTCCTTGATCCGCCGCTGCAGCGTTTCCGCGACCACGACCCGGATGCGGTCGGCCAGCTTGCGCGCCCGCGAGGTGTCGGTCACTTGTCCGTCTCCTTCTTCGTTACTGCTCTGGTCTTCCAGGCGCCGGCCGACCGCCGATCGGTCAGTCGTCGTCGCCGTGGATCCGCTGCCGTGCCGACAGCAGTTCCACCTCGGGCCGGGCGATCATCCATCGCTCGCACCGGTCGAGTACGTCCTTGATGTGTCCGAGATCCCCGGACACGACCGCGATGCCTATCTCGGCCCTGCGGTGAAGGTCCTGCTCGCCCGTCTCCGCCACACTGACCGCGAACTTGCGGTGCAGCTCGGCGATGATCGGGCGGACGACGGACCTCTTCTCCTTGAGCGAATGTACGTCGCCGAGGAGGAGGTCGAAGGACAGCGTTCCTGCATACATGGGCGACAGGGCTAGCCGCCCTGGGAGGCCTCGTCGTTACGCCCCTGGTGACAGGCGCGATCCATGATGTGAACGGTACACGCAACGGCCGGGGCCGATCGACGGAATATCTCCGCCGACCGGCCCCGGTGAAATGCACTGCCCGTGCGCAGCACGGCCCACCAGGGGTGGTGGCCGGGCGGCGGGTGGGCGATCAGCCGCGCGGCTTCTCGCGCATCTCGTACGTCGCGATGACGTCGTCGACCTTGATGTCGTTGTAGCTGCCGAGGTTGATACCGCCCTCGTAGCCTTCCCGGATCTCGGTGACGTCGTCCTTGAACCGGCGCAGACCCTCGATGTTGAGGTTCTCCGCGATGACCTTGCCGTCGCGGAGGAGTCGCGCCTTGGTGTTGCGCTTGACCTCGCCCGAGCGGATGAGGACACCGGCGATGTTGCCCAGCTTGGAGGAGCGGAAGACGTCGCGGATCTCGGCGGTGCCGAGCTCGACCTCTTCGTACTCCGGCTTGAGCATGCCCTTCAGGGCCGCCTCGATCTCATCGATGACCTGGTAGATCACCGAGTAGTACCGGACGTCGACACCCTCGCGCTCGGCCAGCTGCGTGGCGCGGCCTTCGGCGCGCACGTTGAAGCCGATGACGATGGCGTCGGAACCCGATGCCAGGTTGATGTCCGACTCGGTGACCGCACCCACACCGCGGTGCAGGATGCGCAGGTCGACCTCGGCACCGACGTCCAGCTGCATGAGCGAGGACTCGAGCGCTTCGACCGAACCGGACGCGTCGCCCTTGATGATGAGGTTGAGCTGCTGCACCAGACCGGCCTGCAGGGCCTCGTCCAGGTTCTCCAGGGAGAACCGGACACCCTTGCGGGCGAACGCCGCGTTCCGCTCACGAGCGGCACGCTTCTCGGCGATCTGACGGGCCGTGCGGTCGTCGTCGACAACGAGGAAGTTGTCGCCGGCGCCGGGCACGTTGGTGAGACCGAGCACCATGACCGGAGTCGAGGGGCCCGCTTCTTCCAGCGTGTTGCCACGGTCGTCGAGCATCGCGCGGACCCGGCCGTACGCGTCGCCGACCACCATGGTGTCGCCGATGCGCAGGGTGCCGCGCTGTACGAGCACGGTCGCCACGGCGCCACGGCCACGGTCGAGGTGAGCCTCGATCGCGATGCCCTGTGCGTCCTGCTCCGGGTTGGCCCGCAGGTCGAGCGAGGCGTCCGCGGTGAGGACCACGGCCTCCAGCAGGCTGTCGATGTGCAGACCCTGCTTGGCGGAGATGTCGACGAACATGGTGTCGCCGCCGTACTCCTCGGCCACGAGGCCGAACTCGGTCAGCTGACCGCGCACCTTGACGGGGTCGGCGCCCTCGACGTCGATCTTGTTGACCGCGACCACGATCGGCACGCCGGCCGCCTTGGCGTGGTTCAACGCTTCGATCGTCTGCGGCATGACACCGTCGTTGGCCGCCACCACGAGGATCGCGATGTCGGTCGACTTGGCACCACGGGCACGCATGGCGGTGAACGCCTCGTGACCGGGGGTGTCGATGAAGGTGATCTTGCGCTCTTCACCGTTCACCTCGGCCGCGACCTGGTAGGCACCGATGTGCTGGGTGATGCCACCGGCCTCGCCCGCGATCACGTTGGTCTTGCGGATCGCGTCGAGGAGGCGGGTCTTACCGTGGTCGACGTGACCCATGACGGTCACGACCGGCGGACGGGAGACGAGCTCTTCCTCGCCGCCCTCGTCCTCGCCGAACTCGATGTCGAAGGACTCGAGCAGCTCGCGGTCCTCCTCCTCCGGGCTGACGATCTCCAGGACGTAGTTCATCTCGTCGGCGAGCAGCTGCAGCGTCGCGTCGGGAACCGACTGCGTCGCCGTGACCATTTCGCCGAGGTTCAACATCACCTGGACGAGCGACGCCGGGTTGGCGTTGATCTTCTCGGCGAAGTCGGTGAGAGAGGAGCCGCGACGCAGTCGTACGGCAGCACCGTTACCGCGGGGCAGCAGCACGCCGCCCACGGACGGAGCCTGCATGCTCTCGTACTCCTGGCGACGCTGGCGCTTCGACTTGCGGCCACGGGCCGGACGGCCGTTCGGGCCACGGCCGAAGGCACCCTGCGTGCCACCACGGGCGTTGGGGCCGCCGGGACGGCCGCCGAAGCCGCCGGGACGGGGACCGAAGCCACCGCCACCGCCGGGAGCACCACCGGGACGCGGGCCGCCGAAGCCGCCGGGACGCGCACCGGGACCGGCCGGACGGCCGGCGAAACCGCCGCCGCCACCACCGGGACGAGCACCGGGACCACCGCTGCCACCACCGGGACGAGCACCGGGACCGCCACCGGGACGGGCGCCGGGTCCGCCGGAGCGGCCGCCGGGACCACCGGACGGGGCGGGACGCTGCGGCATCATGCCCGGGTTCGGGCGCGGGCCGGAGCTCTGCGGGCGGGGCATCCCACCGGGAGCCGGACGACCGGCACCGCCGGGACCGCCCGCACCACCGGGACGCGGGGCGCCGCCGGGACGCGGAGCGCCACCGGGACCACCCGTGCCGGCCGGACGAGCGGGACGCTCGCCGCCGGGAGCACCCTGGCCGCCACCGCCGGGACGCGGGGCGCCACCGGGGCGCTGCATCCCGGTGGAGCCACCGGAGGTGAAGGGGTTGTTGCCCGGACGGGGACCCGCCGGACGGGCGCCACCGGGACGCGGGGCGCCACCGGGCGCACCCTGGCCGGCCGGACGGGCCGGACGGTCGCCACGCGGCGCGGCGTCACGCTGACCGCCGTCACGGCGCTCTTCGCGCTGTGCCGGGGCCGGACGTGCCGGACGGGGGCCGGGAGTGGCACCCGCGGGACGCGGCGCGGAGGACGGAGCCGCCGGGGCGGAGGCCGCCGGCGCCTGCGGGGCCTGCTGCGCCTGCTGGGTCGGAGCCGGGGCGGAGAACTCCGCGACCGGGACCGGAGCCGCCGGAGCGGGCTTGACCGGGGCCGGCTTCGGACCCGGACGGGGGCCGGCCGGCGTGGAGCCGGTGCCCGTGGCGGCCGGAGCCGCCGGAGTTACGGGGGCGTCCGCGGCCGGCTTGGGAGCCGGCGCAGCGGGACGGGCCGGCGCACCCGGAGTGGGGGCGCCAGGCTTGGCAGACGTCGCCTTGCGGGGCGCGCCGGGCTTGGCAGCGGGCTTCGCGGCGTTTCCGCCACCGGGCCCCTGCAAAGCGTCAGTCAACTTGCGAACAACCGGCGCCTCGATCGTCGAGGACGCCGAACGTACGAATTCACCAAGTTCTTGGAGCTTGGCCATGACGACCTTGCTCTCAACTCCGAACTCCTTGGCGAGTTCGTATACCCGGACCTTAGCCACTTCGCTCCTTTTAGGTCCGGGGTGATCGTCCGCCGGACCGTCGCTACTTCATGCTCGTACTCATCGCGTACTCATCGAGTGGTGCTCATCGCAATCTCGACCTACTTCCGACTCGCGAGGTACCTGACCGCACGGATACCCGTGCCGTTCACTTACGGTGCCGCCACTTCGACGGGCTTGGTGTTCTGCTCGACGTACCGGCGGAGTTCCGCGGTGTCGAACGTCTCCTTGGACCTGAAGGCCCTGGAGAAGGCCCGGCGGCGAACCGCCAGGTCGAAACAGACCAGGTCAGGGTGCAAGTGAGCACCCCGACCGGGCAGCGTACCGCGAGGATCGGGGACGCACGCGTCACCGCTCACCGCCACACGCAGCAGATCGTTCTTGGCCACCCGTTCCCGGCAACCCACACAGGTTCGCTCAGGGCACGCAAGGGAACGCGTCCGGCCAGACACTGCTCAGTCTACCTCCCCGCGCCGACCTCACCCCTTCGGGTTATTCGACGCACGGTTGTTCGGTCAGTCGTGGGTTGACATTCAGGCGCGTGAAGTGTCCGATTCGCCGGACTCCTCGGCGCCCTCCGGCTCGATGTCCGGACGGATGTCGATCCGCCAGCCGGTCAGCCGGGCGGCGAGGCGGGCGTTCTGCCCTTCCTTGCCGATGGCGAGCGACAGCTGGTAGTCCGGCACGGTCACCCGGGCGGAGCGGGCCGACAGGTCCACGACCTCGACGCGGGACACCCGGGCCGGCGACAGGGCGTTCGCCACCATGTCGGCCGGGTCGTCCGACCAGTCCACGATGTCGATCTTCTCGCCCTGCAGCTCGGCCATGACCGCCCGCACGCGGGAGCCCATCGGGCCGATGCAGGCGCCCTTGGCGTTCAGCCCGGAGCGGGTGGAGCGCACCGCCATCTTCGTCCGGTGGCCGGCCTCGCGGGCGATCGCCTCGATGACGACCGAACCGTCCGCGATCTCCGGGACCTCCATCTTGAACAGGGCGCGCACCAGGTTGGGGTGCGAGCGCGACAGCGTCACCGACGGTCCGCGCACGCCCTTGGCGACGCGGACGACGTAGGAGCGCAGCCGCACACCGTGCTTGTAGTCCTCGCCCGGCACCTGCTCCTGCACCGGCAGGATGGCTTCCATCTTGCCGATGTCGACCAGCACGTTCTTGGCGTCCATGCCCTGCTGGACGACACCGGAGACGATGTCGCCCTCACGGCCGGCGTACTCGCCGAACGTGATGTCGTCCTCCGCGTCCCGCAGCCGCTGCAGGATGACCTGCTTCGCCGTGGAGGCGGCGATCCGGCCGAACCCGGAAGGGGTGTCGTCGAACTCGCGGGGCTCGGCGCCCTCGGCGACCTCGGACGGGTCCTCCTTCGCCCACACCGTCACATGTCCCGACGACTTGTCGAGCTCCACCCGGGCCCGGCGGTGGCTGCCCGGCTCCCGGTGGTAGGCGATGAGGAGCGCGGACTCGATCGCCCCGACCAGCAGGTCGAACGAAATCTGCCTCTCCTGCACCAAACCCCGTAGGGCCTTCATGTCGATGTCCACGGCTACGCCTCCTCAATGCTCTCGTCGCTGTCGGTGTCGGCGTCGGCCGTATCCGCTGCGTCGACGTCGTCGTCCTTGTTCTTGCGGTTGAACTCGATCTCCACCCGGGCCTTCGCGATCTCCGCGAACTCCACCCGGCGCGGCTTGGGCTTGCGCCCCTTGATGCCGGGGACCTCCAGATCGAGGCCCGCCTCGTCCAGCGCCATGATCCGCGCGGTCAGCTCTTCGTGGTTGTTGAGCGTCAGCTTGACCAGCCGGCCCTCGTTGCGGCGGAAGTGCCGGGGCGTGGTCAGCGGCCGGTCGGTACCCGGGGAGCTGACCTCCAGGACGTACTCGCCCTGGCCCATCGCGTCCGTGTCGTCGAGCACCTGGGCGATGTCCCGGCTCAGCTCGGCGACCGCGTCGAGCTGCACGCCGTCATCGGAATCCACCACGACCATCAGCTGCCGGCGGCTGCCCGCCGCGGTCACTGTGACCTCTTCCAGATCCAGACCCGTCTTGGCGACGAGCGGCTCCAGCAATCCGCGCAGCCTCTCGCTCTGGGTGGTGCTCATCCGGGTGACTCCTCGGCCGCGTGTGCTGTTGTATGGAAGGTCGCGTGTCGCCCCAAAGCCTATCGGTTCCGACACCGGATCGACGATTCGGCGTGGCTCGCCCCCCAGCGCTGCCCTGCGGCGGAGCCGGCCGGCCACCGTCGCCCGGGCCGCGCCCGGCCGCCGCCCGGTACGCTCTGGTCGGTGATCACGGGAGGGGGCGCGGTGACAGGCAGAGGGACGCCGGGCAGACGGACGGTACTGGCCTCGGCCGCCGGTGTGCCGCTGGTGGCCGGCGCGGGCGGGCTGGCGGCGCTGGCCGGACTCGCCACGGGCTGTTCCGGCGGGACCCCGGCCGCGGCGGACACCCTGAAGGACACTCCCCCGGCCGTGCCGGGTGCCGCGCTGCGGGCGCGGGCGGCCGCGGACAGCACCGCACTCCTCGCGCACTACGACGGTCTCCTCGCGGCCCGGCCGGACCTCACCGCGCGGCTGGCGCCGCTGCGGGCCGAAGTCGCCCGGCACGCCCAGGCGTTCGGCGCCACGGTGCCGAAGCCGGCCCCCGCCGGAACGCCGGGTGCCACCGGCACCACCGCCGCCACCGCTCCCCCCACGCTCGGGGCGCTCGCCGCCGCCGAACGCCGGCTCGCGGACGCCCGCGCTACCGCGCTGCTCGACGCACCGCCCGAGCTCGCCCGGCTGCTCGCCTCAGTGGCCGCCGCCGGGGCGGCGCACGTCGTCCTGCTGACGGGGAAGGGCTGACGAGATGACACAGCGGACCCTGGACGCGGTCCAGGCGGCGCTCGCCGCGGAACACGCCGCGGTTTACGCCTATGGGGTGATAGGTGCGCGGGTCGCGAAGCCGCGCGCCTCCGACGCCCGCGCTGCCTACGACTCGCACCGCGCCCGCCGCGACGCGCTGAGTCGCACCGTGCGGGACCTCGGCGCGGAACCGGTGCCGGCGGACGCCGGGTACGCACTGCCGTTCCCGGTCACCGACAGCGCGGCGGCCGTACGGCTGGCCGCCGTGATCGAGGACCGGGTCGCCGGTGTGTACGGGGATGTGGTGCGCGCGGCCACCGGGGAGCCGCGCCGGGACGCGGCCGGAGCGCTGCGTGAGGCGGCGGTGCGTGCCGTGCGGTGGCGCGGCGGCAGCGTAGCCTTCCCCGGGTTGGCCGAGCGGAGCGCACCGTGAGAGCCGCACCGCAAGGAGCCGTGTCAGGGCTGTAGGACACGGCAGAACGGGAAGGCATCCCCCCGCGGGGACGCCCGCCCGCGAAAGATCCACGGAGGGACAGCACAACCATGGCTTCAGCACCGCAGCCCGGCGGCCCCGGCACCATTCCGCTGGACCCGCCCGACCGGCTGGTCCGCACGATCGGGGCCTGGGAGGGCGACGCCGGCCGGGAGTGGCTCGCGGCGCTGCCGGGCCGGGTGGCCGGAACGCTGGAGCGGTGGGAACTGCGGCCGGAGCGGGTGTTCACCCCCGGCGGCCAGATCAGCATGATCGTGCTCGTCCGGACGGCGGACGGCACCCCCGCCGTGCTCAAGCTGGGCATGGTCACCCCCGAGACCGAGCACGAGCACGCCGCGCTCGCCCACTGGGACGGCCGCGGCGCGGTCCGGCTGCTGCGCGCGGAGCCCACCCTGGGCGCGATGCTGCTGGAGCGGCTGCAGGGCGAGGTGTCCCTGCGCTCCCTCCCGGAGCCCAAGGCGATGCTCGAGGCGACGGCCACCTTGCAGCGGCTGTGGGTGGCGCCGGCCGAGGGCCATCCGTTCACCTCGGTCGCCGACTGCACCGCCGGTCTCGCCGACCACCTGCGGGAGCGCCGTGAGCAGCCCTGGGCGGCGGAGGTGCGCCCGCTCATCGACGAGGCGCTGGCGCTGCGCGAGCAGCTGCTGGCCGGTCCGGCCGAGGACGTGCTGCTGCACGGCGACTACCACCACGGCAACGTCCTGGCCGCCGAGCGCAGCCCGTGGCTGGCCATCGACCCCAAGCCGCTGGTCGGCGAGCGGGCGTACGACCTCGCCTGGCTGGTCCGGGACCGGGTCGAGACGCTGGCCGCGTCCCCTGGCCCGCAGGCGGCGGCCCGCCGCCGGGTCGCCAAGCTCGGCGCCGCGCTCGACGTGGACCCGGAGCGGCTGCGCGGCTGGAGCCACTTCCGGGCCGTCGAGGCGGGCGTCTGGGCGCTGTCGGTCGGCGACAGCCAGGCCGGCGAACTCCTGCTGGAGTTCGCCAGCTGGCTCTAGTCCGTGTCGTCGGTCAGCCGGTCAGCCGGGCGAGCGCCTCGTCGACCGTCAGCTCGACCCGCTCGCCCGACCGGCGGTCCTTCAGTTCCACGACGCCCTCGGCCGCGCGGCGGCCGACGACGAGGATCTGCGGGACGCCGATGAGTTCCGCGTCGGTGAACTTCACGCCCGGCGAGACCCCGGCGCGGTCGTCGAGCAGCACCCGGACACCTGCGGCGTGCAGCTTCTCCGCGACCTCCAGCGCCAGCTCGGTCTGCAGGGCCTTGCCGGCCGCGACGAGGTGCACATCGGCGGGGGCGACCTCGCGCGGCCAGCACAGGCCCTGGCCGTCGGCGGTCTGCTCGGCGAGGGCGGCGACCGCACGGGAGACGCCGATCCCGTAGGAGCCCATGGTCACCCGCACAGGCTTGCCCTGCTGGCCGAGTACGTCGAGCTGGAAGGCGTCGGCGTACTTGCGGCCGAGCTGGAAGATGTGACCGATCTCGATCGCACGGTCCAGCCGCAGTCCGGCGCCGCAGCGCGGGCAGGGGTCGCCGGGCCGCACGGTGACGACGTCGAGGTAGCGGTCCACCTCGAAGTCCCGGCCGCAGACGACGTTGCGGGCGTGCTTGCCGCTCGTGTTGGCGCCCGTGATCCAGGCGGTGCCGGGGGCGATGCGCGGATCGGCGATGTAGTCGATGCCCAGGCCCTGCGGTCCCACATAGCCGCGGACGAGCTCCGGGCGGCCCTCGAAGTCCTCGGCGGTGACCAGCTCGACGACGGCCGGGGCGAGGTGCTCGCCGAGCTTGCCGAGGTCGACCTCGCGGTCACCGGGGACGCCGACGGCGGTGATCTTGCCGTCGACCTTCACCAACAGGTTCTTCAGCGTCGCGGACGCCGGGACGCCCAGGTGCGCGGCGAGGGTCTCGATGGTCGGGGTGTCGGGGGTGTCGAGTTCCTCGACGGGGCCGTGCTCCACGCCCTCGACGGGCGGCACGACCGTGGTGACGGCCTCGGTGTTCGCCGCGTACTCGCAGGCCGGACAGTCCACGAAGGTGTCCTCGCCGGCCGCGGCCGGAGCGAGGAACTCCTCGGACGCCGAGCCGCCCATCGCGCCGGAGACCGCGGAGACGATGCGGTAGTCGAAGCCGAGCCGCGTGAAGATCCGGATGTACGCGTCACGGTGCGCCCGGTACGCCTCGGCCAGCCCCTCGTCCGTGGTGTCGAAGGAGTACGAGTCCTTCATCTGGAACTCACGGCCGCGCAGCACGCCGGAGCGCGGGCGGGCCTCGTCCCGGTACTTCGTCTGGATCTGGTAGAGGATCACCGGCAGGTCCTTGTAGGACGTGCACTGGTCCTTCACCACCTGGGTGAAGATCTCCTCGTGGGTCGGGCCGAGGACGTAGTCCGCGCCCTTGCGGTCCTTGAGCTGGAAGAGCAGGTCGCCGTACTCGCCCGCGCGGCCGGTCGTCTCGTAGTTCTCCCGCGGCAGCAGCGCGGGCAGCAGCACTTCCTGGCCGCCGATGGCGTCCATCTCCTCGCGGACGACGCGGGAGACGTTCTCCAGGACCCGCTTGCCGAGCGGCAGCCAGATCCAGACGCCCGCCGACGAGCGGCGGACGAAACCGGCGCGGACCAGCAGCTTGTGGCTGGCGGTCTCGGCGTCGGCCGGGTCGTCGCGCAGTGTCTTGAGCATCAGACGGGACATGCGCAGGACCATGGTGGCTCTCCAGGGGCTTGACGGGGATTCCCGCGAGGATATCCAGCCCGTCCGGCGGCACGGAAATGCGTTATGCCGGATCCCGGGGCCGGTCCGGGCGGCGCAGCGGCAGGGGCGCGCCCATCACCGCGTACGGGCTCGTCGCGCTGGGGAAGTGCACGGGACGGGCCAGGTCCTGGTAGCCGAGCGCCCGGTAGAGCCGGCGGGCGGGGCTCTCGACGTCGATCGCGGAGAGGATGCTGCGCGGTTCGGTGGCCGTGTCGGTGATGGTGGTGATCAGCTGCCGTCCGATGCCCAGCCCCTGGAAGGCGGGCAGTACGTGCAGCTCCGTGATGACGAAGGAGCCGTCGAGCCACTGCTCGGTGCCGCGGTGCCGCAGATACGGCTGGACGACGGTGGACCACCAGTGCGCGCGGTCGTTGGGCATGCCGTAGACGAAGCCGACGAGCCGTCCGTCCTCGGTGGTGGCACCGAGGGCGCGGGCGCCGGGGCAGGCGAGATGCCGCACGACGATCTGGCGGCGGATGGCGATCTCGTCGTCGTCGAGACCGAAGGCGAGGGCCTGTACGGCGAGCGCCTCGTCGACCCGTTCCTCGAGGTCCAGACGGCCGACCACGACATCTTCCATGGGACGGGACATTACGTCAGAACAGCACGCTCATGAAGGCTCCGACCTCGGTGAATCCCACCCGGCGGTAGGAGGCACGGGCGGGTGCGTTGAAGTCGTTGACGTACAGGCTGGCGACCGGGGCCACATCCCGCAGCGCGTAGTGCAGCACGGCGGCCATCCCCGCCTCCGACAGGCCCTGTCCCCGGTACTCCGGCGCCACCCAGACGCCCTGGATCTGGCAGGCGTGCCGGGTGACGGCGCCGATCTCGGCCTTGAAGACCACCCGGCCGTTCTCGATGCGGGCGAACGACCGTCCGGCGGTGACGAGTTCGGCGACCCGGGCCTGGTAGAGCAGCCCGCCGTCCCCCGCGAGCGGGGAGACGCCGACCTCTTCGGTGAACATGGCCACGCACGCGGGCATGATCACATCCATCTCGTCACGGCGGACGCGCCGGACGAGGGGGTCGGGGGTGATGCCGGCGGGCAGCGCCCGGGTGGTCATCAGCGGCTGACGGCTGCGGATCTCCCGGGCCGGGCCCCAGTTGGGTTCGAGCAGCGACCACAGTTCGGTGGTGGGCTCGGCGGGTCCGACGATCGACGAGCAGCGGCGGCCCGCCCGGCGGGCCCGCTCGGCGAAGGCGCGGACGGCTTCCGGGCCCGCGCAGATCGGCACCAGATTGGCGCCGGCGTAGCACAGGGAGGCGAGCCGGCCGCCGGAGTACCAGCCCCACATCTCGCCGCCGAGGCGCCAGGGGTCGAGGCCCGCGACGTTCACACGGGAGGCGACGAACGCGTTGGACACGGGGTCGCGGTCGAGCACTTCGAGGGCGGCGTCGAGTTCGCCGGCCTCCAGGACCTTCGCGGTCGTCGTCGTCAACACGTGTGCGCCTCACCTACAGGCCGCGGGGGGCGGGGGTACCCCCGGCCACACGGCCGGGGGTAGATCTTCGCACTTTACCTCGCGGAGGGGAGTTTCGCGGAGGTGGCCTCAGCGGCCTTCCCCGGTCAGCTCACGTTGACCTGGGGCTCGCCGGACGCGATGCCGTCCGCTTCCATCTGCTCGGCGATCTTCATCGCCTCTTCGATCAGGGTCTCCACGATCTTCGACTCCGGCACGGTCTTGATGACCTCGCCCTTGACGAAGATCTGGCCCTTGCCGTTGCCGGACGCGACACCGAGGTCGGCCTCGCGGGCCTCACCGGGGCCGTTCACGACGCACCCCATGACGGCGACGCGCAACGGCACCTCCATGCCCTCAAGGCCGGCGGAGACCTGGTCGGCGAGCTTGTAGACGTCGACCTGGGCACGGCCGCAGGACGGGCAGGAGACGATCTCCAGGCGGCGCTGCTTGAGGTTCAGCGACTCCAGGATCTGCAGGCCGACCTTGATCTCCTCGACCGGCGGGGCCGAGAGCGAGACGCGGATGGTGTCGCCGATGCCCTCGGACAGCAGCGCGCCGAACGCGACGGCGGACTTGATGGTGCCCTGGAACGCGGGACCGGCCTCGGTGACACCGAGGTGGAGGGGGTAGTCGCACTTGCCGGCGAGCAGCCGGTAGGCGTTGACCATCACGACCGGGTCGTTGTGCTTCACCGAGATCTTGATGTCACGGAAGCCGTGCTCCTCGAACAGCGAGCACTCCCACAGCGCGGACTCGACCAGCGCCTCGGGGGTGGCCTTGCCGTACTTCTCCATCAGCCGGCGGTCCAGCGAGCCCGCGTTGACGCCGATCCGGATCGGGGTGCCGACCGAAGCCGCCGCCTTCGCGATCTCCTTGACCTTGTCGTCGAACTGCTTGATGTTGCCGGGGTTGACGCGGACGGCCGCGCAGCCGGCGTCGAGCGCCGCGAAGACGTACTTCGGCTGGAAGTGGATGTCCGCGATCACCGGGATCTGCGACTTCTTGGCGATGGTGGCGAGCGCGTCGGCGTCGTCCTGCGTGGGGCAGGCCACCCGCACGATCTGGCAGCCGGAAGCGGTGAGCTCGGCGATCTGCTGGAGCGTCGCCCCGATGTCCGCCGTCACCGTCGTCGTCATGGACTGGACCGAAACCGGCGCGTCCCCGCCCACCGCGACCGACCCGACCTGGATCTTGCGGCTGTGGCGGCGGTCGGCGAGCTTGATCGGAACGTCGGGCATTCCGAGCGAAATCGCGGTCATGTGCTTGGCATCCCCAAGGGTGTGGAACAAGGTCCCGGCGTGGGCGGGCTCCGTTTACCGAGGTTACGGCAACCCGCCCACGTCTCCCGCATCCGTCAGGAGAGCGTCACCGGATTGACGACATCGGCGACGAGCACCAATGCCGTGAAGCAGATGAAGATGCCCGCGACGACATAGGCGACCGGCATCAGCTTGGCCACGTCGAAGGGGCCCGGGTCCGGGCGCCGGGTCAGCTTGGCCAGCCTGCGGCGCAGCGACTCCCACAGGGCGCCGGCGATGTGACCGCCGTCGAGCGGGAGCAGCGGCAGCATGTTGAACAGGAACAGCGACAGGTTCACCCCGGCGAGCAGGTTGATCATGACGCCGATCTGCTGCGTCGCGGGAATCTTCAGCGAGAAGACCTCGCCGCCGATCCGGGCGACACCGACCATGCCGACGGGCTGGTCGACGGTGCGCTCCTTGCCCTGGAAGGCCGATCCCCACAGCGCGGGGATCTTCGAGGGGATGTCGGCGATACCGCGGATCGAGTTCTTGGTCATCGAGACCATGCGGTCGGTGGACTCGGCGAAGGTCAGCGTCCTGACGCCGTTGGCCGGGCTGAAGCCGAGGAATCCGGCGTCGACGTACTGGCCCTTGATCGGGAAGCCGTCGCTGTCCTTCTTGTTCACCGTGTTCTTGACCAGGGTCGGGTGCAGGGTGAGCTGCTGCCCGTTCCGGAGGACGCCGACGGTGGCCGGGCCGATGGTGTCGCGGATCTGGTCCGACAGGTCGTCCCAGTCGCTGACCGGCTTGCCGTTGAAGGAGACGATCTTGTCCCCGGCCTTGAAGCCGGCGGCCTTGGCGGGCGGGGCCACGGCGTTCTTCGGGCAGACATCGGCCTTGGTGGCCTTGTCGGTCGCCGCGGAGGCCTTGACCACACACTCCGAGACGCTGCCGATCGACGTGGTCGTGACGTTTCCGCCGATCCCCATCAGGGAGACCGCGAAGAGCGCCACCGCCAGGATCAGGTTCATGAACGGCCCGGCGAACATGACGATGACGCGCTTCCACGGCTTACGCGTGTAGAACATCCGCGTCTCGTCGCCCGGCTGCAGCTCCTCGTAGGCGGCCGAACGGGCGTCTTCTATCATGCTGCGCCACGGCGAGGTGGAACGGGCGCTGACCTTGCCGTCCGCGCCGGGCGGGAACATGCCGATCATGCGGATGTAGCCGCCGAGCGGGATCGCCTTGAAGCCGTACTCGGTCTCGCCCTTGTGCCGCGACCAGATCGTCGGCCCGAAGCCGACCATGTACTGCGGCACACGGATCTTGAAGAGCTTGGCGGTGGAGAGATGGCCGAGCTCGTGCCAGGCGATGGAGAACAGCAGGCCGACGACGAAGATGACGATCCCGACGCCCCACATGAGTGCCGTCATACCCGTGCAGCCTCCGTAGCCAGTTCCCGTGCGCGGGCCCGTGCCCACGCTTCCGCTTCAAGGACGTCCTCGACGGTCAGCCGAGTTCCCGGATCCGGATGGCCGTGTTCCTCGACCACCCGGGCGACGGTGTCCACGATCCCCGTGAAGGGCAGCCGGCCGGCGAGGAAGGCATCGACGCATTCCTCGTTCGCCGCGTTGAACACCGCGGGTGCGGTGCCACCGAGGCTACCTACATGTCGCGCCAAAGCCACCGCTGGGAACGCGTCGTCGTCCAACGGGAAGAATTCCCACGTCGACGCCTTCGACCAGTCGAACGCGGGTGCGGCATCCGGCACCCGCCGGGGCCAGCCGAGGCCGAGCGCGATGGGCATCCGCATGTCGGGCGGGCTCGCCTGGGCCAGGGTCGAGCCGTCGGCGAACTCCACCATCGAGTGGATGTGCGACTGCGGATGGACGACGACCTCGATCCGGTCGAAGGGGATGTCGTAGAGCAGATGTGCCTCGATGACCTCCAGACCCTTGTTGACCAGGGTCGCGGAGTTGATCGTGATGACCGGGCCCATGTCCCAGGTCGGATGCGCGAGTGCGTCCTTGGGGGTGACGCCGGCGAGCTCCTCCTTGGTGCGGCCGCGGAACGGGCCGCCGGAGGCCGTGACGATCAGCTTGCGGACCTCTTCGCGGGTGCCGCCCATCAGCGCCTGGAAGAGCGCGGAGTGCTCGGAGTCCACCGGGATGATCTGCCCGGGCTTCGCGAGCGCCTTCACCAGCGGACCGCCGACGATCAGCGACTCCTTGTTGGCGAGGATCAGCACCCGGTCGGCTTCCAGGGCCGCCAGCGTCGGGCGGAGCCCGATCGAACCGGTGATGCCGTTGAGGACCGAGTGGCACTCGCTCGCGGCGAGCCGGGTCGCGGCGTCGGGGCCGGACAGGATCTCGGGGAGCGTCCCGCCGGCGCCGTACTGCCGGCCGAGCGCCTGCCGCAGCGGCTCGACGGCGTCCTCGTCCGCCACGGCCACGGTCCGTACCCGCAGCTGGTGGGCCTGCTCGGCGAGCAGCTCGATCCGGCCGCCGGCGGCGGACAGCGCCACCACGCGGAAGCGGTCGGGGTTGCGCAGCACCACGTCGATGGCCTGGGTGCCGATCGAACCGGTGGAGCCGAGGATCACGATGTCCCGGGGCCCGTCGGTGTCGGCGGCGGCCGCGAATTCGCGGTGATGCGGGTCTGCGAGGGAGTCCGTCATCCTCCCATTGTGGCCGCATCCCCTGTCCGCTCGGACAGGGGATGCGGGTGTCGGGTCCCGGGCGGGTCCGCGGGCGGAGCGGTACGCGGGAGCCGGGTCAGCGGATGGGCTCAGCGGATGGGGCGGTGGACGTTCTCGGTCGTGGCGGGGCCGGGGGTGGCGTCGGCGATCCAGGGGCCGTCGCCGCTGAGGTCGACGATGCCCGCCTCCAGCCAGGTGTAGGTACCGCCGAGCACGCCGTCGACGACCTTGCGGTCCAGGTCGTCGGTGTTGGACCACAGCCGGGTGAAGAGCTCCTCGACACGGATCCGGGACTGCCGGCAGAACGCGTCGGCGAGCTGGTACGCGGCCCGGCCCTCCTCGCCGGACGAGCGCAGCATCTCGGCGCGTACGCAGGCCGCGCTCATCGCGAAGAGCTCCGCCCCGATGTCGACGATGCGGCCGAGGAAGCCCTGCTTGGTCTCCATCCGGCCCTGCCAGCGCGCCATGGCCAGGAACGTCGAACGGGCGAGCTTGCGCGCGCTGCGCTCGGTGTACCGCAGGTGGGTGGCCAGGTCCGGGTAGCCGTCCGGGTGGAACTCGGCGTACGACGTGGGCAGTTGGCCGGCGCCGGCGACGAGCTTGGGGAGCCAGCGGGCGTAGAACCCGCCGGCCCTGGCGCCGGCCTTCGCCTTGTCGCCGAGGCTCTTGTCGGGGTCGATGAGGTCGCCCGCGACGGACAGATGGGCGTCGACCGCCTCGCGGGCGATCAGCAGGTGCATGATCTCCGTCGAGCCCTCGAAGATGCGGTTGATGCGCAGATCGCGCAGCACCTGCTCGGCGGGGACGGCGCGCTCGCCGCGGGCGGCGAGGGACGCGGCGGTCTCGAAGCCGCGGCCGCCGCGGATCTGCACGAGTTCGTCGGCCATCAGACAGGCCATCTCGCTGCCGTAGAGCTTGGCGAGGGCGGCCTCGATCCGGATGTCGTTGCGGTCCTCGTCGGCCATCTGCGACGACAGGTCGAGAACCGCTTCGAGGGCGAACGTGGTCGCCGCGATGAAGGCGATCTTCGAGCCGACCGCCTCGTGCTTCGCGATGGACTTGCCCCACTGCTCGCGCTCCAGCGACCATTCGCGGGCGATCTTCAGACACCACTTCCCGGCGCCGACGCACATCGCGGGCAGCGAGAGGCGGCCGGTGTTCAGGGTGGTGAGGGCGATCTTGAGGCCGGCGCCCTCGGGGCCGATGCGGTGGTCGGCGGGGACGGTGACCTGGTGGAAGCGGGTGACCCCGTTCTCCAGGCCGCGCAGCCCCATGAAGGCGTTGCGGTGCTCGACGGTGACGCCCTCGGAGCCCGCTTCGACGACGAAGGCGGTGATGCCGCCCTTGTGCCCCTCCGACTTCGGCACCCGGGCCATGACGACCAGCAGGTCGGCGACGACGCCGTTGGTCGTCCAGAGCTTGACGCCGTCCAGGACGTAGGCGGAACCGTCCTCGGTGGGCACCGCGCTGGTCGCCAGCCGGGCCGGGTCGGAGCCGACGTCGGGTTCGGTGAGCAGGAAGGCGCTGATGTCGGTGCGCGCGCAGCGCGGGAGGAAGGTCTCCTTCTGCTCCGTGGTGCCGAACATCTTGAGCGGCTGCGGTACGCCGATGGACTGGTGCGCGGAGAGCAGCGCGCCGATCGAGGCGTTGGCGGAGCCCACGAGCGCGAGGGCCTTGTTGTAGTACACCTGGGTGAGGCCCAGGCCGCCGTACTTCGTGTCGATCTTCATACCGAGGGCGCCGAGCTCCTTGAGCCCGTTGATGACCTCGTCGGGGATCTGCGCCTCGCGTTCGATGCGGGCCCCGTCGATCTTCGTCTCGCAGAAGTCCCGGAGCTTGGCGAGGAATTCCTCGCCGCGCTGGACGTCGTCGGGCGCCGGCATGGGATGGGGATGGATCAGATCGAGCCTGAAGCGGCCCAGGAACAGCTCCTTGGCGAAGCTGGGCTTCCGCCAGTCCTGTTCGCGGGCGGCCTCGGCCACCTGCCGGGCCTCGCGTTCAGAAACGTTGTGTGCGGATGGTGCGGTCAAGAGGGCTCACCTCGCCGCGGAGTCGGGATGTACGGGCGCGGTCGGCCGCCGGGAGACCCGGTCAGCGAGCTACCGGGGTCGCCGGGTTACCGATCGGTGCTACTTGCCCGTATCTACCCCAATTCCCGTGCGGCCACCACCCCCCGCGCAGCACCGGCCGGGAGCACGGGCACGTCGGCTCACCCGATCGGGTGAGGGACCAATCCGGCTCACCACCCGCTCCGAATGCCCTGTGTGAAACGGAACTGGATGCGCGAGCTGCTGCTCGGCGCGGTGAGCGGAGAACTGGCGGCTGCCGTCTCGCTCGCCGCCGCCGAGCTGGTGGCCATCGCCGTCGGACCACAGGCGTCGCCGGTGACGGCGATCGGCGGAACGGCGATCGACGCGACTCCGGTCGAGGTGAAGAACTGGGCGATCCGGCACTTCGGCACCTCCGACAAGCTGGTGCTGCAGTTGGGCATCGTGGCCGCGCTGGCGTTGTTCGCCGCGGTCATCGGCGTGATCGCCGTCCACCACCGGCCGGCGGGAGTCGCCGGTGTGGCGGTCTTCGGCGCGGTCGGCGCGGTGACGGCGGTCCGGCGGCCGGTGGGGGTGTGGACGGACGCGTTTCCCTCGCTCGTCGGCGCACTGGCCGGGGCGGCGGTGCTGTGGGTGCTGGCCGGCCGGATCCACGGCCAGGGCCCGCCTGCCACGGACGACGCCGGGAGCCCAGTGCGGCCCGTCGGTGCCTTCGACCGGCGCGGGTTCCTGGTCGCCGCGTCCGCGGCCGCCGCGTTCTCCGCCGTCGGCGGCACCGTCGGACGGCGGCTGAACTCCACCGATGCCGCGGCCGTCGCGTCCCGCGACTCCGTGAAACTGCCCGCCCCGCAGTCGGCGGCGGGGCGGGTACCCGCGGGCGCCGATCTCCGGATCCCCGGGATGCAGCCCTTCACGACACCCAATCCGTCCTTCTACCGGGTGGACACCGCCCTCACCGTTCCCCAGGTGAATGCCGACACCTGGCGGCTGCGGATCCATGGGAAGGGCGTCACCGAGCCGCTGGAGTTCAGCTATCAGGACCTGCTGCGGCGCCCGCTGATCGAGCGGGACATCACCCTGACCTGTGTGTCCAACGAGGTCGGCGGACCGTACACCGGCAACGCCCGGTGGATCGGGGTGCCGCTCGCCGCACTCCTGAAGGAGGCCGGGGTCCGTCCGCCGTCCGCCGGCGGACCCGCCGATCAGCTGGTGGCGCGCTCGGTGGACGGGATGACGCTCGGCAGCCCGGTCGAGACGGTCCTCGACGGCCGGGACGCGATGCTCGCGGTCGGGATGAACGGCGAGCCGCTGCCCTTCACCCACGGTTTCCCGGTCCGGATGCTCGTCCCCGGACTCTACGGCTACGTGTCGGCCTGCAAGTGGCTGACCGACCTGGAACTGACCACCTTCGCCGACTTCGACGCCTACTGGGTCCGGCGCAGCTGGTCCCCGCAGGCCCCCATCAAGACGTCGTCCCGGATCGACACCCCCCGGCCCTTCGCCTCCCTGAAGGCGGGACCCGTGCCCGTCGCGGGCGTCGCCTGGGCCCAGCACCGGGGCATCGACAAGACGGAGGTGCGGATCGACGGGGGTGCGTGGCAGGCCGCCAGGCCCGCCACGGAGGACACCGCCGACACCTGGCGCCAGTGGTCGTACCTCTGGGACGCCAAGCCCGGTTCGCACCGTATCGAGGTCCGCGCGACGGACCGCACCGGCCGGACCCAGACCGGCGACCGGCAGGGCACCGTGCCCGACGGTTCGACGGGCTGGCACTCGGTGGTGGTCACCGTGGAGTGAGCTCCACGCACCACGTCACCGGCACTTCCACCCATCACCACCCGGTCCCACCGGGAACCCTCATGAGGAGATCTGTCATGTACACCACCACCCGTATCCGTCGTATCGCCCTCGTCTCGGCCGCGGCCGCTGTCCTCGCCGTCACTGCGTCCGCCTGTTCCGACAGCGGCAGCGGTAGCGCCGGCGACAAGAGCAGTGCCGCGCAGACCACAACGGCCATGCCGCCGTCGTCCTCCGCGGGCGACACGACGAACGCGTCCGCTCCCTTCGGCCCGGCCTGTGCCGGTGTGCCGAAGGAGGGCAACGGAAGCTTCGACGGTATGGCGAAGGACCCGGTGGCCACCGCCGCGTCGCACAACCCGGCGCTGTCCACCCTAGTCACCGCGGTGACGAAGGCCGGTCTCGTCGACACCCTCAACAGCGCGCAGAACATCACCGTCTTCGCGCCCACGAACGACGCCTTCGCCAAGATCCCGAAGGCCGACCTGGACAAGGTGCTGAACGACAAGGCCACGCTCACCAAGATCCTCACCTACCACGTGGTCGGCCAGCCGCTGACCCCGAACCAGCTCAACAGCGGTATGTTCCCCACGCTGGAGAAGCAGTCCCTCATGACCAAGGGTTCCGGCGAGTCCTACAAGGTCAACGACACGGCCAACGTGGTCTGCGGCAACGTGAAGACCTCGAACGCCAACGTCTACATCATCGACACCGTCCTGATGCCGCCGGTTTCCTGACCGGAACGGCCAATCCGCCGGGGCCCCGGCTACGAATCAATGGTGACAACCATTGCTCGGAGGTGCGCATGCACGCGGTAGCCCGCGACAACGGACCCGTGGCGCCGGGCCCCGGAAGCCTGGAGACCCTGCTCGAACGGGTCTCCAGGGGGGACCAGCAGGCGTTCGACAGCGTCTACACAGCCGTTGCCGGTTCCGTTCTCGGGCTGGCCCACCGCGTGCTGCGCGATCCCGCGCAGTCCGAGGAGGTCACCCAGGAGGTACTGATCGAGGTGTGGCGCAGCGCCGCCCGCTTCGACGCCGGCCGGGGCAGTGCCATGGCCTGGATCATGACGCTCGCCCACCGGCGGGCGGTCGACCGGGTGCGCTCGGCACAGGCCTCCGCCGACCGCGAGCAGCGGGCCGCGGCCCGCGACCACTCCCCCGCCTTCGACGAGGTGTCGGAGCAGGTCGAGCGGCGGCTGGAGCGCGAACAGGTGCGCCGCTGCCTGGGACAGCTGACCGAACTCCAGCGTGAGTCGGTGAACCTGGCCTACTACCGGGGATATACCTACCGGGAAACCGCCGATGTGCTGGGAACGGCACTCGGCACGGTCAAGACCCGTCTCCGGGACGGGCTCATCCGTCTGCGGGACTGCTTGGGGGTGACGTCGTGAACGATTCCGCCGATCTGCACACACTGACCGGCGCCTACGCGTTGGACGCCCTCTCCCCCGCGGAGGCGGCGGAGTTCGCCCGGCATCTCGCCGAGTGCCCCGCCTGCTCCCAGGAAGTGCGTGAGCTGCGGGAGACCGCGACCCGGCTGGCCTTCGCGGTGGCGCAGGTGCCGCCGCCAGGGCTGCGGGACCGCGTCATGTGGTCGCTGCCCGAGGTACGGCAGCTGCCGCCGCTGGTCGTCGAACCCGTCGTGGTGCCGTTGCGCGGCCCGCGCTGGCGGCAGCGGCTGCCCTATCTGGCCGCCGCGGCCTGTCTCGCCATCGCCGCGGGCGCCGGGGTCTGGGCCGTCCAGGCCCAGCGGGACGCCGACCGGGCACGGGACGGCAACATCCAGGCGGAGCAGCGCGCCTCCGACCTGGAGACGCTGATGGCGGCGCCCGATGCCACCCTGCGGACCGGCTCGATGCGGGGCGGCGGCGGGGCGACCGTGGTCTCCTCCCAGCGGCTCGGACGGACGGCGTTCGTCTACCACGACCTGCCGCCGCTGGGCACTGCGCGGGTCTACCAGCTCTGGTACAGCCAGAACGGCTCGATGATCCCGGCCGGTCTCGTCACTCCGGGCCGCACCGACGGCGCACAGCTCCTGGCGGGCGGCCCGAGGGGCGCCGACGCGGTCGGGGTGACGGTGGAACCGTCCGGCGGCTCACCGACCCCGTCGGGACCGCCGGTGATGGTCGTACCGATCCCTTCCTGACCGGATCGGACCGGAACGGGGCAGGGCAGGGCAGGGCAGGAAAAAACCGGCCGGGGCGCACCGCACATGCGCCCCGGCCGGTGGAGGGTGGTCCGTCGGTCTCAGAGGTCCAGGCCGGTCAGGACGAGGACCCGCTCGTAGGTGTAGTCGGCCATGGCGTACGAGACGCCCTCACGGCCGACACCGGAGTCCTTCACGCCGCCGTACGGCATCTGGTCCGCGCGGTAGGAGGGCGCGTCGCCGATGATCACGCCGCCGACCTCCAGCTCGCGGTGGGCCCGGAAGGCGGTCTGCAGGTCGTGCGTGAACACGCCGGTCTGCAGGCCGTAGTTCGAGTCGTTGACGGCCGCGAACGCCTCGTCGGCGCCGTCGACCTTCTGCAGCGACAGGACCGGGCCGAAGACCTCCGCGGTGGCGAGGATCGCGTCCGCGGGGATCTCGGTGAGCACCGTCGGGGCGTACGAGGCGCCCTCGCGGGTGCCGCCGGTGAGCAGCTTGGCGCCCTTGGCGACCGCGTCGTCGACCCAGGACTCGACGCGCTTCGCGGCGTTCTCGTCGACCAGCGGGCCCACGTCGGTGGCGTCGTCGGACGGGTCACCGGTGACCTGGGCCGCGACCTTGGCGACGACCTTCTCGGCGAGCACGTCGAAGACCGACGCGTCGGCGATGACCCGCTGCACCGAGATGCAGGACTGGCCGCCCTGGTAGTTGGCGAAGGTGGCGATACGGGTGGCCGCCCACTCCAGGTCCTCCTCGGAGGACCAGTCGGCCAGCACCACGGCCGCGGCGTTGCCGCCCAGTTCGAGGGTGGTGTGCTTGCGCGGCACCGAATCCATGATCTGGTAGCCGACCTTGTCGGAACCGGTGAAGGAGATCACCGGCAGCCGCTTGTCCTGCACCAGGGCCGGCATCCGGTCGTTGGGGACCGGAAGGACGCTCCAGGAGCCGGCCGGCAGACCCGTCTCGGCGAGGATCTCGCCCAGCACCAGGGCCGACAGCGGGGTCGCCGGGGCGGGCTTGAGGATGATCGGCGCGCCGACCGCGATCGCCGGGGCGACCTTGTGGGCGACGAGGTTCAGCGGGAAGTTGAAGGGCGCGATACCGAGCACGGTGCCGCGCGGGAAGCGCCGGGTCAGCGCCAGCCGGCCGACGCCGCCGGCGTCGGTGTCCAGCCGCTGCGCCTCGCCGCTGTTGAAGCGGCGGGCCTCCTCGGAGGCCCAGCGGAACACCGACACGGCCCGGCCGACCTCGCCGCGGGCCCACTTGATCGGCTTGCCGTTCTCGGCGGTGATCAGCCGGGCGATCTCCTCGGTGCGCTCCGCGAGCCGCTGGGCGACGAGGTCGAGCGCGGCGGACCGCACGTGGGCCGGGGTCGCGGCGAACTCGGCCTGGACGGCCTCGGCGGCCGCGACGGCCTCTTCGACCTGGGCCTCGGTGGGAACGCTGACCGTGCCGACGACCCGGCCGTCCCACGAGTTGGTGACGTCGAAGCTGTCCTCGCCGGTCGCCTTGCGGCCGGCGAGCCAGAATGCGGTGGGGGTGCTCACAGCGGCCCGGCCCTTCCGATGGGGTGGTGATCCCGATGGGTGGTGATCGATCACGTACGTCCACGGTAGGCCGGGCGGGGCGCGGGGGCGTTTGTCCACTGCGGAGTACCGCTCGTGGCGGGTACTCCGTTGTGTCACTCGCCGGGCGGCAGCGTCTTCATCGCCAGCCACAGCTCCATCCGGACGTCGGGATCGTCGAGCGAGCGGCCGAGGATCTCCTCCACGCGGCGCATGCGGTAGCGCAGGGTGTGCCGGTGAACGCCCAGGTCGGACGCGGCCGCGTCCCACTGGCCGTGCCGCGAGAGCCATGCCTGGAGGGAGGCGACGAGGTCGCCGCGGCTGGTCGCGTCGTGCTCGCGCAGCGGGCGCAGCAAGCCCTCGGCGAACGCCCGGACCGCGTCGTCGCCGAGCAGCGGGAGAACCGATCCTGCACCGACCTCGCCGTGCTCGACCAGGTTGCGGCCGCGCCGCAGCGCGACGGCCAGCGCCCGTTCCGCCTGCCGGTTGGCGTCCGGCAGCTCCGCCACCGGGACGGCCCCGGACAGCCCGGCGGCCAGGGTGTCGTCGGCCTCGGCGAAGTCGGTGCAGGCCTTGAGCACGGCCGAACCGTCGGCGGCGAGCACCACCAGCCGGGGGCCCTCCCGTACGGCGATGACCGGCTCGCCCGAGCGGGCGCCGGCGGCCTCCGCGCGCTCGGCCAGCAGCGCCACCGAGTCCAGCGCCACCGCCGGGCGGCCGGTACGGGCGGCGGGCCTGGCCGTCTTCACGGGCTTGGCGGTGAGTTCTGCGGGCTCCACGACGAGCAGCCGCACCGGCTGCGCCAGCAGGTCGCCGTAGAGCCGGCCCGCGACGGTACGGGCGTGCTCGCTCTCCCCGGTGAGCAGCATCCGCAGCAGGGCGGCCGCGAGCCGCTGCTCGGTGTCCTGGAGCGCCCGCGACTGCTCCAGGGAGAGCGTGAGCAGCGCGACGGCGGCGTGCACGACATAGCGGGCGGGGGTGTCGAGGCGCTCCTCGGTGCCGACGGCGAGAAACCCGCGGGCCCGGCGCGCGGTGCCCAGCGACTGCAGTTCGACGCGGTCCTCGGTGCCCGCGGGGCCCGCCACGGCCGCGCTGGCGGGCGCCGGTTTGTCCCGCAGCCGGTCGATCTCGCCGGTCAGCCGGGCGGCGCGGCGGCCCGCCCACTCGGGGGCGGCGGCGAGCACCGCGCCGGACGCGTCGTAGAGCGCGGCCCAGCCGTTGAGGTGGTGCGCGAGCCGGCCGAGCAGCGCGGAGGTGCCGTCCGGGGCGAGGGCCGCCCGGGTCAGATCGCGCTGGGCCTCGAAGCCGGCGGTGACGGCCTGGTACTGGTCGGCCGCGACCGCCGCCGACACGGCCTTGCTGATCGCGATGAACGGCGTGCGGCGTGGCACTTCGAGCAGCGGCAGATCCAGTTCCGCCGCGGCGTCGACCAGCGCGGGCGGCACCGCGTCGTGCCCCACCCCGACGCCGAAGCCGAGCCCGACCACCCCGGCGTCCGCCAGCCGCCGCACGTAGCCGCGCAGGCTGTCCGGGTCGTCGACGGCAAGTTTGAGTCCGGTGGTGAGCAGCAGCTCGCCGCCTTCGAGATACGGTCCCGGGTCGTCCAGCTCGCTGGTGTGCACCCAGCGCACGGTGGCGTCCAGATGGTCGCCGCCGGCCAGGACCACGAGCTTGAGTGCCGAATGGTGGACGAGAGAGGCGAGAGTGAGGGGCATGACGCGCTGTCGCCTCCGGCGGGGGGCTTCCGGCGGCGCCGGCGGGGTCGCGGGGACCCACCGGGCCCGGAAGGCCCAAAGGACTCGGGTTTTGGCCGACCGGTAGTGGTGACCGGTTCCGATTCTGCCTCACCGTCCAGATCCCGGCATCAGGCGTCCGATATCGGACGTGCGATGTCAGGAATCAGGTGTCGGACAGCCGGGAGCAGGCGTCAGGCGTCAGCCGCGGAGGTCGACCAGTATCGGCGGGGCGTGCTCGCCGTCGGTGGCGGTGAGCGAGACGACGGCATGCCCGGCCGGCACCGAATGGGCCAGCTCGGAGGCGGACCAGCGCTCACGCTCGACGCTGCGGACGGTCACCGACTCGGTGGTGACGGCCTCCCCGGTGAACAGCCGCCGCACCCCGCGGTTGAGGCGGCGCAGCAGACCGCCGGACTGGTCGGGCGTACGCGTCACGTCCCGGGTCTCGACCCAGGTGGTGCCCCAGGCCTCGGCGAACCGCTTCCCGTCCCACGTGGTGATCCCGGACAGCGCCATCCGGCAGCCGACCGCGCCGAGCAGCGCGGTGCGCAGCGCCTCGGGGACGTCGTCGAGCGTCCGCAGCGCCAGCACGGCCCCGGCGTTGGCGGACCGCAGCCGCTGCAGTCCGCGCACCGACTCTCCGGTGATGGTGTGCGCGGCGTCGTCGAGGACCAGGCAGGCGAAGAGCGACCGGTCGCGGCGGCCGGTGACCGCGGCGGTGAACTGGGCCAGCACGAGCCGCGCGAGGATCCGGGACGCCTCGGCGTGACCGCGTTCGGGCAGGTCGATACGGACCCGCAGCGGGTGCTCCAGGGTGTGCATGGAGAACGGCCGGGTCCGGCCGGTGACGTCGAAGAAGCCCGCGAAGGCCGGCCGGTCGAGCAGCGCGATCCGGTCGGCGAGCAGGGTGCCGATGTCGTCGGGCCGCCCCGCCTGCCGCTGCCGTGCCTCCAGCTCACGGACCGGACCCGGCTCCCCGGCCAGGTCCAGCGCGCCGCGCAGCGCGGCGAACGCGTGCGGGATGCCGTCGAGCAGCTCGCGCAGCTCGGTCACGGCGGGGAAGCGCCCGTGGGCGGCGCGGTAGGGGCCGAGCAGCTGGGAGAGCGCGGTGGCGGCCCGCCGGATGTCGGCCTCGTGCGTGGGGCCGTCGTCGATGAGCGCCTCGGCGAGGGTGCTCCCGGCCGCGTCCGGGTCGGGGCTGCCGCCGTACAGGTCCAGGTCGTAGCGCGAGGAGGGGTCGCCGAGCGAGATGACGACGTCGAACGCGTCGGCCGGTCCCAGGTCGGTGCCCGCGGAGCCCACGGCGATCACCGCGGCGGTGCCGGACAGCGCCTGCAGGCACAGCGACTCGACGACCGGCCGGACCAGCTGCCGGGTCTTCCCCGAGCCGGGCGGGCCGACGGCGACCAGGCCGGTGCCGAGCAGCGACGGGTCGAGCGCCAGCCCCGCGCCCCGGTGCTGGTACGGATTGCGGTCGTCGGCCGGCGCCAGGCCGATCCGCACCTGGCCGCCGAGCAGATCGTGCGTCGCGGAGCGGAACGGCAGATCGCGCGCGCCGGAAGGATGCAGACACGCCGCGGCGCCCTGCCGCAGCACGGTGTCGGCGAACGCGTCGATCCGCCGCGGGTCCGCCAGTACCGACGTCCAGGCCCGCTGGATCCGCGTGTAGTCGACGTCGTTCATCCGCCCGCTGCGGATCTCGCCCGCGAGCCGGTCCGCCACCGCGTGCTGCCCGGCCGCCCGCAGCTCGGGCCACTGGACGGGATCGTCCTCGACGGGCTGCCCGTCGGGCCGCAGCCCCGGCTGCGCCGGCTCGTCCCACAGCCGGCTCAGAGCGGGCGCGGCATACCGGCGCCAGACGTCCGGCCAGTGCCCGGCCCGGCCGAACACATAGGCCAGCAGACCGATCCAGATCAGGTAGTAGGTGTTGGAGACGATCGTGTAGGCGACCCGGTCGCCGGTGTACGCCCAGTCGTCCGGGATGAGCCAGAACATCGGCTTGAGCCAGAGGCTGCCGAAATAGTTCCAGAGCAGCGACCAGACCAGCAGCCCGCACAGCAGGGCCAGCAGCGCGCCGCCGATCAGCCGGCGGCCGGCGAGCCGGCCCGGGTCCTCCGGGGGACGCGGGACGTGGCCGTACGCGAAGATCC
Source organism: Streptomyces fildesensis (assembly GCF_016107395.1). GTDB lineage: Bacteria > Actinomycetota > Actinomycetes > Streptomycetales > Streptomycetaceae > Actinacidiphila > Actinacidiphila fildesensis. The sequence continues at coordinate 51,650 of NZ_JAAIKO010000033.1, forward strand.
CCGGGGCGTCGTGGTGGCGCGGGGTGCGCAGCCAGGTCTCCAGCGCGGACACCGGTGGCGCCTGTGGCATCGGCGGCGGTCCCGCCGGCCTCGGTACCGGGGTCGCCGGCGCGGCCTTCCGGAATCCCTGCGTACCCTCGATATCCACTACCGGCCGCCCCTCAGCCTCGTCGCCAGCGACGGAACCCAATGTAGTGGAGCGGACACCGGTCCATAAGGATCATGGCGCTTCGCGAGGCGCGGGTGCCGAAATCGGCCGCCAGGACTACGGTCTGCCGGGAAGCGGACTGTCCGCCGTGTCGAATGATCACCCGCCACTGCGCCCTATCGGAGTAAGCGGGTCCGCGCGGCCCCCGCTTAGCCTGCGGGAAAAGCCCGTGGACATATAAGAGGAGTACGCCCGCCATGACCGAACTGTCCCAGGAGCGCCGGCTCGTCACCTCGATCCCCGGCCCGAAGTCGCAGGAGCTGATGGCCCGCAAGGTCGCCGCGGTCCCCAACGGCATCGGCGTCACCCTCCCCGTCTTCGTGACGCGCGCCGGCGGCGGCGTGCTCGAGGACGTGGACGGCAACTCGCTCATCGACTTCGGCTCCGGCATCGCGGTGACCTCGGTCGGCAACAGCGCCGAGGCCGTGGTGCGGCGGGCGACCGCGCAGCTCGCGGACTTCACCCACACCTGTTTCATGGTGACCCCGTACGAGGGTTACGTCGAGGTCGCCGAGCAGCTCAACGAGCTGACCCCGGGCGACCACGACAAGCGCACCGCACTGTTCAACTCCGGCGCCGAGGCCGTCGAGAACGCGGTGAAGATCGCCCGCTCGTACACCAAGCGCACCGCGGTCGTCGTCTTCGACCACGGCTACCACGGCCGCACCAACCTGACGATGGCCCTCACCGCCAAGAACATGCCGTACAAGGAGGGCTTCGGGCCGTTCGCACCCGAGGTCTACCGCGTACCGCTGGCCTACGGCTACCGCTGGCTGACCGGCGCCGAGAACTGCGCCGAGGAGGCGGCGGCCCAGGCGATCGACATGATCACCAAGCAGGTCGGCGCCGAGAACGTGGCCGCGATCGTGATCGAGCCGATCGCGGGCGAGGGCGGCTTCATCGAGCCGGCCAAGGGCTTCCTGCCGAAGATCGCCGAGTTCGCGAAGGCGAACGGCATCGTGTTCGTCGCGGACGAGATCCAGACCGGCTTCTGCCGCACCGGCCAGTGGTTCGCCTGTGACGACGAGGGCGTCGTCCCGGACCTGATCACCACCGCCAAGGGCATCGCGGGCGGTCTGCCGCTCGCCGCCGTCACGGGCCGCGCCGAGATCATGGACGCCGCGCACGCGGGCGGCCTCGGCGGCACCTACGGCGGCAACCCGGTGGCCTGCGCCGCGGCGCTCGGCGCGATCGAGACCATGAAGGAGCTCGACCTCAACGCCCGCGCGCGGCGCATCGAGGAGGTCATGAAGGGCCGTCTGCACGCGATGCAGGAGAAGTTCGACGTGATCGGTGAAGTACGCGGCCGCGGCGGCATGATCGCCGTCGAGCTCGTGGAGCCGGGCACCAAGACCCCGAACGCCGCGGTGACCGCCGCCCTGGCGAAGGCCTGCCACGCCGAGGGCCTGGTCGTTCTGACCTGCGGCACCTATGGCAACGTGCTGCGTTTCCTGCCGCCGCTGGTCATCGGCGAAGATCTCCTGAACGAGGGCCTGGACATCATCGAGGAGGCCCTCACCCGGGTGTGACTCCCGGTGTAACTCTGGGTAAGGGGGCGGCATCGGTGAAGAAGGTGTGCGGGCCTGATGGCGGAGGGGTAATCGCTCTCCCGGCAGCCTCGCCGGTGACGTACGGTTTCCGCAGATACACCGCACCATCCCGCTCGTGGGTGACCATGGGCGACACCGCGCCGGCGACCCCCCATTGCCGGCACAGCAGTGCCCTCGCGCACGACAGCGCCGGAACGAAGCGTTTCGGCACTCTTCGCCGATCGATCGACCGCTCGTCCCAAACCCCCCGGGCCGAGCGGCACGGAGATCGACCTGGCCGCCTCGGAACTCTCCCCCCTGTTCCGGGGCGGCCGATTTTTGCCCTGAACCTGGTCCTGGCCGTCAGCCTGCTGCTCTTCGCGCTGATCACCTGGCAGGTCGTCGCCGGTGGCCCGTTGGTGGACGCCGACCGGTGGCTGCTCCGGCGTTTCCAGCACGCCGCCGCGCGGCACCGGAGCCTGCACGGCACCGGGCAGTTCTTCTGCGACCTCGGCAACGCGCAGATCGCGGTGCCGCTCCTCGCCGCCGCCATCGGCGCAAGCGCCTGGCGCGGCCGCCGGGCCGGGCTGTCGCGGTGGTGGGCGCGCCCGCTGGCCGCGGCGCTGGCCATGGCCGCGGTCCCGCTGATCGTCAGCGTCACCAAGACCCTCGTCGCCCGCCCCTCCCCCGGCCACCGCCGCCTCGGCCCCGGCTCCTACCCCGGCTTCTTCCCGTCCGGGCACACGGCGTCGGCGTCGGTCGCCCTCGGCGCCGCCGCCCTTCTCGTACTCCCGCTCGTCCGGAACGCCGCCCTGCGACGGCTGCTCGCCGCCGCGGTCCTGCTGGTGGTGGCCGCCGTCGGGGTGTCGCTGGTGTGGTGCGGGTACCACTGGCCGCTGGACGTCCTGGGCAGCTGGTGCCTGTGCGCGGCGCTGCTGTCGGGAGTGGCCATGACCCCGGCCGGCTCATCCGACAGCAGCGCCGGCCAGGCCCGGAGGACGGACCTGCCCGGCGCTGACGGCTAGCGAGCGGTTCAGCTGTTCGTCGGGAAGCCCAGGTTGATGCCGCCGTGGCTCGGGTCCAGCCAGCGCTGCGTCACCGCCTTGCCGCGGGTGAAGAACTTGACGCCGTCCTCGCCGTAGGCGTGCGTGTCGCCGAAGAGCGAGCTCTTCCAGCCGCCGAAGGAGTAGTAGGCGACCGGGACCGGGATCGGGACGTTGATGCCGACCATGCCGACCTCGACCTCGTACTGGAAGCGGCGGGCCGCGCCCCCGTCGTTGGTGAAGATCGCGGTGCCGTTGCCGTACGGGCTGCTGTTGATGAGCTCCAGACCCTCGTCGTACGAGTCGACCCGCACCACGGACAGCACCGGGCCGAAGATCTCGTCGTCGTACACGGACATGCCCGGCTTGACGTTGTCGAAGATCGTCGGGCCGAGCCAGAAGCCATCGGCGGTGTTTTCGCCCGAGATCGGGTGCTTGCGGCCGTCGACGGTGAGCGTGGCGCCGTCGGCGAGGCCCGCGTCGAGGTAGGAGGTGACCTTGTCGCGGTGCACGCCGGTGACCAGCGGGCCCATCTCGGAGTCGCCGTTGCAGCCGGGGCCGACCTTCAGACCGGCGATGCGCTCCTTGATCTTCTCGACGAGCTCGTCACCGACCGGGTCGACGGCGACGAGGACGGAGATGGCCATGCAGCGCTCGCCTGCCGCGCCGAACCCGGCGTTGACGGCGGCGTCGGCCGCGAGGTCGAGGTCCGCGTCGGGCAGCACCAGCATGTGGTTCTTGGCGCCGCCGAGGGCCTGGACGCGCTTGCCGTAGCTGGTGCCGGTCTCGTACACGTACCGGGCGATCGGCGTGGAGCCGACGAAGGAGACCGCCTTGATGTCCGGGTGCTCCAGCAGGCGGTCGACGGAGACCTTGTCACCGTGCACGACGTTGAAGACGCCGTCCGGCAGACCGGCCTCCTTCCACAGCCCCGCGATGAAGTTGGCGGCCGAGGGGTCCTTCTCCGAGGGCTTGAGGACCACCGTGTTGCCCGCGGCGATGGCGATGGGGAAGAACCACATCGGCACCATGGCCGGGAAGTTGAACGGGGAGATGATCGCCACCGGGCCGAGCGGCTGGCGGATCGAGTAGACGTCGACACCCGTGGAGGCCTGCTCGGTGAAGCCGCCCTTCGACAGCTGCGGGATGCCGCACGCGTACTCGACGACCTCGATACCGCGGGCGATCTCGCCCAGCGCGTCCGAGTGCACCTTGCCGTGCTCGGAGACGATGATCGAGGCCAGCTCGTCACGGCGGGAGTTGATCAGCTCGCGGAAGGCGAAGAGCACCTGGCTGCGCTTGGCCACCGACGCGCTGCGCCAGTCGGGGAACGCCTCGACAGCGGCGCTGACGGCCTGGTCGACCTCACGGATCGACGCGAAGTCCACCTGTCCGGTGACCGCCCCGGTGGCCGGGTCGTACACATCGCCGCGCCGCTCCGCGGTGCCGGTCCATGCCTGGCCGGCGATCCAGTGGGTGATGTTCTTGGTGGACACGGGGGGACCCTTCTCTCGTAAGCCTGCTGCCAGTCTTGCGAGGGCATGGCGAGGCGTACAAGCAGCAACGTGTCGGCGGCGCGTCGCGGGGCCTTACAGATCGTCGGACAGCCGGTGTCCGCGGAAGGATTCCGGGCCGGTTCCGGAGGGAACCCGAGCGGAGTCCAGGGGGAACCCAGGGGGGAATCCGGGGATCCCGGCGGGTCAGCCGTCACCCGCGAGCTGCGCGACGGCCTCGTGCATCGCCAGTTCCAGAATCACCGGATCGGTGAGGTGCCCGGTGCCGTCGGGCGGGATGAGCCAGCGGACGCCGCCGGTGGCCCGGCCGGGGTAGGGGACGACGATCCAGGTGCCGCGGCCCGCGCTGCGCACACCGGTGGCGATCCAGCGGGCGGCCGTTCCCGGAGGTACGAAGAACCCCATGCGGGAGTCCCCGAAGTCGGACAGGACCGGCCCGGGCCGGTCGACGAGCCGGGTGAGCACGTCCAGGGTCGGATAGCCGAGCTCGCCCGCCAGGATCAGAACGTCCCAGAGCCTGCCGGCGGGCAGCAACGTCACCCCGAGGGGGTTGCGTTCCCAGTCCCACCGGCAGGCCTCCGGATCGGGTGCCGCGGATACCAGCCATTCGACCGCACTCTTCGCACCGGCGCTGCCCATGCCGGTTCCTCCGTTCCGTGAAGCTGATACTGCTGACACGGAAGAGAGGGCCGGAAGCGCGGATCATTACGCGGGTTCGGCTACTGATTGGTAGTGCGGCGGCTCACGGCCTCCGGGCAGGGGTGCGCCTGGGGGGCGCGAGGCGCACACGACGAGTGCCCCCGGGCGCACTCCCCCAGGTCGTGTCGTCGAATGACCCGACGACGGTCCCTAGCTGTCGAAGCCCAGTCCCGCCTTGTCCATCGCCTTCAGCCACAGGTTGCGCCGGCCTTCGTTGCGGTCGGCGCGGTCCAGCGACCACTTCGTGAGGCCGATCCCGACCGAGGTGAACGGCTCGGGCGGGAACGGCATCGGCTTGCTGCGGACCATCTTCAGTTCGGTGCGTTCGGTGCGTTCGCCGGACAGCAGGTCGAGCATGACGTCCGCGCCGAAGCGGGTGGCACCGACGCCCAGGCCGGTGTATCCCGCCGCATAAGACACCTTTCCGCCGTGGGCGGTTCCGAAGAACGCCGAAAAGCGCGAACAGGTGTCGATGGCGCCGCCCCAGGTGTGGGTGAAGCGCACGTCCTCCAGCTGCGGGAAGCAGCGGTAGAAGTGCTGGGCGAGCTTGAGGTTGGTCTCCGGGCGCTGGTCGCGCTCGGCGGAGAGCCGGCCGCCGTAGGGGTAGATGGCGTCGTAGCCGCCCCACAGGATCCGGTTGTCGGCCGAGAGCCGGAAGTAGTGGAACTGGTTGGCGCTGTCGCCCAGTCCCTGGCGGTTCTTCCAGCCGATGGAGGCGAGCTGCTCCTCGCTGAGCGGCTCGGTCATCAGCGCGTAGTCGTACACCGGGACGATGTACGGCCGTACCCGCTTGACCAGCGACGGGAACACGTTCGTGCCGAGCGCGACCTGCCGGGCGAAGACCCGGCCGTACGGGGTGCGGACGGCCATGCCGGCGCCGTTCGCGGTGAGCGCGGTGGCGCGGGTGTGCTCGTGGATGCGGACACCCAGCCCGAGGCAGGCGCGCTTGAGGCCCCAGGCGAGCTTGGCCGGGTGCACCATGGCGACGCCGGTGCGGTCCCACAGCCCGCCGAGGAACGTCGGGGAGTCGACCTCGGCGCGCACCTGGTCCTGGTCGAGCAGTTCCAGCGCGATGCCGTGCTCCATCGCCTGCCCGGCGGCCTCGTGCAGTTCCTCGAGCTGGTGCGGCTCGGTGGCCACGTCGATCTCACCGGTGCGCTCGAACTCGCAGTCCAGGGAGTAGCGGGCGACCGCCGCCTCGATCTCGTCGAGGTTGCGGTCGCCCAGCTCCTCCAACCGGGCGAACTCGCCGGGCCAGCGGGTGAGTCCGTTGGACAGCCCGTGGGTGAGGCTGGCGGCGCAGAAGCCGCCGTTCCGCCCGGAGGCGGCCCAGCCGATCTCGTTGCCCTCGATCAGCGCCACGTCGCGCGACGGGTCGCGCTCCTTGGCGAGCAGGGCGGTCCACAGCCCGGAGTAGCCGCCGCCGACGACCAGCAGGTCGCAGTGCTCGTCACCGGTGAGCGCGCCGAGCGGCTGCGGCTTGCCGGGATCCTCCAGCCAGAAGGGTGTCGGCCGCGCGTCTGCGAGCGAACGGGCTGGGTCCATCTGTTCTCACACCTTTTGGTGATCGGTTCGGTTCCGGTCGATCGGGTACGGACGTGCGGTGTTACGCGCGGGCCTTGCGCCGGCTGCCGAGCAGCTGCCCGGCGACGACGACGAGGACCGCGATCACGAACATCGCGGTGCCGATCACATTGATCTGCACCGGGGTGCCGCGTTGCGCCGAGCCCCAGACGAACATCGGGAACGTCACCGTCGAGCCGGCGTTGAAGTTCGTGATGATGAAGTCGTCGAAGGACAGGGCGAAGGACAGCAGGGCGCCGGAGGCGATACCGGGTGCCACCAGCGGGAGGGTAACCCGCAGGAAGGTCTGGAGCGGGGAGGCGTACAGGTCCTGCGCGGCCTGCTCCAGGCGCGGGTCCATGCTCATCACGCGGGCCTTGACCGCGGTGACGACGAAGCTCAGGCAGAACATGATGTGCGCGATGAGGATGGTCCAGAAGCCGAACGGGACGCGCATGTTGAGGAAGAGCGTCCCCAGCGAGGCGGCCATCACGACCTCGGGCATCGCCATCGGCAGGAAGATCAGCATGTTGGTCGTGCCGCGCGCCTTGAAGCGGTAGCGGGCGAGCGCGAAGGCGATCATCGTGCCCAGCACCGTCGCGCCGATCGTGGCGTACAGCGCGATCTGCAGGCTGAGGCCGAGCGAGCCGCACATGTCGGCGACGTCGCAGGGGTGCTCCCAGGCGTCGGTGGAGAAGCGTGTCCACTCGTAGTTGAAGCGCCCGTTCGGCTTGTTGAACGAGAACACCATGACGACGAGGTTCGGCAGGATCAGGTACGCGAGGCAGAGCACACCCGCGAAGACCACCAGGTTCTTCCGTATCCAGCGCATCAGACCAGCTCCTCCGTTCCGGCCTTGCGGATGTAGAACATGACCATCGCGAGGATCACCGCCATCAGGATGAAGGACAGGGCGGCGGCCGTCGGGTAGTCGAGCACGCGCAGGAACTGGGACTGGATGACGTTGCCGATCATCTTCTGGTTGGTGGTGCCCAGCAGTTCGGCGTTGATGTAGTCGCCGGTCGCCGGGATGAAGGTGAGCAGGGTGCCCGCGACCACGCCCGGCATGGACAGCGGGAAGGTCACCTTGCGGAAGACTGTGAAGGGCTTGGCGTACAGGTCGCCGGCCGCCTCGTGCAGCTTGCCGTCGATGCGCTCCAGCGAGGTGTAGAGCGGCAGGATCATGAAGGGCAGGAAGTTGTACGTCAGACCGCAGATCACCGCGAGCGGTGTGGCCAGTACGCGGTCGCCCTGCGTGATGCCGAGCGAGGACGTCAGATCCAGGATGTGCAGCTGGTTGAGGGTCTGCACCACGAATCCGCCGTCGGCCAGGATCGTCTCCCAGGCGAGGGTGCGGATCAGGAAGCTGGTGAAGAACGGCGCGATGACCAGGATGAGGATGAGGTTGCGCCAGCGGCCGGCCCGGAAGGCGATGGTGTACGCGAGCGGGTAGCCGATCGCCAGGCACAGCACGGTCGCGATGGCGGAGTACTCGAACGAGCGCAGGAACTGCGGGTAGTACTCGGTCAGCGCGTCCCAGTAGGTCGCGAAGTGCCAGGTGACCTTGAAGCCCGCTTCCAGCGAGCCGGTCTGCACGGACGTGGACGCCTGGTAGATCATCGGCGCCACGAAGAACACCAGCAGCCAGGCGATGCCCGGCAGCAGCAGCCAGTACGGCACCCGGCGCTTGCGCCCGGCGGCCCGGCGCATCGCGGCCGGGACCGGCGCCGGGGTCTCCGGCGGGGCGGGCGGCCGGTCGGTGACGGTGCTCATGCGGCTTCCACCTCCTGCACACCGGCATCGATGTCCTGGGCCGCGTCGAGGCCGAAGGTGTGCGCGGGGTTCCAGTGCAGGACGACGGGGGCGCCGGGCACCAGCCGCGAGTCACGGTCGACGTTCTGCACGAAGACCTCCAGCTCCGGGCAGACCGGGCTGTCGATCACGAACTGGGTGGAGACGCCGATGAAGCTGGAGTCGACGATGCGGCCGGGTATCCGGTTGCGCCCGTCGGCGATCGAGTCCTCGTCGTCGCGGTGCGCGACGGATATCTTCTCGGGGCGCACGCCGGCCAGCACCCGGCCGCCCACGGCCGTCTTCGCCGAACAGCGCGCGGTGGGCAGCGCGAGCTTCTGGCCGCCCGCGACGAGCAGCAGATCGTCGCCCGAGGTGCCGGTGACCTCGGCCTCGATGAGGTTGGAGGTGCCGAGGAAGTTCGCGACGAACGTCGATCCCGGGTTCTCGTACAGGTCGGCGGGGGCGCCGAGCTGCTCCACCCGTCCGCCGTTCATCACCGCGACGGTGTCGGCCATGGTCATGGCCTCCTCCTGGTCGTGGGTGACGTGCACGAAGGTGATGCCGACCTCGGTCTGGATGCGCTTGAGCTCCAGCTGCATCTGGCGGCGCAGCTTGAGGTCCAGGGCGCCGAGCGGCTCGTCGAGCAGCAGCACCTTGGGGTGGTTGATGAGAGCGCGGGCGACCGCGACGCGCTGCTGCTGGCCACCGGAGAGCTGGTTCGGCTTGCGGCGGGCCATCGAGCCCAGCTCGACGAGCTCCAGCATGTCCTCGACCTGCTTCTTCACCGACTTGATGCCGCGCCGGCGCAGGCCGAAGGCGACGTTCTCATAGATGTCCAGATGCGGGAAGAGCGCGTAGTTCTGGAAGACGGTGTTCACCGGGCGCTTGTACGGCGGGAGGGCCGTGACGTCCTCGCCGGACAGGGACACGGTGCCGGAGGAGGGGTCCTCGAGGCCCGCGATCATGCGCAGGGTCGTGGTCTTGCCGCAGCCGGAGGCGCCGAGCAGGGCGAAGAAGGAGCCCTGCGGGATGGTGAGGTCGAGCGGGTGGACGGCGGTGAAGGCGCCGTACCGCTTGCTGATCCCGGAGAGGATGACCTCGCCGCCGGAGGAGTCGTGTGTCATGGGGTCGCTTCCCGTAAGTCGTCAGTCGTCAGGTGCGGTCAGGCGCCGATGAGTTTGGAGAACTTCTGCTCGTACGCGGTCTCCTCGGCGGAGGACAGCAGGCGGAAGGAGTGCGTCTTGGCGGCCATCGCGGCGTCCGGGAGGATCAGCGTGTTCGCGGCCAGCGCCGGGTCGATCTTCGCGAGTTCGTCGCGTACCCCCGCCACCGGGCAGACGTAGTTGATGTAGGCCGCGAGCTGGGCGGCGACCGGCGGCTCGTAGTAGTAGTCGATGAGCCGCTCGGCGTTCTTCTTGTGCCGCGCCTTGTTGGGGATCACGAGGTTGTCGGTCGACGAGAGGTAGCCCGCGTCGGGGAAGACGTACTCGATGTCCGGGTTGTCGATCTTCAGCTGGACGAGGTCGCCGGCCCACGCGAGACACGCGGCCATGTCGCCCTTGGAGAGGTCCGCGGTGTAGTCGTTGCCGGTGAAGCGGCGGATCTGCTTGGAGTCGACGGCCTTCTGCACCCGGGCTATCGCCGCGTCGAAGTCGTCGTTGGTGAAGGAGGCGGGGTTCTTGCCCATGTCCATCAGCGTCATGCCGACGGTGTCCCGCATCTCGGTGAGCATCCCGACCCGGCCCTTGAGCGTGGGGTCGTCCAGCAGCTGCGAGACCGAGGTGACCTTACGGCCGTTGGTCGCCTTCTTGTTGTAGGCGATGACGGTGGCGATACCGGTCCACGGGTACGAATAGGCGCGGCCCGGGTCCCAGTCGGGGCTGCGGAACCGCTGCTCCAGGTTGGCGTACGCGTGCGGCAGGTTGGACGCGTCGAGCTTCTGCACCCAGCCGAGGCGGATCATGCGGCCGGCCAGCCAGTCGGTGAGCACCATCAGGTCGCGGCCGGTGTCCTGGCCGGCGGCGAGCTGCGGCTTGACCTTGCCGAAGAACTCGACGTTGTCGTTGATGTCCTCGGTGTACTTGACGTTGATACCGGTGCGCTTGCCGAAGGCGTCGAGTGTCGGACGGTGCTTCCCGTCGTCCGTGACGTCGATGTACTCCGTCCAGTTGGAGAAGTTGACCGTCTTCTCCGACCCGGAGTGGTCCTCGGTCGTGGCGGCGGCGTCCTTCTGGCCGCCCGCGGCGGGGATGCCGCAACCGGTGAGGCCGGTCAGCCCTGCCGTCGCCACGGCGCCGAGTCCGGCGGCGCGCAGCAGCGACCGGCGGGCGAGCGCACCACGCCCGTTGGTCATGGTGCGCCGTATCGCCGCGAGCTGGGGAGGCGAGAGTGTCTCGTACTGCTCCATGCGCTGTGCCCTTTCACGGGAGGCCGGCCGGGAACCGCCTGGGGTCCGGCCGGAGTCCGGGGTCCGACCGGGTTATCGGTCTCCGAAGATCGTGCGGTGCCAGTCCTTGCGGACGATCGCGGTGTTGTCGTACATCACATGCTTGACCTGCGTGTACTCCTCGAAGGAGTACGCGGACATGTCCTTGCCGAAGCCGGACGCCTTGTAGCCGCCGTGCGGCATCTCGCTGAGGATCGGGATGTGGTCGTTGATCCAGACACAGCCCGCCTTCATCTCGCGGGTGGCCCGGCTGGCGCGGAAGACGTCGCGGGTCCAGGCGGACGCGGCCAGGCCGTACGGGGTGTCGTTGGCGAGCGCCAGGCCCTCGTCGTCGCTGTCGAAGGGCAGCACGACGAGCACCGGGCCGAAGATCTCGGACTGGACGATCTCGCTGTCCTGCGCGGCGCCCGTGATGAGGGTGGGGCGGTAGAACGCGCCCGCCGCCAGCTTGTCGCCGGGGGCCTCGCCGCCGGTAACGACGGTGGCGTACGCGCGGGAGCGGTCGACGATCGCCGCGACGCGGTCCCGCTGGAGGTGCGAGATGAGCGGGCCGAGGTCGGTCGACGGGTCGAACGGGTCGCCGAGCCTGATGCCCGCGAAGAGGTCGGCCACCCCGGCGACGAACGCGTCGTACAGCGGCCGCTGGACGTAGGCGCGGGTCGCGGCGGTGCAGTCCTGGCCGGTGTTGATCAGAGAGCCGGCGACCGCGCCGTGCACGGCCGCTTCCAGGTCCGCGTCGTCGAAGACCACGAAGGGCGCCTTGCCGCCGAGTTCCAGGTGCAGCCGCTTGACGGTGCGGATGGCGATCTCGGCGACGCGCTTGCCAACGCCGGTGGAGCCGGTGAAGGAGGTCATGGCGACGTCGGGGTGGCCGACGAGGTGTTCGCCGGCCTCCTTGCCCGCGCCGCTGACGATGTTGACCACACCGTCCGGGATACCGGCCTCGGTGGCCGCGCGGGCGAACATCAGCGAGGTCAGCGGGGTCAGCTCGGCGGGCTTGAGCACGATGGTGTTGCCCGCGGCGATGGCCGGCAGGACCTTCCAGGCCGCCATCTGCAGCGGGTAGTTCCAGGGCGCGATCGAGCCGACGACGCCGACCGGCTCACGGCGCACGTAGGAGGTGTGGTCGGCCGAGTACTCACCGGCGGCCTTGCCCTCCAGATGGCGGGCGGCCCCCGCGAAGAACGCGGTGTTGTCGACGGTGCCCGGTACGTCGAACCCGGCGCTCAGCCGCAGCGGCTTGCCGCACTGCAGCGACTCCACGAAGGCCAGGTCGTCGGCCTGCTCGGCCAGCACCTCGGAGAAGCGGTGCATCGCGGTGGAACGCTCAGCCGGGGTGGCACCGGACCAGCCGGGGAGGGCGGCCTTCGCGGCGGCGACGGCGGCGTCCACGTCCGCGGCCCCGGCGAGCTCGTAGGTGTACACCGCGTCACCGGTGGCCGGGTCGACCACGGAGTGCTGGTGGCCTGAGGTGCCCGGCCGCGAGGCTCCGGCGATGTACTGGGCCCCGTCCGCGAACCGGTTCTTCACGTCGAAACGGTGGTCCATGGTGTCTCCTCGCATCCGCTTGGCGCCGTGGCCGAAGACTGGATTGATGGCTGATCCTGGCAGAGTAGCCTTGGGCCAACAAGGGATTCCGTTGTTGCCTTTTGGTTACGCGACGAAATCTGTCTTCCGTGATCTGCCACACAGTGGCTTTCCCCGGCGTCCCGAGGCACGATGCCGGAGCGCTGCGCGCGGCGTAACCGTCACACCGCAACCGGTGGCGCGGAGAGCTTTACACTCTGCCCCCGGCAGTGGCGTCAGGCCACGCCGGACGCCGTCCCGACCGGAGGTCACACCGTGTTTCCCACCGTCGCCCAGGTCCTGGAACTCGACGCGCTGCGCCGCGGCGCGCCGCGGGTCGTCGCGGGCGCCGCCGGGCTGCACCGGCCGGTGCGCTGGGTGCACATCAGCGAGCTGGCCGACATCGCGGGGATGCTGCAGGGCGGCGAGCTGGTGCTGACGACCGGCGTGATGCTCCCGGAGGACAAGGAGTCGCTGGCCCAGTACATCGACGCCCTCGCGGACGTCGGCGCGGCCGGGCTGGTGGTGGAGTTGGGCCGGCGGTACGCCGATGTGCTGCCGCGGCCGCTGGTCAGGGCCGCCGAGCGGCGCGGCCTCCCGCTGGTGGCGCTGCGCACCGAGGTGCGGTTCGTGAGCGTCACCCAGGCGGTGCACGCCCATGTGGTGGACGCGCAGCTGACCGAGTTGCGCGCCTCGGAGGCCGTGCACCAGACCTTCAACGAACTGTCCGTCGAGGGCGCGGAGGCCGACGAGGTCGTCCGGGAGGTGGCCCGGATGGCGGGCGCGCCGGTCGTGCTGGAGAACCTCTCGCACCAGGTGCTGGCCTTCGACCCGGCCGGCCACGACCCGGAGGCGCTGCTGGACGGCTGGGAACGGCGCTCGCGCGGGGTGGCCCCGGCCGGCAGGACCGGGTACGACCGGCGGGCCGGCTGGCTCGTCACCTCGGTCGGCGCGCGCGGCCGCGACTGGGGCCGGCTCGTGCTGGTGGGCGAGCCCGGTCCGCCGCCGCGCACCTCGGGCGAGGGCCGCCCGGTCACGACGACCGGTCCGCACCGGCACGCGGTCCTCCTCGAACGGGGCGCCGCCACCCTGGCCCTCAACCGGCTGCTGGAGCGCGACCGCGAATCGCTGGAACGCCAGACCCACCGCACCCTGCTCTCCGGGATCCTCACCCACGCGCTGACCGTCTCCGACGTGGCGCTGCGCGCTCGGGCGCTGGGCGTGCCGCTCGAAGGGCGCCGGCTGGTCGGCGTCATGCTGCGGCTGCGCGGCGGGCCGGCGTCGGCGGCGCTGGAGGCGCAGTCCCGGCTGCGGGACTTCACCGAGAACGTGGCGCTCGCGGTGCGCGAGCGCGGGCTGACCGCACTGACCGGGGCGCTCGACGACGGCGCGGTCGGCGTCCTGGTGTCGCTGGGCCCGCACGACGAGGAGCACCGGTCGCTGGAAGGCTTCGCCGCCGCGCTCGACCGGATCGTCGACCCGGCGTCCGAGGCGCCCGCGTTCGTGATGGCGGCCGGCTCCTCGGTGGGCTCGCTGCGCGACGCGCGGCGCACCCTGCTGGAAGCGGCGCAGGTCGCCGACGCGGCGCTGCACGGTTCACCGGGGGGTGCGGAGCGGCGCAGGGCCGGGACGTACTACCGGCTGCCCGACGTGCGGCTGCGCGGACTGCTGCACCTGCTGCGCGACGACGCACGGCTGCAGACCTACGTCGAGCGCGAGCTGGGCCCGCTGCTCGCCCATGACGCGGAACACGGCTCCGACCTGGTCCGCATCCTCTCCGTCTATCTGGACAACGGCCGCAACAAGTCGGCGGCGGCCGATGCCGCACACCTGTCCCGCCCCTCGTTCTACGACCGGCTGCACCGGGTGGAACGGATCCTGGGCGTCGACCTCGACCAGGTGGAGTCGTGCCTGTCACTGCACGTCGCGCTGCTGGCCCTGGAGGCCGTACGCCGCTGACCGCGGTCCGCGTCAGGACCTACGAGGCGGGTACGGGAACGGGCACGTCCCAGTACGCGTAGTCGTAGGAGTCGCCCGGGGACACGTCGACCTCGACGGAATCGGTGGAGGGGTCGGGGACGACGACGATGAAGTCCAGCGACCGCTCGGCGCCCGGGGCGAGCTGGCCGCTGAAGCCGTCCTGTCCCGAGATGTCCTTGAGCGGGTTGTCCCCCGCCTGGTCCGCGTACGCGGACACGTCCGCGTAGTCCAGGTTCTGCGTGTCGCCGCCGGTGTTCTTCAGCGTGACGGTGAACTTCAGCGCGCTGTCACCGCCCTCGGCACCCGCGGCACCCTCGGCGCTCCCGGCGGTCTGCGCCGGGCCGGGGTCCTGCACATCGGCGACCGTGACCTGCAGCCCGCCGTCGTACTCGGCGGTCTCGCCGACGGACAGCGGTGATCCGTAGCTGCCCTGGTCGGGCTTGCGCATCCCGTCGCCCTCGTCCAGCCAGCCGTTCCCTATCGACACGCCTATGGTGATCAGCATTCCGGCGGAGAGCACGGTCGCGACGATGCCGAGGATCAGCCCGGCCAGGGCCTGCCCGGGATTGGTCGACTCGCCGCGCTTGGCGATCCGGCGTCCGACGATCCCGAAGATGATCGCGGCGATGCCCAGCGGAGCGCCGAGGACCGCGAAGAAGCACATGACCGACAGCACCGCGCCGACGATGCCCAGTACGAGCGCGGTGAGGCCGTAGCCGTTGCGCGGCGAGGGGGTCCAGCCGCCGTACGGGCCCATCGGGTACCCCGGGTAGCCGGGATAGCCCGGGTAGCCGCCGCCCGCGCCCGGGTACTGCTCGTACGGCGGGTACTGACCCGGGTGGGGACCCTGTTGGTCGTACGGAGGGCCGGCGGCGTAATGGTCCGTTCCCGGTGCCAGCGGCGGCAGCGGCGGGCCGGTGTCCGCCGGGCTCGGCCCCGGTCCGGCCTGCGGCGGGACGTCCGCGGGCGGCGCCCAGGGGTTGCGGGGCGCGGGGCTGTCGGGCTGGTCGGACATTGCGGCCTTCCTCTGACTACGTCCGGCAATGCTATGGCCTGCGTACGGCGGGGGAAGGCCCTCGCACGACCCGGGGCGCCGTCTACGATGGCTCCACCGCTGACTTGCCTGGAGGATCCGCATGACCGACACCGCAACCGGACGCGTACCCGGCCTCGACACCTTCATCGCCGGGCTGCCCAAGGCCGAGCTGCATGTCCACCATGTCGGATCCGCCTCGCCGAGGATCGTCGCAGAACTGGCCGCCCGGCACCGGGACTCCCGGGTCCCCAGCGATCCCGCCGCGCTGGCCGAGTACTTCACCTTCCGTGACTTCGCGCACTTCATCGACGTGTACCTGTCCGTCGTCGACCTGATCCGCGACGCCGAGGACGTGCGGCTGCTGACCTTCGAGGTCGCCCGCGACATGGCCCGGCAGAACATCCGCTACGCCGAGCTGACCGTCACGCCGTATTCCTCGACCAACCGCGGCATCCCGGACCGCGCCTTCGTCGAGGCGATCGAGGACGCCCGCAAGGCCGCCGAGTCCGAGCTCGGGGTCGTGCTGCGCTGGTGCTTCGACATTCCCGGCGAGGCGGGGCTCGCCTCCGCCGAGGAGACCGCGCGGATCGCGACCGAGCTGCGGCCGGAGGGGCTGGTCAGCTTCGGGCTCGGCGGCCCCGAGATCGGTGTGCCGCGCCCGCAGTTCAAGCCGTACTTCGACCGGGCGCGCGCGATCGGCCTGCACAGCGTGCCGCACGCCGGCGAGACCACCGGTCCGGAGACCGTCTGGGACGCGATCAACCTGCTCGGCGCCGAGCGGATCGGGCACGGCACCAGCTCGGTCCAGGACCCGCGGCTGCTGGAGCACCTGGCCGAGCACCGCATCGCGCTGGAGGTCTGCCCGACCTCCAACATCGCCACCCGCGCGGTCCGCACGCTCGAGGAGCACCCGCTGCGGCAGATGGTCGAGGCCGGTGTGCTCGTCACCATCAACAGCGACGACCCGCCCATGTTCAGCACCGATCTGAACAACGAGTACGCGATCGCCGCCCGCCTGCTGGACCTGGACGCGGCCGGCGTCGCCGGGTTGGCGAAGAACGCCGTCGAGGCGTCGTTCCTCGACGCGCCGGGCAAGACGCGGCTCACCGCCGAGATCGACGCGTACACGGCGGCGTGGCGCTAGGTCATGTCCGACACATGGCGGCGTCCGCCCGGAGGGCGGGGCCCGGGGCATCCGGTGCGTGCGATCGCAAGGCGGAGGGTCATCCTCGTACCGGGCGTACGTGGATGAGCCGACAACTGGGGGCACCTCCCAGCGGTAGCTGGGGGAGAGCGCGCGTGCCAGGCGCTCCGGGCCAGGCGGGATGGGTCGGACAGGGCCTAGCCGTCGCCCATCGCGGCGACCCGTTCCACCACCGCGAGAACACCCTGCCGTCGCTGCGCTCCGCCCTGCGGGCGGGCGCCGACGCGGTGGAGATCGATGTGCGCCTCACCCGCGACGGCGTCCCCGTGCTCCTGCACGACCCGACGCTGAAGCGGCTGTGGGGGCACCGGGACGCCGTCGCCGAACTCACCGCCGAGGAGGTGCGGCGGCGCACGGCCGGCGGCGTGCCGACGCTGCACGACGCGCTGACCGCCGTCACCGGGCACGGGACCGGCCGGGCGCTGCTCGACCTGACCGCCGCGGACCAGGCCGGGCCCTCGGTGGCCGCCGTACGGGACGCGGGAGCGGAGTCCCGCGCGTACTACTGCGGCGAGGCCGGCGCCATGCTCGCCGTGCGGCGGCACGACCCGGCCGCCGAGATCGCCCTGACCTGGAAGACCTCGGCGCTGCCCGGGCAGGCACTGCTCGACGCCGTCCGGCCGCGGTGGATCAATCTGCGGTTCGGGCTGATCGATCCGCCGCTGGTCCGCTGGGCGCACGAGCGGGAGCTGCTCGTGGCGGCCTGGACCGCCGACCTGCGCCGCACCATGGCGCGGCTGCTCGGCCTCGGCGTCGACTCGGTCACCACCAACCGCCTGGACGTCCTGCGCGGACTCCTCGACGGCCCGCCCGGATCACCGGCCCTGATCACAGGCCGACGATCAGGTTCCACCGGTTCTCGAACTCCGGGCGCTCCTCCGGCGTGATGTCGCGGGCCACCACGAGCCGCTTGCGCATCTCGTCGTCCGGGAAGATCAGCGGGTCCTCGGCGAGGGCTGCGGTGTCCTCGTCCTTGGACGAGGCGAGCACATCGCGTGCGGCCGGCACCGGGCAGACGTAGTTGACGTAGGCGGCGAGTTCGGCCGCGACCTCGGGGTCGTAGTAGTAGTCGACGAGCGCCTCGGCGTTGCTCTTGTGCTCGGCCAGGTTCGGGATCATCAGGCTCTCGGCCCACAGTTCCGCGCCCTCCTGGGGCACCACGAACTCGATGTCCGGGTTGTCGGACTGCAGTTGGACGACATCGCCCGAGTACGCCTGGCAGGCCAGCACATCGCCGGACGACAGGTCCTTGGTGTAGTCGTTGCCGGTGAAGCGCCGGATCTGCTTGCTGCGCACCAGAGAAGCCACCTGGTCCGTCATCCGGTGGAAGTCGTCCGCCGTCCACTTGGCGACGTCGACGCCCTGTCCCTGCATGAGCAGCGCGAACGCCTCGTCCATCCCGGACAGCAGCGTCACCTTCCCCTTGAGGTCCGGGGCCCACAGGTCCGACACGTGCTTGATCTCGCGGCCGAGCGCCTTCTTGTTGTAGGCGATGCCGGTGATCCCGGACTGCCACGGCACGGCGGACCGGCGGCCCCGGTCGAAGGCGGGGTTCCGCAGCAGCGGGTCGAGGTACTTGGTGACGTTGGGCTGCCGGGAGCGGTCCATCTGCTGCACCCAGCCCAGGCGTACGTACCGCGCGGCCATCCAGTCGCTGACGACGATCAGGTCGCGGCCGATGTCCTGGTGGTTCATGAGGGCCGGGCTGATCTTCCCGAAGAACTCGTCGTTGTCGTTGATCTCCTCGGTGTACTGGACCTTGATCCCGCTGCGCGCGGTGAAGGCGTCGAGGGTCGGACGCTTCTGCGCGTTCTTCTCGTCGACGTCGATGTAGAGCGGCCAGTTCGCGAAGTTCAGCTTCTTGTCCTGCGCCGAACGGTCGCGGGCCGCCCGGTCCGCCGCGTCTATGTGCGCCGGCGGTACACCGCATGCCGAGGCGGCTGCCAGCAGCCCTGCCAGCCCGAATCCACGCAGCACCGAACGACGGGAGAGATCACTCATGCGGCACACCCTCCCTTCCGCCGGATGCCCGGGGCAACGAGCGATCCGTCAGCCGTACCCCCCAACTGCCTGACACTGTGTCTCGCGGCCGGGACGTGCGACGGCCCCGGACGCGGCGTGCGCGTCCGGGGCCGGGGTGCCGCTGGGGCAGGGCGGGTCAGCCGTCCAGGGACGTCATGACGTGCTTGATGCGGGTGTAGTCCTCGAAGCCGTAGGCGGAGAGGTCCTTGCCGTAGCCGGACTTCTTGAAGCCGCCGTGCGGCATCTCGGCGACCAGCGGGATGTGGGTGTTGATCCACACACAGCCGAAGTCGAGACGCTTGGACATCCGCATCGCGCGGCCGTGGTCCTTGGTCCACACCGAGGAGGCGAGGGCGAACTCGACGCCGTTGGCGTACTCGACGGCCTGCTCCTCGTCGGTGAAGGGCTGGATGGTGATGACCGGTCCGAAGACCTCGTTCTGGATGATCTCGTCGTCCTGCTTGAGGCCGGAGACGACGGTCGGGGCGTAGAAGTAGCCCTTGTCGCCGACCCGGTGGCCGCCCGCCTCGACCTTGGCGTGTGCCGGCAGCCGCTCGATGAAGCCGCTGACCTGGGCGAGCTGGTTGGCGTTGTTCAGCGGGCCGTAGAGCACGTCCTCGTCGTCCGCGGCGCCGGTCTTGGTGTCGGCGGCGGCCTTGGCGAGCGCGGTGGTGAACTCGTCGTGGATCGACTCGTGGACGAGCACGCGGGTGGCGGCCGTACAGTCCTGGCCGGCGTTGAAGAAGCCCGCGACCGAGATGTCCTCGACCGCCTTGGCGATGTCGGCGTCGCCGAAGACCACCACGGGCGCCTTGCCGCCGAGCTCCAGGTGGACGCGCTTGACGTCCTTGGCGGCGCTCTCGGCGACCTGCATGCCGGCCCGGACGGAACCGGTGATGGAGGCCATCGCCGGGACCTTGTGCTCGACCATGGCGCGGCCGGTCTCGCGGTCGCCGCAGACGACGTTGAACACGCCCTTGGGCAGCACCTCGCCGAGGATCTCGGCGAGCAGCACCGTCGAGGCAGGGGTGGTGTCCGACGGCTTGAGGACGACGGTGTTGCCCGCGGCGATCGCCGGGGCGAACTTCCAGACGGCCATCATCATCGGGTAGTTCCACGGCGCGACCTGCGCGCAGACGCCGACCGGCTCGCGGCGGACGATGGAGGTCATGCCCTCCATGTACTCGCCGGCGGAGCGGCCCTCGAGCAGTCGGGCCGCACCCGCGAAGAAGCGGATCTGGTCGACCATCGGCGGCAGTTCCTCGCTGGCGGTGAGGCCGAGCGGCTTGCCGGTGTTCTCACTCTCCACCGCGACCAGCTCGTCCGCCCGTGCCTCGATCGCGTCGGCGACCTTCAGCAGGGCCCGCTGGCGTACCGAGGGAGTGGCGTCGCGCCAGGCCGGGAACGCCGCCTCGGCGGCGGCCATGGCGGCGTCGACGTCGGCGGCGGCGGACAGCGGCGCGGTGGCGTAGACCTCACCGGTGGCAGGGTTCACCACATCCGTGGTCCGCCCGTCGGCGGCGTCGCGGAACTCTCCATTGATGTAGTTGCGCAGACGCTTGAGCTCGCTCACTGCACCTCTCCTGTCCTGTGTCCGATGGGTGAGACGCTTCCAGAGTAATCGAGCCTAGTCGCATCACTGCCGTGTTCGACATACCCGGATCCCCAGAACGATGGAATCAGTGAGATTCGAGCACCAGAACCACGAATTTCATCGTTCAGGGGTTGCGGGACCGTCGACCTCTCCTGCACAGTGGGACTCGTGGCCACTCGTAGTACGGATCCGAAGAGCACCACCGGCTCCGGAGTGCTCGACTCCGTCTCCAAGGCGATCATCGAGCAGCTCCAGGAGGACGGGCGCAGGCCCTACGCCGCGATCGGCAAGGCCGTAGGCCTCTCCGAGGCGGCCGTACGGCAGCGCGTCCAGAAACTGCAGGACCAGGGGGTCATGCAGATCGTCGCCGTGACCGACCCGCTCACCGTCGGATTCCGGCGGCAGGCGATGGTCGGCATCAACGTCGAGGGCGACATAGAACCGGTCGCCGACGCCCTCGCCGAGATGGGCGAGGTCGAGTACGTCGTCATCACGGCGGGTTCCTTCGATCTGCTGATCGAGATCGTCTGCGAGGACGACGACCACCTGCTGGAAATGATCAACAAGCGGATCCGCGCCCTGCCCGGCGTGCGGACCACCGAGAGTTTCGTTTACCTGAAGCTCCGGAAGCAGACCTACACCTGGGGAACCAGATAGCCATGAACGCGGACCTCTCGAAGACCGCGTACGACCACCTGTGGATGCACTTCACCCGCATGTCGTCGTACGAGAACGCCCCTGTGCCGACCATCGTGCGCGGCGAGGGCACGTACATCTACGACGACAAGGGCAAGAAGTACCTCGACGGCCTCTCCGGGCTGTTCGTGGTCAACGCCGGTCACGGCCGCCACGAGCTCGCCGAGACCGCGTACAAGCAGGCCCAGGAACTGGCCTTCTTCCCCATCTGGTCGTACGCCCACCCCAAGGCCGTGGAACTGGCCGAGCGGCTGGCGAACTACGCCCCCGGCGACCTGAACAAGGTCTTCTTCACCACCGGTGGCGGTGAGGCGGTCGAGACCGCCTGGAAGCTCGCCAAGCAGTACTTCAAGCTCACGGGTGAGCCGACCAAGTACAAGGTCATCTCCCGCGCGGTCGCCTACCACGGCACCCCGCAGGGCGCCCTGTCGATCACCGGCCTGCCGGCCCTCAAGGCTCCCTTCGAGCCGCTGGTCCCCGGTGCGCACAAGGTGGTCAACACCAACATCTACCGCTCCCCGATCTTCGGCGACGACCCGGAGGCCTACGGCCGGTACTGCGCCGACCAGATCGAGCAGGAGATCCTGTTCGAGGGCCCGGAGACCGTCGCCTGTGTCTTCCTGGAGCCGGTGCAGAACGCCGGCGGCTGCTTCCCGCCGCCGCCCGGGTACTTCCAGCGGGTCCGCGAGATCTGCGACAAGTACAACGTGCTGCTCGTCTCCGACGAGGTCATCTGCGCCTTCGGCCGCCTCGGCACCATGTTCGCGTGCGACAAGTTCGACTACATCCCGGACATGATCACCTGCGCCAAGGGCATGACCTCGGGCTACTCCCCGATCGGCGCCTGCATCATCTCCGACAAGCTGGCCGAGCCGTTCTACAAGGGTGACAACACCTTCCTGCACGGCTACACGTTCGGCGGGCACCCGGTCTCCGCGGCGGTCGGCATCGCGAACCTCGACATCTTCGAGCGCGAGGGCCTCAACCAGCACGTGCTCGACAACGAGGACGCGTTCTTCAACACGCTGAAGAAGCTGCACGACCTGCCGATCGTCGGCGACGTCCGCGGCAACGGCTTCTTCTACGGCATCGAGCTCGTCAAGGACAAGGTCACCAAGGAGTCCTTCACGGACGAGGAGACCGAGCGCGTCCTGTACGGCTTCCTGTCGAAGGCGCTCTTCGAGAACGGTCTGTACTGCCGGGCCGACGACCGGGGCGACCCGGTCGTCCAGCTCGCTCCGCCGCTGATCTCCACCCAGGAGACCTTCGACGAGATCGAGGGCATCCTCCGCGCCGTCCTCACCGAGGCGTGGACCAAGCTCTGACCGCTTCGCGGTGATCCACCCCGGCGCGCCGGGCGGCCCCTACGGGGGTCCGCCCGGCGCGCCGCCGCGTTTCCGGGGTCAGCTCCTGGGACGAGACGTCATATGCGGCCGTTCGGGCGACCCCGGCGCCGTGGCTCACCCGATCGGGTCCGGGAAATCCTTAGCCTGCCAACGCAGTGACCGGTCTCCCCCGCATTCGTTGACCGAGCCAGGGGGAACGACTCGCGGAGGTAATCGGCAATGGTGGCCCCGCCCGACAACGATGTGCTCTGGGCCCGCGCCCTGCGCCACTCCTTCCAGGGCTCTCCCGCGCTGCTCGGCGTCTCGCTGGGTGTGCGCGAGGGCGAGATCCTCGGCCTGCTGGGACCGCGCGGCTCCGGCAAGACGACCCTGCTGCGCTGCCTGGCCGGGCAGTTGCTGCCCGACCAGGGCGAGGTGTGGTTCAACAGCGCACCGGTGCACACCCTCCCGCTGGCCGCGCGCGAGCGGCTGCGCCGCGACCGCTTCGGCTGGATCGGCGGCACCCCGCAGCTGCTGCCGGAACTCACCGCCCGGGAGAACGCCGCCCTGCCGCTGCTGCTCTGCGGCATTCCGCACCGCACGGCCAAGACCACCGCACAGGAGTGGCTGGACCGCCTCGACGTCGGCTCGGTGGCCCGCAAACGGCCCGCAGAACTGCTCCAGGCGCAGCGCCAGCGGGTGGCCATCGCCCGCGCCCTGGTCACCCTCCCCGAAATCGTCTTCGCCGACGAGCCCACCGCGCCGCTGCACCGCGCGGACCGCGCCCAGGTCCTGCGGATGCTGACCAGCGCCGCGCGTTCGCACGGCATCACCGTGGTGCTCGCCACCATCGATCCCGAGGTCGCCGCCGTGGCCGACCGGGTCATCACCCTGGTCGACGGGCGGCCGGCGGCCGCCATGCCCGCCCAGGACCGGGAGGGTGCCGCGTCGTGCTCAGCCTCCGTGTAGCCCGCGGATCCGCCCCCACGGTCCTGCTCCGCCGGCTGCTGGTCGCCGCCACGTCCGCGGGTACCGGCTTTCTGCTGCTGGCCGCGCTCGGCTACGCCATGGGGCACCCCGGGAACCCGTCGGCGGCCGGCGCCCGGCTCGCCTGGTGCGTGGTCCCGTTCGCCGCCGCCCTGCAGCTCTCGGTGGCCGTCTCCCGGTCCGAGCCCAGCGGACGGCTGCACTCCGGGCTCGCCGCGGCCGGTCTCGGCCGCGGCGGGGTGCCGCTGCTGGCCGCCGCGACCACCGCACTGTCGTGCGCGCTGGGCAGTGTCGTCGCCCTGCTGGTCTTCCTTGAGGTGCGCGGCGGAACGGCCCCCGACGCGTTCGGCTCGGACCGTCCGCTGCCCGTCGCGGGCGCGCTGACGCTGCTCGCCGCCGTACCGCTGCTCGCCGCGGCGGCCAGCGCCGCCAGCCTGTGGCCGCGCCGGGCCGCCCCCTCGGCTCCGGCGTCGGCCGACGCGGAGGACCCGGGCACCCTCTCCGCGGTGACCGCCCCCGCCGGCCTGCCGTGGGGCGCCGCGCTCACCGCCATCGGTCTCGCCATCGAGGTGACCGCCGACAACCTGAGCCGCTCGACCGCGACGGACCTGCTGCCGCTGCCCGGCGGCCTCGGCAGCGCCGCCCCCACCGTGCTGGCCGGCTGGGCGCTGACCGCGGCCGGCATGGTCCTGGCCGGTCCCGGCCTCGTCCACGCCTGCGGACGTCTGCTGGCCCTCCACCGCCCTGGCGCCCTGCGGCTGCTCGCGGGCCGCACCCTCCAGGAGGAGTCGCCCCGGATCGGCCGCCCGGTCGGCGTACTGTGCGCCGTCACGGCCGGGGCGCTGGCCGCCCTGGAGCTCTACGGCACCGGCGACCGCGAACTCGGCCCGCTCACCGGCCTCGCCGCCGCCCTGATCACGATCTGCGCGCTCGGGACCGTGCTCACCGCCGCGCTCGAAGCCCGCCGCACCCGCGAGCACTCCACCGCCGCCCTCGTCCAGCTCGGCGTCCCCGCGAGCCTGCTGCGCGCCGCCGCCGGACTGCGCTGTGCGGTGGTGCTGGTGGTCGTCATCCCGCTGACCGTCCTCATCGCGCAACTCGCGGCGTCCCCGCTGGCGGTCTAGACCGTGTCGCGCGTTCGGTGCCTGCCGCTAGGGTGCAGCGGTGCTGACCGACTCCACGCCGCAGAGCGGCGCCCCTGACCACGAGATCGAATCGCCCGCGGAGTTCGACCGGGTGGCCGCCACCGGTTCGCTCGCCGGATACCGGCTGCAGGCCGTCGATCTGACGGACCGTACGGCCGCGCTGCTGGCCCTGGACCCGGTGGGGGCGGTGTTCCTGGGCTGCCCCATGGAGCCCGCTGCGCTCGCACATGTCCGGGCGTGCGGGGCGATGGTGTTCCCGCCGGTCCCGTACCTTCCGTTCGATCCGTACCGGGGCACGCTGTACACCCCCGAAGCGCTCTACGAAGGGCTGCCCGCCGGGTACGAAACGACTCCGGACGCCCGCGCCTACGAGTGGTTCCAGCGGACCAGGGCCGGCGGCGACATACTCGCGTCGATGCTGCGCAGCATCCACGACGACGCCGTCTCGGACGCGCTCGACGAACTGCTCACCGGTGAACGGGTGGTCGGTGTCATGGGCGGCCACGCGATGGCGCGCGGCAAGGACGCGTACGCGGGCGCCGCCCTCCTCGGCCGGACGCTCGCCCGCTCGGGACTGACCGTCGCCACCGGGGGCGGCCCGGGCGCCATGGAGGCGGCGAACCTGGGTGCCTACACGGCCCCGTTCGGGGACGAGGTGCTCGGCGAGGCGCTGCGGATCGTGGCGAAGGCGCCGTTGTTCACCCCGTCGATCGGCGACTGGGCGTCGGCCGCGTTCGCCGTCCGGGAGCGCTGGCCGGACGGCGGCGCGTCCGTCGGCATCCCCACCTGGTTCTACGGGCACGAGCCGCCGAACGCGTTCGCCTCGCACATCGCCAAGTACTTCGCCAACGCGGTCCGCGAGGACGGTCTGCTGGCGCGTTGCACCGCCGGCGTGATCTTCCTGCCGGGCGCGGCCGGCACCGTCCAGGAGATCTTCGACAACGCTACGCCGAACTACTACGAGTCCCGGGGCGTCCCGACCCCGATGGTGCTGGTGAACCGCGAGCACTGGACCCGTGACCTGCCCACCTGGCCACTGCTCGAAGCACTGGCGAAGGACCGCCCGATGGCTGCCCGTATCGCCCTGGTCGACTCCGTCGACGAGGCGCCGGAGGCGCTGGCCCGGCTCACCGCGTCAGTTACCGGTCGATGAGCCCGGCTGGACGCTGAGGACCACGACGTCCTGAGCGGTGAAGGTGACACCCACCTCGGTACCGGCCTCCGGGGCGTCCCGCAGCGAGCAGGCCGCCTCCAGCGGCGGCCCGTCCGCCGGGCGCAGCAGCAGGGTGACCAGGTCGCCGCGGAACGTCCTGGCCGTCACCGTGCAGGGCAGCCCGTCGCGGACGCCGGTCAGCCGCACCCCGGCGGGGCGGACCAGCAGCCGGCACGGCCCCTGGGGCGCGCCGGGCTGCACCGGCACCTTGCCCCAGGGGGTGTCGGCCGCCTCGCCGTGCACGGTCGCCTCGACGACGTTGTCGAAGCCGAGGAAGCGGGCGACGAACTCGGAGGCGGGCCGCTGCCACACCTCCAGCGGGGTGCCGGTCTGCGCGATCAGACCGTCGCGCATGACCACGACCCGGTCGGCGAGCGCGAACGCCTCGCCCTGGTCGTGGGTGACGGCCAGCACCGTCGTGCCGAGCCGGCCGAACAGCTGGCGCAGTTCGACGACGAGCCGCTCGCGCAGCCCGCGGTCGAGCTGGCCGAGCGGCTCGTCCAGCATCAGCAGCTTCGGCTCGGGGGCCAGCGCGCGCGCCAGCGCGACGCGCTGCTGCTCCCCGCCGGACAGCGCGGCGATGGCCCGCCGCTGCGCACCCGGCAGGCCCACCATGTCGAGCAGTCCGGCGACCGTGCGGTCCACCTCGTCGCGCCGGGTCCCCCGCATCCGCAGTCCGAAGGCGACGTTGCCGCCGACGTCCCGCTGCGGGAACAGCTGGTGGTCCTGGAACATCAGGCCGAGACCGCGCCGGTGGGTGGGAACGCCCGCCTGGTCACGGCCGTCCAGCAGCACCCGGCCGGCGTCCACCGCCTGCAGCCCGGCCACCGCCCGCAGCAGGGTGGACTTGCCGCTGCCGCTGGGGCCCAGGACGCACACCGTCTCGTGCGCGACGACCTCCAGGTCCACGGCGTCGAGCGCCGCGCGCTCCCCGAAGCGGACCGTCACACCGTCGAGCCGCAGCAGCGGAGTGGAGGACTGCGTCATCTAGAACTCTCCTGAACGGTCGGTGCGCAGCCGCTCCAGTGCCAGCAGCGCGCCCGCGCACACCAGCATCAGAACGGTGCTCAGGGCCATCGCCTGCCCGTAGTTGAGCTCCCCGGCACGCCCGAGGAGCCGGGCCACCGCCACCGGCAGGGTCGGGTTGTCGGGCCGCGCGATGAAGACGGTCGCGCCGAACTCGCCGAGCGAGACGGCGAACGCGAAGCCCGCCGCGATCAGCAGCGCGCGCCGCACCAGCGGCAGGTCCACCTCGCGCCAGGCGCGCCACGGCGAGGCGCCCAGCACCGCTGCCGCCTCCCGCAGCCGTTCGTCGACCGCGCGCAGCACGGGCAGCATCGTGCGGACCACGAACGGCACACCGACCAGCGCCTGCGCCAGCGGCACCAGCAGCCACGTCGACCGCAGATCCAGCGGGGGCTCGTCGAGGGTGATGAGGAAGCCGAAGCCGACGGTCACCGCCGAGGTGCCCAGCGGCAGCATCAGCAGCGCGTCGAAGCCCCGCACCAGCCTGCCCGCGCGCCGGGTCAGCGCGGCGGCGGCGAGGCCGCCCACCAGCAGCGCGATGAGCGTGGCCACCGCCGCGTACTGCAGGGAGTTCCAGACCGCCTCGATGGGCGCGACGACGAAGGTGCCGCCGGTCTCCGGGACCGAGAGCAGCGCCCGGTAGAAGGTGAGGCCGTAGCCGTCGGGCCCGTCCAGCGAACGCGCCACCAGGACGCCGAGCGGCACCAGGATCAGCAGCACGATGACGGCCAGCACCGCCCACAGCAGCGCCCATTGGGCGGCGCCGCGCGGGCGCCGCGAGGTGTGCGCGGCGTCGACGAGCTTGAGCGTGCTCTCCCGGCGGCGCACCGTCCACGCGTGCAGCGCGAGGATCGTGGCGACCGCCGCGAACTGCACGAGGGTGAGGACGGCGGCCGTCGGCAGGTCGAGGAACTGCGCGGTCTGCTGGTAGATCTCCACTTCCAGCGTGGAGTACTTCGGCCCGCCGAGGATCTGGATCACGCCGAAGGACGTGAAGGTGAAGAGGAAGACCATCAGCGCGGCGGCGGCCACGGCCGGTCCCAGCGCCGGCAGCGTCACCCGGCGCCAGGCCTCGAAGCGGCCGGCGCCCAGGACCCGGGCGGCCTCCTCCTGGCGCGGGTCGAGCTGCGACCACAGACCGCCGACGGACCGGACGACGACGCCGAAGTTGAAGAAGACGTGAGCGAGCAGGATCGCCCACACGGTGGTGTCCAGCCGGACGCCCCACAGGTCGTCGAGCATGCCGCCGCGGCCCAGCAGCGCCAGGAACGCCGAGCCGACCACGACCGTGGGCAGCACGAACGGCACCGCCACCACCGCCCGCAGCAGCCGCTTGCCCGGGAACTCGAAGCGGGCGAAGACATACGCCGCCGGGAGTGCGACCAGCAGCGTCAGCCCGGTCGAGACGACCGCCTGCCAGGCGGTGAACCACAGCACCCGCAGGATCTCCGGGTCGGTCAGCACCTCGCCGATCCGGCCGAACCGCCACCGGCCGCCCTCGCGCAGCCCCCGGGTGACGATGGCGGCCACCGGGTAGGCGAAGAAGACCGCGAAGAACGCGGTGGGCACCGCCATCAGACCGAGCCGCACCGCGGCGGCCCGCGGGGCGCGCCGCGGGCTCCTCGCCGGAGTCCCGCGGCGCGGCTCCCCGGGAGCCGCTTCGGGAGTCCCTACTTCAGGACGAGCGAGGACCATGTCTTGACCCACTGGTCACGGTTCTTGGCGATCTCGTCGGGCGCCACGGTGGGCGGGGCGTCGATCTTCACGCCGTACTTGGTGAACTCGGCGGGCAGCGCCGCGTCCTGGCGGGCCGGGTTCACGAACATCTGCAGCGGCATGTCCTGCTGGAACGTCTTGCTCAGCAGGAAGTCCAGCAGCGCCTTGCCACCCGCGTCGTTCTTGCCGCCCTTGAGCAGCCCGGCGAACTCGATCTGCCGGAAGCATGTACCGGTCGCTACACCGGTCGGCCCCTGGGCCGGCTGCGGCGTGACGCCCAGCACCTCGGCGGGCGGGCTGGAGGCGTACGAGACGACGAGCGGCTTGTCGCCCTTGCCCTTGCCGCCGGCCGAGCCGGAGAAGCGGTCGTTGTACGCCTGCTCCCAGCCGTCGACGACCTCGACGCCGTTGGCCTTGAGCTTCTTCCAGTAGTCCTGCCACCCTCCCCCAGAGGCTCCGCCCTGGGAGGTGCCCCCATCGCCGTACTTCGCGATCGTGCCGAGCTGGAAGGCCAGGCCCGGCGAGGACGTCGCGGAGTTCTCCGTGACCAGCAGGTTCTTGTACTCCGGCTTGATCAGGTCGTCGAAGGTCGCCGGCACGGCCAGCTGGTGCGCGGCGAAGTACTTGCGGTCGTAGTTGACGCAGACGTCGCCGGAGTCGACCGGGGTGACCCGGTGCTTGTCCTTGTCGAGCTGCAGCGCCGCCGGGACCTGGTCCAGGCCCTTGGCCTCGTACGGCGTGAACAGGTCGTTGTCGAGAGCCCTCGACAGCAGCGTGTTGTCGACGCCGAAGAAGACATCGCCCTGCGGGTGCCCCTTCGACAGGATCGCCTGGTTCACGGCCGCGCCCGCGTCACCGCCGGCCAGCACCTTGACGGTGTAGCCGGTCTCCTTGGTGAACTCCTTCAGCACCGCGGGCGAGGCGGCGAAGGAGTCATGGCTGACGAGGGTGACGGTCTTCGACGGCGTCGCCGTCTTCGAGCCGTCGGCCTTGTCGCCGGAGCCGCCACAGGCGGCCAGCGCTGTCGCGCCGAGGGCGGTGGCCACGACCGCTGTCGCGGCGCGCCGAAGGTTGGTGTTCATGAGCGGTTGACTCCCTACGCCGGCATTACCCGGATCAGGTCCGAGGGTCTGCGGCCGCACCGGCTTCGCCGGTGGCCGCACTCTCAGCGCTGGTGCGCTCCCCTGTCGGAAATGTTCATTTGTACGAATCTACGAGCGCCACGATAGCAGCGCGCCCGCCGACACCCGGCAGGCGTCTCAGCCTTCGGAGGCCGCCAGCTGCCCGCACGCTCCGTCGATCTCGCTGCCGCGCGTGTCACGGACGGTCACCGGCACCCCGTGCGACTCCAGCATCCGCACGAACGCCCGCTCGTCCTCCGGCCGCGAAGCCGTCCACTTGGACCCCGGGGTGGGGTTGAGCGGGATGAGGTTCACATGCACGCGCTTGCCCTTGAGCAGCCGCCCGAGCAGGTCCGCCCGCCACGCCTG
This sequence comes from Streptomyces fildesensis, assembly GCF_016107395.1. GTDB lineage: Bacteria > Actinomycetota > Actinomycetes > Streptomycetales > Streptomycetaceae > Actinacidiphila > Actinacidiphila fildesensis. Next base: position 81,446 of record NZ_JAAIKO010000033.1, read on the forward strand.
GTCGTTGATGTCCTTGATCAGCGCGTACTCGATGGAGATCCGGCGGCCGGACACCTCCGCGTAGTGCCACGCGGCGTCCAGCACCTCGCGCACCTTCCAGCGGGTGTTGACCGGCACCAGGGTGTCGCGCAGCTCGTCGTCCGGGGCGTGCAGCGACACCGCGAGCCGGCACTTGAAGCCCTCGTCGGCGAACCGCAGCATCGCCGGCACCAGCCCGACCGTCGACACGGTGATCCCGCGCTGCGACAGCCCCAGCCCGTCCGGCTCCGGGTCCGTCAGCCGGCGGATCGAGCCGATGACGCGGTTGTAGTTGGCCAGCGGCTCGCCCATGCCCATGAACACGATGTTGCTCAGCCGGGCCGGACCACCGGGGATCTCGCCGTCGCGCAGCGACTTCATCCCGGCCACGATCTGGTGCACGATCTCGGCCGTCGACAGGTTCCGGTCCAGCCCCGCCTGCCCGGTCGCACAGAACGGGCAGTTCATCCCGCAGCCCGCCTGCGAACTGATGCACATGGTCACCCGGTCCGGGTACCGCATCAGCACCGACTCGACGAGCGTCCCGTCGAACAGCCGCCACAGCGTCTTGCGCGTGGTGTCGTCGTCACAGCTGATGTGCCGCACGACCGACATCATCTCGGGCAGCAGCCCGTCCGCGAGCTTGTCGCGCGAGGCCGCCGGAATATCCGTCCAGGCGGCCCGGTCGTCGTCGTACCGCGCGAAGTAGTGCTGCGACAGCTGCTTGGCGCGGAACGGCTTCTCGCCCAGCTCGACAACCGCCTCCCGTCGCTCGGCAGGGGTCAGGTCGGCGAGGTGCCGCGGGGGCTTCTTGGCCCCACGCGGCACGGCAAAGGTGAGTTCTCCGGGTACAGGCATGGTGCTACCAGTGTCGCAGACATAGCAGGTAGGTCCGGGTGACAGCGGTCACGGGTGGCGGTCATCTGTCGTCGTTGGTCACCCTCGGACGGCCCACAGACGGCCCAGGCATCCGGGCATCGCCGGAGGTCAGAGCGCCGGATACGCCCCCTACCCCCCTTTCCAGAGGCAATCCTCCTGACACCCGTCACCTACTTCGTGCGATTTAAAGACCGGCCTAGGAAGCCCCGCCCCACCTTGCGAAGGTAGCCGCCTCATCGCATAGGCAGCCATCTCACATGAGCGAAGGCCAAACCACGGTTGGACTGAGACCCCCACAGCTGTTTTTGGGAAAGTGTTGGAATGAATGCCGCGAGCCTGCTCGTCGGCGTACAATCACAGCGATAGGGCGACGCCTAGGGTCAGCCCAATCGGATAAATTCCGGAGGTACGCCTTGGAGAATCAGCCGACATTTGAGTACCCGCCGGTGCGACCGTGGGGTAGTCGAGCATTCTCCATGCCAGCTCTCTCTGGAGGGAGCGATCACCAAATTGAGGTACTACACACCCTCCTGACAGCCCTCAAAGAAGGCACTGGAATTGATGAACTAATCAGCCTACCTGGAGGCCTTGGCGCCGAAACGAGCATTTCTTCAATGGGGCAAAGATTGCAACCGGCGGGAATGCTCACTCGAATGGGGAAGAATTCTTGGATTCTAACATCGGCGGCCGAGAACTGGCTAGAGTCCGGAGATAACGGCTATCTTATGGCGGTACTACATTCCAACATTCGGTATGTTGGTGAGTTGATGCATGAGGCTCGAACCGGCCGTACTCAGTCCGATCTTCTATCAATTGCATCAGATAAATACGAGTGCTCATGGGATACGCTGGACCAAATTCGGAGGCGTACCGCCTGGCTTCGATCTGGCGGGTTTATGGAACTAGATTTTCGCCACCAAGTCGTCCTGACGGAAAGCGGATTGGCTCTTCTGGAGCGCCTTGAGTTGGCCGATTCCGAGAACTTCAGGAGAAGGATTACTAGGAAATCTGAGTCTGTCAGCATTCCAGGCGCACATCCGGTCGTTCGCGACGCCCTCGAAACATCGGTACTGACCGAGAGGCGGGCCGCCATCGGCTACATTCCGCGCAGCGAGGGAGACTCACTCGCGTCGCTGCGGAAGTTCGCCAATGCCCTCAAAAGCGATACTTCACGTGAGGGTATCGACGAGTTCGCCTCGGCAGAATTCGGATTGCGACCTTCTTCGGTAGCCGCCGCTCTCAGCACCTTGAAGAACGCGGGCCTCGTCGAACAGATTGGATTTGGCACCTTTCGGTCCACCGAGGCTGCAAATGCTTGCGCCGAGGCAGAGCATGACATCGACTTCCTTCGGATCATCCATTCCAAATTCTCCTTTGTCGGCGAAGTTCTCGAAGCTCTTGAGGAGGTAGATACACCGCGAGACCTTGCCGCACTGGCGCGCACTCGCTACGGGGTACCGCGAGAGGATATTGCAGAAGTACGAACCCGCCTGCAAATGTTGAGGGAATGTGGCCTAGTCGAGGAAGTCGCTTGGGGCCATTACCAGGTCTTGCCTCTAGGACGGGCTCTCTTGGCCGAACTGCCAACCGCCTCGCAACAGACGGCCGAGGAGAAAACTTCCACAACGATCCCCGACAAGGAAACTGATACCGAGCTCAGCAAACTCATTGATGACCTACGTGCAACCTCGAAAGCCTCGTCAAACCCGGAGCGCTTTGAGAAGTCCGTAGCCGAAGCGTTCAGTTATCTGGGGTTCGATAGTCAGCTACTCGGTGGTTCAGGGCAAACCGATGTTCTGGTAACGGCTAGCCTATCCGGCGAAATGAAGTACAGCGTAATCGTTGACGCCAAGTCCTCAGCTTCTGGGAAAATTGGGGAAACCCAAGTAAATTACGACACACTCAAGGAGCATCGCTCAGGCAACTCGGCAGAATATGCACTCGTTGTAGGTCCGAGCTTCCCCGGCACTCGACTTGCGTCGAGGGCGGAAGCACATGGAGTCGGACTTGTTGAGGTGAATACACTCATCGCAATCATTGAGCAGCACGCCATTGCACCACTCCCGCTCTCAAGCCTGCGCGAATTCTGCAATAAAATCGGCGTAGTTAGCGTCGCATCACTCGAAAAGAGCTGGGCTTCGGAGAAAAGAATGTACCGGCTTTGCGATCGCGTACTACGACAGCTCGCCACGGAAGCGGCGAACGCGGATACGGTCACAACGGGCGCACTCTCTGCCCACGATCTCTACTTGATTCTGCGCTCAGAGGTAGAAGATCCACCTACCCCGGCGGAAATTGAATCAGTACTATCGTTCCTGTCCTCCTCATTGATTCATGCAATCCGAAAGGTGTCGACTCAATACGTAATTCTTGAAGATCCCACAACAACGGCACGCCGCTTGCGGCTGCTCGCTTCGAGCATCACAGGACAGCCTTAAGAATCCACTTCGTTGGCGCATTACTGGCAATGAGAGGGGAACCATGTCCGCAAGTGATGACATCGAGCGCATTATGCAGCGGAAACTGGAAGCTGCGCAAGCAGAAAGCCAAGCGAGGAGTCAACAGCTGGCGAAGAAACTTGCCGCAGGGGCAGAGGCAGCGCAGGGGTTCATCGCGCTCATGCAACAAAGAGGGGTGGGGCCCGAGACCATCTACCGGCATGAGCAGGTCCAAAAGCGTAAGTTCAGTTTTCCCAATCGGCCCAATAAGCACGATACCTTCGAGCTCTATGAGCCAGTTGATCGGGGGTGGGTTGTCCAGTACAGCATCGACGACTACGGTAGCCCTTGGCTAATGAGCTTCCTGCAGACTGACGGCAAGCTTAGGCAATGTTCCTTGCGTACGGTGAATACCGGCTTCAGGAGCGAGGGTCTGCTTCCCCGGGCTTCCCGTACAGCATTCCAGCGCGGGGCACTTTGCATTAAGCCAGGCTATGAGGCAACAGCCCCTCACTTGACCGTCGATAACTACGCTGAGGCCGCACGCTGGTACCTGACCTAGATCGCTAAGAGGTGCAGGTCGAGGCTGCGCTTTCATCAGCGGCTCAGCGCCCCGACCTGCGACATGGTCGGGGCGCGCTCCGATCAACTGGGGGATCGTCCTACGGCGAGCAGGTGAGAGCTGGCGGCGAGGAGTTCGGGGTACGGCTCTGCCAGCCGTGCGGCGGTCAGGGCCGACTGGAAGAGCGATTCGCTCGGTTCGGATGTGCCCGGGTGCTGCTCTACGGCCTTTAGTTGCGACCAAACTGGGCCCTCGATACCGAAGACCGCCACATCGACAAGCCCGGCCTCGCACAGTTCGTCAGCGAGTTCTTCGGCACGGTGGAAGTAGGCGACGGTGAATCGGCCCTGACCGTCGTGCACCGCTGAGCTGAGGATCTTGGCGACTGACGCTTCCATCTTCTCTGTGTGAAGGCTGGCCGTAGCCGCGTTCTCGAAGATGGAGGCGTAGCGGTTGATGCCTGCCGCCGCCACGAGGCCACCCGGCCGCACAACCCGCCGCGCCTCGGTTAGTGCGCGCAAGCGGTCCGCACGGTCCGGGAGGTGGTAGAGCGGGCCGAGTAGGTGCGCAGCGTCGTAGGAGGCGTCTGGCGCTGCGAGGGCGCGCGCGTCGCCGAGTGTTGCGTTGCAGACCTCGCTGGCCTGCTCAACGTGCCGGGCCACGGGGTCGATCAAGTCGACGTAGTACCCGTCTTCCACCAGCCACCGGGCGTGCGCGCCGGTGCCACCACCGACGTCCAGGACGCGGGCCGGCGCCGGTGGCAGGAATCGGCGTAGGAGTTCCTGCGTGCGCAGCATCTCCAACCGTCCATCGGCAGAGCAGGACAGACGTTGCCCCTCATCGGCCACATTCGAGTAGAAGTGTGCGACCTCGGGCGCTAGCTCAGGCTTCAGCATGTAGGAAGTATGCTTTGTACCGGTGGACCAGTCCAGACCATCAATCCTGGAGAGCTATGGCACTGCTCAAATACGAGGAGATCGCAGAGTCCCTGCGCTCGCGCATCGCTGCCGACGAGTTCCCCCCCGGCTCGACTCTTCCGTCGGGCAGGGACCTGGCTGAGCAGTGGCACGTATCGCGCGCGACAGTAGTGAAGGCCATGGACGTGCTCCGCGGGGACGGCATCGTTGAGGCTCGACAAGGAACAGGCTTCATCATCACGGAGACCCCGATTGCTCGCCCTGCCGGCGATCGCAGATCGGGATCGACCCGTACCACCGGTGGCATGCCGTTCGTGCGGGTCGGAGTACCCGTCCGCGCTGTGCCCCCGCCGCACGTCGCAACAGCACTAGGTCTGCCCGCAGAAGTCGAAGCGCTCCAGCGCATCCGCTTGATGCAACTGCCGGACGGAACCCCTCACAGCTACGTCGTGGCTTGGTTCCCCGCCGAAGTGGCCGATCTCTCCCCCCGCTTGGAACAGAACGCCCCGATCGCCGAGGGCACCACAAGGTACGTCCGGCGCCAGACTGACCGCTTCCCTACTGAGGGGACCGACGTGACCACGGTCCGGCTGGCCTCAGATGAAGAGATGCAGCAACTGCAACTGACAGCACCGGTTGCGGTAGCGGTCATCCTCCACACCGCGTACGACCAACATGGTCGCGCGCTGGTCTGCGAGGAAGGTGTCACGCCCTCCTCATTTTTCGAGCAGGTGGACACCTACGCAATGTAGGTAGGCCGCCAAAGGAAGCTGGACCGGTCCGCCGGTCCAGCTTTTTTGATGCCCCGTCAGGGTCCTTGACCTGCGGATTCGTGGAGCGACGCCTCTCAACTCCAGATTCAACACTTGACTGGACCGGTCCACCGGTCCAATCTCTTGGTGTGGCCATCACCCGCCGGAACTTTCGGAGGGGCTGATCGCGTCACGCACAACTCCACAGCGTGATCCACCGCAGTACGACGGCCGTGAGGACTCCGACCGAGGCGAGTGGAGACCAGCCGATCGAGAACGGGCCCCCGTCACAACCGGGCCCAACACCCCGTAGGGGGACACGCCATCGGCTCTAAAGAACCGCATGGCTCAACTTTCGTCGTGCTGACCCTCGGGATATCGGATCTCTCCGAGACGAACGACGCCATGCGAAGCGAGATCCGCCGTCACCGCTTCACCGCCCCGGCATCTCGCCGTGAGGGCGCGGGATCGAATCCCGCCCGGGGTACTCCACCCATTTCAACGGCGCGCGGCCCCGGTGCTCGAACACCGGGGCCGCTGTTAGGGCCGTCCACCCTGAGAGGAACACGACCCATGAGGTACATCGGCACCGTTCAGGCGGTTGTTACCGCCGCAGAGTTCGACCGGGAGCCGACGGACGCTGAGCTTGCGGGCATCGAGGTTGAGATGCCCGTGATCCTGGCGGAAGTCGAGTTGCTGGACGCACAGATCATGACGCTCGACCGGCCCGCCTCCGAGGTGGATACGCGGCGGATCCGGCGGGCGCAGCACAAGGTGCTCGCTGAGCGGTTGCGGCTGGCGAACCTCGTCCGGCAGGTTCCGGCGGGGGTCGGGGCATGAAGCGGCTCCCGAAGACCCTGCTGGTTCTGGCGCTTGTTGGTGTGGTGGGGATGGCGTTTCGGGTGTCGTGGAACGCGCAGCGCGATGTTGCGGCCACGGTCGGGGCGGACGGTACGGCTTCGCTGCTGTACCCGTTCGTCGTCGATGGGCTGATGGCGTTGGCGCTCGTTGCCACGCTCGTACTGACCGGCCAGGACCGCACCACCGCCCGGTGGGTGCTGGCGGGGTATACCGCCGCGTCGCTGGTTCTGAACTACGTACACGGCCTGGTCCCCGCGCTGCACGACGGCGGATCGCGGATGGTGCTCGCTGAGTGGGCGCCTGCGAATTGGGCGCTGGTGCTGCTGGCCACGTCGCTGCCGGTCGGGTCGATCTTCTTCGGCTCTGACCTGGTGGCGAAGGTGCTGCACCACCGGACAGCAAACCAGGATGAACTATCTGTGATGCTGATGAATCAGTCGGTGTCTGACCTGCAAGAGTCGACCCCGCCCGCCATGCCGGAAGTACCGGTTCGTGCGGCGCTGGAGTCGGCCGACCCTCACCCGGTCGTCGCTTCGACTGCGCAGCCGGTTGCGGCAGTGGTGCAGGCGCCGCGTCGGGCGACCGGTCGAGTGCCCCAGTCGGCCCGCAACCCCCGACCGACCCGCACCCCGGACCAGCTTCTGATCGAGGGGCGCGAGGCCACCGCCGCATGGCCCGATGATGCTCTGACCGCCGAGGCGATCCGCAAGGAACTGCGGACCGCACCGGCCAAGGCCCGACTCGTTCGCGACGCGTTGAAGGCTGAGCGCGCCCCCGACGGACCCGCCGATGAGGCGGTGTCCTGATGTCCCTCGTCTACGGAAAGTGTCTCGGTTCAGCGAGCATGCCGGGCCCGGTGAGCACGTTGCCGCGCCATGTGTGGCGCTGCGCCCCCGATGGCTTGGCAACGCGTCGCCAGTTACGGGCTTTAGGGCTGCGTCCGGGTGGTCAGGGGGTGCAGGCGGAAGTGTTCCGGCCGCGCTATCGGCGCGGCCCGCTGGTCGCCTACCTCTACCGCATCGACCTGGCCAAGCCGGTCCGGCCGATGACGCCGGCCAAATACGCCGCGCTCGCCAAGGCCATGCAAGCGCGGCGCACCTGCCCGACCTGTCGCACCGATGCCGGGTACTGCATACCGGCATCGCTCGGCATGTGTGTGAGCTGCGCCTATCCCGAACAGCGCGTCGCTTGAACGGGGTCCGGTCTCTCCCGACCAAAGCAGTGACCGGACCCCGCCGACCCTCCCGTTTCTGGAAGGAAACTGAAGTGAATCACGACGACGAAAACGAACTCTTCAACCGCCTGGAACACGACCTCGCCGCCGATTCCGGCGGTGAGCTGGTGGACCTGGACAAGGCCCGCGCCGCCCGCGACGAGGGGGCCAAGGGTGCCCCGTCCCTGCTGGCCGACGAGGACGACGACACCGACGAGGGCCCGGCCGCGATGGTGGACACCGCCACCTCCGGCACCGTGCCCGTCGACGCGCAACCGGCCGTGCGTCGGCCGGTCGTGCCCGACTGGGCCAGGGACACGGCGACGTTCAAGGCCACCGTTGCCCGCGCGGCGAACAACACCGCGTACGCGGCAGGGTTCCATGCCGTGCGCAGTCCGCTCTACGTGGCCCGGATCGCCGGCCGTTCCCCGCAGGGAGTGGTGCGGCTGGTCGGGGGCGCCGGACGGTGGGCGACGGACGCCGAAGGCGCCCCGATGCGGGCCTACTCGGTGCGGCGGGAAGACGCTGAGCTGTACCTCAAGCTCAGTCGCAAGCGCGATGACCGCGTGCGCGCCCGCTCGGTCATGCTGGCCCTGGCCGCTGTGTTCGGGCTGGTTATGGCCCTGGTGTTGTGGGTGGTGCTCTCCACCGCCCAGCTTGCGGCGGTCGGGTTCGGCGCCATGCTGCTGCTCGGGTTGTACGGGCGGCCGGCGGACCGGCCGCTGATCACCCGGGCGGTGTCCAAGCACATCCTTCCTCGCCTCACCTCCGACCAGGTCGAACAGGCCCTGCTGTCGCTGGGCATTGGTGGGATGGGGCGCGGGGAGATCACGTTCCCGGACCCGATCCGGCAGGACGGGCCCGGGTGGCGGGCCACGGTGGACCTGCCGCGCGGGGTCACCGCCGGCGACATCATGGAACGCCGCAAGCGCCTCGCCTCCGGGCTGCGCCGCCCCCTGGGCACCGTGTGGCCCGAGGGCGATGCGGACCTGCATGAGGGTCGGTTGGTGTTGTGGGTCGGTGACCGCGACATCGCCAAGCAGGGACTGATCCCCTGGCCGCTGGCGACCAAGGGCCGTCACGACATCTTCCGCAACCTGCCGTTCGGGGTGGACCCGCGCGGGCGGGCGGTGTCGGTGCCGATCGTCCAGCACAACTACTTGTTCGGCTCCCAGCCCGGCCAGGGCAAGACCAGCAGCGTGCGCGTCCTGGTCTGCGGTGCCTCGCTCGATCCGTCGGTGGAACTGTGGCTGCACGAGAACAAGGGCACCGGTGACCTGGACACCCACGAGCCGGTCTCGCACCGATTCGTATCCGGCATCGACGACGAGTCCATCGCCTACGCGGCGGAGTCGCTGGCGCTGCTGCGGAAAGAGGTCATGCGGCGCGGCGCGATCCTCAAGGGACTGCCCCGGGACATCTGCCCCGACAAGCGCGTCACCCGGCAGATCGCCGACATGAAGATCGGTCTGCATGTGCTGCTGGCGATCTTCGACGAGTGCCAGAACCTCTTCGCCCACCCCAAGTACGGCAAGCAGGCCGGCGAGGACGCCGAGTTCATCATCAAGGTCGGCCGCGCACTCGGCGTCGTGCTGGTGCTGGCCACACAGCGCCCCGACAAGGACTCCCTGCCCACCGGCATCTCGGGCAACGTCTCCATCCGGTTCTGCCTGAAGGTCGCCGGACAGGTCGAGAACGACATGATCCTGGGCACCAGCGCCTACAAGAACGGCGTGCGCGCCACCACCTTCCGCCCCGAAGTCGACGCGGGCATCGGCTACCTGGCCGGAGCGCTGCACGTACCGACCGTGGTCCGCACCGCCTACCTCGACACCCCCGCCGCCGAAGCCGTCGCGGTCCGCGCGCTGGCGATGCGCAAGGCGGCGAGGACCATCACCGGCCACGCCGCCGGCGAGAGCACCAGCAGCACGGACCCCGCTGCCCAGGGAGACAACCTGCTGGACGACTTGGTGGCGATCTGGCCGGCGGGCGAGAACAAGGTGTGGTCCGAGACGCTGACCGCAGCCCTCGCGCTGCTGCGCCCGGATGTCTACACCGGGTGGGGCCCGGATCAGCTGGTGATGGTCCTCAAGCCGCGCGGGATCCGCACGGTGCAGGTCGGCCGCCGCATCGACGGGAAGGTCGTCAACCGGCGCGGTGTGGAGCGGGACGCGATCCTCGGAGCGGTCGCGGAGCGTGACCGAAACCGGGACGCCGGGTAGCCCCGTGGGCCGCTGGCGCTAGCGGTGACCCCCGCTAGCGCTAGCGGCCCCTGT
>NZ_JAAIKO010000337.1 GCF_016107395.1 Streptomyces fildesensis
CACCTTTCTTTCCGCCGGTCATGTCAAATCTCAGCTTCTCTTCAGGAGGCATATTGAAGAAATCCCTAGCTAGGCGAGTCATATCTGCAATAACTCTTTCGTCAATTCCGTGATCAATCACTTGAAAAATGCCCCAATCCTCACACGCACGAACGATTTTGTCGCATATCTCATTCCTAATCTCCTCCCCATCATCGATTCCGGCCAGCGAGATCACCGGAATCTCGTCGCTGAAGCTGTTGTAGGCC
>NZ_JAAIKO010000338.1 GCF_016107395.1 Streptomyces fildesensis
GTTGACAAAGATAGGGATCCGATGGCAGGAATCATGGATTTAATGAAGAACATGTACGAGGAAGGAGATGACGAGATGAAGAAGACGATTGCCAAAGCATGGACCGACGCCCGGTCGGGTAAAACCGCTGATCCTTTGAAAAGCTATCGTTAAAGTGCCCCTCGGACTGCCCCCCTCCTCCATGCTTTCCTTTGATTGAAGCTGCTGCTTTCATTTTTTTTTCTTTCTTTTTTTTTTTTTTTTTTTTT
>NZ_JAAIKO010000339.1 GCF_016107395.1 Streptomyces fildesensis
CGGCGCAGCAGATCGTGAAAAGCCTCAACACGACGCAGAACGTTCGCGAAGACATGCTCTTGATCTTATCTAGCTTCGATAACCGCTTATCCAACATCACGGATTTGGTGCAGGCCAACGAGTCGAGTTTCAAAACGAGGCTGGAGGAAGCGGAGAAGATCCTCTTCATGTATGAGTCTGGTGTGGATTTCGAGATCGATGAAGTTTCAGAGTATTTCTCAGCCCTTGACGATGTTCTAAATTTGCTG
>NZ_JAAIKO010000340.1 GCF_016107395.1 Streptomyces fildesensis
TTGATCGCGGAAAAGAATTGCGCTCCGATCATCCTCCGTCTTGCATGGCACTCGGCTGGAACTTTTGACGTGAAGACCAAAACTGGCGGACCGTTTGGGACGATAAGGAATCCAGCTGAATTAGCTCACGGTGCTAACAATGGTCTTGACATCGCTGTTAGGTTGCTGGAGCCCATCAAGGAGCATTTTTCTATCTTATCCTATGCCGACTTTTATCAGTTAGCTGGTGTTGTTGCTGTTGAAGTTAC
>NZ_JAAIKO010000341.1 GCF_016107395.1 Streptomyces fildesensis
GAAAATTATCTTCATCGTATTGGGCGCAGTGGACGATTTGGGAGAAAAGGTGCGGCAATTAACTTTGTTACAAAAGATGATGAGAAAATGCTGCAGGACATTCAGAAATTCTATAACGTACTTGTTGAAGAATTGCCCAGTAACATTGCGGACCTCATTTGAATTACTTTTTGCTGTGGTTGCTTGCAATTTAAGCATCCTATTTCTTTGTCATCTCATGTGTTTTTTTTACTTTATTTGTTCACTTG
>NZ_JAAIKO010000342.1 GCF_016107395.1 Streptomyces fildesensis
CGCCAGTTGAGGTCGGCCCGGTCACGGCGTGCCTTGCTGCCACCGAAGAGGTCGCCGGTGGTGATGTCCTCCGCGGCCTTGAAGTATCCGGACAAGGAAACCGCGGCGGAAAACACCTTGGGGTGCTCCATAGCGAGCTTCGCCGCACAGTAACCGCCCGTGGAGTCGCCCATGAGGGCCAGACTGCCCGGACCGCTCAGTACCCGGTAGGAGGCTCGAATGCTCTGGGGAATCTCAGTGGTGAAGT
>NZ_JAAIKO010000343.1 GCF_016107395.1 Streptomyces fildesensis
CTTGGCAAAAATGTTGGGTTAACAGGCGCAATGGCAGTTCTGGAAGGCAGCACTTTAAGTGGGTAATATCCAAGCACAGTCCCCCATAAATTAAGAGCGCCCTTTGCTCCCTCTTCATCAGTAAACTCAATGAAGGCGAAACGAAGAACAGAGTTTGGATCACCACAGATACGACAATCAACAACCTGTCCGCAGTGAATAAAAAGACCAGCGAGCTGTTCTTCGGTGACCTGTTGATCAATGTCAG
>NZ_JAAIKO010000344.1 GCF_016107395.1 Streptomyces fildesensis
GGGAACTGGACGCGCGAGGAGGCGGGTCCGGGGCAGTGAGCACATCGCGGTCGTGGACCGCGGAGCCGCCTGCCATGCGGCTTGGTTCTACTGTCCGCAGCCGCCTCGCCCCGCGATGAGCGGGGGGTGTGCGGGGGGATTGTGCGGGCGACGAGTAGGGCCCGCAGCCTTACGGTGCGGGCCCTACCCGGTGATGCGCGTCAGTGCTTAGGCGGGAACGATGTTCTCCGCCTGCGGGCCCTTCTG
>NZ_JAAIKO010000345.1 GCF_016107395.1 Streptomyces fildesensis
CAGAAGGGCCCGCAGGCGGAGAACATCGTTCCCGCCTAAGCACTGACGCGCATCAAACGGCCAGGGCCCGCTCCGCAAGGTTGCGGGCCCTGGCCGTCGCTTGCACGTCCCCCAGCCCCCCGTTCAGTGCCGAGCGGGGCAGGGCCGCTGCAGCATCAGTTCCACGCCGTACGGCAGGCGGCTCCGCGGTTCACGACCGCGATGTGCTCACTGCCCCGGACCCGCCTCCTCGCGCGTCCAGTTCCC
>NZ_JAAIKO010000346.1 GCF_016107395.1 Streptomyces fildesensis
ATCCCTTTGACTGTTTGAACAGCATGTGTCACCCCTTTGGTAATACTCCCATAAAATGACGTGAACTCGTCTCCGATGGAATTCAGCTCCTTGGTAGTCCGTTTTCCCACCCAATAGGAACCAACCTTGTTCAGTATTTCATCCATTGATTGCTACTCCCGATTTCTCTCCTATAAATTAGGTCACTCGTTTGTTCTTACTCTTGACGCTCACTCGCTCAAGGGACCTTATTTCTACTTTCGAAG
>NZ_JAAIKO010000034.1 GCF_016107395.1 Streptomyces fildesensis
ACCGGCTCAACGAGTCCCGCGAGGAAAGGCAACATGTTGAATCTTTACGACTCCACTACGCGCGCAACTTGCTGACCAAGGTTCCGAAGTCCGCTCAGCCGTAGGTGGCCACCTTGTTGCGGACGGTCTTCGAACAGCCCGACGCCGACGCCGTCCGCCACCAGATGGAGTCTGTGATCACCACCCTCGACGACAAGTCACCCACCTCGTCGTGGACTTGGTCGGCATCCCACTTCGCCCTCCCGAGCAGGTGCTGCATGCCGTCCGGGGTCCTGTCCCCGGCCCACTCGGCGATGGTCCAGCAGTTCTTGCGCGGCAGGTCCGACAACTGGCCGAGTACCAACTTCCTTGCCCGGCGTCGGGATTCGACCCGTGTGAAGCGTCCCGCTATCCGGCTCATCAGGCCCTCGAACGCCTCCTACCAGCAGGCAGGGTCTACGCTGTGACCTGCGGCCACCGCATGATCGTTTGTCTTCACACACCGATGATCAACGGTGGCCGCACCCGTCTCCACACCGCGTCAGGTCGCGCAGCGTCTGCCTGCCTTCCTGTGTATCGGAGGGCTTGTGCAACGTGGCGAAGTCTGGTGGGTCCAGTTCGACGAGCGGAGGTTGGTCGTACTGCTGTCAGGAGACGACGCGTCCGGGTTCCAGGTGATGCAGGTCGTTGCTCCGGCGGGCCTCGACATCGGCGGTCTGGGCATCGAAGTGACGGTCGGCGCCGGTGAAGGGCTGCCGCTCGAAGGCGTGCTGCGGCTCGCGTTCCCGCGTCCAGGCTTCACCCCGTGCACGTGGCTGACCACCGTGTCCCGGGACGACCTGATAGAGCGGGCGGCCGTCCTGTCCTCCAGGAAGCTCAGCGAGATCGACGATGCCCTCCGACTCGTTGAACAAGCACAGGAGCGGACCCCGGCAACGACCGCGAAGCTCAGCGAGATAAGGGACGCCCTCCGTCGCGGTGAACTCGGGTAGACGGAGAAGGAGCCGACGCCCGCGACGGCATGGGCGATCTCGGGCGAGATGATCCACGCTGGACACCTGCCGCCTCGACTCCCCTCACCCTCGAGATCACGATCTACGGCTGGAGTACTACTGAACTTGATTGGGTGATGTCGGGTGGGCGGGCTGTGCGTGCGTCCTGACGGGAATGCGGTGGCCGAACGCTGATCGGCCTGCGATTGTGTGGGCGTGCCAGAAGACCTGACGATGCGATCGCTGTTGCCGGACACGATGTGGGCGGCCGGGTCGATTCGGATCATGAGTCGGACCGTTCGCGCCGACGAGATCTCGGCTCGTCTGGGGATTGTTCCGGACGAGCTGTTCGAACAGGGGAGCTTGATGAGTCCCCGGAACCCGAGGAGTGCCCGGAGGGAGTCCAGTGTCTGGATCCGGCGGAGCGGTCTCGGAAGCGACAGCGAGCTTGAGGAGCACGTCGCGGCGCTGGTCCGAGTGGTCAGCGGCAGTCGTGAGGAGCTGATGCGTCTGTCCGCCGAGTGCGATCTGGATCTGTTTCTCGGGTTCGGCAGTGAGAGCGGTCAGGGAGCGTGCGTCCTGCCGGCCCGCCTGCTCGCCGAGGTCGGCGGGCTGGGTCTCACTGTCGTCCTCGACCTGTACCCGCCCACGTCAGAGGTGGGTGTCATGGGGGGATGATTGCCGCCCCACCCAAGCTGGGTCGAGGGACTCGACTGGTCAGTCGAAGGTGAGTCCGGTGCCGGTGAGGCAGCTGTCGACCAGGTCCGGGCGATACTGGATCTTCTTGAGCCGGCGCTTGACGACTCGGGTGATCTGCCCGAGGTCGGCGGCGAGGTTGCCGATGTCGCGCTTGACCAGGGACCAAATGCCCTCCTGCGGGTTGAGATCGGGGGCGTAGGCGGGCAGCTGGAACACAGTGAGCCACTCCTCGTTCGCGTCGATGAACTCCCGTATTCCGGCGGTCAGGTGGAGGCGGAGGTTGTCGCAGACCAGCACGATCGGGCCGCCGAGCTGGGCGTGAGCGCGGACAACCAGGTCGCGGAAATCCCGCGAACCAAAGCCCTTCGGTTCGTCCTTGCGCCCCCTGTACTCGCGGACCGCGTAGATGAGTCGGGACCGCTCGCCCGGCCTGTAGCAGGTCATGCCCGCCATCGACACCCGCCCGGAGCCGCGTCCGCGCACGCGGACGACGGATGTCTGGCCGATCCGGCCCCAGGTCCTGGCCCGCGGCGGAGTCATCGACTGCCCGGCCTCGTCCTCAAAGACCACCCAGGCGCCGCGCTCCGCCGCGACGCTCCTACCCACGGCCAGGTCTCCTTCCTCCATACTGCGACCGCCTCGTCGTCGCGCTCGATGGCCCGTCGTGCGGGCTGCTGCCACGACCAGCCGTGACGCTTCAGCAGCTGCCATGTGCCCTCTACCGTGTATGAGACGTGGAACAGCCGGCCGATCAGCGTCGTGATCCGGGCGAGCGTCCACCGCTGGTCCGCCCATCCGTGGGCGAGCGGGCCGCGCTCCAACTCCCGCTCCAGCCTCACGACCTGCGCCTCACTGAGCCGAGACCTTCCCGGAGAACCCTTCGACAGCACCCCGGCCTCGCCTTGTTCACGCCAGGCCCGTCGCCACCGCTCCACCGACCCCGCTCGCTCACCCGCAGCGCTGCAGCGATCTCCCCGTTCTTCTGCCCGCTCTCGAAGCGCTCGACGGCCTGCAGCCGCAACCGCTCCCGCTTGACTCTCTCAGCGTCGGTCAGCCCGCCGCCCTGCGCGTACCGCACACCTCACGGCTACCGGAACGGGCCAGCGACTGTCAGGCAAACGACCCCGACATCACCCAATCAAGTTCAGTAGCCTGAAAACGAATCACCGATTGGCCGTCGATACACCACGCCAACGGACGTGACCTTCCCCCGTCACGCAGATTGTTAGCGAGCAGAGGCAAATAGGGGGCCAGGCTGTGCCATGGCCCTGGGAGCGGGGCAAGGCCCTTGCGCTTGAACGCGGCGGTTTGTTCTACGGGCACTGGTGGCACCGGCTTAGGACACGAGGAATCATGGTCGTCAGTGGTTCGACTCGACCAGGCTCCGGCAAGTGCGTCACCGTAGATTTCTCGCGCCCTCAGTTCAGGATTCACAAGCAGCGTGCTGCGGCACTCGGCGGCCCAGGATCGCGCGGATCCCCATTTCACGGGACAATCGAGAAAGGAAGGGATTGCCGTGAAGAGCACACAGCCCACGACGCCAGTGGTGGTGACGCTCACCAGCTGCTCGCAAGAAGATGCCAATGCCGTCTTCGAGGCACTGCGCCGATCTTTCGACTGCGACCGCACAGACGACGAGGCGCCGAACGCCGCATCGCACCCGCACACCGTGTGGGCCTCCACCTTCGAGGTGACCCCCGAGCATGCGCCCCTCGCGCCGGCGCGGCTGTCAGCCGCCGTCGAGGCTGGCCTCCAGGGCGGCTACTGGGCGGTTGACGAGATGTTGGAGGCACTATCCGCCGCCTTCAACGTTCAGGAACGCAGCACCGCCGCCGGGGACCAGGAGAAGGACGTGCAATTGCGGCTGGTGAGCTCAGTTCGATAGCTGACCGGGCCGAAACGCGGAGCCGGGCGGCCGGTATGCACCACGCTGTCGCAGACGGCGGTGCTTCCAGCTGTGCGGGTTCACGACACTGCCCTTGCAACGACCAGCGGGCCGCTCACGTCGCTGCTGCGTTGGCACGCCGCGGTGGGCGGCGTCCGGATTCGTGGAGCGCGGGGGCGTTGAGAGTGTGAAAGCCTTGATGCTGTTGGGGACTGTGCGGCCGGGGAGGCGTTCCGCTGATTCCAAGGCGCTTTCCGACTCCGCGTACGAAGAGAGGTCGCCTCATGGTCACCTTGCAGGGAAAGACCATTGCGTTCCTGGTTGCACCCGAGGGCGTCGAGCAGGTGGAACTGACCCAGCCCTGGCAGGCCGTTCTCGAGGCGGGAGGCATGCCGCGCTTGGTGTCCACCCAGAGCGGTTGGGTCCAGGCATTCAACCATCTGGACCACGGTGACACCTTCGAAGTCGACGATGTGGTCGACGGTGTCTCGGCCGACGAATACGACGCTCTGGTACTGCCAGGCGGCGTGGCCAATCCCGACGCGCTACGGATGCATTCCGCTGCGGTGGATTTCGTCAGGGCCTTCTTCGGCGCCGGGAAGCCTGTAGCTGCGATCTGCCACGCCCCTTGGATCTTGATCGAGGCCGATGCGGTCGGCGGGCGGAGCCTGACCTCATGGCCGAGCCTTCGCACCGACCTGGTCAACGCCGGCGCGCAGTGGGTCGACCGACAGGTCCAGATCTGCACTGCCGGACCCAATGTGCTGGTGACCAGCCGTAAACCCGATGACCTGCCCGCCTTCGGCGAAGCACTGGTCTCCGTGTTCGCCGCGGCGTAGCGGGTAGGGGTTTGCCATGGCTGACCACCTGCAGATCGAACCCCAGGGCGACCACGTGCTTACGCGATCCCACGATCGTGGAGTGGCGTGGCAACGGCCCTGACGTATGGGAGAGCCGCTGCCCCGAGGAAGGCGCCGAGCCCACGGGGCGGCCGACGGAGTTTCAGGGCAGTGGTTGCCGTGGCGGCTGGGCCTGTTCCTGGGGTGGTGCTCCGAGGCGGGTCTGGGGCGCGATGCCGGCGTCGTCATCGCGAGTTGCGGGACTTCCTCGCTCACCACTGATGACACCCGACGCCCGTGGATTGCCGGACAGCACGATTCCCGGCGTTGAGCGGGCACGGGACAGTGGTGTGAAACACGCGAGATCGCGAGTGCCGGCGGTGGACCTGCTCCTGAGCAGGTGCGTGGAAAGCCCGGCACCGGCGGTCGTACGGCCGCCCGCATCCGATCGGCGACCTGCGCGTTGAAGCGGCAAGAGGACAATGGGAGCGGCGCCCTCACGTTCACGATGCGGCCGGAAACCCGGGACGGACGAGATGTCAGCGATGGAGAACAAAGAAGCTGCGGGGCCCACCGCAGGAACCACCGGCAGCGACGTCTTCGGCGCACCGTGCTGGATCAGTCTGATGGCCCGCGATCTGGAGAGCGCGCAGCGGTTCTACGGAGCGGTGCTGGGCTGGGAGTTTCGGCCCGGCGGACTGGGTGACGCGTTCAGTGTGGCGCTCGTGAACGGGTCGCCCGTTGCGGGCATCGGTGCTCTGGCGCCTGCGTTGCAGGTGGCCGTGGCATGGACCCCCTACTTCGCGGTAGCGGACGCGGACGTGACCGCGGCGCGGATCCGGGAGCGCAGCGGTACGGTCGCGGTTGGGCCGCTGAGCCTCGGGGACGGCCGCGGGGCACTGGCCGCGGACCGGGACGGCGCCGTCTTCGGCATCTGGGAAGGGCAGTTGTTGTCCCAGTGGGATGCATGGCGGCGACAAGCACCGGCGTGGTTGCGACTGTGGACCCGCAATGCATTCGACGCAGCCATCTTCTACGGCGAGGTCCTGGACTGGGCGTGCGAACGCCCCGGGTGCTGCGAGGTCGCCTACGAGGACCAGGAAGTGGTGCTGCGCAGCGCGGGGCATGTGATGGCCCGGTTGAATTCCGGCGCTGTCGAGGTGGCGCCGGACCCTGCGAGGCGTCCCCGATGGCAGGTGCACTTCCCCGTGGCTGATGTGAAAGCGTGCGTGCGGGCAGCCCTCGAACTCGGCGGAACCGCCGTTCCGCACTCTCCCACGCCCGGTCAGGGACAGGCAACGTTGCGTGACCCCGACGGGGGGCTGTTCACCGTCGTTCCGCACACTTCCGGCAGGTGAGTGCGCTCCCACTCATGCGGCGAGGTGAGGGATTCCACCGGCTGGTCCATTCGATCCACCGGAATGGCGCAACAGTGCTGGTGGGAGTCGCCTCGGCGACGTGTTGGCAACCGGTGAGCGGAGCGGCCGTCGGTGCCAACTCGGCTGCTCCGCAAGCCCCGTTCGATGGCATCCGGCAGCGCCTGCCCGGCCCCGCAGAGCATCGGCTCCCCTCTGGCTCGCCGCGCCGCGGGGCTGATGGGCTGGTCCTGCTCCCATGGCGATGTCCCCCGACGCTTGTGGGGATGGTTGGTGGCTGTGCGCCGATGGGGTGGGTTTGGGGCGCCGCAGGCCGTGCTGGGCCGGTGGCTGGGCTGTTCGGCGATGAGGATGTCTGTGGATGTTCCCCCTCTGAGAAGGAGCCATGCCGTGTTGGAGCGCACCCAGCGTAAGAACGCTCTTGAAGTCACGTTCGTGCTGCCTGCTGAGGAGCCGAGAGGTGCGGTGAGCGTGGTGGGTGATTTCAATGGCTGGCAGCCGGGCGTCCATCCGCTGGAGGAGCGTCTCGACGGCACGCGGGCGGTCACGGTGAAGATGCCCACCGCGAGGCGAGTGCGTTTCCGGTATCTCGCGGAAGGCGACCACTGGTTCAACGATGAAGCTGCCGACGGGTACGACGGAGACAACAGCCTCCTCCACACCTGAGCGCCGATCCCGTACGCACCGCCTTCAACCGGAGATCTCCCCCGGAGGAAGCGCGTCATGTCAGAGATCTGGGAGTACTCCGCCGATGCGCGCTATGAGGCCGGTACCGACCTGATCGGCTACCAGGTCGAAGCGACCGATGGTCACATCGGGAAGATTGACAGTGCCTCTCACGAGGTCGGTGGCGCGTATCCAGTGGTGAACACCAAGCCCTGGCTGATCGGCAAGTACGTCGTGCTACCCGCGGCACCGCACGGCGGGTAGACCACGATGACGAGATGATCTACATCGGCCTGACCAAGGGCAGATCAAGAACGCGCCGGAGTACGACCCGGACGTCCAGGGCGGTGGCCGGAGTGGACCGGCTGCCCGCGAGAATCGACGCCCCGCCCGCCCCCGCTAGCTCACGTCTACCCGAAGCCGGACCGCCGGATTCGTGTCCGGTCGGGCAGCGTGCCGCTGATTCGCGTGCTCGCGCGGTGTTGATATGCGTCAGGCCCCGGCGGGGCCGGGGCCTGACGATGACGTGCGATGCGGCCGCCTACCAGCGGTACCAGCGACCGCGGCTGCCGGAGGCACCCGTGCCGCGCATGACGAAGCCCAGCAGCCAGACCACCAGTACGACGACGGCGACCCACCACAGGATCTTCAGCGCGAACCCGGCGCCGAACAGAATCAGGGCGAGCAGTAGAACCAGAAGCAGTGGACCCATGGTTATCAACCTCCTGACCAGCGGATACCCCGGGATGGATTCCGCAGTCACACAATTTTCCGCCAATCGGAGGGCACCCTTCGTCGCCGGGGCGGAGCGCCGGGTGATTCCTCATGTGTCCGAAATTGCCGGGTATTGACGTGGCCGACCTGGGTAGGCGGCCAGGTGCATCATCCGCACAGATCTTGGAGGAACCATGGGTGCCGAAGACAAGGCCGAGAACACCGCGGACAAGGCAAAAGGCAAGGTCAAGGAAGCCGCCGGTAAGACTGTGGGCAACGAGCGCCTCGAAGCCGAAGGCAAGGCCGACCAGGCCAAGGGCGATGTGAAGCAGGCCGGCGAGCACATCAAGGACGCCTTCAAGCACTGACTTGATGCGACGTGATCCCCTGCAGCCATCCACGACTGCGGCCTTCGCGCGGCCGGAAGGGCTTCAACGCCTTCCTCCCGCCGTATCTTCGCGGACCGCCGTCTGATGCACGCGATCCACGCCATATTGTCCGGCGATGGAGGAAACGCGTGTTGGTCGGAGGTTGCAGGGAAGGCGACTTTTGAGGGTTTCCCACCGAATAGCCGGAAGGGATCTCTCGCACCACTGCACGACGACGGAAGGGTTTCTTGTGACTGACAACATGTGGGGATACCCGGCAGCTTCGGGTTACCAGGCCGGTACGGATCTGACCGGGTTCAAGGTCGAGGCGACCAACGGCAGCATCGGCAAGGTCGACAAGCACTCCGACGAGGTCAGCGCCGCATACATCGTGGTCGACACCGGAGTGTGGATCTTCGGCAAGCACGTCCTGCTCCCGGCGGGGACGATCCAGTCCATCGACATCGCCGAGCGGAAGATCTACGTCGCCCGCGACAAGGACGAGATCAAGAACTCTCCGGAGTTCGACAAGGACAAGCACGCCGGCGACCTGGGCTATCACCAGCAGGTTGAGGGCTACTACGGTACCCACCGGGCCTGAGAGCCGGTCGCATCGCCCCAAGACGCCCTGTCTCCCCAGACCCCAGGTCTGGGGAGACAGGGCGGGCGTCTTGGGGCCAAGCGTCAGCGGGCTGATCACGCCGTCTGTGCCAACACCTCCGACGCCGGGGTGAGGCGTACCCGCTCAGCCACGGCTGGCTGCTCAGGCAGAGGCGGTCAGGCGGCCAGGTGGTTGCGCAGGTGGGTGAGGGTGCGGTTCAGCAGGCGGGAGACGTGCATCTGACTCACGCCGAGTTCGGCGCCGATCTGGGCTTGGGTCATTTCCTGGCCGAAGCGCATGTTCAGGATCGCGCGGTCGCGTTCGGGCAGAGCGGCGATCAGCGGCTTGAGGGCGAGGAGGTTCTCCACCCCCTCCAGAGCCGGGTCGACGTCACCGAACCGGTCGGCCAGGATGCTGGTGTTGTCGCTGCTGTCATCGCCGCCGACGGGCAGGTCGAGGGTCCCGGCGGTGTAGCCGTTCGACGCGACCAGGCCCTCGGTGGCCTCCTCCGGCGTGATCTCCAGGAATGCCGCGAGTTCCGGGACGGTCGGGTCCCGCTCCAGCCGGTCGGACAGGGTCTCGGCGGCCTTCGCGAGCTCGAGCCGAAGTTCCTGGAGACGGCGCGGGACGTGGACGGCCCAGCTGGTGTCGCGGAAGAACCGCTTGATCTCGCCGGAGATGTAGGGGATGGCGAAGGTCGTGAACTCGACCTCGCGGCTCAGCTCGAACCGGTCGATGGCCTTGATCAGGCCGATCGTGCCGACCTGGATGATGTCCTCACGCGGTTCCGGGCGGTTGCGGAAGCGCCGTGCGACGAACGTGACCACGGCCATGTTCAGCTCGATGAGGGTGTTACGGGCGTACTGGTACTCCCGCATGCCTTCCTCGAGTGTCCGCAGGCGGTCGAAGAACAGCTTCGACAGCTCCCGTGCGTCGGCCGGGGCGACCTCGCCCGGGTTCTCGATCCACGGCAGCGACACAGGGGGCGGGGCCGGAGCGGTGATGGTGGTCTGTGCTGCCGCGGTGATCGTCATGACTGCTCCTCACCCTGTCGGTCGGCTCGGCACCGAGCCCCACGTACCTCCCGCCCGGCAGGGCGAGAGAACTGCAGCCCACCGGTGTCACTCGCGTCCTGCCGGGACACTGTTCCAGCGACGGACAAAAAACTGTTGTGACCAAAATAGACAATCTCGAATCTCGCCGCTACCGTTCTGTGTCAGGGACCCCCGCCCAGGGCTGTGGGGCGCCCCGAGGGCTGGGTAGAAGCGATGGGGAACATGCGTGATCACCGAAACCGCCGCCTGGCGGCTTTCACGCGGCGACAGGGCCATGCCGCTCTGGATCTTCCCCCGCCCACGCCCGAGCCGGGGCACCTGACGAGCGAAGAACTCGGCGCCGAAGGAGACACCGTCATGCTGATGCCTCGCCCCGCCACGCTTCAGTTGCTGATCGACCGCTACGACCAACTGCGGGCGCTCGAAAGCGCGGGGGCTATGACGTCCGAAGAACGCCGCCAGCTGGAAGACAGCGCCTACACGCTGTGCGTCTCCACCGGCACCCGGAACATCGCCGACGCGCTGCGCGTCGCGAGCTGCCACTGCGGTACGTCCACGCGACAGATGACCACCGCGGCCTGACGACGCGGGGCCGCCGATACGGCCGAGCCGTCGGCGAGCTGACGCGCCCGCGCAATGGGGGACTTGGCAGCTGGGACCGTCACTGCTGGCACGAGGTCACATCAACAGCTGTCTCAAGGAGGTAGGCACCGATCCTGCATCTGGATCCGCTTACGGCGAGGGGTCGCAGTCAGCGTTTGGTGCGGGCAATGGCGTCGGTGACGACGGACCGTAGATCGCCGGTGCGGGCGTATGTGTCGCGCTGGAGCCCGGCCCCGCCGCCGCGTCCCATCAGCTGACTCAGCGACTCCTTGACCAGGGACAGATCGTCGGCGTCCAGCAGCGCTTCGGTGGTGTGCTCCACCAGTGTGTTGATCACCGTCTCGACAGGGGCCGGAGTCCAGATGAGGGGATGGACGAGTTGGTCGGAGACCCTCGATCTGGCGGCCCGCCACGACGCGAGTCGCAACAGACCCACCGGCGCCGCCCGCGTCGGTTCGCCTGCGCGCCAGGCGCGCGCGGCTGTCTCCACCAGAGCTCGTACGAGCGCTGCCAGCAACACCGCGTCGTCCGCGTCCATGCACACGTCGGCGACCCTGATCTCGATGGTCGGATAGGTGCGTGAGAGCCGAGCATCGAAGTAGATCATCCCTTCGTCGAGGAGCGTCCCCGTCCCCAGCAGAGACCGCACCTGAGAGTGGTATCGCTCCGGCGATCCGAACTCCTCCGTAGGACCCGCCGAGGGCCAGCGCCCCCACACCTGATTCCGGAAGCTGCTGTACTCGCTGTCATTGCGCTGCCAGAACGGCGAATTCGCACTCAGCGCCAGCAGGACGGAAAGCCAGGGCCGGATCCGGTCGAGGACGGCCACACCTTCCTCGTCCGACTGCACGCCCACATGCACATGGCAGGCACAGGTGAGCTGTTCCTGCGCGGTAAGACCGAACTTCTCGATCAACCGATGGTAGCGGCGCCCCGAACTCACCGAGGGATCCGCAGGCAGGACAGATGTGGCAAGGGCCGCCACTTCCGTCCCCGTCTCGCGGGCCCTCTCCGAGGCCGCTGCTCGCCAGCGCCGCAGTTCCCTGGCCAGATCACTCATCGATGTCTGCGGCCGCGTGGTGGTCTCCACCTGTTCCCGTTGCAGCTCTGATTCCAGCCTGGCCTCGTCGTCGGCCTCAACCTCTGCGGCCAGTACCGCTTCCGCGACGGCCCGTGGCTCCCCAGTGCCCGGGTCCACCAGCAGCAGTTCTTCCTCGACGCCCACACTACGCACGGCAGCTGCCCCTTCTTCGCGCCGGTAGATCTCATATGCAGGGGTCGCTGTCGAGCCGGTCGCCCAGGTCGGTACTCGTCCAGCGGCGGGCCGTCAACTCCAGCTCGTCCATCTCGTCCCAGCCGAGCGGCGTGGCGACGGGCGCGCCCGGCAGGGGCCGGACGGCGAGGAGGGGCGACGACGGTCTGGCTGTCTATTGCGGGCGATGTCCAGGAACAGTCGCCGGTCCGCGAAGGTCCGGCCGTACTGACCGAGCAGGCGGCGCATCAGTTCGTCATCACTCATGATCGCTCATCCTTCGTAGCGGTGCCAGCAGCGTCTACCCGTATCCGGGCGAGCTACCCCGACGGCTTGGGCAGAGCAGGGCTCCTCGGCTGCGGTGCCGAGGGCGTCGTCAGCCGGTGGCGCCGGCATCCTGCGACAGACCGAGCAGGTGGTCCCCGAATCCACCTCGGGCACGGGCGCGCAGCCGCGCGGAGGTCACGACGGAGAGGTTCGCGGTGCGCAGCACCCGGTGCCCGCCGCGTTCGAGCGCGGCGACGAGACTCCGGTCCTCGCCCACGGCGAGCGGCGAGAACCCCCCGACGCGGAGATAGCTGTGGGCGACGACGCCCAGATTGGCTCCGTGGACATGCGGATGATCCCAGGGCAGGCCGTGCGGGGGGCGGGAGACCTCGTACAGCTCCTCGAACCGGGCGGCCAGCGCGTCCGCGTCGGGGGGCCAGTGCTCCACGCGCACGGTGCCGACCACCGCCTCCCACCCCTGGGCCGCGTATTCGGCCTGGCGGGCGAGCCAGTCCGGCGGCACCGCGCTGTCGGCGTCGGTCGACGCGATCCACGTTCCCGCGGCCGGTGTGCCGAGAGCTTCCAGGGCGTGCGACGCGCCCGCCGCCCGGGCCGCTCCGGGGTTGCGGCCCGTGATGGCCACGACCTCCGCCCCGGCCTGCCGGGCAAGGGCCGCGGTGGCGTCACGGCATGAGTCGGCCACCACCACGGTCACCACTCGTACTCCGGCGAGTGCCGGGTGACGGCGGGCCACTTCCAGCGCGTTGAGGGCGCGAGGCAGCAGCAGTTGTTCGTTGTGGGCCGGGACGACGACGGCCATCGCCTCAACGTTCACACCAGACCTTCCCGCGTGGCGGGCGACGGCGGACGGGCCCCATCGCTCTGCAGGCGGCCGAAGACCTGGAGGACGAAATCGTCTTCGCGGTGGTCGGCCATGAGGGCCAGTTCCGGGACACGGGCCAGGACGTCTGCCAGTTCCACCCCGGTCCACAGGTGTTCCCTCACCGGATGGTTCCAGTGCACGGTCACCAGCGTGCCCGTCGGCTCCAAAGCCCCGACCGTCCGGTCCAGCAGCTGACTCAGGTCGGACGGGTCGAAGTAGTAGAGCAGCTCCGACAGCACGACGAGGTCGAAGGTGCCGGCCGGCCACTGCCGGGGGAGGACCAGTTGCCGGACCGTCACCTGAGGGAGATGGGCGGTACGTCGCTGCGCCGTTCCGACCGCAGAGGCGACCCGGTCACAGGCGAGCAGCGCATCGCACCGATCGGCCAACAGGGTGGTCAACTCGCCGACCGAGCAGGCGGGTTCGAAGCCCGACCGGTACCGGGCCCGGGGGAGCGCCGCCAGCGTGAGGTCATACTTACGCTGCTCGTACCAGCGGCTCGCCAGCTTCCACGGGTCGTCCGATCCCCGGTACATGTCATCGAAATAGGACGCCGCGGTACTCAACGGAACACCACCTCCATGTCCCGCAGATGGTGGGCCAGCTCTTCAGGCGGCAGGATGGGCGCCTCGTCAGAGCCCGGGCCCAGCGGACGGATCTGACTGACGAACCGCCCCACAGCGGCTGTCTTGCGGGCTGCTGCTTCCGGTGGGAGGACGATGCGGGCCGCGCGCTCCCAGGGCACGCGGACGTCGTCGGGGCGGGCCCAGTGCCACATCCACACCGGATACAGCAGGCACGGCACCTCTGCCGTGAGCGCCGCGCGCACCGCGGCGCGACCGGTCGCCTCATGGTCGGCGTGCACGTCTCCGGTCCACGGAGCCACGCACAGCGCGGCCCCGCGAAGGACGTCACCGAGATCCGAGGTCACCCGGTCCTCATGGTCGGGCACTTCGGTGTCGGGGATGCCCAGCCGCCTCACCTGTGCGGCGCCTGCCCCCAGTTCACGCAGCGCAGCCAGCGTCTCGGCGGCCCGGATCCCGGCCAGTTCCGTCGGTGTGCGGACCCGGCTGGACGGATGCGACCGCTCTCCGTCGGTGACGGACACGACGACGATCTCGACTCCGGCCGCTGCCAACAGACAC
Source organism: Streptomyces fildesensis (assembly GCF_016107395.1). GTDB lineage: Bacteria > Actinomycetota > Actinomycetes > Streptomycetales > Streptomycetaceae > Actinacidiphila > Actinacidiphila fildesensis. Next base: position 13,325 of record NZ_JAAIKO010000034.1, read on the forward strand.
AGCGTGCCACCGAATCCCAGCACCTCGTCGTCAGGATGGGCCGCCACGACCACCACCCGGCCCTGTCGCGGAAGGGTGAGCTGCGGCAGGGAGCGCAGACGGGGCCAGGATCTCCACACCGACTCGTCGGTTCCCGGGGCGTCGATCACGTTCAGGACCTTCGGGCCCCCGGACGATGTCCGTGAGTGCCCCACGGATGCCGTCATCGTGCCTCGTTCGGACGTGCGACCAGAGCTCCGAGTTCGGCCAGATTGCGCTCGGCGTGGTGCTGGCGGATGTACACGGTGAGGTCGGCGACATTGCGGGCATGGCGTACGTCATGGCAGAGCGGCCCGGCGCCGGTGGCCCGCCCGACCCGGGTCAGCACCTCGGTGCAGGCGTCCTCGACCAGGGTCCGCACGCGCAGGCTGCGCAGCCTGGCGCCCCCTCCCAGGTCGATCGGGTCCTGGTCGATCTCGGCCGCCGCCTGCGCCAGCACCGCTTCGACGGCGTGCAGGCGCATGTCGATGTGGCCCAGATGGGCGTCGGTGTGCGGGTCCGGGCGCCCTGCTGCGGCCTCCCGCAGGGTTCGCACGACGGCGCGGGCGCCGCCGTACCAGCAGGCGGCCACCCCGATACCGCCGTGCTGGAATCCGGGCCGGGTGAGGTATGCCTCGACGTCCCCGACCGCTGTGGCGGGGACGGCTGTGAACCGGACATCGGGAGTGTCACTGCCCGCCATACCGATGGCCTGCCAGCTGCCGTCGACGGGCTCGCAGGCCGGCGGGCCGATCCGCACGGCGAAGAGGCGACGGCCGTCCTCGGCCGTCGCCGTCACCAACGCGTGCGTGCAACTGTGCGCCCCTGAGCTGTACTGCTTGAGTCCGTTGAGCTCCCAGCCCTCCCCGACGCGGGTCGCGGTCAGGCCCTCGCCGGGTGGTTCGGCAGCCCAGACGCCCCACCGGTCGGCGGGCCCCGGGGCGGGCCCCGCGAGTTCGGCGAGCACGGCCAGTGCGTCGGCGTGTCCCTCGGCGAGGCGCGCCAGTGACAGGTCCTGCTCGGCGACGGCGCACAGCGCGGCGAAACGCTCGGCGGTACGTCCCGTGCCGGGCAGCGGAAACTCCAGTTCACCCGTGGCGAGCGACCCGACCAGCTGGGAGAACCGCTGAGCCGTCTCCCGCCGTGCGGCGCGAGGTGTGAACTCTTCGGCCGCCGCCTCGTGCTTCGGTCGCCCCCTCGGCGGCGCCGCTGTGGGATACGTGGTTTCCGGCATCATCGAACTCCCTCGACGTCGGCGGACTGTTCCACTCTCACCCGGTCGCCGGGTGACTGCATCTCGGACGGTTTGCCCGTGCTGCTCACACGGTCGCGGTCATGGTCGCTGTCCCGCGGCGGCGGAGCGAGCCGAGGCCGCGGCGGGAGCCGCAGCCGCCGCGGGTGCCGCTGAACGGGAGAGCTGCTGCCGGGCGACCTGGAGCGCCGCGTCGATGTCGCGGGTGCCGGTGGACACGCACAGCGTGTATGCGGCGTCCTCGAGCCGGTGGTGGATCTGCGGCCCCACCACATCGGCATGGGCCAGCGCGTCAAGGGCTTCGTAGTGCTCCAGGAGATTACGCAGGACGACGGGGTGCGCCATGAGCATGGAACTTCTCCTCGTTCCAGGGAGTGGACATTCGCCGACTACCCGCGCGAGCAGGCGCTAAGCCGGGCACGTGAGTCTCCGCCGCACGGCGGGGGCGCGGAGACGTCGGAAGACGGCAACAGAACCGAATGGGGCAGTTCCTGTCGACATCACGGGGGTAGGCGCGCCCGTAAGGGTTCCCATGACACGGGATGGGGGCCACTGACCAGACAACGGAAGGCGCGGGAAGACCGATGATGGGACCGGACGTCCGGCCACCCGCTGAAAGTGCGTCCGAAGCACCGGTGGGGGAGCTGATTTCCCGGGCTTCGGAGCAGATCTCTCAGCTGGTGCGGGAGGAAATCCAGTTGGCCACGGCGGAGATGACCCGAAAAGGCAAGCGCTTCGGGATCGGCGGCGGCTTGTTCAGCGGAGCGGCCCTGATGGCGTTCATCGCGCTGCAGGCCGCAGCGGCCACCGCCATCGCGGCCCTGTCACTGGTCGTGCCGGTCTGGGCCGCGGCCCTGATCATGACCGGCGTCCTGCTCGCGGTGGCGGGCGTGGCAGCGGTGGCAGGTAAGAAGCAGGTGAGCAAGGCGATCCCGCCGACACCACAGCAGACGATCGACAGTGTGAAGGCCGATATGGCCGAGATCAAGGAGAGGGCGCACCGATGACGGACAAGAAGGCCGGCGAATCGACTCCCACCCCCGAGGAGCTGCGCGAGCGCGTGGAGAACACCCGCGAGCAGCTCGGTCAGACGGTCGAGGCTCTGGCCGCCAAGGCGAATGTGAAGGCACGCGCCCAAGGCAAGGCAGCCGAGGTCCAGGCGGAGGTACGGGAAAGGGCAGCGGACGCGAAGGACGGCATGCGGGAGAAGGTGACCCATACCGTGGGCCGGGTCCAGGACGCGACTTCGCGCGCTGTGCACGCCGCCCAGGACCGGACACCTGAACCCGCGCGGGAGAAGGCCTGGCAGGCCGGTGAGCAGCTGATCGCGGTCGCAAGCACGGCGGCGGGCGGCGTATCGGAGCACACACCCGCGTCGGTGCGCGATACCGCGGGAAAGGCAGCACAGGCCGCCCGCCGCAATCCCACCGCGACGGTCGTCGCGGCCGCCGGTGCGGCCGTGGCCTTGTGGGCGGTGCGACGCGGTATGAGGCAGTCGAATCACGCACGGTGAGCCCCGTGTGAGCGGGTTTCGGGGCGGCCCCACGTGCCGATCGGCCGGAGCGGGGCCGGGCACGGTGAGCCGACGACGTACGGAGTTACGAATGGGAGAGACATCGCTCAAGGCCACCGGCTGGGCCCGGTCGTTTCCCGTGACAGCGGGTGTGCGGGCCAGCCGGAGGTGGACCCGGGAGCACCTCGATTCCCTGGAGTGGACCAGCGAGGTGCCCGAGACGGTGGACGCGATTCTGCTGACAGTCTCGGAACTGGTCACCAACGCCCACATCCATGCTCATAGCAGCGCCCGGCTCGTCCTGACCTGGGACAGCCGCTGCCTGCAGGTCAGCGTCAGCGACTCCTCCGACCATCTGCCGGCCCCGCGCGCCCCTGATGAGGAGAGGCCCTCGGGCCGCGGGCTGGCGATCGTCGAGGCGCTCGCGGACGAATGGGAGACCCACGCTCGGTCGCATGGCAAAACGGTCTCCGCGTGCTTCCATCCGCCGGGCCGTCCCGACCCGCGTACCGTGGAAGCCCACCCGCGGGCTGCTTCTTCCGCAGAGGGCTGGCGGGTGCCGGATCGGTCCTCGCTGCCGGGGCACTCGGTCGCCGGGCCACGGCGACGGCGATGAAGCTCTGGTCCCTGGCCATGGTGACGTTGTCGGCCGCTGCCTTCGTGCACGACCTCGGCCGCCCCGATCGGTTCGGCAACATGCTCCGGGTCTTCAAACCCACCTCGCCGATGAGCATGGCCGGGCGCCTCCTGCGTGCCGCCGAACTGATCCCGGGGACGCCGTCGTGCCACGGAACGAGCGGTTGGCCCGCGATCGGTAGAACGAGATGCGGGACGGGGAAGGACCCCATGACGTGAGAGAGCTGAAGGAGGACCTCTTGCCCAAGACAGCGAAAGTCGTGTACAAACCGGTCGGTCTCGTCGTCGGAATGGCGGGCGGCGCACTGGCCGGCCTGCTCTTCCGGAAGGTATGGGACCGGATCGGCCCTGGCGAGGATGCCCCGCAGCCGCTGGAGCAGGACCACAGCTGGAAAGGAGTGCTCGCCGCCGCAGCCATCGAGGGTGTCATCGTCTCGGTCGTGCGGGCGGCCATCCAGCGAGGCGGCGCCACCGGGTGGCGCCGCGTCACCGGAACCTGGCCGGGCGACTGAGCGCAGCGGCCCTACGGGGAACTGGCCGATTCTGCCGTGCACCGGCCCGACGCGGGTCGGAGGAGCCGCGCGGTTGACGGTTTCCGGCAGCCCCGGCTCCCACGGACCGGGGCGCGCCGGAAGTCCGGGTGCCGTCATCGCGGGACAACGCGTCCACCCCATGAGGTCCGGTCACGCTGGATCGGTGAATACCGCCAGTGCGGCCTCACGGACGTCCGGCCGCGGATGACGGCGCAGCGTGTGCAGCACCTCCCGCCAGGCGGTGGGCCAGCCGAGCTGCGCCCCGGCCGTCGTCAGTGCGACGGCGAAAAGGCCGGGAGCGAGTCCGTCACCGGCGGCCAGTCGGCGGGCGGCTGCCAGGACGTGTTCGGGATCCTCCCGTCGTCCGTTGCCGTACCGGCGCAGCGACTCGGCCGTGGTCACGGTCAGCGCCGGGCGATCGGCGACCAGGACGGCCAGCTCGGCGAGGCGCTCGCCCAGGTCGGGTGCGTCCGGGTCGAGCGCCGTGACCAGTCGACGGGTGGCCTCGGGCAGCAGCACGGGTTCGGTCAGCAGGAGTGAGGCAACCGCGCGCTGGGTGGCCTGGAAGGATTCTGCGGGGGCGTCCGGGCTCCACATCGAGCCGGTGAGCGCGGCGATCCGCCGCCGGGCCGGCTGGTCGCGGCCAGGGAGATCCGGTTCCCCGGCGTGCACGGTCTCGATCAGCGTGGTCAGGGCGTCCGCCAGGACGCTGCCGGGCGCGCAGCCGCCGAGTGGATGAGCGGCGTCCGACAGCGCCACCCCGGTCAGAACCCGGGCTGCTCCCTCCCAGCGGTCCCGCTCGGTGAGGTCGGTTACCAGAGGGACGATTGCCCGCACCTCCTCCGGCGCATACCGACCCCAGGAGACGAGTTGCCCTCGCGCAGATGCGCCGATGAAGAGGTCGTCGTCAATCGCCAGTCGGGCCATCAGGCCGGCGAACGCGGGGCGGTGCTCCATGGGTACCTCGTGCGCGCGGAGGTGCTGGACGAGCATCGTCCGCAGCCCCGGCGGTCCATCAGCCGCGTCGGTGAGCACGTCCCACAGCGGCAGGTCGGCGATCCGTTCGCTGATCGTCGCCACCACGGCGGCGCGGACGTCATGGTGCTGCTCGGGCGCGGTGTACGCCTCACGCAGCAGGACGGCCGCGTCGGCGAGGACCAGGTGTTCGGCGGCGAGCCGGATGGCCTGCTTGCGGCTGGTCACCCTCGCCCCCGGATCGAGCGCGATCCGGCGCAGCCCCGGGCCGAGTTCGGCGCTCGGCGTGAACCGGGCGGCGCGGCCCGCCGCGTACAGGGTGACCCGGGCTCGGTCGTCGGCGGCGTGGGAGAGCAAGTCGGGCAGCGCCCCGGCGGGGCGCTCGGTCCAGGGCAGCGCGGCGAGCGCGGCCTCGGCGAGGACGATCTCGGCGGAGTCCACGTACCGGCGCAGCAGAGCCTCGCCGTGGACAGGGATCCGGGCGGCGGCCCGCAAGGCGGCGGCGCGCTCGTCCAGGGCCCGTGCGGGGTCGTCGACCGTACGGGCGAGCTGTTCGATGGCCAGGTGCTGTTGTGCGGGGAGCCAGCGGCCGGCGTTGGCGAGGTCGGCCGCGGTCAAGGGAGCGGCAAGCAGGGGGCCGAGCAGATCGGTGCGGACCCGGGTCACTACGGCCCGCACCGGGGCCAGCGTGATGGCCGACGGCCTCAGCGCGAGCAGCCGGGCCACGCGTTCAGGGCTGGTGTCGGAATCGCGCAGCAGCAGTGCAACGGCCCGTTCGACGGCACTGTCGCCGCCCGAGTGCAGGACGCGCTCCAGGAGCTCGGCGAGGTCGGGGGCTCGTCGTGCCCGGGCGCCGAGCGTCTCGGCCAGCGCGAGCAGCAGTGCGGCGTCCCGGGACCGTGCCGAGCGTTCCAGGGCGGCCCGCAGCTCATCGACCGCCGCCCTTTCGCGCCGTGGAGGGAGGGTGAGGCCGGCGCCGTCGGTCCGTTCAATGGTGCGAACGGCCCAGGCGAGCAGTTCGCGGGCCGGCCCCCCTGCATGCTCGCCGAGGACGGCCCCGGCGAGGCGGACGAGCGCGGCGCGAGTGCCCGTCGAACAGTCCCGGGCCGTCAGGGCGTCGTCGGTGAGCCGTTCCAGCAGCCCGGCGGTGGCGTCGTCGAAAAGCCTCGACGGCACCGCCGCGACGGCGTTCAGCGCCTCATGGCGGACCGGGTCCTGCTCGTTGCGCAGTCGCGTGAGCAGTTCGAGCGCCTCGGGGAGGGCGCCGGGCTCCCCGGAGAGTTCGGCCTGGTGGACCAGCTGTGCCCAGGCCCAACCGCGGTCCCAGGCATCGGCCGCGTGGGTTTCGGCCAACAGCCTCGGCCGTGCCTCGGCGACCGGCAGCAGGGCGAGTGGGATGAGGTTCTGGCTGTCCGCTGCCAGCTGGGCCCGCGCCCGCGCGTGCCGCTCTTTCGCCGGCAGCACGGTGAGGACGTCGACGGAGCACCAGTAGCGGTACGGGCCGGGCGGCGCTCCTTCGTCGTAGAAGGCGGCCCGCCGGGCCGGGGGTACCTGCCGCAACAGCGCCAGGAGGTCCTTGTGGTGGCGGTGCGCGAGCACGGCGAGGCCGTCCGGCCGGGCCGCGACCAGTCGGCGGGCCACGTTGGCCCGCAGCGGCGGGTCGTAGCGGTGCCGGTCTGTCGTGAGCAGCAGACGGACGGTCCGTTCGGCGGAGACGGCGGCGAGGTCGGCGAGCCGGTCGCGCAGCGGATCGGGGAGGGTGCGCACGGGGTGGCGTTCCAGCAGCTCCAGCACCCGGGCCGGTTTGCGGGTGGCGGCAGCTGCCAGGCCGCGGGCGTGCCGGTCCCAGAAGGCCTGCCGCAACCCGTACGGCAGGTCGGCGAGTTGGCGCTCGGCCTCGTCCAGCACGGCGCCCGGGTGGCGGCCACCGAGCGAGGTGGAGAAGGTGATCGCGTGCGCCAGCATCGGCAGTTCGGCGCTGACGACCTCGGCCGAGCAGACCGGCAGCAGCCGGGCCGCCTCGGCGGCGCCCCAGCGCCTGCGGATGACGGGCACCAACCGCTCGGCCACATCAGTGCGCCCGGCCCGCAGAATGGCGCGGGCCAACTCGTCGCGGACCGCTTTCGGGGCGGTGAGCATCGTGAACTCGATGTCGTCGGCCGGGAAGGGCAGCTCCCCGATCGCTCGGTGCGCGTAGCGACGCACCACCGGGTCGGGGTCGTTGATCCGGTCGATCAGATGGCGCGCCTGCCGTCCGGCGAGGGCGGCCAGCGCGGCGAGCCGACGTTCATACAGGCCACGGCCGTCCAGCTCGGCGAGCAGGGCCAGCAGGTCGGAGGAGGCGAGGGCGGCGCAGGTGCGGGCCACCTGGCGCAACCGGAGCGAGTGGGGCAGTGGTTCGACGGCGGCGAGCAACCGGTCGGCTATCAGCTGAGGCATCGGCGATGATTGTGCCCGGTGGACGCGGCAGGGGCACCCGGTTTTTCGCGGTGGTGCGCTTGCCGACGGCAGCGCGTGGGGAGAGGTTGCCGGCACGTGAGACACCTCACGGTATGCGGCCGTCACGTCCGGGGCGGTTCGCAAGGGGTCAGGCGACGGCATCCTGAGACGGCAGCGCCGCCACGATCGGATGGTCCCGTCCGATCGGACCGAGCTTCGCGCTGCTGCCGGGGGTGCCGAGGTCGGAGAAGAACTCGGCGTTCACGGTGGTGAAGTGCTGCCATTCCTGCGGGATGTCGTCCTCGCAGAAGATCGCCTCGACGGGGCACACCGGCTCGCAGGCCCCGCAGTCGATGCACTCGTCCGGCTGGATGTAGAGCATGCGCTCTCCCTCGTAGATGCAGTCGAGAGGGCACTCATCAATGCATGCTCTGTCCTTGACATCCACACAGGGCAAAGCGATCACAAACGTCATTGAACTGCCATCCTCTGGTCGTTCTTGCTTTCCGCTCTGACGCAGCAGACCGTATGACCTCAAGTAATCTTGAGGTCAAGAGGAGGCTGTGTATGGAGAATCACCGTTCCAGGGAAGCCCGGGCCACCCCGGACGACTGGCTGAGCATCGGCGAAGTGAGCGCCAGGACCGGGGCGGCCGTCTCCGCCCTGCGGTTCTACGAAGAACTCGGCCTGATCGCGTCCGAACGCGACGGTCGCAACCAGCGCCACTACGCACGCCACATGCTCCGCCGCGTCGCCTTGATCTCAGTCGCCAAAAGGATCGGCATCCCGTTGCAGGACCTCCTGGAGGCGTTCGCCGACGTGCCGCTCGACCGTCCGCCCAGTCACCAGGAGTGGCAGCGCGCCTCGCGTGGCTGGAAGCGTCGACTGGAGGAGCGCCGGCAGACCATCGAGCGGCTCGAGGCCGAGCTCACCGGGTGTATCGGCTGCGGATGTCTCTCGATGAAGGCATGCGCCCTGCTGAACCCCGGCGACACGCTCGCCGGCGATGGTGTCGGGCCCCGGCGGCTGTGAGAGGTGCTATCGGGCCAGAGAGTTCAGCGCGGTCGCCGCACCGGGGCGGCCGGGACCCTCACCCGAGGGTCCCGCCCACCCCCCTGGTGCTCGCCCTCGACGGCATTGCGCCGCAGTCGCGTCGAGGGGAGGCTTCGTCACTCCACAGACCGTGGCCGCCTCAGGCGAAGTCTGCTGCGGTCATGCCGTCGGGATGTCCGGACGGCCACTCCACCAACTCGATCCGGTAACCGTCCGGGTCCGTGAGCCACGACGTCTTCGGGCCGTGAGGGCCGCCCGGGTACTGGAGGGGTTCAGGCCCCAGGCCGGCTTCGGTCAGCGTCTCCAGGGTGGTGGCGAGCGTCTCCACCTGGATCGCCAGGTGGTCGAAACCGCTGCCCACGTCGACCGGTCCGTCGCCGGGGCGGTGGACCAGTTCGAGCGAGGCCGCCGGTTCCTCGGGGAACTTGAGGATCACGAGGCGAGCCCCGTCGCCGACATCGACCCTGCCCAGTTCGACGTAGCCCAAGGCCGTGTAGAAACCGAGCGAGCGGTCCAGGTCGGTGACGCGGTAGGAGACGAAGAGCGTCTTCACGCGGTCTCCTCGGGCCGACGCACCGTGTAGCGGAGGTGCGTGACGTCTCGATCCTCGAGCCGTCGGACGAGGTCGAGTTCGATGTGATCACTACCCAGATGATCGAAGAGCCGTCGGCCGTCCCCGAGGAGGACCGGAATCAGGTGGATCTCCATCTCGTCGATGTGCCCGGCCCGCAGGAGCGCTTGCGCCGCCCCCGCCCCATGGACCAGGACCGGCCTGTCCCCGGCGGCTGCGCGAGCCTGGCGGGCGCAGTCCTCGACATCGGTGACGAAACGCGCGTGGCCGGGTGGGACGTCCCCGTCATCCACCTGGTGGGTGAGGACGAAGATCGGCACACCGTTGTGGTGGTCGCCCTGCCAACGCCCGGCGAGTTCGAAAGTCCTACGGCCTGAGATTACCGCGCCGGTCGCCAGCGCCTCGCGATAAACCTGTCCGCTGGGACCGTCGGACTCCCGGTCGTCGAGCCAGTTGAAGAGCCGTCCACCGTCGCGGCCGAGCTCCTGCCCCGGCTGATCGTCCGGGCCAGCGATATAGCCGTCGAGCGACATCGACATGTACAGCCGAATGGGGTGGTTCATCCGGGCCTCCCTCTCTCCTCCATGACACCGGGATCCGGCATCTCCTGAGCCGCCGACGGGGCGGGAATGTCACCAGGAAGACTTCAGGCAACCGGGAAACTCATCGGCCCGACACGCCGGCCCTGCTGCGCGGCCTCCACAGGAGGTAGCAGGCATGACCAGCGCGCCGCCGGCCGAATGTCAGCGGCGACCTCAATCAGAAGGACCTGACGACGCGTCGGGCAGAGGACGAACCCTCGTGGAACTGCACCCGTCAGTCGGCAGGCTCCCCCCGATCCCGGGCGCTATGCAGTTTGTCAAACGCTTAAAGCGCATTCGAAACCATGGACGGAGCGGTTCTTCACGGTGATGTTGGAAGGCCAGCGGCGTGCGGTCCGGAGCTGTTGGCCATCGGCCGCGCCCGCGACAGCAGTTGCTGCACAGCCTCCGAGAACCGGAAGGAAGTACACCACCGATGCGCAAAGTGAAGAACCTCGTGCTGGGCACTGCCCTGGCGGCTTCGGCACTCCTGGGCGGAGTGGTCGCCGTGGCTCCCGCGGCGGCCGCGGCCCCCGCGGCGTGTCCTGAGTCGCCGTCGACCAACTACAACTCTCCCGGTGGGTTCACCGGGAACGGAGTGAATATCCGCACCGGGCCGGGGACCGGCTGCACCGCCAAGGGCTACGGATACACGAACCACTCGGTGACCGTCCGGTGCCTGGCTTACGGCTGGGTCTACCTCACGGACAACACCACCGGGGTGACCGGCTGGGCGCTCGACGACTTCGTCACCTGGCACACCGTGCCGGTAGGCCGCTGCTACCCCCCGGCCTGAGCATCCTCCGCACCTCATGAGGGAGGCACCCGGCCCCCAGCAGAAGCACGTGCGGCCCCTGCTGGGGCCGCATTCCGATCGCACCAATTCTTCGACACAACGGGAGTGTTCAGCCATGCAGCCTCATCACCTCGTCCGTGGTCTCGCCGCAGTCGGCGCGACAGCGGCTCTGCTCACGGGACTCGCCGCGGGACCCGCGCTCGCCGAGGGCCCGGCTCAGCCGGCGCGACCGCAGAACGTGTGCTTCGAACGCGAGACGTGCTGGGTCACGGAGAACAACGTCATCTATCGCGCCTCTCCCGGCGGTACACCGCTGGGACAGGTCCACCGGGGCCAGGGTTTCGACACCGTCGAGTACCGCAACGGATGGTTCCGGGGCAACCTGTGGGGCGGACGGACCAACGTCTGGATCTACGCGGCCTACCTCGACTCGACCCGCCCCTGACCCTCTCGGCGCCCCGGCGCACGAGCCGCGCGGGGGTGCGGACACCGCGCGTTCGCACCCCCGCGGGAGCCGGTTGCGCACAGCTCGCGAGGCTGAGAGCATCACCTGTCCATGGCTATAGATCTTCCTTATCCGGTCAATGTCGTCACCGTCGACATCCCCCGACGAGAAGACCCCGTTGCCCACAGCTGGACTGTATGGGGCGACCCCGTGAGGGGCGCCGACGCGGCTCTCTCCTCGCTGAGCGTCAGGGCTGCGGGACTCGGCGCTCAGGAGGTCATCGGGGTCAGACTCCTTGTCCTCCCGATGGCTCTGATGGCCTACGGAACAGCGATCAGGTACGCCTGAGAGGCCTCGCACCGGCTCCGGCCTGCCCATACAGCCCATGAGGAAACGGATGTCGCGGACGGTCCGGTCGTCGATGTGTGGGCGACCCGGCAGGTGTCCGAGGTCCGCACGGTCGTGGAGAAGCGCGCGTTCCAACTGGGCCGGTTGAAGCTGTCGCAGATCCCGCCGATTCCCGGCAGAGTCGATCGCGTGACCCAGGGGCCCACGCGCCGCATGGCAGCGCAGCCGGCCCGGTCCGCGACCAAAACGGTGGTGCTCTGCGAGCGTCCACGTCCTGCTTGGGCCCCCACCGGCAGCCCGCCCCCGAATCGGGGCAGGCTGCACTGCGAGACCCGCACATCCATGAGCCCGTTGCCGGGACGGGACAGGAGCACTCTGGTTCCGTGGTGGTGGCGTACTCCTCGAACTTCAGTGATCCATCGGGGCCGTACGGGACTCTCCGCCGCAGGCGCTCGTATCGGTGCCCCATAGGAGGTCCCGGTCGCTGACCGCCTTCACTGTGGCGAATCCTCGGCACCGCGGCGGAACAAGGTGGCCGCCGGCACAACGCATGCCTGCGGCCACCCACCGCCGGCCAGGAGGCCCGGCGCACCTTCCATTCTCCGAACCGCTGCTGGTGAAGGAGATGCCCGTTGCAGGCGCGGCACCTCCACTGCCGGACGGGAGCGCTGTGGCCCTCGCCCGGGTCGGCGGGGAAATCCGCCTGGCTCGATTGGCGCGGACGACGAAGGCAGCCGTGGTTCTTCGTCGTCGAGGATGAGAGGTGAGCCCATCGGCCGCCATAACGTCAGGGACAACTCTCACTGGAAGGCTCCGACGTGACCGCTGATTTGCACCACCGCGCCATCGTCGCCGATACCCACAACGATCTGCTGATGGCGGTGTCGGCGCGGCCCCCGTTCCGCTGGGCTGACTTTTTCCGTGAACGCTGGCTGCCGCAGCTCCAGGCCGGAGGCGTGGACATCCAAGTGCTGCCCGTCTTCATCGACGACGCCTACCGGCCGGAGGGCGCGCTGCGCCGCACCCTGCGGATGATCGAGACCGCGCATGTGCTGGCCGAGGGGAACCCGGATACCGTGGCCCTGTGCGAGGACGGCGACCAGATCGACGCCGCTCTCGCCGCGTCGAAGATCGCACTCGTGCTCGCCCTGGAGAGCGCGCCGGGCGTCGACGCCGATGTCGAGCTGTTCCACACCCTTCACCGCCTCGGCGTGCGTGTCGCTTCCATCGCGCACTGGAACCGCACCCCGCTCGCCGACGGCAGCGGAGAGGACGCCACCGGCTCCCGGCTCACGGCCGCCGGAGTCCGGGCCCTGGCGGAGATGGAACGACTCGGCATGCTCTTCGACGTCTCCCACCTCGGCGCCGCCGGGGTGGCCCACGTCCTCGAACTGGCCACCCGCCCGCTCCTGGCCACCCACTCCTCGGCCCGCGCACTCAGCGACCACCACCGCAATCTGACCGATGAGCAGCTCCGAGGAGTCGCCGCCACGGGCGGCGTCGTCTGCGTCAACTTCTTCCCCGGCTTTCTCGCCGAAGCCGAGGAGGACCGCACCCTGGAGAAGCTGGTGGACCACATCGAGCATGTGGCGTCCGTCGCGGGCATCGACCACGTCGGCATCGGGCCCGACTTCGTACGCGAGGTCCTTCTCGACGTCACCCCGCCCTGTTGCGAGGATCTGAATCTCGACGACATGGACCCGCTCGTCACCCTGCCGGGGCTCGACGGCCCGGCGGGCCTGCCCCTCGTGACGGCGGAACTCTTCCGGCGCGGCCACCCCGAGGCCGACATCGGCAAGATCCTCGGCGGGAATGTCCACCGGCTCTTCCGCGCGGAACTGGGGCGCGCCCGATGACGCCCGCCGCCGTCCCGGTATCCGCCTCCGGCCCGCAGGCCGCCGCCGTCCCGGTGCCCGTCACCGGTCCGGAGTCGGCGGGCACCATGAATCTCGACGCCATGCTCGCCGACCTCGAAGAGCTCGTGCTCTGCGAGTCGTTCTCGGCGGATCATCAGGCCGTCGCAGCCAGCGCCGCGACCGTCGCCGCCCAGGGCACCCACCACCTCGGAGCCGCGCCCGAGATCCTCGTCATCGGGGGAGTCACCCATCTGCGCTGGACGTTCGGTGAGCCCCGGGTGCTGCTCGTAGGGCACCACGACACCGTGTGGCCCATGGGCTCGCTGGCCACCCACCCCTGGTCGGTCGTGAACGGAATCGCCCGCGGACCCGGGGTCTTCGACATGAAGACCGGACTCGTGCAGATGTTCCACGCGCTCAGGTCGCTGCCCACGCTTGACGGCATCCGTGTCCTGATCACCGGCGACGAGGAACTGGGCTCGCCCACCTCCCGCGAACTGGTCGAGGAGTCCGCCAAGGGGTGCGTCGCCGCGTTCGTCCTGGAAGCCTCCGCCGACGGCGGGGCACTGAAGACCGCGCGCAAGGGGGTGTCCGAGTACGAGATCGAGGTACGGGGCCGGGCCGCGCACTCCGGACTCGAACCGGAGAAGGGCGTGAACGCGGCCATCGAGGCCGCCCACCAGGTCCTGGCGATCAGCAGGCTCGGCGACCTGGTCAACGAAGAACTGTCCGTCTCCCACGGTCCGGACGCCACCACCGTCACACCGACCCTCCTGCGGGCGGGAACGGCCGTCAACACCGTGCCGCCGCGGGCCTCCATCTCCGTCGACGTGCGGGTACCGGACGCTGCGGCCCAGCGCCGGGTGGACGAACTGATCCGCTGCCTCCCCGTGCACACCCCCGGTGCCCGTCTCAGCGTCTCCGGCGGCCCCAACCGGGCACCTCTGGAAGCGACTTCGTCGGCCGGGCTCTTCGCCCGGGCACCAGGCCCGCATCGGCCAGTTGCATCAGCAGGACGGCGGTGAACACCTTCGTCGTGGAACCGATCTGGAACAGCGTGTCCGGGGTGACGGCTCGGCCCGTCGCAATGTTCTCGACGCCGACGGAGCATTCGGCGACCTCGTCGCCGATGGCGACGGCGACCTGCGCTCCGACGATTCCCAGTTCGGCCGCTGCTTCACCGGCCAGGTGTGTGATGGCGGCTCTGTCGATGGCCGCAGTTTCGCTGGTCATGGGCGAGGTCTCCCCTGTGTACGCGACTCGGAATGCACCTCAGCCTAGGTAGTACACGAAGTGACGGCCCAGTGCCGCGGCACCAAATCGGCCGCTTCGGTTGGGGCGTCCGGACGAAGCCGGTGGCGACTGGGACGCCCCGACGGCCGGGGCGACCGCGACCGTGAATCGACTCCCTCGAAGCTGTGGTCCGCGTGGTTCCGGAGCGGCCCAGGAGGCGGCAGGCCTCAATCAGTGCTGGGTCGGACGAGCTTGACAGGCGGTCTGTCGATGGCATCACCGGTTTCGCGCCGTGGGTGACGGGGTGCAGGAGCGTGCCTGACATGTCGGAGGGTGCCAGTAGCCTCAGGAACCATGGGGATTCAGATAGATGTAGTGGTGGGATACCCGGTCAACGATGAGGTGGAGAGGGTGCTCGGGCTGGCTGAGGCGGTTGGCGAGCCTGTCACTGTCACGTTCATGTGGGAGGGGCGTGACGAGGCGGAGCGCGCTGTGCTGGTGCCCGCGGCCACGCTGGCGCTCTGGGAGCATTGGGCTCCCACTGCCTACCCGACGAGTGACGCCAGGGACGAGAACCGGGCCGATGCGGAAGAGCCGGAGCTGGCTCACCCAGCGGAATTCGGCGCGTTCACGCTCTTTCGACGTCGCGCAGGAGAGCGCACGGCGGTCGCTCGTGGGGGAGTGGTGGTCGCCGAGCTCCTGGTCCCCGACGAGGCGCACTGGCTCGAAGAGCAGGCCCGCAATGTCCGCCAAGGCTTCATGGATCCGAAGCAGAAGGCGGCGTTCGAGGAGTTCCTCGCCCGACAGCCACCCCTCGATGAGCAGTGACGCGCCGACTTGTGCTTCAGCCGCGGCATGCGCGCGCCGCCAGGTCACCACCGCGCCAGTGCCTCCGCGGACCATCCGCAGTAGCCGCCAGCCCTCGGCGTCATCTATCCCGCGAGCGCGAACTCGTCATGCCACGCACGTGGTTTGGCGGCCCGATGCCGCTCGAGCTGCAGGTTCAGGAGGAGTTGTCGGAGTCAGCGGCGAGGGTCTTGCCCGCGACTCCTGACCGGGTGACGCCGTCGACTGCGTCAACCCACCGAATTCGGCGCGAGCCGGCGCGCCTGACCACCGGCCGCGGCTGCGGGCACGCGGCGCGGGCCAGTGGCGGCGGCTTCGGTTCGTGGTGTGGTCGTCCGGCTGGGCGGACCACTGGAGGAGGAAGCGCAGGGATTCCTGGGAGGGGGAGTCCGGTGGGGCCGTGTAGGCGACAAGTTGCTGGTCGGGCTGTGTGTCGACCTTCGGGACCCACCTGGCCAAGGCCGACTGAACAGGCCATCCTGAGTACCGCAGCGCACGCGCCGGCGCGATCTGCCACGGCGGCCGGCGCCAGATCCACCAGGCGCACCGGGAGGACCAGCTCGCCGCCCTCGGTCTGGTCCTCAACACCGGCGTCCTGCACTCGCCCGCTGGGCCACTCGTTGCATCCGGTAGAGGCCAGGCACCCGACGCTCCGGGCCGAGGCGAGGAACGCCGAGCTGGGCTGAGCGCTGGCGCAACGACCTCACGGAGCCCTAAAGGGCACTCTCCTGAACGGGATCCCGCGTTTCCGGGTGAGCTGGATCGTCGGCCGCGGCGGCGGCGCGCAGCGCCGCCTCGACGTGGCGGTTGCTGGTCATGGTCGACGTGACGGCGGTCATGGTGAGGAGGAGGCCGGCGGCGGTGTAGAGCGGGGTGCGTATGTCGTAGGTGCTGGCCAGCCAGCCGCCGAGGAAGGCCCCGATGGGGGCGGCGCACATGGCGAGCATGCGGGATGTGGAGGCGACCCGGCCCATCAGGTGGGCGGGGACGATCGCCTGTCGGAGGGAGGGGGCGAGGACCATCGTGGCGCCCATGCCGGCCCCGCAGACGGCGAGTGCCAACCCGGCCACGTACGGGTTCGGGGCGGCGGCCAGGCCCAGGATGGCAAGTCCCTCGACGGCGGCCGTGCAGGTCAGCGCGGTGCCGGTGCCGAGTCGTCGGCCGAGGAAGGAGGCGATGCCCGCGCCGAGCAGGCCGCCGGCGGCCTCCGCGGTGAGGAGCAGGCCGAAGCCGTAGGTGTCGATGCCGAGGCGGTCGTGGGCGAACAGGGCGAGTACGGTCTCCACGGCGAGGAAGGCGATGTTCCCGACCGCCGGACGCAGGGCGAGTCCGAGCAGCAACTGATCCCGGAATACGTACGAGGCGCCGGCCCGCGCCTGCCGCAGCAGTGACTCGCGGGCCTGCGGTACGGGCCGGGGTGCGGCAGGCAGCGACCGTACGAGCAGTGCGGACAGCGCGAACGACACCGCGTCGGCGAGCAGCGGAACCGCTCGCCCGAGCGCGAGCAGCGCACTGCCCGCAGGCGGTCCCGCGAAGCCGGACGCGGCGGTCTGGGCGCCGCGCAGGCGGGAGTTGGCGCGCTCCAGGAGCGCGGGGTCACGGCCGAGCAGATCCGGCAGATAGGCCGTGGCGGCGTGTCGAAGAAGAGCCCGCCGAGGCCGAGCAGGAAGGCGACGGCCGCGAGCAGTGGAATGCTCAGCGCGTCGAGCGCGGCCGCTGCCGCCGGTATCGCGAGCAGCACCGCACGCGCCGCGTCCGTGACCCACATCGTGCGCCGACGGTCCCAGCGGTCCACCAGGGCGCCGCCGAGCACCCCGAAGAGCAGCCACGGCAGCGTTCCGGTGGCCGTGACGACGGCGAGCGCCATCGGATCCCGCGTCAACGTCAACGCGAGCAGCGGCAGCGCGGCGTGCGACACCCCGTCACCGAGCGAGGAGACCGTCTGCGCGGTCCACAGCCGTCCGAACCCGGTCGGCAACTTGCGGATATCTGAGGTCACTTGGCGTCCCCTTCGGCCTGCTCACGCGTTGTCGGGTGGAACAGTGCGAAGACGAGTGACGCGTCCGGCAGCGACGGATCGGACAGCTCCCGGTACTCGTCCGCCAGTGCCTGCATCCGCGCCCCCAACCGCGCGAACTGCTCGTCGGTGAGCCGCAGATGCGCCATCCGTACGTGCCGCTCGCCATCCGCCGGCGCTGCCTCCAGGTCCGCCACCGCATGCCGCATCAGCACATCCGGCCCTCCTTCGCCCGGGTCCGGCAGCACGATCGACCGCGCGGCCATGGCGTAGTACCGCTCGGTGACCCCCCGGACCTTCCGCGTTCGTACCACCGTCACCAGGCCGGCCCGCTCCAGCAGCCGTACGTGGTAGCTGGAACTCCCCTTCGCAATGCCCACTCGCTCGGCGATCTGCGTAATCGTCGCGGGCTCGAAGCGGAGCACGGCCATGATCCGGTGACGCGTGAGATTGGAAACGGCGCGTAGCTGCTCGTCGGTGGTGACGTGGAACGTCTCGGGGAGATCGTCTGTAGGCATGGCCCCAATGGTCAACACTTCTTGACCATTGGTCAAGGGGTTTTGTTCGGGCTTCCGGAATCGGTTCTCCAGCCCGTGAGGCCTTCGTAGTCGCCACCAGCGATGCTCGTTCGTTCTGTGGTACCTGGGGCGCCCCAAGCGCGGATATGAAGACCACCCCTGGCGGGCGGCTTCGATCGAAGGGACCTCAGGCGGCCGTCACTGTTGGGGGTCGCCATGCGGCAAGGGCATCAGGGGGAACGTCCCGTCATATTCAGCTGAACGTGACGCTCCGGTCGGTGGCATCCGGTGCGACGAAGGCGAGAAGTGACTCGGCGCCTCGTCCAACACCGCCGCGGTGTCTGCCGCGACAGCGGCCGGAACGATCGTTGCAGCGCGCCACGTTGCTGTGCTCTGACGCCGGGTCAACCCGAGTTGGGGAGGGCGGAGAGCAGGGCCGCGGCGGCTCTGTCGAAAGGGGTGGTGCTGCCCGCTGCGCGACACAGGATGTGGGCGCCTTCGAGAGTGACGATCAGGAGAGTGGCCAGATCGGCGGCCGGGGATGGGCTCATTCCGGCCTGAGTGAGTTTTCCGGCGAGCTCGCCGGTCCAGCCGGTGAACCCTTCGGCCGCGACGGTGCGCAGGCTGCTTCGGTCAGCGATGGCCGCACCGCCGTCGATGGTGACCGCCGCGACTGCGCAGCCGGTTTCTACGAGTTCGACAGCGCGGAGAACGCCCTGACCTTCGCTCAGGGCCCCTTCGCCGAAGAGGCCCGCCGGGCCGGAGCCCCGGCAACGACGCGACTGTTCGACGGTGACATCGTCAAGGACGCCAGCATCGACCTGAACTCGCCCTACTACGACTGACACCGCAGGTCGCCACCGCTTCGGCGCTGGACGCCGGCTCGCCCCACTGCGGGGCGAGGCGGCCACCGCGCTGTTCGGTTGGACCGTCGCCCCACCGGACTCCAACGGCTACAGGCTCTGCACGCTGCGCGGACATCTCGTCGCCGCCCTTGGGCCGGCCGAGGACGCCGGCGCACCCTACTGGACGATCAACGTCACCGTGTCGGACATCCAGGCCACCGCCACTCGCTTCACGAACCTGGGCGCCCAGATCATCGTGGCACCCACCGAAGTCGGGACACTCGGCTACTACGCCGTCGCTCTCGACCCCGTCGGCGCACCACTGTCACTTTGGCAGCCCGGCACCCATGACGGCATGCAACTGACCGGCGAACCGGGCGCTTTCGCCGGCATCAGCCTTCTCACCGACCACTCCGCGCAGGCCGCCGCCTTCTACCGACCAGCCCTGAACTGGAACTACAACCCCGGCCACACAGAGTTCCGGCTGCCGGACCACTCCATCGCCGCGACCAGCCCGCCGCCAGGGACTCCAACGGCACAGCGATCACTCTGGCCGGTCAGTTTCGCCAGTGACAGGCCCGACACCGACGCCAAGCAGGCCCTGCAACTCGGTGCGACCGCAGTTCGCCAGGACTCCAACGGAGACGTGGTCCTGCGCGATCCCACCGGCGCTCTGTTCGGCCTCACTCAGCACACCCGATAGTGCCACTCCGACCGAACGCGTTGCCCCAGGCGACTTCATGAGTCACCGCACGAGGTCCGGCCTTCGTATGTCACGCTCGTCCCCATGCAGAAACGACATGTCGCCGCGGCGACGCTGATGGTGATCGTATGGACGGGGGCCGCTGCGTGCGGTGGGAGCGACTCGTCATCTTCGTCTTCCCCAGGGAAATCGACCGGTTCAACAGGCGCCAAGAAGCCCGCCGGAGGAGAGCCGTCGATCCCCAAGGGGCCGCGCACGACACTCAAGGGGATGGACGTCTGCAAAGCGCTGAGGGCCGAGTCGCTGACCGCGATCGGCGTTCAGCCCTCCGACGCCAAGGAGGGCAGCGAATCCGGCAGAAGCTCGGACTCCGGCTGTGACTGGCACAGCGGCGGGACGGAGGTGCAGATCAACGGCATCGTCGACATGTCGGTGGACTTGTCCGTGGACGAGTACGGAATCCAGAAGAAGATCGACGTCCTGGGCTTCCCAGGGGTCGCGGCCACTGCGATCGGCAACTCCTGTGACGACTCCATGCAGGTCAACGCCGACGAACTCGAGGTCAATGTCCGGAACGAAGACAGCAGCAATCCGGCGCTTCGCGTTAGCAAGGCGTGCGACGTGGCGAGGGACTTCACCCGACAGGTGCTGACGGGAGTCACCAAGAAGTGAGGTGGCGGCGCTGCCTGCCGTGCGCGCCTGCTCGCCAGAACTGCCCGAGCACCCGGACTTCACCCGCATCCTTGCCGTGTTCAACGAGGAGACCGGAACGCTGCGGGCCAGGGACGTCGCCCAGGCCCTCGGCCACGAACTCCCGCCCACGAACGTCGTGGGCATCCGGGCCAAGCCGAAGCGCCTGGTCGAACTCGACGTCCTCACCGACGCCGACACGGGCAGCTTCGCCAGGAAGCCAGAGCGCAGCCGCGCCTGTGCCGGATGGATGCCAGGGGTGGGCCGGGCTGCCGCAGGCCGCGGGCCGCGGGCCGGGCACGCCACCGCGGGTGATCTCAGTGATGCCGGGAAGCGAGCACCTAGTGCCGTGACCGGATAGGTTCACCGAGGCCTCGTGTTCTGCGAGTTCGTGAGCCACCGCTGCTCCCCGGTTTCTGCTGGTCACCGGGGTGGACGACCTCGTTTGGATGGTTGTCATCGACTTGCCGCCCATCCCGCCCTGCAGGCAGGGTGTGGATCATGCTTGAACTACGTAGTCTGACATCAGACGACTGGCCCCTTTGGCGGGAGTTGCGACTGGCCGCGCTTACTGAGGCGCCCTACGCGTTCGGATCGACGCTGGCTCAGTGGCAGGGCTCCGGCGACCGAGAGGCACGCTGGCGTGCCCGTCTGTCGATTCCTGGAGCGCTCGATCTCGTCGCGCTCCTCGACGGCCTTCCGGTGGGCATCGCCAGCGGAGTACCGGGCGAGGGAACAGATAATGTGGAGTTGATCTCGATGTGGGTCGCCCCCACGGCTCGGGGCAAGGGCGTGGGTGACTACCTGATCCAGGCGGTCGAGCGGTGGGGAGCGGAGCGCGGCGTCACGACGCTGCGGTTGTCCGTCATGCCGGACAACCGCAAGGCGACCGCACTCTATGAGCGGCACGGTTTCACGGACACGGGTGAGCCCGGCGATCTTCTGCCCGATGGCATTGGCAGGGAGCGGGTCATGGCGAAGAGCCTGGCCGCTGTCTGATCTCCATATCCGGGCACGGCGGGATCCCTCACTGGGTCAGGCTGCGGCGGCGAGGGGGCGTCCGCCCCAGCGGATGCCCTTCTCGCTGCGGATGCGGATGCGGGGTGCTGCGTGAACCACGCGGCCACAGCGCTAGCCGAGTTCGAGCTGGTTGGTTGGCATCCGGAGCTCATGCAACCCCACGTCTGCCCAGAACTGCTCCGGCGGCCCGCACATCCGTTACACCTCACTACCGCTACACCTGCGGACAGAACCCGGTGAGTTCGGATCCATCTGCCCACCCGGTGCGCAGATGACCAGGGAAGTGCGGGCGGGCGCACCGAAGCCGCCCTTCCTTCCGCTCGGGCTCATGGTCGACTCCTTCGCTCACGGCGGCGGTCCGGTCCGACGCGTCCGCGGAGCGGATTCGGGGCCGGGAGGTGCTGGCCGACCTCGCAGTTTCGCAGCCCTCGCTAACGTCTCACTCACGTTTCGCTTACGTGATGCCCGTGGCTGTGAGCGGGTGGAATCGGGTGCCGATCAGGCTTGCCCGGACCCGGGCACGCGGTACAGCATGACCTTGCGTGACGTCGCCGATCGAAGGTTCCCGAGGAAGGGAACCGTGTCGGCAGTGGTCGGCAGCGGCCGGCGGTGTCAGGCCAGCGAGGCGGCGTGGGCGGGGTCGATGGCGTGCTGGAGCGGCCGGTTCTGTGTGAAGCGGCGGAGTTCGCCGAGCACGAGCTGTCCGAGGCGGTGGCGTTCGGCGCCCATGGCGCCGCCCAGGTGCGGTGTCAGGACGACGTTGGGAAGGGTGAACAGTGGTGAGTCATGAGCCGGGGGCTCGGGGTGCGTTACGTCGAGTACGGCGGTGAGGTCGGGCCTGGCGTGCAGGACCTGCGCGGCGGCCGTCTCGTCGATCAGCGCGCCCCGCGCGGTGTTGATCAGTGTCGTGCCCGGCCCCATGGAGTTGAGCAGCCGTGCCCCGATCGAGCCGCGGGTCTGGGGCAGCAGCGGTGCGTGGAGGCTGACGACGTGACTGGTGGCGAAGAGTTCCTCGATGGAGATCAGCCGGACTCCCGCGCGCTGGGCGGTGTCCTGGGAGGCGACGGGATCCGTGGCGAGGACCTCGACTTCGAAGCGGGCGAGGTGGGCGGCGACGAGCCGGCCGATGTGCCCGAGTCCCAACAGGCCGACCCGTGACCGGTACGCGCCCGGGACGTCGGGATCGGTGGGGAAGCGGCGGCTCTGCGCCATCTCCCGCTCGATGCGGTGGGCCTGTTTCAGTCCGAGCAGGACATGGGCGAGGGTGAACTCCGCCACCGGAACGGCATTGGCCGCGGCGGCCGCGACGATCGGGATGTCGCGCTCCCAGAAGGCGGGTGTGGTCAGGTGCCGGACGGACCCCGCCGCGACGAGAACGGCCCGCAGCCGAGGGGCCCGTGACAGGAGGGCGCCGTCGAGAAGGGGTGCACCCCAGCCTGTGAGCAGAATGTCGACGGTCCGCAGCACGTCGGGGTCCGCGTCGAGCTCCTGCCGGGTGAGGGGCGGTCCCTGCCAGTGCACGAGCCGGCCGATCTCGGCCAGTACTGCGGGCGGGTAGACGTCGGCCCGGCGTTCTTCCTCCATGACCAACAGGGCTGTCGGTGCGGTGGCCGGTGCGTTCATGTCGGGTTGTCTCCTCGGCCTGTCCGGTGGTGGACCGGCAGCCGGACGGTCGGCGGTCCCTGCTCGGATGTGATGGAAAGCGTCTGGCTTTATGTCGTGGATTGGTGGGGGCTGTTCGTTGTCCGGCCCGTAGCTCGCAGGAACCATACATCGGATCACTGAAATGTCATCGCCGTGACCCTGGATGTCGATCTTCCTTGGTCGAGTGGCGGCCGTGGGGAACGAGGCGCCCCTTGGGGTGAACAACCGTTCCCGTCGATGCCCAACTTGTATGGCCAAGAACCCATTTATAGGAGTCGGGTCGTCCCTCCCATCCGTCGCGCCGGCTGGAGGAGGTGCGGAAGTGTGCCAGATGAGCGCTCCTTCGGTCAGTCGAAACCCTTTGTATTCATCGGACTATTGACCGTTGATTCGGACCCGGTTACCGTCCCAGCAAGCGCTTTCTAGACCGCGGTGATGCGGGCGAAACCGGGAGTTGTCATGCAGAGATCGCGATGGATCGGCGCGGGGGCCCTCGCCTCGGTTCTGATCCTCACCAGCTGTACCTCCGGGGCTGCGGGAGTGGATGCCAAGCAGAACCCCAAGGCACCTCTCGAGCTCTGGACCAGGACGACCCCGGGCGGACCGGGGGAGAAGGGCGCACTGCAGCTCGCCGCCGCCTTCGAGAAGGCCACGGGCTACCAGGTCAAGGTCACGGCCATCTTCGACGACTTCGAGACCAAACTGCAGCAGCGGGCCGCCCAGAAGAAGCTCCCCGACATCGTCATGAACGACGTGACGCAGCTCGGAACCATGCACAGCCAAGGTCTGCTCCGAGAGATCGACCTGGGCAAGATCAAGGACAGCAAGCAGATCATCGAACAGGGCCTGAAGTCCGGGCAGAGCCTGGACGGCAAGCAGTACGGACTGCCGTTCTCCGCGCAGGCGTCCGCGCTGCTGATCCGCAAGGACTGGCGCGAGAAGCTGAAGCTCGACGTCCCGCGCAACTGGGACGACTTCGCCGCGATGGCCACGGCCTTCACCACTCAGGACCCCGACGGGGACGGCAAGAACAACACCGCCGGGCTCGCCGCCCCGCTGTCCACCAAGCGCGGTTACGCCTCCTGGTACTTCTCGAACTTCCTGTGGGCCGCGGGCGGCGACTTCATCACCGAGGCCGGCAAGGGCACGTACAAGCCGGCGATGACCACCGCGGCGTCGGTGCAGGCCATGCAGTGGTTCCGCGACCTGGGGTGCAAGGCCAAGGCCATCCAGCCCGGCGCGGTGACCATGGACACCCCGCCGACGAACGAGACGTTCGAGTCGGGTCGAGCCGGCATGTTCGTCGTCGGCCCGTACCTGCTGCCGCGCTTCGACAAGTCCCTGGGCAAGGACAAGTACGAGGTCGTGCCGATGCCCAAGGGACCCAAGGACGCCACCGTCCTCGCCGAGGGCGGCTCCGTCTACCTGATGGCCGGCTCGGACAACCAGGCCGGCCAGGACGCCTTCGCCGGCTTCGCGGTGTCCGTCGAAGGCCAGAAGAAGGGGATGGAGGGCGCCACCGGCTACACCGTGCAACTTCCCGTCAACACCGCCGTGGACATCTCCCAGATCCGTCCCGACCCGCGCTGGAAGACCTACGCCCAGGCGTACCAGGACTCCGGGCGGTACGCGCCCTCCATACCGAACTGGACGCCGGTGCGGCAGGTGACGGCGGACGCGGTGAACGCGCTGATGGCGGACTGCGGCCTCGACATCAACGCCAAGTTGGGTGAGCTCGACAAGCAGCTCGCCGATATCCTCAAGGAGCAGGGGATCGCCGCGTCATGAGCCTCGACCAGGCGGAACCGGCCGCCCGTGCGGCAGCCGGCTCCGCCCCCCGCGAACCGGCCCTCCGGGGCGGCGGGACCGCCGGTCGTCGGGGGCGCAGCCGCAGATCGGGCCGGTGGTGGACGCCCTGGCTCTTCCTCGCCCCGGCGCTGCTGCTCTTCCTGTACTTCAAGTTCATTCCCATGGCCAGCGCGCTGACCATGTCCTTCCAGGATGTGCAGCCCTACCTGGGAAACCGGTGGGTCGGCACCGAGAACTACGCCACGGTGCTGCAGTCGCACGGATTCCGTGAGGCCGCGTGGCACACGGTCGTGCTCGCCGTCGGCGAGACCGTCGGCGCGATGTCACTCGGCTTCGCCCTGGCCCTGCTGATGGAGGGGCAGAGCCGGCGACTGGGATTCGTGCGCTCCGCGGCGTTCCTTCCGGTGGTGGTGCCGCTCGCGGTCGTCGCCGAACTGTGGCGGATCATGTACCACCCGACCGGGGACGGCATGCTCAACTCCGTTCTGGGCCTGGTGGGAGCCGGTCCGTCGGGGTTCATCAACGACCCCGACACGTCGATGGCCTCCATCATGCTCACCGGCATCTGGCGGGGTGCCCCCTACGACATGATGATTTTCCTCGCCGGACTGACGAGCGTGGACCGCGGCCTGTACGAGGCGGCGAAGGTCGACGGGGCCTCCCGGTGGCAGCGGGTGTGGTACGTGACGGTGCCCGGACTGCGGTCGGTGTTCTCGATTCTGTTCATCCTCGCCGCGATCCGCGGACTGCGCGTGTTCACCGAGGTGTTCCTGCTCACCAACGGGGGGCCCAACGGCTCCACCGAGGTCGTCATGACCCTCATCTACAAGCTCGGGCTCGAGCAGAACCGGCTCGGCGTCGGCGCGGCGGGAGCGGTCCTGCTGTTCGTCGCGACGCTGATCCTGACCATCATCGTCCAACTGCTGCGGCGGAGGGAGAGCAAGTGAGTGCGCCGACCGAGACCGCGCTGGGCCTGACCGAGAGCCGCAGCGTCGGCGGACGGATCCTGAAGGCCGTCATCTACCTGCTGGTCCTGACGGTGTTCGCGGGCCCGCTGCTGGCCCTGCTCGTCGGCGCCTTCGGCCACATCAAGGACCCGACGCAGCTGAGCGTCGTGCCCAAGGGCTTCACGTTGGACAACTTCCGGATCGCCTTCGACCAGGGGGTGCTCAAGTACCTGCTGAACTCGTTCTTCGTCGTCGGCTTCGGGCTGCTGCTCCAGGTCGTTGTCTCCGTGCTGGCCGGATACGCGCTGGCCCGGAAGGTGTTTCCCGGAATGACGCTGGCGCTCGTCGCCATCCTGGCGACGCTGATGCTGCCCGAGGAGATCCTGGCCCTCCCGCTGTCTGTCATTCTCTCCGACCTGCCGGTCGTCCACTTCAACCTCATCGGCACCCTCGCCGGCATGATCGTCCCGCTGGGCGCCTGGGGATTCTCCATCCTGGTGATGACCGAGTTCATGAAGGACGTGCCACGCGAACTGGAAGAGGCCGCCCGCATCGACGGCGCCGGAGACCTGCGGATCTTCGCCCAGATCATTCTGCCGATGTGCAAGCCCGCCCTCGGCGTCATCGGAGTCTTCGGCTTCACCATGATCTGGGACCAGTACCTGCTGCCCCTGCTCGTCTCCACGGACTCCTCCTCGTACACGCTGCCGCTGGCGCTGCGGACCCTGCGGATCGACCCGGCCGTGACGCCCGGAGTGGTGATGGCCGCCTCGTTGCTGGCCCTGCTGCCCTCGGTGATCGTCTTCCTGTTCTTCCAGCGGTCCTTCGTCAGCGGTCTGTCCTCCGGGGCGCTCAAGGGCTGACCCGCGAACCGACCACCGACCCACGAACTGACCGCTGACTCGCGGACCGACCCGCGGCCCCGGTGACTTCGTAGCCCGCGCAGCCCGCGCAGCCCGCGCGGCCCGTTCCGGCCCGTTCCGGCCCGCGGCCTGCGCCGGCCCCGCAGCCCGCACCGGCCCCCGGGGCCTGCCACCCTGACGTGCCTGCGCGTCGGCCCGGTTCCCGCCCCCGTTCCCTACGACCAGCCCTGACGCGCACCGAAAAGCCGCCGGACGCCGATGAGAAAGAGCGATTCCCCATGACTCCGAGCACCGACACCCCGCCGGCGCACCCGTCCGCGACCCCGGATCCCGTAGGAGGCCCGGAGACGAACTGGTTCACCACCGCCCGGTTCGGCATGTTCGTCCATTGGGGTCTGTACTCCCTCGCCGCACGGCACGAGTGGGTCAAAAACCGTGAGCGACTGACCGACGAGCAGTACCAGGTGTACTTCGACCACTTCGACCCGGACCGCTACGACCCCGCCCAGTGGGCCAGAGCGGCCAAGGCGGCGGGCATGCGGTACGTCGTGCTCACCACCAAGCACCACGACGGCTTCTGCCTGTGGGACAGCGCCCTGACCGAGTACAAGGTCACCAACACCCCGCACGGCCGTGACCTCGTGGGGCCGTTCGTCGAGGCGTGCCGCGCCGAGGGGCTCAAGGTCGGCCTCTACTACTCGCTGATCGACTGGCACCATCCGTCCTTCCCCGTGGACGGCACCCATCCGCAGCGCGACGACGAGGCGTTCAAGGCATCCCACGCCGAGCGGGACATCCGCGACTACCAGCGCTATCTGCACGGCCAGGTCCGCGAGTTGCTGACCTCGTTCGGACGCGTCGACTACCTGTTCTTCGACTTCTCGTATGCCGGGCGCACCTGGTGGGGCGGCAAGGGACCCGACGACTGGGACTCCCCGCAGCTCCTGCGGACCATTCGCGAACTGCAGCCGCACGTCCTCGTCAACGACCGGACCGGCCTTCCCGGGGACTTCGTCACCCCCGAGCAGTACCAGCCGTCCGGTCCCATGACCGACAACGGGCGACCCGTGCTGTGGGAAGCCTGCCAGACGCTCAACGGCAGCTGGGGCTACGACCGGGACAACCTGGACCACAAGAGCCCCGACCTGCTGATCCGCATGCTCGTCGACGGCGTGTCCAAGGGCGGCAACCTGCTGCTCAACGTGGGACCCACCGGCCGCGGCGCTCTCGACCCGCGCGACACCGCGGTCCTGGAGGAGATCGGCCGGTGGACGCAACTGCACGAACGGGCGATCCGCGGCTGCGGACCCTCCTCGTACACCGCCCCCGCCGAATGCCGGTACACCCAGCGCGGCGACCGGCTCTACGTCCACCTGTTCGCCTGGCCGCTGCGTCACCTGCACCTGCCGGGCCTGGCCGGCCGGGTGCGCTACGCCCAACTGCTCAACGACGCGTCCGAGATCATCCCGGTGCACATCGACCCGGACCGGCCCGCGGTCAACACCGAGATGGGCGGACAGCCGGCCGGAACGCTCACGCTCCAGCTCCCGGTCCGGCGCCCCGATACCCCCGTACCTGTCATCGAACTGTTCCTGGACACCCAGGAAACCCAGGACGCCGGGGACACCACCCGGGACACCCTGGCCGCCGGCTGAGCGCCAGCCGGCACACCGTCCGTCCACCACACCCTCACGGAGGCACCATGCAACGCCGCACGTTCCTCATGGGCACCGCGGCAGGGGCGGCGCTGGCCGTCGCCCCCGTCGGCGGACCGCTGAGCGCCAGCGCCAGCTCAGCCCCGGCGGCCGTCCGCACGCTGGACGAGCTGCAGGCCGCGATCGACCGGGCACGACCCGGTGACCGGATCATCGTGGCCGACGGGACCTACACCGTCCCACCGGACCGCCCGCTCACCGTTCGGAACAAGCAGGGCACCCGGCGCGCGCCCGTCACCATCGCCGCCCGGACGCGCGGCGGCGTCATCCTGGAAGGCGAGCACAGCTTCCTCCTCGAAGCGTCCAGCCACATCACCCTCAGCGGCTTCTCCTTCCGGCAGAAGAACACCCTGGACCTCCCCCCGGACTGCTCGCACATCCGGCTCACCCGCAACGACTTCCAACTGGCCGACATCGAGGGCGTGCACTGGGTGATGGTGCGCGCGGACGACAGCAGCGTCGACCACAACCACTTCCACGGCAAGAGCACCCTCGGCATCTACCTCGGCATCGAGGGCGCGAACACGGAGGAGATGGCCCAGCGCGTCCACGTGTACCGCAACTACTTCTCCGACCACACCTTCCCCGGCTCCAACGGCGGCGAACCGATCCGGCTCGGCGTCAGCCCCCGAGCCCTGTCCAGCGCCCACGCGGTCGTGGAGTACAACCTGTTCGAGCGCGCCAACGGCGATCCCGAGGCGATCTCGGTGAAGAGCTCGGACAACACCATCCGGTACAACACCATCCGCGACAGTCTCGGCGGGATCGTCCTGCGGCACGGCAACCGCAACCGGGTGGAAGCCAACCACCTCGTCGACGGCACGGAGGGCGTGCGGATCTATGGCAACGACCATGTGATCGTCAACAACTACCTCGCCGGCCTGTCCGGGCGGGCCCTGGTGATCGGCAGCGGTTCGGAGCGCGATCACCTCCCCGGTGAGACGCCCGAGGCGCGCCGCGGCAACGACGCCCCCGACCGGATCCTCATCGCGTACAACACCCTGCTGAACAACAACGGCACGCTCTCCGGGGAGAGTCAGCGTCCGCACGAGCCGCGGGACGTCACCGTCGCGGACAACCTGTTCGTCGCGGACACCGGCCAACTGGTCGCGATGGCGAACACCGTGCGCTTCACCTGGTCGGGCAATCTCCTGTGGGGTGCCGCCGCCGACGGCAACATCCCCGCCGGTGGCGGCATCCGGGTCGACCCCAGGCTGGTGACGGACCCGCACGGCATCGCCCGGCCGGCCGCCGGCAGCCCGGCGATCGACGCGGGCACGCTGCGGTGGCCGCGCATCACCCACGACATCGACGGACAGCCCCGCGGCAGGGCCCGGGATGTGGGCGCGGACGAATACTCCCGCCGGGCGCCGAGGCGCGGACCCCTGACCCCGGCCGATGTCGGCCCTCAGGCCGGCTGAGCGCACCCGCCCACTTCGACGCAGGAGGCACCATGCAACGACGCACGTTCCTCAAAGGCACCGCCGTGACCGCACTTGGCGCCGCAGCCCTGACCGCCACGCTGTCGGGCAGCGCATCGGCGGCCGACATCCCGGTCGCTTCCCTGGCAGCACTCCAGAACGCGATCAACGGCGCCGCCCCTGGTGACCGGATCATCGTCGCCGACGGCACCTACACGGTTCCAACGGGCAGCGCGATCACCATCTCCGGCAAGAACGGCACCGGCGCCGCGCCCATCACCATCGTGTCCGAGACCCGCGGTGGCGCGGTGCTGCGGGGCGCACGCGGCTTCGTGCTCAGCAATTCCAGCAACATCACCATCAGCGGCTTCGCCTTCCGGCAGAGCACCACGCTCGAGATCCCGGCGGACTGCTCGGCGATCCGGCTGACCCGCAACGACTTCCAGTTCGCGGACACCGGCGATCCGTACTGGGTCGTCGTGCGGGCGGACGACTCGAAGATCGACCGGAACCATTTCCACAACAAGACCACCGCGGGCATCTTCCTCGTCGTCGACGGTCCCGGCTCGACCGCCATGGCCCAGAACCTGCACATCTTCCGCAACCATTTCTCCGACCACACCTTCACCGGGGACAACGGCGGCGAGCCGATCCGCCTCGGCGTCAGCGGCCGGGCCCTGTCGGCGGCCGGCGCCTACGTGGAGTACAACCTGTTCGAGCGCTGCAACGGCGACCCCGAGGCCATCTCGGTGAAGTCCTCGGACAACACCGTGCGGTACAACACCATCCGCGACAGCCGCGGCGGCATCGTGCTGCGGCACGGCAATCGCTCCAGGGTGGAGGGCAACCACCTGATCGGCGGCATCGACGGGGTGCGCGTCTACGGCAACGACCACGTGATCGTCAACAACTACCTCAGCGGGCTGTCCGGCCGGGCCCTGGTGGTCGGCAGCGGCACCACCCGTGACCACACCCCGGGGGAGACGCAGGAGCAGCGGCGGGGCAACGACGCCTGCGACCGCGCGGTGATCGCGCACAACTCCCTGATCAACAACGCCGGCACGCTGTCGGGCGAGACGCGGACGTACGAGCCGCAGGACGTGACCATCGCCGACAACCTGCTGGTCGGCGACTCGGGCAGCCTCGTCGCCATGGGAGCCACCTCCGGCTTCACCTGGCAGAGCAACTTGCTGTGGGGGGCGGCCGCCAACGGCAACATCCCCTCCGGGGGCTTCACCCGGGCCGACCCGCGGCTCGGTCGGGGCACGGACGGTGTTCTGCGGCTGACGGCCGGCAGTCCGGCGATCGGCGCGGCCACGCTGGGCGGCACCGTCGTGGCCGACGACATCGACGGGGATCAGCGCGGGAGCGTACGGGACATCGGTGCCGACGAGTACGCGACGGCGCCCGTACTGCGGCACCCGCTGACCGCTGCGGACGTGGGCCCGAACGCCGCCTGAGCGAGACCCGGTGACGGGGCACCGCACGCCGGTCCGTCCATCCGACCCGGTCCGCCCGACCCCCGGGCGGTGGACCGGGTCGGATGGACCGGCCGGGCAATCGCAGACCATCCGCAGGCCACATCGCGAGCAAGGCAGGGTCATGACCGAGGAGAGCAGACGGACCGCGGTGGAGCGCCCGCCGCTGGGTCGGCCGGGCGGGCTGGACACCGGGCTGACCCGCCTGGGCCTGTGCTCGGTCACCTTCCGCCGGCTGCCCGCTGCCGAGGTCGCGCGACGCGCGGCTGACGCGGGCCTGGAGGTGATCGAGTGGGGAGCGGACGTGCACGCGCCGGCGGGGGAGCCCGGCACGATCCGAGCGGTGCGTGAGGTCTCCGACCGCTACGGGCTGGCCTGTTGTTCCTACGGTTCGTATTTCCGTGCCACCCGCGCGGAGCTGGCGGCGTTTCCCGCTGTGGCCCAGGCCGCCGTGGTGCTCGGGGCGCCGCGGGTACGGGTCTGGGCGGGGGGAACCGGATCGCGGTCCGTCCTGCCGGACGAGCGGTACGAAACCGTGCTCTGCCTGCGGGAGGCGGCCCGGATCGCCGCGGACCACGGCTTGGAGCTCGCGCCGGAGTTCCACGGCGGAACGCTCACCGACACCGTCGCCTCGACCCTGCGGCTGCTGGACGAGGTGGGCGCGGACAACGTCCGCACGTACTGGCAGCCGCCGCAGGACACCCCCGACGAGGAGGCGCTGGCAGGGCTCGTCGAACTCGGCGACCGGGTCACCGCCGTACACGTCTTCTCGTGGTGGCCCGGCCACAACAGGCTTCCACTGGCGGACCGCTGGGACCTGTGGGCTCCAGCGCTCGGCCTGCTCGCGGGCCGGGGTGTCGAGGCGCTCCTGGAGTTCGTCCCCGGCGACGACCCCGCGGTGCTGGCCCGCGAGGCCCAGACCCTCAGGCGCGCCGCAGATCAATCCCCATCCGGTCAGACGTAGTTGACTGTGATCCGACGGGCCACGACAGGCGTCCCGTCCTCCGCCCACAACGCCAGGACGGCAGACATGCACATCAAGGATGACGACACGCTCCTGTTCATCGGGGACTCCATCACCGACGCGGGCCGCGACCGTGCGGATCCCGCATCGCTCGGCCAGGGATACGTCCGCGAGATCGCGCGGACTTTGCGCGAGCGGGCGCACGACGGACCCGGCCCCCGCATCATCAACAGGGGGATCAACGGCCACCGCGTGTATGACCTCGCATCCCGCTGGAGCACTGACGTCATCGACCACCGGCCCACCGTCGTCACGGTCAAGATCGGCATCAACGACACCTGGCGGCGCTACGACCGAAACCTCCCCAGTCCGGTCGACGAGTTCGAGGCGTGCCTCGACCGCCTGCTCGCGGACACCGCGAGCAAGCTGTCCGCACAGCTGGTCGTCATCACTCCGTTCCTGCTCCCGGTCGGGCCGGACCAGGAACGCTGGTTCGAGGACCTGTCGCCGCGTACCGACGCCGTCCTGCGGGCAGCTGTGAACAACGGAGCCCAAGTGGTCCGCGCAGACCTTGTCCTGCCCCGCGCGGCGCAGGATCGGGAGCCGGCGGAGCTGGCCCCGGACGGCGTCCACCCGACCCCTCTGGGGCACCGGCTGATCGCCGACGCCTGGCTCGCCGAGGTCGCTCCCACGACCCCGCACGGGCGGCGGTAGCACCGCCCCAGAAGAGACTGCCCCGAACCCTGCACGCCGGCTGGGGCCCAGGGACGGCGGGGTGATCGTGATTCGGCATCAGGCCGCAGGGTGTCACCGATGAGGGCAGGCGCGGTGATCGCGGGCGGTGACTCGGCGCCCATGAAAGGCACTTCGACGTTCAAATAATTGACGTTGAGGAGCGTGCGTCACGGTGGTAATCTCACGTCGAACATTTCAACGTTGAGGAGTCCTCGTGGAGCGTGACGCCGTCGACCTCATCGTGGAACAGTGGGCTCGCGTCCGCCCCGACCTCGACGCGTCCCCCGTGAACGTTCTCGGCCGCCTGTCACGGGTGACCCGTATCGTCGAGCGCGAGTTCCAAGCGCTCTTCAGCGAATTCGGGCTGCAGATGGGCGAGTTCGACGTCCTCGGGACCCTCCTCCGCGCCGGCCCACCCGGCGGCATGACCGCGGGGGAACTGACCCGCCACTCGATGAAGACGGCCGGTGCCATCACCAACCGGCTCGACCGGCTCGTCGCCAAGGGCTACGTCACACGCGACCTCGACCCCGCCAACCGGCGTACGGTCATCGTCGCCCTCACCCCCGCCGGCCGCGAGCTCATCGACCGTGTCATCGGCGCCCACCTCGACAATTCACGGCGCATCCTCGCCGCGCTCGATCCGCACCGGCAAGGCGACCTCGCCGCTACCCTGCGCACTCTGCTGATCAGCCTTGGTGATCAGGCGAATGACACGAGCGACGTCCGCCTGGCGGGCGAGGCTTGAGTCACTGGCCCCCGAGCAGTCCGTTCCGCCAGGGCATCCCCGCCGCTTCCCTTCTCGCCCTCGAACCTGGCCGCAATCGCACGGCGATGGGGGACTGAACATTCCACTCCGGGTCCGTGGGCGGCGACTCGCTCACCGCCAGCAACCGGGACCGGGCCGGACTGGACCAAGACCTCGCGGCGGTCCGCTCCGGCGACACCTTCGTCATCCCCAACTCGACCGGCTCGCACGCTCCTTCCCTGACATCATCAGATTGCCCCGGCAAGCACGACGCCACTACCGAGGAGTACTTCAATGCCCACCTTGCGCTGGACCACCCCCAACTCTCCCGAAGGCCACGAATCCGCGCTGATCATGGCGTCGCGATTCGAGGTCCGGAGCCTTAAGGACGTGCCGCGGTTCTTCCTCAACTCGCTGGCGGCGTGGCGCCAGGTCCGCAAAGCTCCAGGCTGCTTCGGCGCCTCGCTCGTCGCCCGGCCCGTCAAGCGGACGTTCCAGACACTGTCCGCATGGGAGAGCCGTGAGCAGCTCATGACGTTCGTTCAGACGGAGCCGCACCGCTCCATCATGAAGGCGATGCGCTCCACGATGAGCGATTCCACGTTCGTGTTCTGGGACGCCTCCGTCGCGGATCTCCCGATCAGCTGGGCCGAGGCCGAACGACGACTCGACGAAATGGCGACCAAGGAAGCCCAGGAGCGCTGACCAGCTGATGCGTCCTGCCCGCAGCCACGTCCACTGACCGTCCGGACAAGATCGTCCAGCCACGCCGTTGGCGGTCTCGGGCGCGGCCAGCTCCGGCAGGCACTGCGCATGGACGAGCTGACTCAGCTCGAGGCGGTGTCATCGGGCTGACCGAAGTGGCAAAAGCCACCGCGGAGGACGCGGGACGCACTCCCGACCTGGCCGGGCGCGGACTGCGTGCCCACAACCCTGCCCAAAGCCAACTCGCCGGGGCACTGCCTGACAGAAGCCGGCAGAACACGTCCAACTGTCTGCGGACGAGGCTGCGATAGGGTCAGTTGATCACTCGTACACATGGGGAGCTGCAGTAGTGACGACCGACGTGACACCCGAACTGGCCGAGGCGATCCAGCGTGGCTACGACCAGCGCGACCGGGCGAACATGGCGCCGACGATCGCGTACTTCCAGGCGCTGCTCGCCGAACACCCCGACCACCCAGTCCTTGTATACGAGGTGGGTGGCGCCTACGACACCGCGGGCCTGGAAGAGACCGCCCGCGGCTACTACGAGCGGGCCCTCGCCCTCGGCCTCGACGGTGACGCCCTGCGCCGGTGCCTGTGCCAGTACGCCAGCACCCTGAGGTGGCTGGGCGAGCTGGACACGTCGCTCGTGGTGCTCGACCGCGCCCGCAGGGAGTTCCCCGACTCCGACTCCGTACGCGTCTTCCGCGCCCTGACCCTCAACGATGCCCAGCGGCCGGACGAGGCGGTGGCCGAGTTGCTCACCGTCGTCACCGGGCACGCCGAGGTCACCGACCTCGGGCGGTGGGCGGTCGGGCTGAGCGGCCTCGCCCAGTGGCTCGCCGACGGCCGCCCCGAATAGGAAGCGTCCCCCTGCGCAAGGCCGGCGGGATGCTGAGCGGGCGCGAAGCTGCCGGTTTCGAGGAGTCAGGGCCCGCCGCCTGGCCCGCCCCCTGCCACAGGGCCAGCAGGCACCCATCCGTCTCGCTGCCTGACCTTGATGCCCCGCTGCCGTCCACCTCACCGTCCATCGGCGCCCAACCGAACGGCAACCGGCGGAGCACAGCTCGCCGCCTGGGGCGTTTCGTGGCCAGCACCCGGCTGACCGAGCGCTGGAGAGCCGCACGCCAAGCCAGCGCGCCGCCGCCCCTGCCCCGCCCCGGCCGACTTCACGCAGGAGACACTCGACTTGGGCTGACCCTACGACAGCGAGGCCGGACAGGATCCGAACGGCGGCTTCCCACCTCGTCCCCGCGCGCTGAAGTGGTGCCCGCCCTGCCGGATGTCCCGGCCGGGCTCGCGAGGGAGGAACTGGTGGAGACCTTCGAGACGGGGCAAACGGTCGTTCGGCGTGACGTACACCGCTCCGGGCGGGTGTGGAGTGAACAGGCGCTACGGGTCCTCGCCGACACGGGCGAGGCGCTGGTGACCGCGTGCCCGCCCGGGACTCAGGCCCGCTGGCCCACCCCGGGCCGGGCCCTTCGCCGACGCCGACCAGTGGGCGGCCTGGCGCTGGAACCCCGGCTGGCCGCCGCCATGTCTGCCCCAGTGCGAGGGAGCCATTGAGCACGGAGCACGGATCACTGACACCACCCCAACCGGTGTGCGCGTTGCACCGCACGACGCACCGCCCCCACCTGGACAAAAGGGATCCACCCGGCCAGGGTCGTATCCGTGAGCACCCCTCTTGGCGTCACGCTGCGCCCGTACACCCCGGCTGATCAGACCGCTGTTCTCCACTTGATCAACGCCGACCGCCTCCCTGGCCAGCCGCCGACCACTCCCGCGATGCTCCATCAGGCGCTGGAGGGCCGCTCGCCAGTAGATGCGCAGTGGTGGGCCGCACTGGACCAGCCCACCACCGAGGTGGTCGTGGAGGACACCGGGGCCGTCTTCGGCGTGGTGTCCTACGCCGTCCGGCCCAAGGACGACACGGGGGTGATCCTGTGGCTGCATTGCGGGGAGGCCGCCCGGACCGCCGACCTGCTGATCCGGCGCGCGGTCGCCGCACTGGCGCCGCGCCCGGTCCAGGCGTTCCAGATCGCCTCCGCGCTGTCTCTGGGGCTGGAGGCGTTGCCGGTCCGGAACCGTGCGGTCACCGATGAGGCGTTGCGGCGGGCGGGGTTCACCGGCGAGCGGCTGTGGCGGTACCTGCGCGCCGCACTGCCCACCCCGGGCCTGCCTCACGCCGCCCACGTTCACATCGGCCGCGCCGACGACACGGGCAAGAACACCCGACGGCTGGAGATCCGCAACGGCCCCGACGTGGTCGCGGAGGCTGTGGTGGGCCCGCCCGTCCACGGCATCGGCGTCCTGTGGCGGATCGAAGTGGCCCCATCCGCACGCGGCCAAGGGCTGGGGCGCGCCCTGTTGGGCTCTGCCCTGGACGTGTTGACCGGGCTGGGCGCCACCGAGGTGATCCTGTACGTCGACGACGATGCTCCTGCCGGAGACGACCGAGACCGCACCGCAACGAACCGCCTCTAC
Source organism: Streptomyces fildesensis (assembly GCF_016107395.1). Lineage (GTDB taxonomy): Bacteria > Actinomycetota > Actinomycetes > Streptomycetales > Streptomycetaceae > Actinacidiphila > Actinacidiphila fildesensis. Next base: position 49,729 of record NZ_JAAIKO010000034.1, read on the forward strand.
GATTCAGCAGGATTCATCGAGATCGACCAACTCCACTCCTACACGCTCGCACGCACTGGGCATCCGCGTTGAGGTCTCTCCGCATGGCATCCCGAAGAGACTGGTATGCCTCGTCGTAGCGCAGCCGGCCCGTGATGTACTCGTCGCTGGCCCGGCCGCATCCGTCGGCGACCACGTCGCGCAGGTCGCGGAGCCGGCGGAATGTGTCATCCGCCGGCCCGACGATGTAGCGAGGCGCGCAGATCGATACTTCGTAGCGCAGGGCTGTGCATGCTTCGAAGGATTCCCACACGGCACGCCCGCGCCGCTGCGGATCTGGGTCTGGCTCGCGCACAGCAACGCGACAGGTGTGCCGGGTCTGTGCCAGGGCCGCCAGGTAGGAGACGTAGAGGGAGCGGCGGCCCGCTCCTGGCCTTCCTGGCGTCCACTGACGCGCGCTGAATCACCCGGGGACACCGTCCCCCTCACCGGCGGCATGCGCTGACGCAACGCGGTCCTCGCCGCCGACCCGAAACGGCCGGAGCCGTTGCTCAAGGTCAGCGAGGGGAGAGGAGGCAGAACTCGTTGCCTTCCGGATCGGCCAGAACCGTCCAGGAGATCGCGGACCGGTCGATACCAGGGTCGGTGGCGCCCAGAGCGCGCAGTCGGGCTTCCTCTGCTCCCAGGTCGTCACCGGGGTAGGGGCACACGTCGAGGTGGACGCGGTTCCACACGCTCTTGGTATCGGGGGTGCGGAGGAACTCCAGGTAGGGCCCGACGCCCTTGGCGGAACGCATGGTCGCATGGTCGTCGGTGACCTCGTGCAGCGTCCAGTCCATCGTCTCGCCCCAGAACCGGGCCATCCCTCGTGGGTCGGTGCAGTCGACCACCACCGCGGCGATCGGCCCGGTGTCCTGGTAGATCGGACGGGGCTCCAGGACGCAGAACTCGTTGCCTTCCGGGTCGGCCATGACCGTCCAGGGGACGTCACCCTGACCCACGTCGGCGAGCGTCGCGCCGAGATCCTTCAGGCGCGCGACCAACTCCGCCTGATGGGCGGTCGAGGTGGTGGCCAGATCAAGGTGCACCCGGTTCTTCACCGTTTTGGGTTCCGGGCGGGCGACGATGTCGATGCAGACGGCCACGGGGTCGGGGTAGACGAAGCCCACGGGTTCGAGGTTGGTCACGCCAGGTCCCTCGCTGTCGACACCCCAACCGAGTGCCTCCGCCCAGAACCGGCCGAGCACGGAGTCGTCCTGGGCCTTCATATTAATCTGTACGAGTCTTGTTGCCATGTCTCAGATCCTAGAAGATGCCGCCCGACCGCCGTGATCCGACATGTGCTCGACCCGGTAGTGACCATGGTCGCCTCTTTCTGTGTCGCCGCGACCAGCCTGCAGGAGTTCCTCGAACGGATCGGCCAACGGTTCGCGAACCAGCCCGGATCATCGGCCGAGGCGCAGAACCGGCATCCCGTTGCCTTGAGGCGATCTCGGTCGTCGGATGACGTCATTTCTGGTGGACATCCGGAGCACACAAGATCGCCGGCTGCTGCCCAAACCCTTGACCAATCGCTGCTACTTCACGGGTTCTGGCTCAGCTTCTGCGCTCTGTCGCTATTTTGGGGGTGGTTGGGCATCAATTCTGTGTGATGGGTGGGGTCCGCATCGCGGACGTTCTGCTGCCAGGTGTCGAGGTTCGGATCGATCGAGTGACACTCACGGAGACGGAGGTCCGGCTCGCCGTAAGGTCTCAGGCCGCGTCGGCAGCATGTCCCGACTATGGACGGCGATCCGCGAGGGTGCACTGCTACTACCCGCGGACTCTGGCGGATCGTCCGGTGGCAGGCAAGCGTGTACGACTTGAACTTCAGGCCCGCCGACTCCTGTGTGACAACGATCAGTGTGACCGCCGCACTTTCACCGAGCAGATACCGGCCCTGACGCGTCGGTACGCACGCCGCACGGACGCTCTCACCGCCCAGCTCGCCGACCTGGCCCTGTTCCTGGGCGGCAGGGCAGGAGCACGCCTGTCCGAACGCATGTCCATCGGCACCTGCAAGGACACCCTGCTCCGGTTCATCCGCGCCCTGCCACTCCCGTCCTCGGCCCATGTCCCGCTTCTCGGTGTCGACGAGTTCGCCCTGCGGCGCGGGCGGACCTACGCAACGATCCTCATCGACATGTCCACCCACCGCCCGATCGACGTTCTCGCTCGCGCCGCGAACACCTTCGCATCATGGCTGCGGAACCATCCCGAAGTGCGGATCATCTGCCGCGACCGTGCCGATTCATTCCGTGACGGAGCCCAGGCGGGCGCCCCGCAGGCCCAGCAGGTGGCCGACGCCTGGCACCTCCTGCACAATCTGGCCGAAGCAGTCGAACGCGTTGTAGGCCGACACCGTGCCGACCTGCGAGAACCTCTCACCTCCCATCACGATCAGACTGAAGACAGCCGGCCTCAGGAGAACCCAGACCACACGGAACTGGACATCCATGGACGGCCACGGCCTCTGGTCACCCGCACCCGTGAACGCCACCAGTAAATCCACGAACGCATCGAGCGCGGTGACAGCCTTCGCGCCATCGCACGACACGTGAACGGAGCCGGCCGTGCCTGTTACAGGACAGTGACACCGCGCCGACAACGCATTCGCGTGACGGAACATCTCTTCTGGTGAGAACCACGCCAATGGCATTTGTCTTGCCTTTGTGTGACAACCGACAGCTTCACTGGAGGGGACCACCATGATCGTCACCAAGCGGCACTCCCTGCGTATCGCCGTAGTCAGCGCCATCGCGGCAGCCTCCGTCGCTCTGGCAGGCACCGCCGCGATGGCCGCGACTCCGGCGACGGCCAGCACCTCCGTCGCGCAGAAGTCACTCGCCGCCAAGGCCACCATCAGTGCGAAGCCGTCGGTGGGCTCCGTCAAGGCGTGGCAGCTGTTCCGTGTCACCGGCACGACGACCGGCCTCAAGGCGGGCACCAAGGTGACCTTGCAGCAGAGGCAGGGCAGCAAGTGGGTCATGCTGCCCGCCTCCGTCCCCGTCGCGCGCAACGGCGCCTACTCGCTGGGCGTCAAGCTCGGCCTCAAGGGCAAGAACAGCCTGCGCATCGTCAGCGGGAACACGGCCTCCCCCGTCTTCAACGCGACGGTGCGCTAGTCCCCGGTGATCGACCTCGACTGTGCCCCGGCGCCGGATGCGCGCCGGGGCACAGTCACGTGCGGCAGGCGTGGAGCGGGTGGTCTGCGGCTATGGGACGTTCCAGGCGGAGATGACGGGCTGCTCGTCCTCGATGGCATGGCAAACGCTCCTTGATCCGGCAACTAGCGGGGGTAGACCTGGAACGTCACCGCTGGGACGCCCCCGAAGCGTGGGGCGGCCATGTCGAGCATGCCCTGGAGGAAGGACTGGGCGTAGTCCTTCGGGGACTGGTCGGAGAGCGCCGTGATGTACGCCCGGTGCTCCGCCAGTGAAGCCACCGCCCGCTCCGCTCCCGAAGGCGTGGCCTCCACCGCGTGCGTGGCCTGGGGGGACCCGGCCACAGCCACCCACCGCACGCCGTCCCACGGCGCGTCCGGCAGGTCGGGGAAGATCCAGCGGTTGCCCGCGTCGCCCGCCGCGTCGAGCGTGGCGCGGCCGACGATTCGGTGGTCGGGGGAGTTCCAGGCCGTGCCGCCCCAAGTGTCGTGGTGGTTGAGCGTGATGAGCAGCTCGGGCCGGTGCCTGCGCACCGCCGCGGCCAGGTCGCGGCGCAGTTCGAGGCCGTCCTGGATGACGCCGTCAGGGTGATCGAGGAATTCCACCGCCGTGACACCGACCACGGCCGCGCTGGCCCGCTGTTCGGCCTCGCGGATCCGGGCCGACTCCTTTGGCTCGAGGCCGTCGATCCCGGCCTCGCCGCGGGTGACCAGCAGATAGGTGATCTCGCGTCCCGCTGCGGTCCACTGGGCGATCGCCGCGGCGGCTCCGTACTCCAGGTCATCGGGGTGGGCGACGATGGCCAGTGCGCGCTGCCAGTCGTCGGGCATGGGTGTCAGTTGGTCCGTCATTTCCGCCACGTTAGGGCCTGTCCGGTCGAGTTGGAACCGGGATTGTGCCGCGGTGGTGCGGCGAGCCGCGATGTGCGGAGCCCGACGTGAGGGCCGGCAGCCGGTAGCGGAAGAGCGGACGCCGGTCGCTGCTCGAAACGAGCAGCATCGCAGGCGTTCGGATTCTTCGATGGAGCGGAGCCTCGGCCCATTTCCTGATCTCGTACCGCAGAACTGCCACGCCGTTTTGCGAAGGCGGTGATCTCAGGTGCACTGACGTTCGGCGCGCTGTCGGATCAGCTCCTCGACGGCGGTGGGCAGGGTGGTTTCGAAGTCGATGAGTTTCGCCCAGGTCGGGGTGATGACGATGCGGACCATGCCGTCGTAGAGGGAGCGGACCTCGGCCTCCCACTCGGTGCGCTGCTCGGGTGTCATCGCGTAGCTGCCGTTCATCTGGAGATACTCCTCCGGGATGCCGTCGACGACGTCCAGCTCGGCCCGCCCGCGCAGGAGCAGGATCTTCGGTGGGTGGACCTCGGTGTCGATGGTCAGGGCAACGATCGGGTTCTTGCGCAGTGCGGGCAGTTTCGCGGCGTTCTTCGTGGTGCACAGGACGATCTGCGAGCCGTTCCAGGTGAACGCGATCGGGATACTGCGTGGGGTGCCGTCCGTGGCGACGTAGGCCAGCCGGGTCAGGTCGCGGGCCAGCAGATCCTGGCTGATCGGGCGGTTCAGGATCTCGGTGATCTGGGTCGGCTGCATGGTGATCGCTCCTTCGTCGAGGTCGTGGAGCGGCCGGTTCGCGGCCTCTCGTGCCCCTGGGACGGAGCCGGCCGCACGTTCTCGACATCCCGCGCACGAATTCTCCTGGAGGCGGCCGCGCAGGAGTACGCCGTCTACGGTCGGAGCCTGGGGGAGGTGTACTGGCAATGCGTGCCGCTCCGTCGGTTCAGCGCGCGCCGCTGGCAGGCCCAGGGCCACAGCGATGTGGGAACGGCGCCGCCGCATCGCCGAGGACGGCGGTGCCCGCCTGCTCGTGGACCTGGCCGAACTGGCCCGCCCACAGGTCATGACAGATACCGCCGGGATCACGGCGGACCTGGCGGACCACGGCCGTACGGGCACGCCCGACGCTGGAAGCCGGTGTGCCCGGTGCATGCTGCCCGATGCGCTGTTGATGGAGGAAGGAGCGGACCGTCGGGCATGCCGACGGTCCGCCACCGATCACATGGTGGTGGTGGTCGGGTTGGTCCACAGGCTTTCGTGGATGCTGAAGCAGGGGGGCCAGAAGGCCCCTTCCTGTTCGGCGTCGACCTCGACGGTGAGTTCCTGCAGAGCGAGAATCTGGTTCATACCGGCGTTCCTTCACTTTCGAGAGGGGACCTCAGGGTGGATGGGATGCCCGTGGTCCAAGGTGAACAACTCGTCCTCGGGGCCGTGCAGGACACGTTGCAGTGCCAGAAGCACTCCTGCGGCGCCCCAAGTCAGGTCGGCGGTGCATCGCATGCCGCCCGCGCCGAGGTAGCGGACACCCTGGCCATGGGGCTGGGCGTGTTTCAGCAGTCCGGTGGCGACCCGTACGGCGGCTTCACGGTCGGTCGGCCGGCCGGTCAGTTCGGCGTGCTCGGCGAGAAAGTAGGTCAGCCCGGCAAGTCCTGTGGACCAGCCCGGTTCCATGGCGCAGGTCTTCCTGGCATCGGCGACGAGCAGCGGCAGTGCCGCGACGCAGCGGTCGTCCGGCGAGGTCGCCACATAGCGGGTGAGGACCGTAGCCACGCCCGCCGAGCCGACGGACAGGTAGGGCATGGCACGCCTGATCACGGCATTGTCGGCGAAGGACAGGCCTCCGTCGGGCAACTGGAGCGCGCGGTCGAGTTCTTCGTGGATCAGGTGACGGCCTGCTGTGAGGTAGGAGGTCCGACCTGTTGCGTCGGCCAGTTGGTGCAGGAAGAGGGCAAGGCCGGAGCGGCCGTGGAACAGCCCTCTGGCGTCGTGGTCGCCGAGGGTCGGCACCAGGTCGGTGGTGCGCACGATCGCGTCTCCGGCTGCCGCGGCCAGCTCCAGGTGCCGGTTGTCGCGTGTGCGCCGGTGCAGGGCCAGCCAGCTCAGGCCGATTCCGGCCCGGCCGTCGGCCAGTGTGGTGGAGGTGCGGGTCAGGGGATGGTTCTCGGCGGTCTGCAGGAGTTCGGTCGCCTCGTCCAGGCGGCCGAGCTGCGCCAGGACCCGGGCGATGCCTGCTGATCCCGCGTTCAGGCCGGGTGGCAGTTCATCGCGCAGTGCCAGGGAGTCGACCAGTAATCGCTTCTTGATCTCCTCAGGGATGGGCACGCCCGCCCGGTGCAGGGCGTGTACCACCCCCGAGGTTCCGTAGGCAACGCCGACGGTGTTGGTGTGGAATGCCTGGGGTGAGGGTGGGAAGACCCAGTCGGATCGACGGGTGTCGGCCGCATCGAGCAGTCCGATGGCTACCCTCGCGGCGAGATCGGCGAGGCAGCCTTCGGGATCGGCGTCCACGTCGGACGGGTCGGGCAATGCCGCGGAACTGCCGCCGTCCGTACGCTGGAAGGCGGTCGCGCGAGCCCACAAGTCCGCCGGCACTGCCGCAGTGGCAGTCAGATCACGTCGCAACAGCGCGAGTTGGGACGATTGACGCTCCGCTGCTCCTTGGAGGGGTGGAGCGAAGAGGGACAGCGTGAGTGCGGCCATGGCGTACCGGTCGTGCAGGAGCGGGTCCGTGTCGGCGTCGGCGAGGCCGCGGGGGAGGGTGAACCCGGGGGTGCCCATGGCGGCCGCCGGCTGAGTCAGCGGTGTGGCGGCCTCGAAATCGATGAGTCTGGCCCGCAGGTCGGCGGTGACGATGACGTTGGCGGGACTGAGGTCCCCGAAGCGGTAGCCCCGGGAGTGAAGGTGGGAAAGGGACTCGTCCAGGCTGCGCAGGATTTGGCGGCAGGCCTTGAAGTAGCTCGCGGAGTCGCGGTTGGGCCACTCGGCCTTGGTGGTGGGTGAGTTCCGTGCCACCCAATGGTGCAGCGAGATGCCGTCGACGAACTCTGTGACCAGGAAGTCGTGTTCCCACTCGGTGAAGTGGTCCAGGGGCTGCGGGCATACCCCGGGGGCCGCCGCGTGGACGGCGGTGAGGACGTCGTATTCGCGGCGCAGTCTCTGCCGCGCGCTGACGCCGTCCCAGGTATAGCCGTTGTGGGCGCGTGCTTCCTTGATGAAGACAGCGCGTCCGGTGCGGCGGTCCACCGCCTGATATGCCCCTCCGGCGTTGCTGGGCTGCAGTACCTTGGCGATCTCGTAGTGGCGGATGACGATCGGCCCGGAGTGCGGTGCGGGCTCCTGGGCGACGAAGGGATCGGTGACGCCGTCGGGAAGGATGAACACGGGTCGGCGTTGGTCCGGCACGTCGCGTCCGAAGCCGTCACGGATGACCGGTTCTCTGCTGCCGTCCAGGCGTAGCCGGCTGCGGTGGCTGAACGCGCCGTAGCGGTAGTGGACGGTCCGAGAATCCCGGTAGCGGCGGTCGGACAGGATGTACGGGCCCTCCTCGCCCTCCAGCGCGGCCGAAAGGACGGCCAGGAGCCGGTGGGCCGTCTCGGTGTCCTGCGGGTAGAGGGCGCAGAACTTGCCGGCCTGTGCACGGTCCGCGTGCTTGTGGTGCAGTGCCAGGAAGAACTTCTGGGCGCTGACGTGCTTGAACGGCACCCGCTCAGCGAAGCAGGTATGTGCTACAGCGTCGAGGACGTCCTGTGTGCGGTCCAGGCGCGCGGACACATGGATCTTCCAGCCTTGAGCGGCCCGTCGGAGAGAGGGGTGGCTCCACGCCGTCCAGATGTCCTTGCCGGTGCTCAGCCATCCATCGGCCACCTGCGCAGGGGCGAGCCGCTGCCCGGTGTCGCTGATGGTTGCCAGCGGGGCGTAGAACTCCTGACCCGCAAGCGCCATACCGATGGCGTCGAGCAACGGATCCTCCTGAGGGTCGAACGAAGGTGGGCAGAGTGGCGGGTGGGAAGGATCTTTGGGAACCAGTGGCATGTCGTTCAGTGGCATGTCGTCCCAGGCCGAAGCACCCGGGCCGGAAGTGTGACGTCGTGTGCTCGATGCCGGGTCGCGGATCGGACGGCACCAGGCACGTCGGCTGCACGACGTCGGGAAAGGGGTGTCGACAGCGGGAGGACAGCCCTGCAGCTTTCTGCGATCACCCTCCTCACCACCCACCGGCCCTCCGCCGGCACCGAGGGATTGCGGCGCGCGCCGCAAGCCGGAAACGCAGACACGCGACGATCACTGTGCCGGAGCATGCGCCGACAGCGCATCCGTGAAAGCCCGTAGCCCCGCACGTAGACGGCGGGCCGGCCGGCCGAAGGTCGGCCCCCGTATCCCGCAGGGTTGCGCGCGGCCGGAGAGAAAGCCGGCCATCATCTGTCCGGAAGCCGACTTCGAGCTCTCGCAGAACCAAGCGTGCCCGCATAGCCTTCCGCTTCGCCGCCGCCAAACCATTGGACGAACTCTCCGGGAGCGCCGTCCATGCACCGAATCGCGCCCTCGTGGCCGTCAGCGTCAACGTCGAGATCGGCGACCGGGTCCCCGGAGACGCTGGGGGAACCGGGTTGCACCGGTACCTGCTGCGGCTTCCTGACCGTGAACGTGCAGCGGTTCGGGGAGATCGTGCAGTGGTCGGACCGGGAGGTTCCGTGGGAGTCTCACACCGCCGAGCCGCCGCACCCTCCGCCGGAGCTCCACTTCGACGCGGTTCAGTACGACGCCGAAGTGGCTCGCGCTGAGGGCCGGCGTGTACGGCCCGCGGTGATGATCCACGGCCGTCCGGACCTGCGGATCGGGCTGAGGAAAGCCATCGACGACAGGTCGCCACCGTGGTCCGTACTCTGCCTCCGGGCAGTTCCTTGGAAGTCGCTCGCACGGGGTGGATACCGCGGCGGGTGGGGGCGTTGATGCGGGGGGACGGCCGAAGGTCAGCGCATGGCTGTGGGGCTCGTGGGTAGGCAGGGGGACCAACGATTGCACCTTGGCCGCCGGCACGGTGAAACTGCGGCGGCGGACCTCGTGAGGAGTTTCAGCGGCGGACCCCTGCGGGTGGAGGGTGGCGGGGCCTACTGTGCCGTCATGAAGACTTCCGGCAAGAAGAAGCCCCTTTCCGAGGATCTGAAGGTGCTGGATGCCGACTTGGCCGTGGCCGCTGACATGATCGCCGGCAATGCGGCCACCAGTCTGCGCGACGGCCGGTGGGTGGATCTGGTCGTGGACTTGGTCGAGGCCAACCGGCGTACTCAGATCAGCCTGCACGAAGCGGTCGAGAAGGCGCTCGCGCACGGTCAGAGCTTCGAGTCCCTGGCAGCTGGATCCCATCTGTCGGCCGAGTATCTGCAGGAGGCGTACGAGCAGTTCGATCGTGCGGCGGTGGCACGACCTGGTCCCGATAAGGACGGCCGGGAGCCGTGGCGGGTCCTGGGTTGAGGGCCGTACCGTCGAAAGGCGTCCGAAAGCCAGCCCTCCCGTGGCGGGGGACGCCCGTGTCGTACGGCATGTTCAGAGGGCTAACAGTTCGTCCGGCGTAGGAGCAGGGTGACGAATCCGAGGGTGCCCCGGTAGCCGTGGAGCCAGGTGTGGCGGTGTTCGGCCGCTGCCTTGAGGGCTTCTCCGTTGTCGGGGTGCTCGGGGTGGTCCAGGGCCCACTGGGAGAGGCTTCCGGTCCAGGACCACTCGTAGTCGTCCCATACCTGGAGGGTGCTGACGCGTCGATCCGTTGACGGTCCATGGCGGCATCCTGCCCCTGCCTGCCGCGTGGGTCTCACGGTTTTTGGCAGGTAGTGGGGGACGCGCAGGGGCGGGAAGCGGATCGTTCAGGCTGGTGGATGGGGGTGGTGCGTGCTGTCAGCGTGTCAGGGAGACGGCGAAGGGCTGGAATCCATGGCGTCGCACGATGTGGGGGACCAGCAGGATGAGGGCTTCTGTGGCGCGGGCGGTAGTGATGCCGCCGAGGTTCTCGATCCATTCCGGCTGCCAGCCGAGGTCGCCGAGCAGGGCTCCGACGGTCTTCTTGGCGTGGTCGTCCTCGCCGGACAGGTAGACCGTTGGCGGTGTGGCCAGCGTATGTGGCGACGTCATGACCATGAAGAGCATGGTGTTGAGGGTCTTGACGACCCGGGTGTCGGGTAGGGCCTGCTGGAGGTTTTCGGCCAGGCTGCTGCCGGGGTAGACGAGGTCTCCCGGCAGTCCGTCGGCGGCATCGTGGGTGGCGTTGGAGACGTCGATGAGGATTTTGTCGGCGAGTTCGGTGCGCAGTTCCGTCAGTCGTTCCAGCGCGCTGTCGCCCGGGGTCGCGTTGATCACGATGTCGGCGGCGCGCGCGGTGGCGCGCTGGTCGGCGAACCGGATCGAGGGGTCCATGCCTGCCTCCTTGCCCGCTGCTGCCGCGTCGGGGGTGCGGTGGCCGAGGATGACGGTGTGTCCGGCGGCGGCGAGGGCACGGGCGAGGTTGCTGCCGACGCGCCCGGTGCCGAGAATGCCGATGGTGCTCATGGGGGACTCCTTGTGGTGGGAGGGCTGATCAGGCGAGCGGGGCGAGGACCGTGACGGCGGCGGCGTGAAGGCCGGGGGCCGCGGCCAGGAAATCAGGGCTGGCCAGATTCCAGGGCGCGCCGCTGATGTCGGTGACGGTGCCGCCGGCCTCGATGGCCAGAAGGGCGCCGGCCACCAGGCCGGAGCGGACGTCGGAGAACTGCCAGAAGGCGTCCATCCGTCCGGCGGCGAGGTGGATGAGTTGCAAGGTGGCGGGGACCGAGACCCGGACGACCAGGCCGTTGATCAGCATCGCGGTGACGGATTCGCCGATCTTGCGGAAGGTGTCGGCGTCCTCGCCGGGCTTGGCCTGGCCGGTGCCGACCAGGGCCGCGCCCAGGTCGGTCTTGGCCGACGCGCGCAGCACGGCGCCGTTGAGGTGGGCGCCCCTTCCCGCGATCGCGGTGTAGGTGTCGCCGGTCAGCGGAAGGTGGACCACGGTCAGGACCGGCTGGTTGTCGCGCACCAAGGTGGCGGTGACCGCCCAGTCGGGCATGCCGTGGACGTGGTTGATGTTGCCTTCGGCGGGATCGACGATCCACCACTCGCCGTCTGGCAGCGCCCCGCCGGCCAGTTCGTCCTCGGCCCACTGCGAGCCCGGCCTGGCCAGGAGCAGCGGCTCCCGCATGACTTTCAGGACCGCGTCGTCGTTGGCGTAGATCTCCTTCACGATCTCGTCGAGAGCCGTTCCGCGAGCGTGCGTGGTGAAGCGGTCGAGCAGTGTGTCGCCTGCGGTTCGAACGATGGAAGTGACCGTGGCCAACAGGGAGTTGTCGAGGTCGAAAGACGTGTCGAAGGACATGGGGTGCTCCTGAAGAGGAAGTGACCGAAGCGGCGATGGCCGCGGCCCTGGTGTCTGGTCTCGACCGTAGACCGACCACTGATTAACAACCAGTGCATGTTGGTCAGCTATATATTTACTCTCATGCACTTGGACTTGAACCTGCTCACGGCCTTGGACGCACTACTGGAAGAGGGCAGCGTGAGCGGCGCGGCGGCTCGCACCCATGTCACCGCCCCGGCGATGAGCCGCTCGCTGGGCCGTCTCCGCAAGGTCACCGGGGACCAGATCCTGGTCCGCTCCGGGCACACCATGGTCCCCACCACCTACGCTCTCGCCGTCCGAGCACAGGTCCACGACCTCGTGCAGCAGGCGCACGAGGTGCTGTCGCCGGACCGGGAGGTGGATCTGAGCACGCTCGAGCGCGTGTTCACGGTGCGCTGGCACGACGCCCTCGCCGACGCCTGCGGCCCGGCCCTGTTGGCAACGGTGCACCGCCAGGCCCCGGGCATCCGGCTGCGTTTCGTCGCCGAGCCCAGTGCCGACACCCCGGACCTGCGCCGGGGCGATGTGGACCTGGAGTCCGGCACCGGCACGCCCGCGGCGCCCGACGTCCGCCACCGGCAGATCGGGCAGGACCGCCTTGTCGTCGCGGTACGCCCAGGTCACCCCTTGGCCGGAGCACCGCTGACCGTCGAACGCTACGTTGCGGCCGAGCATGTCACCGTCTCGCGTCGTGGACGGCTGCGCGACCCGGTCGACGATGTCCTGGCCAGCCTCGGAATGGAGCGTGTGGTCGTCGCTGCGGCCCCAACAGCATCAACCGCCCTACGACTTGTCCACGGCACTGACCTGGTGGTATCCGTCCCCGAGGCCAGTACCCGAGCGGCGCGACGACAACTGGGCCTGCTGGCGCTGCCGGTCCCCATGCAACTGCCGCCGATCGGGCTGTACCTGGCCTGGCACCGGCGCCATGACAACGACCGGGCCCACACCTGGCTTCGCGAACAGGCCCGAACGGTCCTGCAAGCCCTGTTCGCGGAACCGACCACACCGGAACGGCAACCGACCCGATGAGCGGCGCTCGCGGCAATACGGAATCCACCGGACACGCGGTACGTGCCCCCCGGCCACGGCTCCCCTCTACAGCAGACACGGCTGAGAGGCCGACGACCGCCTCGCCCTGCAGGCCGGTGCCGACACGACCGGCACCGCAAGATGTTCCTTCTCCAGTACCACTTCGCGATGTTCCCCTGGAACGCGAGAACCGGATAGCAGGAACCCCTGCTGCGGCCGGCATACAGCCAGTGCATGCAGGTGCCCAGCCGTGGCAGGCCGGCTTCATGTTGATCCGAAAGGGCGATGCCGCGCAGGCGTCCTGAGGCCGTCCGTGCAGAACGGTGGCGGCCACGATGGCAGTATCCGGTGCTGAGGGTCCCCGGTGTCTCCGCGCGGACTCGTGCAGTGATCCTCCGGGTCGAAGACCGGCAGATGTGGCCCAACGCGGTCGCCCAGGCACTCTCGTGTTTCGAGTGGGCGGCGACGCGCTGGTGGTGGACCGGAATGCGGGAACGCTGACGGTCGCCGAGGTCGCCGCCCCTCCCTGGCTTCGGTGCCGAGGGCGATCAGCAGGTGAGACTTGCCGGTGCCGGTGCCGGTGCCGGTGCCGGTGCCGGTGCCGGAGTCGGAGTCGGAGTCGCGGATGAGGAAGAGCCGCAGGCTCTTCTTGGTCCATTCGCACTTGGCGAGGATACGGATCCGCGTAGGTCGCGATCACCGGGTCGTATCGGGTGTTGCGGCCAACCCGCATTGCCGTCCCCGACTGATAGCCCACAGTCAGTTCCTCGACCTCGCTGAGAGGTGTTCTGCCAGCGGGCCCCCTGCGGGTGGAGGGTGAAGGCGCCACATTGGCGGGAGTCTGGAGCGAGTTCCCACTGGGGCCTGTTCATGCATGATGACGGGATGAACCACAGTAACCAGCGCTTCCACGTCATCGTGCTGTCGAACTTCGCGAAGGGTTTCGACAAGTACGCGTTCGCATACGGTAAGGCGGGGATTCCGGAGAGTACCTATCCCGACAGGTTCCACCTGCTCACCCGTGCGGAGTTGGGAATCGGCATCGCCAAGGCGCGACGCTTGCTGGACCGTCTGGCCATTCCCGGCGACCGGGTGCTGGTGCTGGAAACCACGGTGGACCCCGACAAGCTGGTGTCCAACGTGTCGACCGGCCTCGGCATGGAACTGCACGAGGATCGCATCCGGTTGTCAGCAGTCCACGAGCTCGACCAAGTAGGCGACGAGTTCACTCTGCGCCCGACAACCGTCGAGGATGCGATGGCGGCCTCCCTGCACCTGCACGGATCGGCACAGCGTCGCTACGCCGACACGCGACCGCGCTCGGTTTCGCTTCTGCCGGTCGCCTCCGCCTGCCAAGCCCGGTGCTCGTTCTGCTTCTCCTCGGCTTCGATCTCCAGCGACCAAGCGCCGGCACGGGTCCCGTGGGACGCGGTCGCCCACTGGCTGGAGCGCGCCCGTGCGGCGGGTGCCGAGCGTGCAGTGATCACCGGCGGCGGGGAGCCCACGCTCATACCGTTCGAACAGCAGCTGCGACTGGTGTCCGCCTGCTCGGCGGCCTTCCCGAAGGTCGTCCTGATCACCAACGCGCACACCCTGGCGAAGGGCCGGCACGCTGACCGGGCCGGCCGCCTCGCAGCCCTGAGCGCCGCAGGCCTGAGCGTGCTGGCGGTCTCCCGGCACCATCAGGACGACGCCGTCAGCGAGCGGCTGATGATGCTGCGCACGCCGGTGGCCTCTGTGATCGACACCTGGCGCGTGGAACGTGACCGCTGGCCGGGGCTGCGGATGAGGCTGATCTGCGTGCTCCAGCACGGCGGCGTCGCCGACGCGGCCGACGTCGCCGACTACCTTTCGTGGGCCGCGGCTCTCGGTGTCGAGGAGGTCTGCTTCAAAGAGCTCTACGTATCCACCAGCACCGAGTCGCTCTACTTCGACCGCGCCGCCAACGTCTGGAGCCGAGAGCACCAGGTTTCGCTGTCCATCGTTACCCGGTTCGCCGAGCGGCACGGCCTCGAACTGGAGAGCCGCCTGCCCTGGGGCGCGCCGGTCTATCACGGCAGCTGGGACGGACGGCCGATGCGGATCGCCGCTTACACCGAACCCAGCCTGCTCTGGGAACGCACCAACGGAATCGCACGCAGTTGGAACGTCATGGCCGACGGACGCTGCTACGCCTCCCTGGAAGACCGGGCCAGCGAGATCGTGCCGGAAGGTGCAACGGCATGAGGTTCGACGAGTTCCAGGAATTCCGGCAGCGGCAACTCAGTGCTTCCTCGTCGCTTCTGGACGCCGCCGATACCAACGTGTACCGGGCGCTTGCTCCGATGCGACCGGAACCACCGACCGACATGACTACGGTGTACCGGTGCGATCTCGCCCGTGCCTGGCTGCGGCGCTTCGAGCTGCCGGAAGAGTGGTCCGGCCACGCCATGGTCTGTCGAGGGGTCCGGCACGGGCTCGGCGTGGTGTTCCATTGGCTGCGTGCCGTGCAAGCGCGGTTGTGGCTGCCCAGCGACGTGTACCCGGTTTACTTCGAGCTGGCCCGCGCTGCGGGCCTGGAGCCCGCGTCCTACCCGACGCTACCGGCGCCGGCCCTGCCGAGGTCGCCGGCGGACGACCGGCCCGAATACCTGCTGCTCGCCAACCCCAGTAAGCCGCTCGGCCGATACCTGTCCGATGGCGAGTGTGACGCGGTGATTTCGTGGTTGCTGGTATCACCACGCCGCCGCCTGCTGATCGACAGCGTCTACGACCTGGGAGCCCCGTTCGCCGCCGGCACACGGCGATTGCTGGACACCGGTCGTGCGGTCCTGCTGCATTCGGTCACCAAGGGATGGCTGTGGCCCCGCACGTTCGGCGTGGTCCTGCTGGGTCCGGGGCAAGTCGAATTGGCCGAGGCGTTCCGGGCGGATCCGCCGACGTCGGCACAGCTGAGGCTCGCCGGCCGTCTGCTGACCGAGCACAGCGACGTGCCCCGGCAGGTCGTCGACGAACTGGCCGCACGGGCTGAGCGGCTGTTCGAACGGTTGCCGGA
This sequence comes from Streptomyces fildesensis, assembly GCF_016107395.1. Lineage (GTDB taxonomy): Bacteria > Actinomycetota > Actinomycetes > Streptomycetales > Streptomycetaceae > Actinacidiphila > Actinacidiphila fildesensis. The sequence goes on from NZ_JAAIKO010000034.1 coordinate 65,215, forward strand.
CGAAGTGCTCGGGGCGATTCCCACGGCGAGCCGGACGTGTCCCGGCAACTACTTCTTCCCGGTGGAAATCCCAGCGCAGACGCTCCAGCGCGAGTGCGGCGTGCTTGCCATGCCGGTCAGTGTGTTCGGGGAGAGCAGGTGGTCCGGCTCCGTCCTGACCAGCCTTGCTGACGCTTTCGGCCCGACGCCGGCGGTGGCACGATGAGACCACTGCAGGACCTGGCCGTATACGACGATGCGGACTTCTACGATCAGGAGTTCGCCGCGCGGACCCACGACATCCCGTTCTTCCTCGGCCAAGCGGTCCGGGCGGGCGGTCCGGTCCTGGAGGTGGCCTGCGGAACCGGGCGCATCACCCTGCCGATCGCGCGGGCGGGTATCGAGGTCACAGGGCTTGACATCATGCCCTCGATGCTCGCGCGTGCCCGTCAGCGGGCCGAGGACGAGCGACTGCCAGTCGAGTGGCTGGAACAGGACTGCCGAGACATCCGCTCCGACAGGCGCTTCGCCCTGGTGTTCTCGGCAACCAATGCGATGCAGCACCTGCACGACCTGGATTCCGTGGTCGCGTTCCTCACCTCGGCGCGAAACGTGCTGCGACCAGGAGGGACCCTGATCCTGGATGTGTTCAACCCCGACATGGCCAAGCTGTGCCGGCTCCCCGAGTCGCCCTACCACCACAAGTCGGTCGTGGACCGGGACGGGGCGAGGCTCGACGTGCGAGCGGCGACCAGCTACGACGCCGCCGCCCAAGTGCTGCGCTTCACGCTGGACTACCTACGCGACGGCGTGTGCGTACGCACCAAGAAGGTCAGCATGCGCTGCTTCTTTCCCGAGGAACTCTCGGCGCTCTGCCGGCTGGCCGGTCTCGACGTCGCGCAGCGCTACGGAGACTACGATCAATCCCCGTTCACGAGCACCTCGCCGAAGCAGCTCCTGCTCTGCCGCTCCCGAACCGCCAACGGCCAGATCGGCGATCCGCCGTCGGTACCGGTCATGCCTCCGAGCTGAGCCGGCACCACATTCCGGTCAACATGCCTGGTCGGGGGCCGCATGAGCGGTGATCCTCGTTGTCGTCGCCGCGTCCGGGTGCAGGGCGCGCGGGCCGGGTACCCCTGTTCCCCGTCAGCGGTCACCACGGCAGGGCGCAGGCCCCTTCCGGCGAGGGCGGTGCGAGCTCGGTCGGCGAGGTGGGGGTCGCTCTCGACGGTGACCAGACCGTCCGGGCGGACTCGATGGGCGAGGAGAGCGGTGCTGTAGCCCGAGCCGGTGCCGATCTCCAGCACCGTGTCGTCCGGCCCCGAGTCCAGGTGGTGCTCGTCGCGACGTCCGGCGCAATTCCGTCGGCCGGGGCCCGGGTCGGGCGAGGAGCCCCTGTGTGTGGCATGGATGGGCGAGCATGGGGTGGTCAGTCGCGGGGACGCTCCGGAGGTGGTGGCCGTGCTCAACGAGGTCAATGCGTTCTCGGCTTGGGGAAGTTGTCCAGCGCGAGGTTCGGCGGGGCTGCTGTCGTGATACCGGCGCGCCCGAGCTGGCGCATCCAGTTGCTCGGATCGTTCGCCGTGACCGTGGAGGGGGTCGCGATCGAGGCCGGGGCGTGGCGGTTGCGGAAGGCGAAGGCGCTGGTGGCGATGCTGGCGCTGGCGCCGGGCCAGCGCTGTCATCGCGAGCACGTCCTGGACGAGCTGTGGCCCGATCTGGAGCCGGCGGCCGCGGCCCGAAATCTGCACCAGACCCTGTACGTGGCGCGCCGCGCGGTCGCCGGCGGCGGGCCCGCGGAACCCGGACGGCTGTCGATCCGGGAGGAGCAGGTCGTGCTGGACGTCGCTGGACCGGTCGAGGTCGACGTGTTGCGGTTCGAGGTGTCCGTGCAGGAGGCGTCGGCGGGGGACGATGTGGCGATGTTGCGCGCCGCGGCCGACCTCTATGCCGGGGATCTGTTGCCTGATCTGTCGGACGCGGACTGGTTGACGACGCGGCGGGAGCAGTTGCGGACGGCGTCCCGTGAGATCTCGGTGAGGTTGGCGACCGTGCTGGCGCGGACGGCACCGGAGGAGGCGCTGCTCCTCCTGACACGGGCGCTGGATGCCGATCCGGTGCACGAGGGGGCTGTCCGTGTGACGATGGGGGTGCTGGCAGGCCTGGGCCGACGATCCGAGGCGCTGGCCCGGTACGAGCGCTTGGTCGATGACCTCCTGGACGCGTTCGGGACCGACCCGGATGCGCAGACGGTGGCGCTGTTTCGCGAACTGTTGACGGGTGCGCCGGCGGCGGAGCGTCCTCGGGCAGCCGATGTTTCGACCCCTAGTGAGGTTGTCGGCCATCTGCCGGCCCCGTTGACCAGTTTCGTCGGGCGCGAGCGTGAGATCGCCGACGTGGAGAGGCTGACCCGGCAGGCCCGGCTGCTCACGCTGACCGGGGCTGGTGGCAGCGGCAAGACACGACTCGCCGTGGAAGCCGCGCGGCGAGTGCGTTCGAGGTACCCCGACGGGGCGTGGTTCGTTGATCTGACGGCCGTCGCTGAACCGGTGATGGTCGCCGACGCGGTGGCCAAGGCGCTCGGGCTGGACTCCGATGTGGCGGATCGGGGGCGGGCGCTGGTGGACCAGCTGCGCTCTCGACGGCTGCTGATCGTGCTCGACAACTGTGAACACCTGCTCGCCGCCTGTGCCGGGCTGGTCGGTGCGATCCTCGCCGGATGCTCGGGTGTCGACGTGCTGGCGACCAGCCGTGAGCCGCTGCATGCCCAGGGCGAGTTCACGCTGCGGGTGCCCTCGTTGACCCTGCCGTCACCCGACTGGGACCGCGCGGCCGGTTTGGAGCAGCTTGCACACTTGCCGAGTGTCCTGCTCTTCGTCGACCGTGCGGCACAGGTGCGGCCCGGGTTCGCGCTCGACGCCGACAACGCGCCAGGGGTGGTCGAGCTGTGCCGGCGGCTTGACGGGATGCCCCTGGCGTTGGAGTTGGCGGCGGCCAAGGCCGCCGCTCTCGAGCCGGCGGAAATCGTCCACCGGTTGAGTGACGTGCTGTCGCTGCTCTGCGGGGGAGGCGTACCCATCACCCGGCACCAGACGCTGCGTGGCACCTTGGAATGGAGCCACAACTTACTCGCCGGCCCTGAGCAGGTTCTGTTGCGCAGGCTTTCGGTGTTCGCGGGCAGTTTCACCCTCGAGGCGGCGGAGGCAGTGTGTGGTGATCCTCCGTTGGGAAGAACGGGCGTGTTCGAGGTGCTGGTCAGGTTGGTGGACCAGTCCTTGGTGGTACCGGCGAGAACGGCCGCCACGACCCGCTACCGGCTGTTGGAGACGGTTCGTCAGTTCGCGCACGAGAAGCTCGTTCTCGCCGGAGAGGCGGAGCGGTCGGCGGCCGTCCACGGTGCGTACTTCCTTGCCTTCGCCATGGCCCACAACCCCGAACGGGCCGCAGGCGTGGTGAGAGAAGAGCCGAAGCTGTTGGACGGCGAGCATGACAATCTGCGCGCAGCACTGGGGTGGGCCTGCAAGCACGATGCCGAGACCGCCTTGCGCCTGGCCGCCAATCTGTGGCGCTTCTGGTTCCTGCGCGGCCACGCCGTCGAGGGCGCGCGGTGGCTCGAGCGGGCGTTGGCCATGGCACCCGAACCGACTCGGCCCCGTGCGGCCGCCTTGATCGGGCTGACCGGGCTCGACAGTCGCCAAGGGCGCTCCGACCGGCATCGGGCGCTGGGGGCGGAGGCGGTGGCGATCGTCCGCCGGATTGGCGAGCCCGACGAGGTGGTGATGGCCCGGATCGCGGAGGCCACGCTGGTGTGGAGCACCTTTGACCTGGACGAAGCCGAACGGATGGCCATCGAGGTACGGGCCGAGGGCATCGCACGCGGCCGGCCCGAGCATGCCGCCGCCGGTAGCTGGCTGCTCGGTCATTGCGCGCTGTTCCGTGAGGACGGCCCCCTGGCCATCCGGCATCTCGACTCCTGCCTCATCGAGCTGGCCCACGCTGATACCGGCACGCGCCCTTTCCTGCCCGTGATCACGCCCTGCTTGCTCCTCGTCCCGATCGCCGGGCGACTGGTCCCCTACATGGAAGAGACCATGCTGCTGGGCCGGCGTGTGGGCGTCGTTCAGGCAACGGGGTACGCGGAGGCCGCCCTGGGCTACGCGCACCGGCTGACCGGCAATCAGCAGGCAGCACTCTCCCTGGTCGCCGAGGCCGTCGACCAGTTCGCCGACCTGGGCGATGACCTGGCCAGGGCGCAGGCGCTGCACCAGATCGGCTGTCTTCACCGTGACATGGGTGCATTCCGGGAAGCGGGGCTCGCGCTGTCGATGGCGCGGGATGTCCGCAGCGCGATCGGAGATCGTCGAGGGGAGTTACTGACCGACATCAGCCTGGGCCTGCTGCAGGCCATGGCGGGTGACATCAGCGACGGCCTTGGCAGCGTCCGTCGGTCGCTGTCCGGATTCGAGGCCGCAGGTGACGTGGTGGGCATCGGCGCGACACTGACCGCGCTCGGGGCCATTGAACTACTGTCCGGCGAGACACGGGCCGCGCGTGAGTTGTACCGACGGGCTGCGGAACGGTTCGCTCCGTGGCCACGGTTCGCCGGATGGCTGAGGTTGGCCATGGCCGAGCTCTCCACCGAGCTGGATGATCACCGTCGAGCCGCTCGCGAGACCGCTGCGGCGGCAAGCGTTTTCGATCCTATGCGCTGCGTCATCGCCGGTCGCCATTTGGCCACCCTCCGTGACGGTGGTGCGGGCGGCGACGCGCGGGCAGCCGCACGTTGAGATCGTGTTGAGTTCTCGTTGGGGCGGGGTCCCTAGGGTCGGTCTCGATGTGACGGCCCATGGGAGGAATCATGACCACGACCCAGCACGCGGCAAGCCCTATCGGGGACGCCACGCTTGCCGAGTTCACCGCAGGCCTGCGCGGCACCGCGGTGCTGCCGGGTGAGGCGGAGTACGACCAGGCCCGCAGTGTCTGGAACGGGGCGCATGACCGGCGTCCGGCGGTCATCGCCCGGTGCGCGGGTGTGGCCGACGTGATCCGCACGATCGACTTCGCCCGCAGTGAGGGGCAGCCGCTCGCGGTACGCGGAGGGGCCCATTCCATCCCCGGGTTCTCCACTCTTGACGGCGGCATCGTGCTGGACCTCTCCCCGATGACGGGAGTCCAGGTCCATCCGGACCGCCGCACCGTGACCGCGCAAGCGGGATGCACGTGGAAGGACCTGGACGCGGAGACCCAGCAGTTCGGGCTCGCGGTGACCGGTGGTCTGGTGTCGTCGACGGGCATCGCCGGTTTCACCACCGGAGGTGGCATCGGCTGGCTCATGCGCAAGTACGGACTGGCCAGCGACAACCTCGTCGGAGCCGACGTCGTCACCGCTGACGGTCAGTTCGTGCGGGCGAGCGAGCGAGAGAACGCCGAACTGTTCTGGGGTCTGCGCGGCGGAGGCGGCAACTTCGGGGTGGTGACCTCCTTCGAGTTCCAGCTCCACGCGATCGGCACGACGGTCCTGTCCGGCCTGGTCTTCTACCCGGCCGAAGAAGCCCAGCAGGTACTGGCCGGGTACCGGGCGGCGTGCGCGTCGGCTCCTGACGAACTGACCACGCTGGTCAATCTGACAACCGCCCCGCCCGTGCCCTTCCTGCCCGCCTCCGTCCACGGCACCCCGGTCATCGGTGTCGGCGGCTGCTGGTCCGGCGACCTTGACGCCGGCGAAGCGGCCACCGCGCCCTTCCGCTCCTTGGGCACCGTCATCGCCGACGTGTTCGCGCCCCACCCGTACGCGGGATGGCAGCAGGCCCTCGACCCGCTCTACCCGCGGGGGATCCACAACTACTTCCGCTCGGCGCTCCTTCGTACGGTCGACGACGATGCCTTGCGCGTCCTGCGGGACTTCTTCGTGGCGCTGCCCAATCCGCTCACCGAAATCCACCTGCAGCATCTCGGCGGTGCCGTGGGCAGGGTGCCCGCGTCGGAGACGGCCTACGCGCTGCGCGACCAGGAGTTCATCGTCAACGTCATCGCCCGCACAACGGACGCCGACGGTTTCGGCAAGGTCGTCGACTGGGCACGGCAGCTGACCGCCGCGCTCGGACCGGATGCCGGCGCCTACGTGAACTTCACCGGCGAGTCGGACCCGTCCCTGGTCCGGGCTTCCTACCCGCCGGACACCTACCGGCGACTGGTCGAGCTGAAGAACCGCTACGACCCCGCCAACCTGTTCCGGCTGAACCAGAACATCGTCCCCTCAGTCTCCTCAGGGTGACCTCAGTCCCGTCAGGGTGACCCTGGCGCGGAGCCGCCCCGGCCGGGTTGTGCGAACACATCACCTTCCGGCCGGGCCTGTGGCGACCGACAGATCGACGTGCGCGGACCGCACGCGTATTGGCGCAGCACGGCACCCGGGAAGCGGGAGCTGCTCCCGTAGGCTCGCGGCTGTGCGGCCGTCAGCAGCACACATCGGGCGTGCGATGGCCATGGATGCCCTCTACCAACGTCACGCCGAACGGCTTGGACGAACCTTGTGGGGCCCGAGCCGGGTCCGATAGGAAGGGGGTGCGGAGTCCGGCCTACGGGGGTGCGCCGATGTCGTTGGAGTTCCGGCTGCTCGGCAGCATCGAGGCATATGCCGACGGCAGACCCGTGCCTCTTGGGCACGTCCGGCAGCGAAGCGTCCTGGCGGGCCTACTCGTCGACACGGGCCTGCCCCTGACCACGGACCAGTTGGCGCAACGCGTGTGGGGAGACCACCCGCCCCGCCAGGCCCGGGCCACCCTGTACGGCTACATCTCCCGGCTGCGCCAGGCGCTCCCGGGCACCGACGAGGCGGACATCACCCGGCGGAGCGGCGGCTACGTGCTCGTGCTGGCCGACACCGTGACCGTGGACCTTCACGAGTTCCGCCGACGGGTCGCCGAGGCCCGCGACGGCGAGGAGTACGCCCCACTGGAACGTGCCCTGGCACTGTGGCACGGCGAGGCCCTCGCCGGTCTTGACACGCCCTGGTTCAACGCCCTGCGCGACACTCTCGACCGGGAGCGCTATGCCGCCCAACTAGCCCTGGACGACGAGTGGTTGCGGCGCGGACAGCACGCCGCGCTGCTGCCCTCCTTGACGGCGCGCTCGGCCGCGGCTCCCTTCGACGAACGCCTCGCGAGCCAGTTGATGCTCGCCCTGCACCGCGGCGGCCGATCCGCCGAGGCGCTTGCCCACTACCAGGGCGTACGGCGCCGGCTCTCGCGTGAACTCGGCATCGGCCCCGGCCCGATGCTGCGGCAGATCCAGGCCGCCGTCCTGCGCCAGGACGTGGAACCCGGACCCGAGGCGCAGGACGGCCGGGGGCTGCCCGAGGGGCGGACGATCGCCCGGACCCTGCGGAAGATCACCGCGTCGCCTGCCCAACTGCCGCCGCCTGTCGCCCCGTTCACCGGTCGGCGCGACGAACTCATGCGGCTTGACTGCCTGCTGGCCACCGCTTCCCCCGGCCGGATGCGCCCGACCGCGGTCGTCGTGTCGGGCACCCCCGGCGTCGGTAAGACCGCATTGGCCGTGCACTGGGCCCACCGGGTGCGGCATGCCTTCCCCGATGGGCAGTTGTACATGAATCTGCGCGGGTTCGACCCGGGCGGACCGGCGGTGAGCCCGGCCGAGGCGGTTCGGGTCTTCCTGGACGCCCTTGGGGTGCCGTCGGCTCGCATCCCGCTCGGCCTGGAGGCACGGGTCGGCATGTTCCGCAGCCTGCTGGCCGACCGGCGGGTACTGGTGGTGCTGGACAACGCCCGCCATGCCGACCAGGTCCGCCCGCTGCTGCCCGGTGCACCCGGCAGTCTGGCGCTGGTCACCAGCCGTGACCGGCTCATGAGCCTGGCCGCCACAGGAGGCGCCCACCTGCTGTCCGTCGATCCGCTCGCCCCGGGCGAGGCCCGGGACCTGCTGACCGGCCGGCTCGGTGCCCGCCGGACAACCGCGGAACCCGGCGCGGTGGACGAGATCGCCGGCCGGTGTGCGGGACTGCCGCTGGCCCTGGCGATCGTGGCCGCCCGCGCCGCCGCACAGCCGCGGCTGCCGCTGGCCGCGCTCGTCGAGGAACTGCGGCAGACCGGCAGCCGCCTGGACGCCTTGGACGGCGGCGATCCGGCCAGCCGGGTGCGGGAAGTGTTCTCCTGGTCCCAGGACGCGCTGAGCACCGACGCCGCTCGGCTCTTCCGACTGCTGGGCCTCCATCCCGGTCCCGACATCGGCCTGCCGGTGATCGCCGCCCTGGCCGGGGTGCCACCGGCGCGCGCCCGCACCCTGCTGGCCGAACTGGTCCAGGGCCACCTTGTGTCCGAGTACGCCCCGCGCCGCTACGCCCTCCACGACCTGCTGCGGGCCTACGCCACCGAACTCGTCGGCGAGCGCGACGGCGAGGAGACCCGGTCCGCGGCGACGCATCGGATGCTCGACCACTACCTGCACACCGCCCTCGCCGCCGACGTACTGCTCACCCCACGGCTCGATCCGTCGCCCCTGCCCCCCGCCCGGCCGGGCGCCACCCCCACGCGGCCCGCCGACCACCAGGAGGCGCTGGCCTGGTTCACGGCCGAACACCCCGTCCTCCTGGCCGCGGTCGAACTCGCTGCCGCCACCGGCTTCGACCCGCACGCGTGGCAGCTCGCCGCCACCCTCACCACCTTCCTCGACCGGCACGGTTACTGGGAGCCGCTGGCCGCGGCCCAGACCACCGCGCTGGAGGCCGCACGCCGCCGGGGCGACACGGCCGGAGAAGCCGACGCCCACCGCAGTCTCGGACTTGCCCAGGACCGACTGGGCCACTCCGACGACGCCCGCACGCACTACGCACACGCGCTGGACCTGTTCGGTGCACTCGGCAGCCACCCCGGCCGGGCCCGCACCCACCAGCACCTGTCCCGGATGTCCGAGGCCCAGGGACGCCACGAGCAAGCCCTGGACCACGCCCGCAACAGCCTGCAGCACTACCGGGCCGCCGACGATCGGGCCGGACAGGCCGCGGCCCTCAACCACATCGGTTTCATTCGAGCCCAACTCGGCGACCACCAGCCGGCGCTGACCCACTGCCAAGAAGCCCTCGCCCTGGCCGAAGGGTCCAGTGACCTCAACGGCCAGGCCCACACCTGGGACAGCCTCGGCTACATCCACCACCATCTCGGCCGGCACCGCCGCGCCGTCGACTGCTACCTGCACGCCGTAGCCCTCTTCCGCCAAACCGGCGACCGCCGAAGCGAAGCCGCAGGCCTCCTGTGCCTCGGCGACGCCCACCATGCCGCCGCCGACCCCGCCGGCGCCCGTGACGCCTGGATCGGTGCCCTGGCCCTCTTCGAAGAACTCGGCCACCCGGACGCCAAGCTGCCGCGCGCCAGACTCATGGGCCACCACGACAGAGACCCGGCCGACACGCCGCAGCCCGCACACCGCTGACCTGGCCGTCGAACCGGCTGGGGGCGGGGAGAACAGGCCGTGGGCGGCTCCCGACGACGGAGACGGGATCTCTGGCCGGGTGCGAGTCCGTCAAAGACGTCGTCCGGGCCTGTTGAGATCGGCGAGCTTTCGGACGTGGTGGACTTGCAGTCCGGCCTGTCCCTCGCACATCTCGCACTGTCCGGCGAGGAGCCGATGGATCTGCTCGTTTCGCCGGGCGGTGGCCAGGGGCGGGTTGCGGTCGGTCAGGACGGTGGCGCGCTGCCGTTTGAGCGGGATCCCGCCGAAGCGGGAGACCAGCGGTTTCCTGACCTTGTCACGCTGCACCGCGACCTGGAAGCAGGTCCGCCCACCACTGGTCAGGGCGGCATTCCCACCAGCGGCCACGCTGTGCCGCGTTCGTCCATGACGATCCGGTCGCCCAGGAGTATCAGATGGCCGGTGGGAGCCACATGAAAGTGCGCCTGCAGGACCCGAATCCTGTAAACCCCCCCACAGGTTCGTGGGCTGGCCTGCATTCGATGAATCAGAGTAATGCGATTGCTCTACCCGCCATCGTGGCGCCCTTGAATGATTCTCCTGTCAGGCTCAATCAGCCCTGAGAAGGAGCGGAAGCATGAAGTCCACCATCAAGATGAAGCGCCCCGCGGCCAAGAAGATCAGTGTCCGGCGCACCGGCGACGTCCGTCTGACGACGGCGGCGTTCTGCGGCGGCTCGACCACCTACTGGGTGCAGGCCTGATCTTCTGAGAGCGGCGGCCCGGCTGCCGGATGGTATGCCGGGCCGCCGCTCTCACGGACGCTGGGAGTGCTGATGGCCGATATGGGTGTTGAGTTCTATCCGCTGAGTTTCGTGCCCGAGGGGGCCGACGTGGTCATCGGTCGGACCGAGACGGGGACGTACGCCGTTCTGCCCGGTGACGGCGCCGAGTTGCTGCGACGGCTCGAGGGGGGTTCGACGGTCGCCGAAGCCGCCGCGTGGTACGAGCGGAGCTTCGGCGAGCCGGTGGACGTGGACGACTTCCTCGAGTCCCTGAGCGAATTGGGCTTCATCAGGGCGCCCGGCAGCGCGGCCGCCGTGACGGCCGCTGCGCCTCGGTTCCAGTGGTTGGGGCGGGCGCTGTTCTCCACACCGGCTTGGTTGGTGTACGGGGCTGTCGCCGTCTGTGCCCTGATCGAGCTTGTCCGGCAGCCGGGCCTGCGACCCTCGTACTCCCAGGTGTACTTCACCGGATCGCTCGTCGTCGTCGAGGTGACGCTGCTGTTAGGACAGATTCCACTGGCTTTCCTGCACGAGGCCTACCATGTCCTGGCCGGTCAGCGTCTCGGGCTGCACAGCCGGCTCGGCATCAGCAATCGGTACAACTACGTGGTTTTCGAAACCCGGACCAACGGCCTGTTCAGCGTGCCGCGCAGGCAGCGCTATCTTCCGTTCCTGGCCGGAATGCTGATCGACACCGTGGTGGTCGGCGCCCTGGACCTGACAGCGGCTCTGCTGCGCAACGGCCACGGTTCCACGGCGTTCGTCGGACGGACGTGTCTGGCGTTGTCGTTCTCGGTGCTGGCCCGGCTCGGCTGGCAGCTTCTACTACATCTGCGCACCGATCTGTACTACGTCCTGAGTACCGCTCTGAACTGCCACGACCTCCACGAGGCGAGCAGGTCCATACTGGTCAACCGCCTGCGCCGGCTCTCCGGCCGGACCACCGGCCTCATTGACGAGACCCAGTGGACCGACCGCGATCGCAAGATCGGGGGCTGGTACGGATGGCTCATCGCCTTCGGATTCACGGGGACCGTAGTCCTGGCCGTCTTCGTCACCGGACCGGTCGCGGTGACCTATGCCGTGCGCACCGGCCGGGGGTTGCTGGCCGGTACGGGGACTTGGCACTTCCTGGATTCCCTGGTCGCACTGCTCATATTCACCGTCCAGATCGTGCTGCCGGCCGCGTTGGCCTGGCGCAAGCGGGGCCGCAACGCCGGACGCAAGCCGAAGCTACTCACCGCCTGAAGGAGTGATGTCAGATGTCTCGCCACCTGCACGTCGTCGGGGCCCGCGCCCGTGACCGGCGCCCGATGCTGGAACAGCCCGCCGGGGCCGTCTTCGCCTCCTGCCACAAGGGACTGCGAGGACCCTACACGGGAGTGGACACCATCCTCGCCGCCGTCCTGCCCGACGTCGTACGCAGGTGGCCCGACCTGGTCGATTACCACCGCTTGGAGATCCTGGAGGCTATCCCGGAGCTGAGCGAGCTGATCGGTCCGGCGCCGTACACCCTCGCCAAGGACGCGCCGTTCATGGAGCGCACCCGCTGGTACGGGGACACCATGACCCGCTGCTTCTCCCAAGGGATCATCACCTTGTTGCGCGAGTACGCACGGCGCCTGCGCGAGATGGGATCCGTGCCGCCGACCCTGGTGTTCGACGCCGTGCACCGTGCCGAAGGCACGACGCAGCAGTTCGTCGCGCTGTTCGTCCGCCGCGTCGGCGCGGACCTGTGGCCCGCGGTGATCGGCACCGACGGCGGCGTGGGGTCCGCGTTGGAAGCCGCCCTGACGGAGTTCACCGATCGGGTGGAGGCCGTCCCGTGCCCGGACTCCGAGCAGTGGTCCCCCACAGACCTCGTGGCCGAGTACATCCTGTCGGACGGGACCTGCGACGACCCCGCGGCCTACCGGGCCTATCTGGAGCTTGACCCGGACGAGCGCGCGGTCCTGCACGACCGGCGCGCCGAAGAGCTGGAACCGGAAGCGTCGTGGGGCGTGCGGACCGCCGCGCTCGCCTACCACCGGGAGCGGGGTACCGATCCCCGCGGCAAGGGCGTCACGGCCCTGCGAACCGCGGCCGAGTACCTCACCCTCATGGGCTTCCAGCGGGCGGCGCTGGAGATGAGCGAACGCGGCAGGGCGCTCACCGACCCCGTCCACGACGCGGACACGTACCGGAAGTTCACCAACATCCTCATCGCCCAAGTGCTCGGGCTGGGGCGGCTGGACGAAGCCGCGGCACTCTGCAGCGAAGTACGCCGACGGTACGCGCAGCCGCTGGCTCACATGACCACCAGCTACTTCATGGCGATGATCTACACGCGGTTCATGGTGCCCCGGGACAACGAGAAGGCGCTCGACTTCCAGAACAACGCCGTGGTCATCGCGAACGGCCTGGCCGACGAGCGGCTGCGCTTGATCCACAGCGGCTTCCAGGACAACGCTCTGGCGCTGATCGAGATGCACCGCGGCAATCTGCCCCACGCGCTGAGCCTGGTGGACGGCGCGATTACGCGCGCGGACGGCCGGCTTGGACCGGACGAGTGGGTGCTGCATCGCTCGCAGCTGCTCTTCAACCGCGCCCGCCTGCTCGGCGCGATGCGCCGTGACGACGAGGCCTACGATGTGCTCACGACGTTGTCCGAGATGGACCCGCGCTACACCGAATATCTTACCGAGCGTGCCAAGATCTGCCGGCGGCGCGGCGACTTGGAGGCGGCCATCCGGGACTACGATCGCGCCGCGGAACTCGGACCGCCCTTGGTCGAGGTCTACCACAACCGGGGCTCGGCCTACGCCGAACTCGGCATGATCGAGCAGGCTCTCACCGACTTCGATTTTGTCCTCGACATGGAGCCCGACGACGCGGACACCCTCCTGAGCCGCGCCGAGCTACTGGTCGATGGGGGAGAACTCGACGGCGCGGCCGCGGACGTCGAGCGCGCGCTGAAGCTGGTCGACGGCGATCCCCGGCTGCACTGCCTGCGCGGCATGATCCACCTCGCGGCAGGGGACGCCGCACTGGCGCTGCCCTGTTTCGACGCAGCCCTGGCCCAGGATCCCGACTACCCGGCCGCCCTGGTCAATCGAGCGGTCGCACTGTTCGAGCTGTCCGAACCCGGCCGGTCCGTCTCGGACCTGACCCGGGCCTTGGAGCTGTCCGATGCTGCCGCGGACCTGCTTCTCAACCGGGGGATCGCCTACACGGCCTGCGAGGACACCGCAGCGGCGCTCGCCGACTTCGACCTCGCACTCACGCTCCCGGACGCCGATCGTCCGGAGTTGCTCTACCGACGCGCACTGTGCCTGATCGGCGCGGGCGACCGGGACCAAGCCGAGGCGGACCTGCTCGAGTGCCGGCGGCTCGGCACGCGGACAGAAGAAATCGACGACCTGCTGGCGAAGGCCTGAGCCGGCCTTCGGGCCGCCGTTTCGGCAGCGAGAAGAAGGAGTCACCACTATGACAGTGAGCGCTCAGAGCTTCCGTGACGTCATGGCCTGCCTGGCGATGCCGGTGGCGGTGGTCAGCACGGTCGACGGGACCGGCGGGTGGCACGGCGCCACGCTCGGCTCGGTCGTCTCGCTCTCCTTGGATCCGCCGCTGGTGATGTTCGCCCTCGGGAGCGGCACGAGCGTGCATCGGCCGGTGTGCGACAGCGGACGCTTCTGCATCAGCATCCTCAACGCCGGCCAACGCGCGACCGCCGAACGGTTCGCCGGCGAACCGGCGGGCCGCTTCGCCGCGGACATTGTCTCCCTGGACGGTGTCCCCGCGGTCGGCGCGGCCGCGGGCTGGCTGCTCTGCAACCGGTCCGATCTGGTCGAAGCCGGGGATCACACCATCGTGATCGGCCGGGTCGAGCACGCTTTGCGCGGCCCCCACAGCCCCGCCGGGCCGCTGCTGTACCACGAGCGCCGGTATCACCGGCTCGGTGTGGCGGCCGAGCTGCACAGCCTGCACTCGGCCGGAGACGTACATCAGTCCTCCTATGCTGACACCCCGGCCTGACCGCCATCGAGCGTCGCCCTGTCGAGGTGGAGGCGCAGTTCCGCCCGTCCGGTCAGGCCGAGCTTGTCGTAGGCGTGCTGAAGGTAGTTGGAAACGGTCCGGGGCGACAGGCCCAGCCGCGTGGCGATCTGGGGGGTCGTCAGAGCCGAGGCCAGCAGCACGACCTCCTGCTCGCGCCGGGTGAGCAGGGATCCCAGTCGCCATCGGTCCAGCAGCGGGGTGCGCGCGCCTTCGCAGCGGCGCGCGAGCGAATCGGCTCGCTCCCGGAAAAGGGCTGCCGCCGCGTGTCGGCCGCCGAGGCGGTGGGCCTGGGAAGCCGCAGTGGCGGTCTCCGCGGCGAGCAGCGTTCTACCGAGGCGGTCGAAGGCGTTGGTGGCCTGCCCGAGGGCGTCACCGTCACGCCGGGCCAGTCCCTGCGCGGCCGCAGCCATGACGGCTACCGTGTCCCCCTCCACCGTGCGAGCGAGATCTGCGAGTCGGGCGCGCACATCGCCGGCAGCGCCCAGTCGCGCGGCGTCGTAAAGAGCGATCGCTTCCTGTGCGAGATGGCCACGCTTCCCGGACAGCTCGGCGGCGAACCTGCAGGACTCGACCGCCCGGGAGAGTTCGCCGAGGCCGACGTACACCCAGGCACGGCCCAGAGCGATCCACGGCTCGAACGCGTCAGTGTGGCAACTGTCGTATTCGTCCACTTGATTCAGCCAACGGCGGGCTTCCGCGGCGTCGCCAGCCATCGCAGTGACAGCCGCCAACTCCATCGTCCACGCGGTCTTCAAGCAGAACAAGCCCTCGCCGTCCGACAACGTCAGGGCCTCACGCAGGCTTCTGGAGGCGAAGCGCACGCGACCTTGCGCCTGGGCGGCCATGCCACGCAACGCCGCCCAGATGCCGGCCATCGATCGGGCTCCGGCCACGACCGCCTCGGCATAGCCCCGATCGGCCAAATCCTGTGCCTGACGGACGTCTCCGCACATGAGGCGGGCCAGACAGCCTCCGTAGCCGACCTGCGCGGCGCCCCAAGGGAACTGTCCGCTTGCCGCGTCGTCCAGCACGGCCGTGCCCTCCTGGAAGATCGCTTCGCCCAGCGCACCGCGGCCCAGTAACCCGGCTGCCGCCGCACCGGCGGCTGCGGCCCAAATCTTCGCCTGCGGACCGGAATCCGGGCGGGCCAGGACCGACTGCGCGGTGAACAACGCCTGATCGCCGTGTCCGTCGGCCAGCTGGATCCAGGACCGCTTGGCCTCGGCCTCGTGACGGCCGTGGATCACAATTCCCAACGTGCGTTCGGCCACATGCGCGGGCTCGCCCAGCCCGAAGTATTGGATCTCCGCGGTGGTCAAGGCCCATGCCGCGGCTTGCCCAGGGTCGTCGGGCCGGGACGGTAGGGCGTTGGCGGCGCGGCGGCTTTGCCCTTGGAGCATCAGGACCCGGGCGAGGAGCAGATCCGCAGCCGGGCCGGGGCGATTCATCCGGGACGCCACGGCGAGCTTCGCGGCGAGTTCCAGGTCGAAGCGTGCCATCGCCCGGCCTGCCGCCGGCAAAAGGAACTCGGGGTTGGAGATGGTCCCGGCGTGAAGCTGCCATTCCCCCGCGCGCAGCACGTCCTCCTCGCGAAGCGACGGGCCTCGCAGGAGGGTTGCGAACAACTTGCCGTAGACGCGTCGGGCTGTGCTGCCCGTCAGCAGGAGGCGCACCAACGGCACGGACAGAGGTGGCGCGAGGCGAACGGTCGGCTCGGCCGTGTCACCGGCGACTCGCACCATGCCCGCCCGCTCGGCGGCGTCGATCGCCGCCGGCTCGACCATCGTCTCCAACAGACCCATCCGGATCGGCTCCGCGCAGGCGACGACCTCGACGACGCCTCGCACGATCGGCCCCGCCTCGTCCATCCACTGTCCGGCCAATCCATGGACGAGACTGTCCGGAGCCCTATCCGCCTGCCGAAGGCCGGTGACCGTCTGCTGGAGGCCACCCTGTACGGAGAGTGCGCCGATATCCATGAGCGCTCGCAGGGCAAGGGGGTTCCCGCCGATCTGCCGCGCGAGACGACGGCGGCCGATCACGTCCAGGCGCGCACCGAGCAAGCGGTCGATCAGCCGGTCCATCGCTTTTGCGGACAGCGGGCCGAGCGGCAGGCAGGTGATACGGCCACTGCTCCACAGGGCGTGTAACGCCGACGGAAGAAGCCCGCCCGGGGCGACGGTGCCGACCAGGAATATCAGGCGACGGGCCATCAGCTCGGCGAGCACTGCCGCCGACTCGTCGTCGAGTACGTGCACGTCGTCGACGACCATGAGCATCCGGTCCGGTCCGGCTGCCCGCAGGGACGAGATCAGCCGCGACAACACGGTGCGGCCGTCGGCGATGTCGGGTACCAGGTGGGCGATCGCCCCGAACGGCGTCGAGCGCATGTCTCGGCGGGCGCCGACCCACAGGACCGGGCATCCACCCGCCCCCAGCCTGGCTGCCGCCTCCCGTGCGACCCGGCTCTTTCCCGCCCCACGGGCACCCGTCAGCATCACGCCCCGGACACCTGGGTGCCGGTATTCGGCCTCGATCGCCCCGATCTCGTCGTCCCGACCGACGAGGAGCCATTCTTCACCTGCCTCGTCGCTCATCCGGGCGAACGCCGTCGGATGAGCCCTGCAGGAAATGTCCATCGCAGCCCCCGAGTTGAGGAAACACGCCACCAGACCGCTGTGCGCGGGAACCCGCGATGCTGCTTTGCCATCAGCGCGACGGCTGGTGAACCCCTGCCCCTGCCGGCCCGTGCGCGCCGGTGTCAGCACTCTGTCGACGAGGTGTTGAACAAACGTTGTGAAGACCTTGAATCGCCTGACCGGAAGGTGCGCAGGCGGGATGGCGAGGTCACCGGCGCGCGACTCGGTCCGCGCCGCCAGCTGCGGTGTGTGCCGTGCGCTGGGCCTGGAGTCTGGCGCGGACCTGCTGCGCGTCGGACTGCTCAAGCTGGTCGAAGATGTCCAACGATCATCTCCAGTTCGGCGACGGTCTCGTCGGACGGTGCCAGGTCGCGCAGCGTGTGCGGCATTGTGCGTGCGGCGTCCGCGATGATCGCCGCGTCGCGGGCATCGGTCTTGGCCTCGGCAGGGTAGAGGTCGACGATTCTTCGCATCGTCAGGCCGGGCAGGTAGGCGACGCGGCAGCCTGTGTCGCGGGCCACGGCCAGGGGCAGGGCGCCGATCGAGGCGGGCTGGCCGACCACCACCAGCAGGGAGCCGTGCTTGGCCTGCAGCTTGGCGAAGGTCTCGCGCAGTTTGGGCTCGGTATTGGGCGGCCGCTTGTCGAGGACCCGTTTGCCGACCGGGGTCAGGGCGGTGGCATGGTGTTCGCCCTTGCCCACGTGCAGGCCGAGGTAGACGTCGATGTCACCCGTGTCGATCACGCGTACTCTCCACGGCGGTCGTACCCTTCCCGGCCTCACCTGCGGCATCAGCGTGCCGGCATCCACGTTACGAAGAGCCTGCCTTACCCCGGGAGATATCGGCGCTCGTGCCCGTAATCCGCGTCCTGTCGGTGCGGAGAGATTGGTGATGCCGCACCACCGCTCGAGAAGGGCCTCGACATAGGCAGTGATGCGTTCGGACGGAGGCACCTCGACCTCATCGCCGAGATAGCGCTCGCACAGGTCCCTGAAGGTCCGGCGGGCACTCTTGTCGTCCGCCGGCCGATTCTCGAGTGCGGCAAAACATCGCCGGCACCCAAGGGCTGGCTCGCGATAAGGCAGGCGAGCAGCGGGAGCGCAATTAGCGATATGCGGAACGGTGGAATGCATGGTTCGCCATAGGGTCAGCCGTCATGGATTCAGTCGTAGGGCCATGGGTTGCCAAGTAAGTCAAGACTTATCTTTAGAGAGCTTTGACCGTATGGTGTGGCTCGAATCGAAGGAGCCCCCTGTTGTCGAAACTGAACGATTCCGCTGTGCGTGCGGTTGACTTGGAGCGGGATTATGTGTCCTCGTTGTATGAGTTGCTCACCGAGCGGCTTTCCGAGGCGCGAGTACGCCGAGCGAGTGTGCTGAAGGCCCCGGCGGAAAGCGCCGGTGAGGCATACGAGAGGGAAATCGCCGCCGAGCGTCTGGCCAAGGAAATCGGCCGGCTGGAGGGTTCCGAAAAGGGGCTGGTTTTCGGGCGCATCGACTGGACGGATGGCACGGTCCTGCGCATCGGGCGGATCGGACTGCATACGGAGGAGGATGACCTGCCTCTTCTCGTGGACTGGCGCGCGAACGCGGCGCGGCCCTTCTACGAGGCGACACCGGTCCACCCGATGGACCTGCGGCGGCGCCGGCACCTGCGCCTCGAGGAGCGCACGGTCGTCTCGGTGAGTGACGAACTGCTGGACGGAACCGCCCCGACCGACGAGGACGTCGTGGGGGACGGCCCGTTGGCCGAGGCTCTGTCGGCACGGCGTACGGGCAGGATGCACGCGGCCGTCGCGACGCTGCAGGCCGAGCAGGACGAGATCGTCCGCTCCGCCCACCGCGGGGTGACCGTGGTGCAGGGCGGGCCCGGCACCGGCAAGACGGTGGTCGCCCTGCACCGGGCGGCCTATGTCCTGTACGCGTTTCCGCGCGCCGCGGAGGAGGGTGTCCTCGTGGTGGGCCCGAACGCCCGGTTCCTCGACTACATCTCCCAGGTCCTTCCCTCGCTCGGAGAGAACGACGTCGTTCTGGCGACCTGCCGGGAACTGGCCGGAGTGTCCACGGACACGGTGGACTCGTTCGATACGGCGCGTCTCAAGGGCGGCTCCGACCTCGCCGACGCCTTGGCCGGCCTGCTGCGTGTCCACCAAGCCCTCGCCGGTGACTTCACCGTGCGGGTCGGACGGGAACGGGTTCACCTGTCCGGCGAGGAAGTCGCCACCGCACGTGACGCCGCGGTGGCAGCCGCACCGGGGCACAACCCCGCGCGCCAGGTGTTCAGGGAGCTCTTGGTCGACGCCGTCACCGACGCGATGCAACGAGACATGGGCGGCCTCCTGGAGCAGATCGACGCCGATGCCGTCAGGATGACGGGCCTGGACCTCGACCGGTTCACGGGAGCTGCCCAGCGCCGTGCCGAAGGTGCGGCCGACCCGGGTCCGGTCCACGAGCTGGACCTGGACGCCATCCGAGCCGATCTCCTCGACGACGCCGGCGTCGACCGAGCGGTCGAGGTGTTGTGGCCGCGGCTGGTACCCGGTGACCTCGTGAAGGCGCTCCTGGCGAACGCCGGCGCTCTCGCCGAGCGCCTGCCCCGCCTGACCGCGCAGGAGCGGTCCCTTCTGCTGCGCGGTCCGGACGACCCGTGGACCGATGCCGATGTGCCGTTGCTGGACGAGGCGGCGAGCCTGGTCGACGGCCCTCCCGAGCGGACGTACGGGCACGTCGTCGTCGACGAGGCGCAGGAACTGACCGCCATGCAGTGGCGGATGATCGTCCGCCGCTGCCCGGCCAGGGCGATGACGCTGGTGGGTGACTTCGCCCAGGCAGGCCCGGTCGCGACAGCACGCGACTGGAAGGGAGCACTGAGCCCCCACGTCGGACCGCGGTTCAAACAGCACAACCTGACCGTCAGCTACCGCACCACGCAGGAGATCCTGGAGAGCGTCCGGGACCTGCTCACGCGGATCGCTCCGGACCAGAAGCCCACACGGTCACTGCGAAGCGGTGAGCGCCCTCGCACCGTGACCACCCCTCCGGACGAGGTGGTCGCCACCGTCGTTCAGGAACTCCGCGCCCAGAGCACCGCGCACCCGGGCGAGCTTCTGGGAGTGATCTGCGCGGACACCAGGGTGAGCGAGCTGACGGCCCAGGGCATCGCTCACCACGCACGCATCGTGCCGGCGTCCGAAGCACGCGGCCTGGAATTCGACGGGGTCGTCGTCATGAACCCCGAGGAAATCATCACGGCCCGCCCCGGTGGGGAAAGGGACTTGTACGTAGCCCTGACCCGGGCCACCAAGCGCCTCTGCACCATCACCGTCCAGCCCGCCTGACGACTCGGCGGTTCGCGGGGTACAGCTCGGTCAGCCCGAGAGGAGGTCGCCTGTGGTGCCGGGGTGGGTCGGCCAGCGTGGGCCGGTGGTGAGCTGACTTCCCCTCTACCTCCGTCTTTCCCGATGTTGTGAGTTATGTGCTGGGGGAGCGGTTGGGAGGCGTTTGGACTCCCGCCGGATGCGTGTTGGGGTGAGCTTGTTCGCCTCCGCCGGCTACTCCCACGGCTGTCGAAGGTCGGCGACCGGTGGCCGCTCGCCTGCGCGGGGGTGAGCGTGTCTCGGCCCTGGGGCCCCGTGACGGGACGCGGCCGGTGGTAGCTGCGCACCGCAGGCCCGGGAGGGGCGACTTCGGCGCTGATCCCGGGCCGCTTTGGTCAGAAGATGGACCAGCCGGTGGCGGTGGTGAAGTGGTCGAGTGCGGTCATGGCCGCTACCGAGTTGCCGGCCGGGTCCAGGCGCGGGCCCCGGACGCAGATCGCGGCTCGGCCTGGGACGATGGCGAGCATCCCGCCGCCGACGCCGCTTTTCGCGGGCAGCCCGACCCGGTAGGCGAACTCTCCGGCCTCGTCGTAGGTGCCGCAGGTGAGCATTACCGCGTTGATCCGTTTGGCCTGTGAGCGGGTGAGTCGTCGCGTTCCGTCCGCGGCCAGTCCGTGTCGCGCCAGCATCCGCCCGACCAGGGCGAGGTCGCGGCAGCTGGCGCTGATCGAGCAGTGCGCGATGTAGTGGTCGAGGACGACGGGCACCTCGTTGCGCAGGTTGCCGTAGCTCTTGATGAGGTGGCCCAGCGCCGCGTTGCGGTCTATGGTCTGCGCCTCCGAGGCGGCGACCAGCGGATCGACGGCGATGGCGGGGTTGCCGGACTCGGTGCGCAGGAGGTCGAGGACCGCGCCCGAGGCGTCGCCGGTCAGGGCCTGCAGCCGGTCGGTGACGACGAGCGCGCCGGCGTTCATGAACGGGTTGCGGGGCTTGCCGTGGTCGGACTCCAGTTGGAACAGGGAGTTGAAGCGGGTACCGGATGGCTCCAGCCCGACGCCTTGCCAGAGCGTGTCATCCCCGTGGGACAGGGCCAGGAGCAGGGTGAAGAGCTTGGAGATCGACTGGATCGAGAAGGGTTGCTCCCAATCGCCGACGTGGTAGAGCTCGCCCTGGACCGTGGCGATGGCCATGCCGAACGCCTCGGGGTCGGCGGCGGCGAGCGCCGGAATGTAGTCGGCGACCTCGCCCTGACCGGCGGTGGCGCGGGCGGCGCGCTGGCACTCGTTGAGCAGTTCTTGCAGGTCCTCCACGGCGTCATCCTGCCACGACGGACCGCGGCCGATCTCGGGGGGATCCGGCGTTCGCGTTCGGCGCCGCTGTCCCCAGCGGCCGAGACGGTGTCGG
This sequence comes from Streptomyces fildesensis, assembly GCF_016107395.1. Taxonomy (GTDB): domain Bacteria; phylum Actinomycetota; class Actinomycetes; order Streptomycetales; family Streptomycetaceae; genus Actinacidiphila; species Actinacidiphila fildesensis. Next base: position 86,798 of record NZ_JAAIKO010000034.1, read on the forward strand.
CGTCAAGGACCGGCGGGGCGTGGGCGAACCGGAGGTCAGCCGGTTTGGCCTGACGGTCAGCGCCGAGCGTAGGGCATCGCTCGACGCCCTGACGACCCTTGGCCTCGACTGCGTGGCAGACCTCGCTGTAGATGTCGTCCGGTGGGTCTGCCTGGGGGCCCGAGGGCCCTTGCTTTTCCCGCCCCTGCAAAAGCGCTCCTGGCGATCTGCAGGGTAGACACGTCCAGGAGGTGTCCGGCAGTCAGCCGAGGAAGTCGACGTGGTCGATCAGGCCGTCGCGGACCCGGTAGGCGACCAGCACGCGGAGGGGGTCCTGCGTGATGCCGTGGGCGATCTCGTGGTCCACCACCCAGTCGCCCTCGGTGAGTCGGCCGACGATCTCGGCCCGGCAGCGGCCCTTGGCGAACATGTCGGCGTACGCCTCCCGCACGGCGTCGCGCCCGAGCAGGCGGTCGCCGCTGCGGCGGTTGATGCAGACGTCGGGGGCGTACGTCGCCGCGAAGGCTTCGAGGTCATGGCAGTTGTAGGCGGCGAGCTGGCGTTCGACGATGGTCTCTGGGGTGGTCACCAGTTGATCATGCAGAGTGTTCCCTTGCTCGTCCAGGGGAGACCAGACCGGGACTACCTGCCGATCGGCACATTCCCACCTCGAACGACCTTCCGTTCGGCATCTGCCTGCAGCCACCGTACGGTCTGCACCTCTTCGCCACCCGCCCACTCGACCTGACCACGCGTACACCCCCGGAGGGCTTCCAAAGCCGACCACTTGGTTGCCGTGACCTGATCTGGCGGGGGTTCCTCTCCAACGAACACGTCGCGGACAAATCTGGCGGTTTGCGCCCGACATGCCGTGCTCCCCGCCCGCGTGCGGATGGACCCGGAACACTCGTCCCGGTCGCCTCGCCGTCGAGCTGCTCCCCACCCGCGCGGGGATGGAACCCCTAGATGAATGATGCGAAGGGGTGAAGGGTCGAGATGGATGTCACCTGGTCGCGCAGACCGGCACCAGCCGCGTGCACCCACCGCGATCTGCCGACTGAGCCGGGCCACGATGGGTGGAGCCTGGCCGGGGCGAGTGGGAGCTACTGGAGACGTGTCGCAGTCCGGATGAGGTCGGCGACGGCTCTGGACCGGCTGTGCGGTGGCCAGGCGATCACGGTGGTGACCGTCGGCGCGTCCAGCACGGGCACGGCGGCGAGGTCACCGTGCAGTTGGGCTCGGCACGAATCCGGTGAGACGGCACAGGCACGGCCGAGCGCGACGAGCTGCAACAACTGCGCATGGTCGCGGACCTGCGGGCCGGGGCCGGGCGGGTAGGTGCCGTCGGGGTCGGGCCAGCGGGGGAGGGGCAGGCCCGGCAGCCCGGTGATGTCGGCCATGTGCACATGGGCCCGGGCGGTGAGCGGATGCCCGGCCGGCAGGACCACAACCTGACTCTCCGTGCTGAGCTCTTCGGTGTGGAATCCAGCCGTCGAGTCGAACGGCCGGTGCAGCAGCGCCACGTCGGCCCGGCCGTCGCGCAGGAGTCGTTCCTGCTCGGCCGGACCGCACAGGATGACGTCGACGGGGACCGCGCCGGGTTCGGCGGCGTACGCGTCGAGCAGTCTCGCCAGCAGTTCCCTGGACGCGCTGGCCTTCGTGACCAGGACCAGGCCGGGGCGGCCGGTCACGGAAAGGGCGGCGCGGCGGGTCCGACGCTCGGCGGCCTCGACCGCGTCGAGAGCCGCCCGGCCCTCGACCAACAGCACCGATCCGGCCTCGGTCAGCGTGACAGTGCGACTGGTCCGATCCAACAGCACTGCCCCGAGCCGGCGTTCGAGCCGCTGGATCGCCCGTGACAACGGTGGCTGCGCGATCCCGAGCCGCTGCGCGGCCTGCCCGAAGTGCAGCTCTTCAGCGACGGCGACGAAATACCGCAGTTCCCGGGTCTCCATCCGGCCACGCTATCCCGGATCAATACCCTGACGGTATCGTTGCGCACCCGATCGGTCTTGGACTTCCGCCGAGGCCCGAAGGCAGCATCGTCCCTATGACTGAACGGAAGATCGCGCTGGTCACCGGCGCGAACAAGGGAATCGGCTACGAGATCGCCGCAGGCCTGGGCACCCTCGGCTGGAGCGTCGGCGTCGGCGCTCGCGACGACCAGCGCCGAAGCGCCGCGGTGGAGAAACTGCGCGCCGCTGGCATCGACGCGTTCGCCGTACCGCTGGACGTGACCGACGACGCGAGCGCGACCGCCGCCGCACGGCTGATCGACGAACAGGCCGGACGCCTCGACGTGCTCGTCAACAACGCCGCCATCGCAGGCGACATGCCACAGGAGCCCACCCGGATCGACCCCGCCACCATCCACACGGTCGTGGACACCAACGTGATCGGCGTCATCCGCGTCACCAACGCGATGCTGCCGCTGCTGCGCCGCTCCGCCGCACCACGGATCGTGAACATGTCCAGCAGCGTCGGCTCCCTCACCCGGCAGTCAGGACCCGCCGCCGAGCAGACGGTAGGTCCGGTGTCCGCGGCGTACGCGCCGTCGAAGACCTTCCTGAACGCCGTCACCCTCCAATACGCCCGGGAGCTGGGCGGTACGAACATTCTGATCAACACCGGCTGCCCCGGCTACGTCGCCACCGACCTCAACGGCTTCCGCGGCGTGCGCACCCCCGAACAGGGCGCGGCGATCGCCATCAAACTCGCGACCCTGCCCGACGACGGCCCCACCGGACAGTTCTTCGACGACGCCGGAGTCGTGCCCTGGTGATGTGCACGGCGGCCATCACCCGCCATGCTGATGCCGCTGCGCCCACGCATCTCGAAGAGATCCGTGGTGGCCGTCCCTGCCAACGCTCCGGTGCCCGGGGCAACGCCCCGCACCGTTACCGCCTCCAACAATCGTGACCCGGGGATCCGAATCGCAAGACCTCACTGCTGTTCACCAATCCTCCGACCCGCCGAATCTCCATGCGCTCGGTGACAACCGGGCCGAAAACTCGGAGCAGGTGCCCACAAGGTCGACCATCTGCCGACAAGTGGCGCGATGGCTGTGCCACCGAAGCCCAGGTCGGCCCGCAGAATTGGTGACACCTATCTTGGCAAGTCACAGAAGGGCTCGCCGGCACGCATGACATGAAGCGAGGGAGTCCAAAGGTCGGTTGTGACGCCAGACCTGGACTCCCTCGCGACCGCGCTCTACGTGAAGTCCGACGACCTGCTGAAGGAATCGCCGTACCTGGCGCCGTGGCGCCTGTCGTCGGGCTCCCGCCCCGGCTCACGGATGCCGAGCTGGTCACCCTCGCGGTGATGCAGGCCATGCTGGGCTGCACCTCCGAACGCCGCTGGATCCGCCACGCCCAGGCCCACCTGCGGTACCTGTTCCCCTACCTGCCCGGACAGTCCGGCTACAACCGGCGCCTGCGCAAGGTCACCGACCTGATCGCCCAGGTCAACCGCCTCGTCGCAACGGGTGCGGATTGCTGGGAGTGACTTCGTAGGTCAAGCAGTGAGTTGGTAGCGGGCCTGGTGGTTGCGCTGGTTCTCTTGGCCCAGAGGGTAGGTCCAGTAGCGGTCGAAGTCGCCGCTGGCGAGCAGTGCGCGGTGTCTCAGGACGGCTTCGGCGCCGGCCAGCTACGAAGCAACCGTGCTGGTCGCGGCCATCAATGAGTGGCTGTGGCCTCACGGCCGCACCAGCCTTCAGTTAATACTGCAACCGCATGTGGGGGTGGTGGCCTCGGCGTTGGTAGTGGCATCTGCGGG
>NZ_JAAIKO010000347.1 GCF_016107395.1 Streptomyces fildesensis
TATTGACGCTTTTCGGCTACATACCTGGAATATTATATGCCGTCTATGCCATCACGAAGTGATCCTCGCTATCTGGAATCTTCAGGTTGCAGGCAGTCCGTCAAGCTTTCACCATCTCGGTTGGCGCTGGTTTGAGGGCGGATGCATGGATGCTGGTTTGTTGGTCTGTAGTGTGGAAGAATGTTCAGTGCTCGTTAATGGTTTCGCCGTGTGATTCCGCGTTCCTTGTTTATTCCCCGTTGGAG
>NZ_JAAIKO010000348.1 GCF_016107395.1 Streptomyces fildesensis
GACCCCCTCCAGCGGGCGCAACTCTGAAAGTTGTTTGCAGGTCGAACTTCGCCATGCTTCACCAGTACCAGGTCGTTGGGAGGGCGACGCCGACTAAAGATAATGAGAATCCGAAGATTTATCGGATGAAACTGTGGGCTCCCAATGATGTTCGTGCCAAATCCAAATTCTGGTATTTTTTGAAAAAGTTGAAGAAAGTCAAGAAGACGCGCGGCCAACTTCTTGCAATTAACGAGATATTCGAG
>NZ_JAAIKO010000349.1 GCF_016107395.1 Streptomyces fildesensis
TGGAGAAACAACAAAGTGGACGAGATGGGTTCTTCCTCCACTGTTGATCTTGTTGGAAACCATAACTCTGATTCCATCTCTCATTCTTATTCAGGTGAGGCGTGCTCCACAAGGAAGGTGGTGAAGTCGCAGTGCAAAACGGAAGAGGTATAACCTGGAAAGTTCATCAGAAAGTGCGAGAGAACCGAGGAAATCCTCAAATCATGCACTGGAAGGCCGGTGGAGGTGGTGAGTTCCGACCAAGA
>NZ_JAAIKO010000350.1 GCF_016107395.1 Streptomyces fildesensis
CATTGATAATGTGAAAGCAAAAATCCAGGACAAGGAGGGCATTCCCCCAGACCAACAGCGCTTGATCTTTGCTGGGAAGCAGCTGGAGGACGGGCGTACTCTTGCTGATTACAACATCCAGAAGGAGTCCACGCTCCATCTTGTGCTCCGTCTGCGCGGTGGCATGCAGATCTTCGTGAAGACTCTTACTGGCAAGACAATCACCCTGGAGGTCGAGAGCTCTGACACCATTGATAACGTGAAG
>NZ_JAAIKO010000351.1 GCF_016107395.1 Streptomyces fildesensis
GGGAAGCTTTGCACTGATCTTCTCGTCTTTCACAGTGTTTCTCATGTTGTAGGCGTAGTTCTCCAACGCATTCTTTGCCTCCACCTTCTTTTTGTGCTCCTCATCTTCAGACTTGTACTTCTCAGCCTCCTGGACCATATTCTCGATCTCTTCCTTGGACAACCTTCCCTTGTCATTGGTGATGGTGATCTTGTTCTTTTGGCCAGTTGTCTTGTCCTCTGCAGAGACATTCAAGATGCCGTTG
>NZ_JAAIKO010000352.1 GCF_016107395.1 Streptomyces fildesensis
TTCCACAACACCCTGGACATCGCCCAGGCGGTGCGCGAGCTGCAGGCGGAGGGCTGGAAGACCGAGCCGGAGGACCTGGCCGAGGTCTCGCCCTACCTGACCGAGAAGATCATGCGGTTCGGCGAGTACTCCACCCATGAGCTGGACCTGGCCCCGGAGGCGTACGAGCCGCACCTGGACGTCGACTTCACCAAGCTCGACCCGCAAGACCCGGCCGCGGCTTCCTGATCGTCACCGCCGCTTC
>NZ_JAAIKO010000353.1 GCF_016107395.1 Streptomyces fildesensis
CTTCCGGCGACAGGTCAGCGCCCACGCCGAGGTCGGCCATCGTGGCCAGGTAGGCGTCACGCAGCCGGTTGTACCAGCCGTCCAGGTAACGGCTGTTGTCGTCCCGCACCCACGCCTCGATCGGCGCGACGTCGTATCCGAGCTCCACCGCGTACGCCACGCTGGGTGTGGCGTACCAGGCCGGACCCGTCGGACGGTCGCCCGTGGGCGTGAACGGGCACCAGCGCGTCCGCCGCCGCTGGGG
>NZ_JAAIKO010000354.1 GCF_016107395.1 Streptomyces fildesensis
TGACCCTCATAGAGCCCCTCACCAGAGGTGGCACAGGTGCTCTGAATGTACCAATGGCGCTGGCGAAGAGAGTGAAGTCCTAGCTTGTCAGTAATTTCAGCTGCATTCATGGCATTGGGAAGATCCTGCTTATTGGCAAATACCAGCAAAACTGCATCTCGAAGCTCATCCTCGTTTAGCATCCTGTGCAACTCATCCCTGGCTTCGACAACTCGGTCTCTGTCATTGCTGTCCACCACAAAT
>NZ_JAAIKO010000355.1 GCF_016107395.1 Streptomyces fildesensis
GCTAGAATTAACGGATCACAAAGTAGCAGAGACAGATCAGGACAGCAGTAAGCAGAAAACTACTCAATCATGTACAATTACGCCATCCATATTCATAAATAAATTCTAGAATGGAGTAGTTTGCTCTCAGTAATCTTGCAAGTACAAGATTATGCAATCTTGCATATGTTCTTGTCAATCTTGCATGTTCGACGCCGCATTCCAACCGCTGTGAAGAGAGAAGGCACCGCCGGCCAGCCGACG
>NZ_JAAIKO010000356.1 GCF_016107395.1 Streptomyces fildesensis
TTTTGAAGTTGATTCAAAATGGTTGCCATAAATGCGCTAACAAATTCGAGGGATCGCCAAAATTGTGGACCACCACAGCCTCAGATGTTGAAGATTCTCCTAGGATTTCCAAAGAATTCATGAAAGTTCTTAAACTCTCCCCTATTTCTGAAAATGCGTCACAAGTTTTATACAAGTGTGAAGATCAAGTCCCAATTGTTGATAAGCCTGTGGACGTGACTTGGAAAGTAGTAGAAAAGAGGG
>NZ_JAAIKO010000035.1 GCF_016107395.1 Streptomyces fildesensis
TCGTCCGCTTCGCCTTCTACTCCCAGCTGTTCGGCGGACGCAACGATCGCGACCAAAACACCGCCGCCCTGCTCGCGATCGTCATGGCGGTCTCCGCGCTTGTCTACGGCATCAGTTTCCTGCTGATCCGGGCGTTGTCCCGCTACCGAGAACTGGCCGCCGACCGCGCCGCGGCCATGCTGACCGGGAAACCCTCTGTGCTGGCCTCTGCGCTGATCAAGGTGAGCGGCGACATCGCCCGTATCCCGACCAAGGATCTGCGGACCGCACAGGCGTTCAACGCGTTCTTCTTCACCCCGGCCCTCGGGCCCGGCACGGCGCTGACCGCCATGTTCTCCACCCACCCCAGCCTGGAACGCCGCATCGAGGCACTCGCGCAGATCTCCGTCGAGCTGGGCGAGGCGGGCGGGAGCCCGGGCGACCAGGCGTGAAAAGAAGGAGCTGAGGACCCGTGGGATTCCTGGACGTCCTGCTCGGCCGGACCAAGCCGGTCAAGCCCGACCTGGACCAGCTCTTCGGTCTGCCTTCGGCAGCGATCACCCTCCAGGCCGCCATCGGCTTCACCCCAACCGGCCTGGGCTCGGTGTGCTTCGCTGGCATCGAGGGCGGCGCATTCGCCCAAGTCCAGCAGGAGGTACGAGCCCTGTTGGACGCGGACTCCGAACGGGGCGACGTACCGGTGGAGTTCAGCCGTGACGCGTACGGGTACTCGTGGCTGCTCTCCCGCCGCGATGCCGGCGAGCTGCCCGCCCTGGTCAACGACCTGCACGCGGTGAATTCCGCCCTGCAGGACAGCGGCTTCGGGCCGCAGCTCCTGTGCTCCTTGGTCACCTTCCAAGACGCCGAGCTGCGCCCCCTCGCGCTGGTATACCTCTACAAGCGGGGCACCTTCTACCCGTTCGTGCCGCTGCCGGGTCAGAAGCGTGACAATCCCCTGGAACTCCAGGTCAAGGCCACGATCAAGGACGACCTACGCATCGAGGAGGACCTTAGCCGCTGGTTCCCGCTGTGGGGCGCCCCCGGCCTCCCGGAGTCGGCGAACCCGCCAGACCCGGCGAAGTGACCACATGACGAAGGCTGATACCCGCTGCGCAGGCCGGGCCACCCACCGACACCCCTCGATCCCGGCACCATGGTCATCCTCGCCGGCCTCGACACCTTCAAGTCGCCGAGGAGGTCACCGCGCGCCTGGACGCTGCCTTGTCCGCCACGTGATGGGCGCCGAACCAAAAAGCTACGGCGCACCGGCCACGCAGCTGCCCCACGTGATTCCCAAGCTGATGCCAGCGGCGAAGCCCCGGCACAAGAAGCTGGAGAACGTCCGCTGGCACCTCAAGCCCTCCCGGCCTGCGCGGAACTCTCCAGCCTGCCCGCCCCGGAAGACGCCTGGCGATGACCGGGGCGCCAGCACCTCTAGGCTGCTCACGCACATATAGGGAGGGGAAAGGCTGTGGCAGACGAGCACGAGCTGGCCGAGATCCAGCGGCGGCACTGGCAGGACACCTACGCCGCCCGCCCGGGCATGTACGGCGAGGAGCCGTCAAACCCCGCAGTCCACGCCGCAAGCGTCTTCAGGACGCCGGGGGCCATGGACGTGCTGGAGCTGGGGGCCGGCCACGGCCGCGACGCGCTGTTCTTCGCTCGCGAGGGCTTCACCGTCCAGGCGACCGACTTCAGTGCCGTCGGTCTGGAGCAACTGCGTGACGCGGCCCGCTTTCAGGGAGTCGAGGAGCGGGTGACCACCGCGGTGCACGACGTGCGCGAGCCGCTGACTCTGCCGGACGCCTCGGTGGACGCGGTCTTCGCGCACATGCTGCTGTGCATGGCGCTGTCGACGAAGGAGATCCACGCGGCGGTCGGCGAGGTCCGCCGTGTCCTGCGGCCTGGCGGCGTGTTCGTCTACACCGTGCGGCACACCGGCGACGCCCACTACGGCACCGGCACCGGACACGGCGACGACATCTGGCAGCAGGGCGGCTTCGCGGTCCACTTCTTCCAGCGCGACCTGGTCGACTCCCTCGCCGACGGCTGGACCCTGGATGAGGTGCACGCTTTCGAGGAGGGCAGCCTGCCGAGGCGGCTGTGGCGCGTTACTCAGACCCTGCCTCAGTGAGCGCCGCCCCGCCCCCGACGGGGCGGACCTGGTGGTCGACGGGGACGGGCTGCTGTGCGTCGCCCGGCTGCTGGACCGGCCACCTTGACGAGGCTGCGCTGCAGGAACAGTTGACCAATTGCGGCTTCATGAACTGGCTGCTGGGCCGGGATGAAGTCGATCACCAAGCCATGCCAGATCTAACCCCTTGGCCTACTGTTCGCCTTGGGCTTCACCAGGGCTCCCGAGGCTGCCCTCATGGTCCCGGCCGGCTCCGGCGCCGCGTCCGGCCTGCCCTGGTGCACCCCTCTGCGGACCGGTTCTGCTCGCCACAGGCACATCCTTGTTGGATACAATCGACGGCTCGTTCATGAAGTTCGCCCAAAGGTGTTGGCCGCATTGGGGGCGAAGAACCGGCGTTTCCGCGAGGACCCCGCACTCCCGCAGAGGCGTCGGTCCGCCAGAACGGGTCCAGCCTGGCTGAGCCCGGCTCACAACTGCGTCACTTGCCCTTCTGCTTCACCTCGAAATGATTGCTGTACGCCACGGCAACCATCTGGTCTTCCTCGTGGAACGACAGCAGTTGCTGTTGTATGGCGAGCAGCAACCGTACTTCTGCACGCAGCCGATCGATCTCCGCCTGGAGACCTTCGGGCTCTGCGGAGGCGTTGGCTTGGGGCGTGCTCCGCATTCCCCGCATCATGAACCACATCGCCAAGCCCATGCCTATGGGGCACCCCAGCAAGAGCATGGGGTACGCGAACTGGGGCATCGGGACCTCCGGCGGGGCGCGGCGCGGGGATGCGGAACTGCAGCCTATCTACTAAGCACCTTAGGGTAAGTAGCGGTTTGGCGGCAGGGGGCATCGCAGGGTAGGCGGAATGCACGATCAGCGATTGGTGATCGCACGCCGGTGACTGCCCCCCCCGGCGGTCGTCCGCCTCCATTGCCCTGAGGACTTCCAGCGGCACGCCGCCGGCGCGCATCGCGGCACGGGCGCGGCGGCAGGCGAAGTCGAAACGGCGCATCACTTGGTCGAAGGAGACGACTGCGAGCAGGAAGGGCACACCCCGGCCGAGGCCGTCCGCTTCCGGGTTTGCCGCCCACCAACTACCCCGGGCATCGCCTGAGCCGCTTACGCCTATGCTGTTTAGGAGAGCTTGGGCGGGTGATGCTCGTGTGATGCGGCGACGCAGGAGGACGTTCTGAACGGCAAGGTGGGTGCTCCTCGGCGGGGCATGGGGCACGCGCGGCGACGGCTGGGCGTGGTGTTGGCCGGCGTTGCGGCGGTGTTGGTGCTGGGGGTGGGGTTCGCCCCAGCGGCCTCGGCGCATGCGTCGCTTCTCTTTACGACGCCGTCCGTGGGCAGCAGTGTGGCGGCGGCGCCGTCCTCGCTGACGTTGATCTTTGATCAACGGGTGACGCTTTCGGGTCGCGCGGTGCGGATCGCGGGGTCTGATGGGGCGCAGCGTGAGGTCGGTTCCGTGGTTATCGGCAGTGGCGGGAGCGTGGTGACCGCTGTGGTGCCAGGACAGTTGCCGTCCGGGGTGTACACGGTGACCTGGCAGGTCCTTGCCCAAGACGGCGACGCGGTGACCGGAAGTTACCAGTTCGCGGTTGGGCCCTCTGCTCAAGGCGCGCTGTCCGCGGGTGGCCTGGGATCTGCGGCCACGTCGGGCCGGAGCACGACGACGGTGCTGCGGTGGGTCCTGTTCGCTGCACTGGCGATGGTCCTTGGCGAGGCTGTTGCGGTGCGGTGGGGGCGTCGTGCATTGCCCGGCGGGGGTCGGCTGCCGCGCCGGTGGACGTTGCCTGCGGTTGTGGCCGGGCTTGGGGCCGCTCTTGGCTTGGTGGCGGTGATCGTCGGGGACGGCAGCGTGCTGTCTGCTGTGACGGAGCCGGCGGTGGGCCAGCTGGGCAGCCGGCCCGGGGTCCTGACACTGGTCGAGGCGGGGGCGTTCCTCGCAGGCGGGTTGGTCGGGTGGCGACGGTCTGACTGGGTGTGGGTGCCCGTGTCGGTGGTGGTGGTCGCGGAGGGTCTGCGGGCGCATCCGCAGGCGTTTCTCTCGGGGTGGGGCGCATTGGCGACGACGGTGCACCTGGTTGCGGCGGCGGTGTGGGTGGGCGGCTTGGTGTACGTGGTGCGGTGCGCGGTGTGTTGGCGGTCCGCGGCAGCTGCGGGCTGGGCGGTGCTGGGTTCGTACGCGCGGTTGGCGGCCTGGCTGTTCGCCGTCGTGGTGACCACGGGAGTGGTGTCGGCGCTGGTGGTCGTGCCGCTGTCGTCGGTGACGTCGACCGGGTACGGGCGCTGGCTGCTGGTGAAACTCGTGCTCGTGGTGGCGGTGTCGGGGTGCGCGCTGGCGGGGCGATGGGGGCTTCGGCGCCAGGAAGGGCCGGTGCCGGTGCGTGTAGTGCGGGCCGAGGCAGGGCTGCTGATCGCGGTGCTGGGGGTGACCGCGGTGCTGGGTGCGTCGGCGCCGCCTCGGGAGGGTGGGGGCGCGTTGCAGGTGGCGCCGCCGGCGACCGGGCCGGTGGTCCAGGTGGGTGCGCGTACGGGGGAGATTGGTGTGAGCGTAGCGGCGAGCGACGGCCAGGTGGTGCTGCAGTTGACGGCGCCGGGTTCGGACGCGCCGGGGGCTGACGCCGGGTACCGGCTCTCGGCGACGCTGGCCGATCCGGCCAGTGCGACGCGCACGCTGCGGGTACGTGGCTGCGGAGTGGGCTGCTTCGTGGCGCCGGTCGCCTGGGGGAAGGGCGCCAGCCACCTGACGTTGCGGGTGACGGCGGACGGCTGGCAAGGGGGGACGGCGTCGGTAGCCGTGCCGTGGCCTGCCCATCCCGATCCCGGCGCGTTGGAGCGCCTCGCGAGCGTCCTGCGCGGCACCGGAACGCTCACGGTCTATGAGCGGGTGACCAGCGATACCACGCGTGGCCTGGGCATTCCTCACTCCCTCACGCCGACGGGGCAGCGCTTCTTGACCAGCGAGCCCTACAGTGGCGGCCGCGCGGCGAGTGTCAACACCGTGCCCGGCCCGGACGGGACCACCACACTGCTGCTCGGCTACCCGGCAGAGAAGACCCAGATCGAACTCACCGTCGGCGCCGATGGGCGCCCTCAGCGCGAGACGCTGACCGCACCCAACCATCTGGTGACCCGGACCTTCATCTACCCGGGGCGCGACGAAAAGTCGTGACGCCCCGCGTATGCGGGTCACGGTGGTGCTTCTCGTGGTCGTGGCCGCGACGGTGATCGGGGGGTACGCCGTCCGGGGCCTGCGGAACCGCCGAGGCCGGCAGCAAGTCGGTGAGCGAGACCCGCACGGTCCTTCCGGCGGCCGAGCGCCCTGCGGCACCGCTCCTGGACGGCACCACGCTGTCCGTTCGGCCGCGAGAGTCACCCCGTTCGCCGAATCCGGCGGATCAGGATTGCGCGTGCAGCCGGATGCGACAGCACCCCAGCGGGGATCGGTCAGTCTTCGAGTTCGTGGCGAACGCGTCGGGACGGGCTGAATGTGTAGAGGTCGAGGTTGCCGGGTGGGTCGGCGAGTCCGGGGCCGCCGTTCTCGACCCAGGTGGTGATGTCGGCAGCGGCGTTGGGGTCGTTGACCTGTCCGAGCCAGACGGGCCGTCCGCCGGCTTTACGGCCTTCGGCGGAGGGTTGGGTGACGATAACGTTGGCGCGCTCGCACGCGTCCAAGCAGTCGGTACAACGGACCGTGGCCACCCTGGCGAGCGAGGTGCGCAGGTCGGTGAGCTGGGCTTCATGGTCCAGGCGGGGGATCTTCTGTGCTGTGCCGCAGCAGCAGCCGCGGCAGACCGTGACGGTGGGTCGGACCGCCCCCGTTTCGGGGGCGGCCTTCTGGCTGCGTCGGCTCACCGCGCGTCCTGGACGGCGCGGTTCCAGGCCCCGTCGCGCAGCAGACGCAGGCCGTTGAGCCCGACGATGACGGTCGACCCCTCGTGGCCCAGCACGCCGAGGGGCAGCGGTAGATGGCCCACCAAGTCCCAGATGACCAGGCTGGAGATGAACACCCCAGCGATCACCAGGTTCTGCACCACTAGGCGGCGTGCCGCGCGCGAGAGGGCGATGACCTTGGGGACGGTGGCGAGTTCGTCGCGGACGATGACGGCGTCGGCGGTTTCCAGGGCGAGGTCGGAGCCGGCACGACCCAGGGCAATGCCGGTGTGGGCGGCGGCCAGCGCGGGGGCGTCGTTGACGCCGTCACCGATGACCAGCACCTTGCGGCCGCGGGCCTCCAGTCGGCGCACCGCCTCGACCTTGTCCTGCGGCAGGAGGCCGGCGTGTACGTCGTCCTCGGTGATCCCGACCTCGGCGGCCAGGCGGGCGGCGGCGCGCGGGTTGTCACCGGTGACCAGCATCGGGGTGCTGCCGGTCAGCGCCGTCAGGGAAGCGACGGTGGTAGCGGCGTCAGCGCGCAGGCGGTCAGCGATGCCCAGCACCCCGCCGGGGACGCTGTCGCGCAGGACCAACACGGCGGTGCGGCCGCCGTCTTCCAGCTCTGCCGCAACCTCGGCAGCGCGAGCCGAGAGGGTGTCGTCGTTGTCGGCGAGGAGTCGGGCGGGGGCACCGACTGCAACCGTGTGCCCGTCGATGGTGGCGGTAACGCCGACACCGGGGGCGGAGGTGAAGTCCCGGACATTCGCGATGACCAGGCCGCGGGTGCGCGCTGCGTCGACGACCGCCCTGGCCAAAGGGTGTTCGCTGGGGTGCTCTGCGGCGGCCGCCAGCGCCAGCAGGGCGTTTTCGTCCAAGCGGGAGCCGGACAGGGGGCGGATGTCGGTGACCCGAGGGGTGCCCTCGGTCAGGGTGCCGGTCTTGTCGAGCGCGACCGCGTCGACCTGCCCGAGACGCTCCATGACGACGGCGGACTTCACCAGGACGCCGTGGCGTCCGGCGTTGGCGATCGCCGACAGCAGCGGCGGCATCGTCGCCAGAACCACCGCGCACGGCGAGGCCACGATCATGAAGGTCATCGCCCGCAGCAGCGAGACCGTCAGGTCCGCGCCGAACGCGAGGGGGATCAGGAAGACAGCCAAAGTCGCGAAGACCATGCCCAGGCTGTAGCGCTGCTCGACCTTGTCGATGAACAGCTGGGTGGGGGCCTTGGTCTTCGAGGCTTCCTCGACCATGGCCACGATCCGGGCGACCACCGAGTTCGAGGCGTCCCGCTCCACCTTCACCCGTAGCGCGCCGGTGCCGTTCAGCGTGCCGGCGAACACCTCGTCCCCCGTCTCCTTCGCCACCGGCAGCGGTTCGCCAGTGATGGTGGCCTGGTCCACCTCGCTGGCCCCATCCACAACACGGCCGTCCGCGCCTATCCGTTCTCCGGGGCGGACCCGGATGGTGTCCCCGACCATCAAGACCTCGGTGGCGACCGTCGACTCGCTCCCGTCATCGGCCACGCGGGTGGCGGTGGCCGGGGCGAGGTCGAGCAGACCGCGCACCGCGTCCTGAGTGCGGGCGGTCGCCAGGGCTTCCAGGGCGCCGGAGGTGGCGAAGATGACGATCAGCAGCGCGCCGTCCATCACCTGCCCGATCGAGGCCGCGCCGATCGCGGCCACGATCATCAGCAGGTCCACATCCAGGGTCTTCTCCCGCGCTGCCGTCAGCCCGGCCCAGGCCGGCTCCCAGCCGCCGGTGACGTAGGCGGCGGCATACAGCGGACCCCACACCCAAGCAGCGGCGCCGGTCAGCTGGAGCGGCAGCGCGATCAGGAACAGGACCAGCGCCGCGGCGGCCCAGCGAGCCTCGGCCAGCGCGAACACGTGAGTACGCCGCTTCGGCGCCGTACGCGAGGCGGCCGGGGCTGCCCGTTCGGGCCGCTGGAGCAGGTCGGAAGGCATGACAAAACAACCCTTCAGGGCAGAAAAAAGGCGACACGTCCACCGTACAGGAACATCTGAACAGGTCTTCACATATGACCGGTAGGATGAGCGCTATGGGTCACGGAGCCGACGACAAGAACCACGCCACCGCCCGCGAACGTCTGGATGCGGCGGGGGCCACCGACGTCGCCGCGACCCTCCAGGCTCTGGCGACCCCCTCGCGGCTGTACATCCTGGCCCGCCTTCAGGAGGGCCCCTGCGCGGTCGGCGACCTCGCCGAGGCCGTGGGCATGGAAGCTTCCGCGTGCTCCCACCAGCTGCGCCTGCTGCGCAACCTCGGACTCGTCACCGGCGAACGCCGGGGGCGGTCCATCGTCTACGCCCTCTACGACAACCACGTCGCCGAGCTACTGGATCAGGCCCTCTTCCACGTCGAGCACCTGCGGCTCGGTGTGCGCGACGCCCCTGCCGCTGAAGGCGCGGCGGCGGCCCGGCATTAGCCGACCACGGTCCCAAACTCGCAAACCACAGGGACCGGTTCCGGCTCTTCGCAGCCTCCAGCGCCCTTCCCATATGCGTGCTCAACGAGTTCCGTCACGATGACGGAGACGGTGCCGACGGCCAATGCCACCTTGATCGCGGTCGTGATTCCAGGCCGGCCTTGCGGATCGCAACTCGGGGCCAGGGGCAGCCCAGGCTCTCCACATACCTATCGGCCACAACGCTGGCTGCGCGCACTGGCCGGACAGGCTGCGGCCGAGGGGCCGTTCCCCTTGAGGTCCGCGCCGGCCCGTTTGAGGAGCTGCCGGCCCTGGACGACTCGGTTGTCGCAGTCGTAGTCTCGCTGCTCCATACCCCGAGGACCCCTGTGCGATAACCGGGGGGCGCCTGTCGTGATGCGTAGGGACCGGCTGCCGCGCTCCCTGCGGTCCCGCCAGCCCGTGGTTGGCCGGCTGTTTCCTCGCCGTATGTGGCCGGCGCACCGGTTGGCGGCTGACGGCGCGACGCCTTGGAGTTCGGGCCTGTTGGCGGAGCTCGCGGTCGCGGTTGTCGCTTTGCAGGAGAAGTAGCGGCTGCAGGCGACCCAGCGGTGACCGCCGCGGCGACGGCACTGGCGGTCACCGCGGCGGCACAGGCCCGTCTACCAGCTACTCGCCGGACGGGAATTCGTAGGAGGAGGGCACCTTCACCGAAGCATCGGCGGCCCCGTAGACGAGGGTGATCTCCCGGTGCGCGGTCAGTTCGATCGACGCCGGGTCCCCGGCCACTTTCTTGCCGTCCACATAGGCTGTCAGCTGCTTGCCACTGCCAGCCTTCAGGCCGCCGACCTGCTGGGCGTCCAGCTTCACGGCCCACTCGTTGAACAGCTGGCCCAGGATGTAGCGGCGGTGCGCGGGGGCCTCGATGTGTACCACTCCGGAAGCGTCGTGCGTGTGCAGCTCCGACATAGCCCGTGCGGCCTGGTCGACCCCCAGGTTTGCCGGTACCGGCACCGGCTTGCCATTGACGATCACATCCAAGTGCGCATGGAAGTGGTTTACAGTGCCCTCCATCGCGGACACCTTCATTCCCGCCGCTTTCGCGCCGGCCGAAGCGTCCGCGGGAGCCGCCCATGGCGGCAGCGCCGTCGCACTACCAAACGCGACCGGCGCCGGCAGCGGCCCGCTCGCCTTCGCGTCGCTACCGTCCGAGCCGCTGTTCGCCGCCACCGCCCACGCCACACCCCCGATCAAGGCCGCACCGATCACGCCCACGCTGGATATGAAGGTCACGCGGCGCCGCCGCTCCTTGCGGGCCTCAACGGCACGCGCGGCCGCAACCCGCTCCCGGGCGGTGTGCTTTGCGGACTTCCCGCCGCTGCCGGCTGTGGGCCTCGGGTTGTTGCCGGCCATGGGCACCTCTCCTCGTCTGTGGCGTTCGGGACCTACGCTACGCCGATCTTACTAAGGATATTAGGCGGGTGCCCGAGCGGCACTCGCCCCGCGAATGACGGTGACGCACCGCGGGCGGCCCCTCGCGCACCACGCGGAGGTAAGAAGCCGGCACCCGAACAGCCCGACGATCGGGCGGCAATCTTGACTCGGCTCCAGGCAGAGATCGAGTGCTGCGCGCCGCCCAGCGCAATGCCGACGCCGAGTAGGTACGGTTACCGGCCTCCAAGCACCTGTAACCGACATGGGGTCCGAATCGGAATCCCATCCGCTGGAGCGGATGACGGTCCGGAACCTGCCGCAGGCATCAGGAAACCGGCGGCTGTGGCCACGGGTGTCGCCCCGGACACATCACCCGGCCGGAGACCGGCTTTCGGGCTCGCTGTCTCCTAGACGGCTTAGGATGAGAGCGGGCAATCGGGCGATACGGGAGGTGGCATGCCGCATTTCGGCGATCTGGAGGCCGCGATCATGAACGCGGTCTGGGCCACCAACGGACCCGTTTGCGTTCGCGACGTCCTCGAACAGCTCGACCGAGAGCCAGAGCCCGCCTACACCACGGTCCAGACGGTGATGGACATCCTCTACCGCAAGGGCTGGATGACCCGCGTCAAGCGCGGCCGCATCAACTTCTACGAGGCCACCGCCAGTCGCGAGGACTACGTGGCCGGGTTGATGAACGAGGCGTTGGCGGTGGCCGACGACCGTACGGCGATGCTGGTGAAGTTCGTCGAGGGCATGGAGCCCGGCGAGGGCGCCGCCCTGCGCCAATTGCTCAACACCGCGAAGACCGAGGAGTCCGCGCGGTGAGCGCGGCGCTCATCCTCTTCGCATATGCCGGGTTGCTCGCCTTCGCGGCACCCGGTTTGCTCTCCCGTGGCGGCTGGACCGCCCGCGCTCCCCGGCTGGGCATCATCGCCTGGCAGATGGCAGCCTTCTCCCTACTGGTGTCCGCCGCCCTAATCGGGTTTGCGCTGGTGGTGCCGACGGTGCAGGTCAGCGCGGACCTCGCGAATCTGTTCCGCGCCTGCGTGATGGCACTGCGCGACCAGTACGCCACCCCCGGCGGGGCCGCCGCAGCAGCGGTCGGTGCCGTGCTGGCGCTGGCGGTCCTCGCCCGCGCCGCCTGGTGCGT
Organism: Streptomyces fildesensis; assembly: GCF_016107395.1. Classification (GTDB taxonomy): domain Bacteria; phylum Actinomycetota; class Actinomycetes; order Streptomycetales; family Streptomycetaceae; genus Actinacidiphila; species Actinacidiphila fildesensis. Next base: position 11,006 of record NZ_JAAIKO010000035.1, read on the forward strand.
GACCGTCTCCCTGGCTGGGGCGCTGCACGGCCGGGCCCGCCATCGCGACGTACTGACCCTGGTCGGCGTGCCTGCCGCACACCTGGGCGCGGTCGTCGTCGACTCCGACGAACCCGCGGTGCACTGTCTGCCCGGCCGGCGCCGCCGGATCGTGGTCACCACCGGTGCGCTGCGCCTGCTCGACGACCGGCAGCTGGCTGCGGCACTGGCCCATGAGCGAGCCCACCTCGATCAGCGGCACGACCTGGTCCTGGCCTGGTCCGGCGGCCTGGCCCGGGCCTTCCCCCGTGTACGGCTCTTCACCCGCGCCCATGCCGAGACCGTCCGGCTGGTGGAACTGCTCGCCGATGACGTGGCGGCGCGCAGCGCCGACCGCCTGACCCTGGCTGAAGCGCTGCTGACCCTGGCCGGGTCCCGCACCCCCGCCGCCGCGCTGGGCGCCGGCGGCAGCACCGCCGCCGAACGCGTACGCCGCCTGATCACCCCGTACCCTCCCCTCGGCCACCTGCGCACCGCCCTCACCTCCACCGGCGTCGCCGCCCTGCTGGCCCTCCCTCTCCTCGGCCTGGCCACACCGATGGCCGCCGCCGCCCACCTGCACTATTGCCCCCCGGGCACCGTGGCCGCCGCGCCCACGGCGCGCTGACACGACCGCACCCACTGCGCCCGCTCGCCCTGGCCGAGGGCCAGGGCACGGGGCACGGGGCAAGTTCACCCACTAGTGTCTTCCCGGCCGTGTGGCGTTCAGGGGCGGATGGCTCCGGCGTACGGCATCGTACTGATCCCAGCGATTTCCACGTTCTTGCCAGTGCGGGGGGCATGGATCATCTTTCCGCCGCCGATGTATATACCGACGTGGTGGATGTCGGAGTAGAAGAACACCAGGTCGCCCGGCTGCAGATCGGACTGGGCGACCTGCCGGCCCGACCCGTACTGATCTTGAGATGTGCGGGGCAGCGACACCCCAGCAGCCCTCCACGCCCCGCCGGTCAAGCCGGAACAGTCGAAGGAGCTCGGCCCCGTAGCACCCCACTGGTAGGGCTTTCCGAGCTGCGCGTACGCGAAGTCCAGCGCGCTGCGGGCCCGACCGCTCGCGGGCCCCGTGTAGTTCGCCGGCTTGTCACTGTTTCCCAATGCCTTGGACTGAGCCTTCTCCTGGGCCTTGAGCTTCGCCCGGTCCTTCGCGGTGAGACTGTTGAGCAGGGAGCGGGCCTGGGCCAGTTTCCCTTGGACCTCTGTCTTCTTCGCGGACAGGTCCCGTCGCTTTTGCTCCACCGCGATCAACTTCTGCGTTGCGGCGGCGCGTTCCACGGCCACCTGACGTTGCTTGGCCTCCAGCTCGCTCAACACGGACGCCTGGCGGCCGCTGACCCGGTCCACCATTTCGGCCTGCCCGAGGAACGCATCGGGGTTGCTGGAGAGCATGAGCTGCATGGTGGGGTCGATACCGCCGTTGCGGTACTGCGCGGCAGCCAGCGGTCCGATCTCGTCGCGCAGGCGGTTGATGTCCTCCTGCTGCCGGGCGACCCGGCGCGAAGCCTGCTCCGCCTGCGCCTGCACGGTCTTTTCCTGCGCGAGGATCCCGTCGTACTGCTCGGTCGCCGCCTCGGCCTGCTCGTACAGCTTGTCGACCTGCTGACGCACCACGTCCACCGAGGGCTTCGGCTCGGCCTGCCCCGGGGAGGGAATGAGGCTGAGTGCGCCTGCCGCGATGGTCACGGCGGCGATCCGGCTGTGGGCGGTCGACTTCGCTTTCGGTCGGCGGTGCGTTCCCATGCTGCGACAACTCCTTGGCTCGCCCGTGCGGGCGGGTCGGTTCTGTCACCGCCACTGCGGCGTCGGTGCATTGACTGCGTCGAGCAAACCTGGGGTGCAACTTAGTAGATTCGTAGATGGGGTGGCAACCTACGCAGAGATCAGGCGAAAATTTGGGGTTACCCGACGCCAGGTGAGCAGGCGACCAGGAAGGGGATCAGCGGCACGGTCACCGCTACGGCGGCCAGCGACCCCCACAGGGCGGGGTGAGGTCCGGCCTTTGGCGTCAGGACACGCTGGAGTCGCAGCAGGGCGCTGGGGCCGCCGGCCGCGAACGCGCCCTCCGGTGCTTTTGTGGCTGCCATCTCGTACATGGCGGTGGCGAGTGCCTCGCGCGAGTGGCAGCGCAGAGCACGGTCGTCCGCGATCATCTCCAGGAGGAGGGCCGTTTGCTCTTGGGCGTGACGGGCCAACGGAAGGCGGCGGAAGACGTTCGCGAACGCCTGTGCGGCAGCCATTGCCACGTGGTGGCGGCCCGCGATGTGGGCGCGCTCATGCTCCAGTACCGCATCGAGCTGCTGCGCGGACAGCAATTCCAGCGCCCCTTGGCTGACTACCACGCGCGGGCAGCGCCCCGGCAGGCAGTAGGCAGCCGGCAGGGAGTGCGCCACCACGGTGGCGCGCAACCGCTTGGAGCGTCGGCCCACCATGTCCAGCACCCGTCGGTGCTTCGAGCGGGCCCAGCGGGCACGGCCCAAAACGAACGTGAAGGCTCCCAAGAGCAGCACCATCAGGGCGACGGGCGCGGCCAGACTCAGGCCGTCGGCGGAGTCCAGGTTGGTGGAGTTCGCATCCGAGGCCAGGCCGCAGGAGTGCAGAAGGCCGACGAGTCCTGCGTGCAGATGCTCGTCCGGCGCGGCGAGGTGGTAAGCGGTCAGCGCGACGGTGAGAGCAAAGGACACGGTCAGCGCATGCCATGCGGCAACGGCAAGAGCCGGGGCCCGATGCGGCCACGAGCTGCGCACCAGGAACTGGGGTACGAGGAACCCGACGAGGACCGCGTAGCCGATGAGCACGGCGGCGGGGCTCACGCGCTGGTCCGCCGCCCGGCCGCCCGAAGCGCCTTACGCAAGGCGCTGACCTCGTCGTCGGACATGTGCTCGACGAAATGCGCGAGCGCGGCGGGCCGATCCTCGCTGGTCCCCAGCGCGTCCTCCATCAACGCGGCCGAGTACGCCTCGCGGCTACGGACCGGCAGGTAGGCCCAGGCCCGGCCGGACTTCTCGCGCAGCAGCCAGCCTTTGCTGTGCAGAATGTTCGCCACGGTCATCACCGTTGTGTAGGCGACGTCGCGCTGGAGATTGATGTCATCCACGATCTCGCGGACTGTCGCCGGGCGCTTCCACGTCCACAGGCGGTCCATGATCTCCGCTTCGAGGTCCCCCAGCCGCCGCATGCCGCGCCCTTCTGCCGTAGTACGTAGGAACATAGTAGACGGCCTCACTACCAGCAGGCTCCCTACGGCAATACGGGCACGATCGCCTGACCGGTCTTGTTGTCGCGCTGGAGCAATGCCCCGGCGTACAGACCCCGGGCCTTCCGTTGCTGGTGGCTGGCGGCCGCACCGCCGCCTGCCCAGCCGCGTGCGTCGCCCGGGACGTCCGTCCGCGGCGGGCCGCGTGTGCCTACTATGGGCCGGTGATCGGTCAAGCGCGCAGAGTGCGACCGCAGCCGGGGCTGCGGCCCTTCGTGCTGCTCGTCTTCGCGGTGATCGTCGGCGTGCTGGGGATGCACGCACTCGGCGCGACCGGCCCGCAGATGCCCGATCATGCGATGCCCGCCACTGCGACCTACGCCGCTGTTGCATCCCCCATGGGCGACTGTCCTTCCGACAGCCACGGATGTGACGGTCGAGCACACCATGCCGATGTGACCTGCGCGTCCGGTGCGGTGGACGGCGCCTTGGCGTTGGCGGACCCTGCCCTCGCCGGAGAGTGCCTGACCTTCTCGTCCGAGGTAGCCACTCCCCTCCTGTACGGGACCGCCGATGGAGGGCGTGCGCCACCAACGTTGGCTGAACTGCAACTCCTGAGGATTTAGAGCAAGCCGCGACGTCGACTGCGCCCGCAGATCCGCCGTCCCAGACCGGCTCGCCCTGCAACCTCACACTCAGGAGTACCTCTCATGACCGCACGTCGTTCACTGATCCGCCGTACCGCGCTCGTCGCCAGTACGGCAGCCGCCGCCATGGTGTTGGCCGCCTGCGGCGGCAGCGGCCACGACATGGGATCCATGGATTCCAGCTCGTCGCCGTCCACGACAGCTCCCGCCTCCGCTCCCGCCTCCGCCGGTGCGCACAATGCTGCCGACGTCGACTTCGCGAAGCAGATGATTCCCCACCACCGGCAGGCCGTGGCAATGGCCGACCTGGCCGCCACCCGATCCGCCTCCGCCGACGTCAAGGCCCTCGCTACGAAGATCAAGGGCGCGCAGGACCCCGAGATCAGGACCATGTCCAGCTGGCTCACCTCATGGGGCGAGCCGGTCCCGCAGGAGATGCAGGGGATGGACATGACCTCGGGGATGCCCGGGATGATGAGCATGGACGACATGGACAAGCTGAAGAAGGCGTCCGGGGCTGCGTTCGACACCATGTTCCTGCAGATGATGGTCAAGCATCATGAGGGCGCGGTCGAGATGGCGAACACGGAGAAGGCCAAGGGCCAATACGGCCCGACCAAGGAACTCGCCAGCGCGGTCGTCACCGCGCAGACATCCGAGATCACACAGATGAACACGTTGCTCAGCAAGAACTGACCGCACCGCACACGGACAGGGGGCCGACGCACACGTCGGTCCCCTGTCCTCCGGGAAATGGCGCCGCGCGCGGGCAGTGCTCTCATCCCGCCTCAACCGTCCGGCAGTGGCGACGCCTGCGCGCACGAGTCGGAGTGCGCTGTGCAGAGGCACGTAGTCACGGTCGGTGTCTATCCGCGCTCACACGGGAATGCGCGTTGGGCGCAGAGTCGCACCTGCACGACGCGTCGCAGTGCACGCGGGTTGTTGCCCCGGCCGTCGGGCAGCCTTCGGCGATCATTTGGTCACATCGGTGGGAGGCTCGCCACGCCAGGAAGGGCACCACGCCGGTCCCCGAATATGACTTTAGGTGCTCGGAGGGATACTTTGTGTGCATGATCGGTCCGGCGTCATTCTCCTCCGCGCATCGCCGCGGGTGGGATTGTGGTGTGCTCGCCGTACTGATCTGGGTGGCCTTCCACCTCCTAGGCTGCGTGCACGGCCACGGTGCGGCGTTCGAAAGTGAGCACCACACGCTGAACACTCTCTCGGTGGTTGCCACCCCTGTGGCGGCGTCCGGCGACGGGCCCACTGCCTCGTTGCCGCAGCACGCGCCGTGCTGCCCGGAGACGGGCGACCACACGGTGGACCGAGTCCGCGTCGACGCACCGCCTGCGCCTGTACTCGGGGGCGCCCTCCCGGCGTCCGGCCGGCCGGCCGCCCTCGCCGCGCTTTCGGCTGCCGGGACTGCCCGGGCCCCCGTCCACAGCGCTGTCGGCGGGCGGTGCATTCTCACGGCCTTGTGCGTGGCTCGGACCTGACCGGTCCCACGCAGCCGCCGTGTCACGCTGTCCGGCGACGCCGGACGGATCCGGTCGGTTGTGTGTCCGCGCCCTGATCCGCCGATGCCCCCAGCCTGACCACGCCGGCCCGGGGCGAGGAGCCGTGACACCCCGCATGAACATTTCCGCGTACGCCCCTGCCCCGATGTCCGCCCGTGGACCCTCCGACCTGGTCGGCAACACCCCGGTCCTGTGGATCGGGGAACCCTTCGCCGACGCCGGCCGCGGTTTTTGGGCCAAGCTCGAAGGCGCCAACCCCGGCGGCATCAAAGACCGCCCCGCCCTGCACATGGTGGCCCGCGCCCGCGCCCGGGGCGATCTGGCCGACGGTGCGCCGATCATCGAATCCTCCAGCGGCACCTTGGGACTCGGGCTGGCCCTGGCCGGCATCACCTACGGACACCCGGTCACCGTCGTCACCGACCCCGGCCTGGAACCGCCGATCCGCCGCGCCCTGACCGCCTATGGCGCCCGCGTCGAGCTCGCCACCGCCGCGCACCCGGTCGGAGGCTGGCAGCAGGCCCGGCGCGAGAAGGTAGCCGAGCTGCTGGACGAACTCCCGGGCACCTGGTGCCCGGACCAGTACAACAACCCCGACAATGCCGCGGCCTACGCGCCCCTGGCCGCCGAACTCATCGCGCAGCTGGGCCGCATCGACGTGCTGGTCACGTCGGTCGGCACCGGCGGCCACTCGGCGGGAATCTCGACCGCGCTGCGCCAGACCTTCCCCGATCTGGCGCTCATCGGCGTGGACGCGATCGGCTCGACGATCTTCGGGCAGCCCGCCGGGCAGCGGCTGATGCGCGGGCTGGGCTCCAGCATTAACCCGGGTAACGTCGCCTACGAGGCGTTCACCGAGGTCCACTGGGTCGCCCCTACCGAAGCAGTGCGCTCCTGCCGCCTCCTCGCCCGCCACCACTACGCCTCCGGCGGGTGGAGCGTGGGAGCAGTCGCCCTGGTCGCCGGCTGGGCCGCCCGCACCTACCCCGCCGGCACCCGGATCGCCGCGGTCTTCCCCGACGGGCCCCACCGCTACCTCGACACGATCTACAACGACGGCTGGTGCCACGGCCACCACCTGCTGGGCACCCCCGTCCCCATCGAGCCTGACGAGATCGCCGACCCTGGGGAGCGGGCCGTCGGCTCCTGGACGCGCTGCACCACGGTCACCGATCCGGCTCCGGCCGCCGCACGCGCCCTGCTGGCAGGTGTCCGGTGAGGCGGCTGCGCGCCCAGATGCGCTCCTTCGACCGCGGCATGCAGCTGCTGATGGTCAACCAGTTCGGTATCAACCTCGGCTTCTACATGCTCATGCCCTACCTTGCCGACCACCTCGCCCACGGCCTGGGCCTGGCCGCGTGGGCGGTCGGCCTGGTGCTGGGCGTACGCAATCTGTCCCAGCAGGGCATGTTCTGGCTGGGCGGAACCCTGGCCGACCGGATCGGCTACAAGCCGATGATCCTGACCGGCTGCGCCCTGCGGACGGGGGCGTTCGCGCTGCTGGCCGTCGCCGACACACTGCCCGCCCTGATCATCGCCTGCGCCGCCACCGGCTTCGCCGGGGCCCTGTTCAACCCCGCGGTACGCGCCTACCTGGCGGACGGGGCCGGGGAGCGGCGGGTGGAGGCGTTCGCCTGCTTCAACGTCTTCTACCAGGCGGGCATCCTGCTCGGCCCGCTCGCCGGACTCGCCCTGCTCACCTTCGACTTCCCGCTGGTGTGCGCGGTGGCGGCCGTCATCTTCGCGGTCCTCGCGGTGGTACAGGCCCGTGCTCTGCCACCACGACGCCCGGCACCGGACCCGCACCGTGAGCGCGGGTTGCGGGGGATCGCCACGGACTGGCGCACGATCGGCAGCAACCGGCCCTTCGTGCTGTTCTCGGCCGCGATGGCCGGCTCCTACCTCCTGGCCTTTCAGACCTACCTCGCCCTTCCCCTCCAGGCCCGCACCCTCCTCGGCGACAGCAGCAGTACCGCGATGGGCGTGGTCTTCGCCGTGTCCGCCCTGGTCGCGGTCGCAGGCCAACTGCGGCTCACCGACTGGGCGCGGAAACGACTGGACGCGCCGAAGGCCATCGCGATCGGTCTGGCCGTGATGGGGGCGGCCTTCCTGCCGCTGCTGCCCGGCCCCCACCGCACCGCTCATGGCATGGCCGCTGCCCTCGGGCTCGCGGGACTGGTGCTGTGCGCGGCGCTGCTGGCCGCAGGGTCCGCGCTGCTGTATCCCTTCGAGATGGACACGCTGGTCCGCCTGTCGGGCGACCGGATGGTGGCCACCTACTACGGCGCCTACAGCACCGTGGCCGGCATCGCCGTCGCCGGCGGAAACCTCGCCGTGGGCGCCCTGTTCGACCTCGCCGCCCGCACGAACACCCCGTGGCTGCCCTGGACGGCCCTGACCGCACTCGGACTCGGCTGCGCCACCGCCCTGACCGGCCTGCGCCGCACTGGACACCTGCACCCCGCGCCGGCCGCAGCGCCAGCCTCGGCCTGACCCTCCGATCTAGAGGCCCCTGACGTGCGGCTCGGCGCTGTCAGAGGTCTCTGGCAGGTTGCCGGTCATGACCCAGCACGACGTCCTTGAGTTCTTGCAGTTCACCCGCCCGACCCACGTGCACGCACAGCGGCGGCGGGAACTGGGCGAGTGCTGGGTCGAGGTGAGCAAGGCGGGCGGTGCGGTGGGCTTTCCGTTCCTGCCCGTCGGCTACGACGAGGTCGCTCCGGCGGCCGAGGCGCTGATCGCCGGGCTCGATCCGCAGCGCGGCAGGCTGCTGGTGGCGACCGTCGGCGGCGACCTCGCGGGCTGGCTGAACCTACGGCGCGATCCGCACCTGCTTATCGCACACTGGGGCACCGTCCACCATGTCCAGACGCACCTTGCCCACCGGGGTACGGGCGTCGGTGCCGCGCTGATGCAGGGGCCCGGGACACGGCGCGGGCGGACATGGGCCTGCAGCAGCTGCGCCTGGCCGCACGTGCTGGCGTGGGCCTGGAGAACTTCTACGGCCGGCTCGGTTGGAAGGAGATTGGCCGGTGGCCCGGCGCGCTGCGGCTGGCCCACGGCGATGACCGGGACGAGATCTTGATGGCGCTCGCCCTCTGATCAGTCGAAGGCCCGTCAGTCGTGGGGCGGGAGGTTGCCGAGCTGGTGGTCGGCAACGCCGAGGGCTTCGTCCACCAGGCGCTTGAGGTGTCCGTCCCGCACCGCGTAGATCACCCGGCGTCCTTCCTTGCGGGTGGTGACCAGCCCGGCCAGGCGCAGTCGGGCCAGGTGCTGGCTCACCGACGGCCGCGCCGCCCCGCACGCCTCTGTGAGCGTCGTCACATCCGCCTCGCCCGCGGCGAGGCGCTCCAGCAGGGCCAGGCGGGTGCGGTCGGCCAGCAACCCCAAGACCTCCGCGGCCACGGTGAACCGCTCGCCCTCGTTGCGCTCTTGCGGGTCATGCGCACCTGATAGGTGCATGCGTGCACTCATACGCACATAATGGTGGAGTGAGCGTCCGGTGTCCAACCGGTCCGCTGTGTCGACCCCTGACCCGGAAGGCGTGTAGTGCCGTGAGCGAGACGAGCCCGACCCCCGAGCCTCACCGCCATGACCACGCACCGCACGGCGGCCACAGCCATGACCATGGTGATCACGGATCCACGCACGACCACGGGGATCACGGTTCGGGCCGGTGGTCGCAGATCAAGCACCGCCTCGCGCATGTGGTCACACCCCACAGCCATGAGGCGGCGGACAAGGTCGACTCGGCGATGGAGTCCTCCGCCGAAGGCATGCGGACACTGTGGATCTCGCTGGCCGTCCTCGGCGTCACCACCGTGCTCCAGGCCCTCGTCTTCGTCATCTCCGGATCGGTGGCGCTGCTCGGCGACACGATCCACAACGCTGCCGACGCACTAACCGCCGTACCGCTGGGCATCGCCTTCCTCCTCGGCCGCCGGGCCGCGACCCGCCGCTTCACCTACGGCTTCGGCCGCGCCGAGGACCTGGCCGGCATCGCCATCCTGCTCACGATCACCGCCTCCTCCGCCCTGGCCGCCTACACCGCCATCGACCGCCTCCTGAACCCGCAGGACATCACCTACCTGCCCTGGGTTGCAGCCGCAGCGGTCATCGGCTTCATCGGCAACGAGTGGGTCGCCCGCTACCGCATCCGTACGGGACGCAAGATCGGCTCGGCCGCGCTGGTCGCCGACGGCCTGCACGCCCGCACCGACGGCTTCACCTCCCTGGCCGTACTGCTCGGAGCCGGCGGCGCCGCGATCGGCTGGCGCCTGGCTGACCCGATCGTCGGCCTGCTGATCACTCTCGCGATCCTCATGGTCCTCAAGGACGCCGCCAAGGAGGTCTTCCGTCGCCTGATGGATGCCGTCGACCCCGTTTTGGTCGACACTGCCGAGAACGCGCTGCGCGCCGTGGACGGAGTCCGCGACATCGGGCAGGTCCGTATGCGGTGGATCGGCCACGCGCTGCGCGCCGAGGCCGACATCATCGTCGACCCCCAGCTCACCGTCGTACAGGCACACGCCTTGGCCGTGGCGGCCGAGCACGCCCTGATCCACGCCGTCTCCCGGCTGACGGCCGCCACCGTGCACACCGACCACACCACCCACAGCGGCGACCCGCACGCAGCCTTAGCCCACCACGCGGCATGATGACCGCAGGGGACGCGCTGTTGGTCGCAGCAGCGTGATTAGACCGGCGCCGGGATACCGGGCCGGGGTATCGTCGGACAGGCGGCGACCAACGGGCGCGCTCGATTACAGGAGGGAAGGAACCAGCAGTGGCAGGCAGCGGACAGGCGCCCAGGCGGGGCATCGCCCGGCTGCTCGCGCTCTGTGCGGTCCTGTTCGGCCTGTTCCTCATGCATGGCGCCCCGGCCACCGCCGCCGAAGGCTGCCACGGTGCGATGTCCGCCACCGCCCCGATGCCCGAAGGCCACGGCGTCACCGCAGCGGGCTCCGCGCCGTCACCGGCGATGCCGCACGCAGGCGCCCAGAACGCCCAACATGCTTCCGGTGCGTCGCAGAGGGGCGGGGCGATGTGCGTGTCGACCCCCGCACGCGACCGCACCCCATTGCCGTCATCTGGCCTGGTGGCCGCCTTCGTCGTGCTGGCGGCCAGCATCCTCGCAAGTCGGCCTCTGATCCTTGGCCGAATCGGGCGGCGCGGCCCACCACTGCCGGGCGGGCGAAATCTGCTGCTCCAGGTGTGTATCGCGCGGACCTGACAGGACCTGTGCCGGATCCTGGACGTTTCCCGGGCCCGGCGACGTGTCCTGCTCATTCCCGCGCGCCCGCCCGGCGTTGTGCGCCCATCCGGAAAGACCCTTCACATGTTCACTTCTTCCCGGCCCACCGTGCGCCGTCGTGCCCTTGCGGCGGCCGGCACCGCTGCTGTCCTGGCGGTGACCCTGGTGGCCTGCGGCTCGTCCAGCGATTCCTCTTCGATGCCGGGCATGGACCACGGTGCCAAGTCGTCCGCGTCCTCCTCGGCGAGCGCCTCGCCCTCGATGGGCGACATGCCCGGCATGGATCACATGGCCGCCGGCAACGGCCTCGCGGGCAACAAGGACGGCTACCGCCTCACCAGCCAGGACACGACCTTGCCGGCGGGCAAGCAGGCCCCCTACCGGTTCGCGGTCACCGGCCCGGACGGAAAGCCCGTCACCGCGTTCGCCGTCGACCAGACCAAGCGGATGCACTTCTACGCGATCCGCTCTGACCTGACCGGCTTCCAGCACATCCACCCGACCATGGCCGCCGACGGCACCTGGACCGCCGACCTGGACACGCTCGCGCCCGGCTCGTGGAGGATGTTCGCCTCCTTCACGCCTGACAGCGGGGCCGGGAAGAGCACCGCGTTCGTCCTGTCTCGCACCGTCACCGTGCCCGGTGCCGAGACGCCGCTGCCGGCCGCCGCCAAGACCGCGGATTTCGACGGGTACACCGTCACCGTCAAGGGCGAGCCGACGGCTGGCATGGCCCACCCGCTGACCGTGACGGTCACCAAAAGCGGCAAGCCGGTCACCGACCTCCAGCCCTACCTCGACACCTACGCCCACCTGACCGCCTTCCACGAGGGGGACACCGCTTTCGCCCACCTCCACCCGACCACCACGGTCAACGGTAACCACGGCGGCCCGGAGCTGTCCTTCAACACGGAGCTGCCCACCGCGGGGAACTGGCGGCTGTTCCTGCAGTTCCAGACCGGCGGAAGGCTCCACACCGCGGCCTTGACCCTGAACGTCGGCTAACCCCGCCTGGGGCACCACCCGCGGGTGGTGCCCCAGGTGCAGCCCCTGCCTCGTAGCACCTCCGCGGTGCGGCGTGTCGGTGGGTCCCATGTCGTGCTCGCCTCGGAAGGCTTCAGGGATGATCCACGCCGTACTGCACGCACTGTCGATCGCCGGTTCCATGACCTGGGAGATCACCTGGGCCCTGATTTTGGGGTTCGCCCTGTCCGCCGTCGTCCAGGCCGTGGTCCGTAAATCCACCGTCGTCTCGCTGCTCGGCGACGACCGCCCCCGCACGCTCGCCGTCGCCGCCGGCCTCGGCGCCGCCTCGTCCTCGTGCTCCTACGCCGCGGTGGCGCTGGCCCGCTCCTTGTTCCGCAAGGGCGCGAACTTCACCGCCGCAATGGCCTTCGAGATCGCCTCCACCAACCTTGTCGTCGAACTCGGCGTCATCCTTGCCTTGCTGATGGGCTGGCAGTTCACTGCGGCGGAGTTCGTCGGCGGTCCCATCATGATCGTCGTCTTGGCGGTGCTGTTCCGGCTGTTCCTGCGCGACAAACTCCTGCACGAGGCACGCGAACAGGCCGAACAGGGGCGGGCCGGCTCGATGGAGGGCCACGCCGCGATGGACATGTCCGTCCAACGGGAGGGCTCCTTCGCCCACCGGCTGCTCTCCCGCGAAGGCTTCACCTCCACCGCCCACGTCTTCGTCATGGAGTGGGCGGCGATCCTGCGCGACCTGGTGATCGGCCTGCTCATCGCCGGGGCCATCGCCGCCTGGGTGCCTGACTCGTTCTGGCGCACGTTCTTCTTCGAGGGCCACCCGCTGGCATCCAAGCTGTGGGGGCCGATCATCGGCCCGCTCGTCGCGATCGCCTCGTTCGTCTGCTCGATCGGCAACGTGCCCCTGGCGGTGGTGCTGTGGAAGGGCGGCATCAGCTTCGGCGGCGTCGTCGCGTTCATCTTCGCCGACCTGCTGATCTTGCCAATCCTTAACATCTACCGGAAGTACTACGGCGCCAAGATGGCCCTGTTCCTGCTCGGCACGTTCTACCTCGCCACCGTCATCGCCGGTTACATCGTGGAGTTCACCTTCGGCGGCCTCGGCCTCATCCCCGACCAGGCCAACGCGAAAATCCCCATGGAAGGTGTCACCTGGAACTACACCACCTTCCTCAACATCGCCTTCCTCCTCCTCGCCGCAGCCCTCCTCATCCGATTCCTCCGTACCGGCGGACGGGACATGCTCCGCATGATGGGCGGTTCCCCCAGCTCCGGGCATGATCACGACGGCGGTGGCGACCAACACCACGGCAAGCACCACACCCACAGGGCTGACCGCGGTGACCACCCCGGCCACGCCTGACGTCGCCACTTCCGCACGGGTCACCCGGGATGGAGTTCGGCGCAAATGCCGACTACCGCCATGAAGCCTCCGCCCGAGAGTGGGCTCGGCATTCCGCCCTGACTCCGTTCCCGAACCGCCCAACGGTGCTCAACCGGAGAGAAGAGTTCCATGCTGCCGCGCATCCTTCCCAGCCCGGATGGCAAACCGTTGCCCCCGAAAGACACAGCAGACGCATTCCGCGTCTTCGCCCAAGATCTAGCCGCCGGCCGCCGCCCCTGGACCGCCGCGGAGGCAGACTTCCTTTCCGGACTGTTCGACCAGCTCGCCCCCGCGTGGGACACCACCGAAGCCACCGGCCGTGACGACCCACTGCGCGACGCCCTCACCCGCGGCGGCCCCCTGCCGTACGCCCCGTGCCTGGAAATCGGCTCCGGAACCGGCCAGTTCACTCCGCTCCTCGCGTCCACCTTCCCTGCTGTGATCAGCCTGGATCTGTCCGAGCAGATGCTCTGCCAAGCAGCCGGACGCTCTCCAACCCGCCTCCGCGCTGACGCCAGCGCACTACCCGTAGCCGACGCATCGGTCGCTGCTGTCGCCGCGATCGACATGCTGCTATTCCCCGCCGAGATCGCCCGGGTGCTGTCCCCGGACGGCGTGCTGTTGTGGATCAACCAGCTCGGCCAGGACGGACCGCTCTACCTGCAGGCCGGCGACGTGGCCGCCGCCCTGCCCGGAGACTGGCGGGCAACGCAATCCGAAGCGGGGTGGGGCAGCTGGGCCGTCCTGCGACGCAGCTGACCAATCCCGCAGGGAGCCCGCCCGGAGACGGTCACCACTAGGTTGGGCGCTCCCGTGCCGAAGTCCCGGGCCAGCGCGTCGTCCACCTGCATCGACTGGGACGACGGGCCCCGCGCCGTACTCGCTCGCAAGGAATCGGACCCCAGCAGCGTCTCCATGTGCACCTCGACGAGGCCCTACATCCGCCTCGACCTCAGCAGGGCGCGGCATGACCTCGGTCACGCCGCTTTTCGTCGTTCGGAACAGCTTAGACACGACACCCCCTCCTCGGCTTAGAGAACAGCGACGCAAGAGAGCGCAAAAATATTTCCCTGGAAGGCTTCGAACCGTGAATTACATTGCAGGTGCGGAACCGTGCGTCTGCGTCCGCGGTCATGGCGGGAGCCCAGACGTCGCAGCACGTTGCGGGCGACGCGGCGTACTGCGAAGTGCCGCACCACCTTGCACCACCTGCGCACCACCTCGGTCGGATAGCCATGGTCTACGACGGTCAAGGCAGGATGTCCTCAGCCTAGTCGCAACAGGCGTCTGCCCAGGTCAGAAGGGTTGCACTACGTGCTCCTTTCCAAGATTCCCAAGCTCAGAGCGCGGGCTCGATTCCTGTCGTTCGCTCCACGACGAAGGACCAGGTCAGCGCCTGGGCCTTCCATGTTGTCTACCCATCCATGTGCCCCGCACCACAGCCGCACCACCTGATCCTTCAACGGGCTACTCAGGGCCGTTCCCCCGCGCGCCCCGCCCCATCCGGTCCGAGCCCTCGGCGACGACCTTCTGCCGCTCGCGGTCCGAGAGCTGATAGATGAGCGCCGCCTTCTCCGCGGACTGGCCGGCGCGGACCATCGTGTCCTTGAGCGTGGCGCCTGAGCGCGTGGACAGGGTGTGCCCCGTGTGGCGCAGAGCGTAAAAGCGGAAGTCGCCCGTGCTGATCGTGGCCCGCGCTTTTCGCGACGTCCTGCCGAAGGAAGAGCGCCGGAACAGCTTGCCCTTCTCCCTCACGAAGAGAAACCCGTCGGCCCCGTCGCCCTTGTTTCCACCGCGGTCGTCGACCTGGTGAAGGCAGCGTGGGACAATGCACGTAGGGCTTATGGGGGACACCCGTGTCCCCCTGGTTCAGGGATCTGCCTTTCCCACATACGTCCCCTGACGTTGCGGGGGCGGCTCCGGGAAAGTGTCTTCTAGCAGGTCAGCGCCCTTGACTAGGCGCGTAGAGCAGGTGCCTTCTAAGCACCTGCCCTCTCGCTCATCGCAGGAAAGCGTCTCGCGCGACATGTAGGGTGCCGGCCACCTCGGGACGGGCGTTCTGGAGATGCGCATCCTCCGGCGGCCCAATTCGCGAAGACGGGGCGCGGATCAGGCGGTCCTTCGAGCCTGCCAGGTAACACGAGAAGGGCGGCTGCTACTTCGGCTTACGCTTCACAAGGCGCCCTCGGCGCCTGTGCCCCTTCAAATGCCCCTCCATGAGCCCATGGGACAAGGGACTCAGCAGTACTCCAGCAGCCGGGCAAGACCGACAACTGCCACAACGGCACGAGTGCCCCCATGCCACTTCCCGGGGAGATGGCCTTGAGTACTGGGGCGCTTCGACGGCTACGGGAGCTAAATCCGTGGCTGCCCTTGCACTGTCAGTGGCGTCTGCTTGAGTTCTCTCCTACCGGTACAACGACGTCGTAGGGCATGGAGAGACCCATGGTTGATTGCCGATTACTGGCCAAGTCACAGGGCTTGACGGAGGGCTACCCCGTCCTGGGTCACCTGGTGGACACGGCGGTGCTCTGCGGCACGCTATGGGATGAGATCCTGACCACGGGGCAGCGCACCCGGATTGGGGAGGCCCTGCAGGTCGAGGAGACTGCGGCCCGGGCCATCGTCATGACTTGGGCGGGGTTGCATGACCTTGGGAAGATCATGCCGCGATTCCAGGACATGATCACGAAAGAGCGTCCTGAGCTGCGGGCCCTTTTGAAGGAGCCCCGATACACACATGATTGGCCTCGGGAGACGTCTGAAAGAGTACGTCACGAGTTCGCGACGAGCAGGTCTGTTCCGCACCTGCTGACTGACCTCGGATACCCCGGGAAAGGCGGATACGTAGCCGGTCTCCTGGTCGCGCAGGTAGCGCAGTTACTCGGGGGCCATCACGGCAGATATCCGACCGGCATCGCCAATCCAGATCTCACCGACCCGGTCGAGAACCTGATGGAACTGGGCCGGCATGCTTGGGCGAGCGAACGGCGCGCCCATGCGGCGGCCCTGCAGGAGGTCATCGGGGCTCCTGCCGCCGCGTCCAGGGGCAAGATGCCGGTCGAACTGGCGGTTCTCGTGGCCGGCCTGGTGATCGTCGCCGACTGGATCGCAAGTCAGGAACACGTCATTGAAACCCAACAGGCCGCACTGGGTCAGGACACGAGTGCCCTGACGACACCTGCGGGCCGGTGTGCCCACGCTGACCGGATGGTTGCTGCGGCTCCCGCCTACGCCCGGGATGCAGGTCTAGGTCGTGCGCGTTTCGCGTCTGCGGGCTTCGCTGACATGTTTCCCGAGATCACACAGCCCTACCCGCTGCAGAGCAGCGTCGCGGCAGGACTGAAGAACGCGGTGCGGGGTCCGGGTATCTTGTTGGTGACCGCCCCGACCGGCGAGGGCAAGACGGAGACCGCGCTGTACGCCGCCGCCTTGATGGGCGAGGCGGCCGGCAGCAACGGACTGTACTTCGCGCTTCCCACCCAGGCGACAGCGAACCAGATGTACGAACGCGTGCGGGAGTGGGCCCGAAGGAATCTGGTGCAGGATGCGGCGCTGACCCTCCTGCACGGCAGCGCCGATCTCTACGCGTCCTACGCCGAGCCGGGCACGGCGGAGCTGGATACGGCTGCGTCGGACCAGGAGGGCGCCGCTGAACCGCGCGTGCTTTGCGAGCACACGGAGGCAGGCGGCATCAAGGGTGACGAGCCGATCTCCGTGACTGCGGGCCGCTGGCTGCGCCGGCGGGGCAGAGGGATCCTGTCTCCACTTGCGGTGGGGACCATCGACCAGGCGCTGATGGGGGTCTTGCCCCTGCGATGGAACGCGCTGCGGCATCTCGGGCTGTCCGGCAAGACCGTGGTGATCGACGAGGCGCACGCCTACGATGCCTTCACCCATGCGTTGCTCCTGCGGCTGCTGCACTGGCTCGGCGCCCTGAAGGTTCCGGTCGTCCTGTTGTCGGCGACACTCACCGGCGACAGCGCCCGTAGCCTGCTGGCCGCGTACCTGGACGGGTCCGGTCACCGCCCCGAGACGTACCAGCTGCCTGCGCCCGACTATCCAGGGTGGCTGTACGCCGACGCACACGACGCGCGTATCACCGTGCCCGCCGAGCCCGTGCCCAGCGAGCGGGAACGGGATCTGCAGCTGGACGTGCACACCGTGGCTCATTCGTATGCGACCGCGGAACCAGTCGGCCGGCTGCCTACCCTCCTGCGCCTGGTGGAGAACGCGACCCGTGACGGGGGCTGCGTGGCGGTCATCTGCACCACCGTTGCGGAATCGCAGCGCACCTACCAAGCCCTGCTCGCCCATTACCGGGAACGCTTCACCGACGCCTACACGGGCTGGGACGACCGCAACTCCGCGGACGACGCCGGGGGGGTGGGCCCGCGGTTGCGCCTCCTGCACTCCCGCTTCCCGGCCTACCGGCGTGCCGAAATCACTGCCGCATCAGAGGGGTGGTTCGGCCGCAGCGGCAGGCTCGGCGTGTGCCGGCCGCAGGACGGGCGCGCTGTCATCCTCGTTGCCACTCAGGTGATCGAGCAGTCATTGGATTTCGACTTCGACCTCATCATCAGTGACCTCGCCCCAATGGCGATGCTGCTCCAACGCGCGGGCCGTGTCTGGCGGCACGCCGCGAACAACGTCCTACGGCCGGGCTGGGCAACCGCTCCACGGTTGGCCGTCCTCGCGCCCGTCGACGAGCAGGGCGCGCTCGCGGTCCCGGCCGCATGGGGAGACGTCTATTCGGAGTCCCTCCTGCGGCGCACGCTGGAAACGCTGCTCGCACAGGGCAGGGGCCCGATTCGCGTGCCCGGAGATGTCCAGGGCCTCGTGGACAGGGTGTACGACCCTGAATTCTCCTCGGCTGATCCCGAGGCCCTGCTCTGCCTGGATCTGAAGCGGATGGCGGAAGACATGGCACACACCGGCCTCGCGGGGCTCGTCATGATCCCTCCGCCGCGCGACGTCACCAGCCTGCACACTTTGACGGCCAGTGACGCCGACCCGGATCTGGTGGCCACCCGGCTCGGCGTGGAATCCGTACCCGTACTACCGGTCTTCGTGAACGAGCAGGGCCGTTGGCTGGACGCCGAGGCCACCACCCCTCTGCCCGAGCACGGTACCGGAATCAATGGGCGCTTCACCCAGGCAGAGGTGCGGCGCCTCCTGGGCTTCGTCGCTCCCCTACCGCACGGAGGATGGCGTGCGGCGTGCACGCAGGCCAACGAGCCGCCGAGACCTTGGCGCGACGAACCACGGCTGGGGCGGATCGTGCTCATTCCGCTTCGCCTGGCAGAGGACGGGACGTATGAGGCGGCACGGCTGGCCGGCTACGACGTCACCTACACACACGAGTTGGGGATGGTACTGCGACGGGCGTAGGGGGTGTGCGGCGCCCGAGAACGTGCTTCTACCGCAGTACTGAAGTAACGGTCACTATTGTCAACGCGCTGACAGCCGTGGCCACTTGTGGTTACGCTGAAGTTACCGCGGGTGAACGAGGCGGTCGTGCTGGCACCCAGTCAGCCCGGCCCCTCCCACCGGCCGGACCCACGGACGAGAGGGTCCTTCCCCCTTCGTCGGGGCCACCCAACTCACGCGTTTTGCTGCCGCAGGACGCAACCCCCGCCCGCGCGGGAACTGACGCGAGTTCTCACGCATCGCTGAACTCACGATCACTCGGGCCACCTCCACTCAGGTGGAGAGATGTCACGGCCACGCTCTCAGCGTACGACTACCCACCCGGTCTGCCTTCCACCAGGATCTGAGGTACTCAGCTCCCATGCCCGACCCGGCGCACCAGCACCCACCGACAGACTTCTACGACCTCTGTACTCGACCTTGGATACCCGTCTCCACCGGCGATCGAACCAGCTGCGTAGGGCTGTGCGAATTCTTTCTCCGCGCCCATGAGTTCAGCGGGCTAGCAGTCGCCCTGCCCCCCGCCGCCTCCGGCCTTCATCGCATCCTGTGCGCGATGGCGGCCCGGATCACCGGCCTGGACACCGCAGCTGGCGGCGACGATTGGCAGGGGCGGCGGTTCGAACTCCTTGACAGCGGCGTCGGCTTCGACCCCGAGCAGGTACGGGCATACTTCCGCGAGCATGCCGACGGCCTGCGCCTGCACGACCCGGTACGTCCATTCCTGCAGGACCCGCGGTTGGTCGAGGAGTGCCCGTCCTCGTCCGGGGTGAACAAGTTGGTTCTGGCCCGGCCCGCGGGGAACAACCTGGTGTTCTTCGGCCACTTCATGGACAGCGAGCAGGTGCCTCTGCCGTCGCAGGAAGCCGTGCTGCATCTGATCGCACAGTTGTACTACGGGCCCTCGGGCCAATGCACGCCTCGCGTCGTGGGCGGTGAACGGTCCGGAAACACCATGGCCGGCCCGCTGCGCCGGGTCCTGTCGACCCACCCGGTCGGACCCACCTTGTTCGACACCTTGCTCATGGGCATCCCGGAACCGGCTGCCTGGCCGTCGCCGCACCAGGATTCCCTGCCGGACGGCTGCCCCTGGGAGCGCGCCACGCTGCCCAATCCACGTGATCTGCCCACGGCGGCCGGCGGCCCGCTGTCCCTGCTGACCGAGCAGTCCCAGCATGCCGTCCTGTTGCAGCCCGGCCCGTCGGGGGACGAGGTCATCGACGCCACCATCACCTGGGCTCTGCGGGTCAACCGCCCGCCCGCACCAGACCCCTACCTGATCTGGGACACCCTCAAAGACGGCACACCGCGCCCTCGAGATGCCCGGGCGGAGCGCGCCTTGTGGCGTGATCTCGATGCTCTGGTGCTCATGCGGAGGGCGGATGGTGGACGCAGACCGCTCATCTTGAACGGGCTCAGCGGCTTCCTGCCGGATCGGGTCGCCGACCAACTGCGCGTGGCCGCTTACGGGTTCGATCAGGACGGACAAACCCGTGACCGCACGTACTTCAGCGCGATCACCCCACCGCTGTTCGCCCTCCTGACCTCCTCCGGCCCCGGGCACGACAACGCCCTGGCTCTGGGCGTGAAGGAGGGACGTGAGGCCGCCGAGAAAGCGGCCTGGCACCTCGCGACCGCGCTCCGCAGCGTGTGGCGGTCCTATACGACACCTTTCACCGACGAGGTCCGATCCGGTGGCGCGGGTTCACAGGCCGGCGCCGACGGCGGTGGAAGTAAGAAGTCGAAGCATCCGGGCCCCTGGCCGGAAGCAGCACTGGCCGCGTACTGGCCTGCCGCCGAGGAACGATTCTGGAACCTGCTGCACGCGGGCGACTTCAGTGCCTCACTCCGTGTGTTCGGTGCCCTGGCCCTGGAGATCTACGACGGGACGACCGCGCAGGTCGCCGCCAGCCCCCGCGGCGCCAGAGCCCGGGAAACCGCACGCGGTCTCGTGCGCACCCTGGTGCACAAGCCACGCGACCCGTCGGCCCCGACCGACCGGCCCCATTAGCAGCGCCCGGCTCGGAGCGCTGTCCGGCGAAAACCCACCCGTGCCCATAGGAAGGAACAGCCATGGCCGTTCCAGCACCACCGCCGACCGCGGATCCCCAGCCGCCGCTGGCCGGCGACCCGAGACCGCCTGCGGGAAGCTCCCGAATGGCGAAGTGCGACGCTTTCGCCGAGGCTGTCGAGGACGCCTGCGCAGCACCCGGTACACGGCAGGCTCTGCGGCGCGCCTTGGGCAAGCCGCCGGAGGAGGTGCCTGCGCGCACGCATGCGGCCCTCATGCGTCCCGGGCTCCTGCCCTACGGGGTGCGCGGAGCAGATCGTCGCGCCTACTACACCGTGGCCGCGCTCATCGCCGCCCGCCCCCGAGCCGAACGGGCCACCGCATCGGAACCCGATGACGAAACACGCCCATCAACTGCGGAAGAGCCGTCGACGCGGGGCACGCAGAACGTCTCAGCCGCCGATCCGCCGGCCAGCAGCCACCGGGAGAACCTGGGGCAAACCCTCGGTCGTGCGGTAGCCCGTGAGGGGCAGGCCATCAAGGCGAACGGTGCGGAGTCCCGGCTCCATCTCATGGTCCGGCAGGACAGCGACGGACTGCACCGCATCCTCCCGGGCCTGCTGCGCCTGCTCGGATCCGCCGCGGTGCCTGTCGACTACGGCCGACTGCTCAACGACCTGCTGCGCTGGGACCGCTGGCAGGAGGACGTCGTCGTCGAATGGCTGGAGAGCTACTACCGCACCGTCCTGCGGGCCAACCGACCCAAGGCCTGACCATCGCCCCCCGCTACGCCCGGCTGCCACCCGGCCGCCGGTAGGCATCCGGGACAGCCGCCTGCTGAAGACGCCATCGTCCAGCCGCTACTGCCACCCGACTGATGAACCACTGCCCCCTGCCCTCTTGATCCCCGCCACGAACGGAAGATTCCTGTGCCTGAGCCGACCACCACGAACGCTGCCGAGCAGCGTGCCGCCCGCTTTTTGGACCTGCACGTGTTGCAGACCCTGCCCTTCAGCAACGTGAACCGCGATGATCTCGGGTCTCCGAAGACCGTCACCTACGGCGGAACGACCCGCACCCGCGTATCCAGCCAGGCATGGAAGCGGCCCACCCGACTGGCCGCGGAGGCACGTATCGGGGAGCGGGCCCTGCGCACCCGGCGGCTGCCGCAGCAGGTCGCGCACCTGCTGCGCGAGAAAGGCTGGCCCGCCGATCTCGCAGAGTTGGCCGGCGCGCAGGTGATCCGTTCCGCCGACACCAAGCTCGCCCTGGACGACGGAGACCGCACCACCGCATCCCTGCTCTTCCTTCCCGATTCCGCCGCCGGGGTCCTGGCCGCTCTGGCCGAGGAACACCGCGACGCGCTGGAGGACGCGCTGGGGAACAAGGCCGCGCAGAAGAAGCTGCTGCTTCCCAAGGACCCGGTGCACGAGGTATTGCGCTCACGCAACGGCTCCATCGCCCTATTCGGGCGGATGCTCGCCGAGATCCCCGGGGCCGGCGTCGACGGAGCAGTGCAGGTGGCACACGCGTTCACCACGCACAGCACGTCCGTGCAGGCGGACTTCTTCACCGCGGTGGACGACGCCGATCAGTGGGCGGCCGATGCCGGCAGCGGGCACATGAACTCCGGCGAGTACAGCAGTGGCGTGTTCTACCGCTACGCGACCCTCGACCTGGACGACCTGGCCCGCAACATCCCCGATCCAGTCAGCGCCCGTATCCTCGCCGAAGCCTTCGCCACTGCCTTCCTCCACAGCATCCCCTCGGCGAAGAAGACATCCACCGCACCGCACACCGTGCCCGACCTCGTCCACCTCGCGGTACGCACCGACCGGCCCGTCTCCTTCGCCGCCGCCTTCGAAGAGCCCGTCCGCGCCCAAGGCGCCGGCTGGGCCGAACCGTCCCGAGCAGCCCTCAGCCAGTACGCCGCCCGCGTCACCCAACTGCTGGGCGACGACGGCATCCTGTATAGCGCTCACGCGGGAACCATGGACAAGCCCTTGGACGGCTTGGGCGAGCGGACCGCCTCGTACACCGGCCTGGTCGCCGACGCCCTCACTTCGGCCTACCCCGGCCTCGCGCCTGCGGTCGGGCAGGACGAGTCGTGAGCAACGGCTTCCTCCTGCAACTCAGCAGCCCCCTTCAGTCCTGGGGCGAGCACAGCGCGTTCACCGACCGGGACACCACGGCCTACCCCACACGCTCAGGGCTGATCGGCATGCTCGCCTCCGCCCAAGGCATCTCCCGCGCCCAGGCCGTCGAAGGCCCGCCCGACTCGCCCCCGACCGCATTCGCGTCGCTGCGCGCACTGCACTTCACCATCCGGGTGGACCGGCCGGGAACACGCCTACGCGACTATCACACAGTGGGCGGCGGATATCCGGCCTCGCGCACCTTGCCCACCGCCAAAGGCGGCCGGCGCAAAGTCGAGGCCGCCACACTCGTCACCCACCGCCACTACCTCGCCGACGCCTTCTTCACCGTCGCCGTCACCGCCGGACCAACAGCGCCCGAAAACCTGCTGACAACCTGCACAAACGCCCTGCGCCACCCCCACTGGCCCCTGCACCTGGGCCGCCGCTCCTGCCCACCGGGCCCCTCCCTGCTACTGCGAGCCGACTGCACGGACCCCGTCGCCGAACTGAGCAACGTGCCTCTCGCACGCAAGCCCCCACCAGGGACCCCACCGTCCGGTGACACCTCGGTCACCTTCGTCTCCGACGCCCCCTTCCCCGCGGACGACACCTGGGGACCCACCTCATCCGCGATCACCACCACCCTCAACGACGAACCCGTCCGCCTGACCGCCCGCGACCGCATCCACCACACCCGCACTCTCTACACCGGCCACCGCATGCTGCCCGCACACCTGTGCAACGGGTACGGCGCCGACTACCTCGACGCACTCCACAACTACCTCCACCCCGCCGCACCCGACGCACCGGATGGGACGCGCCCATGACCGCCACCGACCTCTCCCCCACCGAGCACACCGAGCACAGCGACGACGCCCACCCCTGGCTCTTGCGGCTGCTGCTCGACCCCGGCCACCGGCAGGTCCAACGCGACCTGCGCGACGCCGCGGCGCTGCACCGACGCGTCATGTCCCTGGTACCCGACGGCCTGGGCACATCGCCCCGCGCCCGCGCCGGCGCCCTGTTCCGCCTAGACCTCGACAGCGCCGGACCCCCCGTCCTGCTCGTCCAAAGCGGCCTGGCCCCCGACCCCGGCCGCCTGCCCGCCGGCTACGCGCAATCCGCGACCCTCAAAGACATGGCCCCCATGTTCCGGGCCCTGCAACCCGGCCTGCCCGTCCGGTACCGGATCCTGGCCAACACCGTGCGCCGCTGCGGCCCCAACAGCACCGCCGGCCGGTGGAAACAGGTCATCCCCCTGCACCCAGAAGAAGCCGAACAATGGTGGGCCACCCGCGCTGCAGCCGCCGGACTCCAACTACGCACCCTGCTCCCCTCCCCGCTCGACGCGATCATCTCGCGCCACTCGCCCAAGGACACCCCGCCCCCCGACGCCCCACAGGCCCCGAAGAACATTCCCCGGGCAACCACGCTCTTCGAAGGAACAGCCACCGTGAACGACCCCCAAGCACTGCGCCACGCCCTCCTGCACGGCATCGGACGCAGCAAGTCCTACGGGTGCGGCCTGCTGAGCCTGGCACCGGACCAGAACTAGGAGACCAACATGCCCGCACCCGCCCCGGATGACGCAAGAAGCAGCACCCCACATGCCGGTCGGGAAGAGCGGGCGACGCTGCGAACCGGCTCCGCGCGCGCCCGCATCGCCAGACCCACCCTCGCCATGCTCCCGCGCGTCGGGGACTCCCTGTCCTTCCTGTACGCGGACATCGTGCGCATCGTCCAGGACGACACCGGAGTCTGCGCCGAGACCACCTCGAAGGACGGCGAGATCACCCGTGTCTACCTCCCCACCTCAGCCCTCTCCTGCCTACTCCTGGGCCCCGGAACATCGATCACCCAACCAGCACTGACCACCTTCGCCAGGCACGGCACCACCGTCGTGTGCACAGGCTCCGGCGGCGTCCGCTGCTACTCGGCCACCACCTCCGACGCCCTGACCACCCGCTGGCTCGAACACCAGGTGCGCCAATGGAGCGACCCGGAACGACGCCTCGCGGTCGCCCGACAGATGTACCTGTCCCGCTTCAACATCGCTGTACACCCGGCCACCAAACTCGAACAACTGCGCGGCTTGGAAGGCCAACGCGTCAAAGCCCTGTACAAGGCACTCGCCCAACAACACCGCATCGGCCGCTTCCGGCGTGCCTACGACCCGGCCGCATGGTCCGAACAAGACCCCGTCAACCTCGCACTGTCCTCCGCGAACACCTGCCTCTACGGCATCGTGCACGCCGCCCTCAACGCCTTGGGCTGCTCCCCCGCACTGGGCTTCGTCCACCAAGGCAAGCAACACGCCTTCGTCTACGACATCGCCGACCTCTACAAAGCCGAACTCACCATCCCGCTGGCCTTCTCCCTCCACAACTCCGCCTACCCCGAAGCAATGGCACGGCGCAGTTTCCGCGAGGGCCTTCGACTGTACAAACTCCTCCCCCGCATCGTCCGCGACGTCCAACGCCTCCTGGCCCCCGATGAGACGGATCCACTGACCGACGGCCACGCCGTCGACCTGGTCGACCTTTGGGACCCCGACGTCGGCTCGGTCCCCGCCGGCACCAACTATGCCGACTACGCAACGGACAACAACACAACGGAGGACAACGACCACGCTCCCGACCTCCACCACCGCAGCTGAAGCCGGTGAACGATGGCCTCCATGATCGTCCTCCACACCACAGCAGTTCCTGAACACATCCGCGGCGCCCTCACCCGCTGGCTGATTGAACCCACCCCGGGCATGTACATCGGCACCCTGTCCGCACGCGTCCGAGACTCACTATGGGCACTAGTGGGCGAATCTCTCCCAACCGAAGGCGCTGCGGTCCTGATCTACCCAGACGCCAACGAACAAGGATTCACCCTTAGGACGGCGGGGGAACGGCGCCGCACCCCCATCGATTTCGACGGCATCACCCTGATCGCCTTCCGGCCCGAGGAATACCAACAAACGGCAAACCCCTCATAAGACCCCAGGTCACGAAGAGGTCTTCCCGCGCGAGCGGGGGTGGTCCGTCCCAGGTGGGCGCGTCGATCAGCTCGGAGGGGGTCTTCCCGCGCGAGCGGGGGTGGTCCGACGACGGCGATCAACTGGGGAGAGGCTCAGGAGGTCTTCCCGCGCGAGCGGGGGTGGTCCGATGGAGGAACGGACACTCCGTCCGGCTCACCAGGTCTTCCCGCGCGAGCGGGGGTGGTCCGGCGACGGTCGCGGCACCGGTCAGGGCGAGGGAGGTCTTCCCGCGCGAGCGGGGGTGGTCCGAAGATGACGGTGCCGAGGACCAGCGCGACGACGGTCTTCCCGCGCGAGCGGGGGTGGTCCGTCTCGCCCAGCGACGGGAACAGGCAGCGGACCGGTCTTCCCGCGCGAGCGGGGGTGGTCCGGTGTGGGGATTCCGTTCGAGTCGGTCGGCGTGGGTCTTCCCGCGCGAGCGGGGGTGGTCCGAGCCCGCTGGAGTACTACAGCCTCCTGGACACGGTCTTCCCGCGCGAGCGGGGGTGGTCCGCCGCCAAGCGCGGCGCCGCCGAAAGGAACGCCGGTCTTCCCGCGCGAGCGGGGGTGGTCCGCAGATCGAGGCCGGCTACCGGCTCCTGTCGTAGGTCTTCCCGCGCGAGCGGGGGTGGTCCGTTACGAGGGACTGTCACAGCCTCTACATAACGGGTCTTCCCGCGCGAGCGGGGGTGGTCCGTATCGGGCTACGTACAGAACGTCGACGGTGTGGGTCTTCCCGCGCGAGCGGGGGTGGTCCGGATTCCGAGCACACCACGATCAGCCCGTTGGTGGTCTTCCCGCGCGAGCGGGGGTGGTCCGCCCTTGTCGATGGCGCTGGACAGCTTGCTGATGGTCTTCCCGCGCGAGCGGGGGTGGTCCTCCCTTGTGGGGTCGGTGGTGGGGAACACGACTGGTCTTCCCGCGCGAGCGGGGGTGGTCCGTGGGTGCCTGGCCCATGGCCTTGAGCACCTTGGGTCTTCCCGCGCGAGCGGGGGTGGTCCGCTAAAGAGACGCTGCACGATGTCAGTGCAGCGGGTCTTCCCGCGCGAGCGGGGGTGGTCCGGCGGATCCCTCGCGTTCCTGGACCTCGAAAAAGGTCTTCCCGCGCGAGCGGGGGTGGTCCGCCATCGACCCGCAGATGACCGGCCGCGGCCTGGGTCTTCCCGCGCGAGCGGGGGTGGTCCGTTCCTGACCGGAGCGGTCGGGGTCGCGCTGGTGGTCTTCCCGCGCGAGCGGGGGTGGTCCGCAGGTATTTGACTTCAACGTCAAGTACCGGAAGGTCTTCCCGCGCGAGCGGGGGTGGTCCGCTTCGACGGCTTCCCGCAGCGCCGCCCACCAGGGTCTTCCCGCGCGAGCGGGGGTGGTCCGGATGTTGAGCTCGCACCCCTCGTGCGCGCACAGGTCTTCCCGCGCGAGCGGGGGTGGTCCGACCATCTCAGGCTGGCTAGGCACCCAGTGGCGGGTCTTCCCGCGCGAGCGGGGGTGGTCCGTGGGAGAGGGAGTCGACGAACACGACGGGGTAGGTCTTCCCGCGCGAGCGGGGGTGGTCCGATCGACATTCGGGTGCTGCCCGAAGAGACTCTGGTCTTCCCGCGCGAGCGGGGGTGGTCCGGTCGTCGGATACCTTGCCCCGCACTTCCCCGAGGTCTTCCCGCGCGAGCGGGGGTGGTCCGCCGACGGCTGCAGCAGCTGGGGTTGCCAGGACGGTCTTCCCGCGCGAGCGGGGGTGGTCCGTCCGCATACCGGATCGCGTTCGGCATCGCCCAGGTCTTCCCGCGCGAGCGGGGGTGGTCCGCCCTTGAAGGGCCGGGCGGGCTCGTCGTCGATGGTCTTCCCGCGCGAGCGGGGGTGGTCCGATCAGAAGCCCTACAGCCGGCCGCCATTCCGCGGTCTTCCCGCGCGAGCGGGGGTGGTCCGGCGCTGCGGATCCTCGCGGTCACCCCCAACGAGGTCTTCCCGCGCGAGCGGGGGTGGTCCGCTGCCCATCTTCACGGCCATCTGCCCGAAGTGGGTCTTCCCGCGCGAGCGGGGGTGGTCCGCTGGGGATCGTCCTGCGGATCGAGCCGCCCAAGGTCTTCCCGCGCGAGCGGGGGTGGTCCGTCCTCTACCGGGTCCTGCGCCGCGAAGGAACCGGTCTTCCCGCGCGAGCGGGGGTGGTCCGAAGTAGAACCGGCCGCGCATTGCGCTTCCGGCGGTCTTCCCGCGCGAGCGGGGGTGGTCCGCCCAGGTAACCGCGTACCTCACCGGCAACCAGGGTCTTCCCGCGCGAACGGGGGTGGTCCGCTCGGCGCGAAGGCCCGCGTCATGCCCGGCAAGGTCTTCCCGCGCGAGCGGGGGTGGTCCGGACTTGCAGGCGCGGCGCAGG
Organism: Streptomyces fildesensis; assembly: GCF_016107395.1. Lineage (GTDB taxonomy): Bacteria > Actinomycetota > Actinomycetes > Streptomycetales > Streptomycetaceae > Actinacidiphila > Actinacidiphila fildesensis. The sequence goes on from NZ_JAAIKO010000035.1 coordinate 38,975, forward strand.
GCGATGAGTTTGGTCTTCCCGCGCGAGCGGGGGTGGTCCGCTGACGAGTCAGCGTGCTGGCATGCCTGCTCAGGTCTTCCCGCGCGAGCGGGGGTGGTCCGAACTCCGCCGGGCGGACGCTCTCGCCGGGCACGGTCTTCCCGCGCGAGCGGGGGTGGTCCGGCCTACGAGGCCGTGACCCGCGCGGTTCTCCCGGTCTTCCCGCGCGAGCGGGGGTGGTCCGATCAAGGGGTTCTGGACCTGGCTCCGCGAGTCGGTCTTCCCGCGCGAGCGGGGGTGGTCCGCCGCCCTCACCGAAGGCACCGTCGAGTACCTCGGTCTTCCCGCGCGAGCGGGGGTGGTCCGGCTGCCCCGGGCGCTGTCCTCGACGGGAAGTTGGTCTTCCCGCGCGAGCGGGGGTGGTCCGGCGTCGAGCCGCACCTGTACACCCCGGACGAGGGTCTTCCCGCGCGAGCGGGGGTGGTCCGGCGATGTTCGCGGAGCAGCGGCGCCAGCTCCTGGTCTTCCCGCGCGAGCGGGGGTGGTCCGGCACTGGAGGCGTTCCGGGGGTCGCTGACGTCGGTCTTCCCGCGCGAGCGGGGGTGGTCCGGTGTTGGCCGACCGGATCCGGGCGTGCACCAGGTCTTCCCGCGCGAGCGGGGGTGGTCCGCTGCTGGAACTACACGCCACCGTCCCGGACCAGGTCTTCCCGCGCGAGCGGGGGTGGTCCGCGGCTGCACGGGGTGAACTCCGGCGGCATGCAGGTCTTCCCGCGCGAGCGGGGGTGGTCCGCCTGTTGACGGGATCCGGGGTGGGGAAAGTGCGGTCTTCCCGCGCGAGCGGGGGTGGTCCGGCCGTTCTGCCCGCTTTCCGGCGGTCCCTGCTGGTCTTCCCGCGCGAGCGGGGGTGGTCCGCCCGCGCCATGGCCCAGCACTGGACGGAAGCCGGTCTTCCCGCGCGAGCGGGGGTGGTCCGGAATTGGGCTCGACCACGGTCAAGGCCCAGCTGGTCTTCCCGCGCGAGCGGGGGTGGTCCGCGATCATCCTCCGCCGGGTAGCCCCTGGGCGGGGTCTTCCCGCGCGAGCGGGGGTGGTCCGGCCGTACTGCTCCTCCTCCTCAGCGCCGCCACGGTCTTCCCGCGCGAGCGGGGGTGGTCCGGAGTACAACCGCATCCGCTCCCGGACGCAGTCGGTCTTCCCGCGCGAGCGGGGGTGGTCCGCCGTAGGACACCGACACGCGGTGGTCGCCCTTGGTCTTCCCGCGCGAGCGGGGGTGGTCCGCCCCCATCAGCGCGGTGTACGACCCGGACAACGGTCTTCCCGCGCGAGCGGGGGTGGTCCGATCGTCACCGTGTTGGTCGATACCGACCTGGGGGTCTTCCCGCGCGAGCGGGGGTGGTCCGAATGCCGCTCCGTGCCCCTGCGCCATGCGTCGGGTCTTCCCGCGCGAGCGGGGGTGGTCCGGGTTCGCCGGCGCGCAGGCGCTGCTGACCGCGGGTTTTCCTGCGCGAGCGGGGGTGGTCCGCAGGATCACGCGGTGCTCTCCGGGGACTGGCTGGTCTTCCCGCGCGAGCGGGGGTGGTCCGGCCCGGGAGCAACTCATCCGGCTACGCCCGCTGGTTCTTCCCGCGCGAGCGGGGGTGGTCTGTCCGCGAGCGCGGTGAACTCCTCAGGAGTCCGGGTCTTCCCGCGCGAGCGGGGGTGGTCCGGTCTCGGTCCCGGTCAGTACGCCCGGGATCGTGGTCTTCCCGCGCGAGCGGGGGTGGTCCGGTGTCGCGTGGGCGCTGCTGGCCGGAGCCCAGGGTCTTCCCGCGCGAGCGGGGGTGGTCCGCAACGTGTCCTGTTTGGAGAGCTGTCCGATTGGGTCTTCCCGCGCGAGCGGGGGTGGTCCGCCCGGGGAGTGGGCCGTTGTCGACACGCGCGACGTCTTCCCGCGCCAGCGGGGGTGGTCCGATCCGGATCACCCGGTCTACGTGGCCGGTGTTGGTCTTCCCGCGCGAGCGGGGGTGGTCCGGAGCAGTGGCAGAGCAGCACGCTCTCCACCGCGGTCTTCCCGCGCGAGCGCAGGTGGTCAGACCACCGGCCTCGTCCTGGGCAACGCGGCCGAGGTCCTCCCGCGCGAGCGGGGGTGGTCCGAGTGTGGCCAGGGCCCCGACGATCCGCTGCCCGGTCTTCCCGCGCGAGCGGGGGGTGGTCCGATCCCGGAGTGGCTTGAGGGCGTGCGGACGGGGGTCTTCCCGTGCGAGCGGGGGTGCGTGGTCCGCTGCAGCTGGGTGTGCAGAACCAGCTGTTTGCGGTCTTCCCGCCCGAGCGGGGGTGGTCCGCTCAAGACCGTGCGCTCCGCCCTCGGCGCGCTGGTCTTCCCGCGCGAGCAGGGGTGGTCCGCGGCCGCTGCAGCCGCATGAGGACCACCGCGAGGTCTTCCCGCGCGATCGGGGGTAGTTCGAGGATGACCTCGCCGACGCCATGAACCAACCGGTAACTACCATGCCCGCGCAGCCAGCAAGCCGTCTGCCCCAGCGTCGAGCTGCTGCAGACACGTACGATGCCGTTCGTTCCAGGCCGAGCACCGATGCACGAACCCCAGCCCAGATGCAGCCTCGACCACTGCGCAGAGCCCCAAGAATGGCCACCGACCCTGGGACCCCACTGGGAGTTTTCTGGGACTTCCGGCCGCATCAACGGGCATTACCGTGAAACAAGCGAAAGACCATATTCGCTGGTCGGCGCCCAGCAGCCTGATTCCGGCAGGTCACGGACTCGCGTGGTTCCTTCCGCGACATCTGACTGGGCGAATGCGGACACCTCCTCTGAGCGCTTACGCAAAGCGAATCGGCACGACCCACACCTGCACCGCCAGACGGGACAGGCGATGCTCCTACGGCAGTACCTCTTGGGGAGAATTTGGGGAGTGCGAGCGCCTCTGGGGAGCGCGTGGGGAGTATCAACTGCACAACCGGGCACGAGTCTGAAAGAAAGACGGATCCGCCCAGGCCAGAGCCCCGTTCAGCGACATCACTCCAGGTCAAAGCCGTCAGCTGGACAACTTCACGACGTACGTGCCGAGGTCGTCGGCCTCGACCACCCCCGGCACCGAGCCGCCCTCGCGCAAGGGCGTCACGTAACGGATCCCTGTTACCTCTGTGAGCATCGCACCAGGCTACTTGCGCGGCGCCGGGCAACGACGACGCGGAGCGGGGGCGAGAACGAGGAGGGGGTGGGGACGGGAACGGTGGTGGGGGCCAGTGGCGGGGAGCGGTGGCGGGGCCGGTGATCGAGCAGGCGCTGGGCCATCCGCCGGAATTCTTCGGGCGGCTTTGAACGCGCCGGAGGATCTCTGCGTATGACCGGGCGGGCACGGCATCACGCCCACCGGGCGACCGCTCCCGCGCCACCCGGCTCCTCTACCGACAGGAAGTGCCACATGACCGACACCTCCGGTATTCCCGCGGCTCCGACCCGCCGCACGATGGTCGCCGCAGCGGGCGGCGTGGGTCTCATGGCCGCTCTGACCGCGTGCGGCGGATCGGATACGAAGGCCAGTGACACCCCGGCCACCACCCCGGCCCAGCCTTCGGCCCCGGCCGACCCCTCGGCACCGGCCGCCACCACCCCGGGCGGGGACGGCGGCGACGCGCTGGCCAAGACCGCGGACATCCCGGTGGGCGGCGGAAAGATCTTCGCGGACCAGAAGGTCGTCGTCACCCAGCCGACCGCCGGAAACTTCAAGGCGTTCTCCGCGGTCTGCACGCACCAGGGCTGTGCGGTCAGCGACGTCGCGGACGGCACCATCAACTGCCCCTGCCACGGCAGCAAGTTCAACATCGCGGACGGCAGCGTCGCCAACGGTCCGGCGACCAAGCCGCTGGCCGCCGCCAAGGTCACCGTCGCGGGTGGCTCGTTGCAGCTGGGCTGACTCGTCGCAGCTGGGCTGGCGAGCGCCATCGGGGCCGCGTCGGAGTAGCCGGGGCCGTTGGCGGCTACGGCTTTCCGGCGCGCTGCCCCTGGCGCTTCCAGCAGGCCAGGATGTCGTCCGTCGTGCTGACCGTGGAGACGAGCGCGAGGGTGTGCCGGACGACGGCCTCGGTGTACTCGCGGGGCACCCCCGCGATGCCGTCGGCGGGCACCACCACCTGGTACCCCAGGTTGACGGCGTCGAAGACGGCATTGGGGATCGCGATGTTCGCGGAGACCCCGGTGACGATCAGCGTGCGGCAGCCCAGGTTGCGCAGCAGGGCGTCCACATCGGTCCCGGCGATCGGTGACAGCCCGTGCAGCCGCCGTACGACCAGGTCGCCGTCGGCGAGCGGGATCCCTTCGGCGAGCCGCACGGCGGGCGTGCCCGTCAGCGGCTGCACGGGCAGCCGCCCGGCGGCACGGAACAGCCGCGCGTTGTGGTTGGCGCCGAGCCCGTCCGGGCGGCGTTCGGCGATGGCGTGCAGGACGGCGGCGCCCACCTCGTGGGCGCCGCCGACCAGCCGTGCCACGTTGCCCAGTGCCCCTGAGTCCCGCGCCTCGGCGGCGAGCTCCGGCAGCGCGCTGTCCGGCCCGACGACGCCGCGCTGGCACTCCACGGTCAGTACGGCGGTGACCGCCGGGTCCAGCAGCTCCACCAGCCGGTCGCTCGGCGCCATGACTGCCCCCTCGTACGACGGACCTCAACGGACCGCAACGGGCCACAAGGGACCCGCAACGGATGACGACGGAGCGACCGTAGCTGACGAACCGTCAACCAGGAAGGGATGCAGCGCGCGAGGGAGCACCCGCCGGCCACCAGCGCTGGACGGCCGCGCCGCCGTCCTCCATTATTTCTGACACACAGTCAGATAAATGGAGGTGCTCGACTCATGGCCGTCATTCAGCGGCGGGGCCGCAGAATCATGATGACCCCGCACGAGGTCGACGCCTTCCTCGCGGAGCAGCGCACCTGTCGCGTGGCGACCGTCTCCAAGGACGGCCGTCCGCACGTCGGCGCCCTGTGGTTCGCCTGGGACGGCGAATCGCTGTGGCTCTACTCCATCGTCCGCAGCCAGCGCTGGACCGACCTGCTGCGCGATCCGCGCGTCTCGGTCGTGATCGACGACGGCGTGGAGTACGGGGAACTGCGCGGTATCGAGCTCTCCGGAACCGTCGAGTTCATCGGCGAGGCGCCCCGTACCGGCGAGCCCGTCCCCGAGCTGGACGCCCCCGAGCGGCTGTTCTCGGCCAAGAACTTCGGGCTCGACACCATGCCGCACGACGGCCGCCACGCCTGGCTCCGGCTCACCCCGGAACGGATGGCCTCCTGGGACTTCAGCAAGATTCCGCAGTAGGCAGCCGGGCGGGTCCGGGGCGGCGGCGCGGGCGGGTTTGGGCGGCGGCGCGGGCGGGTTGGGGCAGCGGCGCGGGCGGGTTTGGGCGGCGGCGCGGGCGGCGTCACTTGCTCCCCCGCCCCCTCGCCGCCGCCTCGGAGATGTTGCGGGCCATGCCGCCGAAGACCACCGCGTGGAACGGCGCCACGCTCCACCAGTAGAGCTGACCGGCCAGACCGTGTGGATGGAACAGCGCACGCTGGCGGAGGAGCGTGGCGCCCGCGTCGTCCTGGTCGACCGACAGTTCCAGCCAGGCCAGGCCGGGCAGCCGCATCTCGGCGCGCAGCCGCAGCAGACGGCCCGGTTCGATCGCCTCGACCCGCCAGAAGTCCAGCGAGTCCCCGACCCGCAGTCGCGCGGTGTCGCGGCGGCCCCGGCGCAGCCCGACGCCGCCGGCCAGCCGGTCCAGCCAACCCCGTACCGCCCAGGCGAGCGGGAACGAGTACCAGCCGTTCTCGCCGCCGATGCCCTCGATCACCCGCCACAGCGCGTCCGGCGGGGCGTCCACCGTGCGTTCGCGCCGGTCGGTGTACAGACTGCCGCCGGCCCAGTCCGGGTCCGTGGGCAACGGGTCGCTGGGGGCTCCGGGCACCGCGGCGGACGACCAGCGGGTCGGGACGTCGGCGTCCCGCAGCCGTTTGAGGGCCAGGCGCACCGAGTCGTCGAAGCCGGTCCGCCCGATGGGCGGGTCGGGCACGTAGCGCGCCAGGTCGTTCTCCGAACAGACCACTTCGTGCCGCAGTGACTCGGTGAGCGGGCGGGCGATGGAGCGCGGCACGGGGGTGACGAGGCCGATCCAGTGGCTGGACAGGCCCGGCGTCAGGACCGGTACGGGGAGGATCAACCGCCGTGGCAGGCCGGCGACGGCCGCGTACCGCTGCATCATGCCCCGGTAGGTGACGACGTCCGGGCCGCCGATGTCGAAGGTCCGGCTGACATCGGGCGGCAGGGTGGCGGCGCCGACGAGGCAGTGCAGCACGTCGCGGACGGCGATCGGCTGGATGCGGGTCCTGACCCAGCTCGGGGTGACCATCAGCGGCAGTCGTTCGGTGAGATAGCGCAGCATCTCGAAGGAGGCCGAACCGGAGCCGATGATCACCGCGGCCCGGAGGACGGCGGTGGGCACCCCCGAGCCGAGCAGGATGTGCCCGACCTCGGCGCGGGACCGCAGATGCGCGGAGAGCTCCGACTCCGGGACCCCGTTCGGCGTCAGCCCGCCCAGATAGACGATGCGCCGCACTCCGGCGGCGCGGGCCTGCTCGGCGAAGAGCCGGGCGGCCCGGCGGTCGGTCTCCTCGAAGCCACGTCCGGTGCCCAGCGCGTGCACCAGGTAGTACGCGGTGTGCACGCCCTCGAACGCGGAGCGCAGCGAGTCCGCGTCGGTCACATCGCCCCGAACCGTCTCGACCCGATCGGCCCAGGGGTGGTCACGGAGCTTCTCCGGCGTGCGGGCGAGGCAGCGTACGGCGTACCCGGCGTCGAGCAGCTCGGGCACGAGCCGGCCGCCGATGTATCCGGTGGCTCCGGTGACCAGGCAGCGGCGGGTGCTTTCGTCTTCGGGCATACGGGAATGCCTACCCGGCCTTCGTCGGCAATCACAGCAGGTGGGCGGCGGGGTGCTTTCCCGATGGCCTTCACGGCGCCTTTCACGGCGGCTTTCACAGCGGATACGTGACGGCTTCCGCGGCGGCTTCCGCGGACCGGTGCTGAAGGCCGGGTTCGCAGGGTTCGCCGGGCGCGGCGTAACAGCGCTACGTTTGAGGGTAGCGTCGATACCTCTTTGGTGTTAGCGTTGCTGTTGTCGGGTGGCGAAGGACGCCGCCCCAGCCGAATCAGGGAGCACCGCCATGAGCGCGCAGACCACCACCTCCAAGTCTTCGAACCGGGTCGCGATCGTCACCGGCGGCTCCCGCGGCATCGGCCGGCAGAGCGCCGAGCGACTGGCCGCCGACGGATTCGCCGTCGTCGTCAACTACGCCGGGAACCAGGCCGAGGCCGACGCGACGGTGTCGGCCATCACCGCCACCGGAGGGCGGGCGGTCGCCTTCCGCGCCGACGTCGCCGACGAGGTCTCGGTCTCGGCCCTCTTCGACACCGCCGAGAGGACCTTCGGCGGAGTCGACGTCGTCGTGCACGCGGCGGGTGTCATGACGCTGGCACCGCTGGTCGACACGGATCTGGACGCCCTGGACCGTATGCACCGCACGAACATCCGCGGCACCTTCGTCGTCGACCAACAGGCCGCCCGCCGGCTGCGCGGCGGCGGGGCGATCATCAACTTCTCCAGCTCCGTGGTGGGACTGGCCATCCCCGGCTACACCGCCTACGCCGCCACCAAGGGCGCCGTCGAGGCGATGACCCTGATCCTCGCCCGGGAGCTGCGCGGCCGGGACATCACCGTCAACGCGGTGGCCCCCGGACCGACCGCCACCGCGCTGTTCCTGGACGGCAAGGACGAGGAGACCATCGCGCGGATGGCCGCCCAGGCGCCGCTGGAGCGCCTCGGCACCCCGCAGGACATCGCGGAGGTCGTCTCCTTCCTCGCCGGCCCCGCCCGCTGGGTGAACGGCCAGGTCGTCCGCGCCAACGGCGGCATCGTCTGACCGGCGCCCCGGCCTTCCCTTCCGCGTTCCTCCTCCGCCCCTTCCGCCTTTCTCATCCGCTTTTTCGCGCTCGACCGACCGAGGAGTTCTGCCATGGGCAGCACCATCGTCATCACAGGAGCCGGTTCCGGTTTCGGAGCCCTGGCCGCACGGGCGCTGGCCCGCTCGGGCCACACCGTCTACGCCGCCATGCGCAACACCACGGGCCGCAACGCCGGCCGGGTCGCCGAAGCCCGGCAGTACGCAGCCGAGCACCACGTGGCCCTGCGCACCGTCGAACTCGACGTCCTCTCCCAGGAGTCCGCCGACGCGGCCGTCGCCACGATCCTGGCCGAGGCGGGCACTCTGGACGTCGTCATCCACAACGCCGGCCATATGGTCACCGGCCCCACCGAGGCGTTTACCCCCGAAGAGCTCACCGCCGTCTACGACACCAACGTGCTCGGCACCCAGCGGGTCAACCGCGCCGCCCTCCCCCATCTGCGGGCGCAGCGGCACGGCCTCGTCCTGTGGATCGGCTCCACCAGCACCCGCGGCGGCACCCCGCCGTACCTCGCCCCGTACTTCGCCGCCAAGGCCGCCATGGACTCACTCGCCGTCAGCTACGCCGCCGAACTGGCCCGCTTCGACATCGAGACCTCCATCGTCGTCCCCGGCTCCTTCACCTCGGGCACCAACCACTTCGCCACGGGCGGGCACCCGGCCCAGCAGGACATCGTCGACGCCTACGAGGAGCACTACGCCGGCCTCATGGACCAGGTCTCCCGACGACTCGCCGACCTGGCCCCGGCCGATGCCGACGTCTCCCAGGTCGCGGACGCCATCGTCGACGTCGTCAACGCGCCGCACGGCACGCGGCCGTTCCGCGTCCACATAGACCCCGCGGGCGACGGCGCCGAAGAGGTCAGCGAGGTCGCCGACCGCATCCGCGCCGAATTCCTCGCCCGGATCGGCCTCGGCGACCTCCTCCACCCGCACACCGACCCGCACACCGCCGAGTAGCACCCCGGCGCGAGCGCGGAGACCATGAGACCGTCCCCGCTCCGCCCCGACCGGCCCGTATCGGACAAGGAGAACACCATGACCACGACCGAACTGCACCCCGCCGTCCAGCGCGCGGTGGACGCCGCCAACGCCGGTGTCACCGACGATTTCCTCGACAGCTTCACCGCGGACGGCGCGGTCGACGACTGGGGCCGCGTCTTCGCCGGACGCGAGGCCATCCGGGGGTGGAGCGACAAGGAGTTCATCGGGGTGGACGTCAGCCTGGACGTCACAGCGGTGCGCCGGTCGGGCGACACCGAGACCGTCAGCGCGACGGTGGGCGGGAACGGCTTCAACGGTCCCTCCGACTTCGCGTTCACGGTGGCCGGCGACCGGATCTCCCTGATGCGGATCACCGGATGACGACCGGCCTGCCGCGGCGCGGAAAGGCCGCCACCGCACGTAGCACCGCTACGCCATGCTTGATAGCGTTCCCTTTGTGAGTACCCGAGCGCGCATCCTGGAAGTGGCGGCCGACCTGGTCGCGGAGTCTCCGGACGGGGACGTGTCCACGCGAGCGGTGTGCGAGGCCGCGCAGGTGGGCGCCCCGGCGCTCTACCGGTACTTCGGGGACAAGGAAGGGCTGCTGTCGGCCGTCGTCGACCACGGCTTCGACAAGTACCTGGCGACGAAGCGGCGGCACCGCGCCGGTGCCGACCCCATCGAGGATCTGCGCAACGGCTGGGACAGCCATGTGGAGTTCGCCCTGCAGAACCCGAACCTGTACCGGCTGATGAACTCCCCCGCGATGCGCACCACTCCGGCTGCGGCGCTGGAGTCCCATCAGATCCTCACCCGGGACCTGGAGCGGGCGGCGGCACTGGGCAAACTGCGGCTCGCCCCCGAGCTGGCCGCCCAGATAGTGATGTCGGCCAACGTCGGCGTGGCCCTGATGCTCGTCGCCCGGCCCGCGACCTTCACCGATCCGAGCACATCGCATCGCGTCCGTGACGCCGTGCACGCCTCCGTCTTCACCCCGGACGTGTTCGGCACCCGGGCCGCCCCGGACGGCTCCGCCGGCGGCCAGGACGACGCGCGGCTGCAGTCGACCGCGAGCCGGTTGAACGCGCTGTTGCGCCAGTCGCCCGACCAGGCACTCAGCGTCGCCGAGACGGTCCTGCTGACCGAATGGCTGGACCGGCTGTCGAACACTCCCCAGCACCGGTAGTCGCAGAAATCCGCAGGTGTTCTCGCCGCGGTGTCGATCCGGGCCCGGGCCGTTCGTATAGGGAGTGAGAAGCCGGCACGAGGCCGGCGGAACGACCTAGGAGGACACCATGCCGCAGTACCTGCTCAGCGTGATGCAGCCCGAAGGGGAGCCGCCCGCCCCCGAGGTCCTGCAGGAGATCATGCGGAACGTGGACGCTCTGCACGAGGAGCTGAAGGCCGCCGGAGCGTGGGTCTTCTCCGGTGGTCTGCACGCCCCGAGCACCGCCACCGTCGTCCGTCTCCAGGACGGTGAGGTACTCACCACCGATGGCCCGTACCTCGAGGGCAAGGAGTATCTCGGCGGCCTGTCCATCATCGAGGCGCCCGATCTGGACGCCGCGCTGGAATGGGGCCGCAAGAGCGCCCGGGCGACCACCCTCCCGATCGAGGTACGCCCCTTCTACTGGGAAGCCACCGGCTGATGCCTGACCTGCCGGCCGTCCCCTCCCCGGACGTCGAACAGGTCTTCCGTGCGGAATACGGCCGCTCGGTGGCGGTCCTGGTCCGCGTCTTCGGCGACATCGACATCGCCGAGGAGGCGGTCCAGGACGCCTTCACCACGGCGCTGGAACGGTGGCCGTCCGCCGGGCTGCCACCGAGCCCGGCCGGCTGGATCATCACCACCGCACGCAACCGGGCGATCGACCGCCTCCGCCGGGAGGCGTCCCGCCAGGACCGGCACGCCCAGGCCGCTCTGCTGCACGCCCGCGACGAACCGCCCGAGGAGGGCCCCGTGCGCGACGACCGGCTCCGTCTGATCTTCACCTGCTGCCACCCGTCGCTCGCCACCGGAGCGCAGGTCGCCCTGACGCTCCGGCTCCTGGGAGGCCTCAGCACCACCGAGATCGCCCACGCCTTCCTGGTCCCGGAGCCGACCATGGCCCAGCGGCTGGTGCGGGCCAAGGGCAAGATCCGTGACGCCCGGATCCCCTACCGGGTCCCTTACGAGGCGGACCTTCCAGGCCGGCTCCGGGCCGTACTGGCCGTCGTCTACCTCATCTTCAACGAGGGCTACACGGCGAGTTCGGGCGACCGGCTGGTCCGCGAGGACCTGTGCGCGGAAGCTCTGCGGCTCGGACGGCTGCTGGCCGAACTCATGCCGGACGAGCCCGAGGTCATGGGGCTGCTCGCGCTCATGCTGCTCACCGAGTCCCGCTGCCGGGCCCGCTCCGCCCCGGACGGCGGACTGGTCCCGCTGGACGAGCAGGACCGGGCCCTGTGGGACGGCGCCCTTGTGACCGAGGGACAGACCATCGTCCGGCAGTGCCTGCGGCGCGGCCGGCCCGGCCCGTACCAGGTCCAGGCGGCCATCAACGCCGTCCACAGCGACGCTCCGAGCACGGCCGCCACGGACTGGCGGCAGATCCTGCAGCTCTACGACCAGTTGCTGACGCTCACCCCGACCCCCGTCGTGGCTCTCAACCGCGCGGTCGCGGTGGCCGAGGTCGAGGGACCGGAGACCGCGCTCGCCCTCGTCGACGAGCTCGGCCTCGACAGATACCACGTGTTCCACGCCATCCGGGCCGATCTGCTGCGGCGGTTGGGCCGCACCGCCGAGGCGCGGTCGGCGTACGAGGCGGCGATCGCACTCACCGGGAACAAGCCGGAGAACGACTTCCTCACGCGCCGGCAACGGGAACTCGGCCCGGACCGCTGATCAGCGGTCGGGGGTTGGGGGTCGGCGGTCGGTGACGTTCGGTCAGTGGCGTTCAGTCGAGCGCCGTCGGGGCCGGCGGGGCGATCGCGAAGTCCGCCGGGTCCACGCCGCCCTGCTTCGTGTCGTCGTTGGCGAAGACGAACGACTCGATGGAGATGTTCCGTTCGTCGCTGAGCGCCGCCACCAGCTCCTGCATGACGACGGTCTCCAGCACCACGCGGACACTCGGCGGCACGTCGGGCAGCCGCACCACCCCGAGGTCGGCGCCGCCGTCGACCGGCCGGGTGGTGACGAGCAGCGTGAGGTGCCCGGCACCCGAGAGGGAGCGGGCCAGGGCGACCTCACGGCCGTCCCCGAAGACGATGTGCAGGGTCCGGCCCGCGGACTCCATCTCGCCGTGCAGATAGTTCCTGGTGACGGAGGCGGTGGCCGGCATCCGGACGACCTCGCGCAGCAGCAGCGCACCCTCCTCGGCGGCGGCCCGTGACGCACCCGACGCGACGACGTCGGCGGCCACCCGGCGCGCGGCGCGGGCCCGCAGCGGGTCGATCACCTCCGCCGCGTCATGACGAACGGCCGCCGCCAGCGCCGCGATCCCCTGCCAGGGATCGTCCGCGCCGATCCGGCCCGTCATCGCCCCGGCGATCAGGTCCAGGGCGACGACCGCTCCGGTGAATCCGATCGTCGAGGCGTACGAGTCGGGCTCGTTGCCGAGATCGACCGTCATCTCCGCGAGGTCGCCCAGCGGGGACGGCATGACGTTCAGCAGGGCTACGCGCGGCACGTCATTCGCCTCCTTGAAGGCCGCGAGGGTCTCCGAACTGCGGCCGCCCTGCGACACCCCGATCAGCACATCGACGTCGAACCCGGCGGTGCCCCGCTCGATCTCGCTGGAGAGCACCCGCTGGGTGACCACACCCCGGGCACGCAGCAGGTCGACCGCCACACCCAGCGCCGCGTACGAGGCGCCGATCCCCGCGAAGAGCGGGCGCTCGGCGGCACGCAGCCGCTCGAGGCCCGCCCCCTCGAACTGCCCGCGCACATGCGCGACCACCCGCTCCAGCGCGTTCGGCTGGTCGGCCTGCCCCTGGAGGAAGGTAATTCGCGATCCGGACATCCTCGCGGTTCCTTTCGTACGTTCCCACGCCGTAGGAGGAAGGTACGGGAGCCGTCGGCGGCGGACGGCCGAGTCGGGTACGGAAGTTGTCTACGCCCCGCCCGGGTTGGGGTTCCCCCCGCGCAAAGCCTTCGCCTCCTTCTCCGGGTCCAGTCCGAGCGCGGGCCGGTCCGGCCGCTGCGGCGCGGTGCCGCCCAGGGACCGGAGCCAGGTCCAGGTGTCGGCCACCGTCTCCTCGACGGGGCGGCAGCGCAGTCCCGCGGCGAGCGCCTTGGAGACGTCCGCGCGGTGCATGGCGTCGTGGACCTCGCCCGGTGGCAGCCAGACCGGGAGCTCCATCCATGGCTCGATGCCGGCCGCGAGGATCGTCTCCGGATCGGTCCAGCGCAGTTCGGCGTCCGAGCCGGCGACCCGCACACACGCCTCCAGGAGCTCGCCCATCGTGGTGTGCCCCGGCGGGCTCACCAGGTTGTACGGGCCGCCGAGCCCCTTCACGGCGGCGTCCAGCGTCCAGGCCGCCAGGTCCCGCGCGTCGATGTACTGCAGCCCCAGGTCCCGCGGGCCGGGCGCCAGCACAGTTCCGCCGCGGGCGATCCGCCCCAGCCACCACGGCAGCCGTCCGATGTTCTCCCCTGGCCCGAGGATCAGCCCGGCCCTGAGCAGCAGCGCCCGCTCGCCGAAGGCCGCCAGCGCCGCCAGCTCCCCGCCTCGCTTGGCCTGGGCGTACTCCACCTCGCCGTCGTCGGGGGACGCGTCGACGAGCGGCCCGTCCTCGGTGAGGCCGGCGGGCGACGGGAACGCGTACACCGACCGGCTGGACACGTAGGCGTAGGACCCGGCCCGGCCGGCGAGCAGCCGGCCCGCGTCGCGCACCGCCGACGGCGCACCGGACCAGGTGTCGACGACGACGTCCCACTCGCCCCGGTCCAGCGCCGCCAGACCGCCCTCCGCGGTCCTGTCGCCCAGCAGTGTGGCGACCCCCGGCGGCGCCGCATGGCGTCCGCGGTGGAACGCCGTCACCTCCCAGCCCCGTTCCAACGCCTCGTCGGCGACCGCGCGCCCGACGAACTCCGTCCCACCCAGCAGCAGAATCCTCATGCGGATCACCCTGCCCCCGGACCGGCCCGGCGGTAGCCGTTCCATGCTCACAGCGGAATCGCCCACAGCGGAATGCGGCTGTGCGGGCCCGGCCTGCAGCGTCGTAAGGTCGGGGTATGCGACTGAGCACTGTGATCCTTCCCGTGTACCGCTGGACCGAGGGCCGGGAGGTGTGGCGGCGGGCCGAGGACCTCGGCTTCGACACCGCCTACACCTACGACCACCTGTCCTGGCGGACCTTCCGGGACGGGCCGTGGTTCGGCGCGGTACCCACCCTCACCGCGGCCGCGACGGCCACCGAGCGGCTGCGGCTCGGCACGCTCGTCACGTCGCCCAACTTCCGGCACCCCGTGACGCTGGCGAAGGACCTGATCACGCTCGACGACGTCAGCGGAGGACGGATCACGCTGGGCATCGGCGCGGGCGGCTCCGGGTTCGACGCGACCGCGATGGGCCAGGAGGCGTGGACACCGCGCGAGCGCGCGGACCGCTTCGGTGAGTTCGTCCCGCTGCTCGACCGGCTGCTCACCGACGACGTGGTGTCGTACGAGGGCGAGTTCTACTCCGCGCACGAGGTCCGCAACATCCCCGGCTGTGTGCAGCGGCCCCGGATCCCCTTCGCGGTGGCCGCCACCGGGCCGCGCGGACTGAAGCTCGCCGCGCGCCATGGGCAGGCCTGGGTCACCACCGGCGATCCGAAGCTCTTCGAGACCGGCACGCCCGAGCAGTCGCTGGAGGCCGTCCGCGGCCAGATCGCCAAGCTCGGCGCGGCCTGCGACGAGATCGGCCGGAACCCCGCCGAACTGCACAAGACCATGCTCACCGGCTTCACCCCGGACCGCCCGCTGGACTCCTTCGACGCCTTCACCGACTTCGCCGGCCGCCACGCGGAGCTGGGCATCGACGAGATCGTCATCCACTGGCCGATCCCGGACTCCGACTTCGCCGCCGACCCCAAGCTCTTCGAACGCATCGCCACCGAGGGGCTCGTCCAGCTCGCCACACCGTAGCAACACAGGACAATCCGGGCGGAGAGGCCGATGTCGTCGCGTCCGATCCGCCCCAGTACGGCGATTCACGTGCGCACCTGGCGTCTCAGTGCGCACACTTGGTTGTGCGCTCAACGATTGACCCCGGTGCTTCCCCGCACGGTTCCGGCCGTCCGGCAGACGTGCACCCGCACACCGGCCTGGCCGGGGTCATCCATGCCGCGCCCCACCGGCGCACCCAGCCGACCGAGCACGCCGAGCACGGCTAAGCCCCTGGCGAACGAGCGGTACCCGTGGGTCCTCCGGGGAAGGTTCGGGCCCAACAGCGGCCGGACCACCGGCCGCTGTCCCGGAGGTACGTGACACGCGGAGGTTCCCCATGGCCCCGACTGCGGCATACGACAAGATCGCCGACTGGTACGAGCAGGAGTTCCTCGGTGGGCGGCAGGCGGGGACCGGGACCGGCGAACCGGTCGCGGACGTCGATCCGCTGGGCATCCACCGCGCCACACGCGAACTGCTGGGTGCGGGAAGCGGCATCTGCCTGGAGATCGGCTGCGGCACCGGGACCCATGCCGAACGGGTCCGCGCACTGGGCTGGACGCCCGTCGGCGTTGACCTCTCCGCCGGCATGCTGCGGCACGCGCGCGGCCGGCTCCCCATCGCGCGGGCCGACGCCGAGCGGCTGCCGATAGCGGCCGGTTCGGTGCCCGCCGTCATCTCGATGATGGTCCACACCGACATGCCCGGATACCCGGCGGTGCTGCGCGAGGCGGCCCGGGTGCTGCGTCCCGGCGGGGTGCTGGTGCACGTCGGCGTGCACCCCTGCTTCTGCGGCGGCTTCGCCGACCGCGCGGACCCGGACGCGGTGGTGATCGGTCCCGGCTACCGCGACGGGCACTGGACCAAGGCGTCCTGGACGAGCGCGGGAGTGCGCGACAAGGTCGGTGCCACGCACTACCCGCTGCCCGACCTGATGCACGCGTTCCTCGCGGCGGGCCTGGTGCCCGAACAGTTCACGGAGGGCGGCGCACCGACCCCGACCGTCCTGGCCCTCCGCGCCCGCAAGCCCGAGTGACCGCCGGTGACGTGAACGGCGCGCGTCAGACCGTGGACGCGGCGAGTGCGGCGCCCGCTGAGGACTGCAGGGCTTCGACCGCGGCACGGATCGCCGGGCGGCGGTCGGCGTCCTCGCGCCAGACGGCGTAGACGTGGCGGTGCATGGTGTGGCGGACGGGGACGACGCTCACGCCGTCGGGGACCGGGCCGCGGCCGAGGCGGGGGGCGACCGCGACGCCGAGGCCGGCCGCGACCAGGGCGAGCTGGGTGTGGTGTTCCTCGGCGGAGTGCGACAGGCGGGGCTCGATGCCCTTGCCGCGCAGGGTGAACATGAGCCAGTCGTGGCAGAACTCGCCGTCCGGCCAGGAGACCCAGTCGTCGTCCGCGAAGTCCTCCAGCTCGATCTGCGCCCGGCCGGCGAGCGGATGGTCCGACGGCATCGCGACATCGGCGATGTCGTCCAGCAGTGGCGCCTTGGCGAGGCCGGAGGGCAGGGACAGCGGTCTGTTGTACCAGTCCAGGACGACGGCGAGGTCCATGTCGCCACGCACCACCCGGGCCACAGAACCGGCCGGCTCCATCTCCTGCATCCGGGGCCGCAACTGGGGGTGGTCCCGGCGCAGGGCCGCCAGCGCCATCGGCAGCAGCCCGCGGGCGGCGGTCGGGAACGCCCCCAGGACGACCTCACCGACGGCCGCTCCCCGGTGCGCCTCGAGATCGGAGTGCGCCAGTTCGACCAGCGAGAGGATGCGTTCCGCATGTCCGGAGAGCAGCCGGCCGGCGTCGGTGAGGCGGACGCCGCGGCCGTTCTTGGCCAGCATCTGCTGACCGGTCTCGCGCTCCAGCTTGCCCATCTGCTGGGAGACGGCCGAGGTCGTCACATGCAGGACGTCGGCGGCGGCGCTGACCGAGCCGTAGGTGGCGATGGCATGCAGGATCCGGAGGCGCTCCAGGTTCAACATGTAAGGGATTCTACGCGTTCCATCGTACGTAAACTCGCTTGTTCTACGGAATCAAATCCGTCATCTTAGGAGCATGAGCGTCCCCGCCGGCCTTCGGCCCGCCTCCGCCACCGCCGCGCCCGCTCCGATACCGGAGGCGCCACCGGTCGCCCGCCGCGCGGTGGACTGGCGGATCCGGTTCGCCGTCCTGGGCCTCATCTGGGGCTTCAGCTTTCTGTTCATCAAGGTCGGCACGGAGGCGTTCGCACCCCTTCAGGTGACACTGGGCCGGATGGTCTTCGGCACGGTCGTGCTGGTCGCCGCCCTGCTCGTCAAGCGCGACCGGCTGCCGCGCGGGAAGCGGACCTGGCTGCATCTGACGGTCGCCGCACTGCTGCTCAACGCGCTGCCGTTCTCACTGTTCGCCTACTCCGAACTGACCATCCCCTCCACGCTCGCGGGGATCTGCAACGCGACCACCCCGCTGTGGAGCATGGTCGTCTCGGTCGTCGCGCTCTCCGAGGACAAGCCGACGCGGCAGCGGTTCGCGGGGGTCGGCCTCGGCTTCGTCGGCGTGCTGACCGTGCTCGGCGCCTGGCAGGGCTTCTCCGGCCAGGACCCGGCGGGCACCGCCATGGCCCTGATCGCCGCGGCCAGTTACGCGGTCGGCTGGGCGTACGTACGCCGCACCCTGGCCGGGTCCGGCAACTCCAACCTCGCGCTCTCCAGCAGCCAGCTGCTGCTCGGCACGGTCCAGCTCGCCCTGGTCACACCGTTCTTCACCTCCGTGCCGGCCTCGTTCCCGATCCTGTCGGTGCTCTCGGTCGTCGCGCTCGGCGCCCTCGGCACCGGTATCGCGTTCCTGCTCCAGTACGGGCTGGTCGCCGAGAAGGGCCCGACGATCGGCGCGATGGTCACCTATCTGATCCCGGTCGTCGCGACCGCCGCGGGCGTACTGCTGCTCCATGAGCGGCTGGGCTGGAACGAGCCGGTCGGCGCGGCCGTCGTCCTGGCCGGCGCCGCCCTCACCCAACTGCGCCCCCGCCGTTCCCGACCGGCCGCCGGTACGACTCAGCCGTAACGCCGCAGCCTGAGCCGTCTCAGCCGTAGCGTCCCGCGCCCGACGCCCCGACCACCCGGGCGACCGCGTCCGCGAGCGGCACGATGTCGGCGTCACGGAGCGCGGAGACCGTGAGCCGCACGCCCGGGGAGGACGCGAGCCGGAAGCGGGCGCCGGGGGCGGTGGCCCAGCCGGCCTGCAGCAGGCCGGCCACCGCACCGGTCTCGTCGGAGACCGGCACCCAGACGTTCATGCCGCTGCGCCCATGGGCCGCGATGCCGCGTTCGGCCAGGGCCAGGACCAGGGCGTCGCGCCGCCGGCCGTACGACGGCGCCACCACCCGCGGGTCGACCGCGCCGGACTCCCACAGGTGCACCACGGCGCGCTGCAGCAGATGGCTGACCCAGCCGGCGCCCAGCCGGTAGCGGCCCTGAACGCGGTCGACGGTGACCGGGTCGCCGGTGAAGACCGCCAGGCGCAGATCCGGGCCGTACGCCTTGGCCGTGGAGCGCACCAGCACCCAGTGCGTGGTGACGCCCGACAGACAGTGCAGCGGCAGGTCGACCAGTCCGTGCACATGGTCGTCGTCGACCACCAGCACCTCGGGATGGCGCGCGAGCACCTCGCGCAACTCCCGGGCGCGGTCCGCGGAGATCGCCGCGCCGGTCGGGTTCTGGCCGCGGTCGGTGACGACGAGAGCGCGTACGCCGGCCAGCAGCGCCCGTGCGACGTCCGCGACGACCGGGCCGTCGTCGTCGACCCCGACCGGCACCGCGCGCAGCCCGAGAGCCGGCGCCAGGTCCAGCACACTCCCCCACCCCGGGTCCTCGACCGCCACGGCGTCCCCCGGGCGCAGATGGGCCGCCAGCACCCGTTCGATGGCGTCGAGCGAGCCCGAGGTGAGTCCGATGGGGCCGTCGGGCACCCCGTCCCGGTCGAAGGCCGCGCGGGCGAGAGCGCTCAACCCGGCGTCGACGGCCGGTCCGCCGTAGAGCGCCGGTTTCTCGGCGTTACGGGCCACCGCCGCCGCGAACGCCGCGTCGAGCGGCGGCAGCAGCGAGACGTCCGGATTGCCGTTGGAGATGTCCCGCGTCCCCGGCGGCACATCGATCCGGATCTGGTCGCGTGAGGTGGTGGCGGGCCGGGAGCGCACCCGGCTGCCGCGCCGGCCTGCCGTCTCGATCACCCCGCGGTCGCGCAGCAGCCGGTAGGCGGCGGCCACCGTGTTGGGGTTCACGTCCAGTTCCTGGGCCAGTTCACGCAGCGGCGGCAGCGCCGCGCCCGGCTTGAGCGCGCCCTCGCCCACCGCCCGCTCGATGTCGGCGGCAATACCCGATGCGCCCCGGCCTGTGATTCGATACTCTCCTAGCACAAAGTTGATTATGCACTAGTTCAAAGGATTGCGCCATGGCCGACACCGCCGCCCCCACCGTCCCCGCCCCTTCGTACGAGGCGACGGAACGCACCGTCCCCACCCGGATACGGGAGCGCGCCGCCTACGACCGTGACACCGTCCACGCGATCCTCGACGAGGGCTATCTCTGCCACCTCGGATTCATCCGCGACGGCGCCCCCGTCGTGCTGCCCACCCTCTACGGCCGGATCGGCGAGCGGCTCTACGTCCACGGCTCGACCGGATCGCGCCCGCTGCGCGGCGCGAAGGACCCGGGGCTGGCCGTCTGCCTGACCGTCACCCACCTCGACGCCCTCGTGCTGGCCCGTTCCGCGTTCCACCACTCGATGAACTACCGCTCGGTGGTGGTGCACGGCACCGCCCACCAGGTCACCGATCCGGCGGAGCGCGCCGAAGCGCTGGACGCGCTGGTCAACCAGGTGGTGGCCGGCCGCGCGGACGACTCGCGCCGGGCCAACGCCAAGGAGCTCGCCGCGACCACCGTCATCCGGCTCGACCTCCTGGAGGTGTCGGCGAAGGTCCGCACCGGCGGCCCGAACGACGAGCCGGAGGACACCGGACTGCCGTACTGGACCGGGATCGTGCCCGTCACCAAGGTCTACGGCGCCCCCGTTCCGGCCGACGACCTCGACCCGGCCGTCGCCCTGCCCGCCTACCTCGCCTGAGCCTGAGTCTGTGCTGAAACCTGAACCAGAACCTGACCCTGAGGGACCCGACATGCTCATCCACCCCTGGGACGCACCGCAGGACGACACCGAGTGGCAGACCTGGCTCGCCGCCCACGACTTCGGGCAGCTGGCCGTCAACGGCCTGCCAGGCGAACCCCCGTTCGTCCAACCGCTGCACTTCGCCTACGACCCGGAGCGCAACGAGGCGTTCACCCACCTCGCCCGCCCCAACCCGCTGTGGCACGCCCTCGAGGCGAACCCACGGGTGACGCTCAGCGTCGTGGACGACTACACGTTCATCCCCGGCCCCTGGCACGCCCCCGAGGGCGTGCCCGCCGAGCACGGCACCCCGACCAGCTTCTACGCCGCCGTCCAGCTGCTGTGCACGGCGCATGTCATCGACGACGAGGCGCAGAAGGCCGCCGTGCTGCACCGTCAGCTCGCGCACTTCCAGCCGGCCGGCGACTACGCGCCCGTCGCCCCGGGACAGGCCCCGTTCGGCCGGATGCTGCCCGGGATCCGCGGCATCCGGCTGGAGGTGACCGAGGTCCGCGCGAAGTTCAAGTACGGCGGCAACAAGCCCCGGCAGATGCAGCAGCGGGACGCGGAGCGCCTCGCGGAGCGGGCCGCCCCGCACGACGAGGCGGCCCGCGCCCACCAGCTGCGCCGGCTGGCGGCATCCGACCCGGACCGCGCCTAGGTCACGAGCCTGCGCGCACCCGCCACCGTCGTCCGGTGTCGGCGCGCACCCCCGGCGGTCATCCCGTGCCGGCCGCCGCGCGGCGGCCGGCCGAGGCCAGCCGGGCCTCCTCCAGGCCCAGCGCCGTCACGGCGCCGAGCAGGATGACGGTGCCCAGTACGGTCGCGCCGGTCAGCTGTTCGCCGAGGACGACGACGGCGATGGCCGCCGCGGAGACCGGTTCGATCAGTGCGATGACGGAGACCGTCGCCGCCCGGACCACCGCGGCGCCCGCGAAGTACAGCCCGTAGGCGAGTGCGGTCGGCACGGAGGCCAGATAGACCAGCAGCCACAGGGTGTGGCCGAGGTCCGTGCCGCGCGGCCACAGCCCTTCCGCCAGGGCGAGCGGGAGCAGGGTCACGGCGCACACCGCGAAGGCCCACAGCGAGGTCATGAACGGGTCGCCGCCGTCACCGCCGCGGCCCATCCAGCGGGTCAGCAGCGTGATGCAGGCGTAGCCGGACGCGGACAGCAGCGCGAGCCCGACCCCGGCCGGGGCCACGGACCCGCCGCCGTTGCCCAGGACGAGCACCGCGAGCCCCGCCAGAGCGCCGGAGACGGCCACGGCGCCGCCGCGGCCGAGCCGTTCGCCCATGATGAGACGGGCGACGACCGCGATGATGACCGGGCCCGCACCCAGGGTGACGACGGTCGCGACGGCCAGTCCCGTCGACTCGACGGCGCCGAAATAGGCGGTCTGGAAGACTGTCAGGCCGAGGCCGGTGGCCAGGATGCGCAGCACCGCGCGCCGCCGGGGTTCCTTCCTGGCCGGTGTACGGACGGCGCCGCGACGGCGGCGGACCAGCCGGACGAGCAGCAGCAGCGCGAAGCCGCCGGCGGTGCGCCAGAAGGTCAGGGTGACGGGGCCGAGGCCGCTGCTCACCAGGAGCAGCGCGGCGGCGGCGCCCGCGGTGCCCCAGGCGGTGGCGGCGAAGGTGACGTAGAGCAGGCCGCGTCCGACGGACGGGGCAAGGGTGTGGCCATGGTTCGACGGCACGAGTGTTCTCCCGCGGAGGACTTGAGATGGTCGCGTGGTCCCGTGTGCGGGCAGCCGCGACCTGCTCGGGTACGTGCCCGAGCCGGGTCGTCCGTGGGGTGGCAGCCCGCCTAGGCGGCGGGCGGCGGCAGAACGGTGAGGTGCATGATCGTCACCTTACGAGGTGCGGACGCGCCCCTACAAGGCGGTTCCGAGGCGCGAGATCCGGGGACCCGGGGCTCGGAGCAGGGGCCGTCCTCAGACCAGATCGGGCTGCGGCAGCGGCTCGGCCACCGGTTTGCTCCCACCGCTCTGGGTGGTGGTCTGGGCGACGAACGCACCCGCCAGCACCAGCGTTCCCCCGATGATCTGCGGGACGCCCAGGTGCTCACCGAGCAGGATCCAGGCGAACACGGTCCCCACCACCGCCTCCAGACAGGCGACCACCCCGGCCACCTGCGGGGTCAGCTTGCGCACGGCCAGCACCCCGGTCAGATACGCGACGACCGTCGCCACCAGGACGATCCACCCGACGAGCAGCACCGCGGGCACCTGCTTGTCGCCGAGCGCGGCCTGATGGCCCAGCACTGCCCAGTTCATCCCCCACGGCCGCGCCACCACGGTCATCACCGCGGCGCCGATCAGCAGCCCGAAGGCGATGACGGCGATCGGGTCGGGGGCGTCCTCGCCCTCCGTGCCGTGGTCGGCCAGGACGAAGTAGCTGACCTGGCAGCAGGCCGCCCCGAAGGCGAGCAGCAGACCGAAGGCGTCGAAGGCCAGCCCCGACCACACCTCGACCACCGAGGCCATGCCGCCGACCGCCAGCACCACCCCGATCGCCGCCGCCCGGCTCACCGGCCGGCGCTGCACGAAGCGCACCCAGCCCAGCAGCAGGGCCGGGCCGAGGAACTCGACGAGGATCGCGACGCCCACCGGGATCCGGGATATCGCCGCGAAGTAGAACGTCTGCACCCCCGCGATGGCGAGCAGGCCGAAGCCCGCCAGGAGTCCGGGGCGCTGCCGCAGCAGGGCGCGATGGCGCAGCGCGACCGGCAGCATGATGAGCGCCGCTCCCGCCACGCGCAGCCACACCACATCGAGCGGGTCGAGCCCCGCCTCGATGAGCGGTTTCGCCGCTACTCCTGAACCACCGAACGCGAACGCCGACGCCAAGGCGAGCCCCAGCCCCGCGTTCCTCCCCTGAGACGCATGCATCGGGCCATGATGTCAGCTCGCGACAGGTCCTTCGTCCAGGTAGCGGCTGACGTCCAGACCGGCGGTCCGCAGTACCTCGACGGCGCGGCTGTGCGGGTCGGCGGCCAGCGCGTTGAGCAGATCGATCCCGTCGGCCTGGCCGCGGCCTCCACGCTGGGCCGAGCGCACGGCCGTGCGCATCGCGGCGGCGGCCGCCGGACTCCAGCCCGGGGTGCTCCGCGCGGTGACCACCGGCAGCGCCCCGGAGTCCTCCACCGAGCCCTGCCACTCCAGGCCGTAGCCGATGCTGCGCTGCGCCAGGTACCCGAGGACGCGCACCACCTGCCCGCTGCCCGCGTCGCACACGTCACGGGCCCGGGGGTCGGTCTCCAGCAGCGAGTGCAGCAGATGCGCGGTGTCGATCTGCCGGTCCCCGTCGCGCCCGGCCCGCCGCCGGGCACTGGCCGCCACCGTGCGCAGCTCCACACCGAACCGCGCGTCGTTGTCGGGGTGGGTCAGGTCCAGGGGCCGGGCTTCGCTGTGCACATACCCCACCCCATCAGGGCGGGGAGGCGGGAACATCCCCGCCAGGGGCCATGTGCGCATCCCCCCGAAGGCGGGGTCGTCCGGCCGGCCTCATCCCGGAGGATGACTCACGGCCGGACCCCTCATGACCGGACCACTCCTGACCCAACCGCTCATGACCCAACCGCTCATGACCTAACCGCTCATGACCGGACCGCTCATGACCGGACGCTCACGGCCACAGCAGTCCCCGCTTCCAGTCGTCGCCCTGCCGGGCGTAGTGCAGCCGCACATGGAAGCTGTCCGGGTCCCCCTGGAAGAACTCCATCTCGTCGGCCCGCAGCCGGTAGACGGTGTGCCCCGCCGGAACGGCCTGCGGGTCGGCCGCGACCAGGTCCGCGGCCCGCCGCCGCTCCTCGTCGTACGCGCCGGGCCCGGCCAGCGGGGCGCTCATCCGTCCGGTGAACCCGGCGATCCGGGAGGCCTCGCGGCGGCCCAGGAAGTCGCCGCGCGCGATCCCGGCGTCCAGGGCCTCGACGGGGCCCGCCGCCCGGATCTGCCGGCCCTGGCGCGGCCAGTACCAGCTCAGCGCCGCGTGCGGGTTGGCCGCCAGGTCGTGGCCCTTGTGGCTGGTCGCGTCGGACGCGAACACGAATGTGCACGCGTCGGCGCCCAGGCCGCGCAGCATGAGGACCCGCGCCGAGGGACGCCCGTCGCGGTCCGCGGTGCTGAGTGTCATGACATGCGGTTCCGGCACACCCTCGTCCAGCGCCTCGTCCAGCCAGCGGGCGAACTGGCGCCCGGGAGAGGGGTCCGCGCCGTCCGGGTCGAACCGCGGCAGGGGTCCGGCCAGCACCGGAACGGCGCGCAGCCGGGCCGGCAGTTCCTCGTCCATATGTCCTCCTGTTGAGCGCGCAACCACCATGGCCCCGATCCTCGTCCCTCACAGGCACGAGTAACCGCCTGCCCCGCCCTGGGGAAGGAGAGCGATGGCCAAACCGCTGCTTTTCCTCGACATCGACGGAGTCCTCAATCCGGTACTGCCATCGGCGGCATTCACCGCGTACGACATCCTGGACCACACCGTGCTGCTCTCCGCCGCACACGGCGCGTGGCTGCGCGAGTTGTCCGCGGTCTACGAGCTCACCTGGGCCAGCACCTGGGAGCACGAGGCCAACCGGCACATAGCCCCGCGGCTGGGCCTGCCGGTGCTGCCGGTGGTGGAGTTCGGCCGCTACCGCCCGCGTCCCGGCGATCCGCGGCTGCCGCGCGCGGACCTGTTCACCGGCCGGAAGTGGGCGCCGATCCTGCGCCACGCCGGCGGCCGTCCGTTCGCCTGGATCGATGACGTCATCCCCCGCCGGCTCGCCCGGCAGGCGCGTTTCCGACCCGACCGGGTGCTGCTGCGGATCAATCCCGGGCACGGTCTGAACCGGGGTCATGTGGACCGGTTACTGAGCCGCGGGCCGCTGCCGACCCGCAGCGTACGGCTGGCCCGCCGGGAATCTCTGACGGTTCATCAGTTCTGACACTTCATCAGTATTGAATGTTCGGGCCGCTGCGACTACGTTCCGCGACACCGTCGCTGCGCGCGAGCCGCAGCGCCTTCGCACAAGGAGTGATCGCATGGCCGAAGTCTCCGCACAGGCGCGCATCGCGGCCCCGGCCGAGAAGGTCTGGAGGCAGCTGACCGACTTCGCGTCGTACGGCCAGTGGAGCGCCACCCACACGAGTTTCCCGAAGGGAGGCCCGGCGCCGCTGGCGGCCGGTGCCACCTATCAGGAGAACATGAAGATGATGGGCTTCCCGGCCGAGGTCACCTGGACCGTGGAGGCCCTGGAGGCCGAGCGGGTGCTGGGCATCGCGGGCAAGGGCCCGATGGGTGTCAACCTCAGCATGCGCTACACCCTGACGCCCGACGGCGACGCCACCGAACTGCGGATCGACAGCAGCTTCGCCGGCGCGGCCGTCGCCATGATGGCGGGCAAGCTCAAGGACTCGGCGACCGCCGCCCTCAACGAGTCGCTGCGCAAGCTGGCCGGGCTCGTCGAGTAGCGACGGCAGGGCCGGGCGCACGAGCGGCTCCGGTGCGGACGGACGGGTGCGGGGCGGCGGCAGGGACCGACCGCCGCCCCGCACCCGCCGGCTCAGCGCACCGTCACCGCCGCGCTCTTGTCGCCCGCCGAGAAGGTGTACGCGCCGCGCTCGACCTTCTGCGCGCCCGCGCCGTCCAGGTCGCCCGGCGTGACCGCGAGGGTTCCCGGCGACACCTGCAGCCGGACCGTACGGGTCTCCCCCGCCGCCAGGTGCACCTTGGTGAAGGCCACCAGCCGGGTCGCCGGCGTCAGAACGTCGCTGGTCGGCCGTGACACGTACACCGGCACCACCAGATCGCCCGCCTTGCCGCCGGTGTTGGAGACGGTCACCTTGACACCGACCGGGTCACCCGCCCGTACCACCGCCTTGTCGGCCGTGATCGCGCCGAAGGCGTAGGAGGTGTACGAGAGACCGGCGCCGAACGGGTAGGCCGCGTCGTACGAGGACTCCGGCCCGCCGTTGGTGCCCGGCAGCTGCTGGTAGTACAGCGGCTCGTTGCCGATGTGCTTCGGCCAGGAGACCGGCAGCCGGCCGCTCGGGTTGACCGCCCCGAACAGCACGTCGGCGATTCCGTGCCCGCCCTCGCTGCCCGGCAGCCAGGACATCAGCAGCCCCTGGGTGCCGTCCGCGTCGCCGAGCGCGAGCGGCCGGCCCGCGATGACGACGGTGACGACGGGCTTGCCCGCCGCCTTCAGCGCCTTGACCAACGCCTGCTGGTCCGCCGACAGTTCGGGCCGCGGGCTGTCCGCGGCGCCTTCCGCCGCGGCCTTCTCGCCGACGACCACGACGGTCAGATCGGCGTCCTTGGCCTGCGCCACCGCGTCGTCGGCGCTGGTGGCCCGCACCACCTCGGTGCCCGCGGGCGCCGCCTCCTTGATCCCCGCCAGCACGGTCGTGCCCGGCAGCGTCACACCTTCGGGGACGCCCTGCCAGCCGATGGTCCAGCCACCCGCCTGGTCGTTGATGTCATCGGCGTAGGAACCCGCCACGACGATCTTCTTGGCCGCCGGGGAGATCGGCAGCACCCCGCCGTCGTTGCGCAGCAGCACCTGCGACTCGGCGGCCGCCTTGCGCGCGAGGGCCTTGTCCGCCCCCAGCACCGCGGCGTCGGCCTTGGCCGCGTCCACGTAGGGGTGCTCGAACAGGCCGAGCTCGAACTTCATCCGCAGGATCCGGCCGGCCGACTCGTCGATGCGCTTGACCGAGACCAGCCCGCGGTCGACAGCGGTCTTCAGGCCGGTGCTCCACTCCTTGGCGAAGTACGGCTCCATGGCCATGTCCAGGCCCGCGTTGACCGCGAGGGCGATCGCCTCGGGGTAGTCGGCGGCGAGCTTGTACTTCGTCTGCAGCGCCCGGACGTCCTCCCAGTCGCTGACCGTGACGCCCTTGAAGCCCCACTGGTCGCGCAGCACCTTGGTGAGCAGGTACTTCGAGGAGGTCGCGGGGACGCCGTTGATGGCACCGGAGTTGACCATCACGGTCTTCGCACCGGCCTGCACGGCCTGCTTGTACGAGGGCAGCAGGGTGTCCTGCAGATAGCGCATGGAGACGTCCGCGGGCACCCGGTCGTGGCCGTTGGCCGGCTCGGAGTAACCGCCGAAGTGCTTCACGGTGGCGACGACGTGCTTGGCGCCGTTCGCCGTGTCGATGCCGGTGACGCTCGCGGCGGCCAGCGTCCCGGCCAGCAGCGGGTCCTCGCCGAACGTCTCGTAGTAGCGGCCCCAGCGCTGGTCGCGGGCGAGGTCCGCGACGGGCGCGAAGTTCCAGTCGATGCCGGTCGCGGCGACCGAGCGCGCCGTGGAGGCTCCCGCCGCCCGGACGGTGGCCGGGTCCCAGGTGGCGCCCAGGCCGATCTGGTGCGGGAAGACGGTGGCGCCGAGCACGTTGTTGTGACCGTGCACGGCGTCGACCCCGTAGAGCACCGGGATGTGCAGCCGCGAGTTGTCGACGGCGTACTTCTGCACCGTGTTGACCATCTTCGCCCACTCGGCGGGCGTGTTCACGGCGGGGCCCATGCCGCCGCCGGAGAGGATCGAGCCGGCCGCGTAGTCGCCCAGCACCGACTTCATGCAGGTCTCGTTGAGGGCACCGCCGCTCCATTCGCAGTCGCCCTGGACCCGCGCGACCGCGATCTGGTCCATCTGCCCGATCTTCTCCTCCAGCGTCATCCGCTTCAGGAGGTCCTTGACGCGCAGATCGATCGGCGCCCTGGCGTCGGTGTACTGGGCCGAGCTGCCGGCGGTGGCCGGTACCGCGCCGACCGCGGCGACACAGGCCGCGGCGGTGGCCAGGGTGACAAGTGCTCTGAAGCGGGTCCTGGGTGACTTCATTGGCATCGCGCGTGGCATCGCAGCATCCCGTTTCTGTCGGGCCCCGGTGGCGGAGCCGCGTTACGTAAACGTTTCCGGTGCGCCGGAAGTCTGTCTTCGCCATGACACATCGTCAAGACTGTGTGCAGCACACACCCTCGCCACTCCAGGAACAGGTGCAATCGCCGTGAACATCCGCGAACTGGCTCTCCGCAGCGGTGTTTCGACCGCTACGGTCTCCCGCGCGCTCAACGACCGGGCCGAGGTGAGCGAGGCGACCCGCGACCGTATCCGGCGGCTGGCCAGCGAACTCGGGTACGCCCCGAACGAACCCGCCCGCACGCTGGTGCGGCGCCGGTCCGACACCATCGGCCTGGTCTGGGACACCGGCTACGAGACCCTCGGTTTTCAGCATCCCTTCCTGCAGGGCCTGTTGAGCGCGGTGCGCAACGCGCTGTCCGAGGCCGACTACCACCTGATGCTGCTGACCACGTCGGGTCCCGGCGACGCCGACACCACCTATCTGCAGGCGGTGCGGCGGCACAACCTCGAAGGCGTCGTCGTGCTGGGCACCCCCGCCGACAACCGCGCCCTGCGGGCCCTCGCCGCCTCCGACGTCCCGTGTTCCGGGATCGACGTCGCGCTCAGCGGCCCCCGTACCGTCCGGGTCACCTCCGACAACGCGGCCGGCGCGGCGGCCGCCGTGGAGCACCTGTACACCCAGGGGCACCGCCGGATAGCCACCGTCACCGGCCCGTTGTACCTGCCGCCGGCCGCCGAACGGCTGGCCGGATTCCGGGAGGCGTGCGCCCGGCTCGGACTGGACGTGCCCCCGGAGTACGTGGTCACGGGGGACTTCTTCCTCAACAGCGGCCAGGACGCGGTGCGCACCCTGCTCGCCACGGAGCAGCCGCCCACCGCGGTCTTCGCGGCCGGCGACCAGATGGCGATCGGCGCGCTGCACGCGGCCGCGGACGCGGGGCTGTCGGTACCCGGCGATCTCGCGATCGTCGGCTTCGACGACATCGACGCGGCGTCGCTGGTCCGCCCGGCCCTGACGACCGTCGCCCAGGACCAGCGCGCGCTGGGGTCGGCGGCCGTCAAGGCGCTGCGCGGACTGCTCGACGCCGATCCGGCGGAGCCGGCCGAGCCGTGGATCGTGCCGACCCGGCTCGTCGTCCGCGCGTCGAGCCGGCCCGGGGCATAGTGCCCCGGGCCGGCTCGTGGGTCGGACTTCTCCGGCCTCAGTCCTCTTCGGCGAGGATGAGGTAGAGCTTCTTACGGGCTTCGTTGACCACGGCCAGCGCCTTCTCGCGCTGGGCGGGCGTACCGGTCGACCAGACCTGCTTGAAGGCCTCGACGAGCCCCCCGCCGGCCTTCCGGATCTCGTTCATGGCATCCCAGTCGACGCCCCGGCCGGCCTCTTCCCACGGGGCCTCGGGCCCCGCTTCGGATTCGGTCCGGCCGGCGTCGGTGAGCGTGAACAGCTTCTTGCCACCCTCGCTCGCGCTGGTGATCAGGCCCTCGTCCTCCAGCAGCTGCAGCGTCGGGTACACCGAGCCGGGGCTCGGCTTCCACGCGCCGCCACTGCGTTCGGCGATCTCCTGAATCATTTCGTAGCCGTGCATCGGCCGGTCCTTGAGCAGCGCAAGGATCGACGCGCGTACATCGCCGCGCCTCGCCCGGCCCCGGGGGCCGCCCCGACCGCGCCCGCCGGGGCCGCCGAAGGGGCCACCCCCGAAGGGCGGTCCGAACGGTCCGAAGGCCGCACGGCGCTGCTCTCCTCGTTCTCCCCGGCCATGGTGGCCGGGTCCGCGGTGTTCGTGTTCATGTCCTTGGGAACGCATGGTTACGCTCCTTCCATCGTTGATCGGTCGCGATGCTTCAACGATATATCGGAAGCGTTCGTTCGGCAACCCTCTTCCGGGCCACCTCCCCTCGATTGGCTCTGGCCTGCGGCGTTACCGCTGCCTACGGTCGTCCCATGCGGATTCGAATCGTCGACGCCTTCACCGACCGGCCCTTCGCCGGTAATCCGGCCGGAGTCCTGCTCCTGGACGGCGCCGCGTTCCCCGACGACGGCTGGATGCAGCGGGTCGCCTCCGAGGTCAACCTCTCCGAGACCGCCTTCGCACACCGCCTCGACGGCACGGCGGACGCCACGGACGCCGACTGGGCACTGCGCTGGTTCACGCCCGCGGCCGAGGTCGCCATGTGCGGGCACGCCACGCTCGCCACCGCGCATGTGCTGTTCTCCACGGGCGCCGCCACCTCACTGGTGCGCTTCGCCACCCACAGCGGAGTCCTGAGCGTCCGGCCCGCCGACGGCGGTGCGCTCACCATGGACTTCCCCACCGCGCCGCTCACCGCGGCCACACCACCGCCCGCCGTGGCGCTAGCGCTCGGCGCGGAGCCGCTGGCCGGGTACGACACCGGCCCGGACGTCGGCGACCTGCTGGTCGAGCTGGCGGACGAGGCGGCCGTGCGCGCCCTCACCCCGGACTTCGCCGCGCTGGCGGCCCTCGGCCCGCGCGGAGTCATCGCCACCGCCGCGGCCGAAGACCCCTCCCGCGGCTACGACTTCGTCTCGCGCGGATTCTTCCCCGCCGTCGGCATCGACGAGGACCCGGTCACCGGCAGCGCCCACACCGCCCTGGCGCCGTTCTGGTCCGCCCGGCTCGGCCGTACCGAACTCACCGGCCTGCAGGTCTCCGCACGCAGCGGTTTCGTCCGCACCGAACTGCGCGGCGACCGGGTACTGCTCACCGGTACCGCCGTGACCGTCATCGACGGCGAGCTGCACGCGGCGCCGTAGCCGTCCCGGCCGCGTCGGGGACGGCGGCGCCACGGCGCGTGCGCGCTCAACCCGTCGGCAGCCAGCCGACCTTGCCCGCCAGCAGCGCGTAGCCGACGAAGGCGACCGTGTCGATCAGGGCGTGCGCGGCGACGAGCGGGCCGACGCGTCCCCATCGGCGGTAGAGCAGGACGAACACCACGCCCATCACCATGTTCCCGATCATGCCGCCGACGCCCTGGTACAGGTGGTAGGAACCGCGCAGCACCGCGCTCGCCGCCAGGGCGGCGGCCGGGGACCAGCCCAACTGCCCGAGCCTGCGCAGCAGATAGCCGACGACGATGACTTCCTCCAGCACCGCGTTCTGCACGGCGGACGCGATCAGGACCGGGATCTTCCACCACACGTCCGGCAGCGACTCCGGCACCACCGTGAGGTTGAACCCGGCCGCGCGGACGCCGAGGTAGAACAGCAGCCCGGTGCCGCCGATCGCGGCCGCGACCAGGGTGCCGCGCCCCAGGTCGCGGCGGGGTTCCTTCAGGTCGAAGCCGATGGAACCTATCCCGACCCGTTCCCGGGCCAGCAGATGCGCGACCAGGGCGACCGGGACCAGGGCGGTGGCGATCCCGAACAGCTGCCAGGCGAGGTCGAGCCAGGGCCGGCCCGGCGCCTGGGAGCCCACCAGGGTGGCCGCCTGGTCCTTGAGCGAACCGGGCTTGGTCAGCGACCCGACGAAGCTGATGAGCGCGCCCACACCGCTGGCGCCGAGCGACAGGGCCAGTACGAGCAGGGTCTCGCTCCGCAGGGTCCGCCGCGCGAGTCCGGCCTCCGCCCCGTATGACTCTGTGTGCACCCGAGCCTCCATTTACGTCATCCCGCCTCGGTACCGTTCCCGCTTGGCTAGGGTCTCGAAAAAAGATACGAAGATCGCGCGCGACAGGCCGGAGCACCCCTCAGGAGAGACCCAACAGCCATGGGACGTCACCGCATTCCAGTTGAGCCCCGGGAGGCCGGCGGAGCGCCGCGCCCACGGGTACGCCGCCGCACCATAGCGGTCACCACCAGCTTCGTTCTGGCGATGGGGGCCGGTACCTTCGTCGTGCTCCGCGGCGGCCTGCTGCCGCTGAGCGGGCACTGCGCGGAGGGCGTGGTCAAGATCGCTGTCGCCGCCTCGCCCGACATCGCGCCCGCTCTCACCACCATCGCAAAACAGGCCAGGGCCACCGGCGTGAAGACCGACGGGCGCTGCCTCGACGTCACCGTGACCTCGCGTGCCTCGGCCGATGTGGCGGACGCCCTCGGCAAGGCCCCGACGCACCCCGGCTTCCAGGTCTGGATCCCGGACTCCAGCGTCTGGCTCGACCAGGTGACCATCGGCGGCCGCGGCACCCCGTTGTCCTCGATGACCAGCATCGCCCGCTCCCCCGTCGTCGTCGGCACGCTGCAGGCGCAGGCCAAGGGCCTGGGCTGGCCCGCCAAGGCGTACACCTGGGCCGATTTGACCACGGCCGCCGGTGAGAAGAGCAACTTCCGCCTCGGCACCGCGGATCCCGCGCGCAGCGCGACCGGTCTGCTCGGGTTCACGATGATCACGTCGTCGATCGGCCGCAGGGGCGGTGACGTGGACACCGAGTCGGCCGCCGCGGCGAAGATGCTGGCGCAGTACACCGCCCCGGGCGACGCGCAGATCGTGGCCACCCTGCCCAACGACAGCAGCACGTCGGAACTGCAGAACCCGCAGCGCAACCAGGCGCTGGTGATCTCGGAACAGGCGGCGTTCGTCCGCAACACCGCGGGCGACGGCCGTCCCGGCCTGAAGCTGTTCTATCCCAAGGACGGCTCCGTCGATCTGGACTACCCGTACGCGGCGCTGGACGACGACACGCTCTCCACCGACCAGTCCCGGGCCGTGTCGCGCTTCATGTCACTCCTCGGCAGCGACGAGAGCGTGCGCCTGCTGTCCGCCCGCGGTTTCCGGCCGGCGACCGGCGCCCCCGACCCGGCGCTGGTGGTCGGCGCCGGCGGCCAGGAGCCGCAGCCGGTCGGCGCGGAGCCGGTACCCGCACCGTCGGGACAGGCCCTGCAGCAGCTGCGCGTCATGTGGCAGATCACCGTGCAGAGCGCCCGGATCACCACGGTCGTCGACGTCTCCGGCTCGATGGCGGCGCCGGTGCCCAGCACCGAGGGCAAGACCCGGCTGGACGTCACCAAGGCGTCGCTGCTGCAGGCGCTGACGCAGTTCACGCCCGAGGACGAGGTGGGCCTGTGGCGGTTCTCCACCCGGCTCGACGGCTCCCGCGACTACCAGAAGATCGTCGAGACGGCCCGGCTGGGCGTACGCACCGCCCAGGGCACCACCCAGCGGGACCGGCTGACCGGCGCGTTCGGCGCCCTGCAGCCCGTCGAAGGCGGCGCGACCGGCCTCTACGACACGACGCTGGCGGTGTACCAGGACGCCAGGAAGTCGTTCGCCGCGGGCAAGTTCAACACGGTCGTCGTCCTCACCGACGGTGCGAACGAGGACCCGGGGAGCATCTCCCTCGACGCCCTGACCGCCAAACTGAAGGAGCTGGGCGACCCCGCCCACCCCGTTCCGCTCATCGTCATCGCGGTCGGCCCCGACGCCGACAAGTCCGCGTGCGACCGCATGGCCAGGGCCACCGGCGGCGCGGCGTACCGGGTGACGGACCCCGCGCAGATCCAGGCGGTGCTGTTCAAGGCGGTGGTGGCGGCCGCGGCGAGCGCGGCCGCAGCCACTGGCTGACGCCCTCCGGAGGCCGCCACCACGGGCCGGCGATGCCCTCCGGAGCCGGTGGGCCGGCCGGGACCCCGGTCAGCTCACCGGCCAGGTGTGCACCGGCTCGCCGGAGTGCATGAGCTCGCAGTAGCGCAGCGTCATCGACACCAGCGCGGCCCGCCGGTCGAGGCCGCGCTCCAGCGCCCGGTGGAACACCGCCGACTGCCATTCGGCGCCGTTGGTGCGCAGCCGGCAGCGGGCCTCGATGATGCCCAGGTAGCGGTCGCGGTCGACGGGCTCGATACCCCAGGCGTCGAGCCCGGCCGACGCCAGCGGCAGCAGCTCCTCCAGCACCAGCTCCGTGGCCGGCAGCTCCACGAGCCCGCCGCCCCGCCCCGGCCGCGGCCAGTGCATGACGGCGCCGATGCCGTGCCGGCAGGCGGCGTCGAAGTTCGCCGCCGCGGCGCCGAACGGCAGCCGGTGCCAGACCTGGCGGGGCGCCTCGGCCAGCGCCCGCACCAGCCCGTAGTAGAAGGCCGTGTTGGCGATGACATCGGCGACGGTGGGTCCCGCGGGCAGCACCCGGTTCTCCACCCGCAGATGCGGGACGCCGTCCACCACGGCGTACACCGGGCGGTTCCAGCGGTAGACGGTGCCGTTCTGCAGGGTGAGTTCCTTGAGGTGCGGCACGGTCCCCGCGTCGAGGGTCGCCAGCGGGTCCTCGTCGTCGCAGATCGGCAGCAGCGGCGGGAAGTAGCGCAGGTTCTCCTCGAACAGGTCGTACGCCGAGTCGATCCAGCGCTCCCCGAACCAGGTGAGCGGGCGTACGCCCTGGGCCCGCAGTTCCTGCGGCCGGGTGTCGGTCGCCTGCTGGAACAGCGGCGGCCGGGTCTCCCGCCACAGCTCCCTGCCGAACAGGAACGGCGAGTTCGCTCCCACCGCGACCTGCGGCCCGCTCAGCACCTGCGCCGCGTTCCAGACCGCCGCGAACCGGGCGGGCGTCACCTGCAGATGCATCTGCATGGAGGTGCAGGCCGCTTCCGGGGCGATCGATCCCGAGGTGTAGAGCAGATGCTCCACCCCCGCGATGTCCAGGGTGATGTCCTCGCCGCGGGCGGCCAGTATCCGGTCGTTGAGCAGCGTGTACCGGTCCGCCCTGGACAGGTTCGCACCCACCAGATCCTGTGCGCTCAAGGTCGGCAGAATACCCACCATGACGATGTGCGCGCCGACTTCGCGGGCCTTGCGGTCCGCGTATCCCAGCCCGATGCGCAGCTCTTCCGCGAGCCGGTCGAGCACCCGTCCGGAAAGATGATGAGGGGCGATGTTCACTTCAATATTGAACTGCGCCAGTTCCGTCTGGAAATCGGTGCTGGCGATCCGCTCCAGCACCTCTTCATTCATCATCAGCGGCAGACCTGCCGAATCAGCGAGATTCAACTCCAGCTCGAGTCCCATGAGATTCCTGGGCCGGTCGAACCTCTTCTCGTCCAGCAGTCGCTCCAGTCCCATGAGACACTGGCGAAGCTTCATCCGGTACCGCTGCCGGTCGGACAGGTCGAACCCGGTGGCTACGACCTTCTCCCCCATCGGAGCGTCCCTCCTCGAGTGGGCCGTGTGACGATGATGCCCAACCCATAAGATCGATAACGGTCCGGCGGCGCCGAGCGCAAGCTAAGCTGCCGGATTAGACACTCCGGCACATTCCCCCGGCATGGTCGCGCTAACCTGGCATGAGGGGTACCCCTCGTGACAAAGACCGACGAGATCCAGCCGTCCGCAGCGGCAGGGAATGTGCAGTTCGCGGGAGCGTACTCCGGCGCAAATGCGGAGGAAATATCTGGCGAGGAAGGCCTATTACCTTCTTGCCGGCAATGCCCGCGACAGCTAGCCGAAACACTGCGTGAACACAGGTCGTATAAACTTCGCGCACAAGGCAGAGACTCCGCGATCCGTCGGACGTAGCCTGCGCAGGAACCCCCTCACCGCCGCACCGCTGACAGTGCCGTCCGCACCCGCCCAGCACCACCGTGTCTCCGACTGAGAGGCAACCCACCATGCCGCTGCATGTCCCCGCTGTACCCGCACCCGCCCTTCGGAGTGTCCTCGCCGCCCTGAGTTCGCCCACCGCCGTTCTGGAGGCGCGTACGCCGGCGCTCCGCTCGGCCGAGGGCCCGCTCATCCCCGAGCACCCGCTGCCGGTGCATGTCTTCGAGCCGGCCGCCTCGGGCCACGGGCTGCCGCACGCCCGGCTCACCGGCTGGCGCTTCCACATCCGCGCAGGCGACCGTGTCGCGGCAGCGGGCGAGACCGTCCGCACCCCGGACGGATGGGCGTTCTCGCACTTCTCGGAGGGCCCGTACCTGGCCTCCACCGAACGCGCCCTGCGGCAGGCGGAAGCCCTCTCGACCGCCTACCAGCCGCATCTGCTGTCCGTGCCCGGGCTGTACATGCTGGCGCTCTGGCTGCACAGCGACATCTCGGCCGAAGCCGGCTCCGCCCAGCCCGCCCCGGCCGATCTGCTGGTGCCGCTCGCACCGGCGCCGCCGGGGATCGCCGCCCACCGGCTGCACCGGCTGTCCGATCTGGTGCCCGTCCTCACGCTGCGACTGGCACCCGCATCTCTTCTGGGGTCTGCTGTCTGACGCGCTGCCGGACGGCGGGCGGACGCCCCCGTGACCCTTGGGTCACGGGGGCGTTGTCATGTGCGTACCGTGACGACGTAGCCCGGATCGGTCATCTGTACCACCCGGAAAGGCACACGCTGTGAGGGCAACCGCCCGGTCGGGTGACGCGTCCTCACCTAGCAGGAACAGCTCGCGCGAAATCCCTGCGGATTCCGCTCCGTGGGGCAACACTGGGACCGACCGAACGAACGGGGGCGGTTATGAACCAGGTATCAGGCCAATCCGACCGCACGACTCCTCTACAGCAGCGAAAGACACCTTCCATGTGCCAGCACCAGCCGCAGTGTCCCACCGCCGAGTGCTCCGACCGGGAGGCCGCCCTCATCGTGGCCCACCACCCGGAGCAGGGCTGGAGTCTGCTGTGCAACGGCGTCCTCCTCTTCGAGGACACCGGCGAGCTGCTGCCCGACGGGCAGATCATCGCCCCGCACCGGCCGCTGGGCAGCGAACAGATCGCCACGGCCGCCTGAAACCGCCGGACCCCGCCGACAGCAGCGGGGCCCGGACAGTATCCGCGGACGTCAGTAGCAGTAGGACGACCCCGACGCGGGTACTACGCGTCGTACTCGTCGAGCGGCGGGCACGAGCACACCAGGTTCCGGTCACCGAAGGCGCCGTCGATGCGCCGGACCGGCGGCCAGTACTTGTCCGCGGCCGACACGCCGGCCGGGAACACCGCCTCGTCGCGGGAGTACGGCCGGTTCCATTCCCCGCCCAGCGACGCCGCGGTGTGCGGGGCGTTGCGCAGCGGGTTGTCCTCCACCGGCCACTGACCGGAGCCGACCTTGTCGACCTCCCGGCGGATGGCGATCATCGCCTCGCAGAACCGGTCCAGCTCCGCCAGGTCCTCGCTCTCGGTCGGCTCGATCATCAGCGTGCCGGCCACCGGGAACGACATCGTGGGCGCGTGGAAGCCGTAGTCGATCAGGCGCTTGGCGATGTCGTCCACCGAGACGCCCGTCTCCTTGGTCAGCGGCCGCAGATCGATGATGCACTCGTGCGCGACCAGACCGTTCGGGCCCGTGTAGAGCACCGGGTAGTGCGGCTCCAGCCGCTTGGCCACGTAGTTCGCACCGAGCACCGCGACCTGGGTGGCGCGCCGCAGCCCCTCGCCGCCCATGAGGCGTACGTACGCCCAGGAGATCGGCAGGATGCCGGCCGAGCCCCACGGCGCCGCCGAGATCGGGCCGACGCCGGTGGCGGGCCCCGCGGTCGGCTGCAGCGGGTGGTTGGGCAGGTACGGAGCGAGGTGCGCGCGGACCGCGACCGGGCCGACACCGGGACCGCCGCCGCCGTGCGGGATGCAGAAGGTCTTGTGCAGGTTCAGGTGCGAGACGTCCGCGCCGAACTTGCCGGGCTTGGCCAGGCCGACCAGCGCGTTGAGGTTGGCGCCGTCCACGTACACCTGGCCGCCGGCCTCGTGCACCGTCGCGCAGATGTCGGTGATGTTCTCCTCGAACACACCGTGCGTGGACGGGTAGGTGACCATGAGGACGGCCAGCTCGGAACGGTGCTGCTCGATCTTGGCGTGCAGGTCCTCGACGTCCACGTCGCCGTCGTCGCGGGTCTTGACCACGACGACCTTCATGCCGGCCATCACGGCGCTCGCCGCGTTGGTGCCGTGCGCGGAGGACGGGATGAGACACACGGTGCGCTGTGTGTCGCCGTTGGCGCGGTGGTAGGCGCGCACCGCGAGCAGCCCGGCCAGCTCGCCCTGTGATCCGGCGTTGGGCTGGATGCTGACCTTGTCGTAGCCGGTGACCTCGGCGAGCTGGTCCTCCAGCTGGTGGATCAGCGTGAGGTAGCCCTCGGCCTGCTCCACCGGCGCGAAGGGGTGCAGCCCGGCGAACTCGGGCCAGGTGACCGGTTCCATCTCGGTGGTGGCGTTGAGCTTCATCGTGCACGAGCCCAGCGGGATCATGCCGCGGTCGAGCGCGTAGTCACGGTCCGAGAGCCGGCGCAGGTAGCGCAGCATCGCGGTCTCGGAACGGTGCTGGTGGAAGACCGGGTGCGCCAGGTACGTGTCATCGCGCAGCAGCCCGGCGGGCAGCGCGTCCGGAACGGCGGCGTCGAGCGCCTCGACGTCACCGGTCACCCCGAAGGCACCCCACACCGCGGTCAGCTGCTCACGGCCGGTGGTCTCGTCGCAGGAGATGCCGAGCAGGTCGGCGTCCCGCTCCCACAGGTTCACGCCCGCGGCGCGGGCGGCGGCGGCGACCTCGGCGGCGCGGCCGGGCACCCGGACGGTCACGGTGTCGAAGTACCCGTCGTGCACGACCTCGACGCCGCCGGCTCGCAGGCCCTCGGCCAGGATGGCGGCGTAGCGGTGGGTGCGCAGGGCGATCTGGGCCAGCCCGTCCGGGCCGTGGTAGACCGCGTACATGCCCGCCATGACGGCGAGCAGCACCTGGGCGGTGCAGATGTTGCTGGTGGCCTTCTCGCGGCGGATGTGCTGCTCACGGGTCTGCAGGGCCAGCCGGTACGTCTTGTTGCCGTCCGCGTCGACGGAGACACCGACGAGGCGGCCGGGCAGGCTGCGGGCGAACTTCTCACGGACGGCCATGTAGCCGGCGTGCGGGCCGCCGAAGGCCATCGGGACGCCGAAGCGCTGGGTGGTGCCCACCGCGATGTCCGCGCCGAGCTCACCGGGCGGGGTGAGCAGCGTCAGGGCGAGCAGGTCGGCGGAGACCGTGACGATCGCGCCCAGCTCGTGCGCCCGCTCGATGACCGGCTTGAGGTCGCGTACCGCGCCGGAGGCGCCGGGGTACTGCAGGAGCACACCGAAGACGCCGCGCTCGGCCACCTCGTCCGGGATGCCGTCGGTCAGGTCGGCGACCACGACCTCGACGCCGGTCGGCTCGGCGCGGGTCTGGATCACCGCGATCGTCTGCGGGAAGCAGTCCGCGTCGACCAGGAACACGCCCTGCTTCACCTTGCCGACCCGGCGGGCCAGCGACATGGCCTCGGCGGCGGCGGTGCCCTCGTCCAGGAGCGAGGCCCCGGAGGTCGGCAGCCCGGTGAGGTCGGCGACGACCGTCTGGAAGTTCAGCAGCGCCTCGAGCCGGCCCTGCGAGATCTCCGGCTGGTACGGCGTGTACGCCGTGTACCAGGCGGGGTTCTCCATCACATTGCGCAGGATGACGGGCGGGGTGAACGTCCCGTAGTAGCCCAGGCCGATCATCGGCGCCAGCACCTGGTTGCGGTCCGCGAGGTCACGCAGCTCGGCGAGTATCGCGGCCTCGGTGCGGCCGGCGGGCAGCCGCAGCGCCTCGACGCTCTTGATGGTGTCCGGCACGGCGGCGGCCGTGAGCTCGTCCAAGGAGCCGTAACCGACGTGAGCCAGCATCTTGGCCTGGGCACCGCCGTCGGGGCCGATGTGGCGCTGTTCGAACGGGATGCCGCTCTCGAGCTCGGAGAGTGGGATGCGGTGGGCAGTCATCTACGGAGGCCTCCTGGTCTGACACGACCTGCGAGGGGTGCCGCGGCGCGGGCACCCGAACGGCCTCCCCCTCTGTCATCACAACCTGAGAGCTTCACCGTGCTGCCTAAAGCACGACTTTCACCGTCGGTGAGGCCGGGTCCCGCGCATGAGTCATGCCCGGTGCCCGCCCTGCTTTCCAGAGTGACCTCATCCATGCGGTACCGGTTGCCTGAGAGATTCCGGGGAGGATTTGCTCCTTCGGCGCCCCCGACACGATCTCGGAGGACTCTCCCGCATGGGGTCTGCAGCCGCCATTCAGCCTACCAGCGGGGATGGGGGCGGATTCCTCGTGGATCCCTCGAGTCGACACCGTCCCCAATGTGGCCTTTGGTTGGTCTAGCAGAGCAGCACCGATCTGTTGGAGGGACCGTGCAGACCGATATTGATCCCCGCAGCCTGATCGGCCGCCGGGCCCTGGACAGCGACGGGGCGAAGATCGGCACGGTCGACGAGGTGTATCTCGACGACGCGACCGGACAGCCGGAGTGGGCCGCGGTACGCACCGGGCTGTTCAGCCGTGACGCGTTCGTACCGCTGGAGCCGAGCGAGGTGGTGGACGGGCAGCTGCGGGTCCCCTTCCCTAAGGCCCTCATCAAGGACGCCCCCGACTTCGGCGTCGGCCGCCATCTCTCCCCCGAGCAGGAGATCCAGCTCTACCACCACTACGGCATGGACGTCCCGTCCGCGGGGACCGAGGCCCCCAGCGCCGGAGACCACGACTTCGGCCGGCTGGCCGGCGAGGACTGAGCGACCGGAGACCATGTGCCCAGGTCAGGGCACCAGCGGCAGCGGTTCGGCCGCTTCCAGTTCCGGATCCTCCACGGCGAACGTCCGCACCCGGCCCGGTACGCAGTCCGTCGGCTCCTCGAAGCGCACGGTCACCCGTCCCACGCCGCTGCCCTGCACCCACCCGGCACCGAATTCCGTGTGCCGCACGTCCTGCCCCGGCATCCACCGCACGGCCCGCGCGGGCTCCGCCGGCGGCGCCGGCCGGCCCTCCGGATCCGCCGCCTCCCGCTCGGCCTGCTCCGCAGCGCGCACCGCGGCGGCCTCCGCCACGAGCTCGGCCTCCAGCTCGGCGGCCTGGGCGAACAGGTCCTCCTGTGTGAAGTCGGCGAGCCCGGTGACGCCCACACCCAGCAGCCGGACCCCGTTGGCCGTGTCGACGGGGTCCAGCAGCCGCCGCGCGGTCTCCCGCACCACTCCGGGGTCGTCCGTGGGCGCCCGCAGGGTCTCGGACCGGGTCAGGGTGCTGAAGTCGTAGCTCCGTACCTTGATCACCACCGTCCGGCCCGATCGCCCGGCCTCCCGCAGCCGCCGCACACAGCGGTCCGCGAGCCGGTCGAGCTCCGAGCGCACCCGGAACCGGTCGGTGAGGTCCACGTCGAAGGTGTCCTCCACCGAGACGGACTTCGCGTCCCGGTCCGCGACCACGGGCCGGCTGTCCAGGCCCAGGGCCATCGCGTAGAGCGAGGCGCCGTGCGCCTTGCCGAGCAACTGCACCAGCTCGGACTCCCCGGCCAGCGCCACCTCGCCGACCGTGCCGATCCCGGCGCGGCGCAGATGCTCACCGGTCGCGGGCCCGACGCCCGGCAGGACCCGGACCGGCATCGGGTCCAGCAGCGCCCGCTCGGTGCCGGGCTCGACCACCACCAGGCCGTTCGGCTTGCCCTGCTCGGAGGCGATCTTGGCCAGCAGTTTGGAGCCCGCGAGCCCCACCGAGGCCGTCAGCCCCGTGGCGGCCCTGATCCGCGCCCGTACCCGCTCCGCCACCTCACGAGGGGCCTCGGTCGTCCCGCCCGCCTCCAGGTCCACGAAGGCCTCGTCCAGGCTGAGTGGCTCCACCAGCGGCGACAGCTCCCCGAGGATCCCCATCACGGTCTCGCTGACCCGCCGGTACAGGTCGAAGCGGGGAATGAGGTAGGCGGCATTGGGGGCCAGCCGCCGTGCGTGCGCCATGGCCATCGCCGAATGGACGCCGTGGACACGTGCCTCGTAGGACGCGGTCGCGACGACGCCGCGCGGTCCGAGACCGCCGACCACGACCGGCTTGCCCCGCAGGCTCGGCTTGGAGGCCTGTTCCACCGCGGCGTAGAACGCGTCCATGTCCAGGTGCAGGATCGTCGGAGCGGTTCTCACGTCACCGATGCTCCCGCACGGCACTGACATTCACCGTACGGCCGTACGGCGAACGGTTCACCCCACGCGGTTGCGGCGCCGTGCCAGCTCGTCGGAGGGGTTGTGGCCGGCCAGCGTCTCACCGGTGTCCACCCGCTCGCCGTGCAGCTGCGAGAGGGAGCTCTCGACGTCCCGCCACACCACTCCGACGGCGATCCCGAAGACGCCCTGGCCGCCCTGGAGCAGGTCGACGACCTCATCGGGCGAGGTGCACTCGTACACGGTGGCGC
This sequence comes from Streptomyces fildesensis, assembly GCF_016107395.1. GTDB lineage: Bacteria > Actinomycetota > Actinomycetes > Streptomycetales > Streptomycetaceae > Actinacidiphila > Actinacidiphila fildesensis. The sequence continues at coordinate 81,110 of NZ_JAAIKO010000035.1, forward strand.
CGTCGCTCATCAGGGTCATCCGGGTGAGCTCGGCGGGTGCGGTGGTGCGCAGGTGGCGTACGGCGGTGCGGATGTTCTGGAGGGAGACCCCGGTGTCCAGCAGCCGCTTGACGATCTTGAGGACGACCACGTCCCGGAACCCGTAGAGGCGCTGCGCGCCTGTTCCGTAGGCCGCCCGGACGCTCGGCTCGACCAGGCCCGTACGCGCCCAGTAGTCCAGCTGGCGGTAGGTGATGCCGGTCGCCGCGCACGCCGTCGGCCCCCGGTAGCCCACCGTCTCGGTCTCGGGCTCCGCCGCGCCGGCCACCGCACCGCCGGCCGGTGCGGGCTGCCGGGCCAAGGCCCCATGGGTGGGATACGGGCCGCCCGTGGCCATACCGTCGCCGGTGCTTCTCACGCCGCCCTCCGTCCCTTCGCGTCCCGGTCGGCACGTGCACGTGCCAACGGGACTTTCCATCTCGACGGTAGGCAGTCACTCGGGGTGCGTCAACGATCGCCACACTCGGCACGCCGAGTGATATCAACCCCAAGAGTGGTTTCGCGTGCCCCCGAACGGGGAACGGCTAGCCGGATGGGCCAAAAAAGCCCGCTACTGGTTGCTCGTGCCGAAGTCCTCCGGCGAGATCTGGTCCAGGAATTCGCGGAACTTCTCGACCTCGTCCTCCTGCTCGTCCGGGATGGCGATCCCCGCGTCGTCCAGCACTCCGTCGCTGCCGTAGATCGGCGTTCCGGTGCGCAGGGCCAGCGCTATGGCGTCGGACGGGCGGGCGCTGACCTCGACACCGCTGGCGAAGACCAGCTCGGCGTAGAAGACACCCTCGCGCAGATCGGTGATCCGCACTTCGGTGAGCGTCTGTCCGACCGCTTCGAGCACGTCCTTGAACAAATCATGGGTCAGCGGGCGAGCAGGCGTCATGCCCTGCTGCGCGAAGGCGATGGCCGTGGCTTCCCCAGGCCCGATCCAGATGGGTAGATACCGGTCGCCTCCCACTTCGCGCAGGAGCACGATCGGTTGATTGGAGGGCATTTCGACCCGGACACCCACGACGTCGAGCTCGTTCACACAGTAACCCTAGGACGTGCCCGGCCGGTTTGGGTAGTCGAGCATCCCGCACGGCGGACTTGACAGGTATCGCACAGCTTCTCAGAAGAGCCGCAGGCGAAGGGCGGACTGGACCATGGCGGCGTGCAGACGGACCGACAGCGCGGCCAGTTCCCGGGCGGTCGTCTCGGCGTGTGTCCGGGTCTGCGGGTTGCGGTGCCGCCGCAGCGGGGCGACCACCTGCTCCACCAGGCCGACCTCCCGGTCGGCCGCGGCCTTCACCGCGCGCAGATGGCGCGGTTCGAGCCCGAAGCGGCCCAGGTCGACGATCAGCTTCCCGATGTTCACCGCTTCGGCGTCGTAACCGCCGTCACGGCCGGCTTCCACCAGGCCGTAGGACTCCCACTGGTCGAGGTCGGCCGGCTCCGCGCCGGTGGCGGCCAGCAGTGCCTCCCGACCGATCCGCAGCTCGCCGGAGCCTTCGGTGGCCGCCGTGCCGTCCGCGAGCTCCCGTGCCTCGCCCGGCCCCGGCAGCGGAATCTGCTCACCCCGGTCGAGCGCGTCCAGATGCTCCCGGATCACGCGCAGCGGCAGATAGTGGTCCCGCTGCATCCGCAGCACATGGCCCAGCCGCTCCACATCGCGCATCGCGAACTTCCGATAGCCCGAAGGAGTGCGCTGGGGCTCCACCAGGCCCTCCGCCTCCAGGAAACGGATCTTGGAGATGGTGACCTCGGGGAACTCGTCCTGCAGGTGGGTCAGCACGGCCCCGATGCTGAGCAGCCGGCCGTCCGCGGTGGCGGTGCCGTTTCCGGCACCGCCTGACGGTGTTCTAAGCATGGGCCTTCCCTGAGGGTCCCCCCGGACGGAGTCCAGGGGATTCAGATGCCGCCCTGGCTCGCGTAGAAGACCAGTCGGTACTTACCGATCTGGACTTCGTCGCCATTGGCCAGGGACACGGAGTCGATCCGCTCCCGGTTGACATACGTGCCGTTGAGGCTGCCCACGTCCGAGACCGTGAAGCCACCGTCGGCAGCCCGGCGGAACTCCACGTGGCGGCGCGAGACGGTGACGTCGTCCAGGAAGATGTCGCTCTGCGGGTGACGGCCGGCCGTGGTCAGTTCGCCGTCCAGGAGGAAGCGGCTGCCCGAGTTCGGGCCGCGGCGCACCACCAGCAGGGCGGAACCGATCGGCAGCGCGTCCACGGCCGCCTGGGCCTCCGGGGACAGCGACGGCGTCACGATCTGACCGGTCGCCTCGGCCTCGTAGGCCTCCAGCCCCGAGATCGAGATCGTGGACGTGGTCTCCGACGGCCGTTCGGACGGAGCCCCGGCACGCAGCGGCGCACCACAGTTGGAGCAGAAGCGGCTCGCCTCCGCGTTGGTGTGCCCGCACCTCGTGCATACCGGCAAGGCCGTCATGGACTGAGCCTCCTGCCGCGGATCGCCCGCGGGGACGTTCGAAGCGTACGGAGCGGAGGGAAACCCTCCACCCGTACTTGAGGTTGATGGTTCTCCGAAACCTATGCGGCCGGACGCGGCAGGGTCAACAGACGCCACACCTTGTCCGCCCGAAATGTCGCCGTAGGCCCCGGCGGGCTCGTCGCGGAACAGCGGCCGCCCCTCGGCCGCGCCGTCCTCCTGCCCGTGGCGCGGGGCACGATGACGCGCGGTAGCGGGATCACCGGCCTGCTTGGCCTGCCGCGCGCTCTTGCCGAACAACTTCCCAAACAACTTCACGGGCGATTCCCCTTGACCGAAACAGACCCGCCCGTGGGGCAGGACGAACCCTCGCTACACACAGTTTCCAACACGGACCACCCCGACGAAGTTCCGACCCCCCGCGTCACTGTGATGACGACCGAGCGTAGTCAGGCTGCTTCGATGGCCGCAAGGCGTCCACGACGATCTTCTCAGAACGGACGACATCCGCCGTGGCCTGCTCCTTCTTCAAAGTCTGCACCACTCCACCAGGAATATTGAGCGCCGGCTCCAGGTCCTGCGGATTTCCGATGACTTTGAACCGGTAGGGCTGGACGACTTTGTGGCCGTCGATCTCGATGCCGTCGGAACCCTGGGTGAAGTATGTGTCGGCCACGACCCGTACATCGTTGATCTGGATCGCCTCGGCCCCGGCCGCTCGCAGCTCCTGCAGGGTGTCCAGCAGCTTGTCGGCCTCCAGGCCGCCCTTGGGGTCCGCGATCGTCAGATTGATGCCGGGGCCCTGCGCGGCGACCGTACCGGCGAGCACACCGAGCTGCTGCGCCTTCTGCTCGGTCTGCTTACGGGCCTCCTCGGCCTGGTTGGAGCTGGTCTCCAGTTCGGAGCGCTGGGTCTCCAGCCGGCGCTTCTCGTCCTGGAGCCGCTGCGTGCGGTTGTCGAGCTCGGTCAGGATGCGCACCAGGTCCTCCTGACGGGCGCCCCGCAGGGCCCCGCTGTCACTGGTGGAGCGCACCTGGATGGCCAGCCCGAGACCCAGCACGAACAGCAGCAGCGCGACGATGAGCTGCGCCCGGGACAGCCGCGGCGGCCACAGCCCCGCCAGCAGCCGCTGCCGGCCGGTCTCGCCGGGGGCCGGCTTGGCGGGCCCGGCGTCCAATGCCGGGGCGGCAGGCACCTCGGGCGGCAGGGTCTTCCCGGGCCGCGCGGGCGCGTCGTCCGGCTCGGGGGCACCGGAGTGCCCCGGGGTCTCGGCGCGCTCCGGTGCTCCGGCGCTCTCGGGGACGCCGTCGCTCTCGGGCGTCACGGCGCGCTCGGGGAGTTCTTCGTCGCTCATACGGCGGTCACGCCCGGAAGACGTGGCGGCGGATGGCAGCCGCGTTGGAGAAGATCCGGATGCCCAGGACCACGACCACACCCGTGGACAGCTGCGCGCCGACACCGAGCTTGTCCCCGAGGAACACGATCAGCGCGGCCACCACCACGTTGGAGAGGAAGGAGACGACGAACACCTTGTCGTCGAAGATCCCGTCGAGCATCGCCCGCAGACCGCCGAAGACGGCGTCGAGCGCGGCGACCACGGCGATCGGGAGATAGGGCTCGACCACTGTCGGCACGACGGGGCGGACCACGAGTCCGACCACGACTCCCACGACGAGGCCCAGTACGGCGATCACTTCGTACCCTTCCCTGTTCTGGCGGCGTCCGCCTTCGTGTTGCCGGGCACCGGCTTGGCGTAGCGCACGATCAGACTGGGGGCGGCCGGCAACCGCACCTCGTCCTCCGCGGAGATGCTCGCGCGAATCCCGTAGCTCTGCTGCAGTACGTGCAGATACTGCCCGTCCGCGCTCTCCTGGAAGGCCGTGCTGAGCCGCTGGCCGTCCCCGATCGCCAGCACCGTGTACGGAGGCGCCAGCGGCTTGTTGTCGACCAGTATGGCGTCACCGGCGGCACGAATCGCCGACAGCGCCGTCAGACGCTGGCCGTTGACGGAGATCGCCTCGGCTCCCGACGCCCACAGCCCGTTGACGATCCGCTGCATGTCACGGTCGCGCACCCGGCCGGTGTCGGAGAATCCGTTGCTCTCCCGCGGCCCGCCGCCGTTCCCCGTCGACGCCTCCTTGGCGTCGTCGACGACCAGCTTCACCCCCGGACCCTTGACGGGCGTGGCGCCCGCCTCCAGCGCCACCAGGGCGGTACTGCCGACGCCCTGGTCGCCCAGGGCCGCGCGCTGCTTCGCGTCGACCTCGTCGCGCAGCTGGTCCACGTTCTTCTGCAGAGCGTCCGCGGAGCTCGTGCCGGACTGGATGCGCTCGATCAGCTTCTGGCGTTCCAGCGCCACCGTGGGCGCCGCGACATTCGCCTGCGCGGCCCCGAGCGTGACGACCAGCGCCGCCAGCACCAGCCCCACGGCGAACCCCAGCTTGGCCCGCAGCGTGGTGGGCAGCCGTGAGCTGCCCACCACGCCACGACGCTCCGCCGCCTCCGCGTAGCCGTCGTCGAGGCTGTGATCCATCACGTTGGTCAGCAGCGACATCGAGGCGTCGGGGCGCCGTGGCGGGGCCTTCGGGCTGGGGCTGCTCCCATCCTGGTGCTGCTGCGGCATGCCGCACATCGTTGCACGTCGGGGCCGCTCCACTCGAACGGCCCCCTTACGGCGCGCCGTTCGGGCCCGGAATCAGCGACCCGCGCCCTCCACGATCGCCGACCACTCGTCGAGCAGCTCCTGGGCGGACGCGTCGTCCGGCCCTTCCGCCCACAAATGGGTGACCGCTTCCGCGGGGTCGGGCAGGACCATCACCCAGCGGCCGTCGGGCTCCACGACGCGGACGCCGTCGGTGGTGTCCACCGACCGGTCGCCCGCGGCCTCGACCACGCTCCGCATCACGAGCCCCTTGACCGCCCACGGTGTCGCCACATCGCGGCGCAGCACATGGGCGCGCGGGATCCGGGCGTCGATCTGGCTGAGCGTGAGCTGGGTACGGGCCACCAGGCCGATCAGCCGCACGAACGCCGCCGACCCGTCGAAGACGCTGCTGAACTCGGGGATGATGAAGCCGCCCCGGCCGTCGCCGCCGAAGATCGTGCTCTCCGCCCGGCCGACCCGTGTGAGGTCGTCCGGCGACGTCGTCGTCCACGCCACCTGCGTGCCGTGGTACGCCGCCACCTGCTCGGCGATACGGGTCGTGGTGACCGGCAGTCCCACCCGTCCGCTGCGCCGTTCGGCCGCGACCAGGTCCAGCATCACCAGCAGCGCCCGGTCGTCCTCGACGATCCTGCCGCGCTCGTCCACCAGCGACAGCCGCTCACCGACCGGGTCGAACCGGACACCGAAGGCGGCGCGCGCCGAGGCGACGATCTCGCCCAGCCGCACCAGCCCGGACCGGCGCTCGTCCGCGGTCTCCGTCGGCCGGGCCTCGTTCAGCCCGGGGTTGATGGTGAACGCGTCGACGCCCAGCCGTCCGAGCAGGCTCGGCAGCACCAGCCCCGCGCTGCCGTTCGCCGCGTCCACGACGACCTTCATCCCCGACTCCGCGACACCCGAGGTGTCGACGGCCCGCAGCAGCGAACCGGTGTAGGAGTCGAAAACGCTCGACGGGAAGCGCAGGTCCCCGATCTCACCGGGGAACGCACGCCGGTACTCCTGGCGGGCGAAGACCCGGTCCAGCTTGCGCTGACCGCCCGCCGACAGGTCCGCGCCGCGCTCGTCGAAGAACATGATGTCGACGGAGTCCGGGGTGCCGGGGGTGGTCCGGATCATGATGCCGCCGGCGCTGCCGCGCGCCGTCTGCTGCCTGGCCACCGGCAGCGGGACGTTCTCCAGGTCCCGGACGTCGATGGCGCTGGTCTGCAGGGCCGAGATCACCGCGCGCTTCAGCGCTCGCGCACCACGGGAGTGGTCGCGGGCCGTGGTGACCGTGGACCCCTTCTTCAGCGTGGTGGCGTAGGCACCGGCCAGCCGGACGACCAGTTCCGGGGTGATCTCCACGTTCAGGATTCCCGAGACACCGCGCGCACCGAACAGATGCGCCTGGCCCCGCGATTCCCAGATGACCGACGTGTTGACGAACGCGCCGGCCTCGATGGTCTTGAACGGATAGACGCGGACGTTGCCCGCGATGATCGACTCCTCGCCGATCAGGCACTCATCGCCGATCACGGCACCGTCGTCGATCCGCGCCGCCCGCATGATGTCGGTGTTCTTGCCGACCACACAGCCGCGCAGGTTCGTTCCCTGACCGACGTAGACGTTGTCGTGAATCACGGCCTTGTGCAGGAACGCCCCGGACTTGACGACCACGTTCGAGCCGATGACCGTGTGCTCGCGGATCTCCGCTCCGGCCTCGACCTTCGCGTAGTCCCCGATGTACAGCGGACCGCGCAGTACCGCGTCGGGGCTGACCTCGGCACCTTCGGCCACCCAGACGCCCGGTGAGATCTCGAAGCCGTCGAGATCCACATCGACCTTGCCCTCGAGGACGTCCGCCTGCGCCTTGATGTAGCTCTCGTGCGTGCCGACGTCTTCCCAGTAGCCCTCGGCGATGAAGCCGTAGACCGGCTTGCCTTCCTTCATCAACTGCGGGAAGACATCGCTCGACCAGTCGACGGACGTGTCGGCGGCCACGTAGTCGAAGACCTCGGGCTCCATGACGTAGATGCCCGTATTGACGGTGTCGGAGAAGACCTGGCCCCAGGTCGGCTTCTCCAGGAAGCGCTCGACCTTGCCCTCTTCGTCCACGATCGTGATGCCGAACTCCAGCGGGTTGGGCACCCGCGTCAGGCATACGGTGACAAGTGCGCCCTTTTCCTTGTGGAATTCGATGAGCTCGGTGAGGTCGAAGTCCGTGAGCGCATCGCCCGAAATCACAAGGAAGGAGTCGTCCTTGAGCGCCTCTTCGGCGTTCTTCACACTCCCGGCTGTCCCGAGTGGCTTTTCCTCATTGGCGTAGGTGAGCTCCATGCCAAGTTCTTCGCCGTCCCCGAAGTAATTCTTGACGAGGGATGCGAGGAACTGCACGGTCACCACGGTCTCGGTGAGACCGTGCCGCTTGAGCAGCGTCAGCACGTGCTGCATGATCGGCCGGTTCGCAACCGGCAGCAGGGGCTTGGGCATACTCGAGGTCATTGGGCGAAGGCGCGTGCCTTCACCGCCGGCCATCACGACGGCCTTCATGTCGGAAAAGTCCTCCTTGCGGCTCAATCAGCCGTGGCGTCCATCCGCACAAGTCTGCGGACCTGCACTACATAGAGGATCCCTGCCCACCAGTACAGAGTTGTACCCCATCCGGCGAACGCCCATCCGCAAATTGCGGCCAGCGTGGCGAGCCATCCGCTGCCATCACTCAGCAACAACAGCGGGAAGGCGTACATCAGGTTGAAGGTGGCTGCCTTGCCCACGAAGTTCACCTGCGGCGGCCCGTATCCGTGCCGCCGGAGGATCAGGAGCATTACCCCCATCATCACCTCCCTGGCCAACAGGAGCAACGGCAGCCACAAGGGGAGGATGTCCCTCCAGGTGAGCCCGATCAGGGTGGACAGTACGAACAGCCGGTCCGCGGCCGGGTCGAGGAGCCGGCCGAGATTGCTGACCTGGTTCCACCGCCGCGCGAGCTTGCCGTCCAGATAGTCGCTGATGCCGCTGAGCGCGAGCACCAGCAGAGCCCAGCCGTCGGCCTTCGGACCGCCGAACTCCGGCCACAGGATCAGCCACAGGAACACCGGAACGCCCACCAGGCGAGCCATACTCAGGATGTTGGGGATCGTGAAGATCCGATCCGTTTGCACCCGTGTCTCCTGGACCTCCACCGGGGGCCCCTCCTGTATGTACGTGCCGATGATTCCACCCGACCCTACCCCAGACGACAAAAAGGCCTGGCCTCGGATCGAAGATCCGAGGCCAGGCCTCGTAATAATTGTTCGGCGGCGTCCTACTCTCCCACAGGGTCCCCCCTGCAGTACCATCGGC